>NZ_JAKJSC010000001.1:1470200-2940401 GCF_029029525.1 Labilibaculum sp. DW002 | reverse complement strand
TTTCTAAGGCCAATACTTCAAGGGCTATGGAAGTGCTATTTTTTTAAGTCCCCCTTACAGGGTAATGTTTATTTAAGAATTGCTCATATTCTGACGATAAGCAAGCCGCAAATGTCAGGTTATGACTAAAATCTTGGCAGCTTCTTTTTAAGCCCCTTTAGGGGTTTGGGGTTTTTAAGTCTTCCTTTCAGGGGAGATACAGGGGGATGTTTATTTAAGAATTGCTCATATTCTGACGATAAGCAAGCCGCAAATGTCAGGCTATGACTAGAATCTTAGCAGCTCCTTTTAAGCCCCTTTAGGGGTTTGGGGTTTTTAAGTCTCCCCTTCAGGGGAGATTTAGAGGGGTGTTAAACAAGCCAATACAAATCCTCATGTGCTAAATTGTTATTATGCGGATCTATTCTAGATTATCAGAGGTTCCTATTTTACTTCATTACATAATATTGTTTAGTATACTTTTTTGTTATTTTAGACGATCTGCA
Organism: Labilibaculum sp. DW002; assembly: GCF_029029525.1. Classification (NCBI taxonomy): domain Bacteria; kingdom Pseudomonadati; phylum Bacteroidota; class Bacteroidia; order Marinilabiliales; family Marinifilaceae; genus Paralabilibaculum; species Paralabilibaculum antarcticum. The sequence continues at coordinate 2,939,916 of NZ_JAKJSC010000001.1, read as the reverse complement.
TAAGAAATAGGCAATCCAATTCGCTATGCAGAATACAAAATCACACACAACATTGTTTTAATCTATTATGAAGAAGCTCTTACTATTGTTACTGCTTGTTGGTTTCCATTTTGTGTCTTACAATCAAGTTATCATTAAGGGAACAATATTCGAAAAGAAGACCAATGAGAAAGTTTGTTTTGCAACAATCTATTTCAACGGAACATTTGTTGGTACTAGCTCCGATAAAAATGGGGACTTTAGTTTAAACATCCCGCACAATACGTGCATGCCTTTAACAATTAGCGCTATCGGATACTATTCTGTTACCTTGCCAAAATTCGATGTCGATAAACCCATAATCGTTCACTTAAAACCCAAAGCATATAAAATGCGAGAACTTAAGGTATTCGATAAATCTCTTGTGTCGCAACGAAAAGCAAATCTAAAAGTGTTTAAAAGGATATTTTTGGGTAGAACGGTTAATGCAATGCATTGTGAAATTACGAACGAACAAGACATAAGCTTTAACTATGGCAGCGATCGGGATACATTAAAAGCCTTTGCCTCAAAACCAATTCTTATTAGCAACAGTGCTTTAGGTTACAAGATCACTTACTCTCTCAATAAATTTGAATATTATCGAAAAAGCGCTTCGTTCACTTTTCATGGAAATATTTTCTTTAATGAAGATATGGCTTGTAATGCAGCAGATAAACAGATGTATAAATCAAAAAGAGAAAGTACTTATTTAGGATCACGAATGCATTTCTTAAGAGCACTATGGGCAAATGATTTATTGTCAGCCGGATTTTCATTGAGGAATTTAACAAATGATAATCTCAAGAGTCAAGATGTGATAATTCAAGAAGCTTGTAATTTGTCAAGTGCCGATCGTAGCAACAAAAAATACCTTACTTACCCAACTAATCTTACCGTGATGTATCAATCAAATTCGAGTGAAATTATTCTTCGCAAGCCAAAAGTATTTTTTAACGAAGTAGGCTTTGTAGAATTAGACATCAGCTGGGAAGGTGAGATGGTAACAAGACGTATGGGCGACATGTTGCCTTACGAGTATGATGTAAATGAGTAAGAAGCCGCAGCAAATGCTATGCCTTTGCTGCTAGGCATTTGCTTCCCATCTACACAACAAAATTAGCAAAGACTACTACACTTAACCTATAACTGCCACAAACCCTTACGGCTATTCAATAGTGCTTTCTGCTGTCGTACGATTATAGATCACAGGCATTTTTCCTTTCCAAATAGCCCATGTATTTTCATCGGTAATTAAATCAGCCATAAAGTGACCAACGTTTATTCGACTTGTTTGCCCCGCATTAAAAATTGCACTTCTCGTGGGTGAAGGATGAATCTCGTATGGACTAACATTTTCATGATCAACCAAACCATCCGGACGAACAGCAGCCCATTCTATTGCTTTATTGTTCTGTCCAATCTGTGTTCGTAAATAATCGGCAGCCTGCTCATTGTCAACATGCGGAGGTAACAAAAGGCGAAGAAGGCCAATTACACACTTCTGCCCAAAAGAGATTGCTTCCTCTAAATCTCGATTTCTATTGCCAGTTGTGTTCATCAGCACAAATTTAATGGGCTTTCCCGATCCGTTTGCCTTTACAGCCTGGCACAACCTGCGTGTTGCATCGGTAACCAACCTACGAGGCTTTCCATAAATACCTTTCCAAGTCAGGTTATGCCCCAAACAGGAAGCAAGCGCATCGCAAGTGCTTACGAACTGTTCCAAATCGGCATCGCTAAGCTCAGATATAGCCGCTTCTTTTACACTTAAGTTTTCCTGATTTTTCAAAAAATCCGGCAGGCTATCAGCCGACCGCACAAGAATTCTAACCTGATGTCCATCATCAAGCAATTGCTTAACCAATAGTCTCCCTGTTGCTCCACTTGCTCCAAACACTGCTATTTTCATCATCTATCTTTAAAAAAAAATGGATTTTATTTCTGTTTTATAAAGCTAATTCCATTCAAGTTACACTTTCTGATTTAGGAATTATAAAGTTTGCTAACCAAACTTTTATAGGTTTGCCCAATGGGAATTTCATGCTCCTGAATAGTAAGTCGGTTGCCCTCAATAAATTTAATTTTATCCGTTGCCACGATAAAAGATTTGTGAACCCGCAAAAACTGATCGCTAGGCAGCAATTCTTCTAATGCTGAAATCTTCTGATTGCTCAGGATCATCTCATCCTGTAAATAAACTTTCGTATAATGTCCATAAGCTTCCACAAACAAAATATGATCCCATTGTATCTGATGGAATTTTTTATCTCCCTTTAAAAAGAGCGTAGACTTTGTATTGGCAACAGGAGAAACGGGTGCTGCAGCTTGCGACGTCGTTTTACTAAGGGCCTTGTTCACCGCTTTTACAAAACGATCAAATGCAAAAGGCTTCAACAAATAATCGGCAACATCCAAGTCGTAACTTTCCAGGGCAAACTCGGCATAAGCAGTTGTCACAATTATTTTTGGCGGATTAGATAGTGTTCTTAAAAAATCGAAGCCTGAAAGTTTGGGCATGTTCAAATCGAGAAACAAAAGATCAACATCCTGTTCGTTTAAAAGCTGCATGGCTTCAAAAGCATTGTAGCAATTACCCTTCTTCTCCAAATGCGGCAAATCGGCACAATATTTTTCGATTATCCGATGCGCAATGGGCTCATCATCTATAATAACATATCTAATCATAGCTTTTGTAGTTCTAATCTAATTTTGAAATTGGTTTTCCCTTTTTCAATGCTTAGTTGGTGTTGGTTTGGATAGATCAATTGCAAGCGTTTCTTCAAATTGTCCAATCCAATGCCAATTGTGGCTGCCTTTTTTGTTTGCTCATAGTTGTTCTCAATCTGAAAGATAAGGCTGTCCTTTGTACTTTTCAAATCAATATGAACATAGGCCTCATTGGTTAAACTCTCAACCCCATGCTTAAAGGCATTTTCTAGCAGAATGATAAAAAGAAGGGGAGCAATTTTCAGATCTGTCGCGATTTCCTTATCAAAACGAATATCCACTTGTTTTTGGTACCTGATTTTGTGCAGGGAAATGTAATTTTCCAGATAACTCACCTCATCCTTCAAGGCTACACGATCTTCTTTGCCCTTGTAAATGGTATAGCGCAACATATCCGATAGTTTCAACACAACTTCGGGCGCTTCTTCGGCTTTCTCTACCGTTAGGCCATAAAGGTTGTTCAGGGTATTAAAAAGAAAATGTGGGTTAACCTGATTTTTCAACAACTCTAATTCGGCTTTCCCTTTTTCATTTTTAAGCTGCTCCATTCCTTTCCATTGCTGATAAGTCCACAAATAAATAATGATAAAGAAGGGAGAGAGTAAAAGAATAAAAATTTCTTTCTGTTGCTGAAAATAGAGCGAACTATCATCGGTAAAAACCCTCAGGTAAATGAAATAAGCAAGTACCAAGCCGTAGAACACAAGAAGGGCATATTTGTACTTGAAAAGAATCTTTGGCGCTAGCATCAGCAAGCTTAGTGCTCCCAAAACAACAATCAGAACGATCGTTACCGGATTGTCCTCAATGCTCATGTAATTATCAATCATGAGAATCGCCACAAATAAAACAAACAAGCCAAATACTTTCAATACAAAGGCTTTGTTCGCAATAATATAAGGCGCTTTGTAAATCAGGATGCTGATAAGCGAACACAAAAGACCAAAGGCCATCGCATTTGCCAAGATTTCAGTTTTATCGATCAGGATCGCATCAAAAGTGTCGAGTAAAAAGACTAGTAAGGCACTAGCAAGGAAGCCGAAAACAATGCTTTTGTATTTTCTGAGAAATGATATCATAGGGTCAAATTAAAGCTATTTACTGCTCATTTAATAACAATTTGAATGTACTGGCCAATTTTCTACACGAACACATCCTTTTTCTGCACAAGTGGCATTTGAGTGGAATAAAATACTGTGTGTATGCCCTTAAGCTACGTTTGTGTATAAACTTAGGAGCACTAGAAACAGAGCCTTAGGTTTACAGGAAAATAAAGATAAACCAAAAACCGGAAAGAATGAAAACACAGATAAAAGCACTACTGATACTATTGATGATGGGACTTTCGAGCAGCTCCATTGCACAAAACAAGCCTGTAGAACTAAAGAAAACAGAAATTGTAAAGGTTATTGGAACTGTTGAAAAGCAGTTGCTAGAACGATATGTCGATTTGGATGTGGCAAAGAAGATGTCGGCAGCCATTAAAAGCAATTTAGCATCGGGAAATTACGATGCAATTACCAATTCGAAAGCTTTTGCGCAGAAATTAACTCGAGATCTTCAAGCCATTAGCAAAGACAAGCATTTGAAGTTAAATTTTGAACCCCGACGAATTGCCAACAGCAAAAGAATCCTTAGCTCGGCCGATAGTGTAAAGCAGGCGAATAAAATGCATAAAGGCATGCAGCGTTCCAACTATGGTTTGCAAGTTGCTAAGGTAATCGAAGGGAATATTGGCTACCTAAACATTAAGTATTTTGCCGATGCAGCCATTGCAAAGGAAACTTATCAGGCAGCACTTGCGTTTCTTAGCAATACCAATGCCTTGATTATCGATTTAAGAGAGAATGGGGGAGGCCAGCCGTCTACTGTGAAGCTATTGAGTAGTTATTTCTTTGAACAACATGAAGTGCTCTTAAATACCTTCTATTCTCGATTCAATAAAGAGACCGAAGAGTTCAGAACAGAAAAAGAGATCGATGGCAAACGACTACCCAATATGAAACTCTTTATCCTGACAAGTGAGAAAACATTTTCGGCAGCCGAAGCTTTCGCTTACAACCTAAAACATTTAAATCGAGCCGTGATTATTGGGGAAACAACACGAGGCGGAGCGAACAGAACCAAACGCATGCCAATTAATCAGAACTTTAGCATTTCAGTTCCTTACATCCAAGCAATTCACCCAGTCAGTAAAAGCAATTGGGAAGGCGTGGGTGTTATTCCCAACATCGAAACCACATCAAAAGAGGCGTTTGCATTGGCCTATGTCGAAGCAATCAATCAAACAATGGGAAATCACCCAGCAAAAAATACGATCTTGAATCGTGCGGGTTATTCTTTTCTAAACAGCAATGCCTTTTCCGATGCAATTGGTATTTTAAAGGCTAATGCAGAATTGCATCCTACCGATGCCAATGCGTGGGATAGTTTGGGCGAAGCCTACCTAAAAACTGGCGATAAAGAAAATGCCTTGCAATTCTATAAAAAAGCTTTGGCCATAGATCCAACATTGCCTTCAGCATTAGAGGTGGTAAACAAATTGGAAACGAAAAATCAGTAAAGCATGAAAAAGAAATACAAGATACTCGGACTTTTATTCATTGGTTTGCTAGCACTGGTTTATCAACAATTGTTCCATCAAGCAAAGCTTGTGGATGCTGCTTACCTAACGCTTAATCAGGAATTCACAGCACATAACAATGAGGTCTGGGAGGTAAAGTTTGGTCCCAATGATTCACTCATGCTAAGTGGTGGAATTGATGAGAATGCTAAAATTTGGTCGAGACATGATGGGAAGGTAATCCACAACTTAAAACATCCATACGGCACTCCATCCATGGATTTCAGCCCCGATGGCAAAATGGTTTGTACAGGTTCTTACGATGGAAAAGCAAGAATATGGGATGTACAGTCGGGGAAATTGCTGCAGGTGCTAGAGGGAAATGAAGGAACCTTATGGTCGGTAACTTATCACCCTTCTGGGGATTTAATTGCTGCAGGAGGCAATGACAATAAAGTAACCATTTGGGATGCGATTACAGGCGAAATTGTTAAAGAATTTCACGAATCGGAGCATGATGTTTGGGAAGTTGTCTTTAATCCTACTGGAGAACTTTTGATTAGTGCAGGTAATGATGATTTTATCCGAGTTTATGAAGTTGAATCGGGCAAGTTACTACATGCCATTGAGGCGCATACTCAAAGCATTCTAAGTTTAGCATTTAGTCCAGATGGGAGCATGTTAGCAAGCGGTGCCGACGATAAAAAAGTGAAGATTTGGGATACCATGAACTGGGATTTACTGCATACGCTTAAAGGTGAAAACCAGGCACTCCACTCAGTCGTCTTTATCGATAACAATCGACTTGTAGCAGGAGGGACCGATAAGAAAATGCTCGGGGAAGTATTGGAATATCATTTTGGCTACAAAGACAGTGTAAAAAATATTGTAGCTACGCTTTGGGATATCAAAAGCGAAACCATTCTGCAAACCATCACCCAACACAATGATGATTTGGCCTTAGGCTGCGATATCAGTTCCAATGGAAAGTGGTATGCAACTGCCAGTAGCGATCATACCGTTAAAATATGGGCTGTTGAGTAAGGTTGCGAAGAACAATAGCCGAAATAGAATGTTATTTCTAGGTTAATTATTCTTTTTAAGACTAATTATAAATAATAAGTTATATTTTTAATGCTTTAAATAAAATAAAAGCAACAACATGAAAAGAAATAGAATCCTAAATACAATATTGGTCGTAGCATGCTGCGTGTTTGTTGCCTGTTCAAGTGACAGCAACAATCCAGATCCGGAAGAAGAGTTATACATTGCCATTCCCGATGCTGATTTTGAAACGAAACTAATTGAACAAGGCATAGATTCGGATGGAGTTCTGAATAAAAAAATACTGAAATCAGATGCTGAGAAAATAACTCGCTTAGATTTAAACCTGACAACTAATTTTGGGAAAATTGCTGACTTAACAGGAATTGAAGGTTTTGTGAACCTAAAACTTTTGTCCGCAGCTAACCAAGAAATAGAAGACATTGATTTAAGTGCTAATACCTTATTGGATACGATTTACCTTATAGGAAATAGGCTCACCAGTATCGATCTTAGTAAGAACACCAATTTGATTTTTGTTGATTTGCAGTCGAATCTACTTACTTCAATTAGTGGAATATCAGAATTGTCGCAACTAAAAAAGTTGGATGTTTCATGGAATAATTTCGAACAATTGACTGTTGAAAATGAATCGATAGAAGTTTTAAATGCCGGCCTAAATTTATTAACCTCTTTAAATGTAGAAGGTTCTGTTAGTTTAAAATACTTATTGCTTTCAACCAATAAACTTGCGACAATAGATTTGAGTTCCAACGCATTATTGGAAATATTGTTGATTTCTGATAATAAACTCCAAACGATTAATCTTGAAAATAATGGCAAGCTAACGCACTTATACATATCGAGTAATTTACTTTCCGATCTTGATCTGACTCATAATCTCGATCTGGTGGAGATAAAGGTGGACCGAAATGAATCGCTTAGCTGTATTAAAATTCTGAGTGGTCAGACTATTCCAAGTGTATCCTTATCAGATTATCAGGATTTAAAAACAGTTTGTAATTAATTGTTTTTGTTGTTTCAGTGACTATAAATTAATCAATACAACCCCCAATAGAATGAAATTAAACACAGTTCTTGGCCAGCTACGTATCCTGGCTATTTTAGAAGGCATCTCGTTCCTTTTATTAATTCCAACCATTATTCTAAAGTATGGGTTTGAGATGGGCTTACCCAATAAGATCGTAGGGAGCCTTCACGGTATATTATTCATATTTTATTGCATTTGGGTGATCTATTATGCCATGAAAAAGAAGTGGCGTCTTATGAAAACACTCATTTGTTTGGCAGCATCTTTACTTCCCATTGCGACATTCATTGTAGACCAAAGAATTCTTAAAGTGGAAGATGAAGGTGAATTACAAGCCTCTGCGAACAACTAGTTATATCAAGTTATAATACTCTTAAAGCCATTCTCATAGGAGATTGGCTTTTTTTATTCAGATACTAAAGTATTTATCTATATTGTTAGATGTTTTATAAAATTATAAATCTTTACTAAATAATATTCTTAACTTGTGTAAATCACTTTGAAATCAAATAGATATGAAGCCTAATGAAAAGGAAAGTAAAACAGATACAGAAATCAATAGTCTTGAGAGTAATTTCAAAGGTATTATCGATTCTTCATTTGTAATTTTTCAGGTTATTAAGCTCATCTATGATAAAAATGGCAAGGCTATTGATTTTACGCATTTGGCTGTAAATACTGCTTTTGAAAAATGGGCAAACAAGAAGAAATCGGAATTAATTGGTAAGCGTGGCAGGGAAGTTTTTGGAGTTATTGAAGATTACTGGTTTAAGATTTATGAAAGAGTTGATAAAACGGGAGAACCAGCTAGTTATGAAAATTACAGTAAAGAGTTTGATGAGTATTACAACATTAATGCCTGGAAGGTAAGTGATGAAAAAATAGCAGTTGTACTAACTGATATTACCGATCGTAAACAGATAGAAGTTAAATTACGAGACAGTCAAAACCATTTGTCAGCGATTTTTAATAACACAAAAGATTCGCAGCTTCTGTCTAAATATCTTGGACACAATAAATTTGAAGTTGTTGCAGCAAATAATTCGTACATCGATAAAATTAATCAGTTCGGATTAAAGCTTACGGAAAAAGATTTGGTTGGGAAGAGTCTACAAGATTTAATTACAGAAGTGCTTTGTCTTGATCAGAATGTCTTCGATTATACAATTAATTATTACCAGCAAGCAATTGATAGTCAAAAACAGATTGTTTATACCGAAAGCATAGCACTTAACGAGAAGCCATATCACTCCAAAACTTTCTATATCCCAATATTTAGTTCTGAAGATGGGGAAAGTTATGTGCTTTACAATTCGCATGATATTACAAAGGAGCAAGAAATGATTGGAAAGCTGCAAAGTAGCGAAGAACGATTCGCTTTGGCCGTAAAAGGTTCAAATGATGCCATTTGGGATTGGGATGATTTGGCAAGTGATGAATATTATTGGTCCGATCGTTTGTATGAAATTTTAGGTTATAAACCTGATGAGGTGGAAGCTCGAATTTCAAATTGGGTCAAGTGGATGCATCCTGATGATTCTAATAAGGTTACGGAGGTCTTGCAAAACCACTTTGAAAAGAATCTTCCTTATCAAGTTGAATTTCGAATGAAAAAGAAGAGTGGAGACTATGTTTGGTTATTTGCTCGAGGGGAATCTGTTCGAGATAAAGATGGAAAACCGATTCGCGTGGCTGGATCAGTATCCGACATTTCTGATAGAAAAAAAGCTGAGTTAATACTGCAAGAGCAAGCAGAAGAGATTTCTAATCAAAACGAAGAATTGAATCAAACCAATAAGCAATTAACAAATGCAAAAGACCAGGCAGAAGAAAGTGATCGCTTAAAATCTGCTTTCCTAGCCAATATGAGTCACGAAATTCGAACACCAATGAATGGTATTTTGGGTTTTGCAGAATTGCTTAAAACACCAAAGCTTAAAGCGGATAAGAAAAAACGATACATCGATATCATTGAGAAAAGTGGTGAGCGGATGCTAAATATCATCAACGATATTATCGACATTTCAAAAATCGAATCTGGTTTAATGGAATTAGAGATTGGTGATGCAAACATCAATGAACAAATTGAATACATCTATACCTTTTTTAAGCCCGAAGTCGAAGAGAAGGGAATGTTACTTAGCTTTAACAATACATTGAACTCAAAAGATTCAATTGTAAAAACAGATCGAGAGAAGGTTTTTGCCATTTTAACCAACTTGGTTAAAAATGCAATAAAATATTCCAATAATGGATCGATAGAATTGGGTTATCATCGAAAGAATGACATGCTGGAATTCTATGTGAAAGACACAGGTATTGGAATTCCGAAAGATCGGGAAAAAGCTATTTTTGAAAGGTTTATTCAAGCAGACATTGAAGATGAAATGGCGCGACAGGGCGTTGGACTTGGTTTGGCCATCTCCAAATCGTATGTGGAAATGCTCGGTGGTAACATTTGGGTTGAAAGTAAAGAAGATATAGGTTCTACATTCTATTTTACCTTACCCTATAAACCAAAAGAGTAAATAAAGATTTGAAATATTTGTTCGTTCCTATGCGATTGATTAGTTTTGTCTTAGCAATCTAAAATTATGGCAAGAAAGAAGCAATATATAGAATCGGAAGTGATTGAAAAAGCAATGCACTTGTTCTGGCAAAAAGGCTACGAGTCGACCTCGGTTCGCATGCTCGAAAAGGAAATGGGCATCAATCAATTTTCCATGTATTCTAGCTTTGGCAGTAAACAAGGCGTATTTCTTGAAAGCGTGAAGTGCTACAAGTCAAAATTACAATGTATTGTAGATAAGTTAAAAGCTGATCCGAATGGCATCGAAGGAGTGAAAGAATACTTTTACGACTTTATTCGGTTCTCGAAAGAAAAAGAAGATGCTAAAGGTTGCTTAATTGTGAGTACAATTAGTGAATTTGGAAAAGACCTCGACCCTATAGTGATGTCGGAGATTGTTATCTTTACGGATAAGCTGAAAGAAATTTTCAAAGAAAAATTGGCATTCGATAAGCAAAAAGATGCCAGGAAAATAGCCAAACAAGCCAATTATTTAATGATTTCGTTAAAAGGATTAGCGGTTGCTTCAAAAGTGAGCAGTCAGAGCGATATGGAAGACTTTATTGAAGTAACTTTTGAAAAACTGTAAGGGAATTGACGAAAATAGAAGAGATAAAATAGCAATGCTGACGGTTTGGTCAGCATTTTTTTTGTTTTACTATTTGCTTATACCGATGGTTTAGGCCAATGCTTTGGAGGATCAGTTTTTTGTCTTTATTTTAGCTCAATTGCAAACCCATTTATCGAATCTTATGGAAGAATTCATCAAGAAATATAACTTCAAAGACGGGCTTAATCACGAATTTGAAATACTCGATTTGGCTACAATTCTGAGCGAGAAGAAAGATATGATGACCATTCCTCATAGGGCTCAGTTTTACCATATTGTTTGGATTGAGAAAGGAGAAGGAACCCACTTTGTTGATTTTAAGCCTATCGAAATTGAACACAACTCTATTATTTTCGTTCCTCACAACAGCATTAATACTTTTGATAGCAAGGGGCATTACGAAGGAAAAGCCATTCTTTTTACCGATGGTTTCTTTTGCAAGAACAAAGAGGACATTCAATATTTGCAGTCAAGTATTTTATTTAGCGATTTGTATGATATTGGTATCCTAAAATTGGATCCAAACCTTTCCGATTTAAATGTGATTTTTAACAGCATGCAAACCGAATTTCTGCGCAGCCCAGATTCAGGTCAATTTCAAATCCTGCATAATTTGTTGCACGTTTTCTTATTAAAAGGCGAAAGGGAATTGAAAAAGCAAGGCTTTGAAGAACTAAAGCCAAGTGCTCATTTAGATTATCTTCTTCTGTTTAAAAATCAGCTAGAGCAGAATTTTAGAGCTGAAAAATCCGTAAAGAAATATGCAGCAGAAATAAGTATCTCGGAGAAGCAGCTGCACAAAGCAAGCACTTCCTTATTAGATAAAACACCCAAGCAATTGATAGATGAACGAGTACTGCTAGAAGCAAAACGTTTGTTGGTGCATGGCAACCAAAGCATAAAAGAAATTGCCTACGAGCTTGGATACGAAGAGCCAACCAATTTTATAAAATACTTTAGAAAGCACACCGATTCTACGCCTTCAGAATTCAGAGAACAGTCTTAAGCAAGCATTATTTCCTCCTAAGGAGTAAAAGTATCATATAAGGGCGTATTATTACCTTTATGAGCCTTCCTTTTCGTCTCATCTTTGCATTGTAATTAAAACTAAAACAATGCGAAAATTATTTATCATTACAGTATTAACAATGGCTTCATTTATTTCGTGTGAGGCTGATAATAATGAGATTAAAATGAAATTATCGAACAAAGGCAAAGTCGTAGCACTATTAAAAAGTATTGAAACAGGAGCAACAGAACCTATAGGCTATATCAATCCTAATAAGTATATCCAGCACAATCAAGCGGTTGGAGATGGCTTAGCTGGCTTTGGCGCTTTATTGCAACAGCTCCCTAAAGGAAGTGCAAAAGTAAATACCCTACGTGTATTTGGTGATGGCAACTTCGTTATTGCACATACCGATTATAACTTCTTCGGTCCAAAAATTGGAATCGATATTTTTAGATTTGAGGATGGATTGATTGTTGAACATTGGGATAATTTACAAGAGAAAGTTACTGAAACTGCATCTGGACGAAGTCAAATTGATGGTCCCGTAGAAATTAAAGACCTTGATAAAACAGAAGAAAATAAAATTTTAGTAACCAAGCTAATCAATGATATTTTTCTGGGAGCCAACCCAGATAAAATCACTGATTATATTTCAACAGAGCAATATGATCAGCATAACCCCGGGGTAAAAGATGGATTAGCAGGATTGGGTGAAGCCTTAGCTGCACTTGCAGAGGCTGGTATGCCAATGATTTATGAAAAGAATCATATTATCTTAGGTGAAGGAAACTTTGTTTTATCGGTATCTGAAGGAATCTTTTTAAAAGAAAAGGTGGCATTCTATGATATTTTCAGAATTGAAAACGGTAGAGTTGTTGAGCATTGGGACACTATAGAGAAGTTAATTCCGGAGTCAGAAGCTAAAAATAATAATGGGAAGTTTAATTTCTAAAAATTACCAAAGTAGTTTAAAATATAATTCGCTAAGGAGGCAATGTTGCTTGTGTCCTTAGCGAATTTTTTATGTGATCTAGATCCTACAAACTAGTTGACAATTTGATCCAAGCTAGTGATTCCATAAACTGGTGGAATTCCAGAGGTGAACTCTTTTGTTAGGCTTTCACTATCCAATAGCATTTTTTTTCCTTCGATGATTTCCTCACCACGCAATTCTTGAGCCCATGAAATGATGTTGTCGATAGTAGGAACCTCAAGTACCAACTGATCGGCAAGCCATTTTGCAATACACAGGCCATAATGAATATCGTCGGTAAAAAAGCGGTGATCTTTGTCGATTACCCATTCGCCACTTTCCAACTGCACTGTTGGCGGTTTAATGGCGCCTAAAGTATGCGAAGTAGTAAAAGACTCACGAATATCAGTGTTTTCTGATTTGTAAGTTAGTCGTTCCAAGCTTATGTAATCAAGCATATACTTAAATTCCTGCTTAGGATACTTTACTTTGATTGCTTCTCTAATTAAAGAGTAGTCCTTGTCTAAGTCTTGCAATAAATCAGCTGATTTTTGATCGTAGTCGCGATAGAAATAAGGAATATCTTCTTTCTTATCCCATTTGCCATCGCATTTAAGTGCAAGGCCATAACAACGCGAAGGGTGAATAATTTGGTTGTCGACCGATAAGGTTAGTGATAAAAAGTTGTCAGCCTGCACAAAAGCACCCTTTTTCAACCATCTATTACAGATATTGTCTAAGAATTGTTCGTTTAGTTCCGTGAAGCGATCTGCTGGCGATACTGCTACCAAGTTTACTTCCTTACAGCCGTAGGTCACACCAATTTTACCGTATTCAATTATTCGGCAAATCCATGGAATTAAGCCAATAGCAAAGGTGGTGATGTTGCTCAAATCAAATTTTTTCGTGATCTCATCTACCATCCAGTTAAAACCTGCCTGTCCGTAGATTGTTCCTACAAATACTTCTTTGTCTTTCGCAAGATGAGGCGCGAGATTGTGAAGCGCAATGCGGTATTTGCATACTGGCATGCACAAAATTACAAAGCTGGCCTGTGGTATAACTTCAGCAGGATCTGAACTAATTTTTGAGAGTTTGCCATTAAATTCTTCTTGAATCTCTCCATGAATAGAATGCAATTGAACATCTACATTCTTGGACCAATCCGTTGGTTTTCTGGTGAGAATATTAACTGTGAAACCCGCCCCGGAAAGAAAAGGAATCAAAATATGTGCGCTACTACCTCCGCCAACAATGGTTACTTCTTTTTTTCCTTGTACAGTCATGTTTTAACTTTTGGTTTGTAAATTTTTTATAGAGACAGGACTTCTTGATTGAGTACCTGTTAGGTGTGATTATTACAATAATTCAGCTCCAATTTTCTATTCGAAACGGAGCATGGCAAACTGCTGATCAAATCAGTAAAATGATATAAATGAGTATTGAAAAATCGAAATGCTCAGAGAAAGCATCGAGTAGAAAGGCATGAAGAAAATAGGCGATTTCCTATTCCTGTTGTAAGAAGTAATGATGTGGTGATGTAATTGTCGCCAGAGTAATCTTTCGAATTACTATTCATACTTATTCAATTGGTGTCATCAAAATGAACGTAAACACTTTGCTAAAAGTCCTTAGGTGTACTAAATTTTAGTACTCTGATGGAAGGATTGTTTACTGATAACTCAACTATAAATATGAAGTCTGCTAATGTGATGATAGATTGCTATTTAAAGCTCATCAACAAAAATAATAGTGAATGATTGATATCAAAAGATAGGTAATCCGCTTATAAAGGTACCTGAATATTTTATACTTGCTATTAATTGCTTTCTTTTTTATTCTGAGCACTTTCCGTTTAAGAAGAGGATTATATTTTTACAAACTCTTTGTCTCTATATTCCTCCATTTTTTGCATCATTAAATCCTTAAAAGGTTTTAATTCTTTTTGATGTTCTTGCAGGAATGAGAATCGAAAAGGAGCATGTTTCTCTATTTTTTGAATAAACTCGGAGCTAAAATCGTCTTTATTTTCAAAAACCGAAGCGATAAACAGCAAGCCAAAACTCCTTTTAATTAGCCCTTGAAAAGCAATTTCGTTGGGATAAAGATCCTGTAAAGTCTGATGGAATTTTTTTCCAAGAGAATAGGTTTTGCACAGCATTTTATCCAAATCGCCGTAAGGTAAATTACTCGAGAAACAGGTTTTAATATCGTCGAGGTAATCTTGTCGAGCATCTTGTAGATCATCGAGAATTTGAAGGTATGCTCCGTATTCGAAAAGAAAATGAAACTGTTTTGCACTCAGATCTCCTAAAACCAAATAGCCATCTGCAATAACCGAGCTAGCACCTTTTTCGATGCATATTTTCATGCATTCTGTATCGCTTATTAGTTCTTTATTATTCACCAAGGTCAAGCTTTGGGTTTGGGCTTCATGAATGGCAAGTAAACTTTCATAAACCTGAGGAAATTCTTGTCGCTCATATTCTCCTTCTATCATCTTTACCAAATCGTAAATTTTTTCTTCCAATACTGATTGGGCATGAACTTGTTTTCCTGAAAGGCGAGCAGCAAATCGTTCAGAGAATTCAAGTTTTTCAATCTTGCTGATACTGGCATCATCTATTAGGTTGTCGGTATAAGGATAGAGTAGGCTGTAAGCTAAAAAAGATGGTGTTATTTGTATTTTTTTTCCAAAAAATGATTGCAATCCTAGCATGATCCAAACATTCCGGAGAGCCTGAAAAAGTTCTTCGTTTCCTAAATTAGAATCGAATTCCCAGGCTTTTTGAATGAAACTTTTTGTGGCACAAAGCATGTCATCCGAAAAAATGAAATGCAAATGCTCGTTAGAATAGTTTAGTGCTTCTCTAAAAAACGATTGGACTTGTTGTAATAATCTATTTTTGTCAGGATGTTCATTATTCGCTTCTTTTTTTATCACATGAAGGAAACGATCAAATTTCATTTCCCAAATACGTTTTTCGAAATAGGAAAAGCGTTTCCCGGATACAGGGAATTGTTCCGAACAGATTGTCCAGTTTTGAAGATATTGCTTCTGAAGTTTCTCGTAAAGAGCTGAATGTTTGATCATATCCTTATCTTTTTATGGCTGTTACCTGCAAATAGAAAGAAAAAAAATGAAAACAGAAATTTAAATCGTTCAATCGGGAATTACACATGATCAAATTGAATTGTTCATTGAATATATTATCAGCTTGATCTTTTGTGTTTCGTTTTTGGATCAAGCCAAAAAGATGAAGTCGAGTTTAGACAGATAGCCCAATTCTATAAAAAATCTCATGGTTCATATCAAAAATTAAGGATCTATTATTACTTTAGATCGCAATTAAGAAATCAATCAAATACTTCAGAATAATGAAATTTTCTATACTTGAACCCATTGGAATTACAGCATGTAAATATGAACAGTTGCGTGTTGAATTTGATAAGTTAGGACACGAATTGATATTTTTTACCGACCGAAATGAGGATGAGGAAGAGTTGATTAAAAGGGCAGAAGGTGCTGATGCAGTTATTGTGAGTAACATTCCGCTTCGGAAGAGTTTTATTGCAGCTTGTCCAAAACTTTCGATGATATCGGTTGCTTTTACAGGAGTCGATCATATTGATATGGATGCTTGCAATGAGCGTAACATTTTGGTTAGTAATGCTGCAGGATTTTCTACAGAATCAGTAGCTGAGTTAACGATTGGAATGATCTTATCGCTTTATAGAAAAATAGTTGCTGGAGATGCGATCACTCGTTTTGGAGGCGATAGAGCTGGCTTTTTGGGAACCGAATTAAATGGCAAGACACTTGGGATTATAGGAGCTGGTGCAATTGGGCTTAGAGTGGCCGAGATTGCAAGGGTTTTCAACTGTAGAGTGATTGCCTACAATAGAAGTGAAAAGAGCGTAGAAGGCGTTGAATTCGTTTCTATGGAGGATTTACTAAAGGATTCAGACATTATTTCTCTGCACGTACCATTAACCGATCAAACCAAAGGATTAATTGGTAAAGAGGAATTAAAAAAAATGAAGCCTTCGGCTATTTTAATAAATACGGCTCGCGGGCCAGTTGTAAACAGCGAAGCACTGTGCGAAGCATTGGAAAATGGTGAAATTGCAGGTGCCGCAGTAGATGTTTATGAGAAAGAACCGCCATTGGAGAAAGAGCACATTCTTTTTACTGCTCCCAATTTGATTATGCTTCCTCATTTGGCCTTTGCAACAAACGAGTCCTTCGATAAACGAATTGAAATTGTAGTGGAGAACATTCGTTTGTGGTTACAAGGAAAACCAAGAAATATAATGAACTAAAAGTGATAAGCTCCAAGTTACAAGTATTTCTTGCAGCTTGGAGCTTGTGACTTATTTTACAATCTTTACCAATTCGGTAACGGTGTCGAGTTTACCTCTTTTATTGTACGATTCACTTCGAATGGTACCAATATCTTGTATAATCCAAGTCACATTGCTGATGTTTACTTTGATAAATCCCACTTTGCTTTGCACATTTTCTGATATTTTATAGCAATCGAAATTACCTGCCGGAGTTGTAACCTCTTCACGAGCTTCAACCTTACGATTTACAATATTTGTCGTCATATTCATTATGCCATTGCCAACCTCTATACTTATTGAGCCATCTTTTAGATTCATACCTGGCGAAAGTTTGGAAGGGTACATCAGATCATCTGTGGTCAGTTTTATTTCCATGTTTTTGAATCCTTCCAATTGCTTTTGGTTCAGGTATTTTTCCATATCAATGTAAAATTCATTTCCCTTGCAGCGGAAGCCAATTGTATCTTGCATGATAATGTTTTCCGGATCCTTAGGATCTTTATGTGTTTGAAGCAATTCAAAAACAGTTTCGCTACCATTCTCCTTTATCGATATAATCTTTTGGGAATAGGTAGCCTGCAGTTTTCCTTTCCCATTTTTTATTTCGTAATGCAATTCAGTGCCTACATCACTAGGAATATAAATTGTACAATCTTGAGAAATGGCGCTTGTTGAAAAAAAAGCCATTATCGTGCATAGAATAAGAAGTCTTTTCATTGGTGATGAATTGTTTTGTGCAATTGAATGCATAGGTTTTAGTGAATAAAGAATATAGAGTCGTTTAAACAATTTTAGAGAGAAAGGAACCTCACTTTATTGATAACTAAATTTACGGAATTGTATACAAAGGAAAAAATAAATAAGATGGTAAGGTCTTTTTTTTCTTGTATCGCTAAAAAATGAATGAAATTTGATATTTTTACTTAGCAAAGTATAATTGGAAATAAGAAATGGAATTAAAAATAAGTGATTATCAGTTTGGTGAAAGACCAGAAGTAACAAAACCAAGTCCAGAAATATTATCAGTTTTGGGCGAAAGTGGAATCAGGAAATTAATTGATGAGCATTACAATTTACTTAAATTGAGCAAGTTCAATCCTTTGTTTCCACAAGAAGATGAGGAGTTCGAAGCCGCTAAATTACGTTCGTCTGATTTTTTTATACAGATATTGGGTGGCCCTGAGTATTTCAATAAGAATAGAGGCCAACCAAAAATGATTAATCGTCATGCGAATTTTAAAATCACGAAAGAAGCAAGAACTGTTTGGTTGGAGTGTTACCAGATACTTTTACCAAAATTAGATATGTCAGAAGAGTTGATTCTGTCCTTTTGGAATTACTTGAATGTTTTTTCATCTTGGATGGTTAATTCTAAGGAGTAAAAATTTTGTCATAAGACAAAAAAAAGGCTGTTGAAAATGAATTCAACAGCCTTTTTTGAAGATATCTTTTGATTATATAATTAAAATCGCATCGCCATAAGTTCCAAAACGGTACTTTTCTTTAATTGCAACTTCATAACATTCCATTACTTTATCATAGCCTCCAAAAGCAGCTACCATCATCATTAATGTCGAGTATGGTAAGTGGAAATTAGAAATCATTGCATCAGGAATACTAAAATCGTATGGAGGGAATAAAAATTTATTCGTCCAACCTTCGAATGGCTTAAGTGTCCCCATTGTAGAAACAGAACTCTCAAGAGTACGAACGACTGTTGTTCCAACAGCACAAACTTTACGTTTTCCGTCTTTTGCTTTGTTTACAACTCTTACAGCCTCATCGTCGATTAAAATCTGCTCTGAATCCATTCTGTGCTTAGTCAAATCTTCAACATCAACATCTCTAAAATTACCTAAACCAACATGAAGTGTAATTTCAGCAAAATCGATTCCTTTAATCTCAAGACGCTTCATTAGCTCACGGCTAAAGTGCATACCAGCAGTTGGTGCTGCAACAGCTCCTTCATGCTTAGCAAAAATAGTTTGGAAACGCTCAGCATCTTCTGCCTCAACCTCACGGTTGATAAACTTTGGTAGTGGTGTTTCACCTAAACTATAAAGAGCTTCTTTAAACTCATCATACGGCCCATCGAATAAGAAACGAAGTGTTCTACCTCTCGATGTTGTGTTATCAATTACCTCAGCAACTAATAAATCATCATCACCAAAATATAGCTTGTTACCAATACGAATTTTACGAGCAGGATCAACCAAAACATCCCATAATCTTTGCTCACGATTTAACTCGCGCAATAAGAATACTTCAATTTCAGCACCTGTTTTTTCTTTATTTCCATATAAACGGGCAGGAAAAACCTTGGTATTATTAAATACCATAACATCTTTATCATCGAAATACTCGATAACATCTTTAAAAATACGGTGCTCAATCTCTCCGGTATCTTTGTGAAGTACCATCAATCGAGATTCGTCACGATTGTAGGCAGGATGTAAAGCAATAAGTTCTTGAGGTAAATTAAACTTAAACTTAGATAACTTCATAATGCAGTATGACTTTTATTTTTGGTTTTTTGTTAATAGGAAAGGGCAAAGCTTCCCTTTTTACGAAAATGGCTGCAAGATAGTTATAAATTCTCTAAATAGCTTATAAAATCTTCTATTTCAAGTGCCTGATCTGTTTTAAATTCGCCTATGCGAGTTCGTTCCAAACCAATCAAATGTGCTCCACTATTCAATTTTTGTCCTATGTCGCGAGCCAATGCTCGTATATATGTTCCCTTACTACAAACCACTCTTATTTTAAGAACATCTTCTTTCCAACTTAAAACTTCGATTTCGTCGATAACCAAAATCTTTTCTTTGATTTCAACTTCTTGTCCTTTTCGAGCATATTCATAGGCTCTTTTCCCATCAATTTTAATGGCAGAATAAGCGGGTGGTCTCTGACGAATTTCACCTAAGAAACCTTTTAGCGTTTCATCTATTAAAGCATTATCAATATGTTCTGTTGGGTAAGTTTCATCAATCTCTGTTTCCAAGTCGAATGATGGTGTGGTTGATCCCAATTTCAATGTCGCAATATACTCTTTTACTTGAGCCTGATACGTATCAATACGTTTTGTGTATTTCCCCGTACAAACAATCATTAGCCCTGTTGCCAATGGATCAAGTGTTCCTGCATGACCAACCTTAATCTTTTTAAAGTCGTATTTATGCTTTATCTTAAACTTAACCTTGTTCACTAAATCGAAAGATGTCCATTTATAAGGCTTATTGAAAAGAAGTAATGCCCCTTCTTGAAAATCATTATCAGTCTCAAATTGAATCATCTATAATCGGATTAAGTGGGAGAACCCATTTTTTAAGAATTAGGATGCAAAAATGGCAATAAGTCCGATAATCAAGCAATAAATTGCAAAATAAATTAGTTTGCCTTTCTTCACTAATTTAATCATCCAGCTACATGCCAACAAGCCAGAGGCAAAGGCAGCAATAAAACCAACAACCAAAATCGATGTATCAATACTAGCAGCAGTAGAAACATCCGTTTTAAAAATACTTAGTATGTTTTCTCCGATAATTGGAACAAGAACCATTAAAAAAGAAAACTTAGCCACTTCCGATTTCTTATTTCCTAATAACAAACCTGTTGCAATGGTTGAACCTGAACGTGAAATACCTGGCATTACAGCAAAAGTTTGTGCTACGCCAATAATTAAAGCGTCACGAAAGCTTATCTCTTTCTCTTTTTGCTTAGCGTAGAAAGTAAAGGCTAAAAGTGCAGCTGTAATCAAAAGCATACAACCTACAAGAAATAAAATCTTATCTGTATTAAAAATTTCTTCTACCTGATCTTTAAAGAAAAGCCCAACAATAGCAATTGGTAGCATTGAAAAAGCAATCTTCGCTACATACTGTGTTGAATCATTCCATTTGAATTCAAATAAGCCTTGTATTAAGGACCAAATATCTTTTCGAAATACAATCAACGTACTCAAAACAGTAGCACCATGCACTACAACTGTAAATCTCAAATTATCTTCTGCATTTACACCTAAAAGGGCTTTCCCAATCTCCAGATGACCGCTAGAACTTACAGGTAAAAATTCTGTTAATCCTTGTACTAATCCTAAAATAAGGGCTTCTATCCAGTTCATACAATAATAAATAGAGTGCTAACCAATTGAACAATCGGTAGCAAATAGGATGTTAATAAAAAGATTTATTGTTTTTTAGGCTTTTTCATGATGGCGTAGATTTCGAAAGCGAAACCAAACAAGACCACCATCGGCGCTAAAGTAATTCTTCTAAAACTAAAAATGCTTTCATCAAAGACATTAGGATCATCCGATCCGCCTCCCATCATCAATAGAAATCCTACAATAATAATTACGAAACCAATTACAATTAGCTTGTAGTTTTCTTTTGAAAGGGCAAAATCGAGTTTTTTATCTTGATTGTTCATGTGTGAAAATTTTGTCTGTTTTGACAATTAGAGATCAAAAATACAATAAACTATTTAAAGTGCCTTATGTTATAGCAAATGCGACCAACAAGATCGGTATTGCAAATCAAAGCGATTGCTAATACAGAGATCTTGATTCTAGTCTTAAGTATTTATTTACAGCAAATAAGGTCGATATCCAGGTGATAAAAAGCCCCATCAATAAAATGATTAGAAACAAGGCTCCAATCATTTCAACATTGGTAAAATTAATAACCTGTCTTAATTCTTTTTGTGAAAAATAGATTACACCTAAGAGCATTGCATTGGCAATTAATGCACCCAATATTCCTTGCATTAGGGTTTTAGCCATAAAGGGTTTGCGAATAAATCCACGAGTGGCACCTACCAATTGCATGGTGTTGATAATGAATCGCTGTGCATAAATGGAAAGGCGAATGGTGTTGTTAATCAGTGTAAAAGAGATAATGAATAGCAATGCGCTAAAGCCTAAAATAATTAAACTGATGCGTTTTACATTCTCATTAACAAGATGAACCAATGATTTTTGGTAAGAAATCTCCTGTACCTGACTGAATTTTTTAAAATCTTTTTCGATTACTGCAATACTATCAGGATTGGCATATTCAGCGTAAAGTTTTACATCAATTGAAGCGAGTAGGGGATTGTAACCTAAAAAGGAGATAAAATCTTCGCCCAATTCCGCTTGAAGCTCTTTGGCAGCTGTTTCCTTATCGACAAATTCAGTTGACTTTACATAGCTTGTTGCATCTAGTGTTTTTTGCAAACGACGCGTTTCTACTTCTTTAACTTTATCTTTTAGGATTATAGAAACACCAATATTTTCTTTCACATAATTGGATAGCTGATTGGCGTTTAGGATCAGTAAACCCATTAATCCTAGCATGAAAAGAACCAATGAAATACTAATAACCGAAGTAATATATGAGGAACGAAGTCTACGTTTTGTACCTTTTTCTTTGTATGTCATTCTAAACGAAATTAAAGAATTGTATTTGATTGTTAGATCAAATGTTAAGCAAAATTTGACTGGATGTCATGCGAAAATACAATTTTTCATTCAAAATATATCATTACTAGCTTGAATTTGAATGAGACTCTCATTTTGAAACCCTTTCACAAGAAATCTATTTTGTTAAATTTGTAATTAAATCCATTTTTAATTCAATTCTACAGCTTGGGAATCATTCGTCAACAAACTATAAAAGGAACTGTGGTTTCCTATATTGGTGCCATTTTGGGGCTTGTAAATACAGGCATTCTTTTTCCTAAATTTTTTGCAACAGATCAAATTGGATTGATATTATGGCTAGGTGCAATAACTACAGTTGCAGCCCAGTTTTCATCGCTTGGTTTTAACAATGTTACCGCTCGTTTGTTTCCTTATTTCCGAAACGAAAATGTAAATCATAACGGCTATCTTTTTATTTTGTTTTGGGTTGGGATGGCTGGTTTTATGCTTTCATTAATTAGCTATTTTATCTTGCAACCTGTTGCGGTAAATATGTATAGTGAAGAATCGCCATTGTATTTAGATTACCTTATTTACTTGATTCCCTTGGTGTTTTTCACTTTATTTTATAATCTTTTCGAAGGCTACAACCGGGTAATGTACGATGCTGTATCTGGAACTATTTTTAGAGATATTGTATTTAAATTACTCAATCTCAGTTTTATTCTATTGTTTGTTTTTGAGGCGATTGACTTCTCTCAGTTTGTGTTCTATTACGTTTTGGCTTACTGCTCTCCTACGGTATTTTTGTTTATGCTTTTGTGGTGGAGAGGTCAAATATCTTTTGCATCCAATTTAAAATTTATAACTCCCGAACTTCGAAAATCGATAACCAGTGTGTCCTTGTTTGGAATTATGAATGGTTTGAGCGATAAATTGGCAAATCAGATCGATCGAATCATGATTGTAAGTTACATTGGCTTGGGAGCAAATGGTATTTTTGGTATCATGGCCTATTTTGGAGTGTTGGTTTCTATGCCAGCGAGAAGCTTACGAAAGATATCAAGCACGGTTATTGCTGAAGCATGGAAAAGGAATGATTTGAGTACTATCTCGCAGATTTATTCCCAAAGTGGCTTGCATCAGTTTATGCTTGGATGTCTTTTGTTCATTGGTATTTGGGTAAATATCGATAATGTATTTGAAATTGTAAGCGATAAATTTGTAGAGGGTAGGTATGTCGTATTTCTTATTGGCCTTGCTCATGTAATTCAAATGCTTTCTGGCGTGAGTGGAGTGATCATTCAATCTTCTCCCTACTACAAAATGCAGACAGTTTTTATGGGATCTTATAGCCTTTTGGTGATTGTTTCAAATGCAATCATGATACCGATTTGGGGAATAAATGGAGCTGCCTTTGCCTCTCTGTTATCAACGCTAATCTTTAATTTGGCGAAGTATTTATTCCTCTATCGTAAATATCAACTTCAACCACTTAATAAAAAGTACCTTTTGGTGATATTAATTTCTTTAATCGCCTATTTTTCCGGCTATTTCTTACCAAGAATGGATTCCTATCTTGTTGATATTGTGCTCCGCTCAAGCCTAGTTGGAGGATTGTATGTATCAATTTCTTACGCATTACACATCTCCACAGACTTTAATAAGTTTGTGAAAAAGCAATTGAAATTTTAAATGCTAAAGATTTATTCTTTAATGATTTCGATTATTTCGGTAGTAGAAATAGATGGAGTGCGTTCAAGATAAACAACCTCACAAAGTGATTTAAATTCGTCGAAACGGCCTTCCCAGTCGTTTTGCTTAGTTGAAAAAAGGACATGTTATTATTATGTATATGCATTCTATTTTATTAATGTTAACTAGGATCTTGAGATATATTTTTTAATTTCACAATGAAAATATACACTAAATAAATAATATGAAAACATTTAAACTATTAAGATTGGTTTTTATTTTAATAATTACCTCATCAGTAATTTCATGTTCAACCTCAGATAATGAGGATGATAATGCTAAAGCTACTGGGAAGGTAGAAATTTCTATAAATTTATCTGAAAGTAATGTTAAAGCTTTAGGATTATCTAGTTTAAAAACATCTGAAACGATAATAAAGTCTGTTGTGATTAGTATGACAAGGAAAGATGGTTCTGTTGTTTATGACAAAGAAAATATTCATTTGTTAAATATGAATGGGTATTATATTGCAAGCCCAATAAGCTTAACCGTTGGAGAGTATTCTCTTACCGAGTTTCTTGTTATGGATGATACTAACAATGTTATTTATGCTGCGCCTCTAGTTGATTCTGAAAAAGCTTATTTAGTTGAGAATCCTCTTTCTATTGATTTTGAAGTGACAAAAGATGAAGTATTAAAATTGGTACCTGAAGTTTTAGCTATTGGAGATAGTTCTCCTAGTGATTTTGGATATTCTACCATAAGTTTTGATGTGGTCCCATTCTTTGACTTTTCTATTAGCACGTTTGTTTATAATTCTAGTATCCTAAATTGGGATTTGACTACAGCATCGATTGTTGTAAAAAATGAAGATACTGTATTGTATGAAGGAGATCTTGCTGCAATTACGAATACTCTTAGCCTAAGAGCTAATGTTTCTACATATGATATGACTATTTCTAAATCAGGTTATAAAAGCTATGTTTATTCATTTTCGTCCGACTCTTTGCAATATTATAATGTTGATAATAACAATGAACCATTAAAAATTATATTGGCTGAAGATATTGAAATTAAGCCTATCGAGTTTGTTACTGTTGAAGGCGGTACTTTTCAAATGGGAAATACTTTTGAAGGTGGTTTCTCTCAAGAAGATGAATATCCTGTACATACAGTTACAGTAAGTAGCTTTCAAATGAGTAAATATGAAGTTACGCAAGGCCAGTTTATTAAATTTTTAAATGCAATAGAATGTAATAGTGATGGAACTTTTAATGACAGCGAGTATGGAAATGTAACTTACATAAATATGGACGAAAGCTTTTGTCCTCTTTCAATTGTTGATGGAAAGTTCGATTTTAAGAGTTCTATTAATGCGCCTACAATAGAATGTCCAGCTATTGGAATAACATGGTATGGAGCCAATGCTTATTGTAAATGGGCAGGAGGACGTCTACCTTATGAAGCAGAATGGGAATTTGCCGCCAGAGGTGGTAATTTAAGTGAAGGTTATAAATATAGTGGTAGTAATGATTATGCAGATGTAGCATGGAATGAGTATACTACAGAAGAATTTGCTCATCCTGTAGGAGAAAAACAAGCTAATGAACTTGGTATTTATGATATGAGTGGCAATGTGTGGGAATGGTGTGCCGATTGGTATGAAGCTTATGGTAGTGATAGTCAGACGAATCCTACTGGAGCAGAAACGGGTTCAAATCGTGTTGGACGTGGTGCTGGCTATTTAAGTAATGATAATTCTTGCCGCGTTGCAAATCGTCATGACAATAATCCAGATAATCTTGTTACCTATAGAGCTCATGGTATACGACTTGTTAAGTCGGTAAATTAATTTAGACTTTAATAATCAAAATAAAAAAGCTGTTTCAATTAAATATTGAAACAGCTTTTTTATTGACTAATTCTCATCTTACAATAGCATTAAAGCTAAAGTGTTGATTTAAAAATCAATTCATATTGTATGGTTAATTTTTATTGATGAATTTCTGAACTCGTTCGATTAATTCATTTCTGTATCTTAAATAAGTATTAGGATTTCCTTGGGAATATTTGTTTATCATTTCATGAAGTTCTTCAGAAGATTTTTGTTGAATTTCATTCATATTAATTGTGTTCAACATCGAGTCGGTATAGCTACTCAATCTACTAGAATCAAATTTTCGGCTTAGTTTTCCATCAATAAAAATAACTGGAGTTCCAAAAGCAAGACAGGGTAGAGCAGTATGCAAACGAGAAGTAACAACAAGTTTCGCATTGGCTAACTGTTTTAAGAAATCAGTAGCGACATCAAATCGTTCATCATGAGTGAATTTTTTTAAGCTACGTTCCTGAATAATATACTTTGCCTTTTTTCGGATATCTTTTGGGAACAATTTATTAATCAGTTGCTTTTTTTTCCAAGCCTGATAAATCACCTTTGGTGTTCGTAAAAAACTACGGAAAAGAGTCTTTAGCGTTAAATTAGGGTTGTATCTTGCCATATTGTACAATACATCGCTAAAAATGATCTTGTCTTGATAGTTCTCATCTTTGTAGAGATTTCTATCTAATGCAAGTGTTAAGCAGCCAGAAAAATAGGCATTTACGCCCTTGTTTTTTAATAATTCAAGTGTATCATGATCTCTGCAACCAATTGGTTCGTGTAATTTATAATACTCAATGGCTTTATCATTAAGCAATAGATCTTTGGTTTTTGGTGAAATATGAAATGAAATAATCAGAGGTTTGATGTTGTTACTCGGAGGCCAATTTTGAGGATAATGCATAAACCAACCATTTAAAATAAGCTTATGCTTATCTCCTGAATAGTCAGAGAGTGTTTCTTTGTTTATAAATTGATCTACTTGAGGCAAGAAAGGAAGAGGTGCTAAACTTTGAATGTACTCCCCTATATTCCTAACTTTATCCCAATAAACTAATAGTCCAAATTTCATTTGTAGCAGATTTTCTAGAGTTATTTCTTAATATAAACTACTTGGCCTGTCAAGTCAGATAAAAGTGTTTGTATTGATATTTTTGCTACATCTTCTGATTTAAGTAGACTATTCACAGGTTCGTTGCCAAAGTTTTTAACCCGCATAGGTGTTCTTGTTCTTTCTGGATTAATGCAATTTACGCGAATACCAAAATTTTTCCATTCTTCGGATATTGCTTGTGTGAAATTTACAGCTGCAGCCTTTGTCGAAGAGTATAAACTGTAGGATGCTCTTCCTCTGGTATAAGAACTAGAAGTAAATAAAAGTAAATGACCTTGAGTGTCTTTAAGATATTTAAAACTTTCTTTTGCAACATTTACCATGCCTAGAAAGTTCACTGCAATTATTTCTTCGGCAGTTTCCTGATCAACGTTTACCAGTGCTTCTTTGTTCAATATAGCAGCAGTGTTAATGATGTAATTAATTTTTCCTGTTGTTTGGTAAACTTCATCTAGGCTTTTTTTAACATCCTCAACTATTTTAACATTTACTTTATTTTCCGATCTGCTAAAGGAGAAAACTTGAGCGCCTGCTTCTTTACAAATATTATAAATGTCTTTTCCTATTCCGTAGCTTCCACCAAAAATAACAATGCATTTGTTTTTAATCTGATCGAAATTCTTAGGTTTAAAATCTGATGTTTTAAATTCCTGATTCTTTAGCTGGAATAATTTATCGGCGATAAACATATCTAAATCGTAGGTGATTTTTATGTTTTCGGCCGAACCTTCTACCACAGTAATGGATTCTTCTGGTAGGTATTTTAACACAATACCGCAATCGTCGGTTGCTTTAAAAAACGGATCAGTAAGAGCTTTTTTGTAGGCTTTTTTAATAGTTTTTAAACGAAATGCTTGTGGTGTTTGTCCTTGTCGAAGCTGATCTCGATTAGGGACATTTACAATCTTATCTTTATCACAAACCTCAATAATTGTGTCAGTAGCTTTTATGGCTACGTCAACCGCATTACAAGTGCTTAAGCTATCAATAACTTCATTAATAATAGTTCGATTGATAAAAGGACGTACAGCATCGTGAAAAATGAGTTTTATTTCGTCGGCATTCTCCTCATCCTGGTATGCATTAATAGCTGCCAGACTGGAATCGCTTCTCTCTTTGCCACCCAATAATATTTTCTTAACCTTATTGTATTGATTGTTGTTTACAATGGTTTCTATTTCGTTGGTAAAGCTTGGGTTTATTACAATGGCTACCTCATCTATACTCTCACATTTTTGAAAAACATCCAACGTGTGTTCAATAATCGTTTTGCCAGCTACCTTTATAAACTGTTTTGGGAGATTGCCTCCAAATCGGGAACCATTCCCTCCGGCTAAAATTACACCAATATTTCTCATATTGTTTTTACCTGATATAGATGAAAAAATTTATTCTTTGTTACAAGTGCGAATTTACTATTTATTTGGCTAGTAGTGAAGCCCGACAGATATATTAGGAACTATTTCATTAACATTTTGTCTATTTCGTTGCTGATACGTTCCGATGCTTTTCCATCCTTATAGGTAAAAGCAAGATCGCAAATCTCACTTCTTTTAACTTGTTGTGTGTCCTTACCATCCATAAGTATATGACTAATCCAATCCAAAAGCTCTTTTTGTGAGTAACACTTCTCACCTGCCGTAATCCATTCATAATCGAACTGAATAGCTCTATCTTTTTCGATATATTTTTCGTAATCGTAAGGATAATACAATATGGGTTTATTAAGCAAGAGGTAATCCATATAAATGGAAGAATAATCTGTTATTAAAAGATCCATCATTTTAAGAGCAGGATATACATCTAGCTCATTATCGAACGATAAAATGTTAGAAAAAAATTCCTGATTATCAGACAAATTGGTGTAAGTGTGAAATTTAAAAACAAATATCAGCTTGTTGTTTTTTGCATACTGATTTAAGTCGTGAAGCTGAATTGCCTGGCTTGAAATGGGGTCTCCTCCAGTTTCTCGATAGGTAGGAGCATATAAAATTAGTTTATAATCTTCTTTTTTGTATTGCCATATTTTATTGTAGGCTTCTATATCACATCTAATTAAATCATTTTTAGTTGTTTCTCTGAAAAAAATATCATTTCTAGGATATCCGCACTCAATAATTTTTTTTGATTTAAATGCTCTTTTGAAGAGTTGTTCGGTATAAAATTCTGATGTTGATATTAATACATCATATTTGGGATATAGTGCATACAGAATTGCTTCTAACGAAGGGAAAAATTTTTTCTGATCTTCGATATAAGAAGGGCTGTCCAGTTGAATTCGTTTGAATCCCACACCATGCCAAAGCTGAACTATTTTTGATCTAAAAAGTAAAAAGTATCTAAAATCTTTAATCCATTCATAAATATCAACGACTGCAATTTTACAACGTAGTAATAAGTATATGGATTTAATGCTAGGGTAACAAATAACTTTGTTGTAGTGTTTTTTTATCTCTATATATTCTTTTCTACTATAGGTTAAGAAATATAAGTTCTTGTGTGTTTTTTCAAGATGTTGATATAAAAATTTAATATTTCCTTGAAAAAGACCTTCTTTTCGACCACCGATAAATACGATTAGATCTTTCTTTTTTGGAAAAAGAGAACTTAAGGGAAGCAGTATGCACCAACCAATAATGGCATAAATAACAATGCTTATTCTACGTAGAATTATTTTCATTTACTTAAGACTTACGATATTTTTATAAATTCGGAGACAATTTTCTTGATCCTTAAATTGATGATAAGTTCTACATACAGTTTGTCTCCATTCCTGATCTTGATTTGGATTTTCGATGTAATCTTGTAGCCCACTTGTAAGCTCTTTCATACTGGTGAATTTTTTACCGGGTGTATTGCGCTCGTAATCCAATAAGATTCCTTGATAGCTCTTGTATTCTGCCAAATCGTAAGGAATAAAACACATCGGCTTGTCTAAAAGTAGAAAATCGACCAAAATGGAAGAATAATCAGTGATTAAAATATCTACAAAAGGTAATAGTTGCGTCACATCTGGAAATTTATCCTGTTCTGCTTTTTTTACTCTATCAAGATTAAATAACGCAGTATCCTTTTTTATACTTTTTCGTTTAACTGATTCTTTGTGTCCGCGAATAAGAAGATATGCATCATTTATTTCTAAGAATTTTTGCAATTGATCTGGAGTATAATCTTCAAATGGAAAAAATTCAGTTAGTTTGCCATCCCTCCATGTGG
Organism: Labilibaculum sp. DW002; assembly: GCF_029029525.1. Taxonomy (NCBI): domain Bacteria; kingdom Pseudomonadati; phylum Bacteroidota; class Bacteroidia; order Marinilabiliales; family Marinifilaceae; genus Paralabilibaculum; species Paralabilibaculum antarcticum. The sequence continues at coordinate 2,909,691 of NZ_JAKJSC010000001.1, read as the reverse complement.
GTGCGTACAAAATTACCTTTTTATTGAGATATGGATGTTCCTGAAGCAAATTGGTATTTTTATTGTTTTCGCTTAGTAAATAATCATATCGAGGCATTCCACTAATCCAAATCTGATTTAAACTAACTCTAAAACCAGAAGCCAGCATCAAGCACTCAATATCTGAACAGGCAGTAAGGTATGAATAGGATTGAAGCTGATAGGATTTTCCGAATTTATTCCAAACTGGAGTTTGGTAGCCAATTTGTTTTACTGGTGTTCCATGTCCTAAATAGATAATATTTTTACATTTTTCATGCAAGTAATAAGGGAAGAATACTGCAGCACTGGTTCCGTAAGAAATGATTACATTTTTGGTCCGTAAAAAGAGTTTTAGTGCTTTCATCGACCAAGCATAAGTAACTTCTCCAGGAAATTTCTCATTCACTTCTTTATACAAATCTTTATTGGCAGTAAAAAGAATACTGTTAAAGTCATTCTTCTCGCGCATGTATTCGAAAAGGTATTTTGAATTGTCGTAGTAAAATTCTTCTGTCAGGAAAAATAAGGCCACATTCTTATCCTTTCGAAGTAATTTTTCAAATAAGAAATAAAAATTTCGCAAACAAAATACTACTAAATGCAGAAAAATAATTTTCTGAATAAAGTTGATGAATCTTCGTACTATGGAATCTTTATTAATCATTTTTACGACTTTGTAATATCAGGTTTTTTACTCCTAGAACTATTCCTCCAGCCAATAGAATAAAGAACAGAATCATACTTGCCAAAGAAATATTCTCACCTATGAAATAGGCTTTTGGTTCAAATTTGAACTCAATTTGGTGATTTCCTGCTGGTAAACGCATTCCTCTCAATACGTAGTTCGCTCTAAAATGCTTGGCTTCTTTTCCATCAATATATGCATTCCAACCAGGTTGGTAATACATTTCTGAGAATACTGCCAATTGGTCCGAATTCGCTTTGTAATCGTAAGAAATTGCATTTGGCGAATATTCTTTCATTTCGATACTTGCGGTAGAATCTGAAACGATATTTAATCCTTGCAACTGATCTTCAAATCTCTTGTCAACCAATGCTTCTATTGCAGGATTAAAAGCGTGTAAGGCCATTATTTCTTCGTTCGAGTTAGCTACAGTTTTATACGAATTAACCAACCAAACAGCGCCTAAGGCATCAGGATTGAAGTTGGCTTGCAATCCCTTTTCTCCTTGTGTAATTAGGTAGCGAGCGTTAAGCATGTTTAAGACTTTCACATTGCCTTTTTCGATGTGGTAATCGTACAATTCCTGAATTCGACGCAATTTAGCTCCATGATAACCTCCTATTGACTTGTGGTAGTAAGAAGTTCGTGCATTTTTGAATGGTGAACCTGCTTTTTCAAAAACACGATAATTCGTATTGTAGGTTACTGCCCAAAGCTGTGCAGCTACTTTTTCGTAATCACTCGACTTTTTATGCTCACGTGTATATTTCGTTACCGCATCCTTAACGATTGATTGCAGCTCAGGTTTTTTCTTTATTTCAGATTGAAGAATTTGATAATCAGCCATGGTTGGCATGTAAGCCAAATTCAAATCTTTCTTATCAACAAAATTGTCATTTGTAGTAAATCGCTTGTTGATTGGATACAAGTCGGCCACAACAAGAACAATAAGCGCAACAATAAAAAGTTCTGTTTTGATGTATTTTTTGTAGAAAACGAATAAAGCAATCAAGGCAAGGCCAATGAAAAGGATCGTTCTTAAGGCATCTGCTCTAAAAATAGCTATTCTAGCATCCACCAAGTCGTTTTGGATTTGGGTAATAAATGCTATTGCACTCGGATTGGCTTGGCTGATTTGTTGGAAATAACCTTGCTCGAATTCACTCAGAAAATCTAATCCTAAAGTAGGTAATAGGTAAAGTAATAAGGCAAGTCCAGCAGTTAATGTTGCAGGAATAACGAGTACATTTACTTTTAGAGATGAGATGTTTATTTTGCTTTTTAAAACTTCTGGTTCTTCGAGAATTTTTTTAACGGCAAGTATGGCCAATAGAGGCATGCAAAGCTCAACAATAATAAGAATTGATGAAACAGCCCTAAATTTATTGTACAAAGGAACATAATCGAAAAAGATTCCTGTTAATCCCTGAAAATTATGTCCCCACGAGAGCATTATTGCCAGAATAGTTGCAGTTAACAATCCCCATTTTAAGCGACCACCAACAATAAATAAGCCTAAAAAGAAAAGAAAAACAATGATTGCTCCGATGTAAACAGGCCCAACTGTAAAAGGTTGATTTCCCCAATAATGATGGTTGTCAACTTGTTCTAATCCGTAATAGTCGCCAACACTTTTCATTTGGCCACTATTAATGTAGTTCAACACTTGCATGCCTTCTTGCGGAGAACCGCCTCCACCTTTTACATTAGGAATAAGAAAACTTAATGTTTCTTGAATACCATAACTCCATTAAGTTCCATAATCTTTATCTACTCCAGCAGTTTTGTTGTCTTTATCGCCTAAAGTAAGTTCTGATTTCCCGCGAATTGTTGATTTCGTGTAATCGTATGAGTTGTATAAGTTGGTGAAATTAACACCCAGTGCAATAATAGATGCGATGGCTAAAACACCAATAGCTTTAAAGAAATGGGCTAAGTTCTTTTGTTTTAATTGATGATAGAATTCGAATATCACAATACAGAAAACCATGATGACAAAGTAATAAGTCATTTGAACATGGTTGGAATAGAGCTCCATAATTAGGAAGAAGGTTGCCAATAGTCCACCCCACAGATAACGCCCCCTAAAGACCATGAGAATACCGCCCAAAGCTGGTGGTATAAAAGCCAGCGCATTTACTTTCCAAAGGTGACCAGCACCTATAATAATGATAAAGTAGGTCGAAAAGGCATAAGCTATAGCTCCCGCTAAAGACAGCCAAGGGTTTATTCGAAGTGAAAGCATCAGAATATAAAATCCGATAAGATATAGTAGTAAATAGCGAACCGGATCAGGCGTATGCAGCTCCATAATTTGCTTAAAGAAGTACATGTCTTTTGCCTGATAATCGACATTGATTTGATAGGCTGGCATTCCGCCAAACATAGAGTTGGTCCATAGTGGATCTTCGCCTGTATCATTTCGAAAATCGATAATTTCTTTTTTCCCTCCCCAAGCATTTATCGAGTCGCCTTTTTTGTACACTTTCCCTTCCAAAGCTGGTTGGAAATAGATGAATGCTATAATAATAAAGGCAACAATGGATACCAAATGTGGTAATGCGGACTTAAATATTGACTTAAAATTCATTTTGTAATTCGTAATTGCTAATTCGTAATTCTCAATTTAAGGCTCTAAAATACAAAAAGCACAGAACAATTTTGTCCTGTGCTTCACTTAATATTTTTTAGTACCTAAAGTATTTAAAGTGTATTGGGTACTTATAAGTTGTAAGATGTCTAATTTTCCAAAGAATTGAATATAAGAGAAACTTAAATACTCAATTCTTATTTACTTATTAATTTTTAGATATTCCTTTGCATCAAGTATTCCACCATAGGTGTCTAGAGTAAATTTATCCAATAAATTGTAGAATTCTTCAATATCTTGTTTTGAAACTTTCTTTGAGCGCCACTTTTCTTGATTCAGTTCAGTAAATTTGAATAGCTCTTTTTCGGCATATTCCAATTTCTGGATAATCCCCGTTTTGTCTGAATTAATCAGCTCAGAAATATTTAAATATTTATAACCTGCCGAACGACTAATAGGGTAACATTTGTTTTTTAGTTCCATTGCCATTGCATTTAAAGGGCAATTTTCACCTCCATCAGCTTGCAGTACTTTTGGTAGGTTTGCGCCTCCTTTTACCCAAACAGGTAGTGCAATTGAAGTATTTGGGAATCCTATTTGAGCCCAAATTGTATTCATATTCGCTTCTTCGCCTTTTTTAATTCCTTCAATTAAGATCATTGATGATGAACCATGACGAGTGATTAAATCTCCTGAGTTTACAAAGTTTTGACCATAAGGAACAGTCTCAAACTCTTTTCTGAAATCTCTTTTCAATACAGGATGCTTTAAACATCTTGAAAAATTCTGAATGATTGTCTGAGCACTCATATTACCGCAAGCATCGGCTTGATAAAAAATATTTTGAGCCGTTTGAAGACGGATAAAACCATAGCCAATGTCTTTTTTTCCAGTAAACGAGTGATTGGTTCTTAGGATGTAGCCATTTGGTGCTTGAGCAGGATCATTCGCGTCAAACTTTGTAAATGTTTGGTTGTTTACTTCGTAAAAAGCAACATTGCCATCAGCATCCAATACGCCAAAGTGTGCAGCTAGACCCATTGGTTTTTTGCGATCTTTTAGCAATTGCTCAAATTCTTCTAGGTTAGCACATTTCTGTAGTGCAAGCTTCATGAACTTTCCTTCTTGATCCTTAAAAGAAGTTGTATCGCTCATGTTTACGTTGAAGGAAGCAGAATTCATGATCGCGAAACCAACTGAATTGGAGCCACCCCAAACTTGTTCTCCTTTTTCATCATTAGAATTGATCATGCCGATGTAAGGATATTTTCCATCGGTAAAGTATTTCATTTTGTTTTCGAAACTTTCGGTATCACGTAGTTTCCAGATCATTGGGCGACCGTCTTTGGTGTGTTTACCAGAGATAACCGCAGTAGTACAAGCTGCAGATTGCCATGTAGATACTACTAGTATTAGTAGCAGGCTGAGTAAATTTTTCATTGTTAGTGTGTGATTTAGTGTGATTGTGTTTAAGTGAGGCTAAAATAATATTTAATTACATATGAATCAATATTGTTCTGATTAGATATGAACACCCTTCTCCCTATTGGGATCCCGAAATTTTTCACGGAGCCAAGACGAAGGGATGCAACAAGAGTAAATTAAGAAGACATAGTATTGAAAGTAAAATTCATCAGTTAATATTATTTTTTACTTTTCCATTGATGAAAAGTAACAAAAATCTACGGCTCAGCACCTCAGTGACCCATCACGGTTCAAAAGCGAATAGAAATAGATCGTTTCGTTCGTTCCTCTCTCAACAGCATTTCTATTTTCCGCTTTTTTCACCTATGGGGCCCCACTTGCGTTGCTCATGCCGATCCTCTGCTACGATTGAGAGTTGACTAGATATTTATTGGTTGTTCGAAAAGCTTCTTCCTCTTTTTAGGGGTTCCCTAAAATATTGTGGAGCGAAGACGGAGGGGTGAAAAAGCAGAAGATCTTTGATAATTTATCATTATTAATTAATAACTACTCTTCCTGTCTTCTCTAAAGCGATATTCTTCACGTACTTTGTGGATTATATCAGTATCTATTTCCCCAATGATAATATCTTCCTTATCCTTTAAAATAGTAGGAGAGGTGTTGTAATCGATCCAAGGAGGGCAAAATTGAGAATTTCCATATTCTTCTCCCGCTCGATTTAAACTAAGTAGGTAGATTTGATTTTCGAGTGCTCTGGTGATTACAAAATGCGGCCAGCTAGGGAAGCTGTTGTCCTTCGAGAAAGCAACCGGATGAAGTAGGAAATCAATCTCGTGTTCTAATGCCATTTTTCGACTTAGTTCAGGAAAACGCATGTCGTAACAAATCATGATACCGATTTTAATTCCTTTGATTTCAAAGCTGATGGTTTCATCACCACGCTCAAAGAACTCCTTTTCCATTGAGTTGCCAAACTGTGCCATGTGTTGCTTAGAGTAGATAACATCAAGCTGACCTAGTGGATTAATTACTGCCTGAGAAATGTAATATTTGCCATCTTTTTTTTCGGGGAAACCAAAACAGATGTAGCAATTTCGTTCTAAGGCTATTTTCGAAAAAACCTCAAAACTCTTTCCTTTTTCATCCTCGGCCAATATATTCAAATTGGTAAAAGATTCACGGGAATAACCGCAGGTAAAAAGCTCAGGAAGTACAATTAAATCAACAGTTTCAAGTTTATTAATCAGTTGGCTTGCATGCATTAAATTTGCATCCCGTTCTTGAATGGTTTTTGCATCAATAGTATTGATTTGTATGCCTGCGAATTTGAGTTTTGCCATATTAGATTGGGTTTGTTCTGGATGATTAAAGATAACAATTCTAAAAAATACCTACCCAAAACCAATTCATGAATTCTAATAATAAAAAAAGGCCATCCTCAAGAGAATGGCCATTAGTATATCTGTAAGAAAATATTATTTCAATTGCTTGAATAATTTTTTCATGCTTACTTCATTTTCGATGATGTCATACAATTTAGCAATTTCAACGCGCTCCTGATTCATTGTATCGCGGTGACGAATAGTAACCGTATTATCTTCCAACGACTGGTGATCTAAAGTTACACAGAAAGGTGTACCAATAGCATCCTGACGACGGTAACGCTTACCAATAGAGTCTTTCTCATCGTATTGGCAATTGAAATCGAACTTAAGATCGTTGATAATCTCACGAGCTTTTTCTGGTAAACCATCTTTCTTAACCAATGGCATAACACACAATTTAACCGGTGCTAGTGCTGGTGGCAATTTCAATACCACACGCTCGTCAACTTTACCATTCTCCTTCTCAACTTTCTCTTCCTGATATGCCTCAGACATAATCTGAAGGAACATACGGTCAACACCAATTGATGTTTCAACCACATAAGGCACGTAGCTCTTATTCAATTCAGGATCGAAATATTGAATTTTCTTACCAGAGAACTCCTGATGCTGTTTCAAATCGAAGTCAGTACGAGAGTGAATACCCTCAACTTCTTTAAATCCGAATGGGAATTTAAATTCAACATCAGTTGCTGCGTTAGCATAGTGAGCCAACTTATCGTGATCGTGGAAACGGTATTTATCCTCGCCAAAACCTAAAGCTTTGTGCCAGCTCATACGTGTCTCTTTCCACTTATCGAACCATTTCATTTCGTCGCCCGGACGAACAAAGAACTGAAGTTCCATCTGTTCAAACTCACGCATACGGAAAATAAACTGACGAGCAACAATCTCGTTACGGAAAGCTTTACCAATCTGAGCAATTCCGAAAGGAATTTTCATACGACCTGTTTTCTGAACATTCAGGTAGTTTACGAAAATACCCTGAGCCGTTTCCGGACGAAGGTAAATCTTGCTTGATCCATCTGCCGTAGAACCCATATCCGTTGAGAACATCAGGTTAAACTGACGTACATCAGTCCAGTTTTTGGTTCCTGAAATAGGACAAGCAATCTCATTATCGATAATAATTTGCTTCAACTCCTCTAAGTCATTTTTATCTAAAGCTTCAACAAAACGAGCATGCACAGCATCCATCTTAGCTTTGTTAGCCAACACACGAGGATTTGTAGAACGGAATTGAGCCTCATCGAAACTCTCGCCAAACTTTTTCTTCGCTTTAGCAACTTCCTTATCCATTTTAGCCTCATACTTAGCCATCAAGTCTTCAATCAAAACATCAGCTCTGTAACGCTTCTTCGAATCCTTATTATCAATCAATGGATCGTTAAAAGCATCAACGTGACCTGAAGCTTTCCAAATGGTAGGGTGCATAAAAATAGCAGTATCAATACCCACTACATTTTCGTGTAGTTTTACCATTGAATCCCACCAATACTTTTTAATGTTGTTTTTTAGTTCAACACCCAATTGTGCGTAATCGTAAACCGCAGATAAACCATCATAAATTTCTGATGATTGAAATACGAATCCGTATTCTTTACAATGAGCTACCAGTTTTTTGAAAACATCTTCCTGAGCCATAAATCTTATATTTTGAGGTTTATTAAAAATTTTGGTATTGATATCTTAGGCATTATAAAACAGCTTTAAGATAAAGCAAGTAGCAAAAGTACAAAAAAATGCCAACTAACGCTCTAGTTAATTGGTAATCTTAACACTGAGGTCATAAGATGAACTAATCATCCACTTCTTCAAAATCAACATAGTCGCCAATGTCTTTTTTGTGTGGGTTTCCCGCTGTGTCGGAAGGTTTTTCAACAGTTACTTCACCTTCTGGTTTCTGTTGGTATTGCTGTTGTTGATTTTGTTGTTGCTGTTGCATTTTATCAAAAGTCTTCTTCACAATAACTGGAAAAAAAGCTCTAAATAAATATTTGATCAGGAAATAAACCCCTATTGCAATTAATATAAATTTCATAATCTTACTTTATTTTGAAGGACAAATATAAGCATTTCATTTTTTTTTCAGCAGTTCTTTGGCATTGTCTTTTGGGCGTTCCCTTCGGGCGGGCTTTTCGTTGCAACTCCTCACTCATTCTTCGCTGTGGGGTTTCCACTATAATCCCTAACGCAAGATTTACAAATAATTTTGTGTTTAAAATTTCGAATTGAAGCAAAAAAAAGACTGCCTCGAAAGGCAGTCCTGAATTTGAATTAATGTAAATACCCCCATAGGGAGTTTCTTAAAATATTTTCTATTTGTATAAACGTTTTTTCTCGTTTTTAATCTCATCCTCGAAAGAGCAAGAATTCTTTGTTATTGTTTTGTCTCTGCAACCAAATAGGAAGTTGATACCAAAACGAATATTTGCCAAATGAGCACTGTTTGGCTTAATTGCAGCCATAACATTGTCGCTAACAACATAAAACTGTGTTGGACCTAATTTGGTTGATAAGCCGAATCCTATGTTATTATAAGAATTGTTTACAACCGAATAACTAAGCGATGTGCTTAGGTTTTTAAAGAAGCGAGCATTTGCCGAAAAAGTTAATGCCGATTGTACTTTCCCATTAAATATTTCGGTACGACTTAATGCACCAACATTAAGCTTTTTATTTAGTTGATGCGTTCCTCCTAAATAGATTTTTGTTGGCAAGCCAACAGAATAACTATCGATATTGTTCGAAACTCGAAATTGATCAGCAATAGAATCACTTAAATCTTCGAAAACATCTTCTATTTCTTCGTAGTTAGGATCATTTGAATTTCCCGATTGAGACCAATCTGCACCTGTCCAGGTAAACGAACCATCTTGAGAAAATTCGTGACCATCTGTTTTCCATTTAATAGATCCAATATCTAATATACTTGCGTATAAACGAGTTTTTTCGTCCATTTGATAGGTCATACCCAAATCGACAGCAAAACCTTTATTACTTGTGTTTGTGAAGAAATCTGCATCGTAATCATTCCCGTCAATATCAACATCATTTACGAAACCATCAGAATCGATTCCAATTTGATTAATTGGCATGGAAGCACGAAGGAGATGCTCTGATTTGAGTACAATCTCATTTCCTGTAGCGGAGGTGAAAACGGACATGTCCGAATTTTCCATGTGAAGATTGGCAATACCGAATAGAATTTTCCCCTTGATCCCAACAGTCCATTTATCATTGACTTGTTTAGATACGCCAAGCGCAACTTCATGATAATAACTTGCATCTAAACCAAGGCCTCCCCAGTTGGAAGTACGTCCTCTAAAATCGTAATTACCGTCTTTTAGAAAAGTGATCATTTCTTTGTCGAAGCTAAAGCGAGTATCTTGTTTTTCGATAATGTCTAAAGTGAAAAAGTACTTTTTAGCACGAATTCCAAGTGCGAAAAGGGTCAATTCGAATTGTTCTGATATAAAATTGGTTGTTTTTAAGGCATCGTGGAAACCATTGACATCAACTACCAAAGAATCTTTTCTGATACCTGTTCCATCAGTAATAATATCATTGTAGCCAAAGCTACTGTTGCTATAATTTAAATAAACAGAGCTTAATGCTGGAAAGCCAACAAATACTTTGCACTCAGGTTGAATCGCTGGATTTAATTGATTTGCTTGAGGAGCATTTTGCAAAAAATACAAAGTGCTGTTCATTTTTTGTGCCGATGCAGGAACTGCAAGCAGTAAAAAGAATAATCCAGCTAAAATAGTTTTACTAATAGATTTAATCATGGTCGGTAATGGTTAGTGCGATTAGTTATTAAGGTCGATTTGTGCCTGAACAGAGAGGGTGAATTTCAATTCATAATCTCCCTTTAATTTAACGGGAACTCCACCATTACTTGTGCTCACACTAGCGTTAATAATTAGGTTTTCGGTTTTATTTAGATTTTCGATCTGTGTTTGAGTCAATTTAATTTGATGTTCAACTTCCTTAATAGAACTAGGATCAACTTCACCAATTTTTGCTCCCGTGGTAAATACAGTAGCTGCATCTATCACCTCATTGTCTGTAATTTCATCAATTATATTGTAGGCTGCATCCGTAAAGTAAATTTTATCAATCATTACGTCAAGCGGATATCCATTTTCAGTAACAATAACTACAGCTGCATTCATTATTTTATCAGCATCACTAATGTCAAGATCTTCAATTGTATCTCTCAGCATTAGTTTGTTCGCTGTAAAATCCAAAGGAATATCAATTTCAATATCAACACCAATAGCTGAATTATTACTAATTAGGTTTGGAGTTGTTGGGGTAGGAGCAATTGCACCTACAGGATTTAAGGTAATATCGCCCATGTACTCTAATCTGTCTGATGGAGGTAAAGCCATTAGATCAACAATATCGGAGTTGTTTTTATCATAGGTAATGATTTCTGTTATTGCATCAATCGCCAATGGATTAGTTGCTGAAACAGCATTAGGATAGTTTGGTTGCAATGCATCAGGATTTAATGCAGCACTAGTTCCATCCGATGCGTAGCCAATTATGTCAGCATTTATTTGAAAAGGAACACCAACCGAATTTTCCATTTGCAGAGATATTTGAGGATTGGCAAATTGATAATCTCCTTCTATATCATCCCAAAAATCAACATCCATATCAATATTTCCAGCATCAAGAAGAATGCTTTGGTTGCCAAAATCGCCTTGCGCCAATTGAAAATCTATATTCTGAACTTCAAGATTAATTCCAAGATCTCCTGAACTGGTTACTAATCCACCATCATCAATAACAGTAATGTTGAAAACAATATCAATATCGTTATTGGTGGTATATGGTGTATTGAAAAGTAAATTTAGATCTGCTAGGTTTAATATTTTTTCTTGATTCGGAAGATTGGGATCTAAATTAAATACTTCATTAATAGCTGCTCCACCCACTGTTCCGTTAGGAATCGAAACTGAAAGATCTACAAATTTATTTAACGGATTCGAGATAAGAAATCTGAGGTTCGCATTCAGATCTAACTCATATAGCGTGATAGCTGTTGAGCCGCCTGTTGTAATTTGAATTTGATCGGTTTGAGGAGAGAATGTAGGTAGTAATCCGTAATCTATTCCAACACCAAAACTTGGTAAAGAATAAGATAAGTTAAGGGCCGATTGAGCTGGAAAATCCAAAACATCAGCAACATTATAAGTGAAAATATCTTCTTCCAAATACTTAATGTGTAAAAATCCTTCAGCATCTAACATGATGGTTTGATCGGCAGGGTCGGCCTCATGTTGGTTCAATAAATACCATAAAGTATAAGTACCGTAACCAGCAGGGACAATCATGTTCGGAGTCCAGTCAACTTGTTCAGATAGCTTATCCATATCGTAATCGTCTCCATCGAAACAAGATTGGGTTGATAAAGCTAAAATACTGGCAAGAAGAAAAGGGATCAGAGATTTAAATTTAAGTATCATAGTCGTTTTAATTAAATATACATTTTTTTAAGATGTACCGATTTATGGAGCACAAACCCTAATCGTACAATCTTAAATAACAAGCATTTATTTCACATGGTTAGATAATCAAAGACTTCATTGAGTTGATTTTCTTAATAGATGAATGACTCGTTATTCCTGATAAAGCGCTTATTGTACGGAATAGTTTAGAAGGAAGTTTCGATTGTCTCCAACATAAAGGTTAAAGGATTTATCGCCTGTTTTAGAAAATCCAATCGAGAACTCCGTATTCCCTTTTAAGGGAAATCCTTTGTGCTTGTTTCCAGCTGGATCAATAAGGAATATTTTATTTTCGTCTTCTAGACAAATTCCAATTTCAATATTTCTTCTGGAGAATTGATAAACATTGGGTTTAAAGCTAATGTTAGAGTCAAATTTTTGATCTAATGTTTGCTTCCCAGCTGCATTAAATATCTTCAAGAAGTTGTAATCTGCAAAAAGGTATTCATTTTTGCCATCGGCATTTAGGTCGGCCGCAGTAAAAAAGTGAGCTTCGGAAAGTTGTGTAAAAGATTTCTTTTCAACTTTACCATTTAAATAGCAGTAATAAATGTTTCCATTGTTGTCCGTCGTTACCAGTCTGTCGCTGATATTACCAACTGCTTTTTCAAGATAAAAAGGATTGTTTACTGATTTTGAAAACTGCACTTTTGGTTTAATTCTCTCTTGACCACGACGGTTTAAAATATAGAATCTATACTTGTCAGCGTATACAATGTAATCTTTGTTCTTAATTCTAAAATGTTGAATCTCGCAAGTTATTTCATTTTCAGCTTTAGAAGAGTTCCAACCAGTTAATGATTTTCCTTCTTTGGTATAAGCATATATCTTTCGATCCTTACAAGGAATAAAAAAGCGGTAGTTTTTATTTTTATCGTAGTCGAAAATAGAAACGCCACGAACTGCTTCTGCCTTAAGCTTTACAGGATAATTATTGACATTATTTCCATTTCTATCGACCAAATGAAGTCTATTTTTCGTTGTGAAAAGGTATTGTAGCTTTCCATTTTTAAACAAATCGATCTGATGAACTTTACCAATAATTTGAGATTCCAGTTCTTTTTTCCATAAAACACGTCCTGAAGGATTCAAAAGATGCAGCTGGTTGTTTATGTCCTGAACCAGAATTTCATTCTCTTTAGTGTAATGATTTTGAACCAGGTATGGTTTGTGTGCAAAACAAGTGTCTAGTCTCGATTCCCAATCGGTTTGAGGAGCTAATTCCAGAACTGGGTCGTATTCAATAAATAAATTGTTGTAAATCAAATTTCGATTTGAGCTTAGCTGTAAGCCAATTGCCTGAAATTTGTTCACACTTTCTTTGTTGTTTTTTATCTCTTTCTGTAAATCAGCATTTAAAAAGCTTGAAATAAAAGCATTCGCCTTTGGTGTTGAGGTATAAAAATAGAAGTTTGCTTTGTTGGATAAATACTCCTTGTTTTCCTGATAGCTTTGGTTGGTGTCAAGCGTTTTTCCCAAAACTGATTCCTGAATGAATTCCGATAAGGAAGCGATGCTCGGGCCCATTATCATGTAATTCTCAATAAAGGTGAAATAAGACGATGAGGCATCCGTAAAGAAGCTTCCAAATAACTTTTCTGGAATGCGATCTTCAGGTAATCGAAAAATATCGAAACTAGTTTCTTTGTCGAGCTGATATGTTCGCTTGTAATATGCTAATGTGCGTTGTTGTTTTTTTGCATAACCGTTAATCATTTTAAGCATCTTTTCCTTTGCAATGCTTGCACTTTTGGTTCTAATAATGGTAAAACGCTTGTTGGTTAATCCTTCCGAAAAGGCAAGTCCAATCTCTTTGTGAAGTATAGAATAAATAGCCTCTTCGTAATCAACGCCAGTTTTCTTTTTAATCTCGTTAATGTTTTTTTGATATTCAGACAATTTCCCCATCTGATCGAGAAACTTACGATACTTTCCTTTGTGCAAAGGAGCATCATCTATTCCCAAAATACTTAAAATGCTGGTACTCGATGGAATGATGGATTCCATTTCCATTTTAACTGGCTCTTGTTGAAGAAAAAGATTCATCAGGTTGCCTTGCTGAGGATCACTATAGGTAAATCCGTTAAGCAGAATGATACGATTTCTGAAACTGAGATCTAGTTCGGTCCAGTTTGCCAGATTCGTATAATTGCGAATGAACTTACTGTATTGTTTATCTAAGGATAAAGAAACTTGCTTAGGATAGGTTTTTAGGTTAAAAAAGAGGTTTGCATCAACATTTTTGCCAACTGTTCTTCTAATTTGTTCAAAACCTTTCGACTTGGAAATTGAGTTCTCGGTACTTAATTGGCGAAGCGAATTTTCTACCAATAACATGGATCTACTGGCAACAAATAAGCCTTTCGAAAATGCAAAGTGTATTCCTTTTGCTTTAGGATCTTTTAAAGGAATACTGAACAAGGTTGTGTTGTGATAAGATCGTTCTTTAACGGGTGATTCTAGTCCAACCCAATTGATAATCGAATTCTGAAGTTTTTTCTCTTCTAAATAGTCCGTTATGGGAAGGATGTAGAGGTATTCGATTTCATTTTTACCTTGCAGATGACTTGCCATGGTAAAGGATCGATCTAATGAAAAAGCTCCTTCAGAGCTAAAATTGCTTACCAGACTATCAAGAAATTGAAGGTTCTTGTTAATATTAGCAATATCATCAAATTTGCTTAGCTCTTGCCAAACCCCTGTATTGTTCTCCAATTTTGAAATTAATTGTTCTAAACTTTCAAATTGAATAATCATTTCTGAGTTTACCGGAATTGCTGAGAAAGGATCAACACCTTTGTAAACCTTCTGCTTTTGAAGGTACAAGTAGCCTAAAACAATGATTGCCAGAAGAAATACGATTAAAAAAGAGCTTAGGATTTTTTTCAGCATGGTAAATTCGGTTGCATGGTATAGTGATTGATCAAAATTAACAATTTATCGATTGTTTTAAAATTATGTGTAGGATATTCTGAGATCTTATTGAAAGCAATTTTATGTGCAAAAAAATACCCCGACAAGTGCCGAGGTATTTTCCTAATAAAAAGTAAGTGTTTGGTGTGTTGTATCTAAAGATCAAATTTTATGCCTTGAGCCAAAGGTAAATCAGTTCCATAATTAATTGTATTGGTCTGACGGCGCATATAGGTTTTCCATGAGTCAGAACCTGATTCGCGTCCGCCGCCTGTTTCTTTCTCACCACCAAAGGCACCACCAATTTCAGCTCCTGATGTACCAATATTGACATTGGCAATTCCACAATCGCTACCTACTGTTGAAAGAAAAGTTTGAGCTTCCCTCATATTCATCGTAAAGATAGAGGATGATAGACCTTGAGGGACATTGTTGTGTAATTCTATAGCTTCATCAAGCGTTTTGTATTTCATGATGTACAAGACAGGAACAAAAGATTCATCCTGAACAATTTGCCAATGATTTTCGACCTCACAAAAACTTGGTAAAACGTAATTGCCATCAATCACCTTATCTCCAAAAACAATTTTACCGCCCGCTTTTTTCACTTCAGCAATAGCATTCTTATAAACATCAACTGCATCTTCGTCGATAACAGGTCCAACTAAGGTGTTTGGATCAAGTGGGTTTCCAATTTTCTTTTCTACCTGAGCATAAGCGCTCAAAAGGCGATTTTTCACATCATCGTAAATATCTTCATGAATAATCAATCGACGTGTTGAAGTACAACGTTGACCAGCAGTTCCTACTGAACCGAATACAATTCCAGGTATAGCGATATCTAAATCGGCAGTTGGTGCAACAATAATAGCGTTGTTACCACCTAATTCAGCAATAGTTTTTCCCAAACGAGCACCAACTTTTTCGGCAACTCGTTTTCCTATTGCAGTTGATCCTGTCACAGAAATAAGTGGAACACGTTTATCTTCGATAAAATTATCACCCATAACCGATGATTTAGCAACCACGAGGTTGAAAACACCCTCAGGAACATCATTATCTTTTAACACTTTTTGAATAATATTCTGACAAGCCAGTGCACAAAGAGGCACTTTAGAACTCGGTTTCCAGATAATCACATCGCCACAAACGGCTGCAATCATAGCATTCCATGCCCAAACAGCAACAGGGAAATTAAAGGCAGAAATAACACCTACTACGCCAAGAGGATGATATTGATCCATCATTTTATGATCGGGACGTTCTGAGTGCATGGTGAAACCATATAGTTGACGTGAAAGACCGACAGCAAAATCACAAATATCAATCATCTCTTGAACCTCACCCAAACCTTCTTGGTAGATTTTACCCATTTCGAAGCTGACTAATTTTCCAAGATCTTCCTTATTCTCACGAAGAGCATTCCCAATCTGTCTAACAACTTCACCACGAGCAGGAGCTGGAATTTTACGCCAAACTTTAAAGGCATCTTGAGCTGTATCCAATACTTTTTCGTAATCATCTCGATCAGCATTTTTAACTTTTGCGATAAGAGCTCCATCAATAGGAGAAATCGATTCTGTTACAGCTCCATTGCATTCAATCCATTTTGATCCGGTTGAAACCCCTTGGTTAATTTCTTTTATGCCTAATCTTTGTAGTGTTTCCTGAACGCCAAATTCTTTCATGTTGTATTCGTTTTTTGCTTTGACAAAAGCTTGATCTTAGTCAAAAGTGGTTTGTGTTTTTGGATTTTTTACATCCTTTGAACAAGATAACAAATGAAAGCCCAATGGGCTATGATTTTTATCATATATCTAGTCTAAATAAAGGCAAGAAAAAACCCGAATTGTTTAGATTCGGGTTCTGATGATATTGATAATTAAAATTTGAGACTTTTTATTTACATCACGAAGTTTCTGAATTGCTTCATGAATTGTACTCTTTCGAATGCCGCAGGGTCGTTTGATTTATTTTGGCTCATCTTCCCCTTAAATTCTTGAAGACTCTTGAAACCTTGCTTTTCCATCCATGAGAAAATTTCCTTGTTAAGGATGTCGATATACTCAGGGCCATTTTTATACAAGATGGAAGCCAGTTGAACTGCATCAGCTCCAGCAAGTATGTGTTTAATAATGCTTTCGGATGTGTGAATTCCAGTTGTTCCAGCAATAGAACATTTCAATCGTTCCGACATAATTCCTGTCCATCGTAATGAGTTTTTGTAATCGTCAGAACTTGATAAAACTTGTCCGCTTGTAACGGTCAAATTATTAATGTCAAAATCAGGACTGTAAAAGCGATTAAACATCACTACACCATCAACAGCCATTTCATCTAATCGGCTAATAAGATTAGATAAGTTTGAATGATATGGGCTTATTTTTAATGCTACTGGAATGGCAACTTGTTCTTTAACCGTTTTTAATACGTCGTAATAAATTTGCTCGTTTTCATCACCTGTTCTGTTCATGTCAGTTGGCAATACAAACAAGTTAATTTCAATGGCATCAGCTCCAGCTTTTTCAATTTCTTGAGCAAAATAGGTCCATTTTTGAGCGCTAACACAGTTTATACTTGCTATAATTGGAATCGAAACAGCTGATTTTGCTTCTTGAATTAACCTCAAATATTTGCGTACGGTATCTTCCTTAGGATCTTCATCCATATAATCGAAGGTTTCAGGATAAACATACGGACGACTGGTCATGGCAAGCATTTGCTCATCCATTTCCATAATGATTTCTTCTTCGAATAAAGATTTTAATACGATAGCACCGGCTCCATGAACTTCTAATTCAATTAATTTTTCAATTGAATCGGTTAGTCCAGAACTTGCTGCAATAATTGGACTACTTAGGTCCAATCCAAGATAGTTCGTTGTTAAATTTGGCATAATTAGGATTGTTTGATTATGTTTTTGTTGTTATTTGTATCAAATGTAGTTTCGTAACTAGATTATTACAAATCAATAATCTTTATACTAATATAGAAAATACTTATCTATTTACAGTTGGAATTACGGGTAAATGATAGTGCTTAGGAAATTACCTATTAAATTTAAGGCTTGTTTTGCAAACGATTTCAGCTTTGATTGAAAAATGAATTTGCAGTATCTTTCAATTTTCCCTTTTTTTGTAATTCAATCTTAAAAAATGATTTCTAAAATCAAATCTTAACCTACTAACTAGCATGCAAAAAACAAATAAAAAAAGACGAAGCTGGACAGATCGTTTCCTAAATGTAACAGAGAAATTTGGGAATGCACTTCCGCACCCCGCAACCCTATTTGCAATATTTGCTGTATTGGCAATTTTATTATCAGGTCTGGCTTCTCTTTTTGGATGGCAGGCAGTTCATCCTGGTACCAAGGAGACTATCGAGGTCGTTAACCTTCTGTCTGTAGATGGCTTGCACCGTATTCTTATCGAGATGGTTGATAATTTTACTGGCTTTGCACCTTTGGGGATTGTGATGGTAGCCATGTTGGGTATTGGTATCGCTGAGAGTAGTGGTTTGATTGGAACACTGATTCGTAAACTCGTTTTATCAGCACCTAAAAAGATGTTGACTTTTGTACTTGTACTTGCAGGTATCTTGTCGAATACAGCATCCGATGTGGGATATGTTCTGTTAATTCCTTTGGCAGGGATTATTTTCGTTGCAGTCGATCGTCATCCAATTGCGGGTATGGCAGCCGCCTTTGCTGGTGTATCAGGTGGATTTTCAGCAAACCTTATTCTAGGAACTATCGATCCATTATTAGCAGGCCTTTCTCAGGAAGCGGCTCGAATTGTTGATCCAACAGCAGTTGTAAACCCAACAGCAAACTATTATTTTATGGTGGTTTCAACCTTCGTTATTGCTACGGTTGGTACGCTGGTCACCGAAAAAGTGATAGAACCTCGCTTGGGTGTCTATAAGGATGCAGCCGAGCATAAGGAAGAAATCCATGATTTAAATGACTTGGAGCGACGAGGTTTACGTTGGGCTTTATATGTAGTGCTTTTCCTTACAGCAATTACTGTTTGGGGTTTATACCCTGAAAATGGCTTCTTTAGAGGAGAAGATGGTGGTTTCCTAACCTCACCACTGATAAAAGGTGTTGTAGCACTCTTGTTTTTAGGTGCTGGAGGTTGTGGTATAGCTTATGGTTTTGGAGCAAAAGTATTCAAGTCGGATGCTGATATCATGAAGGGTATGGGTAAGTCCATGGAAACGCTTGCCGGATACTATGTCCTTGTTTTCTTCGCAGCACAATTTGTGGCTTACTTCAAATGGTCGAATCTTGGTGTTATTATGGCTATTAAAGGGGCAGGAGCGCTTATGGCTGCCGAAATTGGAATGATACCATTAATGATTCTTTTTGTGCTTTTATCGGCGCTTATTAATATGCTTATGGGCTCGGCTTCGGCTAAGTGGGCCATTATGGCACCTATCTTTATTCCGATGTTTATGTTGATGGGCTACTCGCCGGAATTATCGCAGGTCGTTTATCGTATTGGTGATTCTGTAACCAATGTCATTTCTCCTATGATGAGTTTCTTTGCACTGATTATTGCTTACGTTCAGAAATACGATAAGAAATCGGGTATTGGTACCATTATAGCCACCATGTTACCTTATTCTGTGGCATTCTTCCTGGTTTGGGTCATATTACTGATGGGATGGATCACTTTAGGCTTACCATTAGGACCAGGAGCTGGCTTGGAATATACCATGCCAAATTAAACTAATAAAGTGAAACTCAGCACATCGGCCGTGTACTGTCTTTTGTGCTGATTTTTTTCTCTGACTTTTTTTTCTTAAAAAAAGCTT
Source organism: Labilibaculum sp. DW002 (assembly GCF_029029525.1). Taxonomy (NCBI): domain Bacteria; kingdom Pseudomonadati; phylum Bacteroidota; class Bacteroidia; order Marinilabiliales; family Marinifilaceae; genus Paralabilibaculum; species Paralabilibaculum antarcticum. Next base: position 2,890,332 of record NZ_JAKJSC010000001.1, on the reverse strand, counting down.
GTTTTTGTTTTGCAGGAATGAAACATTTCCATACATTTGCATCGCAATCAAAAGCAATGCCCAGGTGGCGGAATTGGTAGACGCGCTGGTCTCAAACACCAGTGGGGCAACCCGTGCCGGTTCGATCCCGGCCCTGGGTACTGAAAGTGCCTAAACCCTCAGTTTTTACTGAGGGTTTTTTTTATGGAAAAAATTTCAGTTTAAAAATTGAACCCACTTAAATAAGCATTGTTTTAATTCTAGCTTTATTTAAAGGATTCAGATTCTTATAAATTTCTTAAGTACCCTCCTCAAATCATAGAGATACTGTATATTTGTATCAACAACAATAAACACAAATACGAACAAACCTTAAACGATTAAGATGAGTATGGATCTTATATTTATGTTGACTAAAAATGATCAAACGATACCCGACGCTAGAAAATATGTGAAGGAAATTGTTGCAGAAGGTGTAAAACATATAGGCTTTAAGGATGTTGGCTTGCCTTTTAGTGAGTTGAAAGAACTAACAGCTGACTTAAGAAAAGAAGGTGTTAAAGTTTATTTAGAGGTGGTAAGTTTAGATGTTGATAGTGAAAGAAAATCTGCAATGGCAGCTATGGAGCTTAATGTAGATTTTTTATTGGGAGGAACAAGACCTAGTATTATTGCGCCCATTGTAAAAGATCATCCTTTAAAATACTATCCTTTTGTTGGAAGTATAGAAGATCACCCAAGCATATTAAAAGGAACAATTTCTGAAATAAGTTCGCACGCAGAACAAATTACAAGTATTGATGGGGTTGATGGTCTGGATTTATTGGCTTACCGATTTTCTGGCAATGATATTCCACGCTTAATTCATGAGGTGTGTAAATCGTCTAAAAAACCTGTTATTGTTGCCGGTAGCATCAATAATAAGAACAGGATAGAGGTTGTTAGGAAATCAGGATCTTCCGCTTTTACAGTAGGAACAGCAGCATTTGATTTAGCTTTTGCTGCTGATAAGCCAGGAGTAGGAGGACAGGTAAAAAGTATCTTGCAAATTAGTGGTCAGTAAACTTTTTAGCATTCTTTAACACTTGTTGCGGTTTGTTAACTGCTTTATACTATATCTTTAGGATATAGATTTAGATTAGGTTTTTCATAGATTAAGATTAGATAAGTTGATACCCGGCCGAACACCGGGTTTCTTTTTGTCTAATAAATTCCACTCCCTAGGTCATTTTCAGACCGTAAATTAAGCTTCTTTAACTTCTTTTTCAGACTCTTAACAGATTAATTTTGTACCTTGATAAGTGAATAAAACAAGTAGTAGTTTTTTTCATAGATTAAAGATTTAGGTTAGTAATTAGTGGTTAGTGGAAAAGTCTGGTGTGATGCCCAGACTTTTTTCTTTTATAGTGTAATTGGTCATGTTTTACCGCACTTATCGATATTTTTTAGCAAGTAGATTTAAGAATATTAAAATGAATTATTTTAAGTATTCTTAATCAAAATTGTGAAAGTCTTTATCATATTTTGTAGCTTTGATCATATTTTTATTTGAAAATTATCAAATTGAATCTGAAAAATTATACCATGAAAAAATCTATTCTTATATTTTTTGTACTTGCAAGTTTAACGCTAAGCGCTCAGAATACTAAAGTTGAAGTATTAAAGGAATTTCTTAAAGGAAGCATTGAATTAAGTGCTAGCAATATTGATTTAGGACAGCCTATAAATACGGTTAATGAATTAGCAGCTGCAAAGGCTGATAAGGTAATTGAATTGACAAAAGAAAACATTAGTGAGACGCTAGCTGAGGCTAAAAATTACAAAACTTGCATTATTACAGTTGGAGTGCATACCATTATTAAGGTAACCGACTTTGATGACTGCAGTCCAAGTGGTGCTTGGGGAGCATGTATGCCAATGGGAAAAGGTTATATCCAAAAGGCTGGTGTTTTAAATGAAGTACAAGATTACATTAAGAACATTATTGGTCGTCCTGCGACGCAAGAGCGTAAAGTTTTCTTGTTTAAATAGAATCAAGATCATTACAAAATAAATAAGCCCCAATCAAATTTTTTGATTGGGGCTTTTCAGTTGTATTGCGTAATAATTGTAGGTAATACTTTTTTATTGGTAGTTGTAAATTTCGAAAGATACTCTTCGATTATTTGCTCTGCTTTTACTATCGGTATTGGCAACTACTGGCATGCTCTCGCCATGTGGAACTACAATAATTTGATTGGTTGGTATTCCATTTAAAGCGAGGTAATTTTTTACGGTAATTAGTCTTTTGTGAGCCAATTCGATATTGGATCTGTTGGAGCCGATATCATCGGTGTGGCCATGCATTTTAAGCATGTAATTCGTATTCTTTTTTAAGATGCTAATAAGGGTCTCTAATTTTCTTCTCGAGTATTCGGTTAGAGTATAGTTGCCGAATGAAAAATAGATATTCTCAAGACGTTCTTCCATCTCAATTTTCTCTTCTTTTTGTTCGGGGCAGCCTTTGTTTTCATAGCTACCAGGAATTTCAGGGCAAAGATCTTCACTGTCAACAATTCCATCGCCATCTGAATCTACAGGACAGCCTGTTTCGTTAACAATGTAATAAGAAGGAGTATTTGGACACTCATCAATATCATCTGCAACGCCATCGCGATCAGCATCCGATTGTTTGTCTTTATTCTCCATCTCTTCTAAAACCTTTCTCAAATAATCGATCTTTTTGTATTTCTCAGCAAGCAAAGTTTTTAAAATGCTGTTGTCATTGTCTAAAATTCGATCTTTCTTCTTGTTTGCAGATAATGGAAGACGATATCCGATAAGGAATTCATGATTGTTTGAGGCATATCGCCCTGTTTTTTTAATTCCAATATCATATGAATATCCTATCGTAAAATTTTTAAGAACAGTAACACCTAAATTTAAGCCAACAGAGAAATTGTCTCTATAATTAACTGCAAACCATCCTTTGTCTTTTAAATCAGCAATTAAATTAAGATCGTATTGAAAGGGAATTGCATTGGCATAGCGGAGCATTATGTAGGGAGAAATACTAAGATCTTTAACGCTCTCAATAGGGAATTTATAGCCACTGCTAACGAGTACTTGTCGGTTGAGATTGTAGGTGCTCTGCTTCCCATCGATGGTATTACTTACTGAGTTGTTTAGTAGTTGAGGAATCGTTAGGCCAAATAAGAGGTTTTTGTACTTGTAATAAACACCTACGTTCGCCATAAATTCAGAATTCTTAAAATTACTACTGATTAAATAAGGATCGTTTGAGTTGGCGACAATTTGAGAAGTGTTCATTCTAAAGTCAGAGATTCCTGCAGAAACACCAAAGCGGATGTTGTGTTGATCGGCTATCTTTAATCGGTAAGAATAGTTCAACATGGCTTGTGTATTGTTGAAAATACCAACATCATCATTTGTGAGATTGAAACCGACACCATATCTCCCTTCATTTAAAGCAGCATCAGCAGTAAAAATATGCGTGACCTGACCGCCATCAAAATCCATGAATTTTTGATTGCGAAGTAGGTAAGCATTAAATAATCCGGTAGCACCTGAGGCAGCAGGATTGTAAACTACTGGGTTGATGTAGTATTGATCTAATAAAGGCACCTGTTGTGCTTTTGCTGAAAAATCAGCAATAAATAGAAGGGGAAAGATGAAGATTATAAGCTTAAAATGGGCTCTCATAAATGCTTGCTATTTATCGGATTGATCCTTTTAAAAATTACCAATAATGGATAAAGATCCTCTTATTGGTTTGATATTTTTTGTATTAAAATTGATGCTGTAATAATAGGTTCCACTTGGTAAAACGGATCCATTATAGCTACCTTTCCAATTGTTTTGATATGCTTTGGAATAGAATATTTGTTGCCCATAAATATTAAAAATAGCTACTTCAGGAGCTTTCAACTCTAGGTCGTACTGAACAAGCCACTCATCGTTAATGCCATCTCCATTGGGTGTTAGAGCATTGTTCACAATAACACGCTTATCGCCTTCAAATTTGATTTCAATTTCTTCACCAGCTTCTGAAGTGCGACAGAAATTATCGTCAACAACTAAAATGCGATAGGTGCCAATAGCTAAATTGTTTAATTCCAATACGTCTTCTTCCGTGGTATAGGTTTGTCCGGGTTCAATTACAAATTTGTATGGCGGAGTTCCATTGGTTACATGAATAGTGAGTTGGCCATCATTTCCATAATGAACATCTCGACTTAAAAGTTGTAGGCTTGGTTTAGAATGAACCTCAAATTCTGGTACCGATGCAGTAAATTCATCTATGCAATTACCAATAAGTATTTTGTATTGAGATTGTTCATCTGGAAGTAAATTTTCAAATACAATGCTCTTTCCAGCTCCTGTTATACTATTAATTTCTTGATTCCCTTCTAGGAGGATGTATTCGATACCAAGATCTGCCATTGGGATTTCAATATCTACATTTTCGCCAAGACATGCATCTGATGGGGTTACAAAGCTTTCAACCGAGAAGGGTTCTATATCAAGAATGTTAATTTGTTTTTTGCTGTTTAAGAGGATTTGATCTGAACAAATTGCTTCATGAGTATACACATGAAATTCCGTAGAATTAACGAGTGAAAGCCCTGGGAAATCAATTGTACTTCCATTACCAATAATGTTTGGTTCTATAAAATCAACTCCATCATGAAGTTGGTAGTACATTCCTTCTTCACTATCTTTTACCGAAAGCACCACTTCTTCACCTTGACAGATAATATCTTGATTAGCAAGAATCTCTTTGTTTGTAGTTGGGTGTATATGAACATCAACATCAACGGTGTACCTAATATCTACAGGATTAATACATTTGTTTCCTAAGGCCTCAATTCGGTAGGTAGTAGATGTTAGTGGCGTAGTTGGTTCGAAATTAATTGCTTCGCTATTACCAGAAACAGGTGCGCATAAAGCTTTGTTACCATCAAATAGTTGGTAGCTAACTGCTGGATCGGTTGGTGTTAGGGATATAACAACTTCCTCTCCTTCGCAAACTGTATGATTATTAATTGTAGGATGAAGATGATCTTCTGGAGGTAATCCTACCAATACTTTTGCTGTTTGTTTAAGCATTGAAGTAGAGCTACATATTTTATTTGTGGCTACGATGTGATAGATAACTGATCGAAATGGAGAAAATTCTGGAAAGGAAATAGCAGCATTATTACCTTCAATAGGACTTCCGTGCATGTAGGTTCCATCGTAAAGTTGATAGCTAACACCATTTTCACTATTGCCCAGCGAGATGATCGTTTTTTCACCAATGCAGATCTGATCTTCAGAAATATTAACTTTAATATCATCAACAGGCGGACGAATTACTTCTAAATAAACCGATTCATTTAAGGTCGATTTTTCTAACGTAAGTTTGTTGGTTGCAATGATTTGATAGGTTGCAGAATAATTTGGAGTTAGTGTGAAGTGTAAAAGAGAACCATTTCCATCTTGAGCATCTCCAACAGTTAGGCCTTCAGTATATAGCTGATAACTTACGTTGATTTCACTTGGTGCGATATGAATTTGAGTTGTTTCTCCAAAACAAATCGTTTCTGTATCGATACTTACACTTAGTGAGTTGTCTGGTAACAGTAGTGTATTACTTGATTCTAAGTTGAAATATGAAAATACCTGAAGTGGGAGACTAAATATCAGAAGACATAGAATAATTGCCAAGTTTTGATATAGTGATTTGTGCAGGCTCATTATTAGTTTGGTTATCAGGGATTTTATTTTTTTTATTATGTTGTTTTAGTAGTTGGAAATGGCATGTAAATTAGATTCTTTTAAGAAATTTTAACAATTATAGTGTCTTGTTTTTGATGCTTTAATAAATTCATTAGGTTTGATTGGTTGTCAGTAAAAAGTCTCTTAAGTGCTGATAATTAGATGTAAAGATTGCAGTGGAGAGATGTGTCTTTGTGGTTTTATTTTGCTTTAGATCGATTAAAAATAACAACATCATGATATTTAATGGTTTGAGTGTTAATTTCATGTAAACGTTTACTTTTGACAAAAGGTTTCAAATTGGTGATGAAAGAATGATTTTAGGGTGGCAATGTGAGATTGTTGTGTTTTTATGAATATGCAGTTGGTCCACAACATGTACTAATATATTTTATACATTTGTTTTTATCATTTGAAACAAGAATTAGATATGCAGAATACAAAACAATTGGAGTTGGATAAGAAACAGGAGAACTTAGATCGTAGATATGTTAGAATGGCATTAGTATGGGCGGAAAATTCTTATTGCGAGAGAAGAAAAGTGGGTGCTTTAATTGTTAAGGATAAGATGATAATTTCGGATGGATACAATGGAACACCATCTGGTTTTGAGAATGTTTGTGAAGATGAAAACTATAAAACCAAAGCGTATGTTCTTCATGCTGAAGCAAATGCGATTACGAAAGTTGCAAAATCTAGCAATAGCAGTGATAATGCAACATTATATGTTACTGCTACACCGTGTATAGAATGTGCGAAGCTAATTATACAAGCTGGTATTGTTCGGGTAGTGTATTCAGAAGAATATCATAGCACTGAAGGAAAAGATTTACTGGAAAGAGCTGGGATTGAAGTGAAATTTATTAATTTAAAGGAACAGTTTTAAAATACATATATGGCTTATAATAATAGTAGAAACACAATAATATTCCCAATTCTGTTAGCGCTGGCTATTGTATTGGGAATGTTCTTAAATTCTCTTTTCCAAAAAGGGGAAGGAGTACAACAGGGAATTTTTCAGATGCCATCTTCTGGAAGCAAGTTGGATTTTGTTTTGGATATGATTGAGGAAGATTACGTCGATACAGTTTCATCTGCTGAATTAATTGAAAGTGCTATTCCGTTAATTTTAAAAGATTTGGATCCACACACAGTATATATTCCAGCTAAAGATTTGCAAAGAGTAAATGAAGATTTAAAAGGCAATTTTGGTGGCATCGGTGTTCAGTTTATACGTTATCAGGATACTGTTGCTATTGTACGTGTGATCCCTGGAGGTCCTTCCGAGTTGGCAGGGATTTTAGCTGGCGACAGAATTGTTGAGGTGGATGATTCTCTTGTAGCAGGCATCAAAATGACCGATGCGGAAATTATGGATCGTTTGAAAGGACCCAAAGGAACGCCAGTTAAAATTGGGATTTATAGACGAGGAGAAAAGGACTTAATTGATATGGAATTGTTAAGAGGGTCAATTCCTGTAGCAAGTGTTGATGTTGCTTATATGTTGTCGGATACAACAGGATATATTAAAGTAAATCGATTTGCTGCAACTACTTATTTTGAATTTTCGGAAGGCCTACAAAAGCTAACCGGACTTGGAATGAAGCAGGTTATTGTTGATTTACGTGGCAATACCGGTGGTTATATGTCAGCTGCAACCAATATGATTAACGAATTCTTGCCAGAGGGTAAGATGATTGTTTACACAGAAGGAAAATCACAGGCAAAAACCGATTATGTTTCTACTGGTAGAGGGGACTGTCAAGACCTTCCAATTACGATTCTGATTGATGAACTTTCAGCATCGGCAAGCGAGATTTTTGCAGGAGCTATTCAGGATAATGATAGAGGTAAGGTTGTTGGTCGTCGATCATTTGGTAAAGGTTTGGTTCAGGAACAACGTATGTTACCTGATGGATCGGCAATGCGATTAACAGTTGCTCGCTATTATACTCCAACAGGCCGTTGTATTCAGAAATCATACTCAAATGGAAAAGAGGCTTACAATAACGATATTAACATGCGATATGTTCATGGAGAATTTGAGAAAAGGGATTCAATTCATTTTGCAGATTCGTTAAAATTCAAAACCGCTGGAGGAAATATTGTGTATGGTGGTGGAGGTATTATGCCAGATGTTTTCATCCCTGTTGATACAACTGGTTATTCAAATTATTTCAGAGATTTAAGAACCAAGGGAGTAATCTATCAGTACGCATTCTTTTTTGTTGATAATCATCGTAAAGATTTGGTTGAGTTGAAAGATTATCAATCGATTTTAAAGTATATCAAAACTAAAGATGTAATTAAGGGATTGGTTGCTTATGCGAAAGAGAAAGGAGTAAAACCAGACTATAAAGGGCTTGCCGAATCAAGAAATGTTATCGAAACACAAGTGAAAGCCTATATTGCCAGAGATGTTATTGATGATGATGGATTTTACCCAATTATACAAGATCTAGATAAAACTTTATTGGAATCACAAAAGCAATTTCAATAATTTAAAAACAATATTTTTGATGTTAAGACCTGCAATTTTGCAGGTCTTTTTTTTGTTCAAAAAGTTTCAGATTAAACCTTTCCGAATAGATCAAGTCTAAAATCCGAAGTCGATTTTCAAAAAAAAGGTAATGTTTAAGAAAAAAGATCTTGAGAAAGATTTAAAATGAACGATAAAATTTAAAAAGATGAAAATAAATAAGAGAAGTATATCGATACTAAGCCTAGTAGCATTTTTATTTCTAGGAATGTCAGGTTTACAAGCACAGCAAGAGAAAAGGGATTTTAAACAAAGAGGTGATCAAACCTCTGTTTTAAACGAGGTGCAAAAAGAACAAATGAAAGAAGCTCGAATTGCCTTTGCAAAAGCAACTATCGATCTTAAAAATGAGTTGGGCGAACTACATGCAAAGCAGAGAACTTTATTTTCTGCAGAGAAGCCTAACATGAAAGAAATTTACGCCAATGCAGATAAAATATCTGAACTGAAAAATCAGATAAAGAAAGAGGAGATTGGGATGAAATTAGACATTCGATCTTTTTTAACAGAAGAACAACAAATGAAGATGGCGAAGCACTCAAAGCATAGAAAAGGTGTGATGCGTGACAAAAAAGGTCAGATGGGACAAGCCAACCGAGCTGAAATGGGAAGAGCGAAGCAAGGAATGCGAAAAGGAGATAGAGGCGAACAGCAAGGAAAGAAAGGTTATGGAATCAAGCAGAAGGCTGGAAAACAAATGGGAAAAGACAGAAATATGCTGGATTTAAGTGATGAGCAAAAGGCACAAATGAAGGAAATTCGTGTTGCTCACCTTAAGGAAACAAAAGAGTTGAAAAATGAACTGGAAGTGATACGTTTGAAGCAAAAACATTTGATGACTGCTGAAAAAGTTGATAAGAATAGCATTATGGATAATATTGATCGCTTATCAAATATTCAAAATCAATTGGCTAAAAAACAAATTGATAACAAAATGGAAATAAGAGAAATCTTGACAGAAGATCAATTGGTGCTTTTTATGAGCCATCCGAAAGGGAAAAAAGGTTTTGCTAAAAGACATAAACGAATGAATTAAAGAATAACAGGTAAGTTTTTAAAGGGTTTCAATTTTTATTGAAGCCTTTTTTTTATGTTTTTTTGTTTCTGATTTTAGGGTATTTATTTTTATAGTATCTTATCGGCCCTAAAAATGAAATCAAAATGAAGAAATTATATTTTTATTTACTGTTTGTAAGTGTCTTTCTTATAGCTTCCTGTGCAGATAAAAAAGCGGATCATGTTCAGATTAAAATAATGGGAACAAGTGATGTGCATGGAGCTTTATTTCCATACGATTTGGTTGGAGACCGTGAAACGGAAACATCTTTATCACAAGTGTATGCTTATGTTGATGGAGAACGTAAGAAAGAAGAATCGGAAATAATATTGCTTGATAATGGGGATATTTTGCAAGGAGAACCTATGGTTTATTATTCAAACTTCGAAAAAACAGATAAAAAGCACGTTTGTGCCGAAGTAATGAATTTTATGGGATATGAAGCTGGCGTTGTTGGAAATCATGATATTGAGCCTGGCCATGAGGTGTACGATCGCTTGGTTAATGAATTTGCTTTTCCATGGATGGCAGCTAATGCTGTGAAAAATTCTGATGGATCACCCTACTTTAAGCCTTATACAATTATTGAAAAAGAAGGTGTTAAAATAGCTGTAATAGGATTTATTACACCTGCTATTCCACAATGGCTGCCAGAGAAAATTTGGTCGGGTATGCATTTTGAGGAAATTGAAGTTTCTGCTAAAAAATGGGTGAAAATTATTCAGGAAAAGGAAAAACCAGATATGCTTCTTGGTCTTTTCCATTCAGGTGCTGGAGAGGAGCATGAGGGAGACGAAACCAATCCAGAAAATGCGTCAATTCTTGTTGCTAAAAATGTTTCTGGAATAGATATGGTGATTTGCGGACACGATCACCAGGAGAATATCCTTTGGTTCGAAAATCCAGATAAAGAAAAAGTTTTGGTGATTAATCCAAAAAGTAGAGCTCGTTATATTGCTGAGGTAACAATTGATTTTAAACTAGATCCTGAAACAAAGCAGTACAATAAAACAATAGAACCTAATTTGGTTGAGGTGAAAGATATTGCCGTTTCAAAGGAATACAATGAGAAATTTCAACCTTTGTTTGATGAAGTAAAAGACTATGTGTCAAGACCAGTAGGACGATTTACTAAAAGCATCACAACAAGTGAGGCTATGTTTGGTGATTCTCCTTTTGTAGATTTAATTCACAATATTCAATTGGATTTGGCCGATGCCGATATCTCCTTTACAGCACCATTGTCTTTTAATGCAAGTATCGACTCAGGAGAACTCCAAGTTCGAGATCTATTTAAGTTATATAGATTTGAGAATTTGCTTTATACGATGAATTTAACGGGAAAAGAGATTCATGGATTTTTGGAATTCAGTTATAAAGGTTGGTTTCAGAAGATGGAGAAAGCCTCAGATCCGATGCTGTTTATCGAGAAAACAGATAAAGGGAATCGCCTAAGCACCATGTTCTTTAATTACGATTCAGCTGAGGGAATTGATTATGAGGTAGATCTTTCGAAAGCATACGGAAATCGCATTAAAATATTGCGAATGAGTAATGGAGAAGCCTTTGATGAGGCCAAGATGTATCGAGTAGCATTAAATTCATATCGCGGTAATGGAGGAGGAAATCATTTAACTACTGGCGCTGGCTTAAGTAAGGAAGAATTAATATCAAGACTGGTTAATTCTACAACAAAGGATTTACGATTTTATTTAATGAAATGGATTGAAGAAAAGAAAGGTACTGTTGATATTCATTGTAATCAGAACTGGAAAGTGGTTCCAGAAGAATGGCATGTTAGCGCTTCAAAAAGAGAATATGAGTTACTTTATGGTGTGAATTAAAACATACTGAATAGCTTACATAGAAAAGGGTTTTGTTAGGATACTGGCAAAACCCTTTTTGTATGTGCTGACACTTTAATTCAAGCTGTTTGTCAAAATGATTTGAAAGCTAATTTGTTAAAATGCTGTTTTACAGTTGTCTTAATATTTGGTTAAGTTTAATAAGCATTTAATACTTGTAGGTTTTCTTATTAATGCTTTTATTTGAATTTAACTTAAGTTAAAACATTGTAAGATGAAAAAAATTTTTACGCTAATTATGGCCTGTGTAGTATTTGCAGGAGTTGCTTCGGCACAATCAGATTCTTTTAAATCTTTTCGAGTAGATGCAGGTTTACTTTATGCAATGCCAGGTGGTGATGCTCTTGATGCTGGTGTTGGATACTATTTGAATCCTAAGTATCATATAACAGATAATGTATTGTTAGGTGCTAAATTAGAAGGTGCTGTTATGGGGTCTGCTAATGAAGATGCATTTGATGTTTCTGCTGTTGTTTCTTATGCTGCAACTTTCGATTACTATTTCAATACCAATTCTTTCCGTCCATTTGTTGGAATGGATGCTGGTATTTATTCATTGGGTTCAATCGAATTTGATTCTAGTACTGATTTGGGTGGTGGAAATACCATAGATATTAATGGAGATTATGATTTAGGATCTAAGTTTGGTATTGCTCCAAAAGTTGGTTTTTCTTATGGTCACTTCGACATGGCTCTTCAGTACAACTTGATTTTCGGTCAAGAAAAAGGATATGACGAGTATAACTATATGTCTGTTAAACTTGGATTCCATTTTGGTGGAGGAAAGAAATAAGACTGTATCTTAGATATAATATGGAAAGGATGCTATTTATAGCATCCTTTTTTATGAATTAACACTCATAAATAATCCTAAAAATTTCTCGTAAACATTCCTGTCGTTGCTCTATAAATCCCATGTGTCCTGATGTTTGCAGTACGAAAGGGGTTAAGTTATTGGCTTTAGCAATTTCACCTGCTACTTTCATTGGTGTAAAATTATCTTCTTTACCAATCATGCTCACTTTAGGCATGTCGAGAGCTTTTAAAACATGATTTCGATCGGGTCGATTCATCATCGCTTCTAATGCAGCAACAATGCCATGATCTGGAGTTTCGCAAGCAATTTTTGTTATTCTTTCAATTTCATGAGCAAATTTTTTCAAATTCTTGTTCGAAAAAGTATTTGGGATGCTAGACTTGCAAATGAGTTCTTTTTTACCTTCCAGAATTAAATCAATTTCTTTTTTCCGATTTTCTTTTTTCTCTTCTGTATCAGCATTTGGCGATGAATGAAAAAGGCAAAAGCTTTCCAGTTTATGCACATATTTATCGGCATATGCCAAGGCAACGTAACCACCCATAGAATGCCCAATAATATTGATTTTTTTTAGTTTCAAATGAACTGTTAAAGCATCAATCGCATCGGCCATTTCCTCAATGCTGCAAGATTTCACTTTTAGGTTCGACATCCCATGACCAGGTAAGTCTACAGTTATTACCCTAGCCAGTCTTGAAAGATCGTTGGCAAAATTTGCAAATGTTTCTATCGATTCCAGATATCCGTGTAATAAAACCACCGTATTTCCCTTTCCTTTATCACGGTAACGTAAATCGTAATTTTTAAACTGTAAAAATTGATCCATAGTAGGATGAATATAATATTTTAGATTTGAGACAGATAAAAAATCTGTAATGCTTGATTCTTTAATTTGCATTCTAAATTAAAACAATATCTTAAAAGCTTGTTCTATAACATACAAATATTTGATAACTTGCGAACTTTAGTGGAAATCAATTAAGGAATTAATTCTCCAATCGATTAAAAATTAGAATTATACCTATCTTTAAATCATAAAATTAAGGAATGATTCGCACACTTGCTTGTTATAGAATCAATCTAAATAAATTTCATATGTTCCTAAATATCGTTTCTGCGCTTTGGAGCATTTACATTTGCGAATTAATATAGTAAAGTTTATAAAAAACAATCTAATTAATTTTTAGTCCTATGAGCAGTTTTTTAAGTTCATCAATTGGGAAAAAGCTGATAATGAGTTTATCAGGCCTTTTTCTTATTGTTTTTGTGTTGGTTCATCTTGTATTAAACTCATTTTTGTTGTTTGATAGTACTGGTGAATTATTCAACGCAGGAGCTCACTTTATGTCGTTGCCAGTTATCCGTTTTGGATTACAGCCGGTATTGTTTGGTGGTTTCATTATCCACATCATTTACGCTATTACACTAACACTTCAGAACATGAAGGCTCGTCCTCAGAAGTATGCAGTACAGAACTTAGGTAACAGCAGTACTTGGTCGTCTCGTAACATGTTTGTGTTAGGTGGACTTGTTTTGGTTTTCATCGCTATGCACTTGATGCATTTCTTTGTACCAATCCAAATTACGGGAGAAGGATTAGAATCTGTAACTATTCATGGTGAAGAGATGCATAATGGAGCAGCTTTGGTGAAAGCCTTATTTACTGCTGGTACTTTTGGGATTAGTTTACACTGGTCTTTATGTGTTAGGCGGTATTCTTTTAGGATTACACCTTGCTCACGGATTTTGGTCAGCTTTCCAATCAATTGGATTCAGCAATAAGATCTGGAGAAAACGTTTAGAGAAGGTATCTTACTTCTATGCATTTTTCATTGCTGCAGGATTTGTAATCATTCCTTTGTACTTACACTTTTTTGCTTAATTGCTAAAACTTAACGGTTATGACAGTATTAAATTCAAAAATTCCAGCCGGGCCATTAGCTGAAAAGTGGTCAAAACACAAAGCTGCTATTAAAGTAGTTAGCCCTGCTAATAAAAGAAAATTAGATATTATCGTTGTAGGAACTGGTTTAGCTGGTGGATCTGCTGCTGCTTCTTTGGCAGAGATGGGATATAACGTAAAAGCATTTTGCTACCAGGATTCAGGTCGTAGAGCTCACTCTATTGCTGCACAGGGTGGTATTAACGCTGCAAAAAACTATCAAAACGATAATGACTCAATCTATCGTTTATTTTATGATACAATTAAAGGTGGTGACTATCGTGCTCGCGAAGGTAACGTTTACCGTTTAGCTGAAGTTAGTGGCGAAATCATCGACCAATGTGTTGCTCAAGGTGTACCTTTTGCACGTGAGTATGGTGGAACTTTATCTAACCGTTCATTTGGTGGTGTATTGGTAAGTCGTACTTTCTATGCTCGTGGTCAAACTGGTCAGCAGCTATTGTTAGGTTGCTACGCTTCTATGAACCGTATGATCGGACAAGGTCAGATCGAAATGCATGAGCGTAACGAGATGTTAGATATCGTTACTATCGATGGAAAAGCTCGTGGTATTATCACACGTAACCTGGTTACAGGTGAAATCGAGCGTCACGGTGCTCACGCTGTTGTTATCGCTTCAGGTGGATACGGTAACGTATTCTTCCTATCGACTAATGCAATGGGATGTAATGGTGGTGCTGCATGGCAAGCTTACAAGAATGGTGCTTATTTTGGAAACCCTTGTTTCGTACAAATTCACCCAACTTGTATTCCTGTTCACGGTGAGCAACAGTCTAAATTAACTTTGATGTCTGAATCACTTCGTAATGACGGGCGTGTTTGGACTCCAAAGAAAAAAGAAGATGCTGTTAAATTGCAGAAAGGACAAATGAGTCCTAATGATATCTCTGACGAGGATCGTGACTTCTACCTGGAAAGAAGATACCCATCATACGGTAACTTGGTTCCTCGTGATGTTGCTTCGCGTGCTGCTAAGGAGCGTTGTGATGAAGGTTTCGGTGTTAACGAAACTGGAAAAGCAGTATATCTTGACTTTAAATATTCAATTGAGCGTTTAGGACGCGATGTTATCGAAGCTCGTTATGGAAACTTATTCCAGATGTATGAGAAGATTACTGATGCGAATCCTTATAATGAGCCAATGCAAATTTATCCTGCGATTCACTATTCAATGGGTGGTGTATGGGTTGATTATAACTTGATGACTAATATCCCAGGTCTTTACGCTATTGGTGAGGCTAACTTCTCTGATCATGGTGGTAACCGTCTTGGTGCTTCTGCTTTGATGCAAGGTTTAGCTGATGGATACTTTATCCTTCCTTACACTATTGGTGATTACTTGGCTGATGAGATTCAGACGCCTCGTGTTGACATGAATCATCCTGAGTTTGTAAAGAAAGAGAAAGCTGCTACAACTCGTATGGAACGTTTGTTCAACATTAAGGGTACTAAGTCAGTAGATTCTTTCCACAGACGTTTAGGTAACATTATGTGGGACTACGTAGGAATGGCTCGTAACGAGAAAGGTCTTAAATATGCTATCGAAGAGATTGCTAAGATCCGTGAGGATTTCTACAAAGATCTTCGTATTCCAGGTGAGTTCAATTCAATGAACATCGAGCTTGAAAAAGCTGGTCGCGTTGAAGACTTCCTTGAATTAGGTGATTTGATGGCACGTGATGCACTGAACCGTAACGAATCTTGTGGTGGTCACTACCGTGAGGAATCGACTACTGAAGAAGGTGAAGCTAAGCGTGATGACGAAAACTTTACTTATGTATCAGCTTGGGAATACAAAGGTGAAAGTGAAGCACCTATTTTACACAAAGAAGATTTAGTATTCGAAACTGTTGAATTAACACAACGTTCATACAAGTAAGCCATGGCAGATAAAATTTTAAAAGAACTAACGATAAGAGTTTGGCGCCAAAAGGACGCTAAATCTAAAGGGAAATTAGAGTCCTATAAAATCAACAACATTTCTGGTGGAACTTCATTCCTTGAAATGCTTGACATCTTAAATGAAGAGCTAATCAATAAAGGAACAGAGCCTATCGCTTTCGATCACGATTGTCGTGAAGGTATCTGTGGTATGTGTAGCTTATTCATCAACGGACGTGCTCATGGACCAGATGACGATATTACAACTTGTCAACTGCATATGCGTAAGTTTAAAGAAGGTGAGACTATCACTATTGAGCCTTGGAGAGCTGGTGCATTTCCAGTACTTAAAGATTTAATCGTTGATCGTACTGCTTTCGAAAAAGTACTTCAGTCTGGTGGTTACATTTCTGTAAACACGGGTGGTGTACCTGATGGAAATGCAATTCCAATTTCTTACGATGATGCTGAAGAAGCTATGGATGCTGCGGCTTGTATTGGTTGTGGTGCTTGTGTAGCTACTTGTAAAAACTCATCGGCTATGTTGTTTGTTTCTGCTAAGGTATCTCACCTTGCAAAACTTCCACAAGGTCGTGTTGAGGCTACTCGTCGTGCTAAGAACATGGTGGCTAAAATGGATGAGCTAGGTTTCGGTAACTGTACCAATACAGGTGCTTGTGAAGTAGAATGTCCTAAGGGAATTTCTATTGCAAACATTGCTCGTTTGAACCGCGAATTCTTAAGTGCTACTATTAAGGAGTAATTAGATTAAAATCTAAATATGAAGAGCGTTGCCTTAGGGGAGCGCTCTTTTTTAATTTTCGCATTTCACGAATTGCTTTCCGATCTTTTTTGTAGACTTTCATACTAACGGAAAAAACACCTTTTCTAAGTTTTCCAATTTCTTTCGCTGCCGATTTCGATAGGTCAATTATTCTGCCTTTAACAAAGGGACCACGATCGTTAATTCGTACGATTACAGCCTTCTTATTATCTAAATTAGTCACTTTCACCCAAGTGCCAAAAGGAAGGCTCTTATGAGCTGCTGTGAAGTCACTTTGATGAAAGATTTCTCCACTAGCAGTCTTTCTTCCTTCAAACTTATCAGCATAGAAACTTGCTTTCCCTTTTTGCTTGGTGATATGCTTCTTTTGTGCATGCAAATTGAATTGTAAAAGAAGAAATGCCAGTAGCAAGGTGTATCTGAAAATCATATTTTATAAATTACTGATTTGGTAAAACAAAAAAATCCGGCCCAAGAGCCGGATTTTAAATTATATTTAGCTTTTATCTATTCGTCAGTATCATCAGCCATTTTAGATACCTCTCTTGCTGCTACATCAACTAGCTTCTTAACAAAGTACATATCGTGCATTGAACTGAAAATTTCATCTAACTGTGCAAGTGTTTCTTCTCCTATTAACTCAGAAAGAACAACTTCTGATTCATCGGCAAAAGTGATTTTAATATCAAATCCGCCTCTACAGAATGCATTATCTGATTCATCTTCTTCTTCGCCTTCACTTTCACCTTCAGTAGCGTTGCTATCTTCAATAACTGAAATTACAGCACCTTCTTGTAATTCACCATCGCGATAAACCATGTACTCATCGCCACTAGAATTTTTCACAATTTTAATGTTTCCAATAGTTAATGCGTATTCATACTCTGCATCTGTCTCTGCAGTACCACGAATGTATTCTACTTCTTCCATGTATAGAACATCACCATCCATCTTTAGGTTGTAAGCAAACTCAGTAGTATCACCAAACGTGAATTCATGTCCTACAGAATAACCATTTGGGAAGCCAAATTCAGAAGCATATTCGAAGTTCATGCCGTTTGACATATTCATATCCCAATCAACAAAGATTTCACCAGCAGCTTCTTCTTCAATTGTAATATCTGCATCTAATAAATAGTCAAAAACAAATCCTTCACTATTCATTACTGTTGAAGATAAATATTGAGATGCATCAACAACAAAATCGTTATCCAATTCAGCATCGCCATCTTCATCAGTGTACATTTTCCATGGTCGTGTAGCCTTCTCCTGAGGAAGTCTAATTACGAAATTACTACTATCCGCAACTCTCTCAAAAGCTGTATGGAGCCCCCACATTTTTGTTTCTGTACCCTCTTCTGCCGTAGGAAGAATGTAATCGTAAACACCTTTAATATCTTCTAAAGTTATTGTATTCTCAATGGAGAATCTATCATCAGAATCATCTTCTGTAGTACCTTCTTTGGTTGAAGATTCTTTCATTGTGATAAGTTCGAAACCAGGCGAGGCAACAATCTCATTAACAGCTTCGCTCAAAGTTTGAGTCTTTACCTCTAATGTTTGTTCCAAGTCTTGGTCTTCATTTTCTATTTTTGGGCTGTCTGAATCAGAACAGCTCCAAAGAACTGCCGAGAAAAATAGTAATACGCCAACAGTAAAAATGTTTCGTTTCATATTTGTAAAATTTTAGTTGTTAACCATCCTTTGGAGCTTGCAAAAAAACACCAGTGGATTTGATTAAAAATTTGATTTTAATTTTCTACATCTATCTATTACAATAAAGATACCGAAATGAGATAATCATACCCTACCTTCATTCTGAATATGAGTAACAGTCTGTAAACGAAAAGATAAGCTTTTTTGTTGCGTCTTAGTTAAAATAATTTAATAATTTTCATCTCTTAAGATTTGTGGAAAATATTGGACGTAGTGTGGAATTGTTCTACATAGTTGGGGAATTAAAAAGTAACTACCCAATTGAGGGTAGTTGTTAACGAAGGAATTTAAATTTTTAACGCAACTGAAAATCGATGGGCGCAATTTGATATACTTTAATAGGTTTGTTATTTTTTAGCGCAGGCTTCCAATTTCTACAAGATTTAACCGCATTTATAGCAGCCTGATTTAGGTAATGGTCTGTTCCCTTTAGAATTTGAATATTAGAAGGTTTCCCAGACTCATTAATCGCAAACAATACTAGGACACGACCAGTAATGCCATTTTCCTGGCATATTCTTGGATATTCAATGTTTGCATTTAGTTCCTGCGCGTATCTTTTTTCACCGCCTTGATAGGTGGCTATGCTATCAGCATTAGCGTAAGAATTCGTTGGTAAATGCTTTTTGTTTGTGGTTATATATGATTGTGTCATAAGTTCATCTTTGTACACATCAATACCTACAACCTTATTATTGTATAAATTTTGCCATTGTCCCACTCTGTGAAATGGGAACTTGCTTTTACTAAGTCCTTTGTACCTAATTTCTCCTTTATTATTGAATTCTTCTACTTTGTAACCACCATTTACTTCCTTAAAACATCTGGTGATTTGATGTTCACCATCACTAATCTGATATCGATTTCCTTTTTTTAATTTTATTATTTCGGTTTTATCAATTTTCCATTTACCATCCTTTAGAGAACAAGTCATCATTATTGAGGATTTGGAATTTTTTTGTTGAATTATGACTTGTTGGTCCGCTCCATTAGAATTTGCAATTGGAGCATGATTTTTATAATATACGATTGTGTCTTGTTGTCCATATGTACAGTAATTTGTTAGTACAATGGCAAAAAGTAATAAAATATTTTTCATTTTAAATTGTAAAATTGATTCTGCTTTCGAAAGTAATGTTTATTTACATATATTACATTATCCCGAAAATATAATCAATCAAGACTAGTGTTCCCTCCCTAAGAATAGCATGTTGATAAAAGTTAAGTAGGACTTCATAAAAAAATAGAATTGCCATGTGCGAATGGTAATTTGAGAATTCTTATTTTTTGTATCTTCGCAATAGAGAATCACGAATGCTAAAAAATTATCTAGATGCCATATAGAAGACTTCCCAATACTGATTCTGCACGAGTACGAGCTTTAAAAGCAGCACTAGAGATTAGTTTTAGAACAAATCGTTATGAACTGGCTTTTTCTTTTTTACTATTGCAAAAGTTGGAAACTTTCGTTCCGCATTATGAGTTGGCAATTCGAAATCATCGCCAGGCATTAAGCCAGCAATCTACTAGGAGTAAGGAGTATAACGAAAAATTGCGCAAGGCAAGGTTGTATGTATCTCACTTTATTCAAGTGCTTAATTTCACTATTATTCGAGGAGAATTAAAGCCAGAAGTACGTGAATTTTATGGTTTGAAGATCACTTCTAAATCGGCTCCATCCTTACTTCAAGATGCCAAAGTGATAGAGTGGGGCGAAAACTTAATTAAAGGAGAGCAGGAACGATTAAGAACTGGTGGAAATCCAATTTACAGTCCTTCCATTGCACTTGTGAGGGTTAACTGTGAAAATTTCAAACAAGCCTTTAACAACCAAAAAACCTTGCAAAATAATACCCAACGCTTTTCAGAAAAGGTGGCTGAATATCGCGACGAGGCAGATAAATTAATTTTATCTATTTGGAATGAAATAGAAGCTAAATTTGCTGATTTAGCAGATGATCAGCGTCGTGAGAAATGCTCAGAATATGGTATTGTTTACGTTTGGCGTAAAGGGGAACGTGAAAAATTGGAACAGCAAAAACAAGCTGAAGAAGACTCACTCACTTTGCCTTTCTCTGGAGCCGTAGAGGCTAAATAATAAGGTTCCAACTAAAATTAGTGAGATAATTCCGCTAATCCATACTCCAGTTCCTGAGCCACCAATTTTCTCAACATCTTCAGGGAGTTGTCCCTTGTTTATAAAATAAGAAACGCAAACGGCCATTCCATTATTTACCAAATGGGCAAGAATGGGAACCCATAAACTCTTGGT
The DNA here is from genome assembly GCF_029029525.1 of Labilibaculum sp. DW002. NCBI lineage: Bacteria > Pseudomonadati > Bacteroidota > Bacteroidia > Marinilabiliales > Marinifilaceae > Paralabilibaculum > Paralabilibaculum antarcticum. The sequence goes on along the minus strand of NZ_JAKJSC010000001.1, from coordinate 2,869,699 downwards.
CCAAATTAAGAGGTATCCAAATAGCATTCCCATGGCAATTCGTGGTAGAAAGCCAAAAAATTGCATGTGAAGGGCCGCAAATAAAAATGCGGTAATAAAAATCCCCCAATGTACATTCTTAGTTAGATTCGAGAAAATTCGCTGAATAACACCTCTAAACAATAGTTCTTCACCAAAGGCAGGAATTATGGCAATAATAATCAAGTTGATTAAAAGGTCGTAAGGCGTTTCCATTAAAAGAAATTTCTTGGTGACCTTTTCTGCCTGCAACTCTGTTTCTCTCATCCATTGTTCTACTCCAGATAAGAATTCGGGAAGTTGTAAGTGTGAGTTGATTTCGGCCAGAAGGTTTATTAATGGTAAGGCTACTACAATACTAATACTAGCAAGAATAATCTGCGAAAGCAAAGCTTTCTTGTTTAGGAAAAGATAGGTGGATACTTTATTGTGGACAAAAAAGGCAATTATGAAAGGAGGAATAATAAACATTCCCGTTGAATAGATTGCTTGGTAAAATTTAAGAACAGAAAGATTAACAGCATCTCCATTGATATCTATGCTTTCTGTTTCGGTGAAGATGTTGACATCAAAAATAAGGTAGGCGAGAACGCTACCAACAAACATGCACAGAAAAAATGAACCAACAACGACAAGTAAGCTCATCATTAATTGTGAAAGAGGAGAGTAATGACTCAAAGATCCTTTAAGCATGATACATTATTTTTTTAAGATGATTAACAAAAGTACAAAGAACTTACAAGTTTTAAATCCCAAGAATTAAAAAAATTAAAGAAGTTGTGATGCTTCTACAATTAGACTTTTCGACTCTTAAGACTTTATTATATCTTTGTGCCCTGATTTAAAAATTACAACGTGAAGATAGGAAACTTGGATTTAGGAGATAGGCCAGTTTTGTTAGCACCAATGGAAGATGTTACCAATCCGCCTTTTAGAGTATTGTGCAAGCGTTATGGAGCAGATTTAATGTACACCGAATTTATATCCTCGGATGCATTGGTTCGTTCTGTTAATCGCACAATGAAGAAGTTGACCATCTTGGAAGAGGAACGACCTGTTGCCATTCAAATTTATGGTAAAGAAGTTGATCCTATGGTTGAAGCTGCAAAGATTGTTGAAGCGGCTAATCCGGAATTTTTAGATTTAAACTTTGGTTGTCCGGTGCGTAAAGTGGCAAGTAAAGGTGCTGGATCGGGTATGATGAGGAACGTACCGCAAATGTTAAAGATTACAGAAGCGGTAGTTAAAGCAGTAAATATTCCAGTAACGGTAAAAACTCGTTTGGGTTGGGATGAAGATTCAAAAATAATTGTTGAGTTGGCAGAACAGCTGCAAGATGTCGGTATTCAAGGATTGACAATTCATGGAAGAACCCGCTGCCAAATGTACAAAGGGGAGGCTGATTGGACTTTAATTGGTGATGTGAAAAACAACCAACGCATGCACATTCCGATTATTGGGAATGGTGACATTACGAATCCTGTAAAGGCAAAAGCAGCTTTTGATAAATATGGCGTTGATGCGATAATGATTGGTCGTGCCGCGGTAGGAAAACCATGGATTTTTAGAGATGTAAAGCATTATTTAAATACTGGCGAATTACTGCCACCTGCAACCGTTTCTCAGCAAGTTAAAATGCTAAAAGAACAAATCGACTCAGCAATTGATTGGATTGACGAGAGACGCGGTATTTTGCATATGAGAAGGCATATGGCTGGAATGTTTAAAGGTCTACCAAATTTTAAGCACACTAGAATTGAGATGCTAAGAGCAGATCATTATGCCGATTTAATGCCAATATTAGATCGAATAGCAATAGAATGGGGAGATCTCCATATAGAAGAAGAATAACAAAAAAGACGCTTTAAGCGTCTTTTTTTATTTAATCATTTTAGGTAATTCTTTCATAAAATAGTCCGGATTGTAAATCGTATAGGATTCAATTCTTCTACTCCAGTGCATCTCCACTTCTTGGATGTATGCTTTTTGAAGTTGTCTGATTTGTTCATCATTCATATTTAATTCCGCCGAGTAGGTTGTGAATTTATATTTAGGATATTCTTTAGGAGCAAAGTCTTTTGTGTATTGAAGTTCAATCTTCTCGCCATTCGAAAGACTGAAAATAATCTTCGATTTTTTAGTTATATACCCAAATATTCTAAATCCCTGATCATTCATTACTTTCCAATTGGTAATTAATTTCACTTTCCCATCTTTGGAAATCAATTGGAAATCTGATTTTACGGTATTGTTAATTTTTGAAAACTTATTTAGTTTAGCGCTTACTCCTTTAATAACTATTTGAGAAGTAAGTTCTGTATTAATGGTAGAAATTGGTTTTGAAATTTCAATTACCTCTTTATTTTTAACGACAGGAACGATTTCTTTTTTTACTTCTTCGTATTTCCATGTTCCATTGTCGAAAAGAAGAACAACTTTTCCCTCAGGTGTTCTTAGTTTAATTTGTGCATCAAGTTGAGTAATACCACAAAATAAGATGAGAGTCAGAATCCAAATATTTTTCATGTATTTGATTTATTTAGTTATTTGAGGAATGTTTTTAATAAAGAAAGATGGATCTACAACCTGGTATTCTTCAGTTCTTTTGCTCCAAGTCATATGGGCTTTCATAACAATCTTACCTCTAAGTTTTTGAAGCTGATCTTCACTTAATTCTAACTCTGCCGTGTAAGTTGAAAAGCCATAACGTTCGAATTCTTTAGGCTCAAACTCATTATTGTACGTTAAGTCAACAGTTTCTCCTCCCAATAGTTCTAAACTAATCTTATTTCCCTTTTTAATAAAGCCAAAATACGAGTAAGCTTCTCCCGTCATTATTTTCCAATCGGTTTTAAGAAATGCTTTTCCACCTTTCGAGCTGATGGTAAAATCGCAGCGAACAATATTCTTATCCTTAAAGTATTTTTTAAGCTTTGCAGATGGTCCATCAATAAATGCTGATTTTGCTACTTCAGCATCTTTTAATACGATTGGATCGTTCGAATTGCTTTTGGGTGCCAAAATGCGTTCTAAATTTCCTGTCACAGTTTGTGGTGCAGCCTCGTTGGCAACTTTTACATCAGCATATTTCCAAGTTCCGTTATCGTAAAGAATTACTACTTTTCCTTTCGATGTTAGAGCTGTTTCTTGTGCATTACTAGCCAAAGAAATACCAAATGCTAAAATGCAAATAACAATAATTTTTCTCATTACAGTATTATTAATTCAGTTATCATTGAAATGGATCTTTTGTCCATTCAGAAATTAAACGATATAGATTGGTAATTTGGTGTTTCGCGAGAAAATAAATTAATTAAATCGCAGAAAACGTTTGGTGATATAACGTACAGGAAAGCGAGATGCAGCGTAACCAATAAGTACCACAGTTGTAAAGATGATAAAAATATCGCTAAAATGAACATTAACAGGGTAGGAATCCGCAATGAATGCACCATTGCCGGCAAACTTAACGAGGCCAAATTTTAATTGCAGAAAACAAATAAAAACACCTAAAATAATTCCTATGCTTGCTCCTAAAAGAGAAATTAACCAACCTTCCAATAGAAAGATGTTTTGAATTGTTTTTTCGTTGGCACCCATGCTACGCAATGTACTGATATCTGATTTTTTATCGAGAATAAGCATGGTTAGAGAGCCAATAACATTAAAAGATGCAATGATTAAAATAAAGGCTAGAATAAAGAAAATAGCCATTTTTTCTGTTTGCATCATTTTAAAAAGAACCTCATGCAATTCAAAACGGTTTTTAACCGTAAAATCATCACCTAAAAGTTTTTGTATTTGATCTTTTAGATCTTCAATATTATCTTGATCTTGAATTGTTAACTCAATAGCACTTACTTCCTTCTTGTAAGAAAATAAGCTGCGTGCAAATTTAAGGGGAACTAAAACATATTGAGAGTCGAAATCTTGCTGAATAACGAAGTAACCCGAAGGATATAGATGTTTTGTTGAAAAAGCATCCATTGGATTATGACTCACTTTTACGCCTCGCTTGGGAACGTAAAATTTAATAGGATCAACAAAAGTAAGCCCAACGCCTAAATCTAGCGCTACGCCGTAACCCAATACGGTAAACTGATGTTTCCCGCTATCCAGTACGAAACTACCATCTACCATCATGGTATCAATGCCTGTCATCATTGTAAAATTCTCGTCAACACCTTTTACGATTGCAGGACGTTGACGATTGCCATATTTTAACAAGGCATTTTCTTCTAATACTTCAGAATAGAACACAACATCCTCCAACTTTCGAATTTGCTCGAAAGTTGAATCGGGAACAAATGTTTTACCAGTTTTAGGAAGTATTTTTAAATCCGGATCAAAGCTTCCATAAAGGTCTTCAATTAGGCCATTTAAGCCATTAAAGGCAGAAAGAACAATAACCAATGCCATGGTTCCTATTGCCACACCAACAACCGAAATAATCGAGATGATATTGATGACATTCTGTTTTTTCTTTGAAAACAGATAGCGTTTGGCAATATGGAAGGCTAAGTTCAAATTCTGCTATGGAATTAATCGAGGGAGAATAGTGTTAATTTGAAATTCAATTAAGAAAGCAAATTGTCGATATTTTCAATGTAATCAAGAGAATCATCAATGAAAAATGCCAATTCTGGAACAATTCTTAGTTGTTTTCCTACTTTTAGTCCTAGAATTCTACGAATATTCTTCGTGTTCATCTTAATTAATTTTAGTGTTGGCTCCTTATCTTGAGAAGGAAAAACACTAAGATAAACTTTAGCAAGTCCTAGATCTGGGCTAATTCTAACTGTAGTAACTGAAATCATTTTACCACCAAAAAGGTTTCTTGATTCCTTTTGAAATATTTCGCTTAAATCCTTTAATAACAATCTTGAAACTTTACTTTGTCTTGTCGTTTCCATATATAATCTTCTAATTTTTTTACAAAGATAAGAGAATATAGTGAATGAACTTGAAGAGAATGACTAAATGAGCTTTAAGGAAATGTGTAAATGGGGAAACGGTTCGTTATTTGCTTCCTAAAATGTGATATTTCCTTTCTTCTTTAAGCTTTCTTTCTACTTTTGTGTGCTTATGGCAGAATTGTTTGAATACGGATATTGGGGCTTATTTTTGGCGAGTTTTTTGGCTGCAACAGTCTTGCCATTTAGTTCGGAGGCAGTTGTAAGTCTTTGTTTGTATTCTGGTTACGATATCAGTTTAACGGTGGTAATTGCTAGTTTGGGGAACTGGGCTGGAGGTTTAACCAGTTATTATTTAGGTTATTTAGGAAAGTGGGAGTGGATTGAGAAAGCTCTTCGAGTAAAAAAAGAAAAAGCCGATAAGGTTAGAAACTATCTTCAAAATAAAGGAAATGCTTTTGCTTTTTTTGCCTTTTTACCCTTTGTTGGTGATTTAATTCCTTTAGGATTAGGCTTACTAAAGACGAATTTTTATTGGATGGCATTTTTTATGGGCGTAGGTAAGTTGTGTCGATACATCGTATGGGCATGGTTAACCATTCAAGCAATAAATTAAGTTTTTGCCAATTTATTTCATTTATCAGTTTCGTTTCATAATTTTGCGAGATAATTTTTTTAAGTATAAACGGCTCAAATTGTGAGCTATTAACAAATCAGATCATGAATACAGTAGTAAGCGGAATCCGATCAACAGGTAATTTGCACCTGGGGAACTATTTCGGTGCCATAAAGAACTTTGTGCAAATGCAGAATGACAACAATTGCTTTTTCTTTATTGCAGACTGGCATTCCCTGACTACTCATCCAAATCCTGCCGATCTTCACACTAATGTAAGAAACGTATTGGCTGAATATCTGGCTTGTGGTATCGATCCTGAAAAGGCTTGTATCTATGTTCAGAGCGATGTACCTGAGATTACAGAATTGTATCTTTTGATGAATATGAATGCTTACCTTGGTGAATTGGAGCGTACAACATCTTTTAAAGATAAGGCACGTAAGCATCCTGAAAATGTAAATGCAGGTTTGTTAACTTACCCTGTTTTAATGGCTGCCGATATTCTAATTCACAGAGCTAAACAAGTTCCTGTTGGAAAAGATCAGGAGCAGAACCTTGAAATGGCTCGTAAATTCGCCAAGAGATTTAATAACACTTACGGTGAAGATTTATTCCCTATTCCACAACCCTATTCATTTACCGGAGAATTTATTAAAATTCCAGGTCTTGATGGTTCAGGAAAAATGGGTAAATCAGAAGGTAATGCAATTGGTTTAATTGAAGATCCTAAAACCCTTCGTAAAAAAGTAATGAAAGCTGTTTCTGATAGTGGTCCTACTGAAATGAATCAGGAAAAGCCAGAAGCCATTCAAAACCTTTTTACTTTGATGGATGTTGTTTCAACAAAAGATACTTACGATTTCTTCAACGACAAATACAACAATTGTGAAATTCGCTATGGCGATTTGAAAAAGCAGTTGGCTGAAGATATTATTAATTTCAACGCTCCTATCCGTGAGAGATTCCTGGAAATTTCTCAAGATGATGAGTACTTAAGAAGAGTAACTCGCTTAGGTGCAGAGCAAGCACGTGAGAGTGCTGCTAAAACACTGGAAGAAGCCAGAAGATTAATGGGATTTCGAAAGTTTTAAGAATAAGCTTTACACAGATATAAAAAATGCCATTCCTTTCGGAGTGGCATTTTCTTTTTAGAGCGTTCCCTTGCGGGGCGGGCTTTTCATTTTCACTCCTCGTTTTATTAATTGCTTCACAAGTAATAAGTTGTGGGTAATTACTGCTTCCAATAGCTATCGGAACCCTAGCGCACCGGTATATACATCTAATCCTTAGTTTTCTCCTCCACCAAAATGGAAGCCTAATTTTACAGATGTGTGGTTGAAATCGTTAAAACGTTCGTTCTGGTCAAAAATTATATTGTGTTGTAGTGTAAAATCTAGATGCCCAAAGCTGATACCGATTTTTGGAGCAATACCAAATTTTGATCCTAATTCGATATCAATAGTATTGTTCATTATTGTACTACTAATGGATCCTAGTTCATAAATACCAATATCTAAACCTGCAAAAGGTCGCAAATTATCACTGCTAACATAGTAATCAATAGTTGATGCATAGCATACAATTGTTGAGACATCTAAAAAGTCATCATCGGCTGCACCAATTGCAGTAGTTTCATATTTTACCCCTAAAAGTAAATTATCATTCATATGAAACTTTGGATTTGCATAAAAACCAATACCGGCATCTAGTTCATCACCACTTGGATTTGCATAACTAGCGCCTAAATCAATTCTGAAAGATCGAAAAGAACCATATTGGGCATGAGAAATACCCGAGAATAGAGTGCAAAATAAAAAGATAATCAGTGTTTTTTTCATTGTTTAATAAGTTGATTGGATGCTGGAAGAATTACATAAGTCTTAAAGCAGTTAATAGTATTAGTTAATAGATAAAATACAATACAGAATGTTGTTATTTGTAGTTTAGATCAATTATTACGCTTGCTTTATGAATATGTTGTAATGTGGAGTAGGATTTTTATGTGAAATATATCACTTTTGGTGTTTCACATAGTATTTTCTCAGATCAATGTGTTGATTGTATGTTATTGTTTACTTTATTATGTATTTAAAGTGCGTTTATGTATAGTTAAAGTATTTAAGGATCTGTTCGCCGAATAGATATGGGCAATCTTAAAAAGTACAGGTATCATTCAATTATCACCCTAAAAAGAAGTTAACAGCATAGAATTTGAACTTGATTTGGTGAATCAGAATAATAAATCTTATTTTTGGAATCAATTAGTAAAAGGTTGGATTTTAGAATTTGCAAATTCAGTGAAACCTTTTTGTCCAATAATTCATACAATCAAAATCAAATCACGATTCAAAAAATGAATATTTTAATATTTCCAATCAGATTTTTATACAAAGTATATTTCTTCCTTTATTTTGCGTTTACACTGATGTTGTTTTACCCAATATTTAAGTTTTTGCTATCGAAAAAGGAACGATTCCCAAGAGCTTTTAAGGTGATTAAAGTATATGCAAAAGTTTGGCTTTACGGATCAGGAATATTTATGAGAGTTAAGGGGAGAGAGAATATTATTACTGATCAGCCTTTCTTGATTTGCTCTAATCATAGTTCTTTTATCGATCCAGCAACTTTGTACATTATTTTTGAGCAGTACTTTGTTTTTACAGGTAAGCAGGAAATTGAAAAATGGCCCTTATTTCATATTTTTTATACTTCTGGAATGAATATTTTAGTGGATCGACACAATAGGCTAGGGGCATTGAAAAGTTTTAAGAAAATGATGGACGTAATAAAGGAAGGTAATCCATTGGTAATATTGCCAGAAGGAACGATTCCTCAAAATGCGCCAAACTTGGGTGAATTTAAACCAGGAGCTGTATCTATAGCTATTCAAATGGGAATTCCGATTTTGCCAATTACACAAACGACCAATTGGAAAAGACTGCAACGAGGAACTATGTTTAAAGGAAATGCCAGTCCTGGATTTGCAGATGTTATCATACACCCAATAATTCCAACTACTGGCTTGAAAAAGGAAGATGCAGAAGCTTTATCCGCAAAATTACGTGCCGTAATTAACAAGCCTTTGCAGGATAAATATGGTATTGAATAATAATAGGTATTTTATTTTTCCATTAATCGATATGGAATGGTAAAGTAGAATTGTGAACCAACACCTTCCTCTGATTCCATCCATATTTTTCCACCCAATAATTCGGTGTAAGCTTTAGCTATAGATAATCCTAATCCTGATCCTTCAATTGTTTTAGTGCTTTCTAACTCTACTTGTCTGAATCGTTCAAATATGATTTTTTGTTGCTCTTCGGGAATACCAATACCTGAATCTTTAACATAGAATTCTAGTTCATCCTCATTTTTAGTATAGCCAAAATCAATCATTCCTGAATTGGTATACTTAATGGCATTTTTAATCAGGTTGGTTAAAATTGAATCCAACATTGATTTATCTAGTAAAATTAAGGCCTCACTTGATGATAAACCAAATTTATAATTTAGAATAATCCCTTTTATATCTGCTTCAGGGAGGAAAAAAGAGTAATAATATTTAATGATTTCGTTGATATTGGTTTCATGATAAATTGGTGTGATTTGCTTGGTTTCAATTTTTGAAACTTCAATGATATCATTAATGGTGGACAACATTCGATCTCCACTTTTCATGATTAAATCAACGTAACGTTGATGCTTTTCACCACTAAGTTGTGGAGTTTGCAATAAATCAGCAAAACCCATGATACCATTCATTGGTGTTCGAATCTCATGGCTCATGTTTGCAAGGAAAGCTGTTTTTAATTTTTCATTTTCTTCGGCCTTTTCTAGAGCAAGTTTTAGTTTTCTTTCATATTCTTTTTGCTCTGTTACATCTGCAAAATTTATTAAGAAATCTTCGCCAAGAACAATTCCTGAGACAGACATTTCTTTATAATCACCATTTTTACATTTGATTTTGTAAATATCGGTTGGGATGTCTGTATTGTATTTTATACAATATTCAAGAGCATTTTTCCAATTGTTAACAACCCATTCACGATATTCTAAATCGGGGTAAACCAATTCATTCCACCGTTCTATTGTTGGTATTTCTTCAATTGTGTAACCAAATTTTTCAACGAAACGGTTGTTGATGTATTTTATTTCAAGGGTTTTAGAATCTAATAAGCCTAATGGAACTGGGACAGATTGTACTAAGTTTTTAAATCGAGTTTCACTTTCTTTTAATTCTTCTTCAGCTTTGATTCTAGCACTAATGTCTTGAATAACACAATAAGTTTGTTTAAAACTACCATCAGGATGGCAGCCTGTGCAACCTTCCAATGAGATGTATATGTAATTGCCATTTTTATGTCTTAGTTTAAAATGAACATTTTGTACATAGCCTCGAGACTTAAGTGTTGGAAAATTCTTCACAAAATTATCACGATAATCTGGATGAAGGAAATCGCCATAATTTTTGCCGATTACCTCTTCTTTATCATAGCCCAATAGGTTAAGCCAAGTGTTATTAACATCAACAAAATCTCCATTCGTATCTAAAGAATGATAACCTAATGGGGCATGATCGTAAAGCGTTTTGTATTTTTCTTCACTTTGCTGTAAAGTGTGATCGTTAAACAAACGTACGATTGCATCTGATAACCTACGGCTTACATCGAGAAGTAGTTTTTGTTCTAATTCTGTCCATTTACGGTCATAAGAACATTGATGAATACCTAAAAAATATGGATTGACTCCAATGTTCAACATTGGGGTAATCAGCTCAGAATATACATTGTTAGAAGAGTTTTCTTCGAAATTTGACGATAAAAATACCTCTAGTTTGTTTGCTTTAATTTTATCATGAATTTCTTGACTGTGTGTTAGTGCGTTACCTTCATTTTGATTTGTAAAAATCCTTTGGGTTTGCTTACGAACGATTTCAAAAGGACGAATTTTGTATTGATCGTTTAACTCTTGCGAGGAAATAAGAAAAGTTCGATCTGATTCAAAAACTTCTTGTAACAAATTCAATACATCCGTAAGCATTTCTTCAATGTCTTTAGCTTGCTCTAGTATGTGATGAATTTTCTCTAAGGTATCGATGTAAGAAAAAAGATTTGCTTTGTCTTCTTCATGTTCAGTGATGTCTCGAGCAATGCCAAGCACAAGATGTTCCCCATTTTCCTCTAGTAATGAAAGGCTCATTTCAACGGGAAATACATGTCCATCTTTTCGTTGATGTTTGGAGAATAGTTTTACATACTTCTCAATTACTAGCTTCCTAAAAAAATCTGCTATTACATCTGGTGATTGAAATTCAGGGTTAATGTCAGGCACAGAGAGGTTTAGTAGATCCTCTTTTTTGTAATTTAATCCCGTACAAGCAGAATTATTTGCTTCAACAATTTTACCCTTTTGATCAAACAAAAACATGGCATCTCCAGAGTTTAAAACAAGAGATTTGTACAATTCAGATTTCGTTTGGTTCTGCATAGTCATAGGTTATTGCATTAGGGCTTGGTATTCTTTCTTTAAATATAGCAAAATAGGTGTCGGATGAAAAATAATCGAGTCAATTTTGAGTCTGATTTTGCGTATGTTGATTGATTTTAAGTAGCGAGTTTAAGTTTAATTAATATTCTAATGCAACTTCCTTACCATCAATTACCCTAAAAGCACCTTCGGCAAGGGCTTCCATTTCATTTTCTCCAGGATAAACAAAGAAATTGGTTAGGTCTTTTACATATTCTTTCAGATCTGAAATAAATCGATCCGAATAGGCAATGCCTCCGGTTATGATAACTCCATTCGCCATGCATTTTAGGGCAACATGGTAAGCACCAATTTCTTTTGCAATTTGGTATACAAAAGCATCGTAAACCAATTGTGCTTTTTTATTTCCACCATCAATTAGGGTAAAAACATCACGTAAATCATCAACACCCAAATAGGCTTTTAGCCCACTGTTTTTACTTAACAAACTTTCAACCTCATTTCTTGGCATGGAGTAACACAAATCCATAACTCCACGACTCGGCAATGCGCCAGCTCGGTTAGGGGAGAAGGGACCCATTCCCATAAGAGCATCGTTTACATCAACAATTTTACCACCATCCACAGCAGCAATTGAAATTCCGCCACCCAAATGCGCAATCACATATTTTGCATCATTAAAATGGATACTTTGTTGCTTTGCGATCTTGCGAGCAGTCATTTTCATGTTTAATGGATGGCCTCTTCGGTTGCGTTGAATGCTTGGAACGCCCGATAAAACCGCCTTTTCTACAATATTACCTGCTGAAACAGGATCTACCGTATAGCTTTCGTTTAACTTGTAATAAGTTGCTAATTTGTTGGCTAACATGCTACCCAAATTCGATGCATGATCGCCATAAGTTCCATTTTTGGCATCGTGTAGAAATTGTTCATTAATGCGATAGGTTCCGCCATCTAGTGGTTTCACAATTCCACCTCGGCCAACGATTCCAACAATTTCAAGATCTTTTTCAGATAGCATTTTGTCTAATCCAGCTTCTACAACTGCATATCGGTAATCAAATTGGTCGGTAACTTTCGAGAATTGATCTAAATCAATCTGCGAATGGCGAATAATATGTTCAGAAACAAGTTCTGATCTATTGTATAATGCGACTTTTGTAGATGTTGATCCTGGGTTAATAACGATCACTATTTGTTTAGAATTCATAGGTGCTTCATTTGTTTTAGAGACTTGAAAATACAAAAAGTTTTTCAGCTTGAAACATATGGTTTTTAAATAAAGTTTAGAATATCAAACCAATTGAATCTTGTACCTAGAATTAGTAATGAGAATGATATATGCTAAAAAAAGATATCTTTGTATGGTATTAATCCGTTAAGGAAAATTCGATATGGACAGAGAATCATTAATCAACAAATATAATGTGCCAGTACCAAGGTACACTAGTTATCCAACAGTTCCGTTTTGGGGAAATGAGCGACCAGATGTAAAACAGTGGTTGAAGGTGGTAAAAAGAACATTTGATGAATCGAATGAGGCAAAAGGAATTAGTGTTTACGTACACTTACCGTATTGCGAACGACTTTGCACTTACTGTGCTTGTACAAAAGTGATTACGCGTAATCATGGAGTAGAAGAGCAATACATTGATGCTGTTTTGCAAGAATGGCAAATTTATCTGAACACTTTTAAAGAGCAACCAATTTTGAGAGAGTTGCATTTGGGAGGTGGAACGCCAACATTTTTCAGCCCTGAAAACCTAAAAAGACTGATTAATGGAATTAAAGAAAATGCAAAACTTCATCCTGAGCACGAGTTCAGTTTCGAAGGGCATCCTAACAATACCACAAGAGATCATTTACAAGCATTATACGACGTTGGATTTAGAAGAGTGAGCTATGGCGTTCAGGATTTTGATCCAGAGGTACAGAGGGTGATTAATCGTAAGCAAAGTTTTGAAACGGTTAAAGAAGTTACCATTGCAGCAAGAGAGATTGGCTATCATTCGGTAAATTTCGATTTGATTTATGGTTTGCCAAAGCAAGAATTGAGCTCGATTAATGATACTTTTGAAAAAGTATCGGAATTGAAACCGGACCGAATTGCATACTATTCGTACGCTCATGTGCCATGGAAAACAAAAGGACAACGAATGTTTACCGACGCGGATATTCCTGATAGTGCAGAAAAACGTGAATTGTATGAGTTAGGAAAAGAAAAATTGGCTGAATTGGGTTACGATGATGTGGGAATGGATCATTTTTCTTTGCCACATGATGAATTGTTTATTGCTCGTGAAGCTAATCGACTGCACCGTAATTTTATGGGATACAATACTTCTCATACCGAATTGTTAATTGGTTTGGGTGCTTCATCTATTTCTGACGCGAAGTATGCTTATTCACAAAATCCGAAGGAGATAAATTTGTATGAGAAAGCTTGTGCAAAGGGCGAATTAGACCTTGTAAAAGGATATTTTTTGACTGATGAGGATTTAATCGTAAAACAGGCAATATTGGATATTACTTGCCGTAGAGAGCTTTCTTTTGAAGGGGAATTGAAAAAATATTTACCAACAGGAATTAAGGCAGAACTGCAAGTGATGCACGATGAGGGAATCATTGTATTAACCGATGATAAACTTGTGGTGACCGATTTAGGTATGATTTTCTTAAGAAACATAGCCAAACCATTCGATAACAAACTGCGCTACTCGAAAAGTGGAGAAGGGAATATGTTCTCGAAAGCAATATAGATATTAAATACTGATAAGATAGAAAAATCCGCTAGTCGTAAATGATTAGCGGATTTTTTATAGCATTAAAAACAAAATCTTACCTATTTATTTCTTGTACAAGAAATCATTTTTAGTGAAATAACCTTCATTTGACACGGCAGCATCACTTACAGAGATACTTGCTGTTTTAAACCAAACTTCAGCATAGTTTCCATCTTCATATTGTTTTTGAACATCACCGCCATGTGTTTCAGCACCCGAACACCAGTTCTTATTAACTTCAGGAGATTTCCCATTGGTTTGATTGTAACAGCCAAGTTTAAAGAAACATCCTTCACCAGTGTAGGCAATTTCGCGTTCCACACCGTCTTGACCAATTGGGAAAAATAATGCTTGAGTTTGTTTAGGAATATCAGCCTTTGTAGCATATTCTGAAGCAATTATATTTTTTGTGAATGATTTGCTTTCATGACCTTCACTTGTAAATTTTAAGCTCATAATACCATCCTTAACCACTATTTCATAAGTGAATTCTTCACCTAATACAATACCATCTTTAGGTTCTTCTGGGTAGGTATTTTCTCCAGACCCGACAACAGATAAGTCATATCCCCAAACAGCTGTTGAATAATCCCATCTTCCAGAATTGTCATCACCCGCAGTATTGATTTCATAATCCCAAAAAACTGAACCTTTGGTATGCCCAGGGAATTTCTTGTAAAATATTTTAAGCGGTTCATTCTCATGTCCATCGGCACTATGAATCTGACCAATAACTACAGCGTAAGATGCTGCTACTCGAGCATCACCAGTAGTTGAAACATTCATCACTTTGAGTGTAGCAGTCAATTTATCATTAGCAGTTTCGGGGTACCATTTTTTTACTTGCGCCAATTCGGTTCTTGTATTGTTAGATGTTCCATGCGTATTTCCTGCATTGGGTGTTTTATAAACCACCCAGTTAGTTTCGCCATCACTTGCAGTATAAAAGAAGTCCTTATGCTCAAAATCATTGGCATGACCGACATTTGAACCATCACCTAAAATCAATTTCCATTCATCGAAAAATGGAGTAACATCACTAGCAAAAATGGTTTCCTGAGCTTCTTTTTTATTTGATTTTTTAGCGGTATTGGAACAGCTACTTAGTACTAGAAAAACACTAAGGATCATGAAGCTTGATAATGATATACTAATTTTATTATTCATTTTTTTAATTGTTTAGTTTCAAAAATCTTTTCTAAATTTTTAATGATAGACATTAGCGTTTGTTCGTTTCAAGCTAATCTAAAAATGAACTTCCGAATACTAAAAGTCACTTTCTTCAGCCATTTTTACTACGCCGATAGTAAGGATCAAATTAGCGAAGCGACGCTGTTCTCCTGTTTGAATAATTAATGTGGTGGCAGGTTCTCTAATTTTGTCATAGAAATCCCAACGCTCCATCGTATCCCAACTTACGTCTCCAAGTAATTTTTTATAAGCATTGTGTATTTCTGCGTTGGCTTCAGCAGGTTTTTCCATAACAATTGCACCTTGAACAGGACAGACTTCCAGTATTCCTTCAAGAACTGTGAGAGCATCCAATAGTCCCGGACGAAAATTGAGGTGTACGGTGGTGGAGTTGGGGCCTGTCATGGCACCAACGGGTAAATTACCATCTGCAATAACAACTTGTGCAAAATGGCCTGAACGCGCAAGCGCTTCCATAATTGTTGGGTGTATTATTGGAGTTTTAAGCATAGAATATTCTTGAAAATTGAATTGGAACAAAACACAAGAAGCTAAATAGTTCCTTGTGCTTTCTATTTTTTAATGACTAACTACATATTGTAAACACCACCATTGATGTCGAGAGTAGCACCAGTAATAAAACCATCGTATTCAGATGCCAGATACAAAACTGCTCGGGCTACATCATCTGCATTACCTGCTCGTTGAATTGGAATGCCAGCCGTTGTTTCCGCTGCTGATTCTTTTGTTGTATGCGTGTTGTGAAATGAGGTTCCAAGAATAAGACCTGGAGCTACGGCATTAACTCTTGTGCCTTGAGGTCCCAGTTCTGAAGCAAGTGCTCGTGTAAAGGTTAGGATCGCTCCTTTGCTGGTAGAGTAAACCAGTGAACCTGGGTGGCCACCTTTACGGCCAGCAAGTGATGCCAAATTGACAATACTGCTGTTGTCATTTTTTGCTAAATAAGGAGATGCTGCTCGCGTTACGAACATCATCGATGTAAGGTTGATATCCATTACCTTGTGCCAGAATTCAGCTTCCATTTCACTCAACATTTTACGAGCAACAAGCGAACCTGCGTTATTGATTAGAATATCCAGACCACCAAATGCTTCTACTGTTTTTTCGACCAATGCATTTGCATCGTCTTCCTTTGTTAAATCACCACTTATAGCAATCGCTTTTTGTCCTTTGCTTGTTGCGTATTCTACCAATTGGTTTGCGGTATCAGCACTGGAAAAATAGTGGATGGCAACATGGGCACCACAATCAATAAAGTGTTTGGTGATTGATTCTCCAATACCTTGAGCACCGGCGGTGATTAGTACATTTTTGCCAGTTAGTTTATTATTATCCATGATATCTTAAATTTATTGAGTTAATAGTTATGGTAAAATTTTTACTTGTCGGTATAGTCGACTTTCTATTATTCTTACGTAATGATCTGAATTATAGTGATTAAATAGATTATAATGCTTCTATTATCCCTAGAATACCCGTGTAGGATATGACACATGAAAAGAACAATGCCGAAAACAAACCAATGTTTACCCAAATACTTGTTTTGTAGTTTTTCATTACCTTTTTATTATTGATCATTAAGATGATTCCA
Source organism: Labilibaculum sp. DW002 (assembly GCF_029029525.1). NCBI lineage: Bacteria > Pseudomonadati > Bacteroidota > Bacteroidia > Marinilabiliales > Marinifilaceae > Paralabilibaculum > Paralabilibaculum antarcticum. Next base: position 2,853,073 of record NZ_JAKJSC010000001.1, on the reverse strand, counting down.
AGAACTACAATTGGCAAAACGAATACATTAAAAACTTGAGATAAAATTTGCATTTCAATCGGATTTGCACCAAAAACAGGTACAATTAATGCAACTAAACAGGCTATAAAAGTGATAATCTTAAACTGTCGAGAACTAGTATCTAATTCACCAGACTGATAATCTGCAATTAACAAAGGTGCGATTAGCAAGCAAGGAAAAATCGATGAAAGACCAGCACTTAAAGTTCCAAAAAAGAAAATAGTTACTGCGAAATTTCCAGCAATTGGCTCTAGGGTATTTGCCATATCCAATACTTGAGTTACAGGCTTTCCTTGATAATACAATGCACCACAGGCAACCGCCATAACCGAACCACTAATTACGAATACTAAGATAGCGGCAACAATAGAATCCTTTTTTTGATCTTTTAAGTTCTCAATTGTCCATCCTTTACCCTTTACAAAAAGAGGTCTTGATAAAAATGTAGCTGCAGCCATAGTTGTGCCAACAAATGCCGCTGTCATCATTTTACCCCCGGGAACATCAGGTATGGTTGGTATTAATCCTTTAACAATATCAGCAGGAAGTGGGAAAACAAAGAACAGAGAAAAAATAAAAGAAAGTCCCATTAGCGTTACAAAAATGACTAAGATTTTCTCGAAGAAAGAATATTTACCAACCATCATTAAACCATAAAAAATAGCAATTACTACGATGGCAATGATAAGTACAGTTTCATATTTGTAAGGAGCTAATCCATCAAAATTCATTGCTAGAATTTCGTATAACATATTGGCTGAAATGCCCAATATCCCCATTAAAGAGTTCCATTGACCAAAGGATATCCCAATAATTATTAAAATGGCTAAGACTCTTCCTCCTTTAATGTGTTTTTTAAAGCCATACAAAGCTGTTTCGCCAGATATTAAAGCGTAATTACCATAGGCAAACATTAGTACTCCTGAAAAAAGACAACTGATCAGTAAAACCCATAATAATTGCATTCCATACGTACTTCCGGCAACAATCATAGAGGTAACACTTCCTGTTCCAATGGTATATCCAATAGCAAAAATTCCGGGTCCAAAACTTAAAATTATCGCAATTATTCTTTTTAGAAATGATTTATTCTTTTGAGGTTCTGGCATGATTTAAAGGTTTAGTTGGGTTATCTGTTAGTTATTACTACCAATTGGTGTGGTGAAACTTTCCGGAAGCATCATCGGTTCGTTGATAGGTATGTGCTCCGAAATAATCGCGTTGTGCTTGTATTAAATTTGCAGCTGAATATGCTGCTGTGTACCCATTAAAAAAGTTTACCGATTCACTTAAACAAGGAATTGCTAGCTCATTTAAAATACACTCTGACACTACTTTGTTGATTGATGGTTTTAATGATTTGACTTGATCAATAATTGTTTTAGATGTTAAAATATTATCATCTTCTTTTAAGACGGGTATCAAGTCCATTATTAAATCAGATTTAATAATGCAGCCATTTGTCCAGATTCTAGCTATTTCGCTTAAGTTTAACTGCCAATTATAAGCTTTTCCAGCTTCGGAAATTAATTTAAGACCTTGATAATGATTTACAATTCGAGCAAACTGATAAGCATTTAGAACATCTTCGATATTCAGATTAATCGCTGATGGATTACTCCTGAAGTTATTGCTTGCCTCAAGTCGTTCTTCTTTATAGAAAGAGGTGTATCGAGCAAATAATGCCGAAGCAATTAGTGTACTTGGAGCTCCCAATTGTGCCGTTGCAATAGTAGTCCAATTTCCAGTACCTTTATTTCCTGCTTTGTCAACTATTTTATTTACCAACCAGTCATCACCATCTTTTTTTCTAAGAATATCAACAGTAATTCCTAACAAGTAACTATTGGCTTTGCACGTAAATGATTCTAAAATATCCGCAATTTCATCTGGATTATTCCCTAAATGTTTTAGCATGGTATACACTTCAGCCAACAATTGCATCTCTACATATTCAATACCATTGTGAACCATTTTTACAAAATGCCCGCTGCCTTCTTCGCCAATGTAAGTACAGCAAGGTAAGTTGTTTCTATCCTTAGCGGCAATGCTGTCCAAATAAGGTTTTACCAGATTATAAATTTCTTTATTACCTCCCGGCATAATTGACGGTCCTTTAAGTGCTCCTTCTTCTCCTCCCGAAACACCAACACCGATAAAGTGGATATTTTTAGCTTTTAAATAATCGTAGCGTTCTTTCGTTTTTAAATAATTGGAATTACCACCATCAATCAAAACATCACCATCAGATAAATAAGGAATCAAATCTTCGATAACCATATCCGTAATATTACCGGCATTTACCATTAGCATAATTCTTCTTGGCGTTTGCAAGGAGTTTACGAATGCTTCGATATCTGAAAATGCTTTTGCGGACTCAAGTTCTTTATGAGCACTCTTAAAATCGATTGCTACATTTTCTTCTGTTCCCTTTAGTTCACGATTAAAAAGTGAAATGGTAAATCCTTTTTGAGCTAAGTTTCTACTTAAACTCTTACCCATAACACCTAAACCAAATAAGCCAAATTCTGATTTCATCTTTATCTTCTTTGTGATTTTTTCAACAATTTCTTGTGGTTTTAAACCAATATTTACAACTAAAGCATTCTTTGGTTGCTCTAAAGTATCGAACTGCGATTGCAATAAATCTGAGGACATAAAGTGATTTTCTCTACTGTTTAGTCGCTCAAAAATTTGATCGAAACTTCCTTCTAAATGAACCCATTTAACCTGATTCGGAATATCTCTACTTAAAATCTTTCTGTAGCTTTCTTTTAAGGCTGAACATACGATTACACAACTGTTATTTTGCAATTGATTTTTAGCTAGCTTATTTAGTGTGACTAGCCAATCGTATCTGTCTTCGTCATTCAAGGGTATTCCATCGCTCATTTTTTTGATGTTTGCTTGGGGATGATAATCGTCACCGTCAAAAAATGGAATTCTAAGTTCTTCAGATAACAACTCGCCTATTGTGCTCTTTCCGCAGCCCGAAACACCCATTAAAAAGATTACTTTGTTCAAATTCATATTGTATTTTTAGTATGCGAGATTATTCTTTATTTGAGATTTTAACAGCACTAATATTTGCTATTTAAGCTTAGGGGTAAAATCAAATAGACTGGATAGGTGGTCCCTCATCGATTCTCTGGATTTATCAATGTCACCATTTTTAATGTGTTCCAGAATCTGCCTGTGCTCCTTCAAAGCCTTTATATTCCGTTTATCTCGGCAGATATCATATTTTTTCGAAAAATTTTGCATGTGAGATGTCAAATACGATATTAGATATTTCAATACATCATTCTTCGTAGCTTCTGCAATCCTAACATGGAACATTAAATCTTCTTCCAGACCAGCTTCACCTTCCGATACCTTTTCTGCTAATAAATCTACTGCCTCTTCCATTTGTTTAATGTCTTCGGGCTGAGCTTTTTCAGCTGCACTTCCTGCTGCTTCTATTTCAAGTACATTTCGTACTTGCATAAGTGATTTGTAATCGGGGTTGATTAAATTTAGAGCATTGGTAAGCATTCCAACAAAAGCAGAATCTTGATTGTCAGCAACGATGGTTCCACTTTGTGGAAGTGTTTTTACAATACCATAAAACTCAAGTTTTCGAATTGCATCTCGAACATAAATTCTTCCGACGTTGAGTTTTTCACTAAGCAATCTTTCAGAAGGCAATTTATCCCCTGGCTTTAATTGCCCAGAGGAAATGAGTTCATTTATTTGGTCGGCAATCTTATCCGAAGGTTTTTCAATTACAATTTCTCTTAGATTATCAAATATTTCTTTCGGCATTTCAATACGATTTTCTTAGTTTTATTTAAGAATAATAAATTGGTTAACCAGTCGTTGGTTAGGCAAATATATATAATTATTTAAAAAAACCAAATTGGTTAACCAATTTTTTCATCGTCTACCTTCTTTTGTATCAGTCATTTTAGCTTTCAGGAAACAACATCGAAACCTTTTGTAAACATTGTAGCCGTATGGTTTTGCAGAGATTTATAACCAAGTTGTTTGATAAAAAACTGAGAAATATAAAAAGTGGAGGAGGGAAATTTGTCTTAGAGGGTATAAATATTGATAGAATTGAAAAATCCGCTAATCGTAAATGATTAGCGGATTTTTTACGGGATATATTTTGAACAATCCAATTTAAAGGCGCTGGTTCTGACTCGTCAGGATTAGTTGAACTATCCCGATAGCTATCGGGGTCAAACTGCTCGTCAATGCCTATAAAATTTAACTTTTTTTCTAGGCTAAATCTTTTATGCACACTCATATTCATATACTTTCAAAAGCTTTCCATTTACTAATTCGTAAACACTAAACCAGTCAAAATAGTCTTCTGGAAATTCACTATTGTTTTCTTCAGCATAATCTTTCTCATCACCTCCATATTGAAAAGCAAGAATCAACGTTTTTTCACTCAAAGAGCCAGTTAAGCTAATTTCTTTCATTGTTTTGTTGTTAGGAGGCTCCTCTAAATCAAACTGGCCATTGTATCCATGCTTGCTAGAATCAAAAATAAGTGTCTTGATATTTGCATGGTTTTTAACCATTAAAACTCCTCCTATTGATTCGTATTCTTCAAGCCAATTAGCTTTTAATTGTGAAACTGACAGGTCTAAACAAAATACGGTTGTGTATTCTCCATATTCTTTAAAAACTTTTGTTCTAATTGAATGATCTGAGTTTTTTACAATATTTTTTAAATGACTTGGTGCAGGGTACATGTTAATTGTAAATATTATAACTGGTTGTCATTATTGATTTTGCCTATAACGGTCTTGCTAAGTTTCTTGGGCGATTTAAACAGTTACCTTATCAAATCGCTAAATAAGCAAGCCGCATAAATTTGTTAATATTTTTTAAGCAAACCAATTTATATAGCTTGCTGGTGTTCATTTATTGTACTATCCCGATAGCTATCGGGATCAAACTGGCCATTAACGCCCATGCTAATTTAGCTTAGTTGTTACCTGCTGTTTATGATTTTTTCAAATTTAATTTTTTCTTTGTCGCGAGAGTAAAATCGTATATTTCTTTCAATTATAAGTTCATCTCTATTTAATTTTAGAATTTTCCAAACTCCATATTTTGTTTTTATTTTCTCAGGAAAATAAATGAAACCATTTGTTGAATTCAATTTCCATTTTTCTGACCTTACTTTTCCATATTGCTCAATCTCTATTGAATCCGTTCTGATTCTTAAATATAATTTTGTATCAATATTCTCAGGATAACTTAGAGGTGGCGGCGGTGACGGAAAGCCTTGTCCATCTTGAAATGGCCAGACCCAGTTTCCAACAATTCCACTTATTTCATTTTTTTTCTCAATTTTAGTCATTTTAAAGTCTTGAATTGAGGTATGGAATAGCTTTAAAAGTATTTCGTTTTCAGAACTCTTTTCGATTAAAAGTGGTGGCGAATCGAAATGGTCAAAAACTAAAAAATCAAAGGATTTATAACTATTAATAGCCCATTTTGTCAGACGATAGTTTGTGTTAAATACGTTTCCAATATTCAAAATCAATGAATCAGTTATAAAATCAATTGAATCTGAATAATTTGGGCCAATTATTCTGAAAGCCTTTTCTTTTAATTCGATATTTATTTTTTTATCCCTTTTGATAATTCTTTTAAAAACTAGATCCCGTTTATAAGTAGAATAATAGCTAAGAACTAAACTATCTTGTGTAATGTTTTTAATCAGAAAAGTGTCTGAGTCAAATATAAGTTTATTGTCTTTTAATGAGTATTTGAACGCTTTAATAGTATCCTTTTCTTCCAAGCTTGGATAATCAAATGATTTATAAATTAATTCATTACTTGAAAAATCAAGTAATTCCCTCATGGAAGATAATGACGGTTCATTGCTAGAATAATGAATTTGATATGCACCAATCCAAACTCCTTCTAATTCATTTGATGATTCACATGAATTAAAAATGATTAAACTAATCAATATGTAAAGAGCTCTTTTCATAAATATATGTTTAGGGAGATAGTTTATAAGTAGGAGCAAAGCCAAATTTTATTGGCTTGCTGGTGTTTCTTAATTGTACTATCCCGATAGCTATCGGGATCAAACTGCTTATCAGCGCCCATGACAATTTAATTTTTGTTAGGAGCTGTATTTATTTCATCAAATAAGATTTGCTACTCAAATACCCTTCAAATTCTGATTTAAAAAACAGGTAATTAAAATCTTTCAACTTAGACAATCTAGTCAAACAATCTATTTCGCTTAAAATTCGAAAACAAGTTAATTTAATGAGTTCGTCTTTTTTAAGATTCGAAATTTCCGAATAATCAATTTTCACATCTATCTCTGCGCAGTTGGTTGATTTTATTTTGAGTCCATCAACTGTTGAGTTTTTTTCACCTGGACTATATCGAGGTCTTTTCTTCTTAAAGAATTGTTCAAATTCGGGTTTCACCGTTATTAATCCAAAATATAATTCATTCAAATCTCTACCATAATTTTTTGCATTAAAAAAGGATTTCAATTCATCAGATAATTCAACAACCCAAGAGTTTTGTTCTACTGAAAGATTGGTATACTGTGCTATCCTAAAAATCATATATTGGTTATTTATATATTGTTGTAACAAGTAGATAAGTCGCATAGCATCTTATCTTACTTATCTGTTTTCTTGTGTAAGGTTTTGATATTCTAATGTTTTCGTATTGCGAAACAAGTTCTTCTTTTGCAAGACATTGATTCCTACAACTCATAAATTTACTAATTAATAGTAAACATTATGTGCTGAAATGGTAAAATACTTTTGAGCTTGTTATAAAAAAACACCCCAAGCTTTCGCAAGGAGTGTTTATTGTAATAAGTCGTAATTTGATCGGGTAGTTTATCTAAAAAAAGTACCTGTTGCGGTATCGGGTGCATTTCTACGATCCGATGCCTTTTTAATTACTTCTTCTTTTTGTTCATTGGTGTATAGCGACCAATTGCCAATTTCTTCTGTGGTTCTTCTGCAGCCAAAGCACACGCCGTTACTATCCTGTCGGCAAATGCTAATGCAAGGTGATTGTATATCTTCCATAATAATTTTATTTCTTATTTAAAATCAATACAAATAAAGTGAATTCTATTTGTAAAAACAACTTTCTATGAAGTCGATTTATTATCAACTTAGGATATTTTCTTTTTTGATTTGGCAGGTTTAAATACAGATATAAAAATGGTGATAATAAGTGTACTAGTCATGCAAACACCCATGATGTTTTGCGATTTATCATACCATTGATAGTCCGAATTCGTTAAAGCATTTGTGCCTAGTTCTCCAGAAATATCAACTAGCTTTGAAATCCAAGGATCGGAGTAAATGGTACCCAGTACAATTATCGCCACTGTAATGAACCATTTAAAGATTAACCAGCCGTGTTTAAAGTAGCCCCATTTTGTGAATTGAGAATACATCCAGCCAGTTAGTAGACAAAGGATTGCTGAAGGAACGAGGATTTTCATGTCAATAAAATGAATGATTTTATTCATCAAATAAAGTTGATCGCCAGATTGTACATCATCGCTCAAAAATTGAACTAAAAACATAACTATTCCTGTTGTAATCCAGACTCCTGCAGCTATTAAATGGACAGATTTTAGCCACTTTTTTTGTGTAAGTGAAAGTTGTTTCATGCTCTTTATTTTAAAAAGTTCTCTGTGTTAAGGATTACTTGTTTAAGGCTTTTTACCAATATTTCTTTTGCCTTTTCTTCAACTCCTTCGGTTGCAACCATTGTAGATTCAAAGGCACATTTATGAAGCTGATTGGTTAATTCTCTGCCTTTATCAGTAATAAATAGTTTGAATATTCTTTTGTCAATATCATCTCTTCTTTTTTCTACAAAACCGGCAGTTTCAAGCTTTTTAGTCATTCTGCTCGTATTTGCCATATCTTTGTATATTGCATTGCTTAACTCACTAATAGTCATGCCATCGGTTTCTGTAAGGCGATACAAAACATTCCATTGTTCTGGAGTGATATTCAGTTTGTTGTCGCTTAATATTTTATAAAATACGCGCTTTATCATGATTGCACTTATGGCAATATGATGATTTACGGATGTTTCTAGATCTACTTTGTTCATTTAAAAAGTATTTGTCATGACAAATATATAAATTTAATTGTCATGACAAGTATTGTAGTGAATGGTTTTGTAGTTATTTCGAATTGCAGACTTGTAAACACGAAAAATCCCGAACTGTGAAGTCCGGGATTTTCTCTAAACCTAATTCTAACCTAAATCTAATCTGTATGAAAAAACATCTCTGTTTTGTATGATACAAATATAATTGGTAGTTGTGCTAAAAGGATTGAATGAAAGTTAAGGAAGCTTAAAAGTGAATCTTTGCATCGGTATATACAATAGAAAAATCCCGAACTGTGAAGTCTGGGATTTTCTCTAAACCTAATTCTAACCTAAATCTAATCTATATGAAAAAACATCTCTGTTTTGTATGATACAAATATAGCTGGTAGTTGTGCTAAAAGGATTGAATGGAAGTTAAGGAAGCTTAAAAGTGAATCTTTGCATCGGTATATACAATAGAAAAATCCCGAACTGTGAAGTCCGGGATTTTCTCTAACCCTAATTACTAACCTAAATCTAACCTATGAAAAAACATCTCTGTTTTTGTATGGTACAAATATAATTGGTAGTTGTGCTAAAAGGATTGAATGAAAGTTAAGGAAGCTTAAAAGTGAATCTTTGCATCAGTTTATACAATAGAAAAATCCCGAACTGTGAAGTCCGGGATTTTCTCTAAACCTAATTCTAACCTAAATCTAATCTATGAAAAAAAACTTATCTGTTTTCTACCTTACAAATATAGCGACTAGGTATGCTAAAAGGATTGAACGAAGGTTAACAAAGCTTAAAAGCTCATCAGTATTTACCATTTATTTGAAGCAAGATTGGTGTTATTTTGCGTTTCGTAAAAAAGCCTGAACAAATCGAATTTCCGAATAGCTATAATCACTGCCTAATGCCTGTTTACATTCGTTCAGCATTTCAATACCATCCTTTTCAAGTTGTTTCTTTATCTTCTTCACTTTCTTTTTGTCTACAAACTTATCGAGAGGCAACATTCCAAGGCCAACGTAATGCGCCAAATGTTTTTCGATTGTTACAACTGTTAAATCACGAAAGGCAGCAATTTCGCGTATGTTTTTGCCATCTAAATACAAATCCAAGCTAATTTCTTTGGTATTTTGCTTCGCTACAGCTTTCTTTTCAGCTACTGGTTCAGGACTTGTAAAATTCAATAGTCCGAGGTTCGCTCCTTGGCGGTATTCCGAAACCATATGAATCACATCTAGTCCGTAGCGTTCGATCTTCTTTTTTCCAAATCCTTTCACACTTTTAAGCGCATCGGGGGTAGAGGGCAAATCATTAGCAATATCTACCAAACTTTGTTGCGATGCAATGTAAAAAACGGGAGCATTTATTCTATCGGCTAATTCTTTGCGCCACTTTTTTAGTGTGCGAAGTAGTTTCGGATGTTTTACATTTTCATCAACAACTTCTTTAGGTTTTTTCAATCGGAAGCTTTGCTTTTCGAAATGAGCTTTTGCTCTAATGCCCTGAAATTCTCCCGTAATAAATCCGTTTAAGCAAGATTTTAAGCAAAGAAGTTTAACGCTGGTTTTCTCATTTATAGTTTTAAGATGACCTTCAATTACCTTTTTTAATCCCTGATTATCTGTTTCGAAACTAAAATCTTTCAAAATGGATTGCAGGTGCTCTTCGGTTTTCTTTACAAAATAAGCCGATGCTTTACTGATTCTTTCTTGTGCCTCTTTGTTAGAATGCAAATCTTGTTGATCCAAGCAAAAACGTTTCAATGTAGGAACAAATTTTTCACCAACTTCCAGTAATTCTTTACCAATTAGGGGCAATGCATTATTCATTTTCTCGGTTAAATTTCCCTTTATGCTCTTCGAATTATCTTGTAGTTGTTTGTTGCAATAATTGCAAAATCGGTAAATATCATGATAAGAATACAACTCCTCGAGCAATTGAAATTGATATTTACGAATGGAATTATCAAGATTTGCTTCTTGTGGAGGATTTGCTTCCAAATGCTGCGTAAATTGAGAAACCGAATGGTCGCAAATAATACCCGATTTACTTAGCGTTGATTTTAAAACCAATCCTTGCAGCGTTTTACAACGACTCAAAGCCACATAAACTTGTCCGTGAGCAAATGCCGCATTGGCATCAATCACAGCTCGTTCGAATGTTAATCCTTGACTTTTATGAATGGTAATTGCCCAAGCCATTTTTAATGGATATTGAGAAAAAGCACCCGATATGTCTTCCTCAATTGCCTTGGTTTCTGCATTTATACTGTATTTAATGTTGTGCCAATCTTCTGGATACACTTCTATTTCGAAAGGATCATTTTCACATTGTACCAGAATTGCATCATCTTTAAAACCACTTACCGTTCCAATCTTACCATTGTAATAGAGTTTTTCTGGCGAACTATCATTCTTCACAAACATTACTTGCGCACCTTTCTTTAATTGCAGATGCTCTTCGGTTGGGAAAGAATATTCGGGGAATGTACCCGTAATGTTGGCTTTAAATTTCTGCGATTTGCCTTTTAGTTGCTTTAGCTTTTCTTCATTAATTTTTTGAGCTCTGGCATTATGCGTTGTTAGGGTGATATAACCATCCTGATCAGTAGGATTAAAGTTTGGCAAATACCTTTTTTCCAATTCCTGAAAAGATTTTTGACTCAGGTTATTATTCCTGATTTCGTTTAGGATTTGAATAAAATTTTCATCGTTTTGACGATAAACATGCTTCAGTTCGATGCTGACATGTTGCGATTTTTGAAAGGCTTTACTGCTAAAAAAGAAAGCTGAATCGTAATGCTGGCGCAAAAGAGACCATTCTTCATTTTTTACAACTGGAGGCAATTGTTGCAAGTCACCAATCAATAAAACTTGAACACCACCAAATGGGAGGTTCCTATTTTTGAATTTCCTCAGTACTTCATCAATTCCATCCAATAAATCTGCACGAACCATACTTATTTCATCAATAACAAGTAGGTCTAGTGATTTAATGATGTCAATTTTTTCTTTTCGATATTTTTGAAGAGGAGATTTATTTTCTCCTTTAGAGTTTTTGTCTGCATTAAGAATTTGCCCTGGCAATATCGGGCCGAAAGGCAGCTGAAAAAAGGAATGAATGGTAACACCTCCTGCATTAATTGCCGCCACACCTGTTGGCGCAACAACAACCATTCGTTTCGGGAGTTCTTCCTTTAATTGTCTCAAAAAGGTCGTTTTTCCTGTACCAGCTTTACCGGTAAGGAATATTGTAGTGTTTGTAAATTGTACAAACTTTTGAGCTAGTTCTAGTTGAGCGTTACTTTCCATTTTGAAACATCAGTATTTTGAAAAACTAAAAATACAAAATGTTTACGGTTTAAGAATAAAAATTTATGTAAGATATTTGCTTAAAATAAGCAAATTTACTCTACTTCGATAATCTTGTTTTTTACTGCGTACATAACAAGAGAGGTTGAATTTTTACAAGAAGTTTTACTCAATAAATTCGATCTGTGGCGATCAACAGTTCTTTGGCTAATAAACAATTCTTCAGCTATTTCTGCATTGCTATAGCCATCACAAATTAATTTTAAAACTTCCAATTCTCGTTGCGATAGTTTTACGGTTTCTATTTTTAGCTTTTGAAGTCGCTTCTGATCCAAAATATCAACCAACAGTTCTTGAGAGAAATAACTTTTTCCAGCCATGACTGCTTCCAATGCAGAAATAAGTTCGTCAGCATCGGAGTTCTTAAGCAAAAAACCTTTTACACCAGCATCCAACATTTGGTCATAGTATTCTTCTTCTCCGTGCATCGAAAGAACAATTACTTTCATGTCTGGATATCTTTTTAAGGCTTCGCGTGTGGCTTCGATTCCATTCATTTCGGGCATATTGATATCCATTAATACAATATCAATTTGTGTGTTTTCGGCCATTTCCAAAAACTCTTTCCCATTCGAAGCTTCTCCTACTATTTCGATTTTAGGTACGTTATTTAAAAGAAAACGCAAACCACTTCTAAACATTTTGTGGTCATCAACAATCATTATTTTGTACTCAGTCATGCTCTTCTTTTTTACAGGTTAATTTCAACTAATGCCATCATTCCACCTCTTTTTGGATTGCTTTTTATTTTATGAGAACCGTTTAAAGAACGAATTCTACTCAATACATTATACAACCCCATACCGGTCGATGTGCCAGCATTAATTTCTTTGGCATCAAAACCAATTCCATCATCAATATAAATAAGAGAAATAAGATTTCCTTCGCGGGATAAATTTATTTCAATATTAGTAGCCTTTGCGTGCTTAATGGTGTTGTTAATTAGCTCATTAACAACTCTAAAGATAACTACTTCAACCTGCTCATTGATTCTTTCTTCCATGTGTTCAGCATAAAAACTGATGCTAATGGTTTGTGAAAGGTTAATTTTATTTGTGAATGATTGAATGGCTTTTTCCAATCCAAAATCATTCAAGATATGAGGGCTAAGGTTATTTGATATCTCTTTGATGCTTACCAATGCTTCATTTACTGCATCAACCGAAGCTTTAATGATTTGCTCTTTTTCAATTACAGAATCAAATTTACCTAAAGAGGATAGGTACAGGTTGATACTGGAAAGTAATGGGCCAATGGAATCGTGCAAATCTGTTGCAAATCTTTTGCGCTCGCTCTCTTCTGTATTGATAACCGCATTTAGAATTTTCCGCTCTGTTTCTTGTCTTATACTGATATCGTTTATCACAGATAAAATCAGCTTACTGTCTTGTAATTCGATTAAACTAAGGTGAATTTCAACAGGGAAATTGCTTCCATCTTTTCTCTTTTGAGTAGATTCGAAAGAAAGAGAAGGGGTAGAAGTAGTTAATTTTCGCCAATAAGTATGCAGCGCAGAACTGCTATGGTTTAGGTCTATTTCACTATAATTTAGCTGTAGAATCTCCCTCGTAGAATAACCTAGCCAGTTGCAAGCAGCCGAATTGGCATCTAAAATTTTCCCCGTTGTATCATAAATTAAAATTCCATCAGATGCTTGCTCAATTAAAGATCTCCATCTTTTTTCGGATACACGTAATTTACGTTCTTCGGCTTTAATTTTAGCTTCGGCCTCTTTACGTTCTGTAATATTTATTAGAGTGCCTACAATATTTCTAGGTTTACCTTCTTCATTGTAATCTAATATTTTGCCTTTTGCTTTAAACCACATCCATTCATTTTTTTTCGTACAGATTCGAAATTCTGTAATGAACAGAAGGCTATGGCCCATTTTATTTTTCTTGTGCTTTTGTTTGATCAGCATTAGATCTTCCGGATGAATCAACTTGCAAAGAAGGTCTTTCGTATCGGCTGCCGTAACTGAATTGTATCCAAGCTTATCCCAAATAATCTTACTAATGTATACTTGTTCGTTTTCAAAATTGTGCTCCCAAACACCATCTGAGTTTGCATCAAGCATTCGCAAAAGCCTTTTCCTACTACTTTTCAGTTCTAAATTGGCTTCCTCTAAATTTTCGGTGCGCTCTTTTACCAGCTCCAATAAGTTATGTCGGTGATCTTCTAATTCTGTATTTTGTTTTAGAATTTGTTCTGTTTGTAATTCTAGTTTTTCATTTGCAAACACAACTTCTTTTGTCCTTTCAGCTACTCTACGGTCCAATTCTTCATTCTCTTGAATCAATTTTTTCTCATTTTGCTGAATTCGAATTTTTGAATACCTTAAAATAACAAGCATGATAAGCGTACCAAATATGATGACAAATAAGGAAGTTTGGTACTGACGAATAATGGATGGAGGTTGATTGCTAATAATACTTCCTTTAGGCAATTGCTTTGGTAATATTTTAAAGCGTTTAAGCTGCTCATAATCAAACTTAAAGGCGTTATATCCTCCTTGTATAATAGGGATACTGTTTAAATCGTCTCCGTTTAAAACATCCAAAGTAATTTGGGCAGCAAATTGGCCTTGATTGTAGCCGCTGGTAATCATACCACCTACAATTCCCTCGTTAAAATAGAATTCCCAACTACTATAAATTGGTAGTTTTGTCGCAGCACGTATAATCTCAATATTTTCTTGATAGGAGATGAAATTTCCTTCCTTATCGCGACTAAAATTAATGAGGTAAATAATGCTATTGGGATCAAGGTTTTGAACTTGATCTACCAATTCCTCAATGGATAAATTCTCAAGAAAAATTAGGTTTACATCTGTATCTAATTGTGGCCAAAAAGATTTAATGTTGTTTCTATTTAAAATGGCCGATTGGGTCTGATTATCATTGATAACCACTAATTGCTTTGCTTTCGGATGAAGTTGTAAGGCAACTTCGATGGTTTTTTTGGAGTCAATTTCTTCGGTAACACCTGATACTTGATCTATTCCTTCAACCAATTCACTTGTAAACTGATCAATAGAACAAAAAATAATTGGTGTGTCCTTAAAAAAATCGGAGTTGTAATTTCGGACAAAATCCAAGGCATTGTTATCCGATACAATAATAGCTGCAAACTTATTTTTTTGATGCTTTAAGCCATACAACTTGGCAAACTCATGCAAGTATTCAGGATCTGAATTCCGCTTGGTGTCCATGTATTCGAACATCAATTCTACATTATCATCTTTTGCAAGCACAGATTGTATGCCTTCGCTTACATTATCAGTCCAGTTTAATCCTTGATGATAGGAATGCAAGACCAATACTCTTTGTTTTCGTGCCGAAGCTTGAAAGCCAAAAAGCAGAATAAGCATGAATAGTAAGCTTGTTCTCCAGAGAATGTTAATCGATTTATTCATACCATCAGTTATACTTACGAATAAGAGAATAGTTGTTGCGAATTGCAATTCCTAATAGTGGGTAAGATACAAAGCACAAAATAGTTTCACTATGTTTTAGAATAGTGAATACTGATGAAATGCTATTTTTTTGAAGAAATCGAGGAGTACTCCCTTTTGTTTGCCCTAATATTTTGCCAGTCAAAAAGGAAAGTACAACATTGTTTTTGCTTTACTATTGTTTAATGTTCTGATTTAGAACCGCTTCTCCTTTAAGGATTTTTTTAGCAAGGAACTGTATCGTGCGTTTTTGAATTAAAAAAGAATAATTTTCTCTTAATTCAGAAAAATCATCATGCAGCGGACATTTATTCTCATGGTCACATATTTTAAAACCAAAGCCACATTGTGTAAAGGATTTTTCGCCATCTATTGCGATAATAATTTTCTGTAGTTGGAGGTCTTCATTTTCTTTATCGAAAAAGAAACCGCCGTTTCGCCCTTTAATGCTTTTAATTAGATCGTGTCGAGTAAGTACTTGCAATATTTTTGCAGTAAAATGTTCCGGAGATTCAATATTTTTAGCAATTTCTTTAAAACCAGGACGTTTTTCTTCCCAGTTTTGCAGCTGGATGTAAACCAGTGCTCGTATAGCGTATTCGGCAGTTTTCGATAGCATATTCCTTACTTATTTTTCCTTTGCTTTTGTTCCAATTCAATTGCTTTAGGAAAAAGGATATTGTTTTCTAAATGAACATGTCTGTGCAAGTCTTTTTCGAAAGCTTGTAGGTAATCATAGCTAGCTCGATAGGTTCTGCAAGCTCCTTCAGGCACTTCATAACCAAGGGTTAATGCAGAAATTTCTTCAAAGCGAGATCCTTCATTTTCATGATGTTTTACAAGAGTTGAAATAGTTTCTTCCGCAGAAAGTAGAGCTGTTTTATTTTCTCCATTTTCCAATTGTTCAATAAGAGGAAAAAGTTCAGTCTCTTCCTGTTCCATATGCCTTGTAAGCTGTCCAACCGTTTGTTTAAAATGATAGTTAATCAGTTCTATTTCGGGATGCAAATTGCCGTGAACGGTTTCAATTTTATTAAGAAATTTAGAAATCATTGGTATTTGTTCACGCACATAGGAATGATGCTTTTCTTTGATATATCCCATTAAATCTGCTAAGGACATATGATCAAAGTTTGGGGAAAGATCTGGCTCTTTTAAGGCTATTTCTATTTTTTTCAATAACTCTTTGGCATTAAGCGATTTTTTTTCACATGCTTCCAATAAACTTTGTTTTCCACCACAGCAAAAATCAATTTGATGATCATCGAATATTTTAACGGTCTGAAAATGACTCTTCACAATATCTCCTACACTTGTTTCCTGACTAATCATGATATATTTTTAGAATTACATCTTTAAAAAAGACAAAAAGATCTTTAGGTCGCTAAATTAGAAGAATATTTTGACAATCACAATAAAAAGGCTAGGAGAGAGGTATTTACTTGAAGTTTCAATTTATAATATAGAAACCAAAAAAGGCTGAATCAATAAAGATTCAGCCTTTGTATATTGTTAGATGTTGAAGCTTACAAACCTAGTACTTTAACGCCTTGCTTGTAAACGATATCTTTAGGAATACCAGCATTGTTTACACGATCAAGGTCAGCTTGAAGTGCTTCACGAATGTTACCTTTTTCAGCGATCAATTTCTTAGCGCCTTCGTAGTTAGCATCACCTTGAAGAATCATCAACATCTCACCCATTGAGATCATTGCAGCCTTCATTTTCTCGAAATCAACTTTGTAAGTTCCTGTTGCCTCATCACGAGTGAAAGCTCCAGTTTCTTCAAAGTGGTAGAAACGAATCATGTTAGCCTTGCCGTGAGCACTTGCAGCACCAAAACGTACAGAACGGAAAATACCAGCCATAAAGGTTACATAGTTATCCATTAGATCTTTGTCTTTGATTTCGCCCCACTCAGCAAGCTTAGTTACCATATAAAGACCTAAGATGTCAGCCTTACCTTCTTCAATAGAAGTATAAGCATCCTTAAGAGCTTTACGAACAGTTAAGTTTTTGTCAGCAAGTGTGTATTTGATACCTAAACCGTGAGCAACTTCATGGAACATTGTGTTCTCGAAGAAAGCATCGAATTTCACGTGCTTACGCTGAGATTCATCAATCAATAAGTTTGAAATAGGCGTTAGAATTTTATCAAATTTAGCCTGCATTGCATTCTTCAACTGAAGTTTACGACTACCTTTTGCAAGATGCACTCTTGGGTCGTTTGGTAGGTTGATAGCGATATTCTTGCTACCTGCGTTACAGTCACCACCGTAGTAAATGACGTCGTAAGCATTCATATCTGCATTAGCATTCGCTTTTTCGGCTTTGTACTTTGCAGGAACAGGAAGACTTTCTTGCAGACGAGGAAGAAGAGCACCAAAACGAGAAAGCGTCTTAGACCAAACTTTATCCTTAACTAAAATTTGAGCAGAGTGAGAAGCTTTGTATCCATAAAGAGCATCTTCGTAAGTTTCGATAGGACCAACAACGAAATCAATAGTGTTGTCTTGCATATCCATCCATGCCATATCCGAAGCTAAATAGTCATCAGTAAGTAACGCTTGTGCACGTAACTCTAAATACTTTTTAAGACCAGTATCTTCAGCAAGCTCAGCAGCTTTTAATAATAAAGCAGATGCCTTTTCGTGTTGCTCTTTGTAAGCTACGTGGTAAGGAACCACTTTTAAATCACCATTTGCATCACGCTGAATTTTTGTGTACCAATCGGTTTTCATTTCATCATCAATCGCATCAAACTCCTCTTGAGTCATATCGCCAGGATAGAAATTAGCACCTTTAGGTTTGGCATCGAAACCTTCAAGAAAAGCTTCGTTATTTTCTAATCTGTCCCAAGGCCCATAATTGATTTTTGAATAAGCAATCTCAGCAGGATCTGTCAGTTTTGAAAGGTATTCTGTTTTGTCGCCAATAGCGTCTTTCCAGAAAATCTCTTCCATAATTTCTGACACTTCAATCAGAATAGGAAGCATTTGCTTTTCCTTCTCAGTTAATTTACTGATGTCTGTTGTTAACTCAAACTCAGCGTACTGATCAACCAATTTTTGAGTTGGCGATACTTCAGTCTGTTTAACTGGCTTTTCATTACAAGCCACAAAGCTTAAACTCATTGCTAGTAATAAGGCAATCGATGCGATTTTTCTCATTATTTCTAAGGAATTATTAGTTAGTAATTGTTTCATATTCTTAACAATACAACGCTCAAAATAGTTTATTATTTTTTACCTTGCATTGCAATTTATGCAAATCAAAAATACAAGCAAAGAATTGTATTATCAAGTCTATCTTGATTGGAATTAATTTAAACAACCTAACGTATAAAAAAGATGAAAATTAGATTATTATTAACTGCTATTCTAACATTTGCTTTGTGCCAAGTTTCGTTCGCTAAAAAGGATGAGGAAACTAAGAAATCGTATCAGTTTACCATTGAAAAACAATTGGCATCTACACCAGTAAAAGATCAGCACCGTTCGGGAACTTGTTGGGCTTATGCTATGAATTCTTTCTTAGAGTCGGAATTGATTCGTAAGGGTAAAGGCGAATTCGATCTTTCAGAAATGTTTATTGTAAATAGAAACTACCATTTAAGAGCTAAAGATTATGTGCGTTTTCATGGCATGAAGAGTTTCTCGGCAGGAGCTGAAGGTTGGGATGCTTTGAATGTGATTAAGAAGTTTGGCATTCTTCCACAAGAAGTATACACAGGAAATACCTTTGATGAGACATTGCCTGTTCATGGTGAAATGGATGCTATTTTAAAAGCTTACGTAGATGCGGTAGTTAAAAATAAGAACAAAAAGCTTACGCCGATTTGGAGAAAAGGTTTCGACGGTGTTTTAGATGCTTATTTAGGCGAAATTCCAGAATCATTTACTTACAAAGGGAAGGAATACACTGCAGAATCATTCACTTCTGATTTAGGCTTAAACATGGACGATTATGTGACAATCACCTCTTATACACATCATCCATTTTATGAGAGCTTTATTTTTGAAGGAGCCGATAATTGGTCATTGGGCGAAGTTTTAAATGTTCCAATGGATGAAATGATGCAGGTTGTTGATCATGCTATTGAGAAAGGGTATACAATTGCTTGGGGGAGCGATGTGAGTGAGAAAGGATTTGCTTTTAGAAAAGGTGTTGCAGTTGTGCCTGAAACGGAGTCGAAAAATATGGCAGATTCAGAAATCTCAAAATGGCAGAATATGAGTCGTGATCAAAAATCAGCTTATGGAACGGACTATCCTGTAAAGGAAAAAGAAATTACTCAGGAAATGCGTCAGGTAGCATTCGATAATTATGAATCAACTGAAGATCATATGATGCATATTGTAGGAACGGCTAAAGATCAGAATGGAACGAAATACTACTTGGTGAAAAATTCATGGGGAACCGACAGAAATGAGTACGGAGGATTTTTTTACGCTTCGGAAGCATGGATAAAGTATAAGAGTATATCTGTAATGCTTCATAAAGATGCACTTCCTATTGAAATAGCTAAAAAACTTCGATTGAAATAGAAATTAAAATTGAAAGGGCTTGAATGAGAATTCAAGCCTTTTTTTTATGCTTGAAATTTAGATTGATATTATTTTTGTCTTCAATGAATAATTTTTTTATTCTGAAGTATTATTCGATCGTTCCTTACTCATGGAATTCTGCTTTTAACGCCTTTTTTACCTATGGGACCCAGTGTCGAACTGAATGCCAGTTAGTAGGATAATCTGAATAAATATATTTAATTGTAGGTTGTTAATTAGTTGGGATTTGACATTGAGTCCGGAGATCGGGACCCGTTTAATGAAGGTGGCGTTAAAAACAAAAAGCTGTTTGAACGAAGTGAGTTTTTTTGTTTAGCCATCAAATTGTTAACGCGTGATTGAGGATGTTCTCAATGATTTTTTGTTTACTTTTTCATCTAAGGAAAAAATGTAAAAGCCTGTCTGGCTTGAAGACAAGAAAGAAAAGAATAATTACTTGGTAATTTATTTTAGAGAAAAATAGATTATAGAATACAAAAACACCACCTCCCGCGTGGGAAGGTGGTGAAAAAAAGCAATGGAAACGAATTTCCATCACAAATATCATATAAGCTTACTCAATTTTTACCTTATCGGTAACAACATAGTATCTTGGATCATCAATATCTCTTAAGATAACTGAATTAAAATGAGTGTCAGCACGTTGTAGTAGGGTTATACAGTCATCACTTAGGTGCTTCAGTTTAATTGTTTTTCCAGCCGCCTCATATTTCGCAACTAAATTACTAATTGCCTCAATACCAGAATGATCAGCTACTCTAGAGTCAATGAAATCAATTTCTACAGATTCTGGATCATTTTCGATGTCAAATTTGTTATTGAAAGTTGTGATTGATCCGAAGAACAAAGGACCCCAGATTTCATACACTTTAGTTCCATCTTCTCGATTTGATTTTCTTGCTCGAATTTTACGAGCATTATCCCAAGAAAAGGCAAGTGCACTAACAATAACACCAACCAACACTGCAATAGCAAGGTCGAAGACAACGGTCAAGCCTGATACTAAGATCAATACAAAAGCATCGGCTTTTGGTATTTTTAAGAGTACGTTAAAGGTAGCCCAGGCAAATGTTCCGATTACAACCATAAACATCACACCAACCAAAGCAGCAATAGGTACCTGCTCGATAAGCGGAGAAGCAAAAAGTATAAATGCTAATAAAGTTAAAGCAGCGATAATACCAGATAAGCGACCACGCCCACCAGATTTTACATTAATAAGTGACTGACCAATCATGGCACATCCACCCATACCACCAAAGAATCCGGTTACGATATTAGCAGCTCCCTGAGCCATACATTCGCGGTTACCATTTCCACGCGTTTCTGTAATCTCATCAAGAAGGTTAAGCGTCATTAAGGACTCAATCAATCCGATAGCAGCAATAATTGCAGCATATGGTAGAATAAATTTGATTGTTGTTAAATCAAATGGAACCAGAGTAAATAATTGAGTTTGAAAGCTTGGAAGTCCCCCTTTTAAACCTGTTCCACCACCATCACGAATAAATGAACCTACAGTGCTCACATCTAACCCACTAAAAATTGCTATAGCCGAAACAGTAAGAATAGCTGCTAAAGCTGCGGGAACTTTAGTTGTGACCTTAGGTAGTAGGTACATGATACCCATGGTTAATACAACCAAACCAACCATAGTGTACAGCTCTATTCCTTGTAACCAAGTTGGTTCTGCTCCCGAAATATCTTTAAACATGCCTAATTGCGACATGAAAATTACAATGGCCAAACCATTAACAAATCCCATCATGACTGGATGAGGAATGAGTCTGACAAATTTACCAAACTTGAATACACCAGCTAAAAACTGAAGAACTCCAGCCAGAACGACGGTTGCGAACAGATAATTTAAACCCATATTCTGAACAGGTTCTACCATATCAAGTCCCATTTGGTTTCCATCTTTTACAAGACTAACCATCACAACTGCTAATGCTCCGGTTGCTCCTGAAATCATTCCCGGACGACCACCGAAAATTGAAGTAATCAACCCAATCATGAAAGCTGCATATAGACCAACTAATGGATCAACTCCCGCTACAAAGGCAAATGCTACGGCTTCCGGAACAAGTGCTAAAGCAACTGTTAAACCTGAAAGAATATCATCTTTTGAATTCGCGGCTTTCCGTTTGAAAAATTCTACCATCTTCGAATCATCAAAATTTTGAATAAGACGGCAAAACTAGGCTTTTAAATTTTAGTAATGTTAAGATTAGATTAAAGAATTGGAAAATATTTGAGCGGAAACGTTTTATATGTTGTCTAACATGTTTTGGAGGAGACTAAAATATGCAAGTTTCCAATATTTAGAGATAATGATAAGATTCTAAATAGAGATTAAGACTTAAATTATTTTTTTTCATTCTCTTAAAATCCTTAAATTGAATTAAGTAATGAAATGTAAATGATATCCAGTTAACGAACTCTTATTTGCCCTAATTATTAGGGATACGAAAAGTAGATTGATAGAGATTATTAATCCGTGAGTGATGAAAAGAGTAATTAAGGATTACAAAAGTATTGGAATTAACCTAATTCAGTTGTTGATAAAAAATTTCCCAGATGGAATTTATGAAGATGATTTAATAAGTATCAGCAAGCCCAATGGTGATAAAATAAATGTTATTGAGTTAAAAACTGAGGATACAATCTACCTCATTAAAATGAATCAAGAATTACAAACTACAATTGATTCATTCACAGGAGATTTTGAAGGTCTTGACCCTTATTCTGATGGATACAGAGAAAGTCCTTAGTTGATTTGCTTACTTAAAGCGGCAACAACAGTTTTAACAATACCATTTTTGTCGTAGCCACATTCTCGGTACAACTCTTGTTGAGTACCTTGTTCTACCCATTTATCAGGTACACCCAAACGTTTTACTTTGGCGTAATAGTCATGTTCACTCATGAATTCAAGTATGGCTGATCCTAGTCCTCCAATAATGCATCCATCCTCAATAGTAATGATTTGCTTGTGTTTTGTAAAAACTTCGTGTAGTAGTTCTTTATCGATAGGTTTAAGAAAACGCATATCATAATGAGCAATTGAATGGCCTTCTTTTTCCAGTTCATCGATGGCATCGCTTGCTTGCATACCAATTGGTCCGATAGATAGAATTGCTAAATCTTTTCCATCTCTCAACTTTTGACCTTTACCAACCGGAAGAATTTCAAAAGGCTTTTGCCAATCAATGATACGGCCTTTCCCTCTTGGGTAACGGATAGAGAATGGTCCCATATTTCCTTGTTGAGCCGTAAACATCAAATTTCTCAGCTCGATAGCATCCAAAGGAGAAGAAATTGTCATATTAGGAATGCATCTGAAAAAGGCAAGATCGTACACACCATGATGAGTAGCACCATCGGCACCAACCAAACCACCTCTGTCTAAACAGAAAACAACATCTACATTTTGTAGGGCAACATCGTGAATTACTTGATCGTAGGCACGTTGCATAAATGATGAATAGATAGCACAGAATGGAATTTTTCCATTTGCAGCTAATCCACCAGCAAAGGTAACAGCATGTTGTTCTGCTATTCCCACGTCAAAGGCTCTGTCTGGCATTTTTTCCATCATGATATTCAATGATGACCCCGTTGGCATAGCAGGTGTAATACCTACAATCTTATCATTTTTTTCGGCTAACTCAACAAGTGTATTTCCAAAAACTTCTTGGAATTTTGGAATTTTAGGAGAATCAGACTCTTTCTTTAATATCTCACCTGTGCTAGCATCAAATTTAGCCGGAGCATGCCAGTAAGTTTGATTTAACTCTGCAGGTTCAAAACCTTTTCCTTTTTTTGTGATACAATGTAGGATTTTGGGTCCTGGGATTTTTTGCAAATCACTTAGAACTTTGACCATATGATTCACATTATGTCCATCAACAGGTCCAAAGTATCTGAAATTTAAGGCTTCGAACAAATTACTTTGTTTCAGTAGAATAGTTTTGATACCATGTTCTACTTTCTGAAATAATTTTTGGGTATTTGGATTTACTCGATTAAATTTTCCAAGAAAACGCCAAACGTCATTCTTTACCTTGTTATATGTTTGTGAAGTTGTAATGTCTAACAAGTATTCACTTAATCCACCCACATTGGGATCGATAGCCATATTGTTATCATTTAAAATCACTAGCAAGTCAGCATTGTTTGTAGCCGCATTATTTAAGCCTTCGAAAGCTAAGCCAGCTGTCATCGAACCATCACCAATTACAGCAACTGTTTTTCTATCTTTTTCATCACTCAACTGAGCTGAAACTGCCATACCAAGTGCAGCTGAAATGGATGTTGAGGAGTGACCTACGGTAAAAGCATCGTATTCGCTTTCACCACGATTGGGGAAACCACTTATTCCTTTATATTGTCGGTTTGTATGAAAAAGATCTTTTCGACCAGTTAAGATTTTATGCCCATAAGCTTGGTGTCCAACATCCCATATCAGATTATCGTAAGGCGTGTTTAAAACATAGTGTAAGGCAACACTGAGTTCAACAACACCAAGGCTGGCACCAAAATGGCCTGGGTTACAAGAAACTTGTTCGATAATCTCCTGACGAAGCTCTGTACAAACTTGAATTAGATCATCTTCAGAGACCTTTTTTAGGTCGGATGGGAAGTTGATTTGATCCAATAGTGGTTTCTCAGACTTGGCCATGTACGAAATCCCCTTTACAATCGTTTAACAGAATAAGAATTTGTTTATTATTTTTAGCTAATGCTAGATAAACAGATCATTCTGGAAGCAAAATTATGCACGAAGATAATAATAAAAACTAAAGTATTCTTTCATTCGTGTGTGGTGATCCCATAGCAGATTCCTATATTTGCTTGTAGAAGTGCAAGTTTCATTACTAACAAAAGTACAATTTAAACATGTTCAAAAAAGCGAGCCCCGTAGTATTCATCTTAGTATCTGTTTTTTTATGCTTTTCTTGTGTGCCTACAAGACAATTTCAAGAGCTTCAAAACAAGCAAGAAAATTGCCAGGATGAATTAGAAATGGTTAAGGAAAAAAACCTTGAATTGAGTGAGGCAAATACTGAATTAAGTGGAAGATTGGAGGTTTTAGATGAGAAATATAAAAACTTACTGTCCGATACACTTGATATATCTAGAAGACTGCAATCAGCTCGAGAACGATTAAACAGAATTGAAAAAAGCAATCAGGATTTACTAAGTCAATTGGCAGGAATGCAAGCTGGTAATGCAAAAGAGACAAAAGTTTTGCTTGGGCAGATAAAAAAAGCACAAAATGAACTTCGCTTGCGCGAGGATGAGGTTTTGGCTTTGGAAAAAGAAATGAATGCACGAAAGCGTAAGTTGGATGCCTTACAAGCCGAGCTAAATAGGAGAGATAAGCGCTTGCAAGAGTTAGAGTCTGCTTTAAATAGAAAAGATGAAGTAGTTCGCGCCTTAAAACAAAAGGTAATGAATGCATTAACTGGTTTTGAAGGGAATGGACTGTCGATTACTACGAAAAATGGGAAAGTATATGTTTCCATGGATGAAAAGCTACTATTCAAATCGGGAAGCTATCAAGTTGACCAAAGAGGAGTTGAAGCATTAGGGCATTTAGCTGGAGTTCTGGCTCAAAATAAAGATATCAATGTAATGATTGAAGGACATACCGACAATGTTCCTTACAATGGAAGCGGAGCACTAAAAGACAATTGGGATTTAAGTGTAAAAAGAGCTACCTCAATTGTTCGTATTCTGGTTCGTAACAAACAGATTGATGCCAAAAGATTAACCGTTGCCGGTCGTAGCAAGTATGTTCCTATCGATTCAAATGCTTCAGCTGTTGGTCGTAGCAAAAACCGTAGAACCGAAATTATATTAACGCCAAAATTGGATGAATTATTCAAGATATTGGAAACAAATTAATAAGTAGAGACGCACTGCGGTGCGTCCGTACAATATTAAATTTCAAATATGAAAAGTAGTCAGTTATTTCAATTGGAAAAATCCATAATTGGAATGGTGCACGTGCAAGCCTTACCGGGTACACCTAAAAATAAATATTCTCTTGCCGAAATTTGTGATATTGCAGTAGCTGAAGCAAAAACATACGAAGAGGTTGGCTTAGATGCTGTCATGATTGAGAACATGCACGATGTTCCTTACCTGAAAGGTTCTGTTGGCCCAGAAATAACAGCTGCAATGGCTGTTGTAGCAAAAGCAATACGTGATGCGGTGCAATTACCATTAGGAATACAAATTCTGGCTGGGGCTAATAAAGAAGCGCTGGCTGTCGCAAAAGCTGCAAATTTTCAATTTATTAGAGCCGAAGGATTTGTATTTGGTCATGTTGCCGACGAAGGCTACATTGATGCTTGCGCAGGGGAATTAATGCGTTATCGGAAAACAATTGGTGCCGAAGATATTGCCGTTTTCACGGATATAAAAAAGAAACACAGTTCGCATGCAATTACTTCGGATGTAGATATTGATGAAACAGCACATGCGGCAGAATTTTTCTTGAGCGATGGAGTGATTATTACAGGATCTTCGACAGGAAAAGCGGTTTATTTACACGAATTAAAATGCCTGAAAGATAAAATTCAGATTCCAGTCTTAATTGGATCAGGTATAACTGCAGATAATATTCAAGAATATTGGGAATATGCTTCTGCTTTTATTGTTGGTTCCCACTTTAAGGAAGAAGGGTATTGGGAGAATAAAATTTCGGAAATGCGACTTCAAAATTTCATGAAAACTGTGAAACGATTGGCGAACGCATAACTAAATTAAGTAGAACTCGTAATAAATTTAATAGAGCATTTTATTGAATTTATTACTTGTGCATGAATATCCTTAAAGTTCGGATTCGAATTTTATTAACACAATTATTACACTTGTGTTTTATTCTAATTTTACTTTTGATTTTCGAAGGTAAAAGTTCTTATGCCCAAAAAAATAATTCATACTTATTCGAGCACATTTCAGAATTAGACGGTCTTGGAAATAACAATGTATTATTTGTAAAACAAGACAGTAAAGGGTTTATTTGGGTTGGTACAGAAGGCGGTTTAAACAAATACGATGGACATAGGTTCAAACACTATAGACATGACCCTAAAGATAGTTTAAGTATTAGTGATAATTATGTCACCTCCTTATGTGAGCTTTCCCATAATAAGTATTTGGTTGGTACAATGAATGGATTAAATATTTTTAATCCAGAAAAGGGCACTTTTAAACCTTACAATTTAGAACCAACAGGATTTGACAATTACAATTGGGTAACCTGTATCGTGCCTTCAAAAAATGGTGGTGCTTGGATTGGATCAAGAAGTGGTTTGTATCGCTATCAGGATAACTACAATACAATTTCATGGTTAACTCATGAAAATAGAAAAGAATATATTTTCCAAACTGATGATTTGGAGTTACTTCACTACAAAAATGAAAATACCTTAGGTAAGCAATTAAATGACGATGCTATTTCTTCTGTTCTAGAGGACAAAAAGGGAAATGTTTGGATTGCCACAGATTTTGGTGGTGTTGCGAATGGTGCTCTGCATAAAATGGAACCGGGTCCATACTTTGATTATCCAGAAATCTCAAAAAAACTAAAATTTGATGAGGAAAAGAATGAGAACTCAATTGGAAAATTTCCTGCTTCATTATTTGAAGATAAGAATGGGAATATTTGGTTGGGAACATGGATGTTTGGCTTATACCGTATAAATCCAGAAACCTATGAAATAACTCGATTTCATGAAAAAACGAAGAATGCAGAGAGTCAAATGTGTAATAATATTTTTACGATGGTGGAGGATTCACATAAAAACATGTGGATTGCTACCTACAATAAAGGTTTGTATAGGTTAGATGCAAGCGAATTAAACTCTGATTCGCCATCCTTTATGAATTTCAAAGTGAATCATTCTAGATTAAATAGTATTACGAGTAATCATTTAAGAAATCTATATTTCGATGAGGCTGGTGTTTTGTGGATATCAACTTTAGGAAGTGGCATTAACAAAATGACAGAGGAAAGTACTTTTTCTTTCTTAAAAGCAGATGAAAGCAACGAAAAATCACTTCCTAATGATGATATAACTGGTCTGTATCTAGAAGATGACAATTTCATTTGGTTGGGGTTTCACGAAGGATCATTTTCAAAATACAACATCAAAACAGAAAAAGTTAACAATTACAAGTTGATGGATGAAGATAGTGAGATTCGCTGTTTAATCCGATTAAATAAGGACGAAATTCTTTTGGGTATTTACGAAGGAGGATTACACTTGTTTAATGAACGAAGTAAAATAATAAAGAATGTTATAAAGGATTATTCTGCTGCTGATTCGCTTCAAAAGAAGTCTTTTGAGTGTTTCAAAAGACTAAATGATAGCATCATTTTGTGCGGGATGTCGAGTATGACGGGATTAATAGAATTCAATACCAATACGAAGAAATTTATCCAAATAGGGAATCATAAATTTGTAAATGATATTGTTCTGGATTCAAACGAGAATATTTGGGTATTTAGTTCTTGGGAGGATATTAATGTGCTTGATCGATCTTATAAAATAATTAAATCAATACCAAGAATTAAGAATTACAATATTTTTCATTCAGGTGCCATGGATATAAAAGGGAACACATGGCTTGCGTCCAAATTCGGACTTAGAATTATCGATTCAACATCTGTAATGAAATCCTTTGACTATGATGAAAGTTTGAGTCATGGAGAAATTAACGGTGTAATTAAAGGAACAAATAATTGCATGTGGGTATTTGGAATTAGTGGAATAGCCAAAGTAGATCCAAATAAAAGAACTGTTCTTAGATTAGATGGAACTAGAGGATTGGTTTTTAAAAAAGCCGTAAAATCACCAAAAGGGGAAATTTATTTCGCTACCAATGGAGGTTTGGTTTCCTTTCATCCAGATAGTCTTGCTTCGAAAACAGTAGTGCCTAAAGTTGCTATTACGCGATTTGATATTTTTAACAAAGAAATTAATGTTGGTGATACCCTTTACGGAAGACAAATTCTAAGTACAGATATTTCTTATGCCGATCATATTGAACTCACCCACAAATCGAATGTATTGTCTTTTGAATTTTCGTGTTTGGATTACTCAGCAACACATAAAAATCAATATGAATATGTATTAGAAGGCATCGATAAGGAATGGGTGCATCAGGATGGAAACAGAAATTTTGCAAGTTATGCAGGCTTACCACATGGGGAGTATACGTTTAGAGTGCGGGCAGCAAATAGTATTGGTGTTTGGAATGAAAAAGGAGTCAGTTTAACGATAGAAATTTTGCCTCCTTGGTGGGCAACATTGTGGTTTAAGCTCTTCATTTTTATTATTCTGATTGTTATTATTTGGATGATTGTATACTACAAACAGATGAATCTAAAACGAGCTAATCTTCGTTTGGAAAAAACGGTTGCAATAAAAACAGAAGAATTGCTTTCAACGAATGAACAATTAAGAGATTTACTTCAATCTAAGGATCGATTTTTCTCCATTCTTGCTCATGATTTAAGAAACCCTTTTGGCACGATTGAACAGCTTTTAACAATCTTGTATGATGATTATAAGGATTACAGTGAAGAAGAACGAAAAGGGCTTTTAGGAGATTTAAAACAGCTTTCTAGCAATACCTACATTATTCTTGAGAATTTATTGATTTGGGGACGCAGGGAAAATGATCAGCTAAATGAATCTAAAATCAAAAACATGAATTTGAAGGAGCAAGTTGGATTGGTAATAAATCAATTTAAAAAGCATCCTAAGAAAATCAAATTATTGGTTGGTGAGATCCCTAATGTTACTGTTCTGGCTGATTATTCGTTGCTTGATTTCATTCTTCGAAATTTAATTCAGAATGCGATAAAATTTAGTGCTGCTAATGGGAAAATTGAAATTTTTACCAAGACTGATGAGGATAAAGTATGGGTGATGATTAAAGATCATGGTGTTGGCATGAATAAGAGTCAAATTGAATCGTTACTCGTGGATAATATGATTGAATCTCAGAGTGGAACCATGGGAGAAAAGGGAACAGGCTTAGGTATTTTTAATTGTCGTGATTTTATTACTAAAATGAATGGTGAGTTTAATGTGTTAAGTGAAGAAGGAAAGGGCAGTACATTTATGTTTTCATTACCATTGGCAAAATAACGATAAGATCATTTTAAAAAATTTTAGGCTCAGTGAATAATCACTGAGCTTTCTTATGCCTCATAAGCTGATGTATTATGAGGATATCTTTCTCAACAAATAGTTGATTCATTCTATCTAATGATAAGTCATATATAGAACTTCTGCTTCAGAATTTTCCGAAAAAAATTCTATAATTCACGTTTAAAATTTCTTCAATTAATTTACCGGAACTGGTTTTTTCGTTGATTAACTAATTTTTTAGTTGCAGTGACGAAATAATTAGTTATATTTGTTTTGTCAACATTATTCATGGTATATAAAAAGGCAAAGTGATGATAACAAAACGATTAACAAAACGAGAAGAAGATGTAATGAAAATATTGTGGGAAGCGGGAAAAGGGTTTGTTAAAGATTTAATGACACAACATCCTGAACCTAAACCTCATTACAATACTTTTAGTACAATTATTCGAGGCTTAGAAGAGAAAGGGTATGTGGCACACAATTCATATGGCAATACTCATGAATA
This sequence comes from Labilibaculum sp. DW002, assembly GCF_029029525.1. Lineage (NCBI taxonomy): Bacteria > Pseudomonadati > Bacteroidota > Bacteroidia > Marinilabiliales > Marinifilaceae > Paralabilibaculum > Paralabilibaculum antarcticum. Next base: position 2,822,858 of record NZ_JAKJSC010000001.1, on the reverse strand, counting down.
TTATCCTGTGATCACTAAAGAAGTATACCGAAAACTATTTATAAAAAATGTTGTTTATGATTATTTTGGTTCTTCATATAAAAATGTGGTCTCTTTTTTCTTAAACGAAGAGAAATTAGATGTTGATGACCTTAAGGAACTTATTGATTTGATCGAAAAGAAAAATGATAAAAAGTAAATTATGGTAGTAGAATTTCTAGAGTTTCTGATAAAAAGTGGAAGTATTTTAGCGATTTCAGTGCTTGTATATGTACTTGTATTATCAAACGATGTTTTTTTTAAATTAAATAGGCTGTGGCTGATTGGTAGCCTTATTTTACCATGGATAGTGCCATTACTTGCCATGCCTTTGTGGATGAAAAAGATGTTATTCGCTAATGAAGGTGGAATTGTCCCCATACATACGTTTGTTTTGGGAAATGAAATGAATCCTGTACCAGTTTCGATGATGAATCATTTTTCTTTTTCATTTGAGTTTTTTTGTATTTTGCTGTATGGTCTAATAAGCCTTGTATTATTAATTCGGCTTGCATATGGCTATGCATCTATTATGAGTCTAAAAAAGAAAGTAGAATGTAAATCCTACAAAGGTTTTTCATTGGCTATTTTACCAGATTCGAAAATGGGAGCCTTCTCTTTTTTCAGAACGATCTTTATTCCTGAGGAGTTGAAAAAAAGGGAAGACAGTACGCTTATTTTAGAGCACGAAAAAGCTCATTGCGCCGGATGGCACTCTATTGATTTGATGTTAATAGAATGCTTATTAATTTTCCAATGGTGGAATCCTTTTGCTTGGTGGGCGCGAAAATTAATTGCCCAAAATCATGAATTTTGTGTTGACAACGCGGTGATAAAGCAAATTGAACAACCAAAGGATTATCAATATTTATTAGTCAATTTGTTATCTAACCAAAAACAAAATCAGTTAGTTAATAATTTTAATAAAAGTCTTACTAAAAAACGGATTATTATGATGAATAAATCAGATAAAAATAGAATAATTGATCGATTAAAGGGATTGCTTGTATTGCCAATATTGGCGTTTAGCCTGTTGGCTTTTACAAATCCTAATAAAGCGGTAGATGTAAAGTTGGAAAAGAAGTCTGAGAAGACAATATCTAACTCTTTGGATTTACAAAAGTTTATTGCCAGATCGGTTAAGTATCCTTTGGTAGCTCGTAACAACAATGTAGAAGCAGATATAATTGCTAGGACTACAGTTGACAAAAATGGGAATGTAAAAGGTGTAAAAATTGTGCAGCAAAGAGGAGAAAATATAGTGAAAATTGATGAGGTAGTAATTGTTGCCAAAAAAGATTCTAAGAATACTCAGAATAATGTCCAGGAAGGTCGCAAGAGTCTCGAAAAAGAGACCAAACGCATTCTTAAATCTTTACCACGTATTACTGATAAAAATTGGATGGGGAAGGAGCTTGAGTTTAAGCTTAAATTTAAACTGCAATAGGTCTACTTCTTTATTCAAAATCTGTAAAAGGAAAGAAATCTATTTTATAGATAAAGTGTAAAATTAGAAGCATAAAAAAAGCAGCCATTTGGCTGCTTTTTGTCTATTATATTGTCATAATATCTTTCTCTTTTTCAACAAGTAGTTGATCAATTTTTCTACCAAAATTATCAGTCATAGATTGAACTTCTGCTTCAGCATCTTTCTCAGCATCTTCAGATAAACCTTCCTTAATTAATTTCTTAAGCTCAACGATTGTATCACGACGTGCATTTCGAACACTTACCTTAGCATTCTCACACTCCGCCTTAGCTTGTTTTGCTAAATCGCTACGACGTTCTTCAGTTAGAGCTGGAATATTAATACGAATAATCTCACCATTATTATCTGGGTTCAAACCCAAATTAGAGTTCATAATAGCCTTTTCGATAGGAACGATCATAGCTCTTTCCCATGGCTGAACTGCTAGTGTTCTAGGATCTGGAACACTCACATTGGCAACTTGTGTCAATGGAACCATACTTCCATAATAATCAACAGACACGCCTGCGATCATATTTACGTTCGCTTTTCCTGCACGAACTTTCACTAATTCTGCATCAAGATGCACGATTGCTGCATCCATCTTTTCCTTTGCATCCTCTAGATACATTTGAACTTCTTCATTCATAGGAGAAAGAGTTTAATTTGTTTTATTGATCAATGTATAGTGTACAAAAATAACAAAAATCTGTAATCAATTAAAGATAGTTTTTTTTTTATTTAAACTAAAATGATCAAGCACATAAAGAGATGAAGAACGATTAGTTGTGTACTAATGTTCCAATGTTTTTACCTTCAATTACTTGTTTCAAGTTACCTTTGGTATCCATATCAAAAACGACGATTGGTAAATTATTCTCTTTACACATAGTCGTGGCCGTTAAATCCATAACACGCAAGTCTTTGTGATAAATTTCATCGAAACTGATTTTATCATACTTTTTCGCAGTAGGATCTTTTTCAGGATCAGCTGTATACACGCCGTCAACACGTGTCCCCTTCAACATCACATCAGCCTCAATTTCAATACCACGTAAAGACGAACCTGTATCCGTTGTAAAATATGGATTTCCTGTCCCTGCAGAGAAGATTGCCACATATCCGTCAGATAGATAGTCAACCGCCTTTTGCTTTGAATAGAACTCTCCTATTGGCTCCATACGTATTGCAGTAAGTACTCTGGACTTACAACCAATAGCTTCAAGTGCTGAGTTTAGTGCTAAACTATTTATTACAGTAGCAAGCATTCCCATTGAGTCCCCCTTAACACGATCAAAACCTTTAGAAGCACCACTTAGTCCACGGAAAATATTTCCTCCGCCAATCACAATACCAACTTGAACCCCTTGGGCTACAATTTCTTTAATCTGCTCTGCATAGTCATTTAATCTTTGAGAATCGATACCGTATTGTTGCTCTCCCATTAGCGACTCTCCGCTAAGTTTTAGTAAGACACGTTTATATTTAACCATTATTTCAATTTTTTAATACCCAAAGGTGAGAAAATTCTACGATAAGATAAAAAAAAAGAGTCCCTAAAAGGAACTCTTTTTATATGTAATAATAATTGTATTAAGCATTCAAAGTGAAACGCATCATTGAAGTTGCTGTTAAGTCTTTATCAGCACTTGCTAAATATTGCTTAACGCTCATTTTGTTATCTTTTACAAAATCTTGGTTCAATAAAGTAGTCTCTTTGAAGAATTTACCTAAGCGACCTTGAGCAATTTTGTCAAGCATAGCTTCTGGCTTACCTTCAAGGCGAGCTTTCTCTTTACCAATCTCCAATTCTTTTGCAATAACATCTTCTGCAACACCATCTTTATCGACAGCAATAGGAGCCATAGCTGCTGCTTGCATAGCAACATCACGACCCATTTGTATATCAACCTCTTTGTTGAAACCAATTAGCGTAGCTAATTTGTTTCCAGCGTGGATATATGCAACTGCAGCTTCTGCTTCAATTTTACCGAAATAACTTAAATCGATTTTTTCACCGATTACACCAGTTTGTTCAGTAACGTGCTCTTCAATTTTTCTTCCTTCTAGATCCATAGCTTTCAAAGCTTCAAGATCAGCTGGATTGTTTGCGATAGCTACGTCAAGGATTTTACCTGCAAATGCAACAAAACTATCGTTCTTAGCAACGAAGTCTGTTTCACAATTTAGGCTAATCATTGCACCTAGTTTTCCGTTTTCAGAAACTTTTGCTAAAACAACACCTTCAGTAGCTTCTCTGTCAGCACGTTTGTTAGCAATAGCCATTCCTTTTTTACGGATTATCTCAACAGCTTTGTCAAAGTCACCTTCGGCTTCAACAAGAGCATTTTTACAATCCATCATTCCTGCGCCCATTGCTTTACGCAATTTGGCTACATCTGCTGCTTTTATAGACATCTCAATAGAAATTTTAAAGTTAATTATTACTCCTTATCTTTTTTTACTTCTTCAGTAGCTGGTGCTGCTGGAGCTGCTTCAGCCTTAGCCTCAACTGCTTCAGGCTTAGCTTCTACTGCTGCTGCTTTTGGTGCTGCTGCTTTAGGAGCTTCTTCCTTTTTAGCTTTTTTAGCCTTAGCTGATTTCTTATCAGCTGCTTCTTTTTCTTTCTCGTTCTTTCTTTCAGATAAACCTTCCTGAATTGCTCCGGTAACTTTGTCTAAAATAATAGAGATTGAATTAGAAGCATCGTCATTAGCTGGAATAACAAATTCCACACCTTCCGGGCTTGAATTTGTATCTACCATAGCAAATACAGGAATTCCCAAACGGTTAGCTTCTTTAACAGCGATATATTCTTTCATTACGTCAACTACAAACAAAGCTGCTGGCAATCTGGTCAGATCAGCAATGCTACCTAAGTTTTTCTCTAACTTAGCTCTCTGACGAGATACTTGTAGTCTTTCTCTTTTTGAAAGGTGGTTCAAAGTACCATCAGCGTCCATTTTGTCAATAGTTGACATCTTTTTCACTGCCTTTCTGATAGTAGGGAAGTTTGTTAACATTCCACCTGGCCAACGCTCAGTTACATATGGCATGTTAACGTTGTTTACTTTTTCAGAAACAATACCTTTAGCTTGTTTCTTAGTAGCAACGAATAAAATCTTTCTTCCTGATTTTGCAATTTGTTTCAATGCTGCAGCAGCATCGTCTACTTTAACGGCGGTTTTGTGCAAGTCGATAATGTGAATACCGTTACGTTCCATAAAAATATACGGAGCCATTTTTGGATTCCATTTTCTGGTCAAGTGACCAAAGTGACAACCTGCTTCTAATAATTCTTCAAATGTAGTATTAGACATTTTGTTTTTTTTAAAATTGTTTACATTCATCTTAATGGCAATTGCTAGGTAGTCCTATAGTTGAAAACTGATAGAAGTCTTAACAATTTTGATACTAAACCTGCCACAAAAATATTAACGCTTGCTAAATTGAAATTTCTTACGAGCTTTTGGTTGACCTGGTTTCTTACGCTCAACCTCACGAGGATCACGTGTCATGAATCCAGCTACTCTTAAAGCTGATTTAGATTCAGCATCGATTTTAACTAGAGCTCTAGAGATAGCCAAACGAAGTGCTTCTGCTTGACCTGTAACTCCACCTCCATCAAGGTTAACCTTGATATCATACTTATCAGCAACCTCAAGAAGGTTTAATGGCTGTAGTACAACATACTGAAGAGTCCCGGTAGTAAAGTACTCTTTAAGCTCTTTTTTATTGATGGTAATCTGACCTTTACCTTCGCTAACGTATACACGAGCAACTGCTGCTTTTCTACGTCCAATAGCATTAATAACTTCCATACCTATTATTTAATAGTGTTTAAATCTAATTTCTTAGGCTGCTGAGCTTCGTGCTTGTGCTCAGGACCTACATAAACGTTAAGGTTTCTGTAAAGTTGACTACCTAAACGATTCTTAGGAAGCATACCTTTAACAGCCATCTCAACCACTCTCTCTGGGTGTTTAGCAAGAACAATCTCCGGATTTGCAAAACGCTGTCCCCCTGGGTATCCAGTGTAACGAACATACTGCTTATCAGTCATTTTCTTACCTGTCAAACGGATTTTCTCAGCATTGATAATAATCACGTTATCTCCACAATCAACATGAGGAGTGTAGTTTGGCTTCAACTTACCTCTTAGTAACAATGCTACCTTAGAAGCAAGACGTCCCAACACTTCGTTTTCTGCATCAATAACAACCCACTCTTTAGAAACGGTTGCTTTATTGGCAGAAACTGTTTTGTAACTTAATGTATCCACTTTATAAAGTTTTAATAATTAATACTTCAATACAATTATTCAATTTGGCCTGCAAAAGTATCTGTTTCCAATAAATACACCAATTTTTCAACAATTTATTTATGAATAACTTAAACCCTGTGTGGATAATCGGGGTAAAGTGGAGTAGGTAAAGTCAGTCAAAAAATCAAATTGATATATTTCCCAATAATGAATCCTTTACTTGCTAAGGGTAGTAGAATCAAGTTGTTGGGGTAGGGAGTCCTCACATGTAAGCCCATCGTCACAATTTCTCTGCAAAAGTAGGAAATAAATTTATTTTAAAGCTCATTTTCAATCATTTTTTTACAAAGATTTCTATTTGGATGATTTGATATGCAGTTAGTAAGGATTGTTTACATTTGTTTATACTAAATTATGATTGTTTTGAAGCAGCGTTTAAAAAGATCATTTTTCCAGCGAGATGTTAGGCTAGCTGCCGACCAGCTAATAGGGAAACTTATTGTAAGAAAATTTGAAAATGGAGAGATGGAGTCTTTTCGAATCACCGAAATTGAAATGTATGTCGGTGAAGAGGATTTGGCTTGTCATGCTGCTAAAGGAAGAACCAAACGAACCGAAGTAATGTATCTAAAAGGTGGTTTGGTGTATGTATACCTTATATATGGAATGTATTGGATGTTTAATATTGTTTGTGGACCAGAAGAAAATCCTCAGGCCATATTGGTTCGGGCAGTTGAAAATATTGATGGGCCGGGTAAGTTAGGACGAAAGTTAAGACTGGATAAAAGTTTTTATGGCGAAGACCTGGAGCAATCAGACAGAATATGGATTGAACATGATGGTAGACGATACAATTATACCAAACACGGCAGAATAAATATTGATTACGCTGGCGATACATGGAAAAATAAAGCTTACCGATATAGAATCAAGGATTAGTTCCACTTAAGATTTCTCAAAAAGAAATCTCCGTTTATTCTTAAATAGATTGATGTGGCAAAATTTTCAACAGACTTGGCTAGGTCATAGTAAACATCTAATTTGCCACCGATGTGGATTCCTTTGGCTACTTTATGCTCGTAATAATAGTTAAGGGTAGCTAGTTCTTTTCTTGTTTCTGCGTAGTTTTCACTTGAGATTACTTTTGTTGTAAATAATTCTGATCCTCTTGAAGAAGCAAATTTGTAGGCATTCCAATAGCCTAAACTAAGACGAGATTTTTTAGTGTGAATACTAAGCTGTGGATAGAAACCATGTCCTCTGTCGTAGGTAAATTCCTTCTGGGATGAATTATCAGAGAAATAGTATGCCATTGTTTTAAAGCTCCATGATTTTATTTTGGAGTTTTCAATTTTACGAACGAACTCCAAACCTGAGGCAAAATTCCCAATGGTTTGTACTGATCCGTCAGAGCTATCAATTTCACCACCACGATGAGCAAACATGATTTCCACTGGTACGGATAAGATATTATTAGCGGCATTTGAATTTAATTTCCAACGACCAGTTAAGCCGAAGGTGAATTTTTCCTGAAAAGGATCATTCTCAAGGATAAACTGTTCCCAGTTGATCCATGTGTCGAATTCTAATTTGCTTGATTTGTATTGTAGCTGAAAGCCGTTTTCGCCAGTATCAGTAAAATAACGTTCTGGTTCAAACATTGGTTCCGATAAATTGTGGTTGTTGTCTTGATTTAAGCTACCAAGAATAAAGTTTACTTTATCTGAAGCTTTGTAAATTGCTGAAAATATAGGTTCCGATTCTGTGAAATTTTCACGGCCAGAATATTTTTGTAGTCTAGCTCCTGCTTCAATTCTAAAATTTTTACTAGGGTAATAAACCAGCTTAGGTGTAGCCAAATATCCGACCCAAGTCGTTCCGTTTAAGTGTTCACCATTGTATTCATTGTTTTTTACAAAATTCAAATTCTCAAAACGAAAGAATAATTTACTACTGTCTTGAGGATTGAAATCCTTAAAGTGATTGAATGGACTTATTGTTTGAGCTGTTATCACTTGAAATGTGATCGTCAAGAGTAATATAAGAGTAGAGATTTTTTTCATTGTATTCTATTTAGGCCGCACAAAAGTAAAACAAATCAAATTTGTATTTTGTTAACAGTTCCTAAAAATATGAAATGTTGTATAAACAATTGATTGAATTGTGAATAAAATAAAAGGTTTCTTCCCGTTTAGAGAAGAAACCTTAACTTTTTTGAATGCTTTGGTTACAGATTGATGAAAAAGACTAAATACTTTCTAAACCAAATTTAGCCAAAGCCTGCATTCAAATTATACTAAACAAATAGTATGAGGTAATATTTAGATAAAAACAGTTACACTGTTTTGTATTTGGTATCTGGCAATACTAACGCTAAAATAAAATAAGCAAGAAGCATTAGTGGATTAAATAAAGTGAGAATTAACCATGCTGCACGAATAATTATTGGGTCGAGTTCAGGATTAATGTATTGAGAAATACCTCCGCACACTCCTGCTATTTTCTTCTCCTCAGATTTTACTAAGCGTTTCATATTTCTTCTTTTTAGTTATTTTTTCAATTAATTTTCATCTTCGTCATCATCAAAAGTAAAGTGTGATAAGGTTTTTAACTCATCAACTTTAAAATCACCGAAAAAGGATACTAATGATGTTCTGTTTTCGTTGTGATGCAATACGTGGAATTCGCTAAACTTCTTTTTGCCATTGGCTTTGGCGTAAAAATGAACATCGTCGGAATTGTCATCATCGTCGCGGTCTGTTAGTACTTCTTTGTAAGAGTTCCCTTTTGTTAATTGCGATGATACAATGTTTTTAAATTTTGTTTCTGTTCCTGTCACGTGTTTGTATGATAGGAATTTAATGTTTTTACAGTCTCCTGTGATGTTTTTTTCTAATTCATCTTCATCTACGTCAAAATCTAAATTTTTAAGAAAACTACCAGCAAAACTAAAGCTGTTAAATCCGTCAATGTTAGAATATTTAGCATGTAAACTTTCGCCTTTTGTTTGTGCTTGAAGCAAAAATGGTAATGCAATTACCGCTATAATAAGAACTATTTTTTTCATGATTAATTATTTTAAGATTCTTGCACACACCGACAAGTTGTGTATTGAAAAAGGAGCCAGTGCAATGCAAGAACGTTATTGATTTTAATTTTCAAGTAAGCTTAATCCATCTTTTTCCATGATCCACTTAAGGTCTAACATATCGTAATCCCATGTATCTGATGTGTTTTCGATGTCATGAATAATTTTACCCATAGAATCATCTAGGTAAATTACCTTTCCTTCTGGTACTTTAATCGTAATGTGAAGTTTCTGATTTCTCCACTTAGATTCAAGAGGAAGCGTAAAGAATTGATTGAATGTAATCAGGGAATCATTTTGAGTCCATTTGTATTCAATATGTTCTGCATTATCTATTGCTCTATCGGGTGATTTGCCTCTTGATTTTTTTCGAAGCTTAATCTCAAATTTATTAGTGTGGCTTTTCTCGATGTCTAAAGTTGGTTTCCCAATCATTATTTCATGATCATTTTTTGTAATAACCTTAATTTGATCGAGGCTAAGATGGCCGTCGTGATAGTCAAAGTCCACATTATCTGTCGATTTAAGATAGAGCGTATCGTTAGCAAAAGTTTTTACTTCATGATTCTCTGAATGACGAGTGCTGCTATGCATATATCCCTTTACTTGAGAAAAACTTAAGCTGATAACAAGGATGATTCCAAGTAACCACGCAGCAAGTGCCGAAAAGCCTATTATTTTATTGTTGGTTTTAAAATTGAATAGAAGTTTTAAGCCCGCAAAAATTAGAAGCAAAAGCGGAATTCCAATGATAATTATAATTCCAATCGTGAATAGTGTAATGCTTGTTCCGTCAAGAAATAGATGAGGGAATGATGATCCAGGGAAATCAAAATCTGAGAATGGACCAAAAAAGCTATTGGCAAAAATCATTGAACCAATAAAGCTAAGAAGTGTTACAAATCCAGCAAATACAAATCCTATACCCAATAGTATAATTACGACTTTAAGAATGAGCCGTAATGCTGTTCCAAGAAAATCAATTACTCGATCAAAGCCGTCACGAACATGAGGTTCATTTTTGTCACGAATTTTTTCAAAACTTTCTTTTTCACTTCTTCATATTCGTCCTTTATCGATTTTTCAATATTGGATATATTCACCCGCTCACCCTTCATTTCAAGCTTTTGAGCCGTTGTTGTTGCTTTAGGAACTACGATCCAAAGGATGATATATAGTAGAAAAGAGAACCCATAACCGAAGAAAAACAACAGTACAAATATCAATCGAATTACAACAACATCGATTCCGAAGTAAGCCGAAATTCCACTAGCAACACCACCAAATACCCGGTGATCCGGATCTCTGTATAGCCTGCGTTTTCTTTTGCCATTAGATGTAGGTGCTGATTCAGTATTTTCGTCTTCTCTTTCAGCATTTTCTTCATCGGTAGCAAAAATCTCTTCAGGTTTTCCCATAATGGTGATTGTTTCTTCAACCATTTCGGTGTTCACTACCTGATCTTTTGAGCTCAATTTTTCATTGAAAATTTCAGAAATACGAGCTTCAATATCTACTATGATCTCACGACCTTCTTCACTAGCACCATAATGAGCATTTATACTTCTCAAATAGACCTGGAGTTTTTCGTATGCATCTTCGTCAATATGAAAGATGCTACCACTTATATTTATTGTGAATGTCTTTTTCATTTGTATATCGGTTTAAGGGTCTTACTTATTGATTGTACTTACGGCATCAACTAATTCTTGCCAGGAATGATTTAATTCTCCAAGAAATTCTTTTCCTAAGTCTGCAATGGTATAGTATTTACGAGGCGGTCCTTGAGTCGATTCTTCCCAGCGATAACTGAGTAATTCGGCATTTTTTAAGCGGGTCAGCAAAGGATAAAGTGTTCCTTCCACAACAATCATTTTTGCTTCTTTTAGCTTCTTAATAATATCTGAAGCATAAGCATCATTATTAGAAAGTATGGAAAGAATACAATATTCCAACACTCCTTTTCGCATCTGGGCTTTCGTATTTTCTATCTTCATTTGGAATATTTTTTAAATTCTTGTTTTTGTATTTCCCGGATGATTCCAAAAGCTTTTTCTCTTCTTAAGGATTCTTTTTGGTTCCTTAATAATATCAGTTGTGTCTGCTTTAATTTGCTTAGGGATTTCTGATTTTTGTTTTGTTGTACATAGGCTATCATTTTTTCCGGTAATAATATCTTTGCATAGCTGTATGTTTTCTTTAAATAAGAACAAACTAGAGCTGATGTAACTTTTTTCTCTCTCTGAATTCAAATCTAGTCTTGGCATTTCAGAGTTCCCACCATAAATTGTTTCTGTTGCAATCTTCATAATTGGAGAAAGAACTTTTATTTGCTTCGTGGCAATGGATGCGAATTGAGCATTAACTTCTGTCGAACAGGAGAATAAAACAATTATAATTATACTGAGCTTCCAAAGTGAACAACTATTTGTTTTCATGATTGGGTGTTTTTTTTATTTCAATAATACTATTGCATACACGCAAGCTTGTTATACAAATATACGTACAAAAAAAGGTAATATGCAAAGCATAGTACTGTAAATATTCACACATGCGCATTAACTGACTGAAAATCAATGATAAAAATTTCAAATAATTTTATATTACTTTTGATCTTTGTTAGAAATTCATGATTTTTTGTAAAAATAAATCCTAATGGCAAGAGTGTTGCAGGTAAGAAGTAGGTGTATTGGATGTGCTTATTGTGTAGAAATAGCTCCTGAGTTTTGGAGTATGAATAGTGAAGATGGGCGTTGTGATTTAATTGGGGCAGAAATTCGAAACGGAACTTTTGTGTTGGAAATTTTCGAGGATGAGATTGCTAAAAATGAAAAATCTGCAGAAATATGTCCAAGTAATTGTATTCGTGTTGAGTTATAAGTTGCTTAATTATCAATAGAGTAAAATTTCACTTCATTTGTTTTAAAATAAAAAGAGCGACAACCATTTGGATTATCGCTCTTTTCTATAAATTGGTAATGTGATCTGTTTGCAATCACATTAGTAGTCTTTACTATGCTTTACCAGCTCTTTTACGATCCGTTTCTTTCAACATGACTTTTCTTAAGCGAATGTTATTAGGTGTTACCTCAACATACTCATCACTTTGAATATACTCCAAAGCTTCCTCAAGAGAGTGAATAATTGGAGGAGCTAATCTTACCTTATCATCAGTACCTGAAGTACGCATGTTAGTTAATTTTTTGGTCTTAGTTACATTTAGTACCAAGTCTCCAGCACGGTTATTTTCACCAATAACCTGTCCTTCGTAAATTTCAGTTGTTGGAGCAACAAAGAAGGTTCCTCTATCCTGAAGTTTATTTAATGCATAAGCAAAAGTAAGACCAGTTTCCATAGCAATTAATGAACCGTTAATACGTCCAGGAATATCTCCTTTATGTGGCATGTATTCGTGGAAACGATGTGACATCACAGCTTCACCAGCAGTAGCGGTCAAGATCTGGTTTCTTAATCCAATAATACCACGTGATGGAATTTGGAATTCAAGATGAATACGGTCATTCTTACGTTCCATAGTCAACATCTCACCTTTACGCTGAGTTACCAACTCAATGGCTTTACCTGATACTTCTTCCGGAAGATCGATGAATAGAAGTTCGATAGGCTCGCATTTCTCACCACCAATGTTTTTGATAATAACCTGAGGTTGACCAACCTGTAATTCGTAACCTTCACGACGCATGGTTTCAATCAATACAGACAAGTGAAGTACACCACGTCCGAATACGTTATAAGAATCAGCTGAATCAGTAGCCTCAACTCTAAGAGCAAGGTTTTTCTCCAATTCTTTATTTAATCGATCTATTAAGTGACGAGAAGTTACATATTTACCATCCTGTCCGTAAAAAGGAGAGTTATTAATCGTAAATAACATACTCATTGTTGGTTCATCAATTGCGATAGGATCTAGTGCTTCTGGTTCCTCAAGATCACAAATTGAATCTCCAATATCAAAACCTTCGATACCTACTAAGGCACAAAGTTCACCTGAAGATACAGACTGTACTCTTTCTTTACCAAGACCTGTAAAGACATGTAGTTCTTTAATTCGTTGTTTTTTGATACTACCATCAGGCTTAACCAAATTCACATCCATACCTTCTCTTAGTTCGCCACGGTGAACACGACCTACAGCAATACGACCAACATATGCGGAGAAATCTAAGGATGTGATCAACATTTGAGGTGTTCCTTCCAGCATTTTTGGTTCAGGAATAAATTCGATTACCGCATCAAGAATAGCTGTGATATCTGTAGTTGGTTTTTGCCAGTCAGTTGACATCCAGCCTTGTTTAGCCGAACCATAAATAGTTGGGAAATCAAGTTGTTCTTCAGTCGCTTCAAGGTTAAACATCAAGTCAAACACTTGTTCTTGTACTTCTTCAGGACGACAATTAGGTTTGTCAACCTTATTGACAACAACAACAGGTTTAAGACCTAAATTCAATGCTTTTTGCAATACAAAACGCGTTTGAGGCATAGTTCCTTCAAAGGCATCTACTAGAAGAAGCACGCCATCAGCCATGTTTAACACACGCTCTACCTCACCACCAAAGTCGGAGTGACCAGGTGTGTCAATAATATTAATTTTAACACCTTTATATTCTAAAGAAACGTTTTTCGATAGAATTGTAATGCCTCTTTCACGCTCCAAATCGTTGTTGTCTAGAATTAACTCACCTGGAGTTTCATTCTTTCTGAAAATGTCGCTATGCATTATCATTTTATCAACCAATGTTGTTTTCCCATGGTCTACGTGGGCGATAATGGCAATGTTTCTTAGTTTTCTCATCTCGAATTTTTTATATTGGAGAATTTTTATCCTCTAAAAGCTTGTAATTGTGGATAAACTTACTCTTTCCTTATTCCTATGTTAATGTTGCTTGAGTTTGCATTGCTCCCCTCATATTGTTGAAATATGTTGTGAGTGAATCGATTGCGCTACTCAAAATGCGGCTGCAAAAGTACGCTTTATTTTTGTGAAATAGTCTTTTCAAGTGGATTAATTTTTTTTTTATAAAAAATGATCCTTTTTACCATTTTGATAATGTTAAATTAACAAGTGTTTTGACGTGAATGGCTTTCTTTGTGTCGGTATCAAAAATGAAACATTATTCTAATTTAGAATTAAAATAAGTAATAAGTGTTAGAAGTTTAAGAAACTTTATAATCCTTGTCAATTCTAGAGTGTCAATAATGAATTGTTTGTCAGAGTGTAAATCATATTTTCAAACTAAGTTTTTGGTTGGTTTTATCATTATGGATTTCAAAAGAATAATATTACCTTCCGTGTCCATTTTTTAATTGATTAAATTCGTTTGCACTGATTTTTATTTTGTAAAAAGTTGAAAATGTGTCCCAATTTCCGATGAAAAATGAACTTTTTCGATGAATAGCTAAATAAAGACGACGAACAACGAAAATTAATTTGCTTAATTTTTGTTAAAAAGTTAAAAACAAACCATTTTTGTGATCCTTTTCTTCGGAAAAATGTAAGATGATTTTGTGGCAATTTTGCCACACAATTACTAACCTAACAATTCTTTTTATGAAAAAAATGATGAGAAGTATTTTGTTAATGGCAGCAGTTATGATGTTGTCCGTTGCAGCTATTGCTCAAAGCACCGTTAAGGGTGTGGTCGTAGATGGTGGCACTGGTGAGAGTTTACCAGGTGCATCTATCGTTGTTGCCGGAACAACTTCCGGAACAGTTACAGGTTTTGATGGCTCATTTGTACTTGAATTGCCTCAAGGAGCTAGTAAGTTAGTTGTAAGTTTTGTAGGATTTCTTGAAAAAGAGGTTTCTATTAACGGAGCGCAGGATTTAGGTTCTATTAAATTGGAATCAGATGCTGTAGGTTTAAAAGAAGTAAGCGTTATGGCTTCGATTGTTACTGATCGTCAAACGCCTATCGCGGTATCTACTATTTCTTCGGATATAATAGAGAACAAATTAGGATCTCAGGAGTTCCCTGAAATTTTAAAATCTACTCCATCTATCTATACATCTAAAGAAGGTGGTGGATTTGGAGATGCTACTGTTTATGTACGTGGTTTTGATTCAAATAATGTTGGAGTATTGATTAACGGTATCCCTGTTAATGATATGGAAAACGGAAAAGTTTACTGGTCTAACTGGGCTGGACTTTCTGATGTGACTCGTACTATGCAAATTCAGCGTGGTTTGGGAGCTTCAAAACTTGGACTTTCTTCTGTTGGTGGTACAATTAATGTACTAACAAAATCAACTGATGCAAAAAAAGGTGGTTCTGTTAAGTCTTCTATTGCAAATGATGGTTATAAGAAGCAAGTTTTCTCTTTATCTACTGGTTTAATGGATAATGGATGGGCTGTTTCACTTTTAGGTTCTCATACATATGGTAACATGTGGAGTAAAGGTTCTGAATTTGATGCTTGGAACTATTATGCTAGTGTATCTAAAAAGATAAACGAAAAGCATACTGTATCTTTCATGATTACTGGTGCACCACAATGGCACAACCAACGTGGAAACAAGCATACTATTCAGCAGTATAGAGATAACAAAGATGAATTCAAATACAATTCAGATTATGGTATCCGTGATGGCAAGCAGTATGGTGGTGGATATGGTTACAACTATTACCACAAACCT
The DNA here is from genome assembly GCF_029029525.1 of Labilibaculum sp. DW002. NCBI lineage: Bacteria > Pseudomonadati > Bacteroidota > Bacteroidia > Marinilabiliales > Marinifilaceae > Paralabilibaculum > Paralabilibaculum antarcticum. The sequence goes on along the minus strand of NZ_JAKJSC010000001.1, from coordinate 2,807,365 downwards.
CAGGCTCAGTTGAATCACTATTGGAATATCGATGAAGAAACTTCATTAATTTCTTCATTCTATGCTTCAATCGGTTCAGGTGGAGGAAGAAGAGTTTCTGGTGAAGGATCGGCTTGGTTAAGTGTTAATAACAAAACAGGCGAGGATGATGCAGAAATCATGAGAACTGGTGATGGCTTATTGGATTTTGACGGTGTTGCAGCAAGAAATGCTACTTATACTGCTTTAGGATCTCAAGCAATTATTGGAAATTCTGTTAATGAGCACGTTTGGACTGGATTAATTTCTACTTTAACTCATAACTACAAGCAGTTTACTTTTACTGCAGGTTTAGATGCACGTTACTATGTAGGTAAGCATTATAGAGAAGTTGATGATTTATTAGGTGGAGCATTCTTCTTGGATGATTCAAATGATAATCGTGACGCTGATAAGTGGTTAAAAAAAGGAGATAAGTATTCTTACCACAATGATGGTAAAGTTTTATATACAGGTCTTTTTGGACAGGCGGAATATGTAACAGATGATTATTCTGCTTTCATTTCAGCTGCTGCTTCAAGAAAATCTTACAAGCGTGTTGATTATTTCCAATATGCTCCAGGAAGCCAGGAAACTGATTGGGAACATTTCCTTCCTTGGAATGTTAAAGGAGGATTTAATTATAAAATTAACTCAATCCACAATGTTTTTGTGAATGGAGGATATGTTCAGAGAACTCCTTATTTTTCGAATGTTTTCTTGAACTACGGAAATACTGTTAATGAAGATGTAAAGTATGAGAAAATCATTACTGCTGAACTTGGATATGGCTATACAGCTTCCAATTTTACAGGAAAAGTAACTTTATATCGTACAAACTGGAAAGATAGAGGTCTTGTTAAGAGTATTCAAGGTGAGACAGTTAATATTGCTGGTTTGAATCAACTTCACCAAGGTATTGAGATTGAAGGAGAATACAAGCCTTCTAAGAAGTTAACAGTTCGAGGAATGATTTCTATCGGAGATTGGACATATCAAAATGATGTAAATGCTGCAAGTTTTGATGAAGATCAAAATTTAACTGGTGAATTTACTGCCTATTTGAAAGATGTTCATGTTGGTAACTCTGCACAATTAACTGGATCTTTTGCTGTTGATTATGAAGTATTGCCTAAGTTAACTGTTGCTCTTGATTACAATTACTATGGTAATCACTATGCTGATTTTGATGCTACAAAGAGAACAAGAACAGACAACATTGGTGATTCATGGGAAATGCCAGACGTTAACTTAATTGATTTAGGTTTCCGTTACAAGTTCGAAATTGCTGGTCTTAGCTCTACTTTAAACGCAAATGCTTACAATGTATTTGATGTAGAATATATTTCTAAAGCTCAAGATGGTGATTATCACACATCAAATGAAGCTTTGGTTTATTACGGGTTTGGAAGAACTTGGTCTGCAGGTTTAAAAGTTAAATTTTAATCACGCTTTTGTTTAATAAAAAAAGATAGACAGATGAAAAAAATATTATATATGGCATCCATTTTTGCATTGTTGTTCACTTCTTGTGATCCAATGGAGGATGTGTATGACGAAGTTGACAAAGCAAATGCTGATGAGTTAGCTGATCAGAAATTTTTCTCAGACAAAACCCTTATCACTAATGGTTACGAGCTAACAGAAGCTGATTTTGCTCTATCTTCGAATGAAGATGTTGCGAAATACAAGAATTTCTCGAAGTACGCTACTGCGGCAGATAATTTAGCAGATATCTTAACCAACAAGAAGTTGTATGGTGAGGCTGGTATTGAATATACCGTAATTTATAATTTTTACAGAGGAAGTCTTTCTTATATTGGAGATTATCTTGATTTTCTAGAAGAGTTGGCAGGTATTGAATCATACGAATTAAAAGATGCGGATTACGAGGCATTAGGATATGGACAATATAAGAACTTTGATTATAAAGTTGATATCCCAACAGTTCTTGCTGGTTTTTTATTAGGAAAGTATCCTGATGCTGTAGAAGGTGATGAGAGAGCGATAACCTATGTGTATTATGATTCTGGTGACAAAAATGATGTTACTGAATTTTGGACATTTGATGGTTCTGTTTGGACTGAGTCTGATAAGGCTGCACCAGATGCTCCAAGTGGTGTTGATATTTATGAATTAGTTGCTGCTGATTATGATTTAATGGGAGCTCCTGGTAAATATAACAACTTCTCTAGCTCTGATGCTCCTGAAGATTATTTACCAAATTTCCTTGGGGTTAAGTTCCCATTTGCCTTGGATGGTGATAAAATTGCTACAGTTTACAAGTACTATTCAGGTTCTACCGAAACTAAGATGAAAGAGTATACTCTTACTGATGGTGTTTGGGTTGAATATTCAAGTACGATAGATGCTTCTGCTTTAGTTGCATTTAAAGATAAAGCATGGGTATTTGTACCACCAATTAAATTTATCAAATCTGAAAAAGCTGCTACTGAGCAATATACTTTGGTAGATGCTGATTACGCTTTAGTTGGTAATGGAAATTACAAAAACTTTGACGTGAGAGATGGTAAAGGAGAAGCTGATGAGGCTGTTGTTATTGCCAAGCTTACAATGATTCTAAAAGCTAATTTTGAATTGGTTGTTGGTAATGTTTACGAAGTGACTTATGATATTTATGACGGTGCTAACGGTACTGCCACAATGAAATTAGAAGCTGTAGAAGACAATTAAGAAGATATATTTATCTTTATTATAGGCCCGAATCCATAGGATTCGGGCTTTTTTTATGCTGTTATATAGAAATGGTGATATCGTACTTGTTTCTTTATGTATCTGTGAGGAATTACTTAAGAATGATATTTAGTGTTGTTGTTTTTGGTAAGCTAGCTTAGAATGTTTGTGTTCATGCCGTTTTTTGCTAAGCTATGAAGAGGCTAGCTTTTTCTTAGTGTAGTTCAGAATTGCAAATGATATAGGTCGCACTGATGTTAATGTTCAAAATAAGTCAAATACAATAGAATTTATTAATTTCAGGTATTGAGAACAACACCTAAGCAATTAAAAGTGTAGAGGGTTAATTAAATATAGTAGAGACATAAAAAAAGCTTACTCCTATAAAGAAGTAAGCTTTTTAATATCATTTAAAGAGGTTTTTATCGTTTTAAAAGTTTCTTGGTGACTCTATTGCCATTTTTGGTAATAAAGGTCACAAAATACATCCCTTTTGGTAAATTAGTTATTGAAATTCTGGAATCTGGAGATTTTATTTCCATGATGTTTCGACCCGTTAAGTTCGAAATATGCATAGACTCTACATCTTCCATATTTGTTATGCGAATTTCATTTTTTGCAGGATTTGGGTAGAATGAAGGACTTTTTTCTGCAAAGAAATCATCTATGCCAGTTGGTAGCTCCGTTGTAAAGGACCAATAAGTATCCGAGTCAATACCTTTAAAAGCTGCACCATTTGCACTTACAAATGCATTCTCATCAATAATAACATTGTATTCTGTGTTCTCATTTAGCGTTTCAGAAAGCTCAATCGTCACATACTCGCCATCAAATGTAGCTGCAACAGATGCTAACATTTCCATGACTTTTGTTCCATTACTATAGATCGATATTTGACCATTTCCAGCTTGCACGTCTTTATCAAAAGTGATTTCTAAATCAGTATCAACAGATACCGATTCGCTATCATCTTCTGGTGAGAATTCCACAATAGTTGGAGGAGCATAGGTTGCAGTAAAATTCCAAGTCTCTTTATCAGATATACCATCAAAAGAATTAGAAGATGCGTCGGTAATTACACCATTATCAATGGTCACGTAATACTTTGTTCCTTCTTCAAATTTAGCCTCAGGATTGATAAGAACTTTGTTATTTGTAAATGTAACTCTAGGATTGTTGACCGCACTTAAGGTTTCAAATTCAGAATCATCATTATATCTTTTTATTACGATATTGCCAGTTCCTTCTTGCACTTCTTCGTTAAAACTTAGTGTAAGATTTGCAGTTAAAGATACTGAGGTAGTTCCATTTTCTGGAGCATATTCGGTAATGCTTGGGCTGTTGCTGTCAGTCTCAACCCAAATGGTGTTGGCCCATTCTGGGTGATCAATGAACGGATTTCTATTGCCCTGAATTTCATGCACTTTGTTGTTTCTAGAAAGTTCGAGATCATCAACAGGATCAAGAGAGTTCCACTCAAGTAAAGTAGATAATTTCCCAAAGAAAGGAGCAGTATAATTTTCCTTGCTATAGGTCATGTCGTTGGTCATCTCTAAATCAGGATTGTTTCCTTCACCTTCGTATCGAACTGCCATGTATAAGATCATTCTCGCAATATCACCTTTGACAGCATCTCGTGGTTCCCATGAATCGTCGTCACTTGAGCATTCTGTTGCTTCTGAATGTGCATCACCGCCATTGTCGAAAAATAAATTGCTTCGATCTGAATTTACGCTTTTGTCGCAAGGACGTAAAGCATGAATATCGGTAGCAGCACCTGGGTTTTCTCTAGGATCACCACCAAAACCGTGGGATTTTGCCCAAATATGTTCTCTATTCCAAGCATCAGCATCACTCGTTCCATCATCTTTGTGTGTTTTAAGATCACTTCTGCCAGTATAGATTAGGATAACGTTGTTCGAGTTTGCCGGATCTTCATCGGTAAGTTCTAGTGCTTCCCATACATTGTAATCATCACCATCTGCTTTTGACGTATAAGGCAGTACGGTATGATCACTAATGATAAAATGAAGCGCTGTTTTTAGTTCGCCGCCAGTTTTATTAGACGCGGATTGATAGTATTCTTCAATATTAACTTGAGCCGCCGAAGAAAAAACGAAGGTTACAAGAAGTGTTAAAGAAAGAAAGAGTTTTGAGTGTAAAAATTTTATCATATAATATGCCTTAACATGTTAATTAAATTGGTTGAGTAGCATAAAAATGGTTGGTCGGTTGTTGTAATACGAATAAATCAACAAAAGGTGACAGTATTGGAGGAAATATTCGAGTGCAAATTAAAAAATATAATGCAGACGACCTTAGCTAAGCAAGTTGTTTTGATGAAAAAAATGAAAAAATCCCAACTGAGTGGGATTTTTTTATTTTATAATTAGTTTGATCCTTTCTTTTGCAATGGGTTTATGCTTTTTTATTTAGTAGTAATCTATCGTAAAAATAAAGAGCTACAACGGCAAAAAGGCCAATCGCTAAAATCACATACCATATTTTCGATGGATTATATGAAGTCCATAAATAATTCGTTAATTCATTCGGATTCATATTCATAGATGCAGCAGCCTGATTGAAGTATTCATTTTGGGAAAGACTTTCAGAGATTTCCAAACCTCTTTTAGCAACTTCTTGTTTCACAAATGTTGTTTTGTCAGACATATTCTGATAAACATTACCAGAAATAAAACCGGCAAATACATTTCCAAGGAATACTGGAATAAATGAATAACCCATGTAAAGAGCTTTTTTATCAGCAGGAGCAATTCGTCCGATGTACTCCGTAATTTTTGGAGATCCAGCCATCTCACCAATTGCGAAGATGTAGATTGCGGCAAATGTAAAGAGAACATTTTGGGTGAAAAGAGTAAGTGACATTCCAATTGCACAAACCAAAAATCCTGTCATCATTGTTTTAAGTGGCTGCCATTTCATAACAATTGTAGATACAATAATCTGAAATATGATGATGAACATCGCATCGAAATTTGTGATAAATTCTGCCTCCATTTGGCCGTCATGGGTGCCGTAATTTTCACTAAAGAATGGCATGAAGTTGTGGAAAAAGTCATAAACAACCGATGTGTCAACCCATTGTGCTATAAATACAGGCAGGGTAAAAAATAATTGGTTGTACATGGTCCAAAAACCTGCTATAATGAGTAAAAATATCATGAATTTAAAATCAACGATTACCAGACCGATGTTTTTAAATACATTAGAGATTGAAGTGCTCAATGTGTCATTGTTAGGTTTACGATCTGGTTCTTTGTAGAATAGCAGCAGTATAAAGTTTATTGCAACAATACCTGCAGAGATGTAAAAAACTAAGTTATATGAAGAATTTTTGAATAACAGTGTTACCATTGGGCCAAAAAATGCTCCAATGTTTACCATCATGTAAAAGATACCAAATCCGATTGAGGCAGTCTCGTCGGTGGTAGTTTTGGCGATGGTTGCCGATATTACAGGTTTAAAAAGTGCTGCTCCTAATGCCAAATAGAGATACATGATAAATACGCCAGTAAATGTATCGAACATAGGTAACAAGATAAAGGCGGAAGTGTATATGACAAATGCGATGAACAATACTTTTTTGTATCCATATTTATCGGCAATAGCTCCAGTAATTACGGGAAGAAAATAGAGAATTCCTGTGCCGATTCCCATAAGCATACCTTTTTGCGCTTGAGAGAATTCTAGTCCCCCTACATCTGAAGATCCGGTAAGGTAATTCGCGAAAAGCATAAAAAAGCCATACCAGGCCCAACGCTCGAATAATTCAATGGTATTTGCAACCCAAAAGGTTTTAGGGAATTTTTTAAAGACACTTGTTAAGCTCATGATTTTGGTTTTTGTGGTATAGTTTAGCTTGTTTAAAATTTTATTACAATTCCATTTCCATTGAAAAGGACACGTTGGTTTTTTCTTTTGTGAAAATAAAGGCCTGCAAAGTAGCCAATTCCTCCTCCTAAAACAACATCGGAAAACCAGTGGCGATTACGATACATTCGGGCTAAACTAACCGAAGCAGGAATTGCATAAATCCATTTGCTATATTCTTCGGCAAAAGGTGTGAATACTGCCCATGCTACAAATGCATGTCCTGATGGAAATGATTTGGTGTTGTTGTTGGTTCCTCCAAAAGCATCAAAATGCATATTTCCTTTGTTTTGATCAGGTCTGGATCTTCCTGCAATTATTTTGATTCCTTCGGTCAAAATAGCACCTGTTAACAATGCTTTTCCTGAGTTTAAAGCTGTCGTTGAGAGTCTTTCATCTTTAATTACCGTCCCGATAGCCCATACAGCAAGAATTGACGGTGCAACCATTTTTTTTTCACCAAACTCATTAAAGAAATTGGTGTATTTGCTAGCAAAAGAACTTTGGTTGTCTTGTATTGTATTACTTGCCCACTCATCCATTAAAAAAGCCCCACCTAACAAACTACCGAAAACAATTAAATTCTTCTTCGAAAAGACTTCTTTTCCTAAACCTGGATTCAGAATGTTTTTTGAGTGCTTGAAATAGGGAATAGAATCTTGAGATTGGCTAAAAGTCTTTAGCTGAAAAGATAGAATAACTATGAGAATAAGTAGAAACCGAATGTTCTTCACAAGATGAATTTTAGAATTTTAACAAAAATAGAAGAATTTTTGAACAGATGTTCGATTTAATAAAGAGAAATTTTTGAGCACAAAAAAAGCCATTCGCAATGAATGGCTTTCCGTAGCTCCCTCTCTTCGACTCGAACCATCCCGACCAGTCGGGACTGATTAACAGTCAATGGATATTGTTTTTAGGAGATCAGAAAATATTTTTTCTCCTTCCATCGGATCTAATAGTTTTTCTAGATATATCCGACTCTTCATTTTCTTTATTTTTCGTTCTATTTTTAATGCAAGTGTTCTATTGTCTCCAACTTTAAATGCTTTTTTGAGAATCCAAGGCTTGTGTTTTGAAGTAAAACTTGCTCTTATGGGATTGTTATGCATGAAAATTCGTTTGGAAACATTTTCAGTGTATCCTAAATAATATTTATCAGATGTTGGCGAGTATAGAATATATATGAAAAACATAAATTTAATTTAGGGAAATTTCTAAACATATGCAGGATTTGGCAGGGAAGGAGAAATTTTTGAGCACAAAAAAAGCCATTCGCAATGAATGGCTTTCTGTTGCTCCCTCTCTTGGACTCGAACCATCCCGACCAGTCGGGACTGATTAACAGTCAGATGATATAACTATCTGACCTAAAAGGGATTGTGTTTTAATTTTCTTATGAATTGTACCGCTTATCCCTTATATTCAGTATGTAAGTAATTTTAAAAGATTATAAAATATATGCTTAAGATTAAATTTTTCACAAATTTTGTGGGGAAATAAAAATTCAGGGCACAAAAAAAGCCATTCGCAATGAATGGCTTTCTGTTGCTCCCTCTCTTGGACTCGAACCATCCCGACCAGTCGGGACTGATCAACAGTTAAGTGCCATAACTATCTGATCTAGAAGGGATTGTGTTTTAATTTTTTTATGAATCGTACCGCTTATCCCTTATATTCAGTATGTAAGTTATTTTTAGAAGATTATAAAATATATGCTTAAGATTAAATTTTTCACAAATTTTGTGGGGAAATAAAAATTCAGAGCACAAAAAAGCCATTCGCAATGAATGGCTTTCTGTAGCTCCCTCTCTAGGACTTGAACCTAGGACCCTCTGATTAACAGTCAGATGCTCTAACCAACTGAGCTAAGAAGGAATAAACTGATATTCTTTTTAAAAACCTCACAGCATCGGTTTTTGCTCCCTTTCCTGGACTCGAACCAGGGACCCTCTGATTAACAGTCAGATGCTCTAACCAACTGAGCTAAAAAGGAATACAATCCTAAATTATTTTTAAAAACCTCACAGTATTGGTTTTTGCTCCCTTTCCTGGACTCGAACCAGGGACCCTCTGATTAACAGTCAGATGCTCTAACCAACTGAGCTAAAAAGGAATATAATTCGCAATTTTCTTCTGAGTTGTACATTTGGCGTACATTCTGGAGGAAAATTGCGATGCAAAACTAATAGGATTTGTTCAATAATACAACAACTCGCTCAAAATTTTTTCAAAAAAATATAATTTTCTTTTTATGATGGTGTTTTAACATCAGTAAAAAAGGATCTATGTGTTTGTTTTTCAATATTGATAATGACAAGTTGGGTGAACAGGGAGAATTCTGAAAGAATTTAATATTTACAGTAAACTTTACTTTGGAAAGAAGAAAAAGAGATGGAAAAAACAGTTTATCACTTCGGATGAAGACAAATTTTATTGTAATTTTGATGTGAAATTTTGAATACACTCAAACACTAATACAAAATAAACAACAAATACTTATGTACGGAAAATTCAAAGACTATTTGGCTGGTGAGATCGAATCTATTAAAGAATCGGGCTTGTACAAAAACGAGAGAATTATTACTTCTCCTCAAGGTGCTGAAATTAAAGTATCAACTGGTGATGAGGTATTAAATTTTTGTGCCAACAATTATTTGGGATTATCATCTCATCCAAGAGTAATCGAAGGTGCTAAGAAAGCCTTAGATACTCACGGTTATGGTATGTCTTCGGTTCGTTTCATTTGCGGAACAACTGATATTCATAAAGAATTGGAAGGTAAAATTGCCAAGTTTTTTGGTACTGAAGATACCATTCTTTACGCTGCTGCATTTGATGCAAATGGCGGGGTTTTCGAACCACTTTTCTCTAAAGAAGATGCCATTATTTCTGATGAATTGAATCACGCTTCAATTATCGATGGTGTTCGTTTGTGTAAATCGGCTCGTTACCGCTACAAGCATGCTGATATGGCTGATTTGGAAGCACAATTGAAAGTTGCACAAGCTCAACGTTACAGAATTATCGTTACTGATGGTGTATTCTCTATGGACGGTGATATTGCTAAGTTAAACGAAATTTGTGATCTGGCAGATAAGTATAATGCTTTAGTCATGGTTGACGATTCTCACTCTTCAGGATTTATTGGAGAAACAGGTCGTGGAACTCACGAGTATCATAACTGCATGGATCGTGTTGATATTATCACAAGCACTTTGGGTAAAGCTCTAGGTGGCGGATTAGGTGGATTCACAACAGGAAAGAAAGAGATTATCGACATGTTACGTCAGCGTTCTCGTCCATACTTATTCTCAAATTCATTATCACCAGCAATCGTCGGTGCTTCTATCGCAGTATTTGATATGTTAAGTGAGTCAACTGAGTTGAGAGATAAGGTGATCTGGAATGCAAAATACTTCAGTACACAATTGCGTGAAGCTGGCTTCGATGTGAAACCTTCTGATTCTGCAATTAACGCATTGATGCTTTATGATGCAGTTTTATCTCAGCAGTTTGCTGCAAAATTACTGGAAGAAGGCATTTATGTAATTGGTTTCTTCTTCCCGGTTGTTCCAAAGGAGCAGGCTCGTATTAGAATTCAATTATCTGCTGCTCATACTAAAGAGCATCTTGACAAAGCTTTAGCTGCTTTCATTAAAGTAGGTAAAGAACTTAAAGTGATTGAATAAATCATTTTAAAAGAATAGAAAATGGGAGCCAAATCGGTTCCCATTTTTTTGTATTTTAGCAGTACAAAAATTAAAGTTTCAGTCAATGAATTTAAGATATCTACTCTTCTTAGTTGCCATACTTGGTTTTTTTTCAAAAAGCAACGCACAATATTACAAGGATGGTAAATTTTTAATTGGAGCCTCAGTTGGGTACCAATACCCTTTAGGTGATTTTGGAGATCAGGCGAAAGCTGGACCTTCCTTTAGAATTGCCGGACAATTGATGCTGAACAAAAAGATAAGTGTTGGAGTAGAATTATCCTATAGTTTATTGGGGCAAGATGAATTTTGGGATGGTGATCACAGAGGAAGTTATGATGTAGATTATAATATTGGATCCGCTTTACTTAGAGCATCTTATTATTTTGATAGCTGGGACAGAGATTTTAGACCTTATACTTCTTTAGCCTTTGGATACTTTTCTTACAGAAATAAAGTAGATTATTTGGCAATTTCAGCTGGAACAGGAAATTTTAAAAGCACATTAAAAGACAATAAAGTAGGATTAGCTCCCAATATTGGTTTTTTGTATAATCTCTCCGATGAATTGTGCTTTGATATGAATTTAAGGTATATATATATTCCCAATCTGTCAGATGAAATTAATACCTATTCTGGCCTAGATAAGTTATCTCTGCCAGAACTATCAATAGGATTGTTTTATCGTTTTTAAAACAATCCGTGAATTTGAGCTTCTACTTTATCTACAATCCCATTTAAATCTTCTGGGTTTTCAAGAAAATCAAGATTTTCGGCATCGATAATAAGTAGTTTCCCTCTTGAATAATTTTTGATCCAATTTTCGTAACGAGTATTCAAATTCTTTAGGTAATCTAAACGAATGGTTTCTTCGTAATTACGACCTCTTTTTTGGATGTTGTTAACCAAAGTAGGTACTGAAGATCTTAAATAGATTAGCAGATCTGGTGCTTGAACCATCGATCCCATCAATTCGAATAGGTTATTGTAGTTTTTAAAATCACGCTCGCTCATTAGCTCCATATCGTACAAATTAGGAGCAAAAATCATGGCGTCTTCGTAAATGGTTCTATCTTGAATTACGTTTTTACCCGATTTACGGATTTCCATAATCTGATTGAAACGGCTCTTTAAAAAATAGATCTGAAGATTAAAAGACCATCTTTGCATATCATCGTAGAAATCATTTAGATATGGATTTTCATCCACTTCTTCGTAATGTGCTTCCCAATTGTAATGTTTCGCTAAGAGTTCTGTAAGGGTAGTTTTCCCAGATCCGATATTACCGGCTACTGCAATATGCATAGTGTTATTGAATTAAGAGTTGTTCGTAATGAATTTGAAATTCATTCACCTAAATTAAAATAGACCGTTTAGTTGAGCATCAATCTTATTAATAACTTCACTTAGGTCTTTTGGCTTACCCATAAAATCGATGTTATCTACATCAATAATCAAAAGTTTACCATTCTTATAGCCACTAATCCAAGCTTCGTATCGCTCATTTAATCTTTTCAGATAATCCAAACGAATGGTTTCTTCGTAATCGCGACCTCTAGCTTGAATGTGTTCAACCAAAGTAGGTATCGAGGCACGTAAGTATATCAGTAAATCAGGAGGTTGTATAAGAGAACTCATGATGTTAAAAAGAGAAAGGTAATTGTCAAAATCTCTTTTTGGCATCAGACTCATCGACTCTAAATTAGGAGCAAAAATATAAGCATCCTCGTAAATCGTTCTATCTTGAATAATTTCTTTTCCAGATTTTCGTAATGCCAATACTTGATTGAATCGACTGTTTAAAAAGTGGATCTGCAGGGCAAAAGACCATCTTTTCATATCGTCGTAAAAATCATTTAAATACGGGTTTTCATCTACATCTTCGAAATGAGCTTCCCATCCGTAATGTTTTGCTAATAATCCTGCTAGTGTAGTTTTACCTGCACCAATATTTCCGGCAACTGCAATGTGCATGTTATGTTTACTTTAAATAAAAAAGGCAACTAAAATTAAGAATTTATTTCTGGATATCAATTGGTTAAAAGTCACACGAAAGTGCAGATTGGTTTTAATCAGTTAGTTAATGGTGTAATTGATATTGATTTTTTATTGGAGAGGTAGATTTTATAGTCATAAATCACTACATTTTGAATCTCTTGCTTCTCAAATTGATAAATTAATGTGTCTTCTTTTTGAAGAGCATTAAAAGAGTAGAGGCCAGATTGCTTGGCGTAAATAATAGAATTTTGATTTACCTGAAAATTTTGAATTTCAGGAATAGATATCTTTTTTTTGAATTGTCCGTTTTGGTCCAATATTAAAATTCCTTTTTCAGGATAAAGAAGGTACAAGTCGTTTGCATAAATATGCATGGATGATGGGATTGTACTTCCCCAAAAATCAGATAATATAATACTTTTATTGATTGTTTTTCCAAATTCAGAAATATGCATCGTTTGGTTATCTATAGAGTTATAGATCCAAAAACCACCATGAGGAGAAGAGCATAACAACTCCGTTTCATTTTCAGAATATTCGTACAAGTCAATTTCAGTCCCAATTTCAGCTAAATTGCGATCGAGAAAGAGTACTTGGTTGAATTCTTTGTAAAATACCAGTAAGCGAAGAGGGTTAGAGGCATCAATTGTCGCTATTTCTCCTAACATAGAATTGGAAAAAGAAGCGATTTTATCACCTTTGGAATTGAATGTTTGAATTTCGTTATTTCCAACCATGATGATATTGCCCCAATGATCCACTACAAAAAAATCATGAGAATGGTTTATTATTGGGGCTTGTTGAACTGGAAGAATATAAATCAACCAAATAAGAAATTGTAACATAGTTGTTTACTTGTTTTTTTCGAGTAGCTCATCAATTAAGCTTCTGTTGTTCGAAAGTCTCGGAACTTTATTCTGACCGCCTAATTTACCCTTTTCTTTTAACCATTGATAAAATAAACCAGGTTTAGCAATGGTAACTTGTGGTTTTACTAGCGTAATACTCTTGTATCTTTTGGCTTCATAGTCCGAATTTACACTCATTAAAGCATTGTCAAGAACAAAAGTAAATTCATCGATATTATCAGGAGCTTTTTCGAATTCAATAAGCCATTGATGAGCACCTTTTCTGTTATCCCCCATAAAAATTGGAGCTCCCATATAATCCTTTAGAACGGCGTTGGTTTTTGAACATGCTACTTGCATTGCTTTTTCAGCATTGTCTATTATAATCTCTTCACCAAATGCATTAATAAAGAGTTTGGTTCGTCCTGAAATTTTGAATTTGTATGGTTTTAAGGAAGTGAATTGCACGGTGTCACCAATTTGATAACGCCATAATCCACCATTAGTTGTAATAATAATAGCGTAGTTTTTATACAGCTCTACCTCTTCGATACTTATAACTTTGGGGTTTTCATCATTCACATTTTCCAGAGGAATAAACTCATAGTAGATACCATAATCGAGCATAAGCAACATCGATTTGTCATCCAAATCGTCTTGAATACCAAAGAAACCTTCCGAAGCATTATAGGTTTCCATATAATTCATTTTATCAGTTGGAAGTAATGAGTTGAATTGGTCACGATATGGATCAAAACAAACACCACCATGAACAAAAAGTTCCAAATTTGGCCATATGTCATGAATACTTTTTCTACCACTAACTTTTAAGACATGTTTAAGTAATACCAGATACCAGGAAGGCACACCCGAAAGACTCGTTACATTTTCGTTAAGTGTTGCTTCGGTCATTTTATTCAACTTTTCTTCCCATTCTTCCAAAAGCACTATCGAAGTGTCAGGAGTACGAATAAAATCGGCCCAAAAGGGTAAGTTTTGAATTAGAATAGCAGATAAATCACCGTAGTAAGATTCATTGCTTAGGTTGTTAATTTGATGAGATCCACCCAAAGTGAGTCCTTTGCCCTTGAGAATACCTGTTTCAGGAAACAATGAAGTATAAAGAGTTAAAATATCTTTCCCTCCTCTAAAATGACAATCTTCCATGGCTTCTTTGCTCACAGGAATAAATTTGCTCTTAGAGTTAGTTGTACCAGATGATTTTGCAAACCACTTAATTTCGCTAGGCCACAAAATATTCTGTTCTCCTTTTCGTAAACGATCAATATAGCCTTCAACACTTTCGTAGGTTGTTATAGGCAATCGCTCTTGGAATTCAGCAAGTGAATGAATGTTCTTGAAGTTATACTTCTTGCCCCATTCCGTATTGGATGCTTGATCAATTAATTGGGTTAGGGTTTCCATTTGAGTTTCTATCGGATGATTTTTGAAAAAATCGATCTGAGAAAGTCTTTTTGTATTAAACCAGCTAACCAGAGAATTTATTAAAGCCATAATAAGTTAGTTTACTGTTTTAAATATATATATAAATTTTACATGTTGTATTGTCTCTTCTCTATTTAATATACGTTAATTATGTTGGTTTTTAGTTATATTTGGTGAGCATTGTCTAATTTGAAAAAGATAACAAATGAGTATAATCGATATATTAATTGGGATTCCCTTGCTTTGGGCAATGGTAAAAGGATTTAAGAATGGTTTAGTTTTTGAAGTTGCAACGCTTCTAGCTTTGGTTTTGGGGATTTATGGAGCCATTCATTTTTCAGATTTCACAGCGCAATTTATTAGAGATCGATTCGACTATAACCCAGAATACTTGGGCTATATTGCTTTTGGTGTGACATTTATTGTAATCGTAATCATTGTTAATGTAATTGGGAAACTTTTAAATTCGTTAATCGAAGCTATTGCTTTAGGAATGGTCAATCGAATTTTCGGGATGTTATTTGGTCTTCTTAAAGGAGTAATAATTATAGGTATCGTAGTCTATTTTGTTAGTTATCTGGATAAAAAATTTAATTTTATTTCCGATGAAAAAAAGGAATCCAGCTATTTGTACGAACCAATGAAAAAAGTTTCTGAAACCATGTTTGATCTTTTTGATTCGGATTTTGGTGAAACAAAGGATAAGATTAAAGAAAAAGTGAAAAAGGAACTTCCGATTGACGTCTAATGAAGAATACGATCAAAAAATACATTCAAAAATTACCAAGACGTAAAACAGTTCATTTCGAGGGCTTCTGTGCGAATTGTGAGCACCCCGTTAATGGTAGTTTTTGCTCCAATTGTGGGCAATCTGTAAAAAGTTTTCATCGTCCATTTTTTAGTGTAGTTTCTGAATCTTTGGGAGATGCCTTATCGATTGATAATCGTTTTTTTCATACCTTATTGCCACTTATGGTTCGTCCAGGCTTTATAACCAAAGAGTTTATGAAGGGACGAAGAGCGAGATACACGCCCCCTTTTCGCTTGTATCTATTTTTAACTTTTTTCGCCTTTTTACTCCTTTCTCATAATCATAGACCTGAAACCGAGGCTGAAAAAAATATAACATTTGAGAATGGAGATGGAGAACAAGTTGAAGTCTTGTCTTTTTTAGAAGAGATCGTTTCGAAAGACAGCATTAATATGGATAGTTTGCAAAGGCAGGCAGCCTTAAAAAAAGGAATATTAAATGTTGATATTGATACAAAACCAGTAAGCGAATTAGACTCAATTTCTGCATCAACCAAAAGGGCGACAAATAGTGATTTTATTACTCAAAATAAGGCCATTAAGAATTTAATTGAAATGTGGCGCTTAAATCCTGAGGTGATGATCGATATGGCATTTAAGAAACTATCGCAGCTGTTACTCGTTGTTCTGCCAGTTTTCGCGCTGTTTTTAGCCTTGTTTTACATTCGCAGGAAGCGTTACTTACTTGAGCATTTATTAATTTCGCTTAATTATCATTCCTTTATATTTGTAATCGTAATTTTAAGCGAATTAATAATTCTGACGGAAGTTGTGGCCATACAATCATTTGCAATTTATCTTTATCTGCTCATACCACTACAGCTTTTTTTGACTTTGAAATTTTATTATCAACAGTCATGGATTAAGACAACGATCAAGTTTATAATGCTATCATTTATATACAATATATTACTGGTTTTAGGGATTTCATTTGCTCTGGCATCATTCGTTATGGAATAGCTAAAATATAGAGGAAAATACAATGGTAAAATTCTTATCTTTGTCATCCGAAAATAATTATTGCATAACAGAATCCTATAGGGATATAAAATACGATACAGATGAGTTTTATAGAAGAATTACAGTGGCGTGGCATGATTCACGATATGATGCCGGGTATAGAAGAACAATTGGAAAAAGAATTGACATCGGCATACGTGGGAATCGACCCTACTGCTGATTCTTTACATATTGGACACCTTGTGGGCGTTATGATGCTTAAGCATTTTCAGGTAGCCGGACACAAACCAATTGTTTTGGTAGGTGGTGCAACAGGTATGATTGGTGACCCTTCAGGAAAATCACAAGAAAGAAATTTGCTTGATGAGAAGACCTTACGTCACAACCAGGAATGTTTGAGAAATCAACTTTCAGGTTTCTTGGATTTCGATTCAGATGCAGATAATGCTGCTGAAATGGTTAACAACTACGATTGGATGAAAGATTTTTCATTTCTTGATTTTATTCGTGATATTGGAAAGCATATTACTGTTAATTACATGATGAGTAAGGATTCTGTGAAGAAACGTTTGTCTTCAGAATCGAAAACAGGAATGTCGTTTACTGAGTTTACTTACCAATTGGTTCAAGGAAACGATTTTCTAGAATTATATAAATCAAAGAACTGTAAACTTCAGATGGGTGGATCAGATCAGTGGGGAAATATCACGACTGGTACAGAATTGGTTCGCCGTAAAGAAGGTGGTCAGGCATGGGCAATTACTTGTCCGTTGATTACGAAAGCAGACGGAGGTAAGTTTGGTAAAACAGAATCTGGAAACATTTGGCTTGATCCTAAATACACATCTCCTTATAAATTTTACCAATTTTGGTTGAATACTTCTGATGAGGATGCAGAGAAATATATTAAAATCTTCACACTAATCTCTAAGGAAGAAGTTGAGGCATTAGTAGCAGAGCACAAAGAGGCGCCACATATGCGTAAGTTGCAGCAGCGCCTTGCTAAAGAGGTGACAACAATGATTCACTCTGAGGCAGATTACGATATGGCCGTTGAAGCATCTCAAATCTTATTTGGTCGTGCTACAGCCGATGCTTTGCGTAAACTTGATGAAGATACTTTTCTTTCAGTTTTTGAAGGTGTACCTCAATTTAATGTTGATAAAACGGAATTTGAAAATGGCGTTGACGTAGTGGAACTTTTGGCAGTTAAGGCAGAAGTTTTTCCATCGAAAGGTGAATTGAGACGTTTGTTTAAAGGAAATGCTATCAGTCTAAATAAGGAGAAGGAAGCTAATGCGGAACTAACAGTGACTAAAGAACATTTAATTGCTGATAAGTATTTACTGGTTCAGAAGGGTAAAAAGAATTATTTCTTGATTGTGGCTTGTTAGTTTGCTGCTTATCAACTATTTTTAGAGAAGCTAATCAAATCAAAAACTAAAATCACAGAAATGAAATTATTAAAATACGCCTTGGTTACATTGTTTTCATTAGGATTAATGAGTTGTGGAAGCAGCGGAGGAGGAGACGATACAGATAAAGTAGCTCCTGGAATTACGATCACTGCACCGACAGCAGATCAGACAATTGCTCCTGGAGAAACAGTTAGTGCAAGTTTTACGGCAACAGATAACGAGGCATTAAAGTCTTATATTGTAAGTGTTGACTTTTTTCAAGCAGTAGGAATGACAGTTAAAACAACTCCTGTTGAGTTTACTTTTGACAAGTCAGGAACATTGTCAGGAACATCTCAAGTAGTTACTTTCAATATGGATCTTCCAGCCGATGCAAAAGAAGGAAAGTACAAAATGTTAGTGAAAGTTACAGATGCTTCTACGGAAGCAAATGAAAAAACAGAGGAACGTACTTTCATTATTCAGAAGTAATTATTTTACGAATAGCTATAAAGTAAAAAGGATCGGCATTGCCGATCCTTTTGTTTTTTATAATGAATTAAATTCGATTCCGAATAAGGATATATCATCAATAACTGCTTTGTTCTTTTTGCCAATATCTATATGTTGAATTAGATCACTAAAGGTATCGGATAAACTTTTAGGTGTTGCGAACATTTTAGTTAAAAAGTGAACGCCAACTTCCATATGATCACCTCTTTCTAGTTCAATTAAACCATCTGTATAGCAAAGTAATTTAGAGTTATCCTCAATGGTAATTTCCCCAACCGTAATTTTAGGGATTTCATCTAACATCCCTAATCCAATACATCCTTCTTTAAGCAAAGTAGTTTCTCCCTTTTCAAAGTTGTAAAGCAAAGGAGGATGATGACTGGCATTTACATATTTTAATTTTCTTGTGGTGTAGTTGTAAATTCCTATAAAGAAGGTTAAGAATTTTTCGCTACTCGAATTTTCACAAACCTTTTGATTTAGTTGTCTCATCAATTCATCCAAAGGAGTTTCTGGACGAAATAAGGCACGCAAAGTCGCTTGGAAGTTAGACATGATTAGAGCAGCAGGAATTCCTTTTCCTGATACATCTCCAATACAAAAACCCAATTCTTGATTGTTAAAGTTGATAAAATCGTAATAATCGCCGCCAATTTCTAAATGTGGTTGATAATAGCCACGAGTAGAAATGTATTGATTTTGTGGAAGAGAACTTTGATTTGGGATTAATAGATTTTGAATTTTTGAAGCCAATTCCATTTCCTTTTTAAATGCCTCCTGTATTAGCAATTGCTTATACATGCGCTTGTTCTCCATAGCAACAATAATAATGTTGGAAATGGTCTGTATAAAGCTTAAATGTCTAATTGCTGGGCTCATTCCTTCCATTTCCTCATCAATATCACCAATTAGAATATAGGCAAGTACTGAATTTTTATGGAATACTGGAATGATAAAATCAAAAGATTGGAAAACATCTGGTAAATCACTAGATATATAAGTGATTTCGGAAAAATTAGATAGGTGTTTCTCAATTTTAATTTTGTCGATATAATCTCTGGAAATACCCGAAACCAATAGTTTTTCCCAGCGAGAATTAAACTTAAAAACAGCAATTTTACCAATCTTAAGATCTTCGAAAAGAATATTTTGGTATTGCTGCAAAAGTTCGTCAACCGATAAATTTTCATTTATCGCTTGCGTGATTTTTAGAATTAGCTCGAGCTTAAATTTGCTGTTTACAGATTGTTGCTTGATCACGATTGGGAATTTATTGTTTATGCTAATTTAGGAAATATCAAATCACTACCAAATTTCAGTTATAAATAAAAAAAAAGGATTCCATAAAGAATCCTTTTTTGATGATGAATTTATGTAAATTAAGCTTTTACACGTTCCGAGTAAGAGCGATCACGAGTATCAATTTTAATTTTGTCACCAGTATTAATAAATAATGGGACCATGATAGTTGCACCCGTTTCAATAGTTGCAGCCTTAAGTGAATTTGTTGAAGACGTATCACCACGTAAACCTGGCTCAGTGTATGTAACTTTCATTATAACATGAATAGGAAGCTCTACGTATAGTGGCGTTTCAGTATCGGCATGAATTACAGCCTCAACGTGATCACCTTCTTTCAAAAGGTCTGGCTGATTAAATAAATTTTCTTCTAATGCTATTTGCTCGTAAGTTTCAGTATGCATCAAATTGTAACCCATATCATCTTTATAAAGATATTGGTATGGACGGCGCTCAATTCGAGCTACATCAATCTTAAGACCAGCAGTAAAAGTATTATCAATAATTTTACCTGTCTTTACATTCTTTAATTTAGTTCTTACGAAAGCTGGACCTTTACCAGGCTTAACATGCTGGAATTGAACAATCGTATATAAACCAGTCTTAAAATGGATACACATACCATTCTTAAAATCTGCAGTACTTGCCATGATATAAAATTATTTTTTTAATTATCGTTTCATTCAACTAATTAGAAGTAGTTAAGACTTCTAAGTTGTGCAAAAGTAAGAGAAACAATTTATAAACTGAAATATTACAAGGCTTTGTTTGAATAAGATAGTAGAGAAGTGCAGATATTTTATTCCTTGTTTAAAAGAGAATTGGATGAAAAGTCTGAAAAATTCATCAGATCGCAACGTAAGGAGCCGATGAAAAGATCGAATTGTACTCTTACAGGAATTCTATTTGCATCGGCCGAAACCCATATTTTCATATCATCTTCATCTTTGAATGCTCTACCAGTTTCAACAATCGGAATAAATTTGTAACATTTAATGTTTCCAATTTTACTGTTGATGGTTTCGTATCCCATAAAACGAAATTGAAGAAGAAATAATTCATCAGAAAAATAAGTTTGAATTTTTACAATCTCCCCTTCCACCAAGTCAGAATTAAAATGATTTGCTCTAGCAAAATAAAAAGCCGATAAAATGTCATGAATGCCTTCAGGTACTTTGTGCACACCAGATCTTTGACTTGTTAGCTCATTTTTTTCACGATCAAACTTTATTTCATTGTATCTCTTATAGCTTCCCTCACGGATGTCTCTAATGGCTTTAACGGGCAATAAGGTTTTGGGATTTATAAAGCTCTCGTAGGTATCTCTAACCTTGTACAAGGTATTAAAAAGACCAACTGTTTTGCCGGTAAGTGTAGCATGGTAAATATCTTCACCATTTAATTTTTCATTTTTTATTTTTAAACTGGCCTTGCCTCCACGAATAATACCGTAATGAATTACATATTTTAAATGTTCTCCCTTTTCATTAGCACCTACAGGAAAATCTGCAAGCGATATGGTGTAGCTTGATAACAATAGCAGAATGAAAAGGGAAAGTTTACGCATATGCTTTTCTATTAGTTCTTACTTAAAGATATTCTTTTTAGGTGTTGTTGCAACAAAATCCTTCAAATAAAAGGGCTCAAAATAGGCTACATCTTCAAATTCTTGTTTTTGAAATTTTGCTTCAGCCAATTCAATCATTCCAGTTGCTGTTGGTGTTACATTATCAAGAAAGATGCCATTTTTACTTTCGATGATTTCTTTGCACTTCGCAGCACCATCTCCAAAGAATACAATTTCTCTTTCCGATAGCTCCTTTGCATAGGAGTTTTCATCAATAATATCTGCTGAAATATCTTTTTTTAATTCATTTTTGTCATTGTAAAATGCGGTATACACTTCCATTCTTCGAGCATCAATCATTGGGCAATAATAGGCCTTTTCAGGATTTTTTAATTGCGATTGAATGTTTTCATTGGCTAGTAATGGTTTTGTCATTGCTTGCAATGTACTTATGGCAATTAAAGGAAGTTCAGCACCGTAACAGATTCCTTTTGCAGTAGAAACACCAATTCTTAAGCCAGTGTATGAGCCTGGGCCCATGCTAATCGCAATTCCATCTAAATCGGAAGTTGAAAAACCATTCTCCTTTAGGATGTTTTCAATAAATACCGTTAGATGAGATGCGTGTTTCATCCCTTCTTTAGTTTCTTTTAGAGCTAGTAATTCTCCGTCTTTTCCTAAACCAACAGAACAAACTGCTGTTGATGTTTCGATATGTAAAAGTAATGCCATCTGATAAAAATTTAAATCACTGCAAAATAAAGGATAAAATAGTAATTGTGAATGATAACTAATCAAATAAATAGACTTTATCCATATAAAATTACAATCAAAAAGAAATCATCGTTCTATATCTAAGACAAATGATCAAACCAATACACGTATTCGGGTAAAAAAAAACTCTCAACAAACTTATTGTTGAGAGTTTTGAATTGGTAATGTAAACTTGACTATAAACTGATTTCGACTCCATTATAGAAGTCTATGATTTTTGTTCTGAATATGTAATCGTATTTTGCTTGAAGCAGATTCGACTTTGCTTTCAAAAGATTATTTTTTGCCTGATTGTATTCAACTGAATTTACCAAACCTAAATTAAATTTCTCTTCGGTATAACGGAAAGCTTCTTCCGTCGAAGAAACTGCAGTTTCACTTGAAAAATATTTTTTCATCGCTGCTAAAGCATTCGCGTGAGCTTGCTGAATTTCTTTTCGAAGAATATTTTTAGTATTTTCCATATTCAACTTAGAACGGTCAATATTAATCTTAGCATTACTAATAGCTCTGTTGACAGTTCCTCCATTAAAAATAGGAATTCTCAAATTGAAACCGAAACTTTTTGATTCAAAAAGCTTCAACTGATCATATAGCTTCATCTCTTTTCGAATAACTATTGGATTTCCTCCTACATCAAATCCTGTTTCTGGTTGATTTTTCCTATAACCTGACCCCCAAGAACCTGACATCGAAAGCGAAGGCGTGATTTGTCCTCTTGCAATTGCTAAACCTTTTTCAGAACTCTGCAATCTATATTTAGCTGCTTTCATCTCAGGACGAAATTCCAATGCACTAGTAAACACTGATTCAGGATTCACAAGAGATCTTGTTGCATTTAATACAGGAAGATCAGGAGTTTTGATATCAAACTGATCTGCACTTTCTAAATCTAAAAGTTGAGCAAGATCTAAGAGAGCAATGTCTAGAGAATTTTGAGCATTAACCACTGCAAGGTCTTCTCGAGCAGCTTGTGCTTTTTGTTCCATTAAAGTTCCCTTTGGAAGCGTTCCTGCTTCGACCAATGCACTTGTTCTTTCGATTTGAAATTTGGTAACTTTTACTTGCTCCTGAGCAATATCTAAAAGCTCTTTTTTAAATAAAATGTCCAAGAAATAGGATGTAATGTTTAAAGCCAAATCATCTTTAGCTTTCTCCACATCCTGTAAAGCTGCATTCAACTCCAATTCATTTTTTTTAATGGCATTCCTCTTTTGAAAACCATTAAAAAGAGTCACATTCGATGATAAACTTACAGATCCTGATTGACTATTATTATTTTCATAAGTGTTACTAGCACTAAGGGTACGTCCATAATTAAAATCGTAGCCTGAACTACCATTTAAATTTGGCAAGAGGTCGTACTTAGATTGCTCAGTGTTATTCTTTTGAAATTCTGCATCTAGTTTTCTTAACTGCAATGAAATATTGTGTTCTTTCGCATAGTCAATACACTTCTTTAAATCCCATAATTCCTGAGCATTAACTGCCGAGATGGAAAAAATAAAGGCAAGTATGGGTAATAATATTTTTTTCATGTGTGTAATTTTTTGATCTAACGAGAACATGATATCCGGCCATTAATGGCATAAATTTAAGATAAAGATGGCAAATTTATTGGGTTGCCATATTTGTAAAATAAGCTTACGCTTCGTCCTTATCTTTTTTTATTGTGTCAATTTTTTTCTTCTTTTCGCCTTTCAGTTTATCATCTTTTGTAATTCCTTCTAGTACTTCGATGTTGATACCATCCGATATACCTGTTTTAATATAGCGTTGTTCGAATTCTTGTTCCGATGTTTCAACTTCTACAAAACTTGAATCGTTACTAAATTCTAACAAGCTCTCGTTTACAGCTAAAACTTTCTCTCTTCTATCAAGTACAATTTCAGCGTTAGCACTATAACCGGAACGAATAAAGTACTCATTACTTAATTTTACAGCTGCTTTAATTTCAAACTGAATAGCACCATTTTCTGCCACACCTTTAGGAGATATATACTCTAAATGAGCATCGAATTTAAAATCTTCAATTGCTCCAATTGTAAGCTTAAGATTCATGCCTTGCTTTATTTTTCCAACTTCAGTTTCATCAACCTTTCCTTGGAAAATCATTTCGCCCATATCAGCGATAATAGCAACAGTTGTTCCTTCGTTAAAAGTATTACTTTGAATAACCGAATAACCTTCTTTCACAGGAATATCAAGAATCATCCCTTCAATAGTAGAACGGATAATAGTATTAGTCACACTTCCCGATTTAGAAGTCACACCTTCTTTAATAAGCTGAAGGTTATCTTTTGCAGATTTCAACTCTTCCTGAGCACTTCGATAAGCCAAACGTGGCTTTTGAAAATCAGATTCAGAAATTACTTTCTTTTCAAACAACAGTTTATCGCGATTGTAATTGATTTGAGCGTCTTCAAAACTAATTTGAGCTCTCTCAACTCTCGATTCTGCAGAATTCAGATTAATCATATCCGGAATAATCTTAATCTTAGCAATCTTATCACCCTTCTTAAGCATCTGTCCTGGCTCAACAAATAATGTCTCAACGATACCAGATACCCCTTGAGGCTTTATTTTAATCTCTTTACGAGGAATTACGGAACCAGTAGCTACTGTTTTCTTAACGATATCAGTTAACTCAGGCGACTTAGTTTCATAAACTTCAGGTTTCTCTTGCGATTTACTATATAGGAAAGCAATTGTTCCAAAAAACAGCAAGATAAAGACTACGACCATTATAATTCTAAAAACTTTTTTCATATCAATTGTTATTTTCAAGTGTTATATCAAGTGTAATTTATTCGTAACGTAAAGCATCAACGGGTTTAATTCTCATAGCTTTTTGTGCTGGTAACAGTCCGGCAAAACAGCCAAACACAACCAAAACTCCAAGTGCGATAAAAGCTACTTTTATATCGACGTATGGGTTTAAAATCATTTGATTGGTATCTCCAGCCATTTTACCCGCTCCTTCAACTATCAGAACTCCAATAACCAAGCCCCAAAAGCCTGAAAAGGTAGTCAGGAAAACAGCCTCAGTAACAATCTGACTGATAATTTCCCAAGGTCTGGCTCCAAGAGCACGCTTCACGCCAATTTCACGAGTTCGTTCCTTTACGACAACATGCATAATATTACTGACACCAATAATTCCAGTAATTAAAACTCCAAAGCCAATCACCCAAAATAAGAAGCCAATACTATTGAAAAGGCCGAATATTTTTTGGAATAATTTGGCAATGTTAAAATTCCCAATTGCTTGTTTGTCATCAGGATGAATGCTGTGACGTCGAGCTAGAATTGAAAATATACTATTTTGAAGCTCCTCAACCGATTCACCAACTTTGGCCGTTGCAATAAAAGAATAGAATTTATCACCTCTGTTATACAAGCGCTGAAGTGTTGTATATGGCATTTGAATAATGTCATCACGATTACCCATGTTTTGACTTAATGGTTTAATCGTTCCTACAACTAGTAGATAAATTCCGTTTACTTTAAGGTATTGACCAACTGGATCTTCATCTTCGTCGAACATTAATTCTTGGACACGAGGTCCAATGGTAATTACCTTTCTCATTTCTTTCAAGTCATTTTCATTAATAAAACGCCCTGAAAGAACTTCCACAGGAATCACTTTATTCATCTCAGGAGAAGAGCCCTTAATTTTAAAATTCCCTTTTTTGTCGTTTCTAAAAGTATTGTGAGTAGCACCGCCACTCCATCCATTAATTTCTGGAGCTATATTTTTTAATTCAGGAACTGATCTTTTAATTGCGGCTAAATCTTCATTTGTAAACTGATAAAATCGATTTCGAGGCAATCCTTTATATGCTTTGGTTGTTCTTTGCACCCAAAATACGGTAGAATTGGTTGCGAAATTCCCCAAAGAAGATTGTATGTTATTCTGAAAACCTCTACCAATTCCCAGCAGTGTCACGAGAATTAAAATCCCAAACATAACCCCTGAGCCTGTAAGAGCCGTTCTTAATTTATTTTTTTTGAGGGCAGAAGTAATTTCCTGCCATTTATCTAAATCGAACATGATCTGATTGTTTATTTTAGTCAAAATACTATTCATCCCTCAGTGCTTCAATCGGCCGAATAGAGGCAGCTCTACGTGCAGGAAAAAAACCTGCCAAAGCACCTGTTATTACAAGAACAATTGTTGCACCAACAGCTATTCCCATATCAACTTGTGGATCTAAAAAATAAATTGCCGCCGGAGGATATAGTTTTTCAATAAGATTAAATTTTGAAATCGTCTCAAGTAGTCCGACTCCGGCGATTAAACCAACATAGCCCGAAGCAGCTGTAATAAAAATAGCCTCCATCAAAACAAGCGAAACAACAGAAATTGGAGATGCTCCAATAGCTTTTCGAATACCGATCTCTTTGGTTCTTTCTTTCACAACTATCATCATAATATTGAAAACTCCAATAACACCCAGTAAAATTGTAAAAACCCCAATGATCCAAACAAACTTTTCAATACCTCTAAAAAGGGCAGCAAAAGATTGAGAGTTTTCAATGTTATTTTGTATCCACAAGGCACTTTTGTCTTCTTTGCTAAATCCGTGCTCGTCAGCCATTTTGTAGATGACTTGTTGTACTACATTTTTACTTTCTTCAACAGAAACATCACTAAGAGTAAAAGAAATTCTTCGAACATGATCGTTATTATTGAAAATCTTCTGAGCTACCGTAATCGGAATATAAATTTCTCTCGAGTTATCATCAAAGCTAGATTGATGAAAAACACCAATTACCTTAAATTTAATGTTGTTGATTGTAATAAACTTGTTGACTGCTGTTTCTTTTGGGAAAAGAACTTCTTTAACAACATCTTGAATAATTACAACTTTTCGATAGTCTTTTATATCTTTTTTATTCAAAAAGCGCCCTTTTAGAATATCAAAATTTGTAATTTCCTTATAGGTATCGTGAATTGGAGAAACATTAAAGTTTCCAAAATTATCTTTATAGGATATAACCTCTGCTCCCGGGATATAACTCATTGCAGAAATAGCATCCATCTTTTCTATGGATTTTTTTAGACTCAGCAAATCCGCATTTTTCATCTGAATCCTTTTTCCTTCGGGTGTTCCTTTATATGCTTTGGTAGTTCGCCCACCATATATCTGCATACTGTTTGTAGCATCCTGAGCGAAAACATCTTTCATCCCATTACGCAAACCTCTACCTGCTCCCAAAAGAAAAATCAGCATAAAGATTCCAGTTGCAACCGAAAATCCAGTAAGAAAGGTTCGGGTTTTATTTTTACGAATGGTACTAAATATCTCGTTCCATTTATCTCTATCAAACATAGCTTAATTGTAGAGCGTTTTTTTGATTAGGTTGCCTTATGCTTGGTGACTTTGAATTGTCTCGGAACTATTGATTTTTTTATTTTCAATAATCGATTCAATTAAACCATCTTTGAGATTAATGATGCGATCTGTCATTTCTGCAATATCCAATTCGTGAGTAACAATAATTACTGTAATTCCGCTACGGTTAATTTCTCTTAAGAGATCCATTACCTCAAGTGAGGTTTGAGAATCCAGGGCACCAGTAGGCTCATCAGCAAGAATAATCTTCGGTTGAGTTATCATTGCTCTCGAGATAGCTACCCTTTGTTTTTGACCACCCGATAATTCGTTTGGCATATGTTCAGCCCACTCTTTCAATCCCATTTTATCGAGATATTCAACGGCAAGCTTATTACGTTTTCTACGTGCTACCTTCTGATAGTATAATGGGAGTGCCACATTTTCCATGGCGTTTTTAAAGGATATCAGGTTAAAAGATTGAAATACAAAACCCAATAAATTATTTCTAAGCTTTGCTGCTTTAGTTTCGCTCATGGCTTTTATTTCCTGATTGTTCAAGACATAAGTACCATCGTCATGATTATCAAGGAGACCTAATATGTTTAGGAGTGTCGATTTACCTGAACCTGAAGATCCCATGATGGAAATCAACTCGCCTTCTTTAATATGCAAATCAATTCCCTTAAGTACATGAAGCTTATTTGCCCCAGTAATATAGGACTTGTGAATATTTGTCAGTCGAATCATAATAGTTAGTGGTATTTGAAAATCTGTAAACAATATTACTGTTAAACATTCACATTGCAAACAAATTTAGATAAACGCATTTTTTTATCGACAAACCAGTGAATATGACTGATAAGGTCAAATTGTAATCGATAAATAAGTTAAGAAAAAAATCACCTCAAATTCTCATTGTATAATCAATAGATATGCCACAGATGTAATTAGGTTGATAATTAGGGCTTTAGTATAATTAATGCATTTCAGTGTTAGTTCCATTGTGTCCGTAAATATTACATGCACTGTACGATAATGTACGCTATATTAATCAAAAATAAGTTAAACTATGCTTGATTTTATTAATATATGTGAATAAATACGAACACATGTGATCAAAGAAAATATTTAATGTATTTTTAGATTTTTAAATGAAAAAAATGGAGTGGAATAGCTTATTATCGGCAAAACGATTTGGTCAAGAAGACCAGTTTTCTTCTGTACAACAGATAGATATTAGATCGCAATTTCAAAGAGATTACGATCGCTTAATATTCTCATCACCTTTCAGAAGGTTACAAAATAAAACACAGGTATTCCCTCTTCCAGGAAGTATATTCGTGCACAATAGATTAACGCATAGTCTTGAAGTTTCAAGTGTTGGTCGCTCTTTGGGTAATGCGCTTGCTGATAAGTTAATACAACTAAATTTATCAGATGATCTTTCTAGCATTAAAGAAATTGGAAGTATTGTAGCTGGTGCCTGTTTGGCTCACGATTTAGGTAACCCACCTTTCGGTCATTCCGGAGAAGAAGCTCTCTCTTACTATTTTACTCATGACGAAGGGAAAAAACTAGAAAGTAAATTTACAAGAGAACAGTGGGCTGATCTTTGCAATTTTGAAGGTAATGCCAACGCTTTCCGCCTATTAACTCATGCCTTTAACGGAAGACGAAAAGGTGGTTTTGCTTTAACCTATTCAAGTATTGCAGCCATTATAAAATACCCATGGGAAAGTAATAAAATTGAAGTTGTTGGTAAGAGAAAGTATGGTTTTTTTCAAGCTGAAAGAGAAGATTATTTGAAAATTGCAAAAGAATTGGGAATTCCTGAATTATCGGATGGTATTTTTGCTCGTCATCCCTTAGTCTATTTGGTAGAAGCAGCAGATGATATTTGTTATCAGATAATGGATATTGAGGATGCTCACAAACTCAAAATCCTTAGCACAGATGAAACAAAAAAACTGCTATTAAGTTTTTATCATCCCGAAAAGGATAAAGCTACTTTTGATAAAATTGATGAAACCTGTAAAGAGGTAACCGATATAAATGAGCAGATTGCATATATGCGTGCCGGTGTTATTGGTAAGTTGGTGTCGGAATGTGTTGCGGTATTTGTGAACAACTATGAGCTTATCATGAGTGGTGAGTTTAAATCTACTTTGATTAAGGAAATTAATGAAGATGCTTTGCAGGCTTATAAAACATGCACTAAGATTGCTGTTTCTAAAATCTACAATCACCGTTCTGTTCTTGAAATTGAACTGGCTGGTTATAAAATTTTAGGTACTCTGTTGCAAGAATTTGTAACGGCGGTATTAGAACCTGATAATTTCTACTCGAAAAATCTTTTGTCCTTAATTCCAGAGCAGTATGATATTGAATCCGATACCGATTATGGCAAAATCATGTCAATACTCGATTTTGTTTCGGGAATGACTGATGTTTTTGCTCTCGATTTATACCGAACTATCAAAGGCATTAAACTTCCAGGCATTAATTAAGGTGTGATTGTTTTCTGAAATTATCATTGATAAGATTTAATAATTGATTGTATGAAGTACCTGTTTTCTTTTCTTATTGTTTTCGCATTTTTAATCAGTTCTGCTTCGGCGCAAATTGAATGGTTAACATCTAAATCGGTTGAGTCGAATATTAGTTTTGATATGCCCGAAAAGCCTTTTGTTCAAAGAAAAGAATTGAATGGTATTACTGTAGAGGTATTTAGTTACAAAGATGCGGTTACTGTTTTTGGTGTTGTTGCTTCTAATTTCTCTGGTGTTGGTTTGGATTTTACGCATTCCGATCCAACAGAATATTATAAAGAGATGAAGGAGGGAAGTTTGGTAAGGGGAAGTACAGTCTTAATTTCGGAGAATTCAGTTGCTTTTAAAAGAATGCTGGGCAAAGAAATTGTGTATACTCAGATGGTAGGAAAGCATGAATACACCTATTTTAAGCGATTCTTCTTTAGAGGAAAATTTATTTATCAAATTGCAATTGGTGGACCTTCTCGAATGAAACAATTATTAATAGATAAGAAGAATTTATTTTTTAGCTCAATCGACTTTACAGAGTAAAAAAGTGAATTGATAAATTAATATTACGTAAATGTGAACTGAAAATACGCGTTTAAAAACTCATATTACGTAATTATTAAGTCCGGCTAAATCTCCTTGAATATTTCCAATAATCGTGCTAAATTTATATAGGTAAAATAACAATATAATTTAGGGATATGAAAATTTTCAGAATGATTAAGGAGATGTTTTCATCAATAGATGAGGATTTTGTAGTTGTTGATTTAACAACAAAAATGATTCAATCTATGAATTCAAAAGATTGGAATCGCCTGCGCGATAAGAAGAATTATATGGTGATAAGATAGTATTGGATTGTAAATTAATCCTAATACAGAATAGAACAAATTGCTTAAGTTATGATTGCATTTGTTTTATTTAGGAATTGTATGCTCCAGTGATTATTGTATAATCGGTTAATACCGATTTTTTTGTGCTTTATTGAAAAAGCTACTTATTCTCTTTTACGATTTGAAAATTGTTATTCACAACATCCATTAATTTTTTTGATGTTAGGGGTTTACTAATAAATCCTTTTAAATTATTATTTTCCTCAGACTTATCAATGTCATCTTGATTTAAACTTGAGGTGAGCATTGCCATTACAATCTTTCCTTTTTGTTCTTCAGGAAGTTTAACGTACTCCTCTAAAAACTCCCAGCCGTTCATTTTAGGCATGTTAATATCTAGAAATATAATTCCGGGTTGCGGATATTCTTTAGCCTCCTGATACCTACCAGAGCATGTTAAAAACTCTAATGCTTCTATACCATCGTAGGTTACCTGCACGAAAGTGTCAATTTTAGCATGTTTTATTATCATTTGATGCAAGTAGTTATTCGACTCTTCATCATCAATAAGTAGAATGCAATTTAGGCCGTTATATTTTTTCATCATTTTTAATGTTTGAGTTTATGGTAAAGTAAAAGGTACTGCCTTTTCCAACTTCTGATTCTACCCAGATATTTCCATTGTGAAGTTCTACTATTTTGCGGCAGTGAGCAAGTCCAATACCTGTTCCTTCATATTCGTTACGGCCATGAAGGCGTTGGAATATGGTAAATATTTTTTCATTGTATTTTGGATCAATTCCAATTCCGTTGTCTTTAACTGAAAAACTGGTTTGGCATTTGTCTTGGCTTGCAGTAATTGATATTTCTGGAGTTTTTTCTGGGTCCATAAATTTAATGCTATTACTAATCAAATTTTGAAATAACAATCGTAATTCTGTTTCGTAGGCAAAAGTGAATGGCAAATCACCAACTGTAATTTTTGCATTTGTTTTCTTAATGATGTAATCAAGGTCGTGGCAAACGGATTGAACTAATGATTTGGAATTTAGCTTTTTCATTTCAGCTTTGTTTCCCAACCGACTATAATCTAAAAGTCCTTTAATCAACTCTTTCATTCGAGTAGAGGCTTGATTAATGAATTTAAAACTGTCCTTTTCTAAATCATTATAATCTCTATCTGGATGATTCTCTATGATTTCGATGAAACTGATGATTGTATTAAGAGGCTCTTGAAGATCGTGTGAAGCGATGTAAGTAAATTGTTCTAATTCCTTATTTTTTGCTTCTATCTTTTTTGATTGTAGTTTTGTGGCTTCTTCAATCTTTTTTCGTTCTGAAATATCAATTATCGATGCCAATACTTGGTTTCCATTTACTGTTTCTAAAGGATTTAATCCAATTTCTACAGGAAATTCACTTCCATCTTTTCGAATTGCAAAAAGATCTCTACCGGCTCCCATTGCCCTTGTTTGTGGTGCAGCTAAAAAGTGATTGCGTAAGTTTGGGTGATTAGATTTATAGCGAGATGGGAGTAATACTTCCATTTTTTTTCCTACTAATTCCTTTCTAGTATAACCAAAAAGAACCTCTGTTTGTTTATTAATCAAATTTATAACACCCAAGTTATCAACTAAAATAATGGCATTTGGAGCTGATTCTACTACCAATCGAAATTGTTCATTTGCTTTTTTGCGAGTGGTAATATCAATAATTGAAGCCAAAACAAGAGAACCATCAACAGTTACAATTGGATTTAATCCAATTTCTACGGGAAATTCAGACCCATCTTTTCTTAAGGCATAAAGATCTCTATTAGCGCCCATTTGTCTACTAGATGGATTGTTAAAATAGGTTTTTAATAGGTTTGGATGTTCTTTTTTAAATTTATTTGGGATTAGAATTGATAAATCCTGACCTATCAATTCTTGTTTTTTGTATTGAAACAATTCTTCAGAAAAACTATTTAAGTAGGCAATTTTACTCATATTATTAATGAGAACTAAAGCATTTGGTGATGCTTCAACCATTAATTGAAATGTAAGTTCGTTTTGTTTGAAGTTAGTCATGTTTTATTTTTTTACACCAATTCAGAACCTATTGAATAAATTTATTATGTATTCAATTTAAGTATTTTAATTCTGATTAAGAAATATAAGTGACAGAATAAAATTTGTTTGTGTAGACTGTTATTTTGTTTCACAAAGGATGTATTTTCTTCATCAGGTTTAGTGTGTTTTTATACTGTATATTCTTAGAGGAATATTTATTTGATAAATCAAAAAGAGATAAACAAATCGGATGGTTTTGAGTATCTATATAAATAATTACACATTGGTTTTAGGAGAGTTTTTTTTTGAATATTAAAAAAAAATGAAGATGAATGCCTAAAATATCAATTGTTTTTACGCTAATTAAAAGTAAAACACGTACTTGTAAGTGGCTTATGTCTAGTTTATTGGAGGATATCAAACCTTCTTTGGAAGATTTTAAACTTTCATCGAAGGTGTAAATGGTAAACTTGCAAGCGAGGAAAAGTTGGAGCTAGCGCAAAGGTTTGAATTATTGTTTTAAAAGATCAATAATGAAAAATTTAAGGTTGTTCTTCTATTCTCGCTAACTGATATTGAATGAATTTCAATATTCCTATTCTAATCTAATTACTAAACAATGAAAAGAAGTCTTAATTTATTACTCTTGATGCTTGTTTTAAGTCTGTCGGCTTATTCACAGCAGCAGGTAGTATCGGGTAAGGTAATTGTAAAAGGTACTCGGGATGCTTTGCCGGGTGTTACTGTAATCGAAAAGGGAACTACGAATGGTACCACTACCGATATTGATGGTAACTATCATTTATCTGTAGCTTATAATGGAACTTTAGTTTTTTCATTTATTGGTTTCGAAACAGTAGAAATTGCAGCTACTAAAGCTATTGTTGATGTTGATTTATCAGAATCTTCAATTGGCTTGAATGAAGTAGTAGCAGTTGGTTACGGTGTTATGAAAAAAAGTGACTTAACTGGATCTGTTGTTTCTGTTAAAGGAGAAACAATGGAAGATCAACCATTTGCTGGTATCGACCAAGCTTTGCAAGGACGTGTTGCTGGTGTTACGGTGACTCAGAATTCAGGTGCTCCAGGTGGAGGTGTTTCTTTACGTGTTCGTGGTATTACTTCCCTAACCGGAAATAATGAGCCATTGTACGTTATTGATGGTGTGCCTTTGCAAGGAAATTCAAATAATGATTCTTTCACATTCTCTGCTTTGGGTGGAGGTAATGGTCAGACTAAAGTAAGTGCTCTTTCAAGTATTAACCCTTCAGATATCGAATCGATTGAGGTGTTGAAAGATGCTTCTGCATCTGCCATTTATGGATCTCGTGGTGCAAATGGAGTTGTTCTGATTACTACTAAAAGTGGTAAGAAAGGAAAATCAAAAGTATCGTACGAAGGTTATTATGGGGTTCAGCAAGTTGGTAAATATATCGACGTAATGAACTTAAAAGAATATGGAGAATACTATGCAGATGTATTAACAACGCAAGGGAAAGATGTTCCTTTCGAATTCCAAAATCCTGAGTTATTAGGAGAAGGAACCGATTGGCAAAAAGAAATTTTCCGAGCTGCTCCTATTCAAAATCACCAAATTTCAGTATCAGGTGGTAATGACAAGACTAAGTTTTATACTTCTTTAAGTTATTTTGATCAGCAAGGTATCGTTATCAATTCAGATTTTCGCAGATTTTCAATGCGTATGAACTTGGATCATAAAGTGAATGATTGGATTAAAGTCGGTAACAATGTTTCGATGAGTAATTCAAAAGAACACATTACTTTAAATGATGATGAAGCTGGTGTTATTAGTTCAGCACTAAGACAATCTCCAAACATTCCTGTTACCTATTCTGACGGAAGTTGGGGTGGACCAACCGATGGAATTGGTGTTGGAAATGGTCGAAATCCTGTTGCATGGTCAGCGATCAGAAATAGTGAGTTAGAGCGTTATAAAATCAATGGAAACTTTTTCCTTGATTTAACTTTAGCTGAAGGTCTAACATTCAGAAATGAAATAGGTTATGACTTCAATTTAAACAAGACAAACGTATTTAATCCTACCTATGAAATTGGTAGAGAAACGAATGAAATTAGTACTTCGTCAAAATCTAGCAGTGATAGTTTCTTTTGGGTATTGAAGAACTATTTAAACTACTTAAAATCTTTTGGTGATCATTCATTCAATGCAATGGTTGGTCATGAGTCTCAAAAGTCAACTTATGAGAATCTAAGTGGTGCAAGAACAGGATTTCTTACCAATGATATTACTGCATTGAATGCTGGGGATGCATTAACCGCAACCAATGGGAATTCAATGGGAACTCATAGTATCGAATCTTATTTTGGTCGTTTTAACTATGGTTTCAAAGGGAAATATTTAATGACAGCAACACTTCGTGCTGATGCATCATCGAATTTTGGACAGAATAACAAATGGGGTTATTTTCCATCATTCTCAGGTGCTTGGGTAATTACCAAGGAGCCTTTTATGGAGAAATTTGTTGATGTTGTTAATTATGCAAAATTTCGCGCAGGTTACGGTGAAGTTGGAAACCAGGATATTGGAGGCTATGCTTATGGTGCAAGTTTAAGAAGTATCACTACTGTTTACGGTACTGGATTCTCACAAGCTAACATTGCAAATCCTGATGTGAAATGGGAATCAACAAGATCAACTAACATTGGTTTAGAGCTTGGGTTCTTGGATAACAAAATCAAACTGGATGTTGATGTATACAAAAAGACTTCGAAAGATTTCTTGTTTCCTCAACCGCTTCCAAGTTATTTAGGAGCAATGAATTCAGCTTCTTATATGGGATTAAGACCTCCAATGGTGAATTTAGGAGAAATGGAAAACAAAGGAATCGATATTTCTTTAACAACCAGAAACATTACGAAACCTAACTTTACTTGGTCATCAACATTTGTCTTCTCTACGTATAAAAATGAGTTGATTAGCATGAATAGTGACGAAGGAGCAATATTTCAAACTTTCGAATTTAACAATACGTTGACTAAAACTGCTGAAGGTGAAGCTGTAGGGCAGTTTTACGGATATCAAGTTGAAGGACTTTTTAAAGATGAGGCTGATGTAAATTCAAGTCCATCTCAAGGAGATATTGGAGAAGTAAATGGTGTTTGGGTAGGAGATATCAAATTTAAAGATATCAACGGAGATGGTAAAATTGATGATGCCGATCGTACTTACATTGGTAATCCTCACCCAGATTTTACTTACAGTATTTCAAATGAAATGTCGTATAAAAATTTCGATTTTTCATTCACATTACAAGGATCTCAGGGTAATGATATTTACAACTGGACTCGTAAGTTAACCGAAGGAATGAAAGAGGTTACAGGTAATCAAGCTCAATCGGTATCTAATCGTTTTATTGCAGGAGTAAATGAAGATACTAACATTCCTCGTTTCGCATTTGGTGATCCTAATAACAACAGTAGAGTTTCTGATCGTTTTGTTGAGGATGGTTCATTCTTGAAAATTCAGAATGTAACACTAGCTTATACATTCAACAAGAAGCAATTGGCAAGATTGTCTTACATCAGCAAGTTAAGAGTTTATGCTACTGTTCAGAACTTACACACATTTACGAAGTATTCTGGTTACGATCCTGAAATTGGTGCTTACAATCAGAATTCTCTTTTAATGGGTGTTGATAATGGTCGTTATCCTGTACCACGTACATTTATGATGGGTGTTAATGTTGAATTCTAAATCTACTTGTTTACGTCAAAAAATTACAATCATGAAAAATAAAATAATCATATTATTTCTCCTTTTCCTTTCGGCGTCATGTTCAGAAAGCTTTCTGGACAATGCACCTGAAGATTCATTGGTAGTTGATAATTATTATAACACCAATGAACAGGTAATGAGTGCTGGAGCTCCATTATACGGATATCCTTGGTTCTACTTTAACGAGAAATTCCTGATTTGCGTTGGGGATAATTACAGCGGTAATTCAACAGGAACTTATTCTGATATTGCTCAGTTTACTTTATTCTCTGTAAATCAGGGAAATCAATTTGCAACCGAAGGATGGGATGCTTTATACAATGTTGTTGCAACTGCAAATACATTGCTTTACAATTTAGATACAAAAGTTGCTGGTGATGTTGATGAAGAAGTAATTGAAGCCGTTCGTGGTGAAGCTTACTTTATGAGAGCAACAGCCTATTTTTACTTGGTAAGAACTTGGGGTGCTGTGCCAATTATTCACGATATGAGTCAATACAATGCCGAAACAGATGTGTACAGAAATACAGTTGAGGATGTGTATACTTTTATCTTGAACGATTACAACAATGCAGTAACTAGAGTTCCTGCTCAAAGGTCAGACAATGAAGCTGGTAGGGTTATTCAATCGGCATGTAATGCGATGATGGCTAAGGTATATCTTACTCAAAAAGATTATACTAATGCAAAGGCAAAGGCAGAATTGGTAATCAATTCAGGAGTGCATGGTTTGTTAGATAATTACGGTGATGTATTTCATCCTCGTAACAACAATAGCCGTGAGTCTATTTTTGCTTTACAATGGGTTGCTAACCAAGGTTGGGGATATCAAAATGTAAGTCAAGCATACTTAGCAGCTTCGCCAAAATTAACCAATGCTGGTGACGGTTGGGGAACTTTTCAACCAAGTATTGATTTTCAAAAGGCATACGAAGCTGGTGACTTGAGAAGACACGAAACGATTATGGAGCCAGGTGATTTCTATCCTGATTTAGTAACTGCTGAAGGTGGTTATACTGTTCCTTCTGCTGGAATGACAAGTACAATTGCAGGCTGGAGAAAATATGTTGTTGGCTCAAAAGATGAGTGGTCAGATGTTGGTTTCATGTCAACAAATTTGAATACACACATCATTAGATATGCAGAAGTATTGTTAATTCATGCCGAAGCGATTCTAGGAAGTAGTGCTTCAACTACTGATTCAAAAGCTTTGGAATCATTTAACGCAGTTAGAAAAAGAGCAGGTTTAGCAGATAAGGCTTCTTTAACATTCGATGATATTCTTCAGGAAAGAAGAATGGAATTAGCTGTTGAAGGCAAGTATTGGTACGATTTAGCTCGTATGGATAGAACAAAAGCCATAGCTATTCTTTCAAATCAGGAAAGAGGAGATTACAATGATGGAGATTACAATAACATCACTACTCGAAAAGTTACTCCTTCTGCAGGTGATTTCTTATTGCCTATTCCAGGTTCTGAAGCGGATTTGAATCCACTATTGTTAGAAGAGCCAGTTCCTTTTGATTTTAACAACTAAAAGTCTCTAATTATGAAATTTAAATATAAAATGAACAAAATCATTAGCGCGGTAGTCGTGCTAATGGTAAGTGTCATGAGTTATTCATGTGATGATGACTCAAGCCTAAGTCCTGTTGTTGATGTGATGGTTTCGGAAGATACCGATTTAAATATAAATTCGGGATTACCAAACGATTTGATCATTGCTGAAGGAAACGATCTTCAGAATATTAAAACAGTAACCTTCAAGGCAGTTAGTGCGCCAGAAGAAAGTATTGTTGATGTAGTATTCAACCCTGTTTTGAATTCAGATTTAGCAATCATGTTTAAGGTTCCTTTCGATGAAACAAAAGGATCAGAATTTGGAGCTCAAGTGGTAACCATTACCAATAAAGATGGTGCAGTATTAACACATGATTTTACAATTATTCAACCAGAACCAACAATTGGGGTATTTACTCCAGAACGTCCTAAAGCAAACGAAACAGTTAGCATTGCAGGAGAATGGTTTCAGAATGTTGTTTCTGTAACTTTTGGAGGAGCACCTGTAGAATATACAATGGTTTCTTCAACTGAGATTTCAATGGTAGTTCCTGATGGAACAACACTCGGAGCTGATGTAACTGTTGTTACTCCAGCTGGTGAAGCATCTGCATTTCTTGATGTTGACATAGGATACAACCTTTATTTGGTTGCTGATTTTGATGGCGGCGGATTACGCCCATTAAATAATTGGGTTTTTTATGGTGATGCAGGTTCTTTAGAATATATCATTGGCGGTCCTACTGGAACTTTTGCTGAATTTAAATGGTTAGGCGATACTTCAAATGGATACAATGGTTGTCAGTCTGATGCTTTAGAAACAATGGTTGTAGAATCAGATCCTGAAAAGGTGATGTATTTAATTGATGTAAACTGTAATGGTGCGATTGGTACAGTAGCAGAATTTCTAATTGTTGACCGCGATGGTGGCAACTGGGCATTCCGTCACGAATTTACTGAAGATGGATGGCATACAATTGAGACACCAGTTTCAGCATTTGGAGCAAGTTATGATCCAGATAACCAAAGTAGTGGTGATGTAGATCCAACACAGGTTAATCAAGTTAAAGTTACAATAGCAGAGTGGGGAGCAAACCCTTCAACTGTACAGTTCGATAACATTCGTTTTCACGGATTCTATTAAGATTAGTTTTTTTCAGGCTTGCATCATGGGTTGCAAGCCTGAAAATTTTATTATTTCCAGCTGTTTATATAATGGCTTTTTACAACCAATAGTAATTGCAAAACAAGATGAACGATTTCAGATTTAGATACTTATCAATTTTACTAGGCATGTTGGTTTTCATCACTAGCTGCTCAAGTGGTGGTGGCGATTCAGAACCAGAAATTGAATTGGGAGATCCTATTGCTAATCAGGCTAGCGAAATTACCTCTTCAAGCTTCAAGGCAAGCTGGTCAAGATTATATCGTGCTCAAAGTTATCTGTTAGATGTGTCTTCCGATGCTTCTTTTGCAACTTTTTTAGCAGGTTATAATGCAAAGTCAACAACCTCTTTAAATGAGGAAATAACAGGATTAGAGAGTAATACAGTCTATTATTATCGTGTAAAAGCGGTAAAGGAAACGGTGATTTCCAATTACTCAAATACTGTAGAAGTAACAACGACATTTGTTCCAGACCCAAATCAAACCTTAAAAAAAGCTGCCGATACATTCCTTGTAGGCGTTGCAGTTCAATCGGGAAAACTAACAGGACAATACGATGAAAATTACACAAAAGAATTTAGCAGTATCACAGCTGAGTGGGAAATGAAAATGGATGTGATGTATCCATCTCAGGGGAATTACAATTTTGGACCTGCTGATGCGATTGTAGATTATGGCGTTGCTAATGGTATTAATGTTCATGGTCATTCGCTAATTTGGCATAACTCAACACCAGATTGGGTAAAGAGTTTTGCTGGAACGGATCAGGAATTTGAAGATATGATTGAAGACTATATCACTACAGTGGTAAGTCGATACAAAGGAAAAATAACTTCTTGGGATGTGGTGAATGAAGCATTGGAAGATGGTTCAGGAAGCCTTAGAAATTCAATATATCGTCAGAAAATGGGCGACGATTACATTGCTAAATGTTATCAGTTTGTTCGTGCTTCTGATCCTGATGTGTTGATTTTCTATAATGATTACAACATGATTACCGACCAAACAAAACAGGATGCTGTTTTTACAATGGTTGATGATTTTATAGCAAGAGATATACCAATTGACGGAGTCGGATTTCAAATGCACATTTCTCATGATTATCCTTCGAAAGACGATATTCAGAAAGCTACCGACCGAATTGTGGAAAGAGGTTTAAAAGTTCACTTCTCAGAATTGGATGTGAGAGCGAATCCGAATAAGGATTTAACAAGCTTATCATCAGAAAGATCTTTATCGCAGAAAGCGAAAGTGAAAGAAGTTGTTGAAGTGTACAATGGTATTCCGAATGAGAATAAATATGCTTTAACCGTTTGGGGATTGAAAGACTCAGAATCTTGGTTGTTGAATTTCTATGGACACATGGATTGGCCATTGTTATTCGATGGAAATTACAACAAAAAAGATGCTTACTACGGATTTTTAGAAGGCTTGCAATAACTACCAACTACTACCGATAATTATGACTTTAAATAAAATATTACCTGCATTTCTTTTATTCAGCTTGTTTTCATGCTCGCATAGTCTGCAAAAGCATGAGGATGCTAACTTTTCATTTGAGCAAAGAGCTGATTATTTGGTTTCACAAATGACTTTGGCCGAAAAAGTTTCTCAGATGAGTTACGAATCGCCTGCCATCGATCGCTTGGCAATTCCTGAACACAATTGGTGGAATGAATGTCTTCATGGAGTAGCGCGTGCTGGAGTGGCAACTGTTTTTCCTCAGGCAATTGGAATGGCTTCGATGTGGGATCGCGAGCAGATGTTCGAGGTTGCCAATGCCATTTCTGATGAGGCCAGAGCGAAGCATCACAATTTTGCTGCAAAGGGAAAACGTGGAATTTATCAGGGACTAAGCTTCTGGACGCCTAATGTGAACATCTTTAGAGACCCACGTTGGGGAAGAGGAATGGAAACCTATGGTGAAGATCCATACTTAACAGGAGAGCTTGGAGTTCAATTCATAAAAGGCCTCCAAGGTGATGATGATACTTATTACAAGCTGATTGCAACCGCAAAACATTTTGTAGTACACAGTGGACCAGAATCAGAAAGACACAGCTTTAATGCAACGCCAAGTCAGTTTGATATGTTGAATACTTACAGTCCGCATTTCGAAAAAGTAGTGAAAGAAGCTGGTGTTTATTCGGTAATGTGTGCTTACAATAGTTACAATGGCTTGCCATGTTGTGGAAATAAATCTCTTAGTAATTTGCTAAGAGAAGATTGGGGCTTTAAAGGTTATATTGTGTCGGATTGTTGGGCAATTAATGATTTTTACATGCCAAATGCGCATGAAGTTACTTCCTCTAAGCAAGAAGCTGCAGCTATGGCGGTAAAAGCAGGTACAGACCTAAATTGTGGAGATTCATACCCATCTTTAGTTGAAGCAGTTAAAAATGGTTTGATTTCTGAGGCTGAATTAGATGTATCGGTGAAGAGATTAATTTTAGCGCGATTAAAGTTAGGCTTGTTTGCACCCAAAGGAGCCGTAAAATACGAGAAGATTTCTTACGATGTTGTCGATTCTGAAATGCACCGTTTACTAGCTTTGCAAACTGCAAGAAAGTCGATGGTTCTTCTAAAAAATAAGAATAATTTACTTCCACTCGATAAAGCAATTAAGAAAGTTGCTGTAATTGGTTCCAATGCCAACGATTTGGAAGTGTTATTGGGAAATTACAATGGTTATCCATCTGCTCCTGTTACGCCTTTGGATGGTATCAAGCAAAAATTACCAAATGCAGAAGTAAAGTATGCTGCGGGTTGCAAGTTGGCTGAAGGTTTACCAATTTTTGAAGCCATACCTTCTTCTGTTCTCTTTACGGATAAGGCATGTACAAAAAATGGATTAGCTGCTGAATATTTTAACAATAAAGAATTAAAAGGCGAGCCAACTCATTCAAGAATTGATTCAAATGTTGATTTTGTTTGGGGAACAACACCTCCATTCGAAGATCTTGCTTACGATGAATTTTCGGTTCGCTGGACAGGTGTAATTAAGGTTAAAGAATCGGGAGATTACGCATTAGGAGGTGAAGGATTTCTAGGAATGAAATTGTTTATTGAAGATTCTCTTATTGTTGATAGAAGTGAAGTTCATCATCCTCATAAGGAATATGAATATGTGCAATTAGAAGCAGGCAAATCCTACTCCATTAAACTGGAATACATTCAGGATAACACCGAGCATGCCATGATGCGTCTATTGTGGGAAAAGCCAAATGATAATTTAGCAGAAGAGGCAATTGCGATTGCAAAAGAAGCTGAGGTAGTTATTTTCTGCATGGGGATTAGCCCATTACTCGAAGGCGAAGAAATGAAAGTTAAAGTAGAAGGTTTTGCTCATGGCGATCGTTTGGATATTAAATTGCCAAGAACACAAACTGCTTTAATGAAAGAAATTAAAAAGTTAGGCAAGCCAATGGTTTTGGTATTGTTGAACGGAAGTGCATTGGCAATTAATTGGGAAAATGAAAACATTCCGGCAATTGTTGAGGCGTGGTATCCAGGACAAGCAGGAGGTACTGCAATTGCTGATGTTTTGTTTGGCGATTACAATCCAGCTGGTCGTTTGCCATTGACTTTTTACAAGAGTGTAGATGATATTCCTGCTTACAGCAATTACGATATGAGAGGCAAAACCTATCGTTATTTCGAAGGAGAAGCTTTGTACGATTTCGGTTTTGGTTTGAGTTATTCTGATTTTACCTATTCAAAGCTAAAAACTCCAGATCATATTGCTCCTGGCGATTGTGTTGAAATATCGGTAGATATTACCAATAACAGCAAGATTGATGGGGAAGAGGTAATACAATGTTATGCTGCGAATCCGCAAGCTGGAGGAGTTAACCCTAATAAATCATTAGTCGAATTTCAGAGAGTGATGATCAAAGCTGGCGAATGCAAAACAATCAATTTTACAATTAAC
Organism: Labilibaculum sp. DW002; assembly: GCF_029029525.1. Taxonomy (NCBI): domain Bacteria; kingdom Pseudomonadati; phylum Bacteroidota; class Bacteroidia; order Marinilabiliales; family Marinifilaceae; genus Paralabilibaculum; species Paralabilibaculum antarcticum. The sequence continues at coordinate 2,764,256 of NZ_JAKJSC010000001.1, read as the reverse complement.
CCAGATCAATTAATGATTGTTGATGAGCAATTCAAGAAAACGGTTTTAGCTGGAGAATTAAAAATATCTGTTGGTGGAGCGCAACCCACAGCAAAACGAATCCGCGAAAGAAAAGTACTAACAAAAACCATACTTGTTGAAGGCTCTGCCTTTGTAATGGATAAATAAAAAGCAACTATTATACTGTCGAGATATAACATTCAAGCATCACAAATTGAGTGTTACAGCCAATGCTTTGTGCTTTTTTTTTAAGTGTTGTAAAGAGTTATCAGTAATGATAGAGTGAGTTTTGAGTAGGAAAAGTGCAGTGATAAAATAGTTTTATAAAAATACAATATGAGTGAGTCCACAAAAATTTCGATAAAGGAAAAAATAGGTTACAGTTTGGGAGATCTGGCTGCAAACCTTATTTTTCAAACCCTAATGACTTTCTTGGCATTCTTTTATACCGATGTGTATAAAATTCCGCCAGCTACAGCCTCTGCAATCATATTTTCAGGTGGAATGATCGGTGCATTTTTCAATCCAATTATGGGTGTAATTGCCGATAGAACCAAGACCAAATGGGGAAAGTTTCGTCCTTGGATTTTATGGACTGCTGTACCCTTTGGAGGAATGGCTATGCTAGCTTTTAGTACACCAGATTTTGGATCATCAGGTAAAGTCGTTTATGCTTTGGTTACTTACATTTTATTGGTCTTGGTATATTCAGCAAACAACTTGCCTTATTCTGCTTTAAGCGGTGTAATTACAGGTGATATGAAAGAGCGGAATAGCATTTCGTCTTATCGTTTTGTGGCAGTTATGATTGCTCAATTTATTGTACAGGCCTTGCTTTTGCCATTGGTTTTAATTCTTGGCGATGGCGATAAAACAGTTGGTTTTGAAAATACAATTGGAATTTTTGCTGTTGTAGGAGTTGTGTTTCTTATAATCACTTTTCTAACTACCAAAGAAAGAATAATACCTAGTTCGGAGCAAAATACAAGTGTGAAACAAGACTTTACCGATTTGTTTAAAAACAGACCTTGGATTGCAATGTTGGTTTTAACCATCTTTATTTTTATCACTTTATCCTTAAAAGGTGGCATGTATGTCTACTATTTCGAAAATTATCTGGACGAACAAGCGCTAGCTTCTTTCTTAAATAATATTGGCTTTAACAATTTTATTGATGGCTTAAATAACTTGCTAACCAATATGGGTTTAGTTGGTTTTCACTGGCCCGAAGATGTTTCTACTTCTGGTTTTAGTCTGTTTAATGCAGCAGGTATCATTTTCATGATTATTGGGATTGGATTTTCGAAATTCTTTGCCGATAAATTTGGAAAACGTGACGCTTTTGGAACAAGTTTATTCCTATCTGCATTGTGCTTGTTAGCCTTTTATTTCTATTCACCACAATCCATCGCATTGGTATTTATAAGTCAAATGGTGCATGGTTTATTTTATGGTATATCAACGCCACTTCTTTGGGCGATGATTGCTGATGTAGCCGATTATTCGGAATGGAAAAACAACCGACGAGCTACGGCAATTATCTTCTCAGCAATGATTTTTGGACTAAAAGCCGGATTAAGTATTGGAGGAGCTTTGGTAGCAGGAATATTGGCCATGTATGGATACAACGAGCAATTATTGATTCAATCCGCAGAAACAATTGGCGGAATAAAATTAGCAATGAGTGTATTGCCAACCCTTACTTTTTGTATTAGTGTAGCCTGTCTTTTCTTTTATGGTATCAATAAAGAACAAGAAATTACCATTGAAAAGGAATTGATTCTTCGCAGACAAAATGCATAACCCTTTAAATAGACAAAAAATGAAACTAAGAAATTATACCAAAGGACTCTTATTGATTAGCGCAACAGCTGTAATCATGAGCGCTTGCTCAGGAAACGAATGTTCATCCGAAAAGGGAATGAAGGATGCGATAAAGGAAGCTTACTTTATTGGTACTGCATTAAATACACCACAAATATTAGAAGAAGATAGCTTGGCAATAGCTGTTGTAAATAAACATTTTAACTCTGTTGTTGCAGAGAATTGCATGAAAAGTGAAGTGTTGCAACCAGAGGAAGGCAAGTTCGATTTTTCTTTAGCCGACAAGTTTGTCGAATTAGGAGAAAAGAATAACATGTTTATCATTGGTCACACATTAATATGGCATTCGCAAGCTCCTGCATGGTTTTTCACCGATGAGCAAGGAAATGATGTTAGTCGTGAGGTGATGATTGAGCGCATGAGAACACACATATCAACAGTTGTAGGCCGTTACAAAGGTCGTGTTAATGGTTGGGATGTTGTAAACGAAACCATCATGGAAGATGGATCTTTCCGCGATAGCAAATTGGTGCAGATTATTGGAGAAGATTTCGTAAAGTTGGCTTTTCAATTTGCAAACGAAGCCGATCCGGAAGCTGAATTGTATTACAATGATTATTCAATGTCGATACCAGAAAAACGCGATGGTGTTATTCGAATGGTAAAAAACATTCAAAAAGAAGGTGTGCAGATAGATGGAATTGGGTTACAAGCACACAGCTCGATTACGGTTCCAGATATGAATGAATTTGAAAAAAGCATCGAAGATTTTGCCAGTTTGGGTGTGAAGGTAATGGTAACAGAATTGGATATTTCTGTTTTGCCCATGCCTGATTTAAATGTTGGAGCAGATGTGGCGAAGAGTTATGAATTTAAACCAGAGTTAAATCCATATGTAAATGCACTTCCCGATTCATTGGAAGTAAAGTTACATGATCGATATGTTGAGTTTTTCACCTTATTCAACAAGCATCAAGATAAAATTAGTCGTGTTACGTTTTGGGGTGTGCACGATGGACAAACATGGCGTAATTATTGGCCGGTAGCCGGAAGAACAGATTATCCATTGCCTTTCGATAGAAATTGCAAAGAGAAATCAGCTGTTCATGCAATTATTAATTTAAGAAAAGAATTATAGCATAATTCACTTAATTGGGATTATAAGTCAGAGTTTGGAAACCAATTGCGTGCTTAACAAGGTTTGGCTGGCTTAAGCCGCGATTGGTTTTTCTAATAAGACCGTATTAAGAGAATGTAATTATATCAATATGAAACGACCATGTAAAAGTATTACACACAAGAGAATGAGTGTGATTTTGGAGTTCCATATGGCAACTAAAAGTCAAATTATTATCATATGAAAACACCAAAGTACTTAGTAGAAGATTTGTATACTGCCGATCCAGCAGCACATGTATTTAATGGAAAGTTGTACATCTATCCATCTCACGATATTGAAACAGGTATGCCAGAGAATGATAATGGCGATCATTTTGCGATGAGAGATTATCATGTTTATTCGATGGAGGAGATTGATGGAAAAGTAACAGATCATGGTGTAATTTTAGACGTGGACGATGTGCCTTGGTCGGGAAGGCAAATGTGGGCGCCGGCTGCAGCAGCAAAGGATGGGAAGTACTATTTCTATTTTCCATTGAAGGATAAAAATGATATTTTCAGAATTGGTGCAGCTGTAAGCGATAAACCTGAAGGACCATTTATTGCAGAGAAAAACCCAATTATGGGAAGTTATAGCATCGATCCTGGAATGTTTGAGGAAGAGGGCGAGCATTACATGTATTTCGGTGGTATTTGGGGCGGACAGTTACAGCGTTACCGCGATAACAAAGCCATTGAAGTTGGTGCAGAACCTGCCGACGAAGAAGCGGCATTGTGTGCTAAGGTGGTAAGAATGTCTGATGATATGTTGGAGTTTGCTGAAGAGCCAAAAGACGTTGTAATTTTAGATGAGGATGGAAATCCGTTGAAATCGGGAGACCACGACCGTCGATTTTTCGAGGCCGCAAAAATGCATAAACACAACGGAAAATATTATTTCTCATATTCCACTGGTAACACACACTTGTTGTGTTATGCCATCGGAGATAACCCATATGGACCATTTAAATATATGGGTGAGATTTTATCACCAGTCGTTGGCTGGACTACTCATCATTCTATTTGTGAGTTTAAGGGCAAATGGTATCTTTTTTACCATGATTGCAAACCGTCTGGGGGCAAGACTTGGTTGCGAAGCATGAAAGTTGTTGAATTGGAATACAACGAAGATGGTACTATTAAACCATTAGATGGAATGGCTTAACGAGCTTTATTTTTTCATAAAAAGGTTAGTGAAGGTGTGTTGGGGGATTTCTTCAATGCACCTTGCTTGTTTTAGAGCCTTGTGCTAGTTGAGAAATCTGTTGTTGTACTTAAGAAACTTGAGATCTAAGAACATGAAAAAGAAAATAATGAATCAATGGAAGCAAGTATTTGTTTGTCTAATTCTATTTAGTATTCAAACTGTGAATGCAATTGCACAAGAGTCATATTCCATTTCTGAACAAAAAGATCGTTTATACCAATACGCCGGAAGTTGGGTAAGTACTATAAATGCAGATACAGATAGCATCGATAGATTTCCAAAATTGAGAATGGTTAATATAGCTAAGCTCGGGAAACAATCATTGCAAGTGGAGGTTCTGCGGTATCGAAATGGAAATTATCACCCTATACTGGTTGAATTAATTGGATACGATTATAAAACAGACAGGATTTTTGCTGCTGGCCATAATGAAAGCGGAGCATTTTTTACCGGGAAAGGTTCATTTTCGGATGAAAATACTTGGTTGATGCAGGATTCAGACTTGAATGGAAACAAAACCATGAGGGTAGCGTTTGATTTTTTGAATTGTACTGAAGTAATGGTTGAAGGTTTTGACAATTCTAACAAAAGCTTATGGAAAACCAGATATATTAAAGCCAATTCGAAAGAAAAGAATATTGGCATTCAGCTGGTATCAGTACATGATGAAATGCTGAAAGATCCAATTGGCACTTTGAAATTCCTTGGAAGGATGGGATACGCTTTTGTAGAGACTTTTGTATACGATAAAGGTTTGTTTTATGGTATGAGTCCGACTCTATTTAAAGAAGAAGTAGAGAAGGTAGGAATGAAGTTTCTAGGTTCAATGACCTTTCACGATCTTCCCTTAGAAGGAAAGTGGGATGAGTCATTGAAATGGTGGGAGAAATGCATTATCGATCACAAGAAAGCGGGAGTTGCTTACCTATCCACCTCAAACAATCAAATTAAGGGAATAAAAACGATTGGGGAATTGCAAAGCTTCTGTGATTATTACAATGCCATTGGGAAACTTTGTGCTGATAATGGGCTTCAATTTGTATTTCATAACCATGCTGATGAGTTTTTATTTGTCGATGGAGTTCGCGTTTACGATTACTTTTTACAAAATACAGATCCTGAATTTGTTTTCTTTCAGACAGATTTCTACTGGATGAATATAGCAGGAGTAAATCCAATAGATTATTTCAAGAAATATCCCAAACGATTTATAAGTTGGCATGTGAAAGATTATCAAGAATTAGGCGAAAGTGGTAAGATAAACTTTGCTGAGATATTTGAATATCAAAATAAAATAGCCCTTAAATATATTCTTGCAGAGGTGGAGGATTATAATTTTCCACCACTATATAGTGTGAATTTGGCATGGGATTATATCAATACTTACTATCAAAACAATAAATAAATGTTACGAAATTTAGTTAATACATCTACTCTACTTTTCTTTGTTTTTGTGCTTTTAGCATGCACACCTAATGGAGAAGTTCAAAATAAAGCTCGATTTTATTCTTTTTCTTATCAGGGAAAAGATTCCTTTTACAAGGATAATCCTTTGGCTTCAAACGAATTTTACAATCCTATTTTACCTGGTTTTTATCCCGATCCATCAATCTGTAAAAAGGGAGATGATTTCTACTTGGTGAATTCTAGTTTTTCATTTTTTCCAGGTATTCCAGTTTTTCATAGCACTAATTTGACAGATTGGGAGCAGTTGGGGCATGTGTTGGATCGTCCTAGTCAGTTGAATTTGGATGGTTTGGCGATATCTGAAGGTGTTTTTGCTCCTGCAATTACCTACAATAAATTTAACGACACTTTTTATGTAATTGGAACCGTTGTGCAGGGAAGCTGGAATTTTATTGTAAAAGCAAAAGATCCTGCTGGACCTTGGAGTGAACCAATTTATTTGCCGCAAATAGAACAAATTGATCCTTCCTTGTTTATTGATGAGGATGGAAAGGCCTACATCGTTCACAATTCCGAACCCGATGGAGAAGCCCTTTATGATGGACACAGAACCATTAGAATGTGGGAATACGATTTGGCTACCGATAAGGTGATTGGGGAAGGGAAAGTGATTGTAAACGGTGGAAGTGATATCAGTAAAGAACCAATTTGGATCGAAGGCCCACACCTTTATAAGATAAATGAATATTACTATTTGATGTGTGCCGAAGGAGGAACCGCTGAAGATCATTCCGAGGTTATTTTTAGAAGCAAAGAAGTGAATGGTCCATACATTCCTTTCAAAAACAATCCAATTTTATCGCAAAGACAGTTGGATTCCGAGAGAGAATATCCCGTGACTTGTACTGGTCATGCCGATATAATTCAAGATAATAAAGGCGATTGGTGGGGCGTGTTTTTAGGTTGTAGACCTTACGGCGATAACTATTTTAATACTGGTCGAGAGACTTTTTTACTACCTGTTAGTTGGAAAGATGGATGGCCAGTGTTTTTAGAATCAGATAAAGCTGTTGGTTTGATTCAAGAAAAAACTGGTTTGGTTTCAACAATAGATTCTACTGCAATAGTTTCCAATGGCAATTTTAGCAAAACTGACAATTTTGATTCAGAAGAGCTAGCCATGAATTGGAATTTTATAAGAACACCAAATGAAAAGTGGTATCAGCTTAATTCTGACGAAAAGTATTTGGAAATTGATGCCATAGCTACAAATAGTAGAGAAATTGGCAATCCTGCTTTTATTGGCCGCCGACAACAGCATGCTAATTTCGAAGTAGAAGTAGAAATGACTTTTGAGCCAAAGCAAGATAAAGAAGCAGCAGGTTTACTATGTTTTCAGAATGAATCTCACCATTTTTTCTTTGGTAAAAGGCAAGAAGATGGAAAGACTTTTCTTCAGTTAGAAAAGGCGCTACCAAGCGATAAAGGCCCAATAAGCGAATTGCTTGAGCGAATTGAATTACAATCTGATGGAATCCTAAAGCTAAAAATAGAAGGCAAAGGCAAATACTACAGTTTTTACTATTCTATTGATTCAGAAAATTGGATTTTGTTGGCTGATAATATCAATGCAAGCTTGTTGAGTACAAAAGTGGCCGGTGGATTTGTTGGTTCTTATATCGGCATGTATGCATCATCAAATCATTAATTTTATAAATTAAAGTTTGTTCGTAGGAATGCGACATTTAGTCCGGAGACCGGGACCCGTTCAGTGAAGGATGCGTAAAACAAAAAGTTTTTGTTTAGCATTCTATCTGTTAACGGGTGGTTGAGGACGTTGTCGAGGATTTTTTGTTTACTTTTTCATCCTAGGAAAAAGTAAAAGCCTTCCGGCTTGAGGAAAAGATATAAGGGTGCTCTGCACCTACCATCAAAATTGTTAATGTTTTCTACAAATATATTGGTGCTCTGCACCATTTTAAAAAATGACGAATATAAATTAAGAAACAGCCTTACACATTATATCTAGGAATTTTACGAGTCGAATTCTCCCTTGCAGGGGAGATGTCCGACAGGACAGAGGGGTGTATTGTATGACAATATTTTTGTTGTTTTTTGAAAATAGCAAAAGATATAATAGAGCAGTTTAATTCGAATAAATAATTACCATATTTATCTACTTTATTTAATAACTAATTACAAAAAAATGAAAAACCATTTATTACTATTCACTGTTACCCTTTTACTCTTCGTCTCGTGCAAAAAACAGGATGATAAAACGACCGTTAGCATTGTAGAAAATGAGTTTTACATTAATGGAAAACCAACTTTTGAAGGCAAAATATGGCGAGATTATTCCATTCAAGGCTTGTTGCCTAATGTGAGAATGGTGCAAGGAATTTACGATGATATAAATCCCGAAACAGTAAATCGTTGGGCTTATCCAGATACAAAAGTTTGGGATGCCAATAGAAATACTAAAGAGTTTATGGAAGCAATGCCATTGTGGAAGGCGAATGGCTTGTTAGCCTTCACCATTAATTTGCAAGGTGGCAGCCCCGAAGGATATTCGGAAACGCAACCTTGGCACAACTCTGCAATTACCGAAAAAGGCGAACTGCGCCCCGAATATATGAATCGCTTAAAGCAAATATTGAATGAAGCAGATCGTTTGGGAATGGTGGCTATTGTTGGTGTATATTATTTTGGACAAGAGCGAAGAATGGAAAGTGAAGAAGCTATTAAAACGGGTTTGCTTAATGCTGTTGACTGGATCTTGGAAAATGATTTTCGCAATGTCTTGATCGAGGTTTGTAACGAGAGTTCATTTCTATATTCTCATCCAATTCTTAAAGAAGAGCGCGTGCATGAGCTGATTCATTTGGCCAAATCGCGCCAAGTAAACGAAAGAAGATTATTGGTAGGAACCAGTTTTTTAGGCAATCACATTCCAACAGATACAGTTGCTGCCATTTCTGATTTTATATTAATCCATGGCAATGGAGTTGAGAAGTGGGAAGGAATTGTTGAGCAAGTGAATAAAACCAAAGCTTTAAAGGGGTACAATGGACAGCCAATTGTTTACAACGAAGATGATCATGAAGATTTTGATCAGCCAATGAATAATTTCGTTGCTGCGACAAGTCTAAAGGCATCTTGGGGTTATTTCGATTACCGTCGAGAAGGCGAAGCATTTGAATGCGGATACCAGAATCCACCAGTTGATTGGGGAATTAATTCGGAACGTAAAAAGGCATTTTTTAAAATATTAAGTGAGTGGTAATGAGAAAGAAAATTGAACTCGTAATCCTATTTCTAAGCTTGAATTTAATCTCTCTATCTGCTCAAAATTTAATTCCTCTTAAATGGACTTTGAGCTTTGGAAATGAATCTATTCCCAAGGAAATATCGAATGTTAATTTGCTATTGTCTTGGGAACGACAAGGCTTTTCCTATCTGAACACTCTTGGAGAATTAAGAACGGAATTTCAAATTTCACAGCTCGATTCATGTGAAAATTTTACTTTAGAGATAAGTTTACGACTCAATGTTCAGGATATATTAATCAATGAGAAATACATTGGAGGCAATATTTCCAATGAGTTTAAATGGTCTCCTAATCCTAATTATAAAACCAGCAAGTTTATAGTACCAGCCAGTTATCTTCACTTCAATAAGGAAAATACAATTGCTATTCGCGTTTCGAATTTTTCATATACAGGAGGGAAAAGTCATAACTCGGTTCGTCTTTATTCTGGCGAAGAATTGCAAGAACCTACCATTCAATTGAGCTTTGAATCGCCAGAGCATTTGTTTCGTGAAAACGAGGAGCTGCAGTTTAGTGTGGATACAGAAACAGATTCTGATGGGCTTTTAAATGTTTTGTTGCGTAATGATTTTATGGATACCATTTGTAGCAGAAACATTCAGGTGAAAAAAGGTCTTATTTTTACCAAAATTGATCTGAGCAATGAAAATTTATTGCCAGGTTTTTATGAAGTAATGGCAAGCCTTAAAAATGATGGATATGTTGGAACTGTTGGATGGTTTGCTGTTTCGCCAACAAAAATTGAAGACTCATCTGCAGCACTTCATGATTTTGATGAGTTTTGGAATGCTGCCTTGAAAGAATTAAGTCTGGTTGAAGCGGATTTTAAAATGAGTAAGGCGAATTATTTGTGTACTGAAAAGAGAGATGCTTACATTATTGAAATGCATTCGATTGACAGTGCATTGATTCGATGCTATTTTTTTGCACCAAAAAAGAAAGGCACCTATGCTGCAATTTTAAATTTACCTGGTTATGGCTATGGTTTTGAGCATTTGGATGAATTCCTAAATAATGAAGAAGATGTAATTGAATTGGCTCTTTGTGTAAGAGGTCATGGTATAAGTAAAGATGCTTTTACGCCCGATTCAGGTACTGGATTTATGGGACATCAAATAGGTAATAAAGAGAAATCGGCTTATCGCAAGATTTATATGGACTGTATTCGAGCCGTTGAGTTTTTGATGTCTCGCGATGAGGTTGATAAAACAAAAATTGGTGTGTTTGGGGGCAGTCAAGGAGGAGGATTGGCACTTATGACAGCAGGTTTGGCTAACAAACACATAAGTGCTTGTGCTTATTTCGATCCATTCCCTTGTGATTTAATGAACCATATTGAAATTCGTAAAATGCTCAAAGGAGAGATCAATAATTTCTTAGCTTGCTACAATCACTCCTATACTTTTGCCGATGCTTTACATACGCTTGAATATTTAGATGCAAAACATTTTGCCGAAAAAATTAAAGCGCCAACACTTTATCTTACGGGACTTTTTGATGATGATTGCCCTTCACGATTAGGTTTTTCTGCTTACAACAAGATTAAGGCGCCTAAAGAGTTTAAAATACTTCCTAATGACAGCCATATAGGTGAGTCGAATTACAAGAAGGAAGCCATGAATTTTTTTAAAAAGCAGTTTCAATATTAGAGTTTAAACTGCTTTTTAGGCTAATTCTTACTTATCGAAATACTTACTCGGAGTCTTCCCATATAACTTTTTAAAACAAGTACTAAAATACTTAGGATCGTCGAATCCCGATAAAGTAGCCACTTCGTTGATGTTGTATTTACCCTGTTGCAGAAGTTCCACAGCATGCTTTAAACGAATTACCTTCACAAAATCGTTGGGTGTTTGACCAATTAGAGCTTTCAATTTTTCGTAAAGCAAACTCTTGCTAACACCCATTTCCTGAGCAAAATCGTTTACCGCAAACTTCGGATTGTCCATTTGCTTTTCGACTAATTCTATTGCCTTTTCAATAAAGACTTTATCCTGAGAATTGGCGTAGGTTGTGTCTTTTACATTTGGTTCTGCAGTATTTAGGAAGCGTTCTTTTGCACGCATTCGGTTGCGAATCAAATTGTCGATTTTTGCTCGCAGAATCGTGATGTCGAAAGGCTTGGTAATGTAATCATCAACACCTGTCTGTAGGCCTTTCATGATATCTTCTTTCTCGTTTAAAGCAGAAAGCAAAATCACAGGAATGTGCGAAGTTTCAAAATTGTTTCTCACCTTATTACTTAATGTGATTCCATCCATTTCTGGCATTTTCACATCCGAAATAAGAATATCTGGTTTTACTTCTGTGATATCATTCAAAGCAATTTTGCCATTTTCTGCAACAGAAACATGATAGTGTTCGCTTAAACTGGTAAACAGATAATTTCGTAGTTCATCGTTGTCTTCAGCAATAAGGATTTTTGATCGTTTTTGAGGCTCTGAAGTTGGTTGTTGAACCGAATCAGCATCAATATCCATGTGTTCAACCTTTATTTCTCTATGTGCTTTTGTTTCGATGTAAGTAACCTCTTTTCCAAATTGAGTTTTACCATGTTTCAATACGATTTTAAACTCAGATCCTTTGTTTTCTTCACTTTCGAATTGAATTCTCCCTTTGTGAAGTGCTACATAGTTTTTAACCAATAGCAAACCAATTCCAGTACCTGGAACCTTTGAATTAATAGCATTTTCACCGCGATAAAACTCTTTAAATAAATTTCGTTGTGCTTTCTTCGAAATTCCAATTCCTGAGTCTTTTACTGCAATCGACCATGTTTTTTTATCCGCGAAAAGCGATACATGAACGGTTCCATTGTTAGGTGTGTATTTGATGGCATTGGAAAGTAAATTTTCAATCACCTTATCCATTTTGGCCACGTCGATGTATTCTTCCAATTCTTTGACTTCGGAAGAAAAATTAAGAACAATATTTTTTCTCTCTGCAAGAGTCTTAAAATTCATCACTTTGCGCTGCAGTAGGTCCACCATTTCAACCTTGCTTAAAACCAATTGGCTTTTATCCAAATCTGATTTTTGAAAATCGAGTAACTGACAAACCAGTGCGTTTAGTTTATCGAGGTTGTTTACCGATAAATTAAGGTAATACTTTCCTTTCTCAGACAAGCCATTTTCCATTTTTAGCTCATTTAGAGGAGCACTAACCAGAGTTAGCGGAGTTCGAATATCGTGAGCTGTATTGGTGAAGAAATTGATTTTTTCTTCGGAGCTTTTCTTCTTAATCTTGATTTGCAAGTAAACAACGATCCAACGAACAATTAGAATTGCCAAAAGGAAATAGAGTAGTTTCGCCCAAATGGTATTGTAAAAAGGCGGAAGTACCGTTATTTCAATGCTTCTTTCATCTAAAATTGTATCGGTTGAATAGTCTAATGCCTTTAAAGAAAGTGTGTAATCGCCAGGTGATAGATTGGTGTAATTGGTCGATTTGGCAAATGAAGGCGTATTCCAATTTTCATCCAATCCTTCCAATTTCCAGATATATTTTATCTCATCAGAATTAAAAAAACTAATGGCAGTATAGGCAACAGAGAAAGAGTGCTGATAATGTTTCAGAACTAACTTCTCGGTGTTGTTGATCGATTTTTTTAGCGGTGAACCTTCTTCGTTCGGATAAACGACTTTATTGAACAAGCTAAACTCTTCCAAATAGATATCGGCTTTTTTGCTGTTGGAATGAATCTCCGAAGGATTAAACTTGGTTACGCCATGATAAGATCCGAACAAAATAGCACCTGATTTACTTTTAAAAGCGGCACATTGATTAAAGGTTTTATCGGAAATTCCATCTTCGGTAGAGAAATTCTGAAAGCTGTTGTCGCTTGTGTTGAATTGGGAAATTCCATTTTCGGTACTCAGCCATAAATGCTCGCCATCGGGAATAATTGCATAAATATGATTCGATGGAAGTCCATTTTCGACTGTAAATGCTTTTGTCTCTTTTGTGATTAAATCGTAATGAAAAAATCCCGAGCCTCTGGTTCCGTAATAAATTCCATTTTTTTGATCTGAATAAACGCAATAAACAAAATATCTTCTCGAAATCAGGTTGAGTAAATTCGTTTTTTTATCGAATAAATAAACACCTTGAATACCTCCAACACAAAGTTCATTTTTATTGATTTCGGCAATGGAATTAATGCTGAGGTTATTGTATTGAATAAAGGATTTTTTGTCATAAGTGAACTGACAAAGGTTTCCATCACGTCCGCCAATCCAAATATTTTTATCGGAATCTAAAGAAATTTCAAAAATATAATTCGTTCCAATGGATTTTGGATCAGAAGTGTCGTGCAGGTAGTGCTGGATTAATTTAAAATCAGAATTGAATACATAGGCACCCTTTGAGTAAGATCCAGCCCAAACATTTCCATCGCCATCTTCACATAAATCGATGAATACGTTGGTTTCGGTACTTGAGCTTTTAAAAAAGTGATGCCATTTCTGATTTCGCTTTTCCAGTACGCTTACTCCATTATTGGTTCCAAACCATAAATTTCCTTTACGATCTTCGATTACACTGTTCACAATACTATTGCCAAGTGATTGATCGTTATTGGTCTGATGACTGATGATCTCAAAGTTAAGCGATGAAGGATCTAGAATGTTAACTCCTCCGGTATAAGTGCCAATCCAAATGCGATTCTCTTTGTCTTTGTAAATATCGTAAACGCCATTCCCATTTAAAGAGAACTGGATGTCTTCATCTTCCTGAAAAACCTCCTTTACCTTGTAATTTACCTGATCGACAATCCACACGCCCATTCCATCAGAACCAATCAGTATTTCCTCATCGTTCAGCAATTCAAATTTACGAATGGGAACGGTCGGAAAATCAACATTAATAGTTTTTAAATCCGTTAGAGATTCATCCTTTAGATTATAGCAATAGACCCCTTCGGAAAAGGTGCCAATCCAAATGGTATTTGTTTTTGGATTGTAGTAAGTCGTATTTATTCTTTGGTTCTCACCCAAGTCAATTTTAAGTTCCTCCAATGATTGTTGACTTGTTTCATAGAGATAAATCTTATCGAATGAGGAAAAAAGCATTCTACCTTTATCTATTGAAAGAACAGACGTAATGAAGGTCTGTTTTAAAGGATAGCTTTTAAATTGTTCTAGTTTATTGTCTTTCAGAAAGAAAAGCCCATTATCTGTTCCCAACCAAAGTGTATTATTGGCATCAAAAGAAGAAGCAATAATCCACAATTCGGAATGGAATTGATTACGATGAAAATTGAAAAACACTTCGAATCGGTCGTTCTGATAACTGAATTTATAGATTTGACCGACATCACTATATGCCCAAAGTAAGGAATCTCGATCTAATTTAAGATAAAAATTCTCGGGAGCATTATCGCGTGGAGTGGAAGGAAGCGAATAGTTTTTAATCGTTTTGCCATCGAAACGATCCACACCTGTTTTGGTAGATATCCAAATAAACTCCTTTTTATCTTGCTTGATACTTACCGTTTGGCGGCTACTTAAACCTTGCTCCACGTTAATGTGACGAAACTGTTGACCAATCAGAGAGTTAGTTCCGCTAAACAAGAAGAAAAGGATAATAAATATTCGTGTAATTTTCAGGCTCATTCCGCTTAGGTGTATATCAAAAGAAAGAAATACTCTTAATGGGATTTCTTACGTTATGAAGATAAAACAAAATGTTGGTAGGTGACTGCAATTTTAGCTAAAAATTACGGTAAAACCAAAGTATAATAGGCTATGAACGCAGCTTGTTAACCTATTTGATGATTTATGGATTATTGCTTCTTTTTTTTAATCCTTTAATCACGATATTTCCCGTTCCGTTCTCTATGCAAGGGTATTGAAATGCTCGTTTGCTTTTCTTTTTATCATTAATGATTTCATAAAATTGATCTAGATATTTCAATGTCATTTTTAGGTAGCCTTTCTCCAGCATTGTATTTGATTGATAGATACCGTAGATCTCGTCCTTCAGCTCATTAAACAAGGTAAAAGTGGAAGTAAACTCTTCCATATCATCAATACAATAACCGCGATATCTTCTTTCTCGGACCGATTTCATTCGTAATTCCTCCGCGGGCAGAGCATAAGGAGTGTAAACAATTCCAGCATGATCAAAATCGTAGGGAACAGGAACAAGAACTGCATTATCATTACCACTAATTAACTTGATATTGTGCAAGAATTGAATGGACCAATCTGTGTTTCCTATCAGAAATTGAAAGACGGCCATTTGTAAAAATAGTTCTCGATCTGTTTTTATCGGATTAATATTGAGCCGTTTTACTAGTTTCGATTCGTTTCTTTGGGCCATACAACTTTGATCCTCCAAAAGAATGCCCAATTTAGGATTGCTTTTTTTCCCTCTTTTGCGATCCTCAAAACAAGTTTTTACCAATCGAACTTGAAAACTATTGGGTGTAATTAGTTGATAAATTTTATAAGCCAAATATTCACGAAGAACATATTTATCATCTTTACAATGAGTTACGAGTTTTAATTTGTTTTGACTTTGAAATAGATTACTCCTCAAACTCTCTAAACTATCAAAGTTTAAAAGAAGGGGAGGAGTAGTACAATTTTCTCGAAGTTTTCTAAAATTCCCTCGCGTTTTAACCTTTATTTGCATCGATTTTTCAAGACCATCCTCTTTATAGGAGAAAAGAATCGGATAGTAAGTAGATTTCTCATTTCGATCAGAAAAAAGTTTACGGATGTTTCCTTTTAAGCAGATTTCAATCGGCTCATCATCTTCAAATAAAGAATAGATCGCACATGGTTCTTTTGGGTTTGCGTTTATGGACTGACCTAAACTAACCGATGCAAAGAGTGAGAAAGAAATAATAATGACGAACAATCGCATTTTTTCTTACTGATAGAAATTAAAATAGAGGCATTCGCATAGGAGATCAATCTCGCAGAGAGTATTCATCAATTAATTCGAGCGTATCAGGGTTTTTAACTCGAACATTAATTTTAGTTCCATCAACATCAATTAAAACAATTGCATTTTGCGTTGAAAAATTACTTACGTTGGCCGACCACGGAGTCTCTTCCTGTGCATAGTAAGGCGCACCTGCCGCACCATTGTTTATCTGATAAAAAGTTCGATCTAATTTCAGTTTTTTGTGAGGATAATTTTCAGGATATCGCTGCATTTCATCGGTAATGGTAAGTAAATTGTAATTGTGCTCGTCGCCACTCATAATGGCAACCGTCTTTTTACTTTTGTTTACAATCAGATTTAGAAGTTGATCTCTTCGTTCAATAATTCCTTTCCGATTTGCAAGGCCGTTTACAAAAGCTCTTGGTTGGTTACTTCCATTGTACCACATGTCGTCTTTTACATGCCCTCCGTTAGGGAAGAAAGGGGTGTGAATGGTAACGAAAACATGGTCGATATTTTTATTTTTTTCTAACTTTTTTAATGTTTTTTGCAACCATTTTAGCTGATTATCCATGATGTAGGCATGCAAATTACCACTCGTGGTAGCCAATCCGCTTGGCGCATAAAAGTAATCTGAGTTTAGTGCTACAAGCGCAACGTTATCGTAGGTATACCAATACACCGACTCTTTGTACGAAGGAAAATCTACCTTATCGGGATTAGGATCGTAGATGGAATTGTCCTCGCTTTTCGGCCCATTTTGTGGCAATACAAAGTTTTCCTGAAAAAGAGATTCCCCAGATTCATTATCGAAAGGAAAATGATCGATGAGGTAGGAGCTACCAGTAATTGAATCCTTAAAAATGTAATTGTAAGCCTCATGATTTCCAAAACCAGCAACAAAAGGCATGTGATGCCAAAAGGGTTCAACAGCATGCTTCCAATTGGCATATTGCAAGTTCATGCGTTCACGACTGGTTTCGTATCCATTAATTAAATCGCCAGTAAACTGCATAAATTTTGCATTTTCGGCTTTGGCTACAGCTGCAATTCTTTTCATGATGTAAACATTGGCGCCAAACACATTTCTTTCGCCACCACCATTTCCAGCACGAGAATCGCTACCATAGGCAAAAGTAAAAGTTTTTCGACTACCTGGCATAGGTGCAGTTTCTAAGCTGAAATCGAAATTAAATTCGCCAACCTTAAGGGTGTATTGATAGTTCTTATTGGCTTGCAAATCATCAATTTTAATCTCATGGTTTTTTACAGCCTTTTTGTCCTGATAAGTTCGATCGCCAATCTGAATACTTGCCTGAATAGCGGCAGAAGTCGTAAAGGAGATTGTAGCCCCTTGATGATTTAACAAGTTAATGAATGGCCCTTCAATAACAGTTGGTTCTGCTGCAAATAAACCATCCTTGTACGAGAAAGCAACTCTTCCATCGTATAGCATATTTCCTTTATCGCTCACAATTCGAAAGCCCAATATTCCTTTGCCAGTTTCTTCCCAGTTAATCATGTCGAATTTACCAGAAAGATGGTTTTTAATTGGGATTTGTGTGATACCAACCTTTATGGGAGAGCTTTCGCGGAAATAAACAGGCTGAGGATAACTGCCATCTTTGTAGTTGATAAAGCCATAGTACAAGGTTCCTTGCAACTCCGGGTATTTAAAATTGAAAGTAAGGCCAGCTTTCGTTCCAATTGCCGCTGTGTACAAATCTTCATATTGAAATTTATCCTTGGGTGTTATGGCATAGATTTTTCGGTCCTCAATTTTCAGAAAAACACCATTTTCATCTGAACCAACATTGCTGTATACGGCAGGAACTTCCTGGGCACAAACCGCTGAGAATAGGCTTAAAAGTAAGCCAAGACTTATAAATATCTTCATTTCTTTAATCTTATTTAGAATTAATTCTAATAAAGATACAATAAGAATTGAACTGTGGGAGGATTTTTAGTAGGAAAATAAAAAGCGAATCATTGATAAATATCCTATGATTTCACCTTATCCATTATTCTATATTAGTTCGAACTGTATTTGAAAATATGATAGTTAAAGGCCTCATTATTACTACCCAGGCCGGTATAAATGTTGTTCTGATATTGGAAGATAACTCCATTACCAATTCCAATGGGTAAGTTTGCTATTCTTTTCCATTTACCTGATTCTGCTTCAAGTGTCCAACAATCATTAAAAGATTTTTTCGATTTATAATAATCTATGACTTCATTTCCTCCAATAATATAAATTGCATTGTTGAAATTAATTGATTGAGCATCAAATCTTAATATGCCAGGGAAAATGTCCTTTTTTGTCCATAGATTTTCACTCGGGGCATATTCCCAAATGTCACCCTTTTTATTCGAGTACTCAGGATCTTTTGCCGATACTCCAAATTTATAAGGCGATCCTCCTAAAACGACATAACCTTTACTATTATTACTATAGCAGGTATTTATAATTCGATCTGTAATTGGAAAATCAGCAATTGTATTCCATTCATTTGTGATCGTATTGTACGACCATGAAGAATAGCTTATTTGGTCATGATTTTCGAGACGATTATCCCATCGTCCTAAATAAATGTTAGTGCCGCAGGTGAAAAATCCACAATCATATAAAGTTTCACCTGGAAAATTAGAAAGAAATTCCCATGTTTCATTCAAAAGATCAAACTTCCAAATCTCATTAATATCTTCATAATTTGGTACGGAACTGATACGCTTTAGAAAAACATAAGCTGTATTTTCTATCTGTGTTGCAAAAACTACATACGCATCTATATCAAAACCTGTTGTTGCAGGAAATGCGTAAGGAAGTATTTCCCATTCATAGTTATCAAGATTCAATTTGCGAAATGGGATTCCTTTTTCAAATACAAAACTTTTATGAATAACATAGGCGTAGTTATTGAATTTAAACGAATAATATTTTTGGGATGGAAATGGATTGCTAATATGTGGAGTCCCATCGATTTCACTCCAAACACCTTCCAGAATGTTTAATTTCCCATTGGTTTCAAATGCAACATCATCAATTTTGTAAGTGATAGGGTAAGTGTTTGGTAAAAGAACACTTGGAATGTATATACTTAAGCTATAAATAAATTTGTTATCCCTTTCCATAATAGTTCCAGAGTGAAGAGAAATTTCATTTTCACCAAGAAGTAATGTAAAAGAATTTGCATATAACAAGTTATCGCTTTCAAGATTAAAACTGAGGTGATCTCCTCTGTTTAAATGTAGCGTATCATTACGTGCGCCAGTGTAGGTGAAGTTCAATTTGCCCAGGATGGTATTTGTCAGACTTTCAGGACTGGTACTTGTTCCGTCAGCATGGTTTATGTAACTACAGACTTTATAGGACTGATCAATTTCGAGAGCTGTAAACTCAACTTCACCAAAATGAATAGCATCGGCATGTTCATTGTATTTTATTCTACTAATTTCCTTGTTAGTTATTTCATCTTTAAGAATAAGCCCTGCATCAATAATTTCGGTGTTGATTCCAAAATTGAATCTGGCTTTTACCTTAAAACTGGTAATAGATGTTTTTTGAATAGAAACAATTTCTGTTTGAGGTTGGTGAATTGTTATAATATCTTCCTTAGTACAGGCTATTAAGAGAAAGAAGAGACAAATATTGGCGATTACCAATAAGGATTTATTAAGCTGTTTTGGGTAATATATTGAGTGAATCATTGGAGGTGTTTAATTGAATGAAACAGAGGTTGTTGGTAGCCAAGAGGTAATTGTTTCTTGTTTATCTTTAGGTATATTATTTTTCCCTAAATTAAGATATCCTAAATTTTCTGAAAGATTTTGTATTGAAATGGGTAGGTCTTTCAGATTATTGGAAAACAGATTGAATTGATATAGGTTTTTAAGATTGCCCATTGATTCGGGTAATTCCTTAATTGCATTGTACGATAAATACAAATATTTTAGGGATTCAATCTGTGTAATACTCTCTGGTAAGTATTCTATTTCACCATTCTGGAATAATGCATCAACTAAAGGGAGATTGCCAATGCTGTTAGGTAAAGATTTTAAACAACTGAGAACGCTAACTGATTTTAAGCTCTGCAAATTTCCAAAACTTTCAGGTAATTCAGTAAATTTACCGTTTAAAAATAAGGTTTCAAGTTTTATAAGATTACCTATTGATTCTGGAACTTTACTAATGCTAATCTCCTGATCAGAACTAATCTCTAGGTATTTTAGCTCTTTTAAATTCCCAATGCTTTCAGGAAGGTTTGTAAAATTTCCTTGTAGTGTTAGTCTGGTTAATTTATTTAAATTCCCAATGTTATCAGGCATTATTGTTGTAGCACCTTCTTTTTTAATTACCACCCTGCAATCGTTTAAACTTCTTAGTTCCGAAAATGATTCTGGTAAATCACAAGTGATCCATAAATCTAGATATTCAAGTTTTGTAAGCTTGCCAATATTATCAGGTAGATAACTGATGTTATTATAGAATAGATTTAAATAGGTGAGTTCTGTTAGGTTTGCAAAATTATCTGGCAATTTTTCACAAT
Source organism: Labilibaculum sp. DW002 (assembly GCF_029029525.1). Classification (NCBI taxonomy): domain Bacteria; kingdom Pseudomonadati; phylum Bacteroidota; class Bacteroidia; order Marinilabiliales; family Marinifilaceae; genus Paralabilibaculum; species Paralabilibaculum antarcticum. The sequence continues at coordinate 2,743,888 of NZ_JAKJSC010000001.1, read as the reverse complement.
CAAGACCTACCATGTCTAAATATTTTAAACTTTTCAGATTACCGAAACTATCAGGTAGATGAGGAATATTTTTAATTCCTTGATAGGATGAGTTTTGATGGCCAAGAATCAAAGTGTCTAATTGTACAAGGTTTCCAATATTATCTGGAAGAGAAGAGATGTAATTATGAGAACAGTCTAAATAACGCAAGTTACTCATAATATCAGGAATTGAGACAGGTAAAGTATTCAGAGAATTTCCCCCAATATCTAATTTCTGTAAATATTTAAGGGCTTTAAGCGCAGGGAATTGATCAATGTCCGCAAATCTCCATGTAACGCCACTTGCATGTAGGTTGAGTTGGATCACATGTCCATCTTCATTCAATTGATAGTCTTGCGGGTAATCTTCAATTTCGACACCAAGATCTTCCAGCGCCTCAAATTCTGAGAAATTTGAAGTTTGTAATTCTATGGTTTTCGATGCCGTTTTACTTCCGTAGTTGGAAATCCATGTAGCTTTTATGGTAGTGTTTTCTGCTCCCTGAATAGTAATGTATGGACTATTTACATCCAGAGTGTTTCGGTTTAGTACTTCACCATCTATTTCCCAGTGACCATTATCAAATTTTTCTCCACTTAATGTAAATCGGGTGGTATAGTAAGCAAAGCTAAAATCCTTAATGCTAAGCTTTAGGGGGTTAAATGCAACAGAAATGGTATCTCCAGAAGTTTCTTTCTGATTACTAACATGCCAACACAGTTGATACGATTCACCGGGTAATCCATGAAAGGTAGTTTTAGGGGCTTCAATTTTATCAAATGATACTTTATTGTCAACTAATCCTGAAACAATTTCCCACTTTCCCGATTCACCTGTTCTCAGCGGCATTGCATTCAATTCAACCGAGAACTCGTTCACATTGCTTATGTCTGTTCCAGCATAGGTCCAATATTTTTCATCTTCAATGGTTTCATAAATCGTTGAACTATCGCAAGCACTAAAAATGTACATTAGAACAAATAGGTAAAAGAAGAAATTCCGTATCATAGGTATTTTGATGTTTGAATCTTAAAAATACATTTATTTATGTTTATACAATTGCGTGTTAATTAATTTATATTTTTTAAAAATAATTTTTCTAAAAAATAATACGTTTGGGGAATAAAAAACTAAACTCAAATGAGTTTAGCTATGACAACATTTCATTCTTGAGAGATAATGAAAGGTGTTACTATTAGATAATCACTTTTTTATGTGATGGGAAAATAAAAATCCCAACTCGGTAGAAGTTGGGATTGGTTTAATTATTAGGTATTTATTATTCTTCTAATTTAATAAGATCATTAATATTTGTTCTGCTCATATCTAAACCATTGCCGTATCCGTCGCTGTATCCATAATATAGAAAACCATTGTGAGTAAATGATAAAGTGCTATTACACCTTTCTGCTGGAGGAAGGTAATTTTCCCAAGTAGAGTTATTTGTATCGAATACCCATAGCTCCTTTTTTGAACTATCATATTGATTAATTGTGCAATAGGCCATTTGATTGTCGCTACAGAATGTAGAATAGTAGTTTACATAGAAAGGACAACCAGGAATGTATTTCCAACTATCATTATCAGAATCATATTCCCAAAATTCAGAATTGGATTCATCGTTGGTTTTATCAATATTGCTAAACAGAATATAGGAACGATTATTTATAGCGAACGAAATAATATTGTTAGGTCTATATTCATCAGTTGGTACAATTGTTTTATCTTCCCATGTTTTCTTTTTTAGGTCAAACGATTTCATTACACTTTTATCTCCTACATAAATTTTTTCTTCTTTTAAAAATGTAATTAAACTATTGGGTTCTCCTTCATAGAAAAATGATCCTTCTTCGTCCCATTCCATTTTAGATGTGGAATAGGATTCTATTTTGATTATTTTTCGCGCCTCGCTGTCTTCATCATGACTAACAAAATACATCATGTCATCTTTAGACATCACATAAGGATAGGTTCCTGTTAGATCATATGTTGCAATTTTATCCCAATTGTTAAATGTTTCATTGTATTGTAGAAGAACATAGTCTCCATAATAATATTTTCTTGTCAACATTACGGGAATGTTATTTGGATGCGCAATGGAGGAATATTGTACATGAAAATCTTCAATTTCCATAATTTGCTCCCATGGCTCAATTGCTTGAAATCCCATTTCTAAGATGCCGATTCTACCACCATTGTTGACTTTAACGGATGGATAATCGGATAAAAGAATATTGTTACCAATTTTAGCTCGAATACTAGATTCATTAACTTCAACAACATCAGCCCAGTTTCCATCAATATAAACTGAAAAATATTCGTTTGGGTTCGCATTTTCGAGTGATATTTCAATTGTGTCTCCACGTTTTGCAATTGATGGACTAATATTAGTGATTGAAATTGCGGGAACTTCAAAGTAAATACTTTCTTGTACATCGAATTTTTGTTGTGAATACTGAAACTCTATGTTGTGTTGACCCGAATTAATTGGCGGTACAATAAACTCGATTGTGTTTTCATTAATATAATCGGCTCGAATTAGATTATCTCCAAATACAATAAGTAGACCTTCAAAAAACCTTTCACCGCTTACTATTATTTTATCACCACTGTATGCAACAGAAGGATCTACTGCTTTGACAATTGGAGGTAGCCAACCAATTGAATCTTTTGCGCAAATTTCTTCTCCATTATAGTAGCCATATATTTTGTTTGCGTTGGGTGGGTAATTTATTTTAATGTGAACAAGACTGTCATTAATTACATTTGGTGTTCCATAATTATAAAATCCAGATATATATTTAACAAATGGACCTCTAATTTTGAGTGTTGTGTCTTTCCAAACCATTAAAGGGCTTACCGATTCAATTATTGGTTTTGTGCTCTCAAAAAAATCTGGAATAATTATGGTTTCTGACAAATGAGAATACTTAATAGGAATCTTACCAATAGAAATATTAGAAGGAATTTGTACGGTTATCAACGAGTCAGAAAGGTTATTATAATCATAATAATTAGCAAATTTTCCATCGATACACAATCCATAAAGATCATTAAAGTTACTTCCATATATTTTCACAGTCATACCAGATACAACAGTTTTGGTAGATGCAGAATCAATTCTTGGAGAACGAAGATAAAAATCAGGAAGGCTTTGTATTTCCGAATCACCTAATTCTATTTTGATTTTTGATTTAGATTTCCATTGCCAATCACGTTCAGGAACAATCGTTTTAATTAATGTGTCAGAAGATTGCACAATTTTAGCTTCTAATTCATTAAAAAAGATTTTATTGTAACGAGTTTGAATACTGAAATTGTTTCCTATAACATTAATTGTATCTCCATAATAGGCTGTGTCTGGAACGATTTTTGAAATTACGGGTGCAATTCCGCCTTGACTTTCAAATTCTATAGCCTCATCATAAGTTGTAATCCCATTGCTAACAACATAAGCTTTGGCAAGATAAGTAGCATTCTTTATCAAGTTTCTGGTTAATGTGCTTTCAAAAAATCCATCTCCATTTTTACGCCCCAAGGATTCTTTCTCAAAGTATTCTTCTAAATTGGTATTCGCTTTGGTACCATCGGGTAGCGATGACGATTGTAAATTGTAAACAAAGCCATGGTCTTCAATACTTAAATTTTTCGAATTGTAAATTTCTCCTGATATGGTAACTCCACTGCGGCTAATGTCTTGAACTCCAAGTGTTCTAATACGTGCATATGGTCGGTTTGCTTCTTCTTTATCACAAGCAAGGAAACAAATAAATATCGATAGGATAATTAAGATATATTTTTTCATTTTCGGATAGGTTAAAATTTCATAGCTAAGCCAATACTAATCGCAGAATTATTGAGTTCTATTTGGGGTGTTTTAGCTGAGCTGTCTTTATTTTCCATATATTTTTCATATTGAATTGAAAGACTGAATTGTTGTTTTGCTAATTTCTTATCGAGAAGAAAACCAACAATGGGAGCAAAACTTGTTTTTTTTGCAAGTTGCAGTGTTTGGAACACTGGCCTAACAATATTCTCTACTTTATATTCTGTATTTAAATAACCGTTATCTCCAATATTAAAATATATTTTTGCTCCAGCTTTAGCGTAAATATTGAAGTTGTTTATTGATGCGACTTTTATATTATAAGATAATGGAACAGCCACTTGAAGGAATTTCATCTCCGATTCATAATAGTTATCACTGTTGGTAAAAGGTTTATGCAGATCCTCTTCTATGCTGTATTTTTGAATACTAAGACCAAAGCTTGCAAAAGAATTCTTCATAACTCGTGGTAAATAGATTCGGCAGTTTGCAAATAAACGTGGGGAAAGAGTGTTTACCTCTATTTGTTCATCTTTTGATTTGTTGATATTTGCTGTGGAGATATCGAGACCAAGTCCAATTTCAATATTTATATTGGATTGATTTGTGTTGAAATAACTTTTGAACTTAATTTTTTCTTGCTTGTGGTATGCTACCAAAACTGTTTTGACTTTTTTGAATGGAAGTAGTTTTGAACTTTTTAGCGCTTGTTTCCATTGCTTTTTAAGCTGATCTGGAAGTTGTAGTGATTCTAAATTTTGAGATTTACTAATATCTATTACCTGATCATTAATTTCTAAGTAATACTTATTGTATCTCAAAAACAGTTTTATTAAATCACTTTCAAAATGTAGTCTTGACCAAACTTTGTCAATTGAATTTTCAATTTTAATTGAAGTGTAAATAAGGTCATCTGAGAATATAGCTCGTTTATAGTTAGAGGCGTATAATTGGGTTGGATGGCCATAACGATAAAATAAAACGAACTCATAATTGCTTTTCTTGTACGGATCAAGAAGGTAGGTGTCTTGACTTTCTCCATCATTATCAATTAATTGTCCTTTGAATTCTTGGGCTGATAATGTCAAACAGGAGAGCGTGAGAAGAAGGATTAGGATGTGTTTAATCATGTTAGGTTAAATTTATTTACGTTAAATATCAGATTTTTTTTATTCTGATAAACGATTTAACCTTTATTTGTAATATGTAAAAATAACTCTTGTATTTAGATACTAATTATGTTTCTACAATCCCCTCATCCACTCGGGTCGCAACTTTGCGTTTGCCGGATCGTCTAAAACTGCATTAATACGATTCAACATTTCTTGTTTGTCGCGAGGGAAGTTACCACGCAGAATCAAATAATTGGAGGCGTGATCGCTTCTAAAAACGGTTTGCGACAAGTTCAGGTTTTCTATAAAGACCTTCATTTCGGCAATAAGCCCGATTGTGTCCAAAGGAATAAATTCGCCATCGAATTTTTTCATAAAGTGTGCTTCTCCGTAAGGATAACTAAGAACCAGTGTTGAAAGAAACTCGGGTTGTATTTCGTTCACCATTTTGGCCGAGTTGATGGCATGTTGTTGCGAGTAGTTTTTACCACCCAAGCCATTTAGAATCATCACAGAAAGTTTAATTCCTGCTTTTCGTGCACGTTGCAAGGCATGACTAGTGCTGGCAAAATCTTCACCTTTATTAATTCTTCCAAGCAACTCATCATCGCCCGATTCAATTCCTACATAGAGTAATTTAAGGCCTTTTGCAGCCAAGGCTTGCAATTCGTCGTCGGTTTTTGCTGCTATGTCTTTTGGTATGGCATAGGCCGAAACACGGGTTAGTCTTGGGAAAGTCGCATGAAGTTGATCTAATATCCGCGAAAGCTTATCGAAAGAAAGAACCATAGCGTTTCCATCGGCCAAGAACACCTTACGATAATCATTTGCATAAGGCGACATGGCTTCGATATCAGCAAAAACATCTTTTTCCTTGCGTAGGGTAAAGGTTTTGCTGCTGTACATTTCGCAAAAGGCACATTTGTTCCATGCACATCCTAAACTTACTTGTAGAATTAGGGAGTGAGCCTCGCTAGGCGGTCTAAATAAAGGTTCGTGATAATTGATCATGTGGCAAAAATATCAAGTTTCAAGGAAAAAGTACCAAGGATAAAGGAAAAAAGGAAAAAGTATCAAAGAAAGTAATATGGTTAAAGTTCTAAGGAAGAAAGAACCAAGTTCTTTTGATATATTAGGGGGGAGATGAATTTTTAATTACGAATTATTAATTTCTCATTTGTTTAATCTTATCTTGTACAAAAAAGCAAGCAAATGGATGGGAAATCGGTAAGTATACAAGTGTCAGGTAAGGTACAGAATGTAGGATATCGGTATCAGGCTAAAGAAGCTGCGAATCGTTTTGGTGTAAGAGGATTTGTGAAAAATCAGCCAGATGGAACGGTTTATTTGGAAGTTATTGGAACAAATTTGGCTGTTGAATTGTTTTGTGAATGGTGTAGGAAAGGTCCGGATTGGGCTAAGGTGAAGGATATTTTTATTTGTAATTTACCAGATCAGGACTTTGCTGATTTTGTTATAAAATAAAAAAAGCTCCTGATAAAATCAGAAGCTTTTGTTGTCCCATAAGGACTCGAACCTTAAATGCCTGTACCAAAAACAGGAGTGTTACCATTACACCATGGGACAATCAACTGTCCGTCATATTCTGACTAAGACGTTGCAAATATAAGTGAAATATTTCGTAGCTAAAACCAAAAAATGTAAAAAATTTAAAGCTTTTTTTTGTTGTTAGTATAATGATATTGTAAATATTCTGATTGTCAATTTGAAAGACGAAAATAATGGAGCAAAAAAAAATAGAATCATTAACAGGAAAGTGGCTTTATGAGGAGGATTATGGCTACGGAAATGCCAAAGGAGAGCTTTTATTGAAGCAAGAAGGTCGAAAATTAAGCGGAAAAATCATTTTTTCGGAAAATGTTGATGACAATGAAACTTTCATGATTCAGGAAATATTAGAAGGGGAGATTGTTTTAAATCGAATTCGTTTGAAAGCAATCGAGTATGATATAATTCATGCCGACTATGAAATTAGATACGAATTGGATTCTTGGGATGGGATGTTGATAAATGAAACGACAATCGAAGGAGATAGTTTAGACGATCAAGGAGTGTCAGGTAGTTTTAAGTTTGAAAAGGTGGTGGATTAAGGAATAAGTGACAAGAAGAAAGGAGAAAGTAACAAGTCTCAAGTAACAAGTTTCAAGTACAAAGTTTTGCAGGTATGATTTGCGCAGTACTTTAGCTCGGTGGGATGGAAGAAGTGTCGAGTTGTCTGATTTTTTAGGTTCTCCCTTTTTTAGGGGAGATGCCGACAGGCAGAGGGGTGTTTATAAGTTTCAAGAACTAAGTCTTTTGGTTTTCCTGATCGTTCAACATAAGTGAAATAAAAAAAGCTTCGAAATAATTTCGAAGCTTTTCTGTGTTGTCCCATAAGGACTCGAACCTTAAATGCCTGTACCAAAAACAGGAGTGTTACCATTACACCATGGGACAATCATAATCACTCTTTTTGCAAAGAGCTCTGCAAATGTAATACTTTTTTTTTTTGCTCAAACAAAAAATGTAAAATTTTCAGACATAATTCGGGGGGAACTCTTAAAATTGACTATTTTCGTTCCAAATATTATCCTACAAAAGAATATCAAAACAAAAATAAACACAAGATGAAATCTAATTACAAGTTGGTTAACAATGTGTTAGGCTGGCTGGCTTTTGCTGTTGCGGCCATCACCTATGCCTTAACCATGGAACCTTCTGCCAGTTTATGGGATTGTGGAGAATTTATTACCTCCGCTAATGGTCTTCAGGTTGGTCACCCACCCGGGGCACCGCTTTTTATGATTATTGCACGTTTCTTTGCATTATTCGCACCAGATCCATCGTACGCAGCTCTCATGGTTAACCTGATGTCAGCACTTGCTTCGGCATTTACCATCATGTTTTTATTCTGGACTATCACTCATCTGGCTAAAAAACTATTTGTAAAAGATGGTGAGATTAGTCTTGCAAACGGCGTTGCAGTATTAGGTGCAGGAATGGTTGGTGCACTAGCTTACACCTTCTCTGATACATTCTGGTTTTCAGCTGTTGAAGGTGAGGTTTATGCTCTGTCTTCTTTGTTTACGGCTGTTGTGTTTTGGGCTATCCTGAAATGGGAAAATGTTGCCGATGAGAAATATGCCAATCGTTGGATTATTCTGATTGCCTATCTAATGGGGCTTTCAATTGGGGTTCACCTTCTAAACCTATTGGCAATCCCTGCTATTGTATTTGTTTACTATTTCAAAAAACATGAACCAACCCGAAATGGTATTCTTGCTGCTTTAGGTATATCTCTTGTGATATTAGGTGTAATCATGTATGGTATTATTCCTGGTGTTATTAAAATTGCATCTTGGTTCGAATTAGCCTTTGTAAATGGTTTAGGAGCGCCCTTTAAAACAGGTGTGCTTGTTTATGCTATTTCCCTGATTGCCTTGATGGTTTGGACTATTAATTATTCAATTAAGCACAATAAGGTCATCTTAAATACCATTGTCACCTCCTTTATTGTGATCATGATTGGGTATTCATCATTTGCCATGATTGTGATTCGTTCCTCAGCCAACCCGCCTATGGATGAAAATAATCCAGACGATGTATTTTCCTTATTATCTTACCTGAATCGTGAGCAATATGGAGATAGACCGCTAGTTTTTGGAGAGTATTACAATGCTCCAGCTGTTGATATGGTTGAAACAAAGCCTGTTTATATTCAGAAAAAGGATAAAAATGGAAAGGATAAGTATGTAATTGCTTCGTACAAACCAAAATACGAATTCGATTCTCGATTCAATACTATTTTCCCTCGTATGTACAGTTCAAATGCTGGACATGTACGCGATTACGAGTATTGGGGAAATGTAAAAAAGAACAATCCAATTCAAGTTGGTGATGAAGTCATTTACAAACCAAGCTTCGGTTCAAATCTACGATTCTTCTTTTCTTATCAGTTCAATCATATGTATTGGCGCTATTTCATGTGGAATTTTGCTGGTCGACAGAATGATATTCAGAATCATGGTGGTATCCGACATGGGAACTGGATCTCGGGCATACAATTCCTTGATGAAATGCGATTAGGTAATCAGGATAAATTATACTCTGAGCTAAAAAATAAGAAATCAAGGAACGCTTATTTCTTCCTACCATTCATTTTAGGCTTAATCGGTATTTTCTTTCAACTAAATGCAGGAAAAAAAGGCAAAAAAGATTTCTGGGTAGTTATGTTGCTATTCCTACTTACTGGGCTAGCTATTGTAGTTTACCTCAATCAATATCCTCATCAGCCACGTGAACGTGATTATGCCTATGCCGGATCATTCTACGCCTTTGCTATTTGGATTGGATTTGGTGTATTGGGACTCTACAATTTCCTTAAAAATAAAATGCCAGCTCTAGCATCGGCAGGTTTGGTTACATTGATTTGTCTTATTGCTGTCCCTGGTTTAATGGCTCAACAAAATTGGGATGATCACGATAGAGGCGGACGATATGCAACCTTAGCATACGCTAAAAACTATCTGAACTCATGCGATCCTAATGCGATACTTTTCACTTACGGTGACAACGACACCTTCCCCCTTTGGTATGCACAAGAAGTAGAAGGCATCCGTCGAGATATTAGAATTGTAAATATTAGTTTATTAGCTGGTGATTGGTATATCAACCAAATGCGTAGAAAAGCTTACGATTCTGAGTTGATACCGATGACGCTTACCGCGGATAAAGTGGAACCAGGAATTCGAGATCAGGTGCCCGTTGTTGAGCGTTTAAGCAAGCCTGAGTTATTGAGTGAAATGATCAAGTTTGTTGCTAGTGATAACGAAGCGACTACTGTAGAAACGCAATCGGGTAAGAAATTGCATTATTTCCCAGGTAGAAAAGTATATGTGCCTGTTGATTCATCAAAAGTTGTTTCCAATGGAACTGTTCAGCCTGAAGATGCAGGCTTGGTTGTGGATAAATTGGAATGGAACATCAAAAAAAGTTATTTGTACAAAAATGACATCGCGGTTTACGATATCATCGCCAATAACAATTGGGAACGTCCAATATATTTCTCTGTAGGAATGGGTGTTGATAGTTTTCTTGGTTTGGAAAAGTATTTCCAGCTAGAAGGTGCTGCTTACCGTTTGGTTCCAATAGAAACAAAACCGCAGCGAAACGAATTGGGTCATGTAAATACCGAATTGTTGTATGATAATTACATGAATAAATTCACTTTTGGTGGTCTTAAAGATCCCGATGTACATGTTGATCAATTCCATATCCTAACTGTTAACATCATGTCTTTTAGAGCAAATTACAGCCGATTGGCGAGTGCTTTAAACGATGAAGGAAAGAAGGATAAAGCAATTAAGATTATGGATCGTTGCATGGAAGAATTGCCAACAAGCAAAATTCCATTTGACAATACGCTGATCGGATTTATTCAAGAATATTATCGTGCTGGAGCAACTGATAAAGCAAATGTTTTGTTATCTGATATGGCACAACAATCTTACGACAAGTTGAATTACTTCTTAAGTTTAGAGTCGCAATATGCAAATGCTTTTAGAGCAGAGCAAGAGCGCGAAATAAGAGTTGTACAAATGTTATTGGGACTTGCCGATATGGGTGAACAAACCAAGTTGAGAGAAGATTTACAATTGAAGTTTGAAATGCTTTTTAAAACTTTTGTAGAGTAAATAAAGAAAATTTGAAATATACAATGGCTGCCTTGAACGAAGGCAGCCATTTTTTTTTGAAGTTTTTATAGCAATAAAAACTCAATGTCTTTAAGGAATTTTCACATAATACAAATCAATTCTTCCCTCTAAAAGTGCTAACTTCGTGTCTTGTAGCTAAAAATTGGAACCTTTATTTTAAAAGATATATGAGTAAGTACCAAAAAACGAACATCATTGCAGGATGGATATCCTTTGCAATAGCAGCTCTTGTTTATTTTTTAACCCTTGAACCTACTGTTAGTTTTTGGGATTGTGGAGAGTTTATAACTTCTGCATATAAGTTGGAAATTGGACATGCTCCTGGAGCTCCATTTTTTATGATATTGGCTCGTTTTTTCTCTCTTTTTGCTTCTGGTCCCGAGAATGTGGCAGTTTTAATTAATTCCATGTCTGGATTGGCAAGCGCGTTCACCATTTTATTCTTGTTTTGGACCATTACGCATTTGGCTAAAAAACTGGTAGTTTCTGATAATGAAATAAAAGGAACACAAATTTGGACCATTATTAGTGCTGGTTTTATTGGTGCAATGGCCTATGCTTTTTCCGATACCTTCTGGTTTTCTGCCGTTGAGGGGGAAGTTTATGCAACTTCATCTTTATTTACAGCAGTAGTTTTCTGGTGTATCTTAAAATGGGAGAATGAAGAAGGCCAAGCTTATGCTAATCGTTGGTTAATATTGATTGCCTATTTAATGGGCTTGTCGATAGGCGTTCACCTCTTAAATTTATTAGCGATTCCTGCCATCGTAATGGTTTACTATTTTAAAAAATACGAAGCAAGTAGGAATGGTATTTTAAAAGCATTGGGAGTGGCTTTACTGCTTTTAGGAGGAGCAATGTATGTTATTATTCCAGGAGTTGTGAAAGTAGCCTTTGTATTCGACCTATTTTTTGTGAATGTAATTGGTTTGCCTTTTAACTATGGAGCAATTGTTTTTATTATTGTATTGGCTGCAGCATTAACTTGGGGTATTCGTTATACCCTTGCTCACGGAAAAGTTGTTTTAAATACATTACTTACGGCTCTTACTGTCGTTTTAATAGGATACTCGTCTTATTCCTTAATCATGATTCGCTCGGCATCAAACCCAGGCTTAGATCAGAACAATCCAGAAGATTTATATTCTCTTTTGTATTATTTAAACAGAGAGCAATATGGAGACAAACCTTTGGTTTATGGGGAGTCTTTTAATACACCTTTAGAGGAAGAAACTTATGTGGATGATAAGGATGTTTACATTAAAAAGGATGGAAAATATGTAGTTTCTTACACCAAACAGAAAGCAAATTATAAGAGTTCGCAGAAAATGGTGTTTCCACGGATGTACACCAAGGGAATGACAGGTCGAAATCCGGAGGAATATGCTAAATGGTCTGGAATTCGTGCAGATCAGAAAGCAAAACCGACCTTTGCTCAAAATCTTAAATTCTTTTTTTCGTATCAGGTTAATTACATGTATCTCCGCTATTTTATGTGGAATTTTGCTGGTCGACAAACCGATAAACAGTCCTATGGAGGAGTTCTGGATGGAAATTGGATATCAGGAATTCCGCTTGTAGACAATATGCGATTGGGCGATCAAAGCTTACGACCAGATCACATGAAAAACAACAAGGGGAATAACACCTATTATTTCTTACCACTTCTTTTAGGCTTAGCAGGATTACTATATCAGTATAAAAAAAGTGTACAAGGGAAAAAAGATTTTTACGTTGTATTGCTTTTGTTCCTTTTAACAGGATTGGCTATTGTGGTGTACCTTAACCAGCCTCCTCTGCAGCCAAGAGAAAGGGATTACGCTTACGCGGGATCATTTTATGCTTTTGCAATTTGGATCGGTCTGGGTTTGTTGGCTGTTTTTGAGCTGGCAAAAAAAGGAATTAAAAAGGATGTAATAGCTCTTCCTGTCGCATTTGTTCTTTGTTTTGCAGCTGTTCCAACTTTGCTTATTCAACAAAACTGGGACGATCACGATAGGTCGGATCGCTATTTTGCTCACGACCTGGCTTACAATTACCTAAACTCCTGTGCTCCCAATGCGATTCTATTTACCATGGGTGATAACGACACTTTTCCCCTTTGGTATTTGCAGGAAGTTGAAGGTATTCGAACTGATGTTCGTGTTTGTAACTTAAGCTATCTTTCTACCGATTGGTATATCGATCAAATGAAAAAGGACAATTATGATTCATATCGACTTCCTATCTCAATGGAAAAGGAAAAATATTTGATGGGGAATCGTGATGTTGTTTACATTGTAGATGATCCCCGGTTTGAAGCTTGGGTAAAGAAAAACAAAGGCTTGAATTTGAAAGACGCTTTAGAGTATGTTCTTTCGGATAAGGAAAGCACAAAAAAGATTTATGGTTACGACGAAAGGATTGATCATTTTCCTGCAAGTAAATTTCGTTTGCCAATAGATAAGCAACAAGTTTTGGATACGAAAACGGTAGCCGAAATAGACAGTGCAAATATTGTAGATCAAATGCAGTGGAAGCTGGATAAAAACTACACCGATAAAAGTGGTTTAATTCTTTACGATATGTTGGTGACGAACAATTGGGAGCGTCCAATTTATTTTTCGATTACAGTGCCGTCGAGCGGATATTATGGGCTAGAGGATTATTTTCGACTTGAGGGTTTCGCCTATAAATTGGTTCCAATTAAATACGAAAAGGACGATTTGCAAATTGGTGGCGTAAATACGGATGTAATGTACACCAATCTAATGACCAAGTTCAAGTGGGGGAATATGAATGACCCTGAGGTTTATATCGATGAAACAACTTCGCGTTTGTGCATGAATATGAGGAATAATTTCCTTCGCCTTTCGGAGGCATTAATGGATGAGGGGAAGAGAGATTCGGCGGTTCAGGTTCTGGATAAATGTGTAGACTTAGTGCCGAATGAAAAAGTGCCTTTCGATTATTTATCCATTCTTTTGGCACAATCTTATTATAGAGCATCAGAATATGAAAAAGCTGGGGAAATGGTCTCCTTAATTTCTGATCGATTGGTACATGAATTGGATTATTACAAAAGTTTAAATCCTGTTTCTACTTCGGAATTTCCTCGATTTCAAAATCGAAATTTTGCCTTATTGCAGGAGTTGTATAGAATAACAGCGAAGTATGAACATAAGGAATTGAATGAAAAAATAGAAGCGGAGTTTAAACGATTGTTAGAAAGCTATAAAAAAGGATGATGAATTTGAGATGGATGAGAGCTCCGGGTATTTTCAAGATTTTTTTCCGGAACTTTATTTGGCGATACAATACAGGGGCAAAAAAAGTATACCTCACTTTTGATGATGGACCGATTCCCGAATCAACTTTGTGGACTTTAGATATGCTTAAGGAAAAGGAGGTTAAAGCAACTTTTTTCTGTGTGGGAGAGAATGTGTACAAGCATCCCGAATTGTTTCAAAAAATACTTGACAATGGTCATGCCGTGGGAAATCATACTTATAATCATCTAAAAGGTTGGTCGGTTGATACGTCAAAGTATATCGAGAATGTGATTATGGCTAATGATTTAATCAAGTCAAACTTGTTTAGACCGCCTTATGGCCAAATTAAATCAGCGCAAGCAAAACATCTACTTTCCGAGTACAAACTTGTCATGTGGGATGTTTTAAGTGGTGATTATCGAAAGGATATTTCTCCAGAAAAATGTTACCAAGATGTTTTAAAATCAGTTCGCCCTGGTTCTATTATTTTATTCCACAATCACGCAAAATCGGAAGAAAATATGCGCTTTGCTGTTCCTCGATTAATAGATGAATTAAAGCTTCAAGGGTACGAGTTTGATATTTGTCATTAAGAAATAAAAAATTCCTTTCTTTTCCATCAGGTAAACTGCAATTGAATACGTAAATTTGCTCTCGATCAAACTATTAATACCATTTTATAAACAAAACCATATTTATTTCTTGTTTCGCAATGAATATTGATTGTAAAACAAGCATGGTTGCTAATTAAGACGATTAAATGAAAGTACTTGTATTAGGATCAGGAGGAAGAGAACATGCATTTGCATGGAAAATTGCACAAAGTAGTAAGCTTGAGAAATTGTTTGTTGCGCCAGGTAATGCTGGAACTGAAGAATTAGCTGAGAATGTTAATATCAACCCAAACGATTTTGAAAAAGTGAAGACTTTTGTTCTTGAAAATGGCATCAATATGGTTATTGTTGGGCCGGAAGATCCTTTGGTTAACGGTATACACGACTTTTTCTTAAATGATGATGCAATAAAAGCAGTTCCTGTTATCGGTCCAGAAAAATTGGGAGCTCAGTTAGAAGGAAGCAAAGATTTTTCCAAAGAATTTATGTTTCGACATAATATTCCAACTGCAAAATATAAAAGTATTACCGCTGAGAATTTAGAAGACGGCTTAACATTTTTGGAAGGTTTAAAAGCTCCTTATGTGTTAAAAGCAGATGGTCTTGCAGCAGGTAAGGGAGTTTTGATTATTTCTGATCTAGAGGAAGCAAAACAATCGCTAAAGGAAATGATTGGCGGAATGTTTGGCGACGCAAGTAGCACTGTCGTAATTGAAGAGTTTTTAGCTGGAATTGAATTGTCAGTTTTTGTTTTAACCGATGGTAAAAACTACAAGACATTAGCAGAGGCAAAAGATTACAAGCGAATTGGAGAAGGAGATACTGGTTTAAATACGGGTGGAATGGGAGCAATTTCTCCTGTGCCTTTTGCAACCGATGATTTCATGCAAAAAGTAGAAGATCGCGTAATTGTACCAACAATTGAAGGTCTTCAAAAAGATAATATCCCTTACAAAGGTTTTATTTTTATTGGTTTAATGAATATTGATGGCAATCCTTTCGTGATTGAGTATAATGTTCGAATGGGAGATCCTGAAACAGAAGTGATTATCCCAAGAATTAAATCAGATTTATTAGATTTGATGGATGCTGTTTCGAAGCAAGAATTAGACAAAGTTAATTTCGAAATGGACGATAGAACGGTAACTACAGTGATGTTAGTATCGGGAGGATATCCAGAAGCTTACGTGAACGGGAAAGAAATTAAAAATTTAAACAAAGTTGAAGGAAGTCTTGTATTTCATGCGGGAACAACCAATTCGAATGATGCTGTCGTAACCAATGGAGGACGTGTTATTTCTGTTAGTTCGTATGGAGACAACATGCAAGCAGCTCTTGATAATTCGTTTAAAAATGCTGAATTAATCGATTTTGAAGGGAAATATTATCGAAAAGATATCGGATTTGACTTGAAATAATTGAAATAAAATAGACTACCTCGTTTGTGCGCAGATGAGGTAGTTCTTTATATTCTTTGCGAAAATAAGACTACATGTTATTAAGGACACTCAAAGGTCGCCATTCCATATTGCTGGTATTCGTACCAGTTATTATCATTTTACTTTGGTTGGGAACTTTTCTCAATCCAGTTTCCTTAACAATGGGGCAAACTCAAATGCCTCTGTACGAATTGTTATTATTCCTTACGGGAGGAAGTAATTTAGTACTTAATATTATCGCAAGTGTTCTTCTGGTTTTAATAGCCTATGGCATGGTTCGATTAAACGAGCAATATATTTTTATTCGTCAACGAACTGATTTGCCTGCCTTTGTTTTTGCATTTATTGGAACTGGAGCAATTTCTCTGGGAGGAATGCATCCTTCCTTAGCGGCTGCTTTTTTGATGTTTCTGGCTATTGATAATGTGTTTAAAATTTATCAGGGTACAGCTACTTTGGCCAAGTCTTTCAATGCTGGACTTTTATTAGGTTTGGCAACTCTTTTTTATCTTTTTGCAGGCGTCTATATCATTTGGCTTTGGACTGCTTTAGCCGTTTTAGGATATTTGCGAGCGAGAGAGGTTTTAGCGGGTTTAATGGGATTTATTGCACCTCTTTTTTTTGCCTTTTTCTGGTATTTTTGGACTGATGGTTTAGGAGCTGTTTTTCAAGCGATTAGTGGTTTGTTTTCTGTCAATACTGATTTTGCAAGCATCTCTTTATTTCAATTTGTTTATTGGGGAATTCTGGGCTTTTTAGTGATAATGTCCTCTATTTATATGCTAACTGTTTATGAGGAGAAAAAAATTAGTTCTCGTAAATATTTTATTGTGCTCTTAAGTTTTTTCCTTTTTTCTGCTTTTAGTTTTATCTTTTTTGGAGGATCTGGAGTTGAGCAGTATTTTATTAGTATTATTCCTGTTACTTATATTACCAGCCATTATTTTGTTCTTCAAAAACATTCATGGATAGGTGAGGTGTTCTTCTATATTCTTGTTCTTTCAAGTATTTCCATCCATTTTCTAGCATAAAAAAAGTGCCATCTCCGAAGAAATGGCACTCTATATTTAGATTTAATTTTTACTTCTCAACAATGTTTGTCATATCAAAAGCCGTTGCTATGTTAGCATCTTCTTCGTTGTCGTTAACTGTAAAAATAATATCATTAAAATCTTTATCACCACTAGGTAATCTTACATCTTCGAAGCACAATACAATATCTTTGCAGTTTTGCTCCTTAAATAAAACGTGCTGTTGTTTTTGACCTTCTTCATTTTCATTCCACTCAATGTTTGTGAAATGACGATAATCTCCATCAACAGTAGTTCCATTTTTCCATCCTTTAGCGATTAAGCAAAAACCAATTACTGTATTTTCAGCAAATGCCACATCACCCAACTGAACACGATCTCCAGCTTTAAGTCCTCCGCCAGAGCCTTCTTTCGAAGCATTTGGGAACAACATGTGAAGTTCAACTTCATCAGCGTTTGCTGGTGGATTTTCACTGTCGTAAGAATAGTAAGCCAAAGAGTTTTTCCATCCAGCTCCTTCATCAACGAAAGTAAGGTAAACAGGAGATTCTTTAGTTAGCTTAAGAATTAAGTTATTCTCATCGTTAAATAATTCTGCATTGGCTGCGTCTGCACGATTATTTTTTCCTGCAGGGAACATTGCAATAATATTATCTACAAGAGTTTCGCAAGGTTTTGTAGGGATAATATCATCTGGCACACCTTCGTCAATTGAGATGGTAAGAATTTTAAGACCGCCTGTACCAGCAGCTACAAAAATGTAATTTCCTTGAGATTCAACAAAATTCACAGAAGAACCAAATTCCATACTACCCAATAAAGTAACGTCATCATTGTTCTCAGGAATCATAGCGCCAACATATATTCCAGCAGCTCCATTACCAATTAATAGTAACTCTTCATTCAAACATACCGAGTTGGTTACATAATCTTCATCCAAGCCACCTTCAGCTGTCTCTGGGCGATTAAAACGCTCTTTCAAACTACCGTCAAGGTTGCGGATATCTAAGCCAGATTCATTTAAGGCTGCAAGAATATAATCATCTGTTGCATCAATTTCTGTTTTTGATTCTTCAGAAATAGGACCTTGCACTTCGATTTTTTCTAATTCAGTAAAATCGTTTTTTGTGAAAGAACGAATGTGTTCATGTGCACTTAAAGCATATATATTCTCTGTGTTAATGCTTAAAGATCTTACATCTTCCATTACCACATCTTTAGCTACGGATAAATCACTTCTCTTAAGGATGCTTAAGCTACCCGCAGAACCACTAGTTACATATACATAGTCTTCATCAACTTCAACGTCGGTAGCTACATAAGAAGGAAGATCGATAAGATCAGATACAGACATGATTTGTTGAGAATTACTTAATTCTAAAGTAACCAAGATTGCTGGAGAATCCATAACGTAGCCTGCGCTTTCAGGGTCAAGAGCACCTGCTAAATAGATTACTCCATCATAATACTCTACAGAACTAACGTCAACGTTAGGAAAAAGAGCCTGAGATTTTAAGACAGGAGTTGTTGGATCAGAAATATCAAATAGTTCAACACCTCCACTGTATTTATCTCCTTTTGTATTGTAGGACACAAATGCCATATCATCTACAATTTTTACATGTGTAGATTGAACGAATTCTCCTTTAACTTTAGGAGCTTCAACTTCAGCACGTAATGTAAACGCATAGTTTTTAGTAAGATCAATCTCAATGCCTTCGGCACCTTCTTTTGTCGAACTTCCAGGAAGGTTCTTAATGACTTTTAGCTCATTTTTTGCTGTTACTCGGCTAGATAGATCTGCTGAGTTGTTGTTAATTGCAACACCTTCTTCAATTGTTTTCTTTTGATCGACTTGTTGGTTATCATTATTATTGTCCGAACAAGAGGAAACAATTATGAACAATGCTGTTAATAAAAGTAAATATTTTCTCATAACTATTTTTTGTTGTGTGACTTGCAATTTTCTTTAGACTTGCAAGTTACATTGTTTGGTTTAATTGATATGTTAGATTATGGTTAAATATCATAAAGTTTTGACGAAATGCTGTTTTTTGTTGGTGAAAATCCTTAAAGCTTTGTTGTTTAAATGATTGTAGTGATAGATTTAGTTGAGTTAATTTTCGAATAAAAGTAATGTCTTTTACCTTCTCAATACCCTTCTTTCACTAGCTTTAAGTCGTATTCACCTGATTTACAAATCAAGTATACGAGATTAATTAGTTTATTGTTATCTAAATATTTGTGTGAGGCGAGCATGTTTTCATTTTTTCAAAAATGAAAATAGAGATTTTTTTACTTATAATATTGTTCAGTAAAAGAGTACGTATTAGTTTCTAAAATGTTTTTTTATCCATCTAGGAAGGATGTATACGCCAATAAATAAATACGGATAGTAGGAAATGAGTCGCCATAGCAATGCCATACTTGCAGCGACTCCTGCCGAAGGTAGAAATTCACCCAGATATTTGGTGAAGACCCATTCAGAAAATCCACTTCCTCCAGGCGTTGGACTTACAAGCATCATAATCCACATGACCAATTGTCTGGCAAAAATCATGATGTGTTCCGTAATGGAGTATCCTTGAAACATAAAAGCAAGTAAGATAACATTAACTACCCAATATCTTGCTGTCCAGGACCAAAAGGTCGCCATAAAAGCTTTCATCCAAAAAAGAAAAGGTTTTCTTCGAAGTTCTTTCGAGCTTTCAATAATATCACTTCCTGCTTTGTTCGCACCATGTTTCCATTTGCGTAGTACGGGAAGTTTAAATATCCAAAGTAATAGCCATTTGAGTCCTCTTGGGTTCCAAAACAGACCGTAGGTTAATACAATAAAGTAAACCATCTTAACTAGATAGCCACCTAAGGCAAAATACAATAGAGAGTCGAGCCAAAGTGAATGTTCTGGCGATGTTATCATGAATAACTGATGAATATCTAAAAAGAGGATTAGTAAAGGGAACATTAAAATGAAATAGAGTTCGTCGAGGAAAGAAGTCGACATAACAACAGCAGAACTTCTTCCAACCTTTAATCCTTCCTTATTTAAGTATAGAATTGCAACAGATGTGCCTCCTATTGCCGAAGGAGTAATTGCTGATGTAAATTCCCAAAGCATAATAATGCGAAATGCTTGTCGCCAAGAAAAAGTCTGATCGGTTAATATTCGCAATCGAGCCATGTAGCCTAAATCACGAATCAACATCATAACAAGAGCAATACATATCCAGAATAAAGAATACCAAGAAAAATCAATTAAGGATAAAGTGTTGCCATCAACTTCCTTTATTAGCAAGTACACAACAGCCGCAAATCCAATTATTATTGGATAAACTATTCTACTAGGGCGAACGCCATCGAGTAGTTTTTTCTGGCTATCGGCTTGCTTTGTTTCCATTTTATTTTTTTAGTGGATTAAACTTACGGATTTTAAGTTTTTAGAGAACAATGTTTTAATGAATAATTTGTTAAAAATGTCTAAATACAAAATAACATGTGTCAATGTTTATTTTACTTCAGGCTTTGAATTAAATACAATAGATTTTATCAGTTTGGAGCTAATGAATTTGAAAAGTTGTTCATTACTGATTCTTCTAATGAACCAAACAAATTTGGCATGAAAAGGTACGAGATATCTGATTTTAGGTCTTTTTTTCTCACTTGCCTTTACAATTACTTGGGCAACTTGATCTGCTTTTCCTTCCAGAATTTTTGATTTTTTGAACAACTCATTTAATTTATTTGTTTGTTCCTTATATATAGAATCTCCAGAATTCCTTACAGCATGAGAAAAAGCTAGTTCAGCCCAATTGGATTCAATTGCACCAGGATTAATTAAAATTACTTTTATTCCAAAAGTTTTAACTTCTTGTCTAAGGCAATCGGTAATTCCTTCAAGTGCATATTTTGAGGCATGGTACCAACCGCCCATTGGTAAAGTCATTGCCCCTAAAATGGAACTGATGTTAATAATTCTACCCTTACTATTATTCCTCATACTTGGTAAAATTAATTTTGTGAGCTCAACCAATCCAAATAAATTAACCTCAAATTGTTTCCGCGCAGCTTCGATTGGAACATCTTCTATGGCACCATATAAACCATATCCAGCATTATTTATTAGGATGTCAATTTTACCCGATTCTTTTAAGATATGGTCAATTGCATTCTGGCAATCTTTTTTATTACTGATGTCTAATTTTATCAGATGAGCTCCATTTACCTGTAATTCATTCATTTGGTCGGTACTTGGAGCACTGGCATAAACGGTATATCCTTTTTTTAGAAAAAGTGCAGTAGTACTTCTCCCAATACCTGATGAGGCGCCTGTAATTAAAACTATTTTTTCATTCATATTGGAAATATTCTAAAGGATATATGTTTGGATTGAAAAGGGGAGAGAAGATACGTAGAAATAGAGATTATTTCAATTGGCAGGTGTTTGTTTTGAATAATTGACCTTTATAAATTGAGAATGAGGTAAATCATTTCTATTTAAACTAATTGAAATTTTGTTATTTTTAGTAAACAAACTTAGATCTACCAAATTATGTCATCAAAAGCAACAAGTAGAAAGTTTGGAACTGCACCCGTATTCTTTACAGCGATCTCAACCATTTTGGGTGCTGTCTTATTTTTAAGATTTGGTTTTGCAGTTGGAACAGTCGGTTTTTGGGGTGTTATCCTAATTATTGTTTTGGGACATTTGGTTACCATACCAACGGCTTTCGCAATTTCTGAATTAGCTACCAATAAGCGTGTAGAAGGAGGAGGTGAATATTTTATTATTTCCAGATCATTCGGATTAAATATAGGGGCAACAATTGGCTTAGCTTTATTTTTCTCTCAAGCCATTTCGGTTGCTTTCTATGTGATTGCTTTTACCGAAGCATTTGAGCCAGTTTTTAATTGGATTCAAACCAATTACAACATGAGTTTGCCGAGACAGCTTATTTCTGTTCCAGCCATGTTACTGTTGTCTGTTTTGATATTGAAAAAAGGAGCCAATCTTGGTGTGAAAGCACTTTATTTTGTTGTTGCTATTCTTTTTGCATCTCTATTGCTTTTTTTTCTTGGAGATACACCACATGCTGCTGTATCTGACTTTAGTGTATTTAAAGGAGAATTCAGAAATTCGGATAATTTCTTTGTGATTTTTGCAATTATATTTCCTGCTTTTACGGGAATGACGGCTGGTGTTGGTTTATCCGGAGATTTAAAAAATCCATCTAAATCTATTCCATGGGGAACTACAGCAGCAACCTTTATAGGCATGGTTATTTATGTGCTTGTCGTTTACAAATTAGCCCAATTTGCAAGTGCTGAAGATTTATTGGAGCATCAGTTGATTATGAGTAAAATCGCATTGGGTGGAGCTATTGTCATTCCTCTAGGATTAGCCGCTTCAACTATTTCATCGGCTTTGGGTTCCGTAATGGTTGCTCCTCGAACTTTGCAGGCTCTGTCGGTTGACCGATCTTTACCTTCCAGAGGATTAAATAGTTGGTTAGCCAAGGGGCGACAAAAAGATGGTGAGCCAATTAATGCTTCTCTTGTGACCTGTTTGATTGCTCTGTTTTTTGTTATTCTTGGCGATATTAATGCGGTTGCCGAGGTGATATCTATGTTTTTTATGGTGACTTACGGGGCACTTTGTTTGATTTCCTTTTTAAATCATTTTGGTTCCTCACCCAGTTATCGTCCATCCTTCAAGTCAAGATGGTTGTTGTCTTTAGTTGGATTTATTACCTCTGTTTGGGTCATGTTTAAAATCAATACCTTATATGCATTTGCAGCGGTAATAGTAATGACTCTTATTTATTTGCTGATTAATCGATACCATAAAGACAGGCATGGTTTGGCTTCTATTTTCCTAAATTCTTTATATCAATTAAATAGAAACGTGCAGGTTTTTTTGCAAAAAGCAGGAAAGAAACGCGTACAAGAGTGGCGTCCAAGTGCTATTTGTATCTCGAAAGATTCTTTTGAACGAGATACGGCCTTTAAGTTATTGAATTGGATTGCTTATAAATATGGTTTTGGCACCTATTTGCATCGAATTGAAGGTTATTATTCTAAAGCAACTTACAAGCAATCGCAAGTTGAGCTCGATAAATTAATTAGCGGTTTTGATAAAATGGAAAATCATGTTTTTGTCGATACAATTATTTCACCATCCTATACCTCAGCCATTGCTCAGGCTATTCAGTTGCCGGGAGTTGCTGGTATGGAAAATAATATGGTGATTTTCGAGTACGATAAATCGAGTGCTGAAAATTTAGAGGAAATTATTGAGAACTATGCTTTGGCAAATGCAGGGAATTTTGATTTTTGTGTCCTTGGAAGTTCAAACCGAACGTTTAAGTTGAAATCTGATATTCATATTTGGATTAAACCAAGTGATGCTGATAATGCTAATTTAATGATTCTTTTAAGTTTTATTATTGCGGGACATCCTGATTGGAAAAAAGCAGATATAAAAATATTTAACATCTGCAAAAAAGAAAATGCCGAATCAACACGTGCGCAATTAGATGAATTAGTTGTATCTGGTCGTTTGCCAATTAGTAATTCAAACATTGAAATTATTCTGGAACAAGAAAATGTAGCAACAAAAGAGATTATAAATGAAAAATCTGCGCAAGCTGGATTAACCATTATTGGCTTTAGAGGAGAAACATTAAAGCACGAAAAAGTTGAATTATTTAAGGGGTATAATGAAATAGGAAACATCCTATTTATTAATGCGAATAGTCAAAAAACAATAGAATAAAAAGCGTTAAAATGTTAAAAGAATCGTTTTGGAAAGAGTTTGGAGCGTTTATACAAGAATACAAAATTGTATCAGTTGGCGTTGCATTCGTAATGGGACAAGCAATTAATGAATTGGTAAAATCTTTTGTTTCCAATATGTTTATGCCATTGCTAAATCCTTTAATTCCTGATGGTACATGGAGAACTGCAACATGGAAAATTTGGTTGTTTGAGTTCGGCTGGGGACCTTTTACGAGTTCACTTTTACACTTTGGAATATTATCTTTTATAGTGTTTTTACTTGTAAAGAAACTCCTGAGAATTAAGAAACAATAGAAAATGAAAAGTCCGGGAACCACCCCGGACTTAATCTAACCCATTTTAATCTATGAAAACCTAATCCTTTCGGAAAGGATGATACAAACTTATGAAAACTATCTGGATTGAAAATCCTAAAAGATGTTAATTAAGGTTAATCTGTTTTTGGTTCTAAGCTTGTGATTTCAGATTGTATTTAGGAGAAACGACAATATAATGTATTGTCATTGTTTAGAGTGTAGTTCGCCATATTAGTACAAAAAAAGCGCCTACGGTGGAAGCCCGCAAACGCCTTATCTTTAGTGTGGAGAATATCGGAATCGAACCGATGACCTCTTGACTGCCAGTCAAAAATCTGAATTGTATCATTTTTCTTTATTGCCTATTGTTATTGGATTTATTCAATGTTTTAGCTAGGTTTGTTATGGATATAATCGTAAAAAATATGGTTTCAAATGAAAGAGTTTGCGAATCTGTTTGCGAAAAAATAAAATCATTATGAATTTAGATTGGATTTCCCTTCCAGATGTTAATGAAGAAATACTACAAAGTGACAAAGGAGTTTCTTTGGTTGCAGTGCTCGATACGGACAAGCAACGCAAGGATGGTTCTTACACGATAAAAGTAAGAATTATTCATGAAAGAATTTATAAATACTATTCAACAAAGATTGCAGTAACACAAGAGGAATACGAAAAATTAAGTAAGGGTAGTAGGTTAAATAAAGATTTAACAGAAAAGAGAATTGTCGTTCATCAATATTTAAAAAGGGCTTATGCTGTCATTTGTGAAATGAACGGTTTTTCATTTGTTGAATTTAAAGAACGATTTACACAGAAGCGTTCTGATATGAAAAGTGTATATGCTTATTACGATCAGTATATCGACGTTCTAAATTCTGAAGAAAGAATAGGGACAAGGGATAACTATACCTACTCAATGAAAAAGCTGAAAGAATTTCATGGAAAGAATTCAATTTCATTTGAAACGATTACTCCAACTTTTTTAAGACAATATGAGAAATGGATACTTGATAAAGGACACAGTAAGACAACTGTAGGGATTTATTGTCGGCCATTAAAAAAGATATTCAATGATGCTATAGCAGATGGAATTATAGGCAATGATAAAAATCCTTTTGGAGATGTGAAAAGGGGAAAGTATCAAGCCCCCGAAGGAAACAATACCAAAAAAGCTTTAAGTCTAGACGATCTGAAGAAGATAATAATGTATGTGCCTGAACCAGGATCTCCAGAACATTATTATCGTGATATTTGGGTTTTTTCATACCTCGGTAATGGTATCAATATGAAAGATCTTTGCCTCCTGAAGTATAAAGATATTGATGGCAATCACATTCGTTTTAGCCGTGAAAAGACAAAAAATACAAATCGATCAGCTCGACCAATTTCTATTGCCTTGATTGAAATGAATAAGAGGATCATTGAAAGATGGGGAAGATTCCCTCGAGAGTTGGATAAATTTATCTTCCCTGTTTTGGATGGAAAACCCAATGAGGAGGAGGTAAAGCGTAAAGTTCAGCAGTTTACCAAGCAGGTAAATAAATATATGAAAAAAATTGGGGTAAAGCTTAATATTGATGCAACAATAACAACTTACTATGCCCGCCATTCTTACGTTACAGCTTCCTTAAGAGCTGGTGTCGATATACATACAATTACAGAAAATGTGGGACATTCTAGTTTAAAAGTAATAGGTAAATATATTGATAGTTTGAATGAAGAAGAGAGTGTGAAAAATGCGAATAAACTTTTAAAATTTGATTGATATGAAGTTAAAGCTAGATAAGGACCAAAATATAGTAACAATTCCAAGTGAAGAACCTGCTAAGGCTTATGGTATTAATCAATTGACAGATACTCTTAATACGATAAGTTTTTTAGAGGAAGATTCTAAATTGATGATTAAGCAAGCAAAACAATTATCTAAGTATATATCAAAGTATGAAATTCAAATAATTAGGGAAGGAAGATTGTCTCAGATATTATGGATGTGTGCACAAATCTATTTGAATCTTAATGCCTATGATGAAATAATCAGGAAAGGAATAACTTCGAAAGAATACGAATTGTACCGATTTGGTTTACAGTTAAGGGAGAAGGTAGTTTCTTATTTGAAAAAGCTTAAGAAAAAGAGGGATGGGCTTATGTTTTGCGCTGAAATAGAGTCAGTTCAGATGTGTCAAGAATTATTACCACCAGAATTTGAGATCAAAAATTATTCTTTTCTGAAAAGATGTGATGGTGTTGATAAATTAAAGTATGAAGAATTCTTTCTTAATCAAGACTTTGATTTTATTGATGATGAGTATGATGATAAACATAGGCCTGAAGAAATGAAGAGTGAAATTGTCAATGTTCATAATAGAGATGATTTTAATAATATCGATTTCGTGAATGAAAAAGGTGAAAGTGTAGATGCTGAAAGTTTTGGCTTAACTGAGAAGGAGATTAAGGGAATAGTAGGTGAGCATTATTGTATTGAGGATGTTCATGAAGAAGATAATTTAAAAGGCGATGATAGAACTCAAAAAAATAGAAATCTTAAAGCTATTGATATTGCCTTATTATATTTTTATAATAAAGAAGTGATAGATGAAATGACGGATGAAGAGATTAGGAAAAAGTACCATATTATAACCGAAGGATATTTAACCTCAAGATATAATGAAATAAAGCATTCCACTGAAAGGTATAAGATTAAAAATATTTACAAGAAAGTTATGGATATTATGCCATTATTAACTCCTTCTGGGAGAGAGAAGGCTGAAGAAGATATTAAAGAATATTTGAAGTATAGAACTTCAAAGAGGTAAAACTGTTTACATTACGCAAAAATATTAGAGAGGATGTCCATTATATTGGATGTCCTTTTTTTGTTTTAAAAGCCATATGATTTATCATGAGACATCTAGGGTTTAAAAACGTTTTTTTAATGTTTTATTTTCGTTTAGTCGATACTCACTATCTAGTTTTGTAATGAAAGTTAATTTATATAGTATTCATTAATAATAAGATACAATGAGTCAACAACTAGTACTTATTTCGCCCGAAGATCTTAAGAAGACAATCGAGGTAGCCGTTAGTAAGGTATTATCAAAAAAATTAGAAGTTAAAGAGAAAGAATCAGAATCAACCTCAAAGGTTTTAATGTTGAGGCAGGCTGCAGAGTATATTCAGATGCCAATTCCAACTTTTCGAGAACGATTAGCACGTAATGAAATTAAAGGTGCTAAAATTGGTAAGTCTTGGCGCTTCTTCCCTGAGGATTTAGATGAATTCATTAAAAAAAATCTGCGAAAGACAAATGATGAAATAGAACAGGAAATAGATGATGAGTTATCAAAGTAATTTGAATGGATAATTTCTGAAGATGAAGAACAACTTTAACAAATCTGTTCTCACTTCCCAAAGTAAAATTTATATAAATAAAAAAAGGTGGAATTGCCCTTCCACCTAGTCCCTAATATTTAATATTTTAAAATGAAAAATAGTAATCTTAATTCTTCACAATGCGAAGATAATGAAAATCTTATAGATGAAAAAGAACATGGACAAGATAAACTGAATATCAGTTTTTTTAAATGCCCAATTTCAAATACGATACCTAGCCAAACGCTTAGTATTAGTGATATTTATAATTTGATTAAGGGAGATGTATACAGGGATGTAACAAATAACCTTAGAAGTATTAATGATAATGTAGTGGCTTCTGAATTTAAAGCAGGAAATTTTGATTATGTCTGTTTCTCAGGTGTGTTTAGTCAAAGATCTAATAAGTCATTAATACAACATTCTGAATTATTGGTAATTGATTTTGATCACTTTAAGGATGTTCAGTCGATAAAAGAATTATTAATTGATGATATATATTTGGAGACAGAACTACTCTTTATTTCTCCATCAGGGGATGGATTAAAGTGGGTCGTTAAAATTGACTTAAGTAGAGCCAATCATCATGAATATTTTATTGGAATTCAAAATTATTTAAAGTCCACCTATGGTTTAAATATTGATGGAAGCGGAAAAGATGTGGCAAGAGCTTGCTTTTTACCACACGATGATCAGGTGTTTATGAATCCTAATTCGTCAGAATTTCAGAAGGAATTTAATCCACATGCGTGGCAAGATAAACCAAGAAGTAGTACATCGCACATTAAATCTGATAGTTTGGATAAGGATGTGGATAAATTGATTGGAGTAATTGAAACGACAAGGTTGGATATCACTCAAGGCTATGAAAATTGGAGAAATATTGCTTTTGCTTTAATTGATTGTTTTGGAGAAAATGGAAGAGATTATTTTCATAGAATAAGTCGATTTCATAATGAGTATGCGATTGATAACTGTAATAAGTGTTTTGATCGATTTTTAAAATCGAATGGGACAGGGATTACAATAAAATCATTGTTTTGGTTGGCAAAAGATCATGGTAT
Organism: Labilibaculum sp. DW002; assembly: GCF_029029525.1. Classification (NCBI taxonomy): domain Bacteria; kingdom Pseudomonadati; phylum Bacteroidota; class Bacteroidia; order Marinilabiliales; family Marinifilaceae; genus Paralabilibaculum; species Paralabilibaculum antarcticum. The sequence continues at coordinate 2,715,349 of NZ_JAKJSC010000001.1, read as the reverse complement.
TGTTGTTAATAATTTGAATAAACAAATTCGACCTAAGGCTAAAAAGTTTTTACAAGCTGAGTATCATTCTAAACGATTTCCAGTAGATGTTTTTCCAAATACTATTGCTGAATTCGTTAGGAAGTCAGCAGATGCTATAAATTGTCCTAATGAATTTATTGCAGTTCCCATGTTGTCTTGTTTTGCAATGGCAATGTCAAATAAGCGAGTTGTAGAGTTGAAAAAGGATTGGAGAGAATTTGCGATATTATATGCTGCCATTGTCTCAAGACCTGGAACGAAAAAATCTCCAGCCTTAAATAAAGCTATACTTCCTTTAAAGAAACTTCAGGAAGAGTTTTTAGCAATATATCTAAAAGATAAAGAGAAATATAAGAAAGAATATGAAGAGTTTGAAAGTGAATTTCAGAGATGGAAATCGTTGAATAAGTCAGAGCGTGTAAATGTTGACATACCCATAAAACCAAATACGCCAACTATGAAGCAATTCATTACTTCAGACGCTACTATGGAGGCAATTACAGAGTTGATGATTAATAATCATTCAGGAATATTGTGTTATATGGATGAATTGGCAGGTTGGATAAAAGGGATGAATCAATATAAATCTGCTGGAGGAAATGAACTTGAAATGTGGTTGAAATTATGGAGTGCAATATTACAAATCATTAATAGAAAAGGTAAAGAACCAGTTTTTGCAAATAACCCTTTCGTAAATGTATTGGGTGGGATTCAACCTGAAGTGTTAGATGTTTTTTCTGGAAAAGACAATGGCTTAATTGATAGAATTCTTTTTGCTTTTCCAGAGGAAATTGCTCCTATGATTACCGATATTGAAGTTCCAATGGAATTAGATGAGAAATTAATGTCTGTTTTTAATAGGTTATACAATGCTCATTTCAAGGAAGAAGCAGAATCTACAGATCCTGAGGTATCAAAGTTTTCGCCAGCAGCTTACAATAAGTTTAAAGATTATGTTAACAATACTCTCTATAAAGAAATGACATCTTATCAGATGCCCTATTATTTACGAGGAGCATGGGCTAAATTTCCTGGTTATATTGCCCGATTTGCGCTGATTATTCAAGGAATGAACTATGGCGAGAATAAAAAATCATTAAAAGAAATTGATTTAGATAGTTTAAGTAAGGCTATAGAGATAACTGAGTATTTTATGTGGAATGCTAAGAAAGTTTATGCTCGACTTAATGCTAGTAAGACAGATCGTAAAGTTGAATTAGCAGAGAGGTGGATCAATAAGAATGGTGGAAAAGCTAGCCTTAGGGAGATTTATACGAATAAGGTTGCTAGTTGTAAGAATACAAAGCAGGCTAAGTCTTTGTTTGAAGAAATGGTTGCACGTGAACTTGGGGTTACACATGAATATTACCCAGAAGGAGGAGGAAGAGCAACTTTTATTTTTGTATTAGATGATAAGGTCAGCGATCCAAGGGAATCTAACTATAATTTCGATTAAATCAATTAGTTATAGTGTTTTGAGCCTGTCGGCAAACGGGTCTGCAATCGCTCCATAAAAGTAAGAGGATAAAGGCGATTGCTGACTCGTTTGCCGAATGTGTTATGTGCAGGTAACAATCTTTAAACCAGTTTGTAGTGAGGGATATTTCTTGATTGCAGACTAAAAATCTACATAAACTGAAAAAAAATGACAAAAATAATATCAATCATCAACCAAAAAGGAGGAGTCGGAAAAACTACTACGACATGTTCATTAGCTGCTGCTCTTAGTAGATCAGGACATAAAGTTTTAGGTGTCGATTTGGATCCTCAGTGCAATCTAAGTCAGTCTCTGGGAGTAAAATCGCAAGATGATAATGTTTATAATTTATTAAAAGGAAATTGTGAGTTCAAGCCAATTTCAATTGATGAGAATTTTCATTTGCTTCCTTCGTCAATTGATTTAAGTGCTTTTGAAGTAGAGCTATCAAATGAACCAGGAAGAGAATTTTCACTGCGAGAAGCAATTTTAGAAATTCGATCAGATTACGACTATATCTTGATTGACTGCTCTCCATCATTGGGTTTGACCTCATTGAATGCACTAACTGCATCTGATTCATTCTTAGTTCCTATTTTACCCCATCATTTAAGTATCCAAGGGCTGAGTAAATTATTGGAGTTAACTGATAAGATTAAAACAAGGCTTAATAATAAACTTGAATTGGAAGGGATTTTACTCACACAGTTCAGCCCACGTAAAGTTATGCATAGAGATATTTCTGAGGTTATTAAAGAGCATTTTGGGTCGAAACTATATAAAACCTTTATTCGTGAAAACATAGCACTTGCAGAAGCTCCATCAGCAGGAATTGATATTTTCAGATATGCACCGAAGAGTAATGGTGCTGAAGATTATTTAAGCCTCTGTGAGGAATTTCTAAGTAAACAATATTAGATTTTTTCTGATTAATACCATATCAACCATAATCACCATTAAAACCATAAAGGATGGCAAAAAAGAATTTTAAAACAGGAATTGATGGCTTATTGCAATCGAGCATTTCTGAAGAAAAAGAAACTAGTAAAGAGAAAAAGTTATCTGATTTAGGATCTATGAAGGCGACTTATTACCTCAACATAGAATTATTAAATCAGATAAAGGCTATTGCTTTTTACGAGAGGAAATCAATTGGTAAAATTATAAATGAAGCCTTAAAAAAATACATATCTCGATATAAGAACTTGAATGAAGCCAAGGAAATTTATGGTGATATCAATGGTAAATAGAATTTTTAAAGCAGAATACGTCTCCTATTTTGTTCTTGCTAGGAATTGTGGATTGACGGTTGGAAGCAAGGTGTGTTTTGTGTGCCTTCAAAACCTCTTTCTGATTGAGTCAGAAACTTGATTTATATCCTGAACTAGGATAGAAATGATAAAGGAGAATGTTCTCTCTGCGATCGAAACATTATTGAATAAATAAAAAAGTTGATATGGCTAGGCCAAAGAAATCAAAAGAAGATAAAAGAATAGAGTATATAAAAATTTATCTATCTGCGAAGGAAAAAGCTGAAATTAAAAATAATTTTTATCCGTTAAATGATGACTTATCATCAACAGTTAGAGAGGTGTTGTTAAATGGGCATTACTCTATTTCTTATCGAGACAGAACTAAAGAAGAAATGATATTATCGCTCGGACGTATCGGAACAAATCTTAACCAGCATATAAAGCAAATACATCAATACCCAGACCAAAAAATGTTTATTGAGACTGCTAAAATCATTTCGAAATTGGAAAAAGAAATAGAATCAATAACCGAGACTTTAGTAAAATGATCGCAAATATTACTTCAGGTAAAGGATTTGAAGGTTTACTTGCTTATAATGAAAATAAGATCAAATCGGGAGATGCTTGCCTTATTTCCAAAGTAAATCTTATAACGTCTAAAAGTGTGTCAGTTCTTAGTCAATTCAACATGTTAGATTCGAGGAATACAAAAAAACAAAATACAACATTTCATGTTTCCTTAAATCTTCCTCCAGGAGAAACTGTAAATGATGAGTTGTTTAGTGATATAGCGGATGAATACATGAAAGGAATGGGATATGGGGATCAACCTTATGTGGTGTATAAGCATAACGACAGAGAGCATTCACATATCCATATCATATCTTGCAAAATTCAGGAAAATGGCAAAAGTATTTCAGATTCATGGGAACGAACAAAATCTCAGCGAACATGTACCGAAATTGAAAAAATGTATGGTCTAAACCAAACAAATAGGATAAAACCTAAAGGTGACGAATTAAAAACAGATCTTAAATTAGAGGATATTCCAAATGAAAACATGCATTTAAGAGATAGATTCTCAACTACCATTCATGAGATTTTGGAAGAAAAAAAACCAACAACTATAAGAGAATTTAAATCTGAATTAGAAAAATGTAATATGTCATTGGTTCAATCTAAAGGCTACTCTAAGAATGGAAACCCTATTCGAGGATTGAAATACTTTGGTTTAAATGAAAACAATAAGCGTGACAAGTATGGTATTGCAGCTTCAAAACTTAGATTAAAACCAACTTTGAAATATTTGGATGAAAAGTTTAAAGCCAATCTCGAATTCAGAAAAGATATTGCTCGGAAATTAAGACCACAATTAAATGAAATAATTAAAAGTTTCATCAAATTAGGTTATGCTGATTTTGATAAACAGTGCCAACAAAAAGGCATTAATCTAAACTATCACAGGAACAGTTCGGGTATTTATGGTTTAAGCTTTATTGATATTGAATCTGGGCTAGAATTTAAAGCATCTGATATAAGTAAAAACCTGTCGTGGAACGTATTAAAAAGAACTTTGAATGAAGATGTAAGTTTGAAATACGAGGATGTGCACACTAAATTAAATAAAAAAGGACTTTATAAGTTTAATACGTTTCAAAATCAGAGGTATATCGAGGGAAAAATATTGCTCTTCAAGAAAAAGAACTACTCTTCACATCAACTGTTGAGGGCATTAAGCTTGAGAGGAATTGAATTTGAAGTTGATAATAAGGGACAGTTGTTGGCATATTTTAATCAGCTTGATAAGAGCGAGATAGATGGATATATAATTCCAAAAGAAATCGTAAATTCTGTAAATAAAAAAAATATAACGGATGAGATATCCTTTCAAAACTCACTTTCCAAATATGATAATGTTGATCAAAGAATAATGCTTAATGATGCCTTAGACAGAAACGATATTAAAAAAGTTAATTTCTTAATGAACAATGGAGTTCAGTATCTGTTACAAAATTTCGAATTTGATTTAATAGATAGTATTGATTTAAATCAATCTAGTAGTCAATATCTTGAATATGAATCAGTAAATGTTTCATATGATTCTTTTGTACCTATTAAAAATGTAATATTAGGTTCAAACTCAACAGGAGAAGTTGATGACGAAGATGATGAGTTTGAAAATATTATGAAGAAAAAGAAAAGAAAGCGGAGACTCTCTTAAAAAGATATTACAATTATTAGTTTATCAATACCGCTAAAAGTATTATGAAAGATAAAATATTTCAATTATTTTTAGAGATATATAAATTTTGACTATTTGCTATGAAAAGGAATCAGATTGTATTTGTAGATATGGATGATGTGCTTTGCGACTTTATGGGATCTTATAAGGCGCATGTTAAGCGTTATCCAGAGATGAAATATCCACAAGCACAGATTGATTTTTTTCGAAACCTGGAGCCCTTAAAAGGAGCCGTTGAAGCCTTTCGTAAATTATCAGAACTGAAAGATACTGAAGTTTATATTTTGAGCGCCCCAAGTGAGCATAATCCTCTTTCGTATATGGAGAAGAGAATTTGGGTGGAGAATCACTTAGGTTTTGAAGCAGTGAAAAAACTAATTCTTTCACCTAATAAGGCTTTACTAAAGGGAGATTACTTAATTGATGATTATACAGAAGGAAAAGGTCAAGAAAACTTTGAAGGGAAACTTATAAATTTCGGATCTGATGAGTTTCCGGATTGGGATTCTGTATTAAAATACTTCTCGCTTTAATTATTTTTTATTAGTATGACTTGCTAACAACATTTGGTTAGGAGCAAGCCATGTTTTAGCTACGGAAAACCCCTTGCACAACCCTTGATATTTCCTGCACATTCGTTTAAAAATATATAACTCGGTACGCTCGTAAGGTTCAAATTCCTAAAGATTATAGTAACGAATTTATATAATGGGGAAAAGGTATAATCTGTTAATTGAATTGATCTATGGAATTAATAATATTTGCAATATTTAGCCTGATTTGTATTCTGATCTGCTCAATGGTTTTTTATAAGAAAGGACTGGTTAATGGTAAGAATGAATTGATTTTCTACCAGAAGTATAATTATGAGGTGCGAGTGAAAAGTGATCGAAATAGTGCTGATAAAAAATATTGCCATTACAATTGGGATGTGAATGTTGAACAGACTATTGGAGTTGGTGATTTTATATCATTTAGCAAGGCCAATTTAGCTTCAGCTTTAAAACGAGATTATGGAACAAATTGCTTTAAAGTAATTGCTCGTAGAATTATAGATGGTGATAAGAGCAGCAGAGCGATATTATTTGTATGCCCAGCAAGTGAGATTGAATTAAATGTCATGAGCTAGATTCCGTTATAAAGTGATTTATTTATTAAGATATTTCTTTATAAAGTTATTTAGATATTGATTTCTCACTTTAGAAATAAATTGATTTAGTTATAAAGAAATAACTTTCTTTCTCACTTTAGTTATAAAGTTATAAAGTGAGAAAGATATAAAGAAATATATCTCTTTAGTGACAAGTTGAGAAAGTGATAAAGGGAGAAATCACTTTGTTGACAAGTTGAGAAAGTGACAAATCACTTAAGTGACATAGTGAAATGCATAAAACGTTAGAAATGAAATTAAAAGATCTGATTTTAAAATATAAGTGGGATGAAATACGAACAGTATTGTACAATTTGTATTCAGATACTGATCGGAATATAGAAGGATATAAGCTTGTTTTTGAGAAGTTAAAAGTCATAGGTTTTCAGGCAAGTAAGTTCGAAATATTAGTTCAAAATATTGAGGATAATGGTGAAAAATATGTCCATGTTAATGCCTTAGATTTATCTGATAAATGTTCTGGAGACTCTCCAACGACTTATAGTTTGATGTTTACACCTTGGAATGAATGGGCAGGAATGTCAATAAATTCTGAAAGTTTATTGAGTTTTTCCGAAGTTGATCTTATCGCTCACTGTCTCTGGGAAATGACTTATTGTGGCTTCGATGAAGAAGAAATAAGCAAATTGAATAAAGAATTGGATGAGTAAGAGGCAAATTATTGAATGTTATAAACTATAAAGTAAATAAATGATTGATTTATCAAATGAAATGTATATCACCAAAGATGTTTATAGAGCTTTAGTTGATTATGGAAATTTTCTTGTTGTTGATTTGCTTAGAAAAGCTGTAAATCTTGAAGAAAAGGAAGATGAAGAAGGCGAAAAATATTATACAGTAAGAGAAGAGTTTCAAAGATTAAGCTTCCAAGACGGTCAATCTCAAAATCATTTTTTCGAAGAGTTGACACAGCTTACCAACAGTTATTTAGATGATATGAAAGATTCGGATAAAACAGCTCTTTGTTTTTGTTTAATCGATGATGAAAAATATTACAATAAATTACTAAAGTATGTCGAGGAAGAGGATTCTGATACGATGGAGCAATACAATCGTAAAATTGGTAGAGAATTGGCTAGACTTGTTTGCCAGGAGGACAAAAAGGAATTGATGGAATGGTGCAAGGAATTCCTGATGGATACAATTTGCATTTTTTCAACTGAATTTGATTTTTCGTTGATTGATGAGAGCACAAAGTATTCGTTGGAGCATAATCTAAATGAGTACAAAACACGAGATTTTATGAATTATCCTATTAGATAAATTTAAATAATAATGGAAAATAAAGAGTCAAGCTTTAGGGTTTGGCTTTTTTTGTTGATGATATTTATTGCGTTTATGTTTTAGCCATACCTAATGGTGTTTATGGATTTGGCATAAACTTGACAGGTTTGACAGTTAACTATAAGGATAATAAATTGTAAAATTGTACTAGTGTTTTATATGGTTATAAATATTTAAATTAATAAGAAGATAATGGGGAAATTAAAAGATAAATTAGCTACAATAACAAAAGAAGATGTTGAATTTGCAAAAGATTGTTTTAATGATGGAAAAGGTGCGATAAATGACATCAATCAATTAGCGAATACCTGGAACGAATCTAAACGTTTAGATAATGAGAATTTGAAAATCAAGGGAGATATTATGAATATGGCCTTGAAATTTCAGCAAACCCAATATACTCTTGATAATATTTTTTCTGAACGTAGAGCAGTAATAAACAAGCATTTTGAGGTGATTGATAAAGGGTTAAAAGATGGGAATGACGAATTGTTACTTCAAGGTTTACGCAGTGTAAGTGATTTTGTATCAAATAATCCTTTAGAAAATTTCGATAAATTTTGCGAAGTGCTTGACAATGAAGATGAAACTTTAGAATTAGATTTTTAACAGATGAAAAACATAGTATTATTAGTGACAATTATGTTGCTAATTTCCTCGTGCGGTGACAAGAGGACCTCAGAAGAAAAAATAATTGAATACAATAAACTATACATTGAAGCTTTTGGTTTTTATGGCAATAATAATTTTGAAGCTGCTATTGAGAAATTAACTATAGCTAATGAAATTACTGATACAATAGAGAAATCTTTCAGGTTAAGAGCTCAATGTTATTTTGAATTAGGAGATTTTGATAATTCTATTGATGATTATACCGATGCAATTGAACTTGTTGGGGAAGCATCTTCAGCCTATAAAAATAGGGCAATTGTAAATATTGCAGCAGAAGAAGAGGAGGATTTTATTGAGGATATTAATAATTACTTAAAATTTCATAAAAGAGATGCTGAAGCGTATACTTTAAGAGGAGATTATTTCCTAGAGAATAAGGAATATGAGGATGCAATAAAAAATTATACAAATGCCCTTGATGTTGAACCTTCTGATGCTAGATTGTATTTGAAAAGAGGAAATGTTTATAGTCTAATTGGTAATGATGAAAGGAGTATTTCCGACTTGGAAGAATTTGTGCAACTTTCAGGAGATGATGGAAATTCTAGTGTCTATTTCAAAAAAGGATGTTTGTATATAAATACAGAACAATACGCAAAAGCACTTGAAGATTTTTCTAAAATTCCTGTTTCGGATAAGTTGAATAATAAGGTATTTGTCTACAAAGGAATTTGTTATTCGGCGTTGGGTGACTACAAAAATGCTATAGTTAATTTTTCTGATCATCTGTCTTGTAATCCTAAGGATTATGATGTTTTGAAAAAGAGAGCTGAAGTGTATTCGATGATAGGGGACACTCAAAAATCTTATGATGATTCACAGGCTGCAGCAACTATTGTGTGGAAGAATAAAGGTTTTTTTTATAAATATAAATATTTCTTGTTTTACCTATTTGTCTACATTATTGTAGGTTTATTTATCATTGTTAAGAACGAATATACCTTTGATAATCTTCAGACAAAAAAGGTATATTCTTATTTTGCATGGAGTTTTCTTTTTGGGGGGTATTTGGTTGCGTTAAGATCATATCGCTATATTTTATTCTCTTTAGTGCTCTTTGCATTATTACTCTACAACAATTATGAGATTGTTTCCTATCTACCTGATATAAGACTGTTTTTTTATAGCATAGAGCCAACTTTAATTAACATATGTATGCTCATATTGTTAGTTGTAATGCTTTTATATGATGTTCTTACAATCCCTTATCAAGTTAAGCTTAGTAATTATAAGGTTCAGAAAGGAATTAATAATGAGGATGTAATTAAAAGAGCTGAAAAAATAAAAAATATTAAACATAGTGTTGCGAAATTAACACCTGAATTTGAATCTTTAAAGCTAGAACAGAATGAGCTTAATTAATAATATACTTACGCTTGGTCAGCATGGGAAGCTTGAGAAAGAAATTGAAGAATATATAGAGGTTGCTAATTATTCTGATCGATTAAACCATGTGTATGAAGATGCTTTTAAGTATAATAATGAGTTGGCCGAAATATTAGAAACAGAGAGGAAAGAAGCTTTAAGAAATTTAAGTATGGCTAAAAATCTTATAGCTAGAATTAAATCTAACATGAATAGTAAAGATCAAGAATTACTTAAAGATTTCATCCTGGATATTTCTATTGATTCTCAGCATCAGAAAAAGAAAGAGTTGAATACTGATTTATCTCAAAATTTTGAGGCTATTTCTAATCAAGCATTTGTTTCTATTGATAGTTCATTATCCAGACTGAGTACAAAAGAAACAATAACGAAACTAGATGTAAAAAGTGAAGCAATAAGTGCTGGTGTTGAAATTGGAACTTCATTGATAAATGAAGCTATAGATGCGTATAGTAAGACCACAGAAAAACGAAAAGAAGTACAACAGAATGTGTTAGAATTAAGGAGATTTATTAAGAATGCAACTAGTTCTATCCCTAAGCTAACGGCAAGTATAAATCGCTTAATTGAAGTGTCGAGTGTTTTAAATAAAATCAATGAAGCTTTCTGCACGAAATACAATGAGTTGTTTTCTTTAGCTATACCAAAGCCAAAATTTTCTTTTTCGAAAGATGATATTGTTCTTGATATTGATATGAAAAAGAAGCTAAGTAACTTGATGAAACTTTGTAGTGAGTATAACAAAGTGAATCAAGCAACTAATATTAAATAGTACCTAGAGAATAACCTTAATACTTATAAAACACGAGATTTTATGAATTTTCCAATAAGATAGTTGTAAAGGAACAGCAAAGATTGAAGAGTCAAGTGCAATGCTTGGCTCTTTTTTGTTGATTGGAATTGTTGGTGTTATTGCACTTATGCCTCCACCATACATTATGGTAATACTGGCAATTATGGCTCTACCATAAATTTGACAGCTTTGACATCCCTGTTTTTAAGACAATAATATTAACTTGCAAAGTCAAAATTCAAATAAACAATAATATACTATAGATGGCAATCAAGAAATCAGAATTATACAGCTCACTTTGGGCTAGTTGCGATGAGTTAAGAGGGGGAATGGATGCCAGCCAATACAAAGATTACGTATTGACCATGCTTTTTGTGAAGTATGTATCCGATAAATATGCCAACAAATCAGATAGTTTAATTGAAGTGCCGGCAGGTGCTACTTTCGAGGACATGATTGCCTTGAAAGGACAGCCTGATATCGGCGACCAAATTAATAAGAAAATACTAAAGCCTTTATTTGCTGCCAACGGACTGGAAGGTTCTATGGACTTGGTCGATTTTAACGACGATGACAAATTGGGAAGCGGTAACGAGAAAGTAGAACTGTTGGGTAATCTGATAGCTATTTTTGAGAATCCGGCTTTAGACTTTAAAAATAATCGAGCAGAGGATGATGATATTTTAGGGGATGCCTACGAATTTTTAATGCGTCACTTTGCCAGTGAATCGGGAAAGAGCAAAGGTCAATTTTATACGCCTGCAGAGGTGTCGCGAATTTTGGCGAAAATTATCGATGTTGACAAAGCAGATAAGCCTTCTTATACCGTATATGATCCAACCTGTGGATCGGGTTCCTTACTATTGAAAGTAGCTGACGAGACTGAAAAGGGTTTGACCATTTACGGACAGGAAAAAGACATAGCCACTAAAAGTTTGGCGATTATGAACATGTGGTTGCATGGATATCCTGAGGCGACCATTGCGGGAAAAAACACCATTGCTGATCCTCAGTTTAAAGAGGCCGATGGCACACTAAAACGTTTCGATTTTGTAGTAGCCAATCCTCCATTCTCCATTAAGAACTGGAGCAATGGCATTTCACCTATGGATGATGAATTCAATCGCTTTAGAGCTTATGGTGTACCACCCGATAAAAATGGTGATTATGCCTTTCTGCTGCACATTCTGGCATCTATGAAAAGCACAGGAAAAGGGGCAGTAATTCTTCCTCATGGCGTTTTGTTTCGGGGAAATGCCGAAGCGGAAATTCGTGAAAACTTAATCGATAGAAAATTGATTAAAGGAATTATTGGTTTGCCGGCCAACTTGTTTTACGGAACGGGAATTCCTGCTTGTATCATCGTGCTCGATAAGGAGAACACCAAAGATCGCAAAGGAATTTTTATGGTGGATGCCAGCAAAGGCTTTATAAAGGATGGCAACAAAAACCGCTTACGGGAACAGGATTTATACCGAATTGTAGAGGTTTTTAATCAGCAGAAGGAGACCAAAAAATACGCTCGATTTGTGAAATTCGACGAAATTGTAAAAAATGAGTACAATCTGAATATTCCACGATACATCGATACCCAGAAAGAGGAAGATATTCAGGATTTAAATGCTCATTTAAATGGTGGAATTCCAAACCGGGATGTAGAAAGCTTACAGGCCTTTTGGGATGTGTACCCTAATTTAAAGGCCAGCATTTTTAAAGACTTGCGGGAAGACTATTTTCAACTATGTATTGATAAGACAGAGATTAAAGAAGCCATTTTCAGCCATGCTGAGTTTACAAATTACGGAACTCAGTTAGAGAATACTTTTACCAATTGGCAAAAGAAGGTTTATCCAATTCTGACAGGAATTAATGCGGATACAGCACCCAAGAAATTAATTACAGAGATTTCCCAATTGCTACTGGAAGAGTACAAGGGGACTGCCTTAATTGATGCTTACGATATCTACCAATATCTGCGTGATTACTGGAGCGAGATCATGAAAGATGATGCTTATCTGTTAGTAGAAGATGGTTGGGTAGCTAAAACCCGACGGGTTATTGAAAAGAAAAAGAACGGCAAAGAGTTGGACAAAGGATGGATCTGCGATCTACTGCCAAAAGCCTATATAGTGGATGCTTACTTTGCTGATAACAACACAGGGATTCAGAAATTGGAAGCCAATTTGGAAAGCTTGCAAAGCGAACTCAGCCAATACGAAGAGGAACATGCCGTAGAGGAAGGATTGCTGGAAGAGGCTGCCAACGACAATGGAAAAATTACCAAAGCCACGCTAAGCAAACGCATGACTGCCATTAAGGGCGATGCCAGCGAAAAAGAGGCATACCAACTCATGCAAAAAGTACAAAAGTTATTTACTCAACAAACCGCCATAGGCAAACAGTTAAAAGAGAAAGTAGCTGAATTGGATAAACTGTGCTACAACAAATACCCTAAATTATCCGAAGCTGAAGTAAGAGATTTGGTGATAGGCAACAAATGGTTGACAGCCTTAAAAACCGATATTCAATCTGAAATTGATGCCATTTCGCAACGCTTAACCAGCCGAATAAAAGAACTAGCCGAACGTTACGAAAACACCTTGGGCGAGTTAGATAATTCAACCAAAGAATTGGAAGTTAAAGTGAATGCTCATCTTCAAAAAATTGGATTAGCATGGTAGATAGAGAAGGATATCAGCAAACAGAAGTGGGGATGATACCTGAGGATTGGGACGAAATTACATTGGGAGAAATCACAAATTTAATGACAAATGGATTTGTTGGTACTGCAACAACTCACTATACTAATGCTCATAATGGCGTTACATATATCCAAGGATTTAATGTTGAAGAGAACTCATTCAATTTTACCGGGATCAAAAAAATTGATTATGCTTTTCATAAAAGTCATCAAAAATCATGTTTAAGAGAAGGCGATTTACTAACAGTTCAAACAGGTGATGTTGGGCTAACTACAATTGTACCTAAAGAACTTGAAGGTAGTAATTGCCATGCTTTGATAATTTCAAGATTTAAACAAAAAAAGGCTTCCCCTTGGTTTTACGCGCAATATTTTAATTCTTTTATTGGTAGAAATCGATTAAAAGAATTGGAAATTGGTACAACAATGAAGCATTTAAATGTTGGAGATATGTTGAATTGGAAAGTTCCTCTTCCCCCAACCCTAGCCGAACAAAAAGCCATAGCCACCGCCTTAAGCGATGTTGATTCTTTAATCAGCAATTTGGAAAAACTCATAGCCAAAAAGAAAGCCATTAAACAAGGCGCCATGCAGCAATTGCTTACTGGTAAAAAGAGGTTGCCTGGGTTTAGTGGGGAGTGGGAAGAACTGAAATTAGGTACACTTTGTGAATTTACTCAAGGAGTACAAATAGCACAATCTGAGCAATTAAGATCTACAAGAAAGGGATATATTAGATATTTGTATATAAGAGATTTCTTTACCGATGATTTTAAGTGGTATGTTAAGGATATTTATCCAAATAAAATTATGAGTAGTACAGATATAATGATGGTCAATACAGGGAATACTGCTGGAGATGTCTATTCTGGAGCAGAAGGTGTTTTAAGTAATAATGCCTTTAAAATTGATTTTGACAGCGAAAAGTTAAATAGAGATTATCTTTTTTTAAATTTAAGGAGTTCATTTGCTATTAGACAAATAAAGGAGATTTTTAATTCCTCGGGTCAGCCACATGTTGGTCATAAGAATATTGCCAAAATTAATATACCTATACCTCATAGTATGGAAGAACAAGAAGCAATTGCAGATACTTTATCCGATATGGATAAAGAAATAGAAGCTTTGGAGAATAAAAAAGCCAAATGCCAGCAAATAAAGCAGGGTATGATGCAGGAGTTGTTAACTGGGAAAACTAGGTTGATATGAGTTGGGAAAATATCAGTAATATAATAAGCACTTTTAATTTAGTTGGAACCCTTGTCTTAGGTGCCATGGTTTATTTCATTACTCAGAAATATTCTAAGTTATCTCAGAAGGTTGGTGAAGATCAGATGTTCCATCAACTTTTTACTGATTTCAACAAGCGATACAATACATTAAATAACAGCCTTTACCGAATAGAAAAAGAGTGTAAAACTTTGTCTGAATTAAAAAAGGATGAAGCTTTATACAATGATCTAATTGACTTTTTTAATTTGTGTTCTGAAGAATATTTTTGGTACAAAAAGGGGCGATTAGATGATAGCGTTTGGGAATGTTGGCATACTGGGATGAAGCAATGGTATAAGGTCAAAGTGATTAAAGAAGCGTGGGAGGATGAAATAAAAAATAATGGACACAAGGCTTATTACTTAAAAAAAGGAGACGATTTTTTTAAGTAAGCAATCTGTGATGTGAAAATCAAAAAAAACACGAAACAAGTATAAATCAAATTTCTCAGGCTATTAACTGATAAAACGAAATAATTATGAGCGAAATGGATTCTAATTTAATTTTGAAACCGATTACAAAACTTCTGGATGAGAAGTTTTTTATTCCATCATACCAGCGAGGTTATCGTTGGAAAGAGAGGCAGGTGAAAAATTTATTAGATGACATTTGGAGTTTCAGGCTAAATAGCGAAACAGAAACAAAGGACGCTTTCTACTGCTTGCAGCCGGTAGTTGTATCAAAAATGGATAATGAATGGGAAGTGTTGGATGGACAGCAAAGACTAACTACAATTTATATCATACTTGAGTATCTCAAAGGAGGACTTGAATTTCTTGGGAAAGGAAATTTTAGTATTCGTTATGAAACAAGATCAGACAGCGAGCTCTTTCTTAAAAATATCGACTTAACCCGAAGCGAAGACAATATTGATTACTTTCACATTTGCAATGCTTATGAAACAGTAGCTAAGTGGTTCGATGGCAAGGATGGAAATACAAAAATCAATTTTCTTAATACCTTATTAAATGACGATGAATCAGGAAAGAATGTTAAGGTTATTTGGTACGATGTAAGTGAAGAGAATGTATCTAATAAGTTTGCCATCGATATTTTTACCCGTTTAAATATTGGTAAGATACCATTAACAAATGCGGAATTAGTAAAAGCATTATTTCTTCAAAATGGAAATTTTCAAGAAGATAAGGCGAGTCTCAAGCAATTGCAAATAGCTACAGAATGGGATGCAATTGAGAAGGTGCTTCAGAATGATGCTTTTTGGTATTTTATCTATAATCCGGATAATCCATTGAAATACGATAATCGAATTGAATACATTTTCGATTTGATGAAAAATAAGACCAAGGATAATGAAAGGTATTTTACTTTTTATGAGTTCAATAAAGATTTTATAATCAGTAAGAAAGATAAAGATGCTCTAGCTGATATTGATACTTTGTGGTCAAAAATTAAGAAGTATTTTCTAAGTTTTGAAGAATGGTATAACGATAAGGAGCTTTATCATTTAGTTGGATTTCTTATCGATTGCGGATACGATATTAATAAATTAAAGCTAGAGTCGAGTAATAGAACAAAATTATCTTTTAAGGCTTATCTAAAAGATAAAATCAAAGGAGAGGTAAGTTGCCAAATTGAAGAATTAGGATATAAAGATAAAAGAGTAAAGAAGGTACTCTTACTGTTTAATATTCAAACTATTCTTTCTTCAGAAAAAACTGATGCTCGATTTCCATTTTTCCGATATAAAGAAGAAGATTGGGACATTGAACATGTTCGTTCGCAAACCGACAAGCAAATTGTTGGAAGTGCTAGAAAAGATTGGGCGATCGACATTTTAGAATATTTCACTGGAGAGAGGGGATATTCAGATGCCATTCTTAATGGCAATGGTTTTACTGAAAAAGAATTACAGGAAAAAGCAATATCAAAACTAGATGAAGTTGAAAAATTCTTCTCTAAGGATCTTGCATCTTTGTTAGATTCTGAGAGTATGGATGAATCTCAGTTTACGCAATTGTATAATAGCTTGATAAAGCATTTTAACGAAGCAGAAGCACCTGAAAATATTGATAGTATTTCAAATTTGGCACTTCTGGATTCAGCAACAAATCGCAGTTACAAAAATGCGATGTTTCCAATCAAAAGAAAGACTATTTTGGAAAATGATATGAACGGTGTTTTTGTGCCAATAGCAACAAAGAATGTCTTCTTAAAATCATACACCAAAAAATTGGGTAATGTTATGCATTGGAGTAAAAACGATGCGAATGACTATCTGGAAACTATCAAACGAACCCTTAAAGATTACTTACCACTTCAGACTGAGAAAAATGAGCGATAATAACAACCTAATAAATTCAGGCGAACGCCTTAGCTTTTTTAAATTATTCGTTGAGAAGGAATATAAAATTGAAATACCAATTATTCAGCGAGATTATGCACAAGGACGTAATTCTTCCTCGGAAGTACGAGAAAGATTCCTAGACGCATTACATAGTTATTTGGAGGAGAATAAACCCAATAGAGATTTAGACTTTGTATATGGAAGTCTTATCGAAAATGGTGATACTCGATTCATTCCTTTAGATGGGCAACAGCGCCTTACAACTCTGTTTTTGCTTCATTGGTATTTAGCTAACATTTCAGATAATTTACAGTTGTTTAGAGATTCTCTTGCAAGTAAGAAGAATCATGAAGGTAAAGAAATTTATAGATCAAACTTTACCTATGAAACACGAACTAGTTCAAGAGAATTTTGCGATGAATTAATGTCCAACGAGATTGATATGGATGAACTATTAATCTCTCAAGTGGATAACAAACCAAGCTTATCAAAAACAATACAAGATTGTGGTTGGTATTATCTTTCTTGGGAAAATGATCCTACCATTCAGTCAATGCTTACAATGCTTGATGATATTCATGTGAAATTTCAAAATAATCCTGAATTTTTTGATCGTCTAATCGATACGGAGAACCCTATCATCACCTTTTTATTCTTAAATCTTAAAGAGTTTAAACTTACTGATGACCTGTATATTAAAATGAATGCTAGAGGTAAGCCATTAACGACATTTGAAAATTTTAAAGCAAAATTCGAACAGCATATTAGCGAAATGTTTTACAGTGAGTCGGCTGGTCGATCAATCGTGTTTGGCGACGAAGATAAGAGTGTAAGTACTCAGGAATATTTTTCTCATAAAATAGACACTTCTTGGGCTAATTTATTGTGGAATTATAGAAATTCAAATGGGAATGATAATTCGTATGATGATGAATTAATGAATCTAATACGTGTTATTGTTGCTAATGAATATGCTACAGTTAGTAAAAAAGAGAAAGATCAGGATCTAGAGTTCTTGATCGGTACGTATGCAGCAAGAAAAAGAAAGAATTATACAGACAACTTAACTTATCATATCTACGAAAAGCTTGGAGTATTAACTAAGAATGCGATAACATATTTAATTGATTCATTAGACGCTTTATCTAATGGGAATAGTAATATTCATTCTTATATAAATGATAAATTCTATTTTGACGAGCAAGAAGTTTTTCAAAAGGTGTTAAAACTGGAATTGACCTTACCCCAAAGAGTGCAATTCCATGCTTATCTTAAATTCTTGATACATAATAAGAATAATAGAGATGGAATTGAGCAATGGATGAGAGTAATCCACAATCTTACTGAAAATACAGTAATTGATGGTGCAGATGAAGTTGCTAGAGCGACAAAAGCCATCGAGAGTCTACTTGACCACAGCAACGATATTTTGGAGTATTTAAAAGTGCCCAATAATAAAGCTGAATTTTTCTTAGGCAGACAAACTCAAGAAGAAAGAATAAAAGCTCATCTGATTACAAAATCAGAAGATTGGAAGAATGTAGTAGAATCTATTGAGCAACATTCCTATTTGAAAGGTCAAATTGCTTTCTTATTAGAATTTTCCGGAGTTTTGGCTTATTATGAAGAGCATGCGCATTGCAATTGGAGTGTTGAAGAAGATAATAGCTTTATTGCTAAATTCAGAAATTACAGCAACAAAGCAGATGTTGTTTTTAACGCCATTGGTACTAGTTTGAATAAGGATTTTGTTTGGGAACGTGCAGTGCTTACTAAAGGTGATTACTTAATACTGGCGTCTGCTTGGAGACGTAACCTACTTACTTCAAGTAGAAATGTCAGAGATTATAGCTGGAAAAGACTATTGAGACTTTCGCCATCTGGAACAAAACAGGAAGAGGCTAACCATTGGAAGTATAAACGTGATTTAGTAAAAGAGGTATTTGATGATCCTACATTTAATGAAAGAGATTTTGACGGTACATTATCTGTAATTTGCAATAATCCTCTAGGTGGATGGAGAGGATACTTTGTGAAAAACCCAGAATTGATTCGTTATTGTGAGCAAGGCTTTATTCGCTTTGAATCGGCATCAGATATTAAACTTTATAAGCAATCTCAACAGAATCATCGTCATGTAGAAATGTATTCCTACAATATCTTTATGCAAAATTTCTTTGGTAAGGAAATCTTGAAACCATTCAAAGAGTGTTGGTATTATGAAGTGAAAAGTGGAGATGAGCTTTCTTGTGTTGTTCTGGAAGATTGGACATATCAAAGAAAACACTTTGCTATGGATGTTTATTATGATGCTGAAAATAAGGAGTTTTTAACTCGTTTCTATAAGGTGAAAGGGAATTTATTTAAGACTGAATATCCTTCTGAATTAGAATCAATAGTGAGATCGACTGGTTTTGAATGGGATGATGAAGAAACTACTTTTGGATACACTACTAGATCAAAAACAGAAGAAGAAACGATTACTCTTATCAAAAGCTTATGTAGCCGACTTAATAACCTTTAGAAATGAAAAATATCGGTAAACCTGAACGTGAAACCCAAAACCGAATTATTCAGCTTTTTCAAGATGAATTAAAATATACTTATTTAGGTGACTGGGAAAAAGAGCAACGAAACCAACCTGTTGAAGAGGAACTGCTTTTCAACTTCCTTACAGAGGAACAAGCTTATTCTGAAGATATGGCTAAGAAAGCCATTGATAAAATTATAAAGGCAGCCACTAACTTGTCGGGTGGTCTTTACGAAGCCAATAAAGAGGTTTATAAACTGCTTCGTTATGGTGTAAATGTAAAGGAAGAAATAAGCTCTTCTAAAGAAACCGTTTGGTTGATTGATTGGAAGCAGCCCAATAAAAATAAATTTGCAATCGCCGAAGAGGTAACGGTAAGTGGAAAGCATGAAAAACGTCCCGATCTTGTCATATATGTGAATGGCATTGCTTTGGCTGTAATTGAATTGAAAAACAGCCGAAAAGGTGTAGAATGGGGTATTCGTCAGAATCTGGATAATCAGAAAGATGAGTTCATACCACACTTTTTTACCAGCATGCAGTTGGTGTTGGCCGGAAACGATACGCAGGGCTTGCGTTATGGAACCATCCAAACCCCCGAAAAATACTATCTAAAATGGAAAGAGGATTGCAGTAGGGAGTTCGATTATATTTTGGATAAGAACCTGTTTCTACTATTTCAGAAAGAACGATTGTTAGAATTGGTGCATGATTTTATGGTTTACGACAAAGGAGTGAAAAAACTTTGTCGTCCTAATCAATTTTTCGGAATTCAGGCAGCTCAAACACATGTACGAACACGTCAGGGTGGAATCATTTGGCATACTCAAGGGAGTGGTAAAAGTTTAACCATGGTATGGCTCACCAAATGGATTCGTGAGAATGTTCCCAACAGCAGAGTGCTGATTATTACCGATCGTGAGGAGTTAGATGATCAGATTGAAAAACTATTTATTGGAGTTGAAGAAAATATCTACAGAACTACATCTGGTAAAGATTTAATCAGCAAGCTAAATAAGAATGAAAAGTGGTTGCTCTGTAGTTTGGTTCACAAGTTTGGTCGCCAATCAGACGAAGGAGATTACGATGCTTATATAGAGGATCTGAAGAAGAATCTTGAAGGTGATTTTAAGGCCAAAGGTGATATCTTTGTTTTTGTTGATGAGTGTCACCGAACACAATCAGGAAAACTTCATGATGCCATGAAATTGATCTTGCCAGATGCTTTGTTTATTGGTTTCACAGGAACACCTTTACTAAAAAAGGACAAGCAGAAAAGTATTGAGGTATTTGGTCCTTACATTGGTAATCCATATAAATTTGATGAAGCGGTAGAAGATGGTGTAGTACTGGATCTTTTGTATGAAGCTCGTGATGTGGAACAATTCGTAACCGACAAGCAAAGTATTGATGAGTGGTTCGAAGCTGAAACCAGAGGTCTTACCGATACGGCAAAAATAGAATTAAAAAAGAGGTGGGGAACCATGCAAAAAGTGCTGGGTTCTAAATCTCGTTTAGAGAAAATTGTATTCGACATTGTCAAAGACTTTAAGATAAAACCACGCCTATCTACCAATGAAGGAAATGCCATGTTGGTTTCTGGTAGTATTTATCAGGCTTGTAAATACTATGAGTTGTTCCAATCGGCAGGACTGAAAGAATGTGCAATTATTACATCTTATCAACCCCATCATGCTGATATTAAGGGAGAGGAGACAGGAGAGGCTACTCCAACCGATAAGTTACTAAAGTACGAGGTGTATACCAAAATGCTAAATGGTAAGTCAGCTGAAGTATTTGAGCAGGACGTAAAAACTCAATTTATTAAAGAGCCAGCCAAAATGAAATTACTCATTGTGGTTGATAAATTATTGACTGGTTTTGATGCTCCATCTGCAACTTATCTGTACATCGATAAAAGCATGCAGGATCATGGTTTGTTTCAGGCAATTTGCCGTGTAAATAGAGTGGATCAGGAGGGAAAAGATTATGGTTACATTATCGATTATAAAGATTTATTCAAGAGTCTTCAAAAATCGATTACTGATTATACATCTGAGGTGTTTGATGAGTACGATGCAGAGGATGTGAAGGGATTGTTGAGTGATCGATATGAAGTAAGTCGCGATCGCTTGGATACTGCCTTAGAGGCCATAATAGCACTATGCGAACCAGTGCATCCGAAAGATGAGCCAAACTATATTTCTTATTTTTGTGGGAATACTGAAATTAAGGAGGATCTTCAAAATACGGAGGAAAAGAGAATCGCTTTATACAAGGCTACCGTTGCATTAATAAGAGCATATTCCAATATTGCTAACGAAATGTTAAAGGCAGGATATACTGAGGAAGAGGCTGATAAAATAAAGAAGGAAGTTCAATATTATACAGATCTAAGAGAAACTATAAAACGAGCATCAGGTGATGCTTTGGATTTTAAGCGTTTCGAACCTGGAATGCGTCAGCTAATGGATATGTATATTGATGCTAAGAGCAGTAAAAAAATATCTGATTTTGAGGACCAATCTTTGGTTGATCTAATTGTAAATGTGGATGATTCATCTGTGGAATATGTTCATGCACCTCCTCGACAGGCTGTTGCGGAAACCATAGAGAATAATGTTCGGAAAGTGATCATTGAGGAGGCTGAGGCGAATCCAAAATACTACGAGAAAATGTCACTTCTTTTAGATGATTTAATTCGTCAACGAAAAGAGGAAACAATAGCTTATCAGGAGTATTTGAAGAAGATGAAAGATTTGGCTGAGAAGGTTTCTAATCCTTCCAATTCTAATAATTATCCGACTTCATTGGATTCTGCAGCCAAAAGAGCTTTGTTTGATAATTTGGAGAGTAACGAAATATTAGCCCTTGCATTAGATAATGTAATTCAGGCAAATAAGCTGGATGGATGGCGTGATGGCGGTTTGAAAGAGAAGAAGCTGAGAATTGCAGTTAATGGATTGATGAAGAGTGACGAGAAGACGAGTGAGTTAATGCAAATAATCAAAGCACAAAGTGAATACTAAACCAGATATACTAAAAATAGCAAACGTAGAAATCGAGATTGTCCGCAAGGAGATCAAAAACATGCATCTTGCTGTCTATCCTCCACATGGACGGATTAGATTAGCTGCACCATTAAATACAGATAGTGAAGTGATGCGACTTTTTGCGATATCTAAATTAGGCTGGATAAAAAAGCATGTTAAGAACTTTCAGGAGCAGGCCAGAGAAACACCCAGAGATTACGTTTCAGGAGAAAGTCATCATTTTCAAGGTAGACGATATCTTCTAAATGTTGTTGAGCAATTAGGCAAGGCAAAGATTGAAATTAAGGGAACTAAAACAATCAATCTTTATATAAGGCCTGGCTCAACAAGAGATCAACGCTCTAAAATAATGAAAGAGTGGTACCGAAAGTGCTTAAAAGAACAATTACCAGAACTTCTCGAAAAATGGGAAGATATTATTGGTGTAAAAGCTGATGAATGGGGAGTTAAGCAAATGAAAACCAAATGGGGCGCTTGCAATATCGAAGCCAAAAGAATTTGGATCAACCTAGAGCTAGCAAAGAAACCATTAGTCTGTTTGGAGTACATTGTAGTACACGAATTAGTCCATCTCTTAGAACGCAATCACACCGACAAATTCATAGTTCACATGAACACCTTTATGCCCAAATGGCGCTTACATCGCGATGAGCTTAACAGCTTGCCAGTGGTGCATAACGATTGGGGGTATTAGAAGGTGAAAACTGTTAAATTAATTGTTCTTTTTTATCAATTATAAAACTTTTAATTTTCAAATATGGAAATTAGTAAATCTCTTACTCAAACCTTAAAGAAATCTGAATTAACTGGCTTAATTGTAGATAATTCTGAAGTTGTTTTAGATGCCGCATGTAGTGATGAAATTATTAAAGCGATTCCCGTTTTTAGTGATATTTACAAAGTTTATTCGGTTGTTTCAACGGTTAGAGCTAGTTTATTCCAAAAACAGATGTATGCTTTTTTGTTCGAATTAAAAGATATTAAACCTCAAAAAAGGGAAACACTTTTAAAAAAACTTGACTCAAAAGAAGGAGAAAACCAATCGCTAGGAGAGGAGTTGATTGTAATGTTGGAGCAATTTTCTAATGTGAGAAAGTCAACAATATATGCCCGTTTATTTCGACACTTACTTCTTGAAAATATAGATAAAGAAACATTTAAACGATTTGCTCATATTTTAAATCAAATATTTGAAGGAGATATTCAGAATCTGATTTCTTTTTATACTGACGAGCCTATATCTGAATATTCACAAATTGCTTTGGAAAACCTGGGTTTAATAACCATTGAGAGACGTTCAACAAAATATATAAAGGCTCTGGGATCGTTTAATGGTAAAATTATTGAAAAACCAAAGCAAAATGAGTTAGGTAAATTATTTTTTGACTTGATTTCAGAAACTACTAAATAAGATCCTATTCTTATTGTCAATGTCTTGATGCTAAATGCAGGCATTCGTTTAAATAGTGCTTACAATTGAAATAAGATTTTTTTAAAGTTTTGTGAAAATCCATTGAACTTGAGATGCCCTAACCAGCTTTATTGTTGGTTGGGTTTTTTTTTGAGTATATGATATGTTCTAGAAAATGATAATTAATTGTTTCAATGATATTGCCATAACGAGTGGCTAATATGGTAATTATGGCAATACCATAAACTTGACACATTTGACACCCAAAAAAATCATAATTAATAAGTATTTTTATAAATATTAACATATTTTCATGCGATTGTAACAATTAGCATAAGTTTCCGTATAGTTTATGTCGAATATAGATCCTATTTCCTATCAATGTAATTTTTAACCTTTTTGCATTGTTCTATCATTCCAAATTGTACAAGTTATATTTATGTTAGAATACATATCGATGATGTGTTATGTGTTTTTGATTTTATCAAAAGCTCTATTTTATATAGGTTTTGTGATCGTTTGTAGTGTTTTGTAAAGTTTAAATTAATTGTTATTATAATTGCTTTTTAAATAGAAATAGATAATTTTTTTTATAAAAATATTGTTCTCTTTTAATCGCTAATCATAGATATAAAGGTAATTATCAAACAAAAATTAATAATTATGCTAAGAGTATATTTTGTTTTTATTCTGTTGTTCTTTATTAACATTACACAGGTTAAATCTCAGAATTTTAAAGATGAACGTAGGGTTTATCTCTTAGATTGTACGCTTTCAATGTTTGGTTTTGGAGGTTGTCCTGAGATTTTTGAAGAGGTCAGAGCAGGTTTAATTGAAGCAATTCAAACTATCGATGATGAAAGAACAGAAATTATCATATTACCATTTCAAGATGAAGTCCTAGATGTTTGGAAACAAGATGCTACAGCATCAGGGAAAAAAATACTAATAGATAAGATTCGTAGTATTAAAAAGAAAAATTTAGATATAACACGCACAAATATTTGTGCGGCTTGGGAAAAAGCACTTGAACTTCTTAATTCGGAAAGAAGGAATTATATATTCTTACTGACTGATGGTGAGCAGAATAGTAAAAAGAATACTAAAGATTGTTTGTACTCTCACATTGAAAATTGGTGCAGTCAAGCCAGGCAAAGAGATGCATTTGCTTTTTATGTAATGCTTACCGAAGCTGCTAATGATCCAAAACTTAAGGCTATTATTAATTCTTGTAACAGAATTGAATTTGTTGAAGGAACTGATATTGATATCATTGAATTGCGTCCATCTTCTACCTCCATTCCTATTAATGTAAGAGAACAAAAATATTCTGCAAGTTTACCTTTTGTGTCGAATCATATCGACAAACTACCATCAGGTTTTAAGATTAAACTTCAACTTGAGGACAATCCATATTTTTCTTTGACTGATATCGATTGCTCGAAAATAAATAATGGTGTTGTAAACTTTAGTCTAAATCCTAAGATATTGGATGACGAAATCTTGAGAATGCCTTTAGAGTTCAATATACCCCTTAAAATAATTATAGATAACAATAAGTTTCCAAGGATCTTTTCAACTCCGTCGCAGATTAATGTTTTGTTGAAGAATAAGAGAGAAAAAGTGTTAACAATCAAAATTATTGAAGATGAAAATAATTAATATTCTATTGATTCTTATTGGATTATCTCTTTTTACTTCTTGTGCAGATATTTCAGAAAGGGAAGCCCAACTTGATTGTCTTAATTTTGGCTGTTTGGAGTACTATAAACCTTTTTTAGGTGTTCGTAAGGATACGGCATTAATAGAGAAAAAACTCAGTATAGGTTTTAATGATTTTGCTAAAGAGCAACAGGCTTATGTCACTTTGTTTGTTGTGGATAAAGAAGGAAACACAATTAATGATGCCTGCTTTCAATTATTAGTGAATAATAAATTGTGTTCGAGTAATAGTTTTTCTATTCAAGCGTCTGAAATAGATAGTAGCAATGTTGTCAAAGTGGCTATTAAAATTTTACCTGGAGCTGCCCAAAAGAAAGAATATTTGTATTTGGCTGTAAAGAATCATAATCTTGATAGAGTTGGGAATTTTGATTTAGGATCAGATAATAGGGTAATGGCAGTTCAATATGAATATAATGAGGTGTTCAATCCATTAGCATTATCGCTATTTATTTTTGCAGTTGTTGTTTTATCATTTATTATTCTTTGGTTTCTAATTTTAAGAAACTTAGTATATCCAAAAATGAAAAAAGGGAAAATAACTATCAACGATCCATATTTTAAATCCATAAAATACAAAGGTGTTAGAAAGGTAGTTTTTACTAATAATAAGTATTCTCAATCGGGATTTGATAAATTATTTAGAGGTAGAATATTATTTAACCAAAATCCCGTATGGACTAAAGATTTTATTTTATTACCTGGTAGTAAAAAGGATGTAAAATATAAACTTCCATTGGAGTTCGAAATATCTAATCAGGATCATGATTCTAATGACTTTTTAAGTACTCTGAAAAAGTTTAACAATTACACTATTGTTACAGAAGAAAAGATAAAAATAGAATTCACAAATAATTAATAAAAAGATGGTAGCAAAACTAAAACGCAGTCTATTTATTGGACTTGGTGGAACTGGTGCAGAGGCTGTACTACATACAAAAAAAAGATTCATGGACTCGTTTGGTGAGATACCGCCAATGATTGGTTTCTTGTGTATTGATACTGATGAAGAAGTTATAAACAAATCAGTAAAGAGCAATCTAGGTGAGGAAATTAGAATCGAACAAAACGAATTTGTATACTCAAAAGTAGTAGATGCTCAAGCTCCTTATAAAAGGCATAAAGACACACTTTTTGATTGGGTTCCAGAAACAAATTTAAGGACTATGACAAAAATGACTCATGGTGCTGGTCAAATACGGTCAAATGGTAGGTTTGCTCTATTCTTTAATCATAATCTAATTCATAAAGCAGTTGGCAATAGGTTGACTGAGATTATGAATATAAATAATTCAAATGACAAGAAATTTAAAGCTAATGGAGGAGGGGTTGAAATAAACTTTGTATTTTCAATTGGTGGAGGAACAGGAAGTGGTACTTTTATTGATACTGCTTATATTATTCAAGATGCAATTAAGCCATTTAAAGGGCCTAATAGTCCTATGACGACTATTGCTTTCGCAGTTCTACCCGATGTATTTAGAACTATGGCATCGGGGCCATCAATGCAAAATGTTATTCCTAATGGTTACGGTGCTTTGGTCGATTTAGATTATTTAATGCATCAGAATTATAACTCTAATCCGATTACAATCGATTATGGGAGTAAAAAAATCGAAACAGTTGATAGTCCTTTTGACATAGTATTTACAGTAAATAATATTAATAACCAAGGTAATGTAATATCTCATATTAAGGATATTTCGGAACTAATAGGTATGGGAATGTATACAGGGGCGAGTGAGTTATCTGGTTCAGTAAATAGTTCCTATGATAACGTATTGGCAGCTGCTGCAGGTGGAGTATTAGATATTGAAAATAAAATGTCTTGGGCTCATGGTATGGGAGTCAGTGAGTTGTATTACGATGGAAATAAATTAGGTAATATCTATGCTAATAAAGCGACCAATATTCTGTGTAATAAAATATTAGAGATTGACTCTGATGTAACAAATACTGTAGATTCGTTTATTGATAGAGATGATGTGTCAATACGAGAAAATAATGGAGTAGATGATATTATTGATTCATTACTTCACTCTTCACCTAAAGTGCCTATATCTAGTATTGACATTGAGAATCCCAAGAGTGACATTCAGGCGTATTTGAATAATATTTCAAATTTTGCAGAAAAAGAAGTTGAAAATAATTATACCAATAAAGTTGAAAGGATAGTAGCTAAATATAAAGCAGAGATTGTAAATATTATCAATCAAAATAAAGGTATTGGTACTGCCATTGAATTTAATAAAATATTCCAGAAAAGTCTCGATATTTTTAGAGATGAAATGGACTCTGAACTTGCTGAATTAGTAAATAAAACTCCATCCATTGACGGCAGAATTCAGATATTGTGCGATGAGTATAAAAAAATTGCTAACAAATTTGCACTTGTTGGTAAACAAAAAAGAATTGACGAACACGAGGAAGAATTAGTGGCATCCGTAATGGCCAGAGCAAAGAATACTCATGAAACTATTAGGCGCAAATATGCTATTAAGTTTTTAAATACTTTAACTGAAGCTACCAATAAAAAACAAAAAAAATTAGATGGATTAAAAGCAAAAATACAAACTTGTGCTGACAATGCTTTGGCTAAATCAAGATCGATTCAGAATGATGTAAGTGATGTGGACAAGACATTTATTATTGAGTTGCATAAATCTGATCTAAATACTGTAACAGTTAATGAACTTGATATAAATCCAGATAGTTTTATAAAAACATTAAAAGAAAATAATAAGATATTAGATTTTGGAAACTATGAAGTTGAAGAAATGGATGAGATCCTATGGAAATTTTCTAAAAAATTAAAAGGAGCCTTAGAATTACGGAATATAACCATTGATGAAGTATTGAACAGATATCCAGAAGAAAAGGTCAAACAAACTATCGAAAACTTAGTTCAGAAATCAGTTCCATTATGGTCTACGAATTTCCATGGATATATGGAGAAAGAGCGTCATTACGACTTCGTAATGGGAATACCTGATAGCACTAATTCTAGGCTTAAGAAACAAGAGAAAGAATTGTTTTCAGATATTCTTCAAGCTGGAGAGAAAATCTCATTTAATCAAACTAGAGACCCTCAGCGAATATCAATATATAGAATGGAGGCGGCAGCACCAATTTTTGCGGTGAGTGATGTTATGGGATACAAACAAGAATATGATAAAAGTGACCGCAGTCATCATATTGACTCTAATTGGCTAACAAGAATGAAGAGAGAAGAATTTTCGATCGAGCCAAAACAGAAGGATATGAATAATATTCTAGCGTCATGGGTAGGAGGATTTATATATGGATTTATCAAAAATGAGGAAGGAACTTATTACGTATATAGCCCTGATAAAGGAGATGCTCTAGATGACTATTGGTTAGAAATAGCATCCTCTAATTATCGTGATGATGCTTTTAAAAAGTTTCAATCTGAGACTCTAAACGAGGAAATGGAAAAAATTATAGAGAAAAAGATTGAGGCTATGGGTTCGGAAGAAAACGATAGGTTAATAAATACCATTAAGGATGGTTCTACTTATCTAGATACTACCAGCCAGTGTGGCATTGAAAAAGACAAATTAAAAACTCGAGAATGGAAAGAAATTGCTAATCTGTTAAAAGATGAAATTAATTTTCTTAAAAAGAAATTGGGTAATTAATGTGTTTACAATAAATAATTAAGGGTGCTATAATAGGATAGTACCCTTTTTACAAATACTACTATGGCAATAGCAATTCCATCATTAAATATCGGTATAGGTGAGTTTTCGAAAGATTTAATCAAAACATTCGAAGAGCACCTTTGTGTCTACGATAAAAGTCTAAAAACATTAACACTAAATAAAACTTTTTTAATCGAAGATGGTAAAATTGTAATCAAGAATATTGCAAATGAAATTGATTCTGAAATTGGGGAACTTAATTCTTTTACTGATCCTTTAAATGCTATCCAAAATGATAATTTATCTATTGCCTTACAAAAAGCCTATTTTGAACTAAATAAACTTGCTAATTCAGTTACGAATGATTTTTTTACGATCACTGGAGGTAATGCCCTAATTCACATTCTTGTTCCATTATTTGAAAAAGGAACAGATGAAATATTATGTGCAATATTAAATCAAATTAAAGAATTAGGTGATGCAGGTGTTTTGTCTGGTGTTGATGTAAAAGTTATTGCATTTGGACACCGACTATATCTTAATCATGAAGATAAGAATACCCCTGATATCATAAGGAAGCATCAAAAGCAATCTTATGCTTTTCTAGAAAGGATCAATCAATCGTCTGCAGTTCAAGATCAGTTTAGTAATTTTTTCATTTTAGATAATGTAAACCGCAATACACTAAACATTGACTTTAATTACAATTACATTGCTAAAGCGCTAAACGAACTTTTTTCTGCTACCATGTTACATGATGGTAATGTGCTAATTAATGATGGAAGTAAGTTTGGTGCATTTGGTATTGGAATAATTAACTTCGACGATCTTCTTGTAAGAAAATATACTATTAATAGATTAATGATTGATGGTTATTATAAAGAGGGAATTGATATAAATTCTGAATCAGAAGTAGACACGGATTACCTTATTTCAAAAACCAATAAATTTCTAGAAGAAAATATCGACATATTCGATGAAACAGTTTTAGAATTAATTAAAAGCTCAAAAGGTCCTAGTTTTGAGGAAATAATTGGCAAAAACAAAACTGAGGATATTTCGCGCAGTAGTCTTATTCGGTTATCTGAAAAGTTTGAAGATGAGACAATTGCTCCAGTGTTAGCTTGTGCAAATAAAGTTACAAAGGATAAAACACAAGCTCTAAATAATAAATTTTACAATTTTGATGATCGTAAGAATACTGATTATGCATTTAATAAAGCATTTATAGCTAATCTAATTGGTGAAAATGATGAAGCTCTTAAAGGAGTTTCGCTTGCAAGTAAAAGATTAAACATTGACTACATTGAAAATGGTGTAGTTGATCAGTTACAAAAGTTTATTCCCTCCGATAAAAAGGTAGATATAAGACGATTACAAATTTTAAAAAGTAAGATTGCAAATTCTACAATATATCTTAAAGAGCTAGAGAAGAACCTCTATATTCTGGAAGAATCTTTAGATGAATTAGATAGGATAAAAGAAATAAAATTCGATAATGGAATTTTTTCTAATGATGGAGTTACGATTAATGCAAACGGTTATGTTCCAAGTATCGGTAGTGATTTAGATGCTTATGTTCCATCAGAAGAGGTATTACTTTCAAAATATATTGATTTACGAAGTTATTTTCCAAAGGTCGAAGATCAGAAAAATACACCTAGCTGCACCGCTTTTGCTGTTGGGGCAACTTATGAGTATTTAGCAAAGCGAAATAATGCTAATAATGCCATGGTTAGTAAGCTTTTTATTTACTATCAAGCAAGGTCAGCTCAAGGAAACCAAAACGATCCTCATTCAGGTTCGAGTATTTATGATGCGATTATTAAACTAAAAGAGGAAGGAACTTGTTTAGCACAAACCTGGCCATTTTTAGATAATAATGTAAATGTGAAACCGAACGAGGAGGCATATAGTGAAGCAAAGCAATTTATATTGCATGAGGCACAATCTGTAAATATTTGTGAGGATATATTTAAATCAGCCCTTTCAGACGGTTTCCCAATTATAGTGGGAATAAAGACATACAGATCATTCATGTTAGGTCATGGTAATGGAATGATTCCTTACCCTACAGCTGCCGATATAGCAGAAGGGAATAATGGAGAACATGGAAATCATGCAATGACAATTGTTGGATACAGCGATGCAGATAAATATTTTATTGTACGTAACTCTTGGGGTGCCAATTTTGGAGATAAAGGATATTGCTATATACCGTATGATTACATCGCAAATCCAAAGTTTTGCCATAATGCCTTTATCGTAAAAAGTATTGTCGATTTAGTGGTTGACGATGTAACTCCTTTAAAGCAGACCGATGGTTTACTTTTTGCTGAACAATCCAATATAGTAAGACACAATATTGCCAGATATACTCTTCAATGTGCAAAACGAGAACACTATAGTTTAGAACGAGAGTTTAAGTCGATTGAAATTCAATATTTCAAATTAATTGAGGAACTAAAATCTCCAAAATATTGGATAGATTCAAAAAATACTATTGTAGAAGATATTAACTCTAAACGAGAACAGTTTTTAAATACGTATAATGCCTGTATCGAAGATAATAAATCTGGTTGTTTAGGGGGTATGTTTGGGAAGAAAAAGATAAAAGAGAATAAAAATGAGTATGCAAAAACTCTTTATGCTAATATTTCAAAAATTGAAGAAGAGCTACTATTGTTTTTAGTTAAACTAAAAGTTGGGAAACAAATATTTGAAGATATACTACAGAACAAAATAGATTTAACTAATTATTATATTGAAATTAAAAGTTTTCTTAAAGAGCTAGGAAAGTGGAATAGTCATTATTGTTCGCAAATAAATGATTCTGACTTTGAAAATCCAGTATTTATTATTGGCTTGATTAATCGAGAAATTCTAAAAAATCACTATGAGAATAATTGCACCACATATCTCAGCAAATGGCCATCATTGTATTCTCTTTTCAAAGAAAAATATTTTGGAGAGCCTGATTTTAAAAAGAGTAAAGAAAAACTAGATGCATACAGAGAGATAAGAGAGTGTTTAGGAGAATATCTTAATAATGTTACTACTGAATATAATGATTTTGATATTCAGCAATATTTATTGGGGCTGAAAACATATAGTTACTTGCCAGCTCCCTTAAGCTTCGAAAAATATATAAATAAACTTCAAATTATATCAGAGCCATTCTTACAGGTAGCACCAGGTGAGGTAGGTGCTCCATCAATTAATAAATGTATGCTCAGACAGGTGCCCCTAGGCAAAACTTTTGATTCTGAAATAGGAAATACTTTTGTTGCTAATAAGCCAAGCATGATCGATACATTTGCTAACAAAAAAGTGGCTTTTTTACAAATGGAAAGTGGAATTGAAGTTACAGACACATTAGAATTTATTTTAGGAAAAAAAGTAAGTGAAATATAAAATTATGAATATAAAAAATATAGCTATTTGCTCTATTCTGCTGATTGGTCTTTTAGGTGCATGTGAATCCGAATCTGAAAAACGCACAAGAATTGCTAAGCAAGAACAGATTCGAATTGAGAAAGAACAAAAACTTGCAAAGGAGAAGCGTGATCGTGAGATTCGCCTTGCTGAAGTTACACGACAAAAAGCCATTAAAGTAGAGCAGGAGAGAAAAGAAAAAGCTATTTACGACAAATACATTAATAATACACTTTGGACAGGTGCTACACCGTACTCTAATTGTTTTGGTGGCAATGGATCTTGCAGTGGACGTGGATGTTCACAGATTAAAGTGAAAACGCCTTCTAGTTCAGATGTATTAGTTACTATAAAGAAGAATAAGCAGGTTTTTCGTCATGCCTATATTAAGGCTAATAGTAGTTTTACCTTTGATTTTCCAAATGGGACTTATCAGGCTTTTTTCTATTATGGTAAGGGATGGAACCCAAGCAAAGTAATGAAAAGAACTTCAAATGGTATAGTAAAAGGTGGCTTTATTGCGGATGAAGTATTCGGGAAAGATAGACCACAGTTAATAGAAAATGGGATTCTAACATATGAGTTGATTTTGCAGAGGAATGGGAATTTTACAACTCAATCGAGTTCTAAGGAGGAGGCCTTTTAATGCTTAAACTATAATCAAACAAGAAAAATAGAATGGTTGACTTTACCATTCTCTATTTTAGATGTTAATATATAATTTCATGAGAAAAGTAGTGATTTTTATCCTTGGAGTTTTCACTCTAATCCCCATTAATGTAAAAGCATATTCCAGTGAACCTTTGTACAAATATAACAATTACGGAGTTTGTGTTTCTGGAAAGGTATTACCCAAAAAGGTATATGAGGAAGTAGGTTTTACTATTAATGAATCTACTTACCCTCAGATTAGTGGATTGACAAATAAGTCATTTCAAGGCTATTTAAATTATCTCATTGAATCTAAGGTGAAAAGTGGGGTGTCTGAATTTCAAAATAAGGTACATGACATGATTGGAACTTACAACGGTAACGTTTTTTTTAGTTATAATGTGATGTTCTTTAAGAAGAATTTTTTAATTCTGAGTTTAAATATACATTCGGAAGGTCTTTGGGGCGGTAATAATTGGTCGTCTAACGAAGATTATTATTTCATAGACTTAAAGAAAAGTAAATTAGTCAAATCCATACAAGGAACTCTTAAAGGAAATTTAATTTCGATAGCATTTATTAATTCATCAATAAGAAATTTTTTTAATAAAGAATTTAACAATAGGAAGGATCTTTCTATTGATTACCCAGATGCGTCTTCAAATATTAGTGAGTTGGATCTCGTTATTAAGGATGATATGCTTTGTTTAATGACTAAGCAGACACCCGCGGGTCATGTCTCACAAAATAATTTTTGTATTCCATTGATCGATTTTAAAGCAGCCTTGCATGATGATTATAAATATTTAATAGAAGAATAAGAGATGGGTATGATAAAAAATATATTGTTAGTTGGAATTATTGTATGTATAGTTTGTTCTTGTCATTCGCGTGTGAGGGTGAGTAATAATCGAGTTGAATCGGATTCTTTGCACGTAATGGCTGATATACCCACATTTCCATCCTGTTACGAAGATGTTATTGACAGTTTGGATGTGATTTCGAAGAATGGAGATTTAATAAGGTGTGTAAAATATAATGTTAATAATCCTTTTCAATATATTAATAAGATAAAAGGTTATCCAGAATTAGATACAATTGTAGGTGATTTTAATGGTGATGGGACTCAGGAGAAATTATATTGTGATACAGTTAGAGATTTGGATAATGAACTTGCTATTGTTATAAATTGTTCTGATCCTAGTATTGAGTCGTTACACTTCGATTATTGTAGTACTAGTATGTTGAAAAATGAAGGTGATCTAAGCGGAGATGGAAAAGATAATTTAGGCGTTTTGCCAAGTGGTTTTGGAGCTTGTAGGTCCTATTATGTGTTCAAATATGAAGATGTTAAATGGAAACTAATATGGCATCCTATCCCTAATACCTTAAATATGCGAAACGCAGGAATTGTATTAATAGAAAAAGATACATCCATTATAGGTAATACAATTGTTAGGTTTTCGATTGAAGGGGCTAGTAAATTTACTTCAGGTTCAAATATCCCAGATAAATATTTCCACCATACTTCTTGTTCAAGCAGTGATGTAATTGAAATGAGTATTGAGTTATAGTGAAAAGACAAATAATGCGAATTTTAAGAATTATACTTTTACTTATTGTTTGGATAATATTTCCTCCAATTTATATCTATTTGATAGCTAAGAATAATAAGATTCAGCGCAAGTTAAAAATTGTTGCGTATTGTTCTCTTATTTTATCTCCATTTACATTGTGTTTCGTTGCTGCAATTGTTTTATCAGCAATACTTTATCAGCCTGGTAGTTTCTCGGTTAATAAAATTGAAGATGCGATTGGAATTGATTTACCTCTTTTTTACGAAACGAATCAGAATAATATTAATTACAATGGATCTGATTATAATGCTAAAGTAATTTTAGTCTTTTCAGAAACTGGAACAAAAGATATTGTGGATCAAATAAAAGCATCAAATCATTTCAATCTTCAACATAAATTCCATGGTTCAAATGAAATGGAATGGCTAAAATCGGATACAATATTTTATTACCAAATTATAAATGATTTACAAGAAAGCAATATAACAGGATATTGGATTAAGACTGATAGTGTAACTTATAAGTTTTACGAACCTGACTTAAGTGATATTCCTAATTCTTCAATTCTGTTTCATGAGGGCTATAATGTTTCTGCAAGTTTTTTAATTAAAGATAGGAAGCTTGAATTTAATTATTACAAATATTAATTAAAGCTAACTTACAAGTAAAGAGTTTGGTATTCTCATAATATGTCCCAAATAAACAATCAGATATCATCCCTAAAACGGGGAACTACCAAATACGGCCCCGCACCGCACAAGCCAATTCTATTGTTGGCCGTTATCGAGGCATTCGAGAAAGGGGAGATCGTTAACAACTGGATCGAACCAACAGGTGAGTTACTCGTTCATTTTCGTAATATATGGGATCAGTTGGTGTTTACAGGTCATACACCCAATTTCTCCCTACCATTTTTTCATTTGAAAAATGAGAAAGGGAAGTTTTGGGAGCTCATTACTTTTCCAGGAAAGAAACTATCATTGACCAAAAGTAGTTCAATCAAAAGTTACAGAGCTTTGGTCGACTGTGTTGCTGCAGCTAAATTGTCAGAAGAGTTTTATGTGAAAGTATTAGATCCAGTACAGCGTGAAATTATGCGTCAAACCATTTTGTCTACGTATTTTCCAAATTATATAGAAAGTGATTTATTAAAACCAGAGCTTTTGACGGAGGGCATACGAAATGAAATTCTTTTCGACCCAGCCTTCAACTATGCAAGGAAAGTAAAAAGAATAATTACAGAGAAACCAAAAGCAGAAGTGGAAGAGGAATTGGTTATGCGAAGTACGACCTTTCGCAAGGCTGTAAAGCAAGTTTACGACCAGCAATGCGCCGTAACAGGTTTAAAAATAGATTTCTTTGCTACAATGTCCATGGTCGATGCTTGTCATATCATCCCATTTGCAGAAACCCATGATGATACCATCACTAATGGTATTGCAATGTCACCAACAATCCACAGAGCCTTTGATAGAGGTATGCTTGCCATATCTGATGATTACACTATTCTAATTCACAAGAATGTTCGAGATTACTCTCCGAGTAATGGCTTGGTTGATTATCAAAATCGGTCAATATTTCTCCCTGGAAATGAGAGTTTTTATCCTTCATTGGAAAGGATTAAGGAGCATAGGAAAAGGTTTGATTTTTAGGAAGTTACAGATCAACACTTAAGATATTTACAAAAGTATATCCCTAACTTTATTAATTATTTTATGTGAGAATAGTACGTATATTAGTGCGACAGGATATCCGCTAGGAATTGACCTTAAAGTTATTTACTCGATTGTCAAATGAACTTCTTAATTCCTTTATAAAATCTTCATTTTTTTTAATATACTTATTCGTTTCTTTTGATAATTTGTCTTCCAATACATATCCGTTAAATTCTCTCACACTACTCTTAAATTGCCTTAGTTCTATGTCAATTTGATTTTCATCGTTTATAAATTCCAATAGTAAGAACTGAATAGACCTTTCGTATGTTTTAATGGTTGTGTTATCATAGTCGTAAAAAGTCATATTTTTCTTTTGTCTATTAAAAAATTCTGCAAAATCAGATTGCTTAATTTTACTAAGAATTGGTCTGTTTTTATATTGTAAATGGTTTTTAGGTAATGATTTATTATTGTTCTTTTTTAACTTATTTGTTTGAATTACCTGATAACCAGAGAAATGTTTTTTCTTGTTTTTTGAAATGTTTTTGTCAATAGGGGTATCTGGATTAAAATATTCTTTTGATAGGTCATTGTATAAGTATTTGTAGTCTATAATATCAAGTAATTCCATTGATAAGTCATCATAAAAATACTCAAATTCAACAGTTTCAGTATTCTGAATTTTTCTTTTCTTTTTTAAGAATTCTAAACCTTTAAGCTCTATTTTATAACTACTATTATTTTCAGTTATTAATTCATTTTTTATGAGGTAGTGAAACTGCATCGTTACAAAATCATCTTCATTTATTCCAAGAAAACTACATATTTCAGAATGCGAATTTATACCCGCTTTTATTAATTCTAAAAGTATTTTACTAAGCTTATCGAGTTCAGCATCTTTTTCTACCACTATACTTTGTTTGCATTGCCAAAAAGGATAAAAGATTTCATAGATACCCTTTAGTTCGTATCCTTCAGTCTTCTTGTGGTTTTTAAAACTATTGTATATGTTTTGATGTTTATTATTCTTTACCATCTATTGCCTCGTTTATTGAGTTGTAAATCAAACCTTGTTCTCTTAAATCCTTCACAATGTTTTGCAACTTAAAGTCACCAAACTTTGAATATTGATTTAATGTCGCTCGCTTAATTATGTAGTTGCTATCGCCAACAATTATTAATAAGCGCTTTACTCTTGATAAAGCAACATTAATTCTACGATAGTCATCTAAAAAACCAATGTTACTTTTTCCTTTACTACTTCTTACAATATCATATATTAGAATATCCCTCTCCGCTCCTTGAAATTTATCGACAGTATTGATTTCTATTAACGGTATTGTTTTGTTTTCTTGTTTTATATTAAAATTCTTGTAATCAGAAATCCGAATTCTTTCTTTTAATAATTCAACTTGACCTCTGTAGCCGGCAATAACCCCAATGTTAAGAGGTTTTTCATTTTCTGAATTATTTGGATATGACTGATCTATTTTATCTAATATCTCTTTTATTACTTTAATGTTACAAAGATTTTTCCGATCGAATTTATTGTCATTATCATATGGATCATCTCTATTTGATGTACTAATAAATAGAATTGAATTTGGTACAATTTCTTCTTGCTCAGTATAATTATCCATTATACTTACATTTGGCTTGGTTAATTTTAAACTGTGAAATTTCTCCTTATCGTAATTTTTCAAACTTTCTAGTCTGACGTCAGGATTTTTGAGTTTGTTTTCATAAAAGTTCTTTGAAATCAAATTGCCAACTTGTCTTGGCATTCTGTATTGAATGTCAAGCATTTTGACATAGCTCGATAAATTATAGTTGCTTTCAAAAGAGGTAATTAACCTTTCAAATAAACTCTCACCAAATTCTTTGTCAAAATCCAATCCGTTATCTTCAAGTCTATCCTTGATTTTCTGTTTTACTGCATTGTCCCTTGTTATTACAGGAGGTAACTGTTTATGGTCTCCAATAAGTATAATGTTTCGAGCCATATTTATTGGTACAAGAGTTTCTGCTGGCGATGCCTTACTGGCTTCATCCATTATAACAAAATCAAATTTAAAGTCAATTGTACGATATGCTGAACTTGCTATATGAATACAGGTGGCTCCAATTACATTTATAGACATTGCATAAGCTGTCAATAAATCAATTTCGCTACTGCCATTATTTAACATTGACTTTTTTCGTTCACCATCAGCACTTGACGAATTTGATATAAATGCAAACCAGTCTTTCTGCAACTGGATTAATTTTTTATAATTACTCCCTAATTCTTTCTCAAAAATATTATCAATTTCTTTTTTTGATTTAGCATTTTCAAATAGTCTTTTTAAATAATTATGACTCATGTTAAGCCTGTCAAAAAACTTAGTTAACAACTCCTTTTCATTCCTTTTTGGCAAATTATTATAGAAATTATAAAAAGTGATCAGAGTTTTGTTTTTAGTTTTATCTCCAAACTTTGTTTTAAAGTATTTTTCTGAACTTTCTTTGGTTTGCTCAACCCAATTTTTTAGTTTATTGCTAAATAAGTGAGGCTTGATTTTAGAATTAATATTATCTCTTTCAACCACCTGTTCACTTGCAAGACGCATAAACAAAATATCTTCTGATAAACGTTCTAATACATTATCGACCGCTAAATTTGATTGAGATGTAATTAATATTTTGCAGTCTGAATTGTTATTAATTAGTTGTTGAACTAACTCAACAATTACTGTTGTTTTACCTGTTCCAGGAGGTCCTTGTATTAAATAGACTGGTTTTTTGTATAATGCTTCTAATACAGCTTCTTTTTGACTTTCATCATTTTTTAAATAATCATTGACAATTAGATTCTCAAAGTTTTCATAGTCTAAATCTACTCTATTAAAAGTTGGTGTTTTTTCAGGTGTAGCAAGTATTCCTGTAATAGCAGGATTTACAATATCTCTTGCTTCAAATTGCTTACAGGCTTCTACTTGTTTTTTAAACTGGCTTGTTTCTTGCCTTACATCTTGAATAATTTCACCAATTTCAGGGATTTCATTTATTGATAGCTTGCTATCTTTGATAATTATAGAATTGTCCTTGGGGTTAAAATCTAAAATTTCACCTATAATATTGTCGTCAATAAATAATTTAGTTTTTTGAGTTTTCAACTCTTTTATATTGGCCCAATCCTTAAATTCTTCTTTTAATTTAAAACGAATGTTCTGGTTGTTTGATTTGCTTTCTTCTCGCTCTAAAAATCTTGCTTTAAAAGCTTTTTCTTCGATAAATTCTTTTTCCTTTTCAGGAAGAACTTGCCACTTAGTAATTAAGCTTTGTTTTTTTATGTTCAGTAAAGCGAGTTTGTTTTTTTGTTCAAACTCTGTTTCAAAATAAGTTACACAATTAAAATTGACAGAATAATCAACGAAATTGAAATCTGCT
This sequence comes from Labilibaculum sp. DW002, assembly GCF_029029525.1. Lineage (NCBI taxonomy): Bacteria > Pseudomonadati > Bacteroidota > Bacteroidia > Marinilabiliales > Marinifilaceae > Paralabilibaculum > Paralabilibaculum antarcticum. The sequence goes on along the minus strand of NZ_JAKJSC010000001.1, from coordinate 2,675,644 downwards.
ATTTTTCCATTTCTTCTTATGTAATCATTTTCTCCATTTAAGTTTTTTGAGTAAGGGATAAAAATATAATTATCGTCATCTAAGAAATATCTACCGGAATAGTTTTTAGTTGTAAACCGTCCTGTAATATTTTCATTTTTTGATTTTTCGGGTTCAATTGTCCAATAACATAAAGCATTCATTTCTTTGAGAATTGGCTCAAAATCATTCTCAAATTGCTGTTGTGTCTCGACTTTTATTGAATTTCTATAAGTTATTTCTTTTATCGGTTCAGATATATTTTCAATATCAGTTATGAACTCTGAATATTTCTTGTAATTTTTTTTTCTATTTTCTGATAGAATTTTATCTATTAATTGTTTTGATGATAAATAATCAAAATAGAGTTTACCTACAGCATAAATATCATCTTGTAATTTTGGGTTTTTCCCTTCTTTTATTTCAGATGATAAATATTTGTTTTCTAGTTGATTGAATGATTTGAATATTTCAAAAAGGCCAATAAATTTTATCAGGATCTTATTTTTCGAATTAATCAATACAGTTTGAGGTGTGATGAAAAATCCAAACCTGTTTTGCTTTTTAAGTAATTTGAGCGTTTCAATAAAACACAATAAATTCTGTTTATTAAAATCTTCTATTTGTTCATAATCTTCTTGTGAATTTTCATAGACAATAAAGTAGACTTTGTTTTCTTTTGAATAACCTGTTTCAATTATTTTTTGAATCCCTTCAAACTGTTCGTCAATTATTGAGTTAATTTCATTTTTTATTACTCGCTCTATTTTTTTTTCAAATTCAGTATTAGATTTAATCGTTAAAATTTCAAATTCTGTTCCTGAATTATTTTCGGCAAGCCAAAGTGTAATGTTTTGACCGAATGATTTTATCTCATCTATTATTTCGTAGTTATTAATATTCTTCATTTAATTGTTTCTATTCGGTGCTATCTATTGATTCCTATTGGGTGTATATAAATTTTATTGTTTATCTAAATTAGAACTCTGCAAGGTAGCGAAAATGAAGTAAAGATGACTTTGTCACAGTTGTCAAGTTTAATCTATTTTGAATATACTTTATATTTGAAAAATGACTCAGTGATCGTAAATAGTATATTATAAGTCAGTTATATCTATTTTTTTGTTATAATTTTTATTTCAATGCAATCGTGAATTGTATTTATTTCTTGGAATACTTACCAGATTCCATGGTATTGTCGGCGTGATCAAATAATAGAGTTGTTTAAATTTATTATGCTAGTAAGATGATAAACAAATATCTTGGCTGTGTGGTTGTTAATTTTTAGTCTTAATTATAAAAACGATTGCCGACTCGTTTGCAGATAGGCTTATTGTTGTGTATTTGTCATTTAGCTAGTGTGTTATGGTCGTTTGCTTGGCGATTGCAGATGATTTATACAGGAAGATTGTAATTTTTGTGGGATAGGAGTTTTATTCGTTATTATATAGGTATTTAAGTTTTCATAATTACGCTGCAATGGTCTGATAGTCAAAGTAACAATATATTGTTACTTTACAAAATATTATTAAAATTACTTTCTTTTTGTTCTGAAGAATTATACATTTACTTCAGGATTAAATTTTCATGAATGGGTATTGTTAGTTAATGACTCATTTAGCTTAGATGGTTTAATTACACCAATTAAATAATAACAGGTAATTCTAAAATATATGAACAATATGATTAAGTCGCCAATTTCTGAGTATTTACCTCCTCAAGCAATAGAAATAGAAGAGGCAATATTAGGGGCAATAATGATAGATTCGAATTCTATTATTAAAGTGAAAAGTATATTGAAGCCAGAGTCATTTTATAAACAGGCTCATCAGAAATTGTATAAATCTATATTAGAATTGAGCTCTAGAGATGAACAGATTGATATTCTTACTGTAACAGAAGAGCTTAAGAGACAGGGTGATCTAGAAAGTGTTGGAGGACCTTATTATGTCTCACAATTAACTTCTCGTGTTGCTAGTGCTGTTCATATCGAATTTCATGCTAGAATAGTTGTTCAGAAATTTATTCAGCGTGAACTTATTAGAATGTCAGCTGAAGCTCAAACTATGGCTTATGATGACAGTTTAGATGTATTGGATTTATTGAGTAAGGTGCAAGGGGATATTTCTAATTTAATCGAAGATAATATTAAAAAGGAATCACCTCAGTTTCATCAATTGATTGATCAGACTTTAGATCAAATATCGGAAGCAGGAAAACGCGACGATGGAATTTGCGGTGTTCCGTCTGACTTTATTGCTCTCGATAGAGTTACATCAGGGTTTCAAAATTCTGAGCTTATCGTTATTGGAGGGCGTCCTTCAATGGGAAAAACGGCTTTTGTTTTAACCATGGTCAGAAATATGGCAGTCGATCATAAAATTCCGGTTGCCGTATTCTCTTTAGGAATGAAAGATGATAAACTTGTAAAACGCATATTGAGCAGTGAATCAGAATTGGGTTCAGAAAAATTAAGAAGTGGTAATCTTGAAAGTTTCGAAGAGGAGATACTTAGTAGTAGAGTTGAAGAATTGAAAAAAGCACCAATTTATATAGATGATATTGCTGATATAGATATCAAAACTTTAGAAATCGATTGCTTCAGAAAAAAAGCCAAATTAAACATAGAGTGTATTGTTATAGATGGTATTGAATTGATAAGATCAAGAGGAACATATTATGGGAATCAAAAAGATAAGCTAGTTGAAATATCTAAGGATTTAAAAAGGCTTGCTATGAAATTGAATATTCCTATCGTGATAACATCGTCTCTTGAAAGAGGGGTGGAGCAACGAACTGGTGAAGCAAAAAGTCCTATGCTTGTAGATTTAGATTCGGCATATTCACTTGATGTTTATGCAGATTTAATATTGTTACTTAACCGTCCGGATCGCTATGGTATAACTGAAGATGCTGAGGGAAATTCATTAATAGGTATAGCAGATGTTTTTATTGCAAAACATAGTAATGGTGCTTGTGGAGAAATCCAATTACGTTATCGAAATCAATTAGCACGATTTACGGATTTAGAAGGTGAAATTTCATATTCTTTTGGTAGGGAGAGTTTGGAGGATGTGAAAACATTTTCCTCTAGTATGAATCATCCGCCTAAAGATTACGATAGTAATTTTGACGATACTCCTCCATTTTAATATCTAGATGTTAAGAATTTTGAATGCTATGTATAATTTAGATGTATTCCTCCTAGGAATAAGTGATTCTAAAGTTCATGAAGAAATTTTATTTGGAGATACTATTGGCATAGAAGTGTCCTGTGACGCTAAAAATCTTTTTTAATTTGTCTGCTAATATGAAGGTCATTTTGTATTTAAATTAATGCTAACGGTTTGCGGTATGGAACATTGCACATTTCGAAGCACAAACCTATCAGTCCACTACGCCGTTGATTAAAAGTTATTTCGTTCAAATATAGCACTATCCGCGCAATGTTTTATGACCGCGTGTTGGGCGCTGCTCTTCTTTTGCTGAAATATTTCCATAAAACTCACTATAAACATTTAAATATAGCTTCAACCTTAGCAACGTAAATCTCTGCTGTATTCTTATCAATAATATCACTGGCACAAACACTACTATTATAAGTATGTCCAGCACAATTTCTCAAATCTAATATATTTCGAAAAGTATCAAATAATCCTTCTGCCGTATGATAATCTGTCCAAATACTCTTCAAATAATTTGAAAATTTTACGATTAAAGCCACAGAGTTATAATTATAAGTAGAATTTTTTGTTGGTGAGACATAGTAAAATAATTCAAAAATTTGGGTAGATTTTCCAAATGTCCACTTAGGATTACTTTGTATATAGTTTCTTAGATTAAACAAGTCTATTTTTTCACCTGTGTTTATTTCATAATTAATTTCATTATCGACAAGAATAAGTCCCAAATCAGAAAATACTTGTCTAAATTTATCTTTATAGTTTGTATCGTTACACAAGCTAGGTATATCAGTAGAAATGATACTACTTTTAAAATCATCCAACCATTTTCTTAACTCAAATTCAACTGCTCGACCATATTGAATAATAACAGGCGCAAAATCAGCACTATCATCTAAATTCTTTAGTAGAAACTTACCTGTTGATAAATATTGGAGTGTTTTTGAATTACTAATTTTAGTTTTATCAATAATCGCTTCAACTTCTGTTTTATACTTTGAATAGTCATTTTTAGCAACATACTCATCAATTTTTTCTTCTTGTTCTTTTATAAGTTTTTGAAGTTCTAATTCTTTTTCCTCTTTCTCTCTTTCTATTTTATTAAGCTGTTCTTCTAAATCATTCTTCCCCGAAGTTGTAGTTAACAGCTCCTGATTGAGTTTTTCTATTTTAGCATCATAGTCTACAAGTTTTTCATGAGACTCTTTAAGTTTTTCATTTATTGAATTATAATCTTCAATAAAACGGTTTCTCTGAATATTCAACAAGCTTAATTTCAAATTAGTTTGCTCATCAAAAAAGCCTTTTCCAAAATACTTGTTATAATCAATGCTGCCATCGTTATCAATCTGAACATGATTGATGTACTTATCTTTCAATCCTTCTCTTACATCATTAGGGTGATTAAAGTAATACATTCTAATGTCACTGGTAGAAACTATTTTTTGACCTACATATTCTTGAAATTTATAAATTAGATACTCGCTATGTGTTTCTATAATAAATTGTATATTAAACCTAGAAGCCGCATCAATAAATAATTCCGCCATTTTTGATTGTAAAGATGGATGTAGGTTAGCTTCTGGTTCTTCAATTAACAAAGTTGAAGGATTGAAATATATTGTTTGTTTTTCATAAAATCCGTCTTGATCATTCCATGCATATTCATGTATGCTTTGATGCTTTTGGGCAATAATAGCTACCTTCATAATGATTGGCAGCAATTGGGAAACACCATATCCTAAATCGACTAAAGGCGTTTTTGTATCATCAAAATTGACTAAAAATATTTTAGTTAACCCTATCGCCTCGTCTCTAAATACTGAAAGTTCTTTCCCAATTTTGAAGCCTTTCTGTTTATTTTTTCCATTTTCATCCAATTCATCAATTTCTCCTTTTCCAATCCAAAAATTCACAAAACTTTTGATTTGTGGATGATGTTCTAAATATATAGCAGAGAAATCTCTTACAATTTGAATGTCTTCACTATTCTGTTCATCAATAAACCATTCTCTGTTTCTACCTCTTGTTGTTGGTAGAAAATAAACCTTTTTTAAACAATCAATTTTCTTCTGAACAGTATCAATAAAATCTTTTTCTATCGCGTTCAATAGGTTTGTAAAAAGTTCACTATTAGGGGTTGTTTGAAACATTTGAGAATTATACAGTTCACGCAAGCTCTGTGATTTGCTATTTTGTTCTTCTTCTGGTTCTTCTTTTTTAAGCTCAGCACTTACAATGTCTCTTTCCATACCATCCAGAATATTAGAAAAACTATTTTTGAAACATTCCAAGATTTTATACTGGCTATTATCTTTTCCTTTGAGAAGTTCAGTCGTGATTTTTTCTTCAATAGCTAGTAGTTTCGACTTCTCTTCTTTGGTTAATCCTGAATAATCAGAGAATAAACTTTTTCCTTTGATGAATTTTTCTGTAAAAGCTTCATAGTCATCATTTGTATTTTTAAAGAATGGAAAATCAAAGTAAGTGTGGTTATACTTTTTAATTCTACTATATAGGTCAATAGTAAAAAAATCTTCCGTTTTTTCATTAGGTTCTAATTTTTCGTTTATTTCTACAATTGGTGTATCTATTATAAGTTGAATAATTTTTTTTAAATCAATATTTGTTACCATTTCCCACTCAGGAGCTTCATCATAATTCTCTCTATATCCTATTATATTTGACCAATGAAGATATTCTCCATTCCTTACAATGGCAATATTTTTAATATCGTGTGAAACTGTTACTTCTTCTCTATCTTCTTTCTTATGTATAAAACGCTTTAGCTCATATCTAACTTCTATAGCTGCACTTATCTCTCGTCTGCCTCCAAATAGAATTGGAAAAGTAAATACTAAATCTTCATCCTCTTTAAAAACAGGTAGTTCACAGGAGTCCTTCCCATTATTTTTATGAAAATCAGCAAGTCTTGAATACATATGTTGACTTTTGGGAAGTTTTGAATCTTTGAAAGTCTCCATTGTAACTCGATTAACTACGCGTTCAAGATTTCCAAGTTCATGTTGCATAGTCTTAAAATCTAAGTTTTCTGAAACTATTCCATCTTTAAAATTATGAATCAAGAATTGTATCGCTCTGAAAATAGAGCTTTTCCCTGCATTATTAGTACCTGTAATTAATGTAATTGGCGCAAATTCAAGTTCTTCTTTTTTATTAAAAGTCCTAAAATTTTGTAAACCTATTCCTTCTATATTTGGCATTATTGTAGATTGTTTTTTCGTTTAATAGTTTATGCTGGGTGTTTTGTTTGAATGTTCGTTGAGGCACATAGTTTACAAAAGTTAAACATTAGACTTTACACTATATTTTGACTTGGCCTTATTGATTTTTCTTTCCAAGGCATAGCAATTTGTTTTTTATACAAATTACAATTCTTAAAAGTGTAAACTATGTCTCTTTACCTTACCTTAATGCCCCATAACGTTTCGTGTATGAGTAGTGCGGGGGGGCGAAGTGATAAACTGTCAAAATACGCTACCGTTTATTAATTGATATTTCATTTAAAAATAGCACTTTCCCCGCATTACTTATGACACGTTGCTAGACGCTGGTTTTATGGTCTGTAATGTATAATGCTATATTTAATATTTAGTCTAGAAAATTGTGTATTCATGAATATCGTAGAACGTAAATCATTTAGAACTTTATGAGATGGATGTCCATATGTATTTCCATAGCCAAAATTACAAACTGCAATAACTTGATTATCCCAACGACTGAAGGAATCACCAATTTTCAAATTCTTAAATGCGTCAAAATCCCAATTTTCTGAGGAGCCATGGTGAGGTACTTGTACTATATGAACATTAACCAGTTTATCCTTAAATGCCATTGGGAAATCAATTGGATTATTATTTGGATTAATTGAACTGTCTCCAAAAAGGAGTGTTCCCAACATGTTGAGGTTTCTTTTTCTGAAATGATAGTCATCGTGAAAATGGCGGTGATTGAAATCATTAGAAGCATGATTAAATTCACAACTAGAATAGACTCGCCCACAAAGGTGCTCAAAACGTATTGGGCCATGCAATAGAATCAGTCCGTGAGAGTTGATGTCTCCAATACAATTCGTATAACAATCATGTGCTTCTTTTCTATTATCAGTTACAATCTCTTTTAAATCTTCAAAAGTTAAGTCCTTACTGGAGTTTTTATTTAACGTCTTTCTTAAGCAATCATGTAATTTTGTAATAGCTTTTTGGTTAACGCTTTTCGCATAAGTTGTAAATTCCCAATATTTTTCAATAAAAAATTGCAAGTTATTCTCATATACTGAAACACTTCGTTGATTTGTGTATTCTTCATTTTCAGCAGGAGTGCCACGTGGATAAATAGATTCCGATTGATTTTCATTGTCATAGTCTTTATATTCTATATTAGTTTTACCATTAGATTTAACGAAGAATATTTTAACCTCCTTGCTTTCGCTGTTTTGTAGTATAAATTGGTCGGGGCTTTCAATAAATGAAATATAATCTACTATGGATAAACTATTATCAGGATTATCATCACCAGAAACTGAAACTAAAAAAAATTGTCTATCTTTTTTTTCAATATAAGGCAAAATAATATTTTTTACATTAAACTCTTTCAAAAGTCGCTTTAAACCTGAAACATGGTCGTAATCTAAGTGTGAAATAAACAATAAATCAATTTCGTTATTGTGGGGGAAATAATGCGGCGGATATTTAAAAATATCTATTTCATTATTTAATGATTGATTGTTTCCTTTAATAAATCGTGTTGTACCACAGTCATAAACAATAGTAAATACTTTTCCAGTATCATGTTGACAAATTCGTCCACCATAAAATGAACCTTGTCCAGCTTTAAAAAATGAAAATTTTGCTTCTATTTGTCTCATAATCTTAATTAATTATTGCTTACTACTATGTTGTTAACGTTGCGCCTCACGTTGCGTATAAGAATAGTAGCCGATTGCGTGGCACTTTTCTGTCAAGTTACAAGAAAATTGAAGTGAGATACAACCGTTGATTTCACCACTATTTCGGCTATTATTATACATTGTTAGTGTTTCGTGCTTTACAATTTCATGTTCTTTATTGCTGTTGTAAGTTTATCAATAGATTCTTGAGAAGCTCTTTTGGTTTTATATTCATTTGGGGCTTCTTTTAGTTTTTCACCATTAGCAATGAAATTCCAAACCGCATATTTTCGAGTATGATCATTTGTAGATTCAATAATTAAATCCCCTTGCTTTGTAGAATAGTAATCAATCTTTTTATTCCTAAGTCGCTGAATTATTGCATCACTTGGGTGATTGTGTTGATTATTCCAGTTGGATAATGAAATTGCCATTTTTGGTTTTACAACATCTAAGAAATCCGTGGAAGTAAATCCATTGTCAGAGCCGTGATGCGCCAACAACATAACATCTACCTCTTTTTTTATGCATGAAAAACTAGACAGCCAATTACTAATCTCTTTCTTTTCAAGGTCACCTAAACTTAAAACTGAGAAACTACCAGATTTAAATAATTTCACATTGGAATTATTATTTTCTTCTTTGTGATTCTTGTCGTTGTTGAAAATAATATTGTTGTAAGACCATTGGATAGCATTATTTAACTTTGAAATATATTGACTATTTAAACTATTGGCTTCTATTGTTTTAGGTGTTTTATTATCTTTGTTTACATAGTCTGTTATTAGTTTTAGACAATCAATTTGATTTTGTATTTCTTTATTAATTTCATGACCAGGGTATTCAATTACCCTAGGTTTAAGTTCCTTGAGTATTGCCTCTAAGTCTGCTGACGCACAATGGTCAGAATCCCAGCTAGTAATATGAAGAACATTAATGAAAGTCTTATTGCATACTTTTAATTCATGTAATATTGATGCTTTATTGTCATCGTTGTAACGAGCTTCACCTAGCACAAACTGAACACCATTATAATAAGAAAATGAAGAACCTTTCGATTTTAATTGATATGCCCTAAATCTTGTATGCTTCGCTAATATTTCCATAGTTAAAAGTTTGTTTTATTATTTATTTCATTTACTTGCCAATAAGGATCCTTATTAAATTTCTCCCAATACAATAAAACAATACTCTCAGATTTAATCAATTCATTGTGGCTTTCATTTATATTTTCAGGATTTGACTTTATTTTACCGATATATTCTAATAAATTCCAACACATTGTAAATTGACCACATGCAATGATAGAATTAAGCATGTTTTTTTTATTAAGTTCATCTTTAGTAAACCATAAAGTTGTCCCCATACTTGCAGCAACTGTAGCAACCTCCTGTAAAGCTTTAGAAGGAATAAGACTTTTGTTTATTTTCTGATTTTTTATTTTGTTTTGAAGTTTTTGTTCACCAAATCTCAGTTCATAAATAGCATTCATAATACGTCTGTTTTTCCAAGATTTATCAGTGTAAATTTTATTATAGTTTAGTCTTCTGATATGTTTCAAGAAGACATCATTAGTCATCTTTAACAAGGAATTTGTTCTATTTAATATTAGATTCTCATAAACTCCTAATTTGATTTTCAAAAGTTTTGTGAACGGCTTCATGAATGCCTGTGGAATTTGAAACTTTTCAGGCATTTTTTTTATGACTGTAGCAATAATAAATAATAAAATATTTAAAGTTGATAAAGAAGAAAGTATAATTATTGATAGTAAAAGCCCATTTTTAATAGAAAAAAACAAACCAACTAAAGAGCAGAGCAGGAGAATTGAATTAGCTATAAATATTATTTGAGGGGATAACGTTCTTAAGAAACTTTTTTTCTGTTTCTTACTAGCTTTAAAATCCTCCATGTATGGGCTAGTTACATCTGAAATGATCAATAGGTCTAATTCATTAGAATCATTATCCGAACTATCAGCTCGATTGCGTTTCATTCTGTCTTCAGTTAGCAACAAAGGTTCTATTCCTTGATTATCAACGATTCCACCATCCATTAATCCAACTGGGAAGTTGTTGTTTCTAAAAACATCTTCATTTTCTTTGGATTGAGGTAAACTAAAATCATCGGGAAAATTGATTGGTTCAAAACCTCCTGGGAAACACGAAGATGCTGCAAGTATATCTGCCATCCGAATATTTTTCGCAATATTTTCAGGAATTCGATAGTAGTAATTTCCAATAATTCCTCTATCTGGTTCATTTTCCTTAGGATTACGTATTTTTTCTGTACGTTGAAACCTAAACTGCAAAGCATTTGCAAATTCAGTAGCATTAAATGAAATATGCTTTAAGTGAATCGGATTATTGTCGGTTAGCAAAATTCCAAATTTCTCTTGATTAAATAACTCTTTATCGTACACATCTGCAAATGCACTAATTAAACTGTTTATTCCCTTACTACTCCATTCATTCTTTGATATCAGTTCACTTAAGCTAAGGTCAATTAAATCAATTTGAGACATGAACTTATATAGTGATGAATATATTTCTTCGAAGCTTTCATTTTTTTTTATTCCAATTGCATATCTTGTTCCAGTAATAGTTCCTCCTGAAATTGTAGAAAGAGCAACAACTCTCGTTAGTAAAGATTGGTCACTTAATTTTATGGAATTCAAAAAAGATAAAACTCCAAGACTAAAGGATGTAGCTCGAAAACCACCACCAGAAAAAGCTAAACCAATTTTTATTTTATTTTCTTTCATAATCGAGGTTATTTATTTGTGTTGAGGCGATATTGTATGAACGCTAACGGTATGGCGATATGTTTCGTTACTTGTTATGAAATACATCCGCCTGTTATCATCTGTTGGGCTGTGAATACTACTTAGGATAAATTATTTCATCAATACAATTTCCAATAAATCCTATTCCAATATATTCAAGTATATTTATTGTTTATTCTATTTTTCGAACGTGCAATTTAAGAAAAATGAAACATAAATAAGCCTGTCAGGTTTGCCAAGTTTATTTATTTCTATGTTCTCTTTTTGTGATTTTCTGTGTTTTGTTTTTGTAGTTGCTGAATAATAGGAGGTTAGGTTGTTGGGGGATCGTCATACTTATGGCTTTTATTTACATGCCATAATGTATTGTGTGTATTGCATGTAAATATTAACCATACCGTATGGAATAGCTAAATTTTAATAATTAAAGGAGGATCCTTTTATTATTATGATTTCGATATGTAATATTTTAAGCTTTCATTGTTAAAAGCGATTGCCGACTCGTTTGCAGATTCTTAAAAAGTGACATAGTGATCAGTAAACAAACTCTTTAGAGTGTGTGTTGAGTCGATTGCAGACTATTTTTTCCTATAGAAGATTAAAATGGAATCTCTTAAAATTGAAGCGAGAATATAAGTGTTATAAAATGCTATTTTCATCCCATTTGTGCTGTTGCTTATTAAAAAAAGGTCAAGTTATTTATGCAAAAAACTTGACCTTTTTTTTAATAAGTAGCCCTTTCTTTTATGTGTTAATTGATTCTTTCCAAGACTGTTACTTGAGAATTAATAGTTTCGTCAATAATATTAATATTCCCTGATGGATCAATTTCTCCAATAACGTTTTTCCCATCAGCCATGCTCAAGGCATTAAAAATAATCTCATCATTAGGTGAAACATCAAGTTTGGAAATGTCATAACTACCATTAATTAAAACTTCATAACTGTCATCTGTTGGGTCAATTTTAAGCAGGTTTGCTTTCCCAGTATCATTTAATCCGATAACATAATAGTAATTGTCCGAAGCGGCGCCAAATTTTAATGATTTTAATCCAAAAGCAGTTATCAGAATTGATCTAACATCTTGATTGTTATTGTATAGGTCGTAAATGTATTCATCACTACTAATTGCGATAACTCGATTTTTGTTCTTGATCTTCAGTAGGTTGTGAGTGTACATGCCGCCAAGAGGTTCCTTGTTGCCGAAATTATTTACAGTAAATGGCGTTGTATTTATTTTCTGAATGTAATTGTTATCTGAATTAAAAAAGAAGATATTATTATCATCTGGGTCTGTCCAAAAGTGAGTATGGATATTTTGGTAAGTTCCTGGTAATAATTCAAAACCATTTGATGCATTTCTATATCTTAATACTCTATTGTCTCCGTCATCATAACTAGAGTAAATTACATTCCCATCAGAATCAGCACAAAAAGAGTCAACCTTATCTCCAGAAGCAGATAGTAATTTAAATGACAAACTGTTTGGATTAACAACATCTAATGCAATTAGTTCATCATTTTCTGTGATGTAAATAATTTCATTACCATTACTGCTAAATTCTTCTCCGTTATATTCTGGGAATGGTTTTCTAACCTTAGGTGTTGCTCCATCAAAGGAAAAAGCTGCACCATCTGAGAGTCTGACTAAATATTCTCCACTCTCAAAAAGTATGTCAATATAATTTTCCGACATCACCCTTATATCAATAGGAACCTGCTTAGAAGTTACATCTTTACCATTTTCATCTTCAATTTGAACTTCTAAGACATAACCATCTTCTGTTATTTTGAAAATTTTATTTGATGTATTTTCTGTGCTTTTTGTATTGCTTCCTGGAGCAAGAAAAACTCCTTTAGCATTACTAAAATCAAATTTCATATTTTCTACTTGTGTAGCACTATTCTCGTCGCTACATGACCACAGTATAAAAAGTGCAAATGCGCTTAGAACATTTCTTAAAGTTAAATGTTTCATCATTTTGTTAATCCTTGTTGAGTATCTATAATTTTTATTGTTTATCTGAAATTGAGCTTTGCAAGGTAGCGAAAATGAAATGAAAATAACTTTGTCAAAGCTGTCAAGTTTAATCAATTTTGATTGTTATTTGGTTTAAAAGATAACTTTTAGACTGTAAAAGCCTGAAAATAAAATGTAAAAGGTGTTATTTTTATTGCAGTGCAAACGTGTATTGTAATTATTTCTTGGCAATACTTGCCAGAATCTATGGTATTATTGGAGTGATCTAATAATAGAATTATTTAAATTTATTATGCTAGAACGAAGTTGAGTAAATATCTTGGCTTTGTGGTTGTTAACTTTTAGCCTTAATCGTAAAAACGATTGCCAACTCGTTTGCAGATTCTTTAAAATTGACATAGTAGGCAGTAACCTAATTCTTTAGAGTGTATACTGAGTCGATTGCAGACTGTTTTCTTATAAAGAAAATTAAAATTAAGATTTTGGAGATTAAGTTAAGAAATCTGAGAGGTTTAGCTGGTATATTTTGAGTGGCTAGAAACTCTCTTTTACCTATTTATTCTTTTATCGTTAACAAAAATGAATTCTATATTTTCTTTGTAAAGAAAGATTGAATCATTCCCTGAATGCTTAATAATGGAATCTCCAATTGCTAATGTTTTATGCAAATGGATTTGAGGATATAAATAATTTGCTGCAGTATGAATAAAATAACACTTCCCTTCAATTGATACAAATATTGCTCCTTTCTCAATATGTAGTTTATCTACTCTTCCTTTAAGACTATCATTAAGAGTAAGCCGTGGATACAATGTATGCAAATTTTTAATACGCCTCGAATCTTTCATAGTAAAAAATATTGCTAATAAAACGGCCAAAATAATTGTTATTTTTATTAAGGTTTTCATGCTTATTTAATTTAGTATTTACCTATAATATGAGTGTATTGATATGTATATTGACCAGAAATAATCGTAGGGCCAATACCTACTCCGGCACCACCACCAACTCCTATTAAGTATTCTCCAGGTGCTTTTGGATTTTCAACCCAACTTGCATTTAGACCTAAAGCAATTCCTGCATCTATAGTACCACTAACATTGTTTCCCCACCCAGCAAAAGTTTCCATTCCAAAATTATTAATGTCTCCCAAATAATAATATTTATTAGCAACTCCCATTAAACTAACACTAACCCAGCCTGCTCCTAGACCTCCAGATACGAAATTATTATAATGAAGCATATCGGGACCTCTTGTTATAAGTATTCCTCCCCAAGGAGACATTGAACCTGACATTATTGCTTCAGCAGAACCAGTTATTTCAATTGAATATGCAACAGGTCTTGTTGCTGCAATTGTAGTAATGACCCAATTTGGAATTTTTCCGGTATTCTGTACTGGGGGTAGATAGGGAACATTAGTAATTGTATTAACTTGCTGACTATAATTAGCATTCGCTTGCTGTTGGTTAAAATATTCACTTCTTGCATCATTCATTGCATTAACAGCATTTTGAGAAGCAACTTCGTATTGACTTTCGTTACTAAATAATGGAATGCCATTAATATCACCTATTGGTTGTATTTGTCCACTGGAATTCATTTCATAACCAATGTTAAAGGATGGTAATCCAATTTCGTTGGCCCACTGAGCAAATTGGTTTCCTTTGTCCCATGCGTAATCCCAAGCTTGCCCTATTTTCTTAAAAATATTCCAAGTTTTACCGTCGAGATCTACCATCATCATTGGATTATTGCCCATTGCCATATATGGCGAAGCGGCTTGTAATGCAGGATCTATTGCCCACCATCGTCCTATTTCCGGATCAAAATAACGGGCATGATGATCGTACCAGTTTAGTCCAAATTTATCAAGGAACTCTTTTCCTGTATAAAGATAGTTATATTTAGTTGCGCTCGAAAGGGCTGTGATGGGAGTACCATAAGGATAGTAAGCGGTTTCTTGTAATACATTTTCTTCCTCGTCTACAATAACTCTTGTATGTCCTAAATGATCGGTTAAAGTGTAAAAATAAGTACCAAGGTCACTTTTTTTAACTTGACTACTTCCTGTTTCCTCTGAAAGAGAGGTGTTTGAAATGGTCGAGCTAGCAGAATTTGGTGCATAGTATCCCTCTCCAGTGAAAATCTTATTTAATTGGTCGTTGGTAAATAAAAATTCACCTTGATAATCGGCTCTTTGTAGTTCATTGTTGTCTTCGTCAAAAATACTACGTCGTAATAAAGTACCGTCTGCCATGTATTGGTTTACAATTTTACCATGCCCTTCTGCCTTAATGGTATCGGGTAGGTTTAAAATGTTGTAGCTAATATTAATATTCTTATACTCATCGTATATCATATTGCCATTTTTGTCGTATTTGTAACGAAAGCCATTCGTTTCTTTAGCTTCAGTTAGTTCGTGTTCTTTTAGCAGGTTTTGTTGAATGGCAATGGTGTCTTGTTCGTTAATTAAACCATCACCGTTGGTATCCGAGAACACCAAGTCATCATCTTTTCGGCGAGTAATTTGCCAGGCTTTCCATTCCGTACTGCGCGTGTCACGAGCCTTTGTTTTGTATTTGTAATTGTATCCTATTGGATGCTGATCATCTACTTCTACTTTACCATCGTTATTCGCATCACCAGGCCAAACTTCTACCTCTTCAGTGTTGGTTCTATTTAATTTTTGCAACTGATTGGTGTTTTTATAATCGTATAAAAATCGTTGGTATAGACCCAAACTATCGTTACGGCTTAAAAAACTTATGTTTCCATTCTCGTCATATTTGTATTGTGTTGTGTAAGGATGATCGCTTGAATTTGCATTGGTAAGGTTTTTCCATCCATCGTATTCAAAACTATAAGTATGTCTTTGCTTATTTTTTGTTTTCCATGCCATTGCACTTAAATTACCATCAAAATATTCTGTATTATTGGTGCCTTTTAATTTAGAATCATAAGCCAATTCTAAAGAGAAATACTTTTCACTTTGGGTTTTAATCATGCGGTTTAACTCATCGTAGGTATATTGGGTCTCAATTTTACCATTGTGTACTTTTTTGCCAGCAAGCGAACCATCGTTGTTGTATTCAAATGCAGATAAAATAATTGAACTTTGTCCATTTACACTGTGATGTACATATTTTAATTCTCCCGCAGTGCCGTATTCATATTGTTTTTTAGTACTGAATTCCTCGCCATTAAAGGTTTTGTTGATATTGGTTTCGGTTATTTTTCCTTGAAAATCGTAGGCTGTTGTCAGCTTGTCTATTCCACCTGTGTTATTTTGCGAAATGGCTTCAATTATACGTCCTTCTTTATCGTAGTAGTTAACTGTTTTTATCCATGTTTCAGATCCTAATATTCGTATTTCCCTACCACAAACTCGACCCAAACTCTTTTCAGCATATTCACTACTACAAATATTCGCTTTAGCAAATGCAAAATCGTAATTGTCGTAATAAGTTTTACCCAAAGGAATTTCTTTCCCTTTACTTGTTGATTGTTTGTCAATATATCCTGTTTCTATGGGTCTACTTAGCTCATCGTACTTGATGTAAGTCGTAGTACCTTTCGCATCAGTTTCTTTCGATACGCGGTCTAATTCGTCGTATTCTAGCGTAATGGCTCCAGCTCCTGGAATTTCTTTTTTCACTAAACGGTTACGTTCATCGTAATGAAATTTGTAAACGTAATTGTTTGCACTAATGTCTCCTTTTGCTTGAGGAGGTAATATTGCTCGTAAATTTCCATAGTCATCGTACACATAATCAGTTATTAATCCTGAACTAAAATCTACTTCACCTGTCTGATTTCCTTTTAATGCAGCTTTACGAACTACTTGTCCGTTCATGTTTTTGTAAGTAACATTAGTGATGCCCTCGAAATAAACAGATGTTTTTAAAAGCGTTCTTCTTGAAAAGTTCTTTTTTACAAAAACTTCAGAATCTGAATTTATGGTGTAAGAGGGTACATTTGCAATGTTTAATCCATAAGTTGATGTTTTTGGTCGCTTTTCTAGAGAATAATTTTCTCCAAAATTACCTTGTCTGTGTATTCGATTATATCTATTATAACTACGTTCTGCTTTATAGGTGTTTTTGAATTTGTTTTTAAGGTACTGTTTCCAGTCTTTTTTATATTTGGAATCACTTAGCATTGGTAAGCTGCGATATTGTATTGCTTGCCTCCCCAAGAAATCATATTCGAAGCTTTGTACTATACTATATTCTTGTGGTAAGCTATTTACTTTTATTTGTTGAATAGCTCTTCCTAGTCCATCCTGATATTCAATTGTTGTGCTGGCTTTATTAGAATTATTACGGTCGAAAAAACTTGCTTTTTCTTTTTTGAAAGCATAACTGGCAATATAGTTTTTTCCAGCTGAAGGTAAGCCTTGTATTTCGCTATTAGAGAACCCACCTACTACGAAACTTTCTCCCAACACCATTTGTCCAATGCCCAGTTGTTCACCAGTAATTTTTTCTTGTCCTACTTTGCCATATTGATAATCGTAAGCTTTAATTAAGTTTTGATCATGATCACGCAAAAGTTTTAACCTTCCAAAATCATCATATTCATATTGTACTGTATATCCATTGGCATCGGTTTGATTCAAAAGAAACCCCTCTGTAGAATACTTTGCAGAAGCAATAATGGCTTTTGGTAATTTTTTTCGTAAATCACCTGCTTTCCCATTGCTAATGTCTTGATAAGTTGCATTTTGTGCTGTCATTTCAAGAAAATTACCATTGTATCGGTAAGAACTTGGAATTCCATCTCTGCCGTGAGCTTGTAATAATCTAGCCTTATAATCGAATTTATCGTAGGTGATAGCGGTTTCGTATTTGCCATTGATCCATTTTTTAGATTCTTTCGGTAAACGGGTATCATTATTATAAATTACTTGGCTTCCTGATAGTTGTTTGTCATTTTTGTAAGTAACTTGTTTAACTGCTGTATATTTTGGATAAGGATTGTATTTAGGTGAGTTATTTGTATTTCCATTTCCACCTTGGTTGTCATCATTATCATCAATATCGGCTTCTCCTTTTTGAATTGGTTTTGTAGATGACTTGGAACTATTTCCTGAAAATACGTGATATTCTGTTTCTGTTCGCCAAGTATCCTTAGTGTTTAGATTTTTATGAATACTAACTTCCGCTAGTAATGGATGAATTTGAGAATATTTTTCAATTTTTGTTTCTTGATTTATACTTTGACTTATAAATATATAATTCTTATATGAAATTTTGCTTAAACGCAGTGTTTCATAGTTGATGTTATACGGAACGATATACTTTTCATTCTTTGATTCAGTGTAAGAATCAGAAACTACAAAGGCTTGCTTTTCAGACTCGTACTTGTCCATAAATATTGGTTCATAATAATATCTTTCTTCTTTGGCTACACCACCTGTTAAATTATAGCTCGTCTTACGAATTAGTTTTCCTCGTAAATTGTCCCTATCAGTAGGTTTTCCAACATTTTGAACCAATTCTGTAATATATTCATTTTTATACTTAATAAATATTTCAGGACTATAACCTTTTGCATAAAGATTATAGTGATTTTTAAAAAACTCATGATACCAAATGCTTTGTTTTAGTCCTTCTGCGTTTTCTTTACCTACAGTATTTATCCAATCTTCTTCAACTTTTTTAGTAAATTCGGGATGCGTTTTATTGATTTTATCAATAGCATACTTAAGATGATCAAATTCTATTTCCTCTCCTGAGTTTTTGTAGTTGAGATAGATGAAATCAACTACTTCTTTTTTTACTGAGGATGATTCAAATGAATTATCATAGTCTTGAGCAGTAGTAAAACTATATTTGGTCTTAATCTTATTTGTTGTTGTTTCCACATATTTATATCCTCGCGGAGAATTTTGCGTTAACAACTTTTCTGACCTTCCCCAAGGTGTGATTCCCATTTTATAAATTCCAACATTATAAGTTTTTGAACTATTCCCTATGGGTGAAGAACTATTTTTATACAAATAGTTGGTTTCTTGTACCTGTTCCTTACCATCAAATGTATATTTATGTTTTAGTATAGCTCCTTCAAAAGTGGCGTCATAAACAAATTTAGTAACAGCACCAGTAGGATTTTGCATAGAAATTAGCATTCCATTTGTTACGGTTGTATCCGATATACTAATCTGGCTTCCATCATTATGAAAGTCTGGAAGTTTATTTTTGTCTTTATCACGATCTTTATCTTGTATATTTAATGCAAGTAGAGGGTAATAGTTCAAGCTATTCTCACTGTAAAATTGAGATTTGAAACTTGGATAACTTACATAAAATCCATATTCATTTTGAAATTGAGAGCAAAATTCAGGTAATTGTTCTGGTTGATGGTAATTAAAGCTAAATAACTTAATTGTGTCTTTTTGTTCTTTGTCAATTTCACTAATTTTTTCAAGGAAGTATCTAACTCCTTCCCATTCAGTCCATGCTTCATTATTAGAAAATAAAGATCGAGAAGTACTACCGATTTTAGTAAGTTTAGGGTAGGATGGTTCAGTAATTTTGTTCTGAACAAAATTATATTCAATATTAAATTGTTTTTGAACTTTTTTATGGTCGGCTCCATAGGTTAGTATTTTTGTTATCCTGTTGGAATTATCTTCCGTCCAATTGGTATATTTAAATTTTATACTTGCTAATGAAGATGAAATATTACTTAATCGTTTGGGTTTAAAATATTTTGTTTTTACTTGTTTTGCTACAAATAACTGCGATATGTATTCATTGTTTTGGGGTTTCTGATATGTAATTATTTCAGTATTGTTATTTGCTAACTTATAGTAGTTTAGAGATTGATCAATTATTGCATCAAGAGATTGAGCTAATTTATCCTCCTTATTTTTATCTTCTTCATACGTATAGTTAATGCAATCTGCTTTGAATGGTGTCTGAATAGCTTTTAAATACCATGTCGATATATATAAATCTTTATCTTCAATAAATGTATTTGTAAATTTTGGCTCTTCAAATTCAAATGAAACAGTATAATTGATGCCATTTATAAGCTTGTGTCTGGCTTCGCTTACCTTACTTATATTTGAAAAAGTTTGTTGTTCAATATATTTACTATCCATTCCAAATTCATAACAAAAACCTGATGAAGTAGTGATCAAAAAACCTGATAATTTTTCACTTTCAAATATTAATTGAATATCAATATCTAAATCACAATGGATAATTGGGGGCATGCTTTTAGATGGAATATAGAAACTCCCCGATAATCCAGGTGCACTAAAATAATATTTATCTGGCTGTGTATCCCATAGTTCATCTTTAATTCCATCAGTATGATCAATTATAGTATTATAACTGTCCTCGTTAGTTGCGTAATCTGTAGGTGGATCAATATGCCAAAAACCTTTAAGTTTTTTTTTCTTATTTTTCTTTTTACTTGGACTATTTTCTTTCCATGTTTCTTCATGTATTGAACCATTAAATTCATCAGGATATCCTCTCACAATTCTTGCTACGGCACCACCTCCTTGTAAAGCCCATGTCATTCCTAAAGGGCCATTTTTTTCATTTACTTTTACTCCATTGCTTTGGTAAACCATTCCAATAGGAATACTCATTCCTTGGGCAGGTAGAGTATATAATGGTACACTTACATTTACAGCTCCAGTATATAAGTTCGGACTTGCTGTCGCATTTCTTACTAAGGATGCAGCAGTAGGAGAGGGCATTATTGGCATAGAAACGGGTGCTAAACCAGCAGAACTTCCACCACCTCCTGCGTTAGCAGATTTGGTGCTCAAGGCCATTGGTTTTGCCAAGGATTTTTTAAGGGTATCGTGTTCCGTTTGCAATACTTGTGCTTGCAAATACAGAAAGTGCAATAATATAGTAAGGGTCAGTGAAAATCTTTTCATTGGTTTTATTTTCGAGGTAACACGCAAAGATGTTTTATGTCCTCTGTGCTTAATTTTTTTTTATTTAGAACAGAGGTCATGCAGGAGTATAAAGTTTTTATTTTACTCTCATGATAAAGGCCAAAACATAATAGGGAACAGACACGGAATGAGAATGATTACCAGTAGATGAAATTGTATGAGTATGTGAATTGGGATTACTCATTCCTGATGATTCTGTGTCCATATTTTTATAAAATACTCTATTATTATCAGTGTCGAAATCTCCAGCACCACCTCCTTGTTCTATACTTTCGAATCCAAATGAAGTTCCTGTTCTGGCATCATCTTTTCCCGATGTTTCAATAAAATAGTAGTTTTTAAAATTGTGTTTGTGAGTAGGAATATCGGAAGGGGTTAGCTTATAGGCTCCGGTATTTCCCGCATGATTGTGAGTACCGTTTGTATTTGTATTAAAATTGTTAGGAGTTGATCCAACGGTTCCTCCATTGTTTCCACTATCAAAACCAGATTTCCCAGGATAACTACCAACAATAAATCTGCCTCGTAAGTCTGGGGTTTGATTACCATTAACAAGTTGTCCATCGCAAAGCGCCCAACCATCTGGAATTGTTGTTCCATTCCACATGATTATTCCTCCAAGAGGGATTTTTCCTGCAGTCCATTCATCTTTTTCTGTTTGGCTCACAAACTGTTTACTGGTTGTTGTGGTAATCATATTAGCAGAATGATTAGCATCGTGCACGTAATTATTGGCTGCATCTTCAATTCCTGCTAATTTATTTTTTTCAGTTGTAGTGTAATCATTGGATGAAACTTCCGATTTATCTGCTTTGGCATTCCAAGTTGTTTTTTCAGCATCGCTTACAAATCTGTGGTTTGCATCTTGGGAAATTATACTAGCCGTATGTGTAGTTGGGTGTGTGTATTTATTCGCACCAGCCGTTATGCCATCTAGTTTTGATTTGTATGTGTTGGTAAAATCATTTGTAGATAGGTTTTTGCCTGTTGCTTTGTCAACCTTATTGTTCCATGTGTTTTTTTCAGTATCATTTACAAAGCGATGTGTTGCATCTTGGGTAATTATATTAGCTGAATGACTTGTTGGATGTATATAATTGTTAGCATTTGCAGCAATACCTAATAATTTAGCTTTCTCAGTACTTGTAAAGTCTTCGCTTGAAAGTCCTTTTCCAGTTATAGTATTCACTTTGTTGTTCCAACTTGCTTTTTCTGCATCACTTACAAAGCGATTAGTACTGTTCGTATTTATTTCAGCCGGATTGTGTGAATGACTTTTTATAGCATATCTTTCTACAGGTATTCCACCAGATAAAGTCACAATACTTATTCCTGCAATTTCCAGATTGTCAGTTCCGATAATACTGTTTGCATTTAGGGTATTACCATTTATAGCGCCATTGGTATTTACTCCGCCTGAACCGACAAATGTTCCAGTATTATTAATAACATCGGCATTACTAATCATAATTGCATCTGCACCTGATATGTATTTAGCAGAAACGGTTCCATTTAGTGCTGAAATAGCGCTATTAGTATTTCCTTTTGCATTTGTATGGGTAGTTTGAATTTGAGCACTTGAGTTTACACCTCCATCTCCAATAAACTGAGATGCACTATTTATTACAACCTTATTTCCAATGGAGTATCTATTAGATATTGAGTTGCCAACGGTTAAGTTAGATGTTGATAAATTATCAATATTAATGGTATTGGTTGTAAAATCTCCTGAAATGAGAATATTTCCCTTGTTACCTATAGCCAATTGATCATTGCCAGCTAAATCAATGTCATTACCAATGAATAAATTTCCATTTCCAGTATTTGATTTTCCAGTTCCATGTCCAATAAAAATATTCTTTTCTCCAGATTCATTTACAAGAGCACTTGAATCACCAATAAATATGTTGTGTTGTGCGTAGGTGTTTTTATATCCGGCACGGTAACCTATTGCAATGGTATTTGTGTTGGTCGATCCTGGAACCGATAATCCAGCTTCATAACCAATTGAAATGTTATTGTTGCCTGAATTTTGCTTTGCAGCATTGTATCCGATTGCAATAGATGAATTTTGTTCTCCGAGCTCCATTGCTGAATAGCCAATAGCAACAGATTTTCCAGATGCATTTCGTCCTTGCATAGCCATGGTTCCCAATGCAACATTTCTTTCGCCTGAAAAATCTCCAACTGTTGAGGCTGATTTAGAAGGATCTCCTATTGATTCTCCAGCCTGATTTCCAACAAAAACGTTATCAAATACATTTTCAGAACCTCTGCCTGCATTTTTACCAATTAGTACGTTTCGTTCACCACCTTTGTAAAGTGTATATCCTGCTTCGTGACCTATGATCGTGTTATTTTTGCCAGTAAAAAGTTTATCTCTTTCATGAATCCCTAGGATTACATTTAAAGAATCCGTTGCATTGAATTCATAGAACGAATTTTCTAGATCATCATAAATAAATTTGTAAGCTTGATTCCATTCTCCATAGTCATATAATTTATTCCCACTTGCATCAACTAAGCCATTCTCCATTTTATAACGAATGCGTGTCCATTCATCGTCTGTCTTCATTTCAGAAGTCCAATTTTTCATGATTGTATCCTTGGCATATTCGCGATCGATTTTGCTTGCATCCAATGCATTGTAGGCCTTGCCATTGTATAATACAAAATCTTGACTTAACTGAATTCCACCTAATTTGTTATGTGTGCCTAATGGTAGTTGATAGTTGTTGGCACTATTTTCAATACCGTCGAGTTTGGTTTTTAAAGCATCAGTAAAATTATTGTCAGCTTTTGTTGCTCCATCTTCAATATTAGCTAGTTTTAATTTTAATGTTTGGGAAAAGTTTTCTTCAGTGAAGTTTAAAGTATCTAACTTAGTTTTCATTTCAACAACTGTATCCTTAAGTGTCGAATGATCTGTTTCTATTTTGGTCATTCTATTCTCTTGAATTACTCTCTCTATGTTGTGAACTTCTGCTAAGGAGTCAATTTTTTTGATTAAGTTATTTTGAGTTTGGTTAATTAGATTGGATAGATTGTAATCGCCCAATTCTATTTTTTGACTTAAAGTATTGTGAAATGTATTAAGGCTAGTTCTAATTATTTGTGCAGTATCTTGCAAGGCTTCTTCTAAAAGATTTAATTTAAATTGAAAATCTAATCGAACCTTTTGTGCTGTATCTTGAATTGCTAACTGAGTTGAGTTAATTTTGTCATTTAGCAAAATGACTTCGTTATTTAGTTTATTTTGATTAATTGAATTTAGCGAATACATTTTGGATCTGATATTCTTTGCGGTATCTGCTAATTGGCTTGTTTTGTCCAGATCTAGTTGCTCTAATTTTGATTGAAAATCTAATCTTAGTTGTTGCTCAATATCTTCTGCAGATGAGTTAGTTGTGTTGATTCTATCATTTAGTAGATTAACCTCGTTATTTAGTTTTGAGTTAGTTTCAGAATTTAAGGCGTTTATCTCAGCTCTAATATTCTGGCTTGTTTTTTCCAGTTCAATTGTTTTGCTCAGGTCAAGTTGATTAATACTTTGCCTAATTGCTGATGCGGTATCAATTATTTGATTGTTTAGTCTTTGCTCTAAATTGTCTATAGCTCCTGATGAACTACTTTCATTATTAAGTAATTGTTGAGAGAGGATTTCTAATTTGGCGTCTCGTTCATTTCTAATAACGGTAGCTGTATCTTTCAGGGTTTGCTCGAGTAAACTTAAAGGAACTTCTGCCTTTAATAGATTATTACTTGTGTCGTAGATTAATCCTTCTCCAATAGAATAATTGTAGCAAGCATCAATAAGATATCCAAAATGAGCTGCACCTGGAGCATAGCCATTTTGAAAATGACCCTTCACCTCATTTTTTGTCTGCTGTGCGTTTATGTTATGGATATTGCCAAAGAAAAGAACGGTAAGTATAAAGTAGGAGTATAGTTTTGTCATAGTGTTGATTTATAGGTTGATGTTATGGAGGAATCGTATTTATTAAACTTTAATAATTTTTACAATATCTTTTTGCTGATTGGAGTAAATAATATTAAAGAAATATTGACCTGGTTTTAAGTGAGAAAGGTTTAATTCAATTTGATCTCCCAATAATTTTGGTTTAGAATCGTATTGAGATCCTTTTGTATCATATAAAAGCATAAACTCAATTGTTTCTATTTTTTCTGGTTGAATATGGATCCAGCATCTTTCTTTTGTTGGATTTGGAGCAGCTAGGAGTAAATTAGGTTCACCGTGATCTTCGCATTCAATGTTTATTGGTAAAACAAAAGGACTTAAAGGTATTTCTGATTTATTGTTGTCATATGCAGTAATGCTTTCTGCTTTAAACTCTATTTCGTACTTGCAATTATTTGAAATAAGTTTATAATATGTTTCGGGTTTGATCACAAAATCTATTGAGATTGGAAGTTCGTCAAGTTTAAGACTTTTGTCTCTTCCTTTTAGAGTTAAAGAGTACAAGATAAATGAACTGTCTATTCGTTGTATTTCGTAGTAGTCGTCTTTATTTAATTCTAATTGTTTCTCATTTGCGGATATGCGCATTGAATCAGCATATACAACGTTTGGATCAAAACTTAATTTATACGTGATTCCATGCATATTGCTAAGATGAACAATATCGGCACCAAGGGTTGCTCTATAAGCTCCAAGTTGATTAAGATTATTTAAACTAATAATTTCCTCAGTAGATTTTAATTGTACTGATTGAGCACTTGCAACAATGTGAAGATTAACTATTAAGATAAGTATAGATAAGATTTTGAAGCAAAGCTTTGGAAAATTAATCATTTGAAATTATGTTTTCGTGTATTTACTGCAGTGTATTGGTCTTGGTTTAGGCTAAGTTTCTGTATTAGAGATTTAAGAAAGTCAAAAATATAAAAATTAAATAAACATCAATAAAAAATATGTAAATAAAGAATGGGTCTAATTTAATTTTATGTTGGATTTTTATACTTTGATATTTATTCGATTACTTGTTTTTAAATTGATTCATTAGTATCGTATTGTTCAGTAAGTTGTGTTTTGTAAGGAATTTTATTGGGAGATCCTGTTGGTAACGAAGTATGTTGATTTTTAAAAAATGCAAATTTAAAGCACACAGCTAAGACCGAATAATGGCTCAAGCATAACAGGAATATCTTCAATAGAAGGTAGAAGTAGTAACCTTCCTAAAATAAGTAGAAAACTCTTGTAACTTTATTGTTAGTTGGGATGTCTTCTTAAAGGCTAAATTGTAAAAACGATTGCCGACTCGTTTGCAGATTCTTTAAAAGTAACATAGTGATAAGTAAACAAACTCTTTAGAGTGTGTATTGAGTCGATTGCAGACTTATTTTTACACAGAATAATTAAAGCTCCTCCTGGTAGTATGTCTCAATTCTATTAATAGATAATTCGTGTGTAGTTCTGTTGATGCTAATTTTGTATTGTCCAACTAATTTGGGATGGGTAAATTCATCTTTTAGCAGAATAAAAGTGATTTCTTGTTTGTTCAAATTGTACATGCCAGTTGATTCTCCTTCCTCGTTAATCGAATAATATTCTGGAGCAATAATATATCTTAAAAATAGACCTTCTTCAAGATTATCTATTTTGCCAACGAAGTCACAAACCTCTTTTGTTTCATCGATGTAATAAGTTTTACCGTCTTCAACAGTTGCTATGTAATCGAAACACATTGTAGGATGACATCCTTCTCTAAAACTTGAACTTATTTTGATATCTGGAATAGCAATGCTTGCTGGTTTAATTCCTTTGCTGAATATTACTTCTGTTGTTGATTCTATGTAATCATAGTTTCGATATTCCCAGTAGTCAATGTGATCATTGGGAATGATCTTAGTCAATATCTGTTCAAACGACATTTTTGGTATCGGTTTGTCTTTTGCTTTACTGTGATTTGCAAGAATTATCAATAAGAGGATTATTATTAATTGTTTCATTTTTAGTGGGGTGATAATTTATATTTGTATTCCTTAGTTGCGGCAAACAAGGATCTTTTTCTAAACTAATTTTCCATATTCAATCGTGCTGCTATTACAAAAATTATAATTGATGCTATTGTCATCAAAACAGAAAGAATGTCTTTTTTAGCACTTCTATTTTTTTTAAATACTTCATGAAGCCTGATTTGTCGATCTTTTTGGTTGAAAAAAATAAAATTTCCAAGCAAAATAGGAAGGCCTGTGATTACAGCTCCTTTAGAATTAAGAACAACGCCTTCAATATTTAGAAAGGCTAGTGTTATGCCAATAATTCCAATAACAAGAAAACCTGTAAAAACACTAAAAAATGCTGTTGCAAATATATCGAAATGCTTATCGTGGCTAAACCGTTCATATATACTATAAACAATAAAATACCAGTAGGTGTAGAGGTTCATAAAATTGATTTCTTAGCTTAGAATAAGTATTCCTTTAAATATATAATTGAAACAACGAGTGTGAAGAATATCAATCCAATAGTTCTATAAATTGTTTCATTTGAAAAGCTATTTATAATTTCATCGCTTTAAAAGTCATTGCTAAAATAAATCCGATTACCATAGCTACGTAAATAAGATATATCCAAGTATTTAAAGTTTTAGTTTGGGCCTGATTAAAATTAGATTCTTTAGGGTCTATATGCATTGGGCGATAATGTCCCTTTAAAAGGATATCCGTTAAGGTTTTTCGTTTAAATTTAGCATATGATGAATACCATTTGTAAACAAAAAAGAAAGCACTAAGCAAGCATATAGCTCCTAAGGTAATTAGTATGTACTTGAACATGAATTTGTATTGATGATTGGTTTAAATGAGTAGTCTAATAAATCCAACTATAAAAATTGATATTAGGCTAATGAAAACATACAATGTTAGGACTATATTAACTCTTCGATTAATCCTTTTTCTACCGTATGTATAGATTATTTTGAGGTATTTCTTTTTTTGATAAAAATAAATAGAGCAAACTCCATAAATTATTAATAGTAAAATAAGAACGATCAACTTTGGAGTTCTTATTGTTAGTTCACTAAGAATATCAATCAAATTTAAAATACTTAATAAATTAAATGTTAGGAGTATGCTTATTAGTAAAACATTTGCTCCTATGTGATCAGTTGTATCTCTATGTTTTCTTGAGAAAGAATATAAAAAATAGAAAAAGCGATCTAATATTTTCATGCTGTAATTATTAATCAATCATACCCTTTGTGGAATATTATTATTATCATAGTAAAGATAATTGTCATCTTTACTATGTAAAATTAACAACTCATTATTAAATGCTTACTTTTTTCTAAGATAAGTTTCAATAAAATTTGATAATGTTTCTATTCAGTAAAACTTGTGTAAACCAAACACCCTATGAAAATCAATCAATTAAGAATTGATGTAAACCTTGTAAACTTCAATGTAAACCCTTAATGTATTGTAATACAATTTGTAGTGGCAGTGGTTTACAGGTTTACAATGAAAAACAGAAAAACAAAATATATACAAGAAATAGTTTTAGTAATATTATACCCTATCTATTTGTTAAAGAATTGTGTCCTGTACCTGATCTTGGAAGGAACATGTCTTTGGAATGTTAATAGGTCAAGAAATATTTTATAACTGCTTTGTTATACCATCTAATAATGCAGGGAGTTGGTTCTGGTGTAAATTATAAATTCAACACTTATGGAAATTAATGAAAAACAAATAATGATTGTAATAGTGGGATTGGCCATTACATGTTTCATCTTTTTTGGTGTAAAAGATTTATATCAAAGAAGTCGATTAACGAAAGAAGGTATATATACGATTGGGACAATTACAAAATTTGTTGATGATCATCATTCAGCTCCAACTGCGCATTATGAGTTTAAATATAAAAATGTTGAGTACAGAGGTGGAGTCATTGTAAATCATATGCAAAACACGTTAATTTCTAAAAGATTTTTTGTGATTTTTCTTCCAGACGCACCAAGTAAATCAAAAATGTTAATTGGCAATCCCGTACCATCTGTTCTAAAAAATGCACCTCCTGCTGGTTGGTTAAAGCTTCCTGATTAGTAAATGTGCGATTTTTCATAGGTGTATTATAAAGAATAAGCTTATTTACAGCAGTGAATTGAACCACATGAGTTAAAAATCTATAAAGTCATGTAAACCAAACACCCCATGAAAATCAGTTGGTTAACAAATGGTGTAAACCTTGTAAACCATGAATGTAAACCGTAAGGTGTTGATATGTAGCTTGTAGTGTGGTAGGTTTACAGGTTTACACAGAAAATTACAATACATTCTATAGTGTAGAGAAAATTAGCTCCTAATTAAAGAGCAATATTATAATTTGAAAAAAAATAAGGATGTTGTGTTTGCGAATTTGTTTGCGAAGCATAAAAAAAGCGCCTACGGTGGAAGCCCGCAAACGCCTTATCTTCAATGTGGAGAATATCGGAATCGAACCGCTGACCTCTTGACTGCCAGTCAAACGCTCTAGCCAACTGAGCTAATCCCCCGTGAGGTATTCTTAATATGTACAAGAATAAATATACTCATCTAACCAAAGAGATTAGAATGGGCCTATTCCTCAACAGGACTGCAAATATAGATGAAAATTGCACATCTCAAAAAATAATACGATGGAATTTTTAGAAAGCCAAACATTTTTTTAATTAGTACGTAAAGGAATGAAGAGTGAAGAATCTATTTTAGTTCGAAAATTGTTTGTCAATAGACAATTGATTGGTAGCAATGTATAGTGTGTGTATAGGTAGGATGAGTTCGGACACAATGGATTTTTCACTCTACTTTTGTAATAAAATACAATTTAGATTGGCTATAAAGAAAAAATGGACTAAGTTTATAGTTCATTTATACACAGAGGTTTTATCCAAATAGAAATTACCAATAACTTCCTACTTTAATCTTGTTTTCTCAAACGTTTACGTGCTGAGAATCAATTTTATTGCCTAGGAAAAACAGTTTGCTTGTAATTTTTATATCTTTAGGCCTCAATTTAATTCTCTGATCGAAAAGAATTTTGATTATAGAATTGAAATACCTACTTTTAAACGCTGAATTTACTAGAAAATTAAAAGAAAACTATGGAAGTTAAGAAGTCACAAAAAGCAGATCTGGAGAATAAGAGAGGTCTTTTTCTAGAGATTGGTCTGGCTCTTACTCTTGCTATTGTATTTCTAGCCTTTGAGTGGCGAGTTGATACAAGTGAAGCCACTGTGTTGGAGACAGAGCAAGAAATCCAGGCTGAGGAGGAAATTATTCCTATTACTCGTCAAGAGCCTGTTAAGCCACCACCACCACCACCACCAGCTCCTAAGGTTGCTGACGTTTTGAACATTGTGGACAACGATGAAGAAATTGATGACGAACTTGAGATTGAAGATTCTGAAGCCGATATGGACGAAGATATTGAGATTCAAGTTGTGGAGGAAACAGAGGAAGAAGATGAGCAACAAGTCTTTGTAATTGTAGAGGATATGCCTGAGTTTCCAGGTGGAGACCTTGAGTTACAAAAATGGATTGCCAGATCGATTAAGTATCCTGTTATTGCACAAGAGAATGGTATTACCGGACGTGTATACGTAAATTTCGTAGTGAATAAAGTTGGTAAAGTTGAACAAATTCGCGTTGTACGTGGTGTCGATCCTTCATTGGATAAAGAAGCTGTTCGTGTAATCAACAAGATGCCTAAGTGGAAGCCAGGTAAGCAACGTGGTAAAGCTGTAAAAGTATCTTATACTGTACCGATCAATTTCCAGTTACAATAAGCTGATACATTTTGTATTCGATATATGAGGCTCTGATTTTTCAGAGCCTCTTTTTTTATGACCAATTGGCTAATGCTTTGTTTAATATTGTTTATTTTTGGCCGATAATTTCCGTACTTTGCTAATTGTATTTGTTTTGAATATAGATTGTAAAGTCTATTTCAAGAACGGAAATCATGATTTATAAAGGCACTTTAGCCTTTTGTTTTTTGCAAATTGATAAGATGGGAGATTTCCTTAAAAATAAAATAGAATCGGAAAAAGCAATTTTGATTGGTATTGTAGACCAATCTCAGGGCATGACCGAAGTTATGGTGAAAGAATATCTTGATGAATTAGATTTTCTTGCCTTAACTGCAGGAGCAAAAACGATGAAACGTTTTACTCAGAAATTACAACGATCGAATCCTAAAACTTTTGTTGGTACTGGTAAACTTGAAGAGATTGCACAATATCTTAATGATAATCCAGAAATTAGCTTGGTTATTTTTGATGATGAATTGACACCATCTCAACTGAGAAATATTGAGCGTGAACTGAAGCGTAAAATTCTTGATAGAACAAATTTGATTCTGGACATTTTTGCTAGTCGAGCTCAAACTGCAAATGCAAAAACTCAGGTTGAACTGGCACAATATCAGTATCTATTGCCTCGATTGACACGACTTTGGACTCACCTTGAGCGTCAGCGTGGTGGAATTGGAATGCGCGGACCTGGTGAAACCCAGATTGAAACTGACCGTCGTATTATTTTGGATAAGATTTCTAAACTTAAAGAAGATCTTAAGAAAATAGATAAGCAAAAGACTGTTCAGCGTAAGAACCGTGATAAAATGGTTCGTGTTGCCTTGGTGGGGTATACCAATGTTGGGAAATCAACATTGATGAATGTTTTGAGTAAATCGGATGTTTTTGCTGAGAATAAGCTTTTTGCAACATTAGATACTACGGTTAGAAAGGTTGTGATACAAAATGTCCCCTTCTTGCTTGCCGATACAGTTGGTTTTATTAGAAAACTACCTCACAATTTAGTTGAATCATTCAAGTCTACACTTGATGAGGTGCGTGAGGCTGATGTTATTCTTCATGTTGTTGATATTTCTCATCCTAATTTCGAAGATCACATTAATGTGGTGAACGAAACGATGGCAGAAATCGATAAAAAGGAAAAACCAACTTTCTTGGTTTTCAACAAAATTGATGCTTTTAGCTATGTGAAAAAGGATGAAGATGATTTAACCCCGAAGCTGAGAGAAAACTACAGTCTTGATGAGTTGAAGAAAATGTGGGTTGCTAAAGGTGATACGCCATGTCTATTTATCTCAGCTAAAGAAAAAGAAAATGTTGAGGAATTTAAAGAGAAAGTGTACGATATGGTTAAAGAAATTCATTCTGCACGTTTTCCTTATAACGATTATCTTTATCAGGATTATTCAAATCTGATGGACTAAGTGATATTAAAGAATAGTGGATGCGAATATCCGTAGTGTTTATTATTTACCAATCCTTCGTAAAATAAAAAAAGGCCAATAAATACTAATTTTATTGGCCTTTCCTGTGTTTTATACTAATTGGTTTTTGCTGAGGTATTCAGCAATTTGAATCGCATTGGTAGCAGCACCTTTACGCAGGTTATCTGCAACAATCCACATGTTTAAACTGTTTGGGTTTGAGAAATCACGACGAATTCGTCCAACAAAGACTTCATCTTGTTCGTGAGCAAATTTAGGCATTGGATAAATATTCTTTTCCGGTTCATCCTGAAGAATAACACCTTCTGATTCTGAAAGAAGGTTCTTTAGTTCATCCAAATCAAAATCCTTTTCAAACTCAATATTTACAGACTCAGAGTGACCACCAACAACAGGAACACGAACGGCTGTTGCCGTAATTCGAATAGAATCATCACAAAGAATTTTTCTAGTCTCATTAATCAATTTCATTTCCTCTTTTGTGTAAGCATTGTCTTCAAATACATCACAATGAGGTAAGCAGTTTTTATCTATAGGATATGGGTAAGCCATTTCTCCGTCAATACCTGCTCTTTCATTATCAAGTTGTTCAACAGCCTTAACACCTGTACCACTAATCGATTGATAAGTTGAAATAATCAAACGTTTAATTTTGTACTTTTTGTGTAAAGGAGCTAAAGCTACAACCATTTGTATAGTTGAACAGTTAGGGTTGGCAATAATTTTATCATCAACACTAAGTTCTGAAGCATTAATTTCCGGAACGATTAATTTTTTTTCAGGATGCATTCGCCAAGCTGATGAATTATCAACAACGAAAGTCCCTGCTTTTTCGAATTCAGGAGCCCATTTTGAAGAGGTGTCTCCACCAGCTGAGAAGATTGCAATTTGTGGTTTTAAATTAATTGCGTCCATCATACTGATAACTTTGTATTTTTTTCCATTAAATACAATCTCCTTACCTACAGATCTTTCACTTGCAACGGGGTACAATTCATCAATAGGGAAATTTCTTTCTGTCAGTACATCAAGAATTTTTTGTCCCACTAAACCTGTGGCGCCTACTACAGCAATCTTCATAACATAATTCAGTTTAAAATTTTGATTATAAATTTAATTATAGTTAAATTCACTTTGGTTAATTAAGTGAATCAAATTTAAAAGGATTTTTCCATGAAAAAAACTCTTTGCGTTAAATTGTTTTTAATGGTTTTCCTGTTGAACAGTAGTTGGTTGTATGCGGAAGATGTTTGGAGGGATAATTTTGCTGAAGAAACAGGGAAAGGTTATTGGGGCGGTGGTTCCGATATGGCAGGAATTATTGACTGGACTTTAAGTACAGAGAATTGTTCTTTGACTGATGAGAGCGATTACATAAAAGTGATTTCAACAAGCGGAGGACGCTTAGAAGCAAAGGATTGTGATGGTGAAGCCATTTGGAAAACCTTTTCTATTGATATTTCGACTTTTACTGATGTTGAGATTTCATTATATGTGGCAGAAACGGGTAGTTCTACCAATGCTAATAAATATATCAAGTGTTTTTACAAATTGGATGGAGGTGATGAAGTACCTTTTGAAACAAATCCTGAAAATATTGGTAATTGGGGCAATACTACTGTTTCTCAAGGAGAACTAAACGGTAGCAATTTGCAAGTGTTAGTGAAGATGAATAACCCTAATGCTGGAGATGCAGTTTATATAAAAGATGTGTTGATTAGCGGAAAACCTATAATTCCAGAAAGCGATAAGCTTACACAGATTTTAGCATCGCAAAGTCCGATTGAGAAAATTAATATTGAAACTACTATAAATGAACCAAGCGTTGCAGTTCCATTTTTTCGATTTAAAATTGAAGAAACTGCTGAAGTAACAGATGATTTACCAACTAAAATTTCTAATATGGCTTTTTACAATTCAAATCCAGAGAATGGAATGAATTGGAATAATAATATTGGTGGTATTCATTTATTTTCTGAGGAGAACGAGATTGTACCAAATATCGTACAACATGATGCCGATTCTATTTGGATGGAATTTTTGGAAGGGCAAATTAACATTCCTAATGCTACAAGTCGGGAGTTTGAGTTAAGAGTTTATTTAGATACCACTAATCCTATTGTTGATGGTAAAAATTTTGAGTTGTATATCAAAGAAAGCGCACTTGGCTTTAAGACATTTGATTCTGGTTCCGGCTTTTCTTCGCAGAGCAATAAGCTAAGTTCAGAGATTCATCTTATTGATGTGAGTGCATCACGAATATGCTTTACGAACCTACAAGACACTATTATTCGCAATCATCAGTTTTCAATCTCTTTAAAGGCTGTAGACAATTTTGATAATTTAGATGTTGATGCTGAAGAGGAGGTTAGTTTATCTCTGAAAAATGGTTCAGGAGTGTTAGAATCTAAAAATGAAATAAATCAATTATTTGTTAAAGGCGAGATTTGTTTTGATTCGCTTCAATATTCAGAAGTTGAAACGATTAATTTATCTGCTAAAGGAAATGTTTTAGGAGAGTGGATTTCTAATAATATAGTGGTTAAGAATACGAGGCAAACATATGTTGCAGTAGATTCTTCGTATGCCAATAACAGGGATTTTTCATCTTTAAGGGTAGAACAAGAGGATGCACTTGAAGTATATCGTTTTACAATTATTGATTCAGGACAAGATAGTTTGTCGACAATATTGAAAAATATTCGATTGATCGGATCAGATAAAAATCAAGTTAATTGGGAAAAATCAATTGAAAAATTTATCATCAAAAGAGATAATGAAGTTTTAGATGGCGTTTTAGATGTTGATGATTCTGAGTTGACGATTCAATTTTCAGAATCGGAAATAGGTCGGGAAGTTGCTAGTGAATTAACTGCAGCGTATTCTATTTTATGCTATCTGAAAAAAGGCAAAACCATAGATGGGGAAATCTTTCAAATGGCAATTGATTCTTTGCATACCCAATGGGAAGTTTCTGATAAAGGGAGTGGTTTGCTGCCCATTTTCGAAAGTAACTTGCTCGGACCTGAGTTCACATTAAATGTAGAACCTGAAAATATGAACTTTACTGATGTTCCTAAATTCATAAATTTTCAGGAGCAGTTTGAGCTTGGTATTGAACTAATAGATCGATTTGGAAATGTTGATAGTGACTTCGATTCTGAGATTCGTCTTTCTCTTGCCACAGGAAATGGTGAATTCTTATCAGAAAATTTTAATGCGATTAAGAAAGAAGTAAAGTATGTTTGGAGTGATTTAGTTTATTCAATGGCTGAAATTTTTACAATACAGGTCGAATGTGACTACTTTCCAACCATTTTAAGCGATAATATATCAGCAGTAGATAGAACTTCAATGATTAGTTCTGCTGACGCAATAGAATCGCTTGAATTGAATCCATTAGCGATCGATCAGCAGAATGCAATAGCTATTTTCAGTTTTCAAATAGCTGATTTGGGAAGCCATGATCAGTTATCAACTTCATTGTCTAATCTGAAATTTTATAATAGTTATCCAGAAAATTATTTCAACTGGAAAAAACACATTGCAGGAGCTGTTCTGAAATCTTCAGGAGAGCTTATCGCGACAACAAATGATATTGAGGAAGATTACATTCGCTTTTCTTCTTCGCAGGGAGTTGTTGAAGTTGGCAATGGGCTTTCAAAGAACCTCACTTTAGAAATCTTTTTTAGAAAGGGTAATTTATCAGATTTGGCTACTTTACAAGTTGAAATTCCCTCAGAAGATCATGAATGGAAAACTTTAGAGAATAGTTCAGCACTAAGTAGTGAAATGCCAAAACTAAGCTCTAGCGTATATCAAATTCAAGTACAGGCAAGTAAATATGCTTTTTTAGCTGCACCTTTTGCAATAGTAGGTTCTCAGGATAAGTTCTCATTGAGAATAGGAGCATGCGATACCCATGGAAATATAGATGTTGATGCACAAGAAGATGTTAATTTAATTCTAGATAATGAAATAGGAGAGCTTTTACTATCAGAAGAAGTTAAGGGTCTGGAAAATGGGATTGCTGTATTTGATTCGATTCAATACACAGGTAATGATAATTTTCAAATAATTATTGATGCTAACCTTGTAAGTGACACTGCTAAGATATTTTTGGGTGAAGATGAGCTTAAGATCAGTGATGATTTTGAAACTGGCAATCTTAATCTGTGGCAGAATACTGATGCATGGAAGGCTTCTTCTTACCAAGCTATAAATGGAGATTATTCCTTAAAACACAATTTATCTTCCGAAATTGGTTCTAGTCATATTTCAATTCCTTTAACAGATTTAAAACCAAATTCTGGCGTAATACAATGGTCGTTTATTATTCGAAATGGCGACTGGGATCCTTCTGCAGGAAATCAATTCGTATTTCATTTGTTAATGGATAATTCTGATCCCGAAAAATTAACAGAGAAATATTCAGTTGGTGTAAATTTACAAGGTTCAAAAGATTTATTGAGTTTTTGGAATGCAAACAAGGATGAAGATCTAAAATTATTGTTTGAATCAGATTTGAATTGGAACGAAAACGAGTCAATTGCAATTCAGGTTAATTATTTTCCTGAAGGAAGGTGGGAGTTGGCTTACAATCGGTTAGGAGAGCTAGATAACTGGCTAAGAGCTGGGCAGTTTTATTCAGAAGTGAATGATACTTCAGCTGATTGGTTTTCAGGTTTAGATTTTTCTTTTGAATCCTCTTCCAGAGCAGGATATTTATGGTTTGATGATCTTAAAATTAAAGCCATTAATACTGCTCCATTCCTCAAGTTTCATCATCTTATTGGACAAGATTCCATAAAATTGATCTATTCAGAAGATCTTGATTTTGAGAGTTTAGTAAACAAAGAGAATTTCATTGTGAAAAGGAATGAACAATCTCTTTCGTCTTTCGATGTGAATAAGGGAGATGCAAATAATGAGCTTATACTGAAATTTGAAGAAGCCTTATTAACTGGAGAGTATTCATTCGAAATCTTGAACATCTGTGATTTAAAAGGAGCAGTTCGAGATAAAGAAACTTTTCACCTAAACTATTTTGCTCCTGCCAAGGAATACGATATTGTTATTAATGAAATAATGGCGGACGAGAATCCGTCTGTTGGTCTTCCAGAATATGAATATCTCGAATTGTATAATACCACTGAATATCCAATTTCTGTGGAAGATTGGAAATTGAAAGTTGGATCAAAAACAGTAATTCTAGGAAAAGATTCAATTCCAGCTTTTGAATACCTACTTCTTTGTTCTACAACAGCAGCAGAGCAGTTTTCGGAATATGGTAATGTACTTGGTGTGACAAGTTTCCCAGGATTGACAAATTCTGGCACTAGCATAGAAATTCAATCGGCTGAAGAAGTATTAATCGATCGGGTAGTATATTCCGATTCATGGTATCAAGATGAATTCAAATCTGATGGAGGTTGGTCTTTAGAAAGAATTGATCCATTAAATACTTGCAGTCGTAATGGGAATTGGGCGGCATCAGAAAGTGGTGATTGCGGAACTCCTGGAGCGGAAAATTCTATTTACAAAAACAACCCTGATAATATTGCACCCAAAATTTCTGAGTTTAGCATTTTATCTAGACTTGATGTCTTACTTTCGCTTAGTGAATATGTGGATACATTAATTCTGAAAAATACGGATAATTATACGTTTGCCAATAATTCAGTTTCATCAATTGAATTGCTAACATCAGATCAGCTGAAAATTAATTTTTCCAATCCCTTTGAGGACGGAGTGAATCAAAACCTAAGCATTTCAGGATTAAAAGATGAATGTGATAATGCTTTGGATACCATTTTGAATTTTACTTGGCATGAGGTTCATCCCAATGATATTGTTATTAATGAGATTATGGCAGATGAGAACCCGTCTGTTGGTCTTCCTGAGTTCGAATACATCGAATTGTATAATAATACGAGTCATTCAGTTTCTATAAGAAATTGGACTTTGAAAATTAATGGAAAACATCTGCACATAGATGCAGTTACCGTTGAGGCCGATTCTTATCTAATTTTGTGCAGTAATTCAGCTGTTGATCTGTTTAAAAATTATGGAAATGTTAGTGGACTCACTGGTTTCTCTGGATTGACAAACTCGGAAGGTACCATAACAATTGAGTCTAGTGAAAATGTAATGTTAGATCATATACAATACTTTAGTGCGTGGCATCAAACTGTAGAGAAGGAAAATGGAGGATGGTCATTAGAACGCATAGATCCTAACAATACAGCTTGGCAACAAAACAATTGGAGTAGTTCAATGGATGAGAGTGGAGGAACTCCTGGAAAGTTGAATTCCATAGATTCGGTAAATATTGACCTTGATCCTCCCTTGGTTTTAACCTGCAATTTGCGTTATGAGGATTGCCTTGAGCTTGTTTTCAGTGAACCAATGGATGAGCAATCCATGCATGACTTAGCCAATTTTGAGTTATCTGATAACACTTCAATTGATAAAATTGAGCAACAAGATTCCAATCCACTTGAATATCATTTGTTTTGTTCCGAGACATTGTCCGTAAATCAGCAATATGAATTAATAATATCTGAGAAGGTAAAAGATTTAGGAGGTAATTCTCTTGAAATTACGCAATATGCATTTTGGGTTGCTGATGAAATAGCTGAGGGAGATGTGATAATAAATGAAGTGCTTTTTAATCCCTATCCTAACGGATCTGATTACGTTGAAATAGTGAATGTATCTGATAAAATAATTGACTTAAAGGATGTAAAACTTGGTACAAGAGATGAAAACTATCAATTGATGGATACTCTGCCGTTTTCAATGGAATATTTACATCCGAAGGAATATTTTCTCATTACAGATGATACTTTGAATGTCAGCAAAAATTATTTTACCACTAATTCGAATGTATTTTGTCAGGCAAAATCTTTACCGTCTTTTAATGATGAAAAGGGAAGGGTTGTTTTGAGTTCAAAAGAAGTGATAATTGACGATTTTGAATACAATGAGGAAATGCATTTTGCATTATTGGCTTCACTTAATGGTGTTGCCTTAGAAAGAGTTGACCCTTTTGTAGAAACGAATAAGGAAAGCAATTGGCAATCGGCAGCACAAAATATTGGATTTGGTTCTCCAGGTATGCAAAATTCCGTTTTTCAAGAGGCAGCTCTTCAGACCACAGAAGTTAGTCTATCTTCAGAAGTCTTTTCGCCAGATAATGACGGTATTAATGACCGTTTAATGATAAATTTTAAACTTAAAGAAGACGGTTATCTAGCCTCGATAAGAATTTACAATTCTCTTGGTGTAGAGGTGAGGAAATTAGCGACAAATGTAAACTTGGCGAACGAAGATACTTTGTTTTGGGATGGCTTATCATCGAATAAAATGAGAACACCTATTGGTGTTTATTTAGTTTATATTGAGTTGTTTAATTTGGAAGGAGATGTTAGCTCGTTTAAATTACCATGTGTTTTAGGAGGTAAGTTTAAATGACAAACTGTTTAATAAATTAAAATCATTGTTGGATTTTTATGTTAATTTTTGTATCTTAATTTAATCTAAGGTGTTAACAAGAAAAAATAAAAAGTTTTGGGTTAAATAAGATCACTTTAGAATAGCTGTTAATTAATGTAGTGGTTAATTTATTGCTAAAAAGAAAGGGGAATCATTTCGATTCCCCTTTTGTATTTAAATAGAGTCTGTTTTAATATTGTGCAAATTACTGGTGCGTTTATTCTTTCTTACGTAATTCAATATTTGATTATCAAACATCGATTTATCATCATTTAAGAACTTTATTCTCAAAGGAATATAGAAGAGGTGCTTTCTAATGGAATCTTGACTGATTTGCATGTCAAAGAAACGGGTCGCATCCTTTTCTGTTGTAATAATGATTTTATTTTCTCCTTCGAGTTGATCGTATTTTTGCTGGATTAAATCCAGATCTTTTTGAACAAAGGCATAATGGTCTGGAAATTTTAATTCTTCAACTGTGTCTGAAAAATTTTCTAGATATTTACGCAGAGGTTTTGGATTGGCAATTCCTGTAACCAATAAAATCGAAGAATTGTCATTTGCCCAATCTTCACTAATTGCGATTGCATCTTCTTCGAAAACAGGCTCTAAATTACCGTAATTTAAGCAGGTAAAATATAACGATTGATAAGGCAGAAGATTTAATTCTTTAACAATTATTCTTCTTTCAATTGGAGTCATGTTCTCTGGAGACTTACTCACAATAATTATATTGGCTCTGTCTTTTTCATGAGCACTTTCTCTTAGTCTGCCGTAAGGCATGATGTAATCTCTAGTAATTGGTCGATTGTAATCGATTAAAAGAACCGATAAACCAGCTTTTATTGACCGATGCTGAAAGGCATCATCCAATAATACAGCATCTAGATTATTACCATTTTCTGATTTGAGTAAGGATTTTACTCCATTAACTCTTTTTCGGTCTACAGAAACCAGAATTTCTGGAAATTTTCTTTTGATCTGCATTGGTTCGTCACCAAGCTGATTCGTTGTTGATTTTTCATCTGCAAGAAGAAAACCTTTTGATTTACGCTTGTATCCTCTGCTTAGAGTTGCAAGTTTATAATCATCTTTAAGTAAGTTGATAAGGTATTCTATGTGAGGAGTTTTACCAGTTCCTCCAACAGTGATATTCCCTACGGATATAATTGGAATTTTAAATTCTGTAATGGATAAAATGTTGAAATCAAACAAAAGATTTCGTATTGATACGATCAAACCATATAGTAAACTAAAAGGAATAAGCAGACTTCTTAGTATAGGGGATAGTTTCTTCATTTGATCATATATTTGGGAAAAGGACTTGACATTAGGCCTTCTACCATTTTGATATTGCTTGCTTAGGAATTGAGTTTTGTATCTGCTAAAAATACAGAAATATTTCCTATGATAATAATTTTCTTCGCAATGGCTAAGGAAAGCTTTTCATTAGCATTTTATTAAGATAAGAAATAGCATCAAATTATTAATCCATTTTTACTAAAAAATGGATATAAAAAAAGATCCTCAATTGTTGAGGATCTTTTTTATCGAGTATTCTATTCGTTAGTCTAATTCAATTTCATATGGGATACGAGCTTGTATGCCACCTAATTGCATAAGATTCTGGGTTTTTTCATAAGTGTTGTAAAAACTACCCAATTCGTGTTTCATAATTCTGATTTTCGCTTGACCAGTTAATTCTTCCACAAATGCTTCTACAGGATCCTTAACTTTTGGTAGAGAAACAATTTTATAGTTTTCAATACCTGCTTTTTCTTTTGCGATATTAATTGCTGTTTCTAATCCACCAAGAACATCAACTAATCCAATTTCTTTTGCATCCATCGCATTCCAAACTCTACCTTGTGCTACTTCGTGAACGGCCTCGGTAGTCATGTTTCTACCTTCAGCTACTTTACTCAAGAAAGTGTCATAACCATTGTTAATAACTGTTTGAAGAATTTCTTTCTCTGTTCTGTTAAATTTTCTTGACGATACTGGTAGCATTAACGGATAGCTTCCTCCAAAGGCAGAATGCTTGTTTGTTCCGTAGTAATCGGTTGTTAAGCCTACTTTATTCTTTATTAATTCTTCACCTGAGAAAAATAAACCATAGATACCAATTGAACCTGTAATTGTATTGTTATCAGCAACAATTGTATCGGCAGGACAAGCAATATAATATCCACCAGAAGCGGCAACATTACCCATTGAAGCAATAACAGGTTTTGTCTCGGCTGCTAATTTTACTTCTCTCCATATAAAATCTGAAACATTAGCAGCTCCACCTGGAGAGTTAATTCTTAAAACAATTGCTTTAATCGATGAATCACGACGAGCTTTACGAATTGTATTTGCCATTTCAGGACCAATAGCATCTTCGCTTTGTTCAAAGCCTATAGCACCACTAGCATAAATAACTGCAATTTTATTTTTAGAAAATTGATAATTCGCATCAGGAGCTTTTGCATACTTCGAAGAACTAATCAATCTTAGTTTTTTATCTTCATCTAAACCTGCTAATTTTCTTAGTTTCGAATTCATTTCATCTTGATAGATAACGCCATCAATTAAGCCATATTTTAGAGCATCGTCTGCCTTTTTAATAGCTACTGCATCTATTAGTTCATTTAGTTTTTCGATGCTTATATTGCGCTCTTCTGAAATGCCCTTAAGTATTTGATTCCACATTGCACCAACGTAAGACATGGTTTGCTCACGACTTTCGTCACTCATATCATCACGGAAATATTGCTCGGTTGCCGATTTGTATTTTCCAACACGTATAACCTGTGCTTCAACGCCAATCTTTTCAAGAAATTTTCTGTAGAAAGTTCTTTCGCCACCCATACCTAGTATGAATAACATCGATTCAGGATTTAAATATACGCTATCGGCCACAGATGTTAGATAGTAGGCTTTTTGTGAATGACCCATATTATTGTAGCTGACAATAAACTTTCCTGTTGTTTTAAACTCCTTAAGTTTATTTCGAATCTCTTCAATTGATGCTAAACCACCAAAGTTGGCAGGAATATCGAATACGTTTAGGTAGATTCCCTTTATTTTATCATCCGTTTTAGCTTTTTCAATATTGCTTAGGATTGTATTTAAACCGATGTTTTTTGTTGGACTCATTGAAAGAACGTCGAAATCAGCAAGAGGATTGTCCGAACCTCTATCAACCAATTGATTGTTTAGCTTGATTTCAAGGATGCTTTTCGCTTTAACAGTAACCGGTTTGTCAGCACTTGATGCTATTCCAGCTATAATCATTATTCCTAAAAAAAGCAG
Source organism: Labilibaculum sp. DW002 (assembly GCF_029029525.1). Lineage (NCBI taxonomy): Bacteria > Pseudomonadati > Bacteroidota > Bacteroidia > Marinilabiliales > Marinifilaceae > Paralabilibaculum > Paralabilibaculum antarcticum. The sequence goes on along the minus strand of NZ_JAKJSC010000001.1, from coordinate 2,632,788 downwards.
AAGAAATCCACCAATAATAACTCCCAATATTGAAGCAAATGTAAATTTGAAGAAACTTTTCATATTATAATTTTAAATGGTAATCAATATCAAACCTACAAATTTAAATGTAGGGCATAATATTTATGTAAATATACTCTCTAACAAATATATCTAAATAAGCTGATATTGCTTTGATCAAAATATGAATTTTCGATGTACATTTTGATACTCGGGATTTCTTTGTTTCTTTTACCGATCAAATTGAATATTTATGACTAGAGTCTATTTTTTGTTGGGAGGTAATCTTGGCGATCGGGAACAGATCTTACGAGAGGCAATCGAAAAAATGAGTAAAGATGTTGGAACTGTTGTTAAGGTTTCAGCAATTTATGAAACAGAACCTTGGGGTTTCCATCATGAATTAAATTTCCTTAACCAGGTTGTTGTGCTCGATTCGGACTTGGAAGCTATAGAAATATTGAATCTTACTCAAAGTATAGAGAAGGACTTGGGACGAATTCGCAAAAAGAATCAATATAGTGAAAGAACAATAGATATTGATATCCTTTTTTATGGCGAGGAAAGGATAGCTTCTGAACGTTTGGAAGTACCGCATCCTCGTATTCAAGAAAGAATGTTTGCCTTAATGCCAATGATGGATGTAGGAGAGGATTTAGTTCATCCGGTAATTGGAAAAACGATTAAAGAACTATTGGCAGATTGTCCTGATAAAATGGAAGTGAAAAAATACAAATAAAAAAAAATGGCTGTTTGTTACAAACAGCCATTTCTTGATCGAAATATTTTTTATCCTAATTTCGAACCGAAAGCTAAATCTCCGGCATCACCACAACCAGGAATGATGTATGATTTAGAGTTTAATTCAGGATCAACTGCACCCATCCATAAAGTAATATTTTCTCCGGCAAGTTTTTCCTTTACAAATTCAACACCTTCTGTACTGGCAATAATAGAAACAATGTGAACATGCTTTGGTGTTCCTTTTGTAAGTATAGCTTTATATGCTAACTCCATAGATGAACCTGTTGCAAGCATCGGATCTGCTAAAATTACAACTTTACCATCAATAGAAGGAGACGCAATGTATTCGAATTTAATTTCGAATTCACCATCTTCGTTATAATTACGGTAAGCAGAAATGAATGCATTCTCAGAACGATCGAAGTAGTTTAATAAACCATTGTGCAATGGTAAACCAGCTCTAAGAATAGAAGCAACAACAACCTCATCTTCAGCAAGATTTGTTTTTGCAATTCCAAGCGGAGTTTGAACGTCTTTTTCAGAGTAATTAAAAGTTTTGCTGATTTCATAAGCAAAGATTTCACCCACTCTTTCTAGGTTTCTTCTGAATCGTAAAGGATCATTTTGAACATTTACGTCGCGAATTTCAGCTATAAATTGGTTGAAAAGGGAATTGTTGTCCCCAATAGTATGCACCATGATGTCGTATTTAAAAATTAGCTGAGCGCAAATGTAAGTATATTTCAAAAATATTAAACAAGAATTTAGCTAAAAATTGATAAGACTAATTCAATCTAAATTAGGCCTTCATCGGCAAAGCTAAAGAACTGATTATCTGCTATTATTAGATGATCTAATACTGATATGTTCATCAACTTACCAGCTTCGCTAGCTTTTGTAGTGACGTCTTTGTCGGCCTTAGAGGGATTTAGGTTTCCAGATGGATGATTGTGACAGAGAATTAAATTGGTTGCCTGTAAGAGAAGAGCATCTTTAAATACTAACCTCACATCGAAAACAGTTCCTGTTATGCCTCCCGATGAAACGTTTTTAATTTCTACAATCTTGTTTGCTTGGTTTAAGAAAACAACCCAAAATTCTTCATGCCCTAAATCTTCAACGTAGGGTGATAGAATATCAAATGCATCTTGGCTACAAGTAATCTTTTGCTTTTGTTTAGAAGGGAATGCTTTTTGTCTGCGGCCCAATTCTAATGCTGAAATAATTCCAATTGCTTTGGCTTCGCCAATACCTGGAATTTTTATTAAATCTGAAATGGATTTTTTTGCGAGTAAATTTAGATCGTTGTCGCAATGGGAAAGGATATATTTGGATAACTCTACTGCAGATAGTTTTCGGTTTCCACTTCCTATAATAATTGCAAGAAGTTCAGCTGATGATAAGCTTTTTACTCCTTTGTACATTAATTTTTCTCTGGGGCGATCTTCAACTGCCCAGTCTTTAATGCTTAATTTCTTATACTCATCCATCAATTCATATTTTGTAACTTAATTAAAGTTATGAATAAATATGAAATTATCAAACGAGGATTTACTACACGCCAAAAAAGGGTTCTCAATGAGAACCCTCTATTATAGAGTTGTAATGTCTTACTTACAGTTTGTTAACGTGTGAAGCTAATTTCGATTTCAAGTTAGCCGCTTTGTTTTTGTGAATTACGTTGATCTTAGCCAACTTATCCAACATAGCAGTAACTTTAGGTAGCAACTCAGAAGCAGCTTCCTTATCAGTAGTCGCACGTAAATTTCTTACGGCATTTCTCGTAGTTTTAGCATAGTACTTGTTATGCACTCTTCTAGCCTCAGACTGACGAATTCTTTTAATTGCGGATTGATGATTTGCCATCTCTTTATTGTATAATAATTATTTAAAACTGTAGTCCGTACGGGAATCGAACCCGTGTTACTAGAATGAAAATCTAGCGTCCTAACCCCTAGACGAACGGACCAAAAAAAATCTCCAAAAAGCAATTAAAGAATTGCAAAACTATGTAGTCCGTACGGGAATCGAACCCGTGTTACTAGAATGAAAATCTAGCGTCCTAACCCCTAGACGAACGGACCATCAAATTTGGAGCTGCAAAGATAATTGAAGTAATTTAATTTCGCAATACATTTCTGTATTTTTTTTCTTTAAATGCTATTGAAAAAAGAGAGTAATGATGTGCTCTAGTTTTTTTCTTTAGCGCTGCAAAGTAAGAGATAATTCTTTAAACCGACAATACTTTTTTTAAAAAAAATCATACTTTTTTTTACAGCCTAAACTAACTGCTTCAAACTTAGATTGAAATAGGGTTAGCGCCATTCAACAATTGTTCCTTTAGAACTATTTAAAAGATCGTTTGGGATGACATTTTGAATACTTTTAGCAAGTAAGTCGAGAAGTTTGTGTTTCGAATAATGTCGGGAATAAATCAAACTCACTTCGCGAAGTGGATGCAAATTAGTAAAAGGTTTTACTTGAGTCATCTTTTCTGTCGACATATACTGCGTTGCCAATTCCGGGATTAGAGTAAATCCACCTTCACGATCGATAATCTTCATTAATGTTTCGAGCGAATTACTTTCAAATTCAAAAGGCAACTCCTGATGCTGCATACTATGCATTTCGCATAGATTTATAACCTGATTACGGAAACAGTGCCCATCTCCTAACATCCAAATCTCTGAAGTCGCAATATCCTTTACTTCTATAATATCCTTTTTAAGTATCTCATGATCCTTATGAGCATATATCATCATCTCCTCGAAAAACAAAGGGACTTCTTTTATTTTTTCATCCTTCAGTGGGGTAACAAAGATACCAACGTCAAGTAAATCTTTTTTCAATGCCTCAACAATATCATCCGATACCATCTCTTCAACTTCAACCTTTACATCCGGGTAATCTCTAATATAATCACCAATAAACATAGGAAGTAGGAATGGTGCCAAAGTTGGAATGATACCAATCTTTAAACTACCCTCAACCGTTTCTCTATGATTCTTGACAATTTCATCAACCTTCTTTGCCTCTCCCAAAATAATTCGGGCTTGCTCAATAATTTGAATTCCTACATCAGTTGGAATAATAGGTTGCTTGCTTCTATCAAAGATGGTAACATCCAGAAATTCTTCAAGTTTCTTAATCTGCATACTTAAAGTAGGCTGCGTAATAAAACAGCTATCCGCTGCAGTTGCAAAGTGACGATGTGTATCGACGGCAACAATATATTCAAGTTGAGTTAAAGTAACCATATCAGTTTATTTTGTTTTTCTAATGATTTTGCATCACAAATATAAACAATATCTATTAGTCTATATACAATATTGATTTGATTGATGATGGAAAGTAAAGTATATTTGAAGTACAGAATAAGAACAACAATTATTTTCTTATTTGGTAACAGCTATAACATGCTAATATAGTAAATGTTACCTAATAATAGGGTTACAATATAATAGTTTGATAGTTTTTGTTATTTAAGTTTTATTAGATGTTTGGGTTTTGCAGCCGGGGTAGTTCCCGGCTTCTTTTTTGCCCAAACTTTAAAAGCGATTAAGGAGTTTTTCATCCTATATATTGGCTCCTCAATTTGTATTCATTCTCTTCTATTTCCTTTAATTTTTATTTCTTCGATTGTTTGAGGCGCAATGTCTTAATTATGAATAGATAGCACATATATGTTGTGTAGCACTCATGCTGAATAGCAGAAATTTCACTTGAAAATTATACTACTTTAGTCGGCGAATTAGAAATTATAAACCACATCATATAAACTGAATAACAATGCAACAAGGTATTAAAACAGTATCATTCGAAGAAGCTGCAAAGGTGATTAAATCAGGTGACAGAGTACACCTGCACTCAGTTGCTTTAGCGCCACACAAGTTTATTAACGCTATGTGTGACCGAGGTCGCAATGGTGAAATTTACGATGTAACTATACAGCACATTCACACCGAAGGACCGGCTCCATATGCTGCTACCGAGTTCGAAGGCATTTTCAATCTTGAATCTTTATTCGTAGGGGCAAATGTTCGTAAACAAACTCAAGCCGGATACGCTGATTACATTCCGGTATTCCTAAGTGAAACTCAGCAATTAATTCGCGAAGGTGTTCTTGACGTTAATGTGACTGTTGTACAGGTAAGTCCTCCGGACAAACATGGCTATGTTTCTTTAGGAACTTCTGTAGATTGTTCTCGTGCTGCTGTTGAAACTGCTGATACAGTTATAGCTATTATCAATCCAAACGTACCACGTGCTTTTGGTGATGCTATGATGCATTTAAGATCTTTCGATGTATTCTGTGAAGATGATTCTCCACTTATCGAACATCACAACGCTCCTCTTTCTGATATCGATATCGCTATTGGTAAGAATGTAGCAAATCTTATTCCTGATGGAGCTTGTCTTCAGATGGGTATTGGTGGAATTCCAAATGCTGTATTAGCTCAGCTTGGTAACCACAAAAATCTTGGTGTTCACACTGAAATGTTTGCTGACGGTCTTCTTCCATTGGTAGAAAGCGGTGTTGTAAACGGTATGAACAAAAAACTTGATCAAGGTAAAATCGTTGCTGGTTTCTTAATGGGAACTAAAGAACTTTACGATTTCGTTGATGATAATCCAGGTGTTTTGATGATGGATGTTGCTTACACAAATGGCGTACACGTTATTAAGCAAAACCCTAAAGTATGTGCAATTAACTCGGCTCTTTCTATTGATTTAACTGGTCAGGTTTGTGCTGATTCAATCGGAACAACTCACTATTCTGGTGTAGGTGGACAGATTGACTTTACTCGTGGTGCTGCTGCTTCAGAAGGTGGTGTTCCAATTATTGCTATGCCATCTGTAACTGGTAAAGGTGTTTCTAAAATTACACCAACTCTATTGCAAGGATCAGGTGTTGTAACAACTCGTAACAACATGCGTTGGTTTGCTACTGAGCACGGATGTGTTAACCTATTCGGTAAAACACTTCAGCAAAGAGCTAAGGCAATTATTTCTGTTGCTCACCCAGATTTTAGAGAAGAGCTAGATCAAGCTGCTTTCGAAAGATTCGGTTCTCATTACCACTTCGTTGCTAAAAAATACTAATATCGATAGTTTATCGATCAAAATAAAAAAGGCCTCATTCGAGGCCTTTTTTTATGAAGTATTTTTGATGTTTAATGATTAGCTTGAGGAACAGAGCCCATTAATTTATCTGATTTAGGAATGGTAATAAAAAAACTACTTCCTTTTCCTTCTTCACTATCAGCCCAAATCTTCCCGCCATTTTTTTCTACATACTCCTTGCAAAGAAGTAGACCGATACCAGCACCTTTTTCTTGTGCAGTTCCTAAAGCAAGATAGTCATTGTCCAATCGGAATATTTTATGAAGATTTGTTTTGCTCATACCAACACCTTCATCGGTTATTTCTAGCTCAACTAAATACTTTTTTTCTCTTGCCGAAATGGTGATTTTGCCTTCACGATATGAGAATTTAATAGCATTTGACAGTAAGTTTTTAAAGGTTTCGGTCATTGATGCAGTATCTGCGAAGGCTTTTATTGTACTGTCTAAATTGAAAATGATTTTTACATTTTTTTCTATTTGTTGTTCTGACAATTTTGATAAAGAGTAATCTAATAGTTCTTTTAGATTAAAAGCACGAGCAGCAAATTTTGTTTTCCCAGATTGTGAAGCTGACCAAGAAAGGAGCTTTTCGACTAAATCGGAAGTATGAAAAGATAAGTCGCGAATATTCTGGGAAAGATCCTTTTGAGATCCTATCTCTGGTTGCTCAAAGCTTTGAATCAATTTTGAACTCATTACCTTCATGTCATTGAAGGGAGTTCGTAAATCATTCGAAATTATATTGAATATTTTATCTTTAGTAAGGTTTAAGTCTCGTAAGCTAACTTCAGTTTCCTTTAAGCGAGAATTGATTTCCTCTAATTCGGTATTTTTCTCAGTAAGTGCCTGAGTTGCTTCTTTTCTTATTTTGATGTTTTTATTAGCAATGTATCCGATTCCACCAGCTAAAATAATTAAGGCTATAAAAAGGTAAATTACAATAGTCTGCTGACGGCTATAGGCTTTTAAACTCTTAATTTCATTTTTATTTTTTGAGATTTCGTAATTAGCTTCAAACTCTGCAATCTTGCCTTTGTCAATTTGATCAACAATACTATCATATTGCGTACTCGAAAATTCTCTAAAATATTCTAGCGCTTTTTTGTAATCACCTTGATTTGAAAAATATTCAAATAAATTTTCTGATGTGATTTTTTGCAAACTTCGGTCCTTGCATTGATTGGCATGTTCAAAAGCTGAAAGTAGATAAGTCTTAGCTTCTTCGCTAATGAAATATTTCATTAGAATTTCACCTATGCTATTGGAAGAGTAGGCTATTCCTTTTGTATTTCCAATTTGGCGATGCAAATTCAAAGCTATTTTGTGATATTCCAGACTCTTGTCGAAATTATTATAGCTTTCGTACAGTTTCCCAATGGATGAAAAGACATTTGCTTGTTCCTTTAAATCGTTTAATTCATCATATATCTTTAAGGATTCATTATAACTTTTCAAAGAGTAATCTAACTCATTTAGGTCTTTGTATACAGTTCCAATATTTTTTAGAGTTGCTGCAATGTATCTCTTGTTTCCAATCTCTTTTCGTAAGGCTAAAGATTTATTGTAGTAGGAAAGCGATTCATTGTAGTTGTTTAATCGCCAGTAGATGCCGCCTATGTCATTCATGCTGAATGCAATCAGCGTTTTGTCTCCAATTTCTTGTCGTATTTCTAATGCTTTTGCATAATAGTCAAGAGCTTTGTTATACTTGCCAAGGTTTTTGTAAACATTACCAAGGTTGTTTAAAGATGAAGAAATATCAGATTTATCGCCTAGTTTAGATCTAATTTCGAGTGATTTCAGGTAAAATTCCAACGAGCTTGCGTAATCTTTCTTTAGCCAATAAGTACTTCCAATATTATTCAAAGTGTAGGCAACTTCTTTGGGGCTGCCTTCCTTTTGTCTAATTTTTAGGGACTGGTTAAAGTAATTGAGTGCTTCTTCGTGTTTGTTAAGTATTTTATAGATTTCACCAATGTTATTTAGGCAACTAGCAGTGCCCTTGATATCATTAATCTGCCTACGTATTTCAAGCGCTTGAGTTTGACAATCCAAGGCCAATCTGTAATTATTAACTCTTCGATAAAGGTTTCCTAGATTATATAAATTAGATGATTTCTTTATGGGGTCATCTGCAGTAAGTATTACGATTTCTTTTGTGTATTCAACGCTTTTATCTGGATCTATATCGATATATAGACGTGAAAGCTCATTAAGTAAAGCGACTCTTTCTTTACCTGAAGTGCTTATTAGTAATTCTTCGGCCTTTAGAATTTGATCCTGATTTTGTCCGATCAATAAATTGGTCGGAGTTAACAGAAGAATAAATAAAATATATCTAAAGAGTTGAAGCATAGTATTCCTTGGTTTTAGGACTAATCATAGTGTAAAAATAGTATTAATTTAACCATCAGCAACATTGCGTTTCTCAAGGTGCTGAAAGTCAACTTAGTCCTTTTTTTTAGTGATTTTGCTAGCCAGTAGCTTTAGATCTACTCCAGTAAAGTTACCTGAACTCATTAAAAGTACATTTGTGTTGGTAAAGTTCATGGCTAGCAAATCAGAAATTAACAGATCGGAATCTGTATAAACCTTAAGATTATCGCCTCCAAATGCCTCAGCAACCTGTTCTTTAGTAATTGGCTCTAATTTTTTATGAGCGATTGTTTTTGGATCAAAATAAACGAATGCCTGATCAGCGGTACACATGGTATCCTTGTAATGAGGCAGGAATTCCTTTTTTAAACTACTAAATGTATGCAATTCCATACAGGCTATTAGTTTTCTGTTTTGATATTGTTTTTTTACAGCTTGCGTTGTTGCTTGTAATTTTGATGGCGAGTGTGCAAAATCTTGAAAAACACTACAAGTATCATTTTCGTCTAATTTTTGAAGACGGCGAGCTGCTCCAGAAAAATTCTGAATAGAGGAATAAAAATCAAGATCTGAAACACCAATGCTTTTGCAGATGTGGTATGCACCCATTAAATTTTGTAGGTTGTGTTCCCCAAAAATCTCAAGAGCATATTCTTCCGATTTACCTTTTAGTATGGAAAGGTTGTTTTCTACTCTAAACGGATGAGTATTATACGGAATGTAAGTAATATCTTCTCTTTTGTTCTTTAAGATTGTTTGAATGTGCTCATCCTTCTCAAAATAAATCAGACTTCCATCTTTTTGAATTAAATCCGTAAAGATTTCGAATTGTTCTACGTAATTATCAAATGTTGGAAAAACATTAATATGATCCCATGCAATTCCTGTTAGTAAAGCGATGTGTGGATGGTACAAATGAAATTTTGGGCGTGGATCTATGGGAGAGGCAAGGTATTCATCACCTTCAAAAACTGCTATTTTTGCATCCTCACTTAACTTTACCATTGTGTCGAATCCCTCAATTTGAGCACCAACCATATAGTCAAAATCGATATTATTGCATTTTAAAACATGCATAATCATCGAAGTTGTTGTTGTTTTGCCGTGTGAACCACCAATTACCACCCGAGTTTTATCTTTTGTCTGCTCGTATATGTATTCAGGATAAGAGTAGATCTTTAAGCCTAGTTCTTTTGCTTTTAAAAGCTCCGGATTATCTATTCTAGCATGCATACCAAGAATAATAGCATCTATGTCTGAGGTGATTTTATCAGGAAACCATCCCCATTTTTCAGGTAAGAGACCGTATTGTTCCAATCGACTTTTCGAAGGATCGAATATCTCATCATCCGAACCAGTAATATGAAACCCTTTTTTGTGTAAAGCTAAAGCTAAATTGTGCATCGCAGCACCACCAATGGCTATAAAATGTACTCTCATGGAATTTCGTTTTTAAAATCGTATTTTTGACTTGCGTTGAGAAGTCGCCTCTGTAAACTCTGAATTTACAGGAAAAAATAATTTTAAAGATAACATATTTAAGTTAAAATAATGAAAATATATAATATCGAAACGGGTAATTTTAAGTGTGATGGAGGAGCTATGTTTAGCGTTGTACCTAAACTTTATTGGAGCCGAAAATATCCAAGTGATGATGATAATTTATGCAATTGCGCCATGAGAAGTATGCTTGTGGTAGATGGTGAGCGTAAAATATTAATTGATAATGGTACTGGTGATAAGCAAGATGCAGCCTTTTTTGAACATCAACATTTGAATGGTGATGCTAGACTTATTTCTTCTTTAGCAAACGTAGGCTATTCTCCTACAGATATTACCGATGTTGTGTTGACGCACTTGCATTTTGACCATTGTGGTGGCGCTGTAAAGCATAATGAAAATAGGGATGGTTACGAATTGGTATTTCCAAATGCTACACATTGGGTAAGTAGAGCACAGTGGGAAAATTACTTAAATCCTAATATCCGAGAAGCTGACGCTTATTTTAAGGAGAACGTAATGCCCATAAAAGAAGCTGGGAAGCTGCAAATTGTAGAAGAGGAGGGAGAGTTGTTTCCAAATTTTGAGGTGCGATTTGTAAATGGTCACACGCCGGGTTTAATGATATCATTAATTAAGAATGAAGATCGTACTTTGGTTTTTGCTGGTGATTTTATTCCAACAGCGGCTAATGTTCCTGTAAAATGGTTGGCTAGTTACGATTTAAATCCAACTGTATCACTGAGTGAAAAGCAGATCTTTTTAAAAGAGGCTGTAGAAAATAATTACACCTTGTTTTTTCAACATGATATTACCACTGAATGTTGTAGTTTAAAACAAACAGAACGTGGCGTTAAGGTAGATAAATGTTTTGCCTTAGACGAGCTTAAATAAGACTTAGATCACTCTGGTATCCATAATTTATCAGAGTGTTTTCTATGGAATCAATTCTTTCGGTAACAGTCTTTTTTCTGCCAAAATCATTGTAGTTAGAATCAAGAGAATGCAAATAATATTCAATTACTCTAAGCTGGGTTGGGAAAGTTGATATTTCAAATTTCTTTTCCACATCGAGATGATTAATCCCTTTTTGATCCAATAATTCTTGCACAAAATATCCTGCCTTGTTTATCCTTTTAGATAAATTGAGCTCATTAAACACATGTAGAACCATTAAACTGGTCAGCAGTGCAATGCAAAAAATCACAAGTAGTACTGACATAATGTAAGATTTAGTTTAAGAATATTTAACTTACATGTATTCTACGAGAGATTCTTTAAAAAGTTTAATGGTAAACGAAATTAATGGTCTGAAGGCTAGGTAAAAGCCGAAAATTGAGATAAGGATATCTGCAGTAATATAAGGTTTTAGATAGCTGTTTGGAATCTTTATAAAAAAGCTTGAACTTATTCTAAAGCAAAACTGAATCACAAAAAAAAGAAAAATTTGCAATCCATTTGGGTTAAAGTTATTTGCAAGATCAAAATCGCCTCTAACGATAGCCGAAAAGCTTCTGGAAAGTCCGGTTGATGGACTTTCGTAACCTGTTAATTGTGTAAAAAAAGAGGGAACTGGATGCTTACCTCCTTCAGGGGAAAAAAGAGCAGAATAAAGAAAAATACATAGGATTATTCCTGCTAGAATATAGTTAACAATTTTATAATTGTGTTCTGCAGAAATATGAGAACTAGTCATTCTCTATTTTGATTTCAATATTAATGCTATCGGTTTTGATGTGAATTGAGTCAACACAAACTTCGTCTAATTGTTCTTCTAGTTCGTGCAATGCATCTTGTAAGTCTGGGTTGTGAACAGATTCTTCAATTACTTCTTCGATAACATCTTCTACAAAATCTTCAATTTCATCTTCGTTTAAACTTGCAATTCCAACTACAAAAACCAACCACAAAGAGGCAGCTAAAACACCAATTACTGATACGATTAATGCACCAATATTAATTCCGCGTGCACCATTACTTTTATTCGCTTGAGCTAGGCCAATACTGCTTAATACAATTGCAATAACACCAGGGATGATTGCAATAACACCTACACAAGGAATAAATCCCAACATAAAAGTTAAAATACCAAGTATTAATCCAATAATACCAAGTGTTTGTCCAGCATTTGTTCTCTCTTGTTCCATGATTAAGTAGATTGATCCAATAGGGTAAAGGTACTAATTTTTAGAGATAATATTGAAAAGATCTTCCTCAAGTGTTAATTCTGGACTTTCAATTATTCTCCCGATTTCTGTTTTACCTCTATAAATAATCATTATTGGAACAAACTCAACTTGGTTTGCTTTTGCATCATAACTAGGTGATTTTTTATAAGTGTCAAGAGCATGCATTTTAAGTTGAGGAAAGGGGAAGTTTATTTCTTCTAAAATTTTTATGAATCTAGGAACTTCTCGGTGGCTATCGTGGCACCAGGATCCAAAAATTAAATTAATAGAAATGTTTGATAGTTTTTGATCCGTTAGTTGTTTTAGTTTTTCTTCTTTTATTTGGTAGGATTTATATTCCGGAGCATACCAATCTTTACAGAGGTCCATTTGGAAAGCTTCAAGGTTAACTTGTCCGTAAAGAATTTGTTTTTCTATTCGAGAATCTTCTATCGTTTTATTTTGCGCTTGAAGGCTAATCGTAAGTATAGAAAGTAAAATTAGTAAGCTTAGTTTTTTCATTGCACTCATATTTAATTGAGGTAGAAATATAGCACAAAAAAAAGACAGGAACATTGTTCCTGTCTTTAAATATAGTGTAATAAAAGAACTAGTCTTTGTATTGCTCAATTAGGATGTCAAGCATCTGGATAGCACATTTTGATACTTTGGTACCAGGACCAAATACACCAACAACACCAGCTTCGTATAAGAAATCGTAATCCTGAGCTGGAATAACACCACCTGCAGTAACCATGATATCTTCACGACCCAATTTCTTCAATTCCTCGATAATAGCAGGAACCAAAGTCTTGTGACCAGCAGCCAATGAAGAAACACCAACGATGTGTACATCATTCTCTACAGCTTGCTTAGCAGACTCTTCCGGAGTTTGGAACAGTGGTCCCATATCAACGTCAAATCCTATATCAGCAAAACCAGTAGCAACAACTTTACCACCACGGTCGTGACCGTCCTGACCCATTTTTGCAACCATGATACGAGGACGACGTCCTGACAATTCTGCAAATTTATCAGCTAACTCTTTCGCTTTAGCGAAGTCAGCATCTTGTTTTGATTCTGATGAATACACGCCTGATACAGTTCTAATTACAGCTTTATATCTTCCACATACTTCTTCACATGCATCTGAAATCTCACCTAACGAAGCACGTAATTGTGCAGCCTTAACAGCAAGATCCAATAGGTTACCTTCGCCACCATTTGCACATGCAGTAATCGCTTTAAGAGCAGCTTTAACAGCAGCCTCATCACGGTTAGCACGAAGCTTATTCAATCTTTCGATTTGAGCAGTACGTACAGCAGTATTATCTACTTCAAGAATATCCAATGGATCTTCTTTCTCCAGACGGTACTTGTTAGTTCCTACAATAGTTTGAGTATTAGCGTCAATCTTAGCTTGAGTACGAGCAGCCGCTTCTTCGATACGAAGTTTTGGAATACCAGACTCAATTGCTTTAGACATACCACCTAATTTCTCAACCTCTTCGATATGAGCCCAAGCTTTGTCTACCAACTCCTGAGTCAATGACTCAACGTAGTATGAACCAGCCCAAGGATCTACAGCCTTACAGATTGTAGTCTCATCTTGAATATAAATTTGAGTATTACGAGCAATACGTGCAGAGAAGTCAGTTGGCAATGCAATCGCCTCATCCAATGCATTTGTATGCAACGACTGAGTGTGACCCAATGCAGCAGCCATAGCCTCGATACAAGTACGTCCAACGTTGTTGAAAGGATCCTGCTCAGTTAATGACCAACCTGAAGTCTGTGAGTGAGTACGCAATGCCATTGACTTAGGGTTCTTAGGATTGAATTGTTTTACAATCTTAGACCAAAGTAAACGACCAGCACGCATCTTAGCAATCTCCATAAAGTGATTCATTCCAATCGCCCAGAAGAAAGACAAACGAGGAGCAAAAGCATCAACGTCCATACCTGCAGCAACACCTTTCTTCAAGTACTCAAGACCATCAGCAAGAGTGTAAGCTAACTCGATATCTGCGGTTGCACCTGCTTCTTGCATGTGGTAACCTGAGATAGAAATAGAGTTAAACTTAGGCATCTTCTGAGAAGTAAATTCGAAGATGTCAGCAATAATTTTCATTGAAAACTCTGGTGGGTAAATGTAAGTATTACGCACCATGAATTCCTTAAGGATATCATTTTGGATGGTTCCTGAAAGTTCTTCCAACTTAGCTCCTTGCTCCAAACCTGCAACAATATAGAAAGCCAATACTGGAAGTACAGCACCATTCATAGTCATAGAAACAGACATCTTATTCAATGGAATTTGATCGAAAAGGATCTCCATATCAAGAATAGAGTCAATAGCAACACCTGCTTTACCAACATCACCAACTACACGAGCGTGATCTGAATCATAACCACGGTGTGTAGCCAAGTCAAATGCTACAGAAAGACCTTTCTGACCAGCAGCAAGGTTACGACGGTAGAATGCATTTGATTCTTCAGCAGTAGAGAAACCTGCGTACTGACGAACTGTCCAAGGACGCAAAGGATACATAGCTGAATAAGGTCCACGTAGGAATGGTGGTAAACCTGAAACATAGTTCAAGTGCTCCATACCTTCTAAATCTTCCTTGTTAAAAGCTGTTTTAACCGGAATTTGCTCTGGTGTCATCCAAGATTTTTCAATGCCGTTTTCCTTTTCCCATTCCTGAGAAGTAGCAGCAGCTCTTTGAGATGACTTGATATTTATATCTTTAAAATTTGGTTTCATTTTTTCTGTTTTTATCCTGTAGAGACGTAGCATGCTACGTCTTTACCGTGCAACATCTCTAATTAAATTCCAAGATTAGCTTGGTAAGCTTTTAAAGTTTCAAGAACGTTAGATTTCACGTTAACGAAGTTCTCGATACCTTTAGCTTTTAACTCGTCAGCACATGCAGGAGCACCTGCTACAACAAGAGTTGCGCTTCCTTTAAGTGCTTCGAAAAGCTCAGGAGCGATAGTTGCGTACTCATCATCTGATGAACAAATAACAACAATCTTAGCGTTCTTCTCTGTTACGAATTTCACACCTTCTTCAACCGAAGTAAAACCATTGTGGTCTTCAACATCGAATCCAGCACAAGCGAAGAAGTTACATGCAAACTGTGCACGAGCCTTACGCATATTCAAGTTTCCGATAGGGAACATCATCACCTTAGGACGACCATTTTCCTTAGCGTAAATATCAGTTTTGTTACGAAGAGTTTCGAAAGCCTGAGCACCACGGTATGGCTTCAATGTTTCGCAAACTGCGTTGTCAGCAGTTTTATCTTCTGGAGAAAGAGTTGCTTCTGGAATGGTTTCAAGAACCTCACCGAAGTTAGGGAATTGATTTGTTCCTAAGAAGTTTTCTTTACGAGTCGCAATAGCTAAATCTCTCTTCTGAGCAGTAGCCTTAATTGTTTCCTGAATGAATCCAGCTTTGAAAGCAGCAAGGTATCCACCTTTGTCTTCAACAGCTAAGAATAATTTCCAAGCCTCATCAGCGATTGATTCAGTTAATGACTCAATATAGTATGAACCAGCAGCAGGGTCAGCAATCTTACCCAAGTGCGATTCTTCTTTTAATAATAATTGTTGGTTACGAGCAATTCTTTCGGAGAATACTGAAGATTCAGCATAAACAGAATCGAAAGGTTTCACTGTGAATGAATCCAAACCACCTAAAACAGCAGACATAGATTCAGTTTGAGTACGCAACATGTTCACATAAGGATCATAAACAGACTTGTTCCACTCTGAAGTTTCACCATGTACAAACATTTTACAAACAGTTTCGTTTGAAGCACCAAATGCTTTAACGATGTTTGCCCATAGCATACGACCAGCTCTTAACTTAGCAATCTCCATGAAATACTTAGAGCTTGTTGCAAAGTTGAAACGCATTTTAGGAGCAACTTCGTCCACTGAAAGACCAGCTTCGATCATTTTTCCTAAATACTCAGCACCCGATGCTAAAGAGAAACCTAATTCTTCAACAATTGAAGATCCGGAGTTGTTGAATACACTACCTGTAACTGCAATAACTTTGTAGTTAGGAAGAGCCTTAGCAGCTTCAACAGCTTCTTTCACATATGCGAAAGCGCTCTCTTCAGTTCCACAATAGTTACCTACTGTACTGAACCCTTTAATAACATCGATAGCAACACCACCTTGAACCTTGTCTAAAGCAATACCTTTTTCAGTAGCTAATGCTTGTAGGTTTTGAAGAAGCTCAACAGAAGAATGTGTCTTTTCGAAGTTAATCTCAACACAATCCATATAGATACCTTCTAATAAAGTAGCTAATTCTTCTTTGCTGATAGATTTCCAGTTAAGAACGAATCCTACTGAATCGATACCTTTGTTTAAGATGTCCAACGCTTTTTCGTTAGCTGCTTTTACATCTTCAACAATAATATCCTGGCGAACTAACCAATCATTGTTATCCTTCTTGTTTCCACGAACATATGGAAAATCTCCAGGATAAGTATTCATGAAGGCTTTGTCATCCATGTTCTCCAGTCTGTAGAAAGGCTGTACATTGAATCCTTCATTCGTTCTCCAAACTAACTTTCTATCGTAGTCAGCCCCTTTAAGATCTTTAGTGATTTTGTCAATCCACTCTTGAGTTGATTGAGGAGCAAAGTCACTAAAAAGTTTATTATCTGCCATAACTGTAACTGTTAATGTAACTGTTTTAAAATTAGAGCCTAAAAATAAGGCCTTTTTATCACTTAGGGAAAGTTTAAAAAATGTTCTTAATCATACTTTTAGAACATGAAAAACTCTATTGTTTTGTGTTAAATTCTACTATAATCGGAGCATGGTCAGACACTTGCATCCACTGTTGGAGTGTTGTGCCACTGTTTGGAATAAATGCTCCATTGGTAAAAAGGAAATCTAACTTGCGATTCCAGTACCCATTTTTGTCTGTTGTATGCGTAAAGTGCTTCGAATTGTCATTTTTATAATCCTCTAATAATATCGCCGGATTATAATCTTCATAAAATGGGATCATCCAATCGGTTTCTTCTGCATAATTATCTGCTTCAAAATCTCCATCGGTACAAGCCGAATCATCAAATTGGCTAGTTTGTTTGCTGTAAGGCGGAAGGGAATTAAAGTCTCCACCAAATATGAATCGTTCACCATTTTGTTTTAGAGAATCGATATGTGACTTAATAATATCCAGTTGTTTTTTCTTTGTATCATCTTTTGCATAAGCAGATGCGTGAGTTGTAAGCAGGTGTAAGGTCTTACCTTCATGCTCTAGCTTAATTCCCAAGATATTCCTTTTTAGATAAAAGTAACGAACGATAAAATTTTGCGATTTAATTAAAGGAAGTGTTATGCGTTTTGCATCGGTAAACTTCCATTTCGATAAAATAGCATTTCCCGAATCCATTTTACCGATTCCATCGCTAGGAATGTGTTTGGCTTTCCATTGCGAAGCGTAGGCTGCAAAATTAAAATCAGTATTGTCAAGCAAATATTGAACTTGATCTACAAAGGCACTTCGTTTTGCATTTACATCTGCCTCCTGTATCATTAAAATGTCAGGATTTACTTCACGGATTTTTTCAGCCACAGCTGACATGTTTTCCAAAACTTCAGATTCTTCCATAATCACCCTTTCTCCGTGGCAATCGAAGAAGAAATCGATTCGACCCCCTCCAAATTTAATGTTCCATGTCATTACTTTTAATGTGTCAGGAAAAGCAAATTCTTTCTGTTCGATACTTTCATATAGCGATACTTCGTCTCCTATTTTAGTTGCAAAAGGATCACAAGCTGCGAAAAGTAAGATTAATAATACGAGATATATTTTTCCAAATTTATTCATGTCATTATATTACAATGAGTAAATCCATAAACATAGAAAATCAAATATGATTGTGATAATTGGTTGATAGAGAGTATTTCTTAGAGAATTTCTTCCATTGTTTCAGCAGGAACAGCAAATATTGCTCTGTGATCATTAACCACAATTGGTCTTTGAATTAGATTTGGGAATTCGATTAGAATTTTAATCCATTCATCGTCGTTAAAATTTTTACCCTTAAAGTCTGTTTTGTAGATTTTTTCATGAGTTCGAATGATTTCAACAGGTTTCTTTGCCATTCTCATCAATACGTCGGCAAGTTCTGCTTCTGTATATTCTTCTTTCAGGTACAAACGGATTTCAGGCTCTAAGCCTTTGTCTTGTAGGTATTTTAATCCAGCTCTACTTTTAGAACAACGAGGATTGTGATATATTTTTAACATGTTTAATTCTGGTTTATAGTTTAAAGTGATACAAATATACGTCTTTCAGCTTTATCGAGGAGAATTGAATTTGTGTTTTGTAAATTAAAAAAAAAGCTTGAAAAATTAATTTAGGAAAGAATTGTCAGTCGTAAGACAAAATTATTCATTATTCTTTACTAAGTTTGAATTATATAAATAGATATATAACTACAGTATGGTAAAGCAATTCATATCAAATAGGAAATTTGAATTAATTGGTGGTCTAGTAGGCCTTTTAGGAGGATTTCTTTATTGGAAATATGTTGGATGTGTAAGTGGAACTTGCGTAATACAGGCCAATTGGTATACAATGGTTCCTTACGGGGTGTTGTTCGGAGTTTTAATTGGAGGGATGTTTAAACCCAAAAAAACAAAAGAGTAGAGACGTTGCAGGTAACGTCCCTACGGTATTTTATTTTTTTTCGTCATTACTAAATTCCATTAGGAATGCTTTAATGAATCC
This sequence comes from Labilibaculum sp. DW002, assembly GCF_029029525.1. Taxonomy (NCBI): domain Bacteria; kingdom Pseudomonadati; phylum Bacteroidota; class Bacteroidia; order Marinilabiliales; family Marinifilaceae; genus Paralabilibaculum; species Paralabilibaculum antarcticum. The sequence goes on along the minus strand of NZ_JAKJSC010000001.1, from coordinate 2,614,105 downwards.
ATCCAAATCACCATCTAAAACGGCTTGAACATTGGATGTTTCGTGGCCTGTTCTCACATCCTTAACTAGCTTGTAAGGTTGCATTACATAGGACCGAATTTGCGATCCCCATTCAATTTTCTTTTTAGAACCTTCAATTTTATCAGTCTCTTCCTGACGTTTTCTTAGTTCCAATTCGTACAACTGCGATTTTAGCAATCGAAGTGCATTTTCACGATTTCCGTGTTGTGAACGGGTTTCGGTATTTTCAATAATAATGCCAGTAGGAGCATGTCGTAATCGCACACCAGTTTCTACCTTGTTCACATTCTGTCCACCTGCACCACCTGAACGAAATGTATCCCAAGAAATATCAGCAGGATTAATTTCAATTTCGATCGTATCATCAATGGCAGGATATACATAGACCGATGCAAAAGTGGTCATTCGTTTGTTGGCAGAATTAAACGGAGAAAGGCGAACCAAACGGTGTACACCATTTTCCGATTTAAGATATCCGTAAGCAAAATCGCCTTCAATTTCGATAGTTGCCGACTTTATTCCAGCTTCGTCACCTTCCTGATATTCTAAGGAAGTCACCTTATAGCCATGAGCTTCACCATATCGTAAATACATTCGATAAAGCATTTCGCACCAATCACAACTCTCAGTACCACCAGCACCCGAATTTATTTTCAGAATAGCACCTAGCTTATCCTCATCTTTCCCGAGCATATTTTTAAGCTCTAAAGCTTCAATTAATGTTTCGCTTGAAGCAAATTGCTCATCAACTTCTTCTGGAGATGCTTCATCTTCTTTGGCAAAATCAAACAAAATCTGAAGGTCATCAATGGCTTCTTTTATCTCATTGTATGATTCTACCCAAGATTTTATTCCACGAAGCTTTTTCATTTGAACTTCGGCCTCTTTTGGATTGTCCCAAAAACCTGGAGCCTGAGTTCTCATTTCATCTTCTTGTATCTGTATTAATTTGGCATCAATGTCAAAGATACCTCCTTAACGCTGCCGTGCGTTCCGCTAAATCTTTTAGCTGGTCTATTGTTATCATTCTTGAATTTTATAATTGAGATGTAAAGGTAGTCAACAGTGAGCAATTAACAAGGATCGGTTGTTGATTGAATAAAAATTCGAATTGACTTGAAATTAATAGTAAGGATACTTCCTTAACACTTTGGTGCGTCCCACTAATTGTTTTAGATCTGATAAAGTGATGCATATGTTAAATTTATAGGGTGTGAATTTGCCGAAAAAGAAATTTACTTAAATGGATATTTAAAAGAAGTAATGTTTTATGTTAATATCCAAGTTGTGCAACATGTTTATAGTGAGGCTTATTTGTTGTGCGTGTGGAGAAATGCTTATTTTTCTTTCATTAAAAATAATATTAATCTTATTTTTAATAAGTAAAACAACATTAAACCTAAAAATTAAGTTATGAAAAAGAAGATTTTATTGGTATTTGCAATTTTTGCAATGTTATTGGTAGGTCAAGAGGTAAGCGCTCAAATGAAATTGGGAGGTAATCTTGTATTTGGAACTAAGCTTTCTATTGATGATGACGGAAGTGATAAAGCCGCATTTGGAATTGGAGTTAAAGGATTGTATGAGTTGAATGAATCATTTTCAATTGCCCCTGGGTTCACTTATTTTCTTCCAAGTTCTCCAGATGGTATAGATGTATCTTATTATGTGTTAGATGCAGATGCTCAGTATAATTTCGTAAAAAATGAGTCTTTAAAAGTATATGCAATTGGAGGATTGAATTATTCATATGCAGATGTTTCAATTGATTTGGGTGAATTTGGAGATCTTGGTGGTTCCGATTCAAAAGTAGGCTTGAATTTAGGTATTGGAGCGAGAACTGGAGGAGATGTTCAGTTTTTTGGAGACCTTAAGTACAATTCAGCTTATGAGAATATTAACCTAGCTGTTGGTGTGTTATTTAATTTATAATAGGCCAATTTTTTAGATGTAAAAAGACCATTTCTTTATTAGAAATGGTCTTTCTTATTGTGGGTGTTTTTTATTAAAATCCTCTCTGCTTAGCTTCCAGCTTTTGCATTTCAGCTTCATAAGTTTCTTTAAACTTATTGTAATCGTAATCCACTTTTAATTTCTCATCCTGAGATAATTTCTGCTCGATTGCTTTTTCCAAATCATCAGCGCTCATTTCAATAGCAATATAAGTCTTGTATTTGCTTTGAGCAGTACGAGTTTGCTTCTCACAAATCACTTTAATGTTATTCAATTGCTGATTGATCACCTCACGAGTTAAGCCTTCGAAACGTTCTTCAACCTGCTCAACATTATTCAACTCTGTTGAATTCACGTAATTATCAATCGTTCCTTTGATTGTAGATGCAACCAAAGAAGCCAACTCAGCACGAGCATTGGTTCCTGCTTTCTTCTTCGAAACCATTTGATCTAAACTCTCACCTATTGCTGAAGCTCTAAAATGCTTTTTGTCTGACTGATAGTCAGGACCTGTACAATAAACTTCAATTAATTCTTCGCCTTGTGATTTTGTAGATGCTACTTTTTCACTAGAACCACAAGAACTTAATCCGGCAGTCATTATCATTCCTAATCCTAGGAATAATGATTGTAATTTTCTTGTTTTCATGTGTGTTGAATTTAAAACGCTATTATTTTTCTTGATATTTTTATTTTAAAATTAGTTCTGATTATAAATCGAGTTGATTTAATTTTGGTATAATCGTATTATGAATTTCTTCAACAGCCTGCTCATAAGCCTCTTTCACAGCATAATTATAACTAACAGGTTTCATTCCCTTTACTTCATAAATGGCGTCGTTAAAAATCTCAAAACCTGACTTGATATCTGTTAATGAGAAAAAGCAATCCAGATATACGATATGAACTTTATAGTTACGGCCTTTCTTTATCTCACCTTTTATTACATTGGTCTTTACATCAAGAATAACGTTAGCACTATCTTTGTCTTCAGTAAATGAGAAAAAATTCTCTGACAACTCTTTTTTAATTGCATTTTTCAGAATAGAACGCTTGGAGTCTTCACCAAAAATCTTTTCACTAAAGTTCAAGTAGGCTTTTAACCTTTCTACAGTAAGAATGATTTTGCTTTTTGGAGCAGATTCAGGAGTAAAAAAAAGTTTATTCAATTCATAGTTCTCATTTGTTTCATCTAAAATGGATGAAAGATCGAGAGATACTTCAATTTCTTGCAGTTTTTGTCGAGACGTAACTTTTGACAATTGAGAGGCTGCGTAACCAAATTGGTCTGTTGCCACATTCTGGTTTAAAACACCTTCACCTTTTACGAATTTAAATTGCAAAGGCAATTGTTTTATACTTTGCGCTCCATCATTCCCTAACCAATCGGCTTTTACCAAAATTGGTTCTTTTTGAGATGTTGAAATTTGAATTTTTATACCTTTTTTCTCAGGGATTAGTTGAGTGCGATTAAAAATATTCTGAATAGAATTGTAAATGTCAGTACCCAAGTTTACATTTCCATCAAAAGTCATAACAGATAAATCTTCATCTAAATGATTTTTAATTGCATCTAAAGATTTGGCATAATAGTTTAAAGCCTGAAAAAGATCCAGTTGTTTCTCAAGTTGTTTTCCTTCTTCTAAATAGCTTTGAGAAAGTTTTTTTGCTTTGTTAAGTTTTATTCTCTTCAGCAAAGCATATTGATTCTTTGACAATCGGTAGTAAACCCAATATTCCTTTGCTTTTTTATTTGTCCACGACGAAATCATTTCATAACCTTCCAATTCCTGAACAATAGATGTTCTAACATCAGCCTCAAATTCTTCTTTAAAACTGGTGTTATTTTCAAATTGATGCAAAACAGAATTAGAAGATATGTTGATGGATATTTCAGAAGCTAAATCCTGTAAAGCCTGATTTTTTGCCAATTGCATGTAGCTGGTTTGATTAGCATCTTTATTTACCACAGCTATGCCAATGTAATATTCCGAAGAAATAGGACGCTCTTTAACCCAATTTGGCGGTCTGCGCTTAGCTGAAGATGAATAAGGAGAGCAGCTAACCATGATTAAAAGAATGGTAAAATAATTAAAAAGGGTGCGTAAAGATTTAACCATAGGAATGATTTCTATTTTAAGTGAATTTTAAAGATAATGATTTGTTAACAATAAGCTTGCCAAAGGAGCTTAGAAATGTTATTCTAATTCCGAAATGAGTTTGTCGATAAAGTTGAGTGCTATGTGAGATTCGAAACCTCTGCCTTGCGCAAAGCGGTATAGTTTCGCTCTAAGCTGATAGGGATCATCTTCTTTTATGCTTTTTATTTTGTGGGATAAAATATCGCCTAAGCTTTCTTTATAGTCTTTCTCATTTATTTGATCAAGAGCATTATCGATTAGATTCTCAGGAATTTGCTTCTGTTTTAAATGATGCGAGATCTTTATTTTCCCCCATTTGTTAAAACGAAATTTATCGCGCACATAAAAATTGGTGTAGCGCTCTTCATTTAGAAATTTTTCCTCGATTAAAGTTTGAATAATTTCATCCTGATCGTCGTAAGAAAGGTTCCAATCATGAAGTTTTTTTCTGATGTCAAAACAGCATTTTTCTTGCCTGCTGCAAATAAACATGACTTTCGATAGAGCAGATTGTGCGCTGATTTCTTTTTTCTGTTTTTTCTCGTAATCCATTACTTGCTTTTTATCGCTGAAATCATTCTGTCTTTGCCGTTAATATCCTTTTGCAAACGGATATTGGTAAAGTTATTTCCTTCTAAAAGTTCAATCATTTCTTTTCCTAAACTTTCGTTGATTTCAAAATACAATTTTCCGTTTGTATTCAAATATTTACTTGCCAAATTTGCAATGGTTCTATAAAAAATAAGAGGATCATGGTCGGTCACAAAAAGTGCTGTGTGAGGTTCGTGATCCAAAACATTACCATCCATTTTTTCTTTTTCAGATTCGGTAACGTAAGGCGGATTGCTTACAATGATATCATAGTTTTCCCATTCAAAATCTTCCCATCTTAAGATATCTCTGTTGTAGAAAGCAATGTTAACATCATTTAGGAGAGCGTTTTCTTTTGCTTTTTCAATAGCTCCTGAAGAAATATCTGCGGAAGCTACTTTGGCTTTTTTTAGATTTTTAGCCAATGAAATTGGAATGCAACCACTACCGGTGCCAATATCAAGAATATTTAATCCAGAAATAGGATTTTCAGTCAAAATTGCATGAACCAATTCCTCTGTTTCGGGTCTTGGAATTAAGGTGTGCTCATTTACCTTAAAAATTAAACCGTAGAATTCAGTTTCTCTCAGAATGTATTGAAGTGGTTTTTTTGTTTTTAACTCTTTTGTGTAATTTACAATCTGGCTAACAGTAAGATTGTCAATCTTTTCATCTTTGTTTAGTTGGATGTGTATTCTGCTGTATTGGAGCACAAATTCAAGTAAAATATAGGCCATGCTCTCTGTTTCTCTGGCAGGATATATTTCCTTAAGTTCATTTTTTATGTAATTTATTGTAGATTGTATAGTGTTTACTGTTTCCATTTGTTTTGATAAAGGAATTGGATCAATTGTGTTCTCAATTCAGATTTGAAAACAAAGATACAAATCTTCTGAAAGAGTTAATTAGATATGCTATTAACAATTAATTGGCCGGTTTTTTGGATACACTTTTTTCAAGTGTTGGCAGTACTGTATGTTATAACCATTATATCTACAGTAATTATAGTTGTACTTGAAAATCGGAGTCCGCAAAAAACCATTTCGTGGATGTTTGTTTTGGTTTTGTTACCTGTTTTTGGCTTGCTTTCTTACTTGGTTTTTGGCCAGAGTTTCCGAAAGCAAAAAATGTTCAATCATAAAGAGTTAGGAGATTTAAAATGGCTACAGGTTATGAGTCACGATCAAAGCTTGCGTTTGGAAAAAAGCAAATTGCTTAAAGATGAGCGAATTCATGAGAAAAAAAATGTAATGACATTGCTTTTAAATAATTCTAAGGCATTGCTTACCGGATACAATCGGGTAAAAGTATTAAACGATGGAAAGGAAACTTTTACATCTATTTTTAAGGCACTTCGTAAGGCAAAGGATCACATTCATTTGGAATATTACATTATTGAAGATGGTGAGTTGGCTTCAGAATTACTTGAAATATTAGTGCAAAAAGCAAAAGAAGGAGTTGAAGTTCGCGTTATTTACGATGGAGTAGGAAGTTGGAAATTAAGTAATAAATATGTGGAAGAACTTAAGAGTGCGGGTGCACAAGTTTATGCCTTCCTTCCTGTTCGTTTTCCAATCCTAACCAGTCGAATCAATTATCGCAATCATAGAAAAATAATTGTTATTGATGGAAAGACAGCATTTGTAGGTGGTTTGAACTTTGCAGATCGTTATAAAAATGGGATCCCTGAAATTGGAATCTGGCGAGATACCCATCTGAAAATTGTAGGAGAAGCTGCTAGTAGTTTACAAATCGTTTTCCTCATTGACTGGTATTTTGTTAGACAGGAAGTGCTACTTGATGAAAAATACAGACCTAATTTCAAAGTAAAAGAACGCTGTTTGATTCAAATTGTTTCTTCGGGAGCCGATTCTGATTGGGCTAGTATTTTACAAGCATATTTCTCGGCGATTGCCTCTGCTAAACAAAATGTGTACATCTCTTCGCCTTACTTTATGCCCAATGGAAGTATCCTAATGGCTCTAAAAACAGCTGCTATGAGTGGTATTGATGTTAGAGTACTAATTCCTGAAAAATCAGATTCAGCTATGACTTTTTATGGCACTCTATCTTACATAGAGGAATTATTAGAAGCAGGTGTAAAAATCTATTTCTACAAAGCAGGCTTTAATCACAGTAAAATAATGATGGTCGATGGAATTATCTCTACAGTAGGAACTGCTAATATGGATATCAGAAGTTTCGAACAGAATTTTGAAGTCAATGCTTTGATTTATGATGAGGAAGCTACAATGGCATTAAGAACGCGATTTTTAACAGATCTAGAAGCTAGTGAAGAACTTCATTTATCTGATTGGCAAAAACGCTCTAAAGGACAAAAATTAAAAGAATCAATGGCTAGAGTTTTTACTCCTCTTTTGTAGGTTTCTCTTTGTATTTTTCGAACCAAAATAGGATCTGCTTCATGACAGAATAATCTGAAGTGTTTGCCGTCACATTAATATGAGATCCACTAAACTCCATAAAGGCTAATAATTCATCACCTTTTAAACCTGTGGCATCAGATACTATTTCTGCATTGTACTTCGCACTTATTTTTTTCAAATTTCCTTCGTTACGGATTATTTTTGATAGTTTTTTCTTCGATTTCTCAGATTTACTCAATTTATTGTGTAAGAAATCTGTTGGTGCAAAAATTGCTGAAACTACACCCATTTTACCTTCTCGTTTAGGTCTGTATTGTGCAGGAACTACATTTGGCTTTTTTGTGTTGTAAGGAGCTAGCTGATTCGTAATGTTTTTGCTGATCGGGTTTTTATCCGTAAGTTTTGTTTTGAGAAATTCATCCTTAAATTCATCCCAAGTACCTAAGGCATAAATTTCAACTTCATCTAGCAGGTAGGAAATGTCTTCTAATTTGATCTGAAAAAAAGGTGGGAATTCAGGATTGATAATGAGCGGGATTGCCCATTCTATTTTTTTATAACCGAGCGCACTAATTCGGAGTGTGTCGTATTGCTGAACTTGCAAATGAAAAATGCCTAAACTATCGCAAATAATCCCTTTTTTTGTGCGTTTAATGCTAACTGTAGCCAAAGGAATTGGACTTAGACTATCAGCATGAATTATTTGACCAGAAATACTAATTATGGAATCGAGTTCCGTAGGTTTTGAGAAAGAATCAAAGCTTGATGTGAGAAATAGAAAAAATGAAATGAAAATTAGTTTATTTAATTTCATAGGTTCATTTGTTCAGTTTTTAAGGTCGTAAGTGGTTGTTTATTGGACCAATAGAGTCTAAAAGGGTCAAGTTTTTTTCAAATTGAGGTCTTTCTTCTAAAAATCTCTTATGCAGCTGCTTAACTTTAACGCCTATATACATTTCACTTGTGTTGTGTGTGAAATTAGAATATGTATTGATGTATTCCATTAATACTTCCAATGTTAATCCAGATTCATGCGTAAGCTCAGCAACAACCTTTTTATTAAATTTAGATTGAAGAATTCGCAGTTGCCAATCGGCCATGCTTGGTTTTGCATTTCTAGCTCTTCTTTTTTTGCGAATTTTTTTAATAAAGTCAATCCCATCCATAAGATTAACACCAAAGCCACCTCTTTGTAATGTACTAGCTTCTTTTTGTGCTAAGTTAAGGTTTCCAAAATCAAAAGTAGATGCAACATTTTCTTCTACTGGTACGTCTGTATTTACAAAGTTTTCCTTGAAATCTTTCCAAGAGCCAAGAGAATAAATATCAACCTCCTCAAGTAAATAACTTTGCCTAACCATTAGAATATCCTGAAATACTTCATCTTCTTCGGTAGGAGGCGTTATCTCAACAATCTGTTCTTGAAAACCAAGAGCTGTTACTTTCAGCTTTTGACCGTGATTTACTCTTAGGCGGAAAAATCCAAGGCTATCACAAATAATTCCCAAGTAGCTATCGTGAATTTTCACATGAGCAAAGGAAATACCTTTCAAGGTCTCAGGATTGATAATTTTTCCTGAAACAATAAAACTGCTGTCTTGAACTTCTTCTTGACTTTCTGTTTGAGCAAAAGAGCTTGTTACTAAAAGTAAAGAGAAAAATATAAGGAGTAAACTTTTTTTCAAAATGGTCAATTTTCTTAGTAATGCATAAAGATAATTTTTCCTTTTGAATCTCAGGACTATTAATTACATTTTTTAACACACTTTAACCCAAATTAATGCGCTTGTAGTATGCTATTTACCTGTCCAGTTAACAAGATTTGCTGTTTCTAAGAACGGATTAATGTGCCCAAATAGGATGTCATTATCTCTCTGGAAACACATCATTGGGTGGGCAGTTTCTATTTTGTTGCTTATGTTTATTCCTTCAACAATTTGCTGTGCATTTTTACCCCACAAAAACCAAATGGTATTTTTATTCGCATGTGCTATGTATTTTAGTAAAGCATGCGTAAAAGGAGCCCAGATTTTACTGTGCGAATTTGGTTCGCCAATTTCGCAGGTGAATGCGGTATTTAAAAGCAGTACATTTTCTTGTTCCCACCAGTATTTAAAAAGTTGATTCGGCGGTAGAATTGAAAAATCATCATCCATTGGTAAACGATCTCCTTCGTTTAGTTTGGCCAAAATTTCAGAATATTTTAATTCCTCGTTTCTTACAGATTTATAAATACTCCGTAAAATATTTTTTAAAGAAACATTTCGATATTTATCGTGCCAGGAATTTAAACCATTTACTTCAAAGGCTCTTCCTGTAGCGACACCTTTTTGAGGATAAGGATCTTGACCTAGAATAACGACTGGAATTTTGTTCAAGTCCATTTCTAGAAATCGTAATATGAGATGAACTGCTGGTGTAGCGGTTGAAATGGTAATTGATTCTTCAATTTTTTCCAACAACAGAAGAATCTCATTAGATAAAAAAGAATTCCAACTAGGATGTGTGTTGATTTGAGCTAAAAATTTCGATTTTTGCATGAACCTTTTGATTAAATTCAGTCAAAAGTAAAAAGAATTGATTGAAGATTTCAATTCGAATAAATAAAAAGCAATAACTGGTGAGATTGAGTTTTTTACTGTTAATGATTTGATTTTTTGAATCTTCGAATTGTTAATTTCTAAACCTTTTTCAACTTTTTTAAGTAGTTTTGTTACCTAATTAACCAGAATTGAATTGATACAATTGATTATGTCCGAAAATTTGAAAGCAAAGCATCGAATCAGCTTGGGAAGACAGAAGTCTTTTAAAAAATGCTGACGTTCAAAAAAATATCAACGAAGTCATTGAACTTCTGGATAAAGGAGTGCTAAGAACAGCAGAGCCAGTTGAAAATGGGTGGCAAGTGAATGAGTGGGTGAAAAAAGCTGTAATTCTATATTTCCCTATTCGTAAAATGGAAACCATTGAAGTTGGTCCATTCGAATTTCACGATAAAATGGCACTCAAAACGAATTATGCAGAACTTGGAGTTCGTGTCGTTCCTCATGCCGTTTCTCGTTATGGTGCTTTTATTGCTCGCGATGTGGTGATGATGCCATCTTACGTAAACATCGGTGCATATGTTGATGAAGGAACCATGGTTGATACTTGGGCTACTGTAGGATCATGCGCTCAAATTGGTAAACATGTTCACCTTAGTGGCGGTGTTGGTATTGGTGGTGTTTTAGAGCCAATTCAAGCTGCTCCGGTTATTATTGAAGACAACTGTTTCATTGGATCACGTTGTATCGTAGTTGAAGGTGTTCACCTTGAGAAAGAAGTTGTTCTTGGAGCAAATGTTGTTTTAACCAAGTCGACTAAAATTATTGATGTTACAGGTGATGAGCCAGTGGAGTACGATGGGTTTGTTCCTGCACGTTCGGTTGTGATTCCAGGTACCAGAACTAAAAAATTCCCTGCGGGTGAATATCAAGTGCCTTGTGCATTAATTATTGGTAAGCGAAAAGCGTCTACCGACCTTAAAACATCATTGAACGACGCCTTGCGCGAGTACGACGTAGCCGTTTAAACAGTAAAAAAGTGAATGAGTCCATTCTTAAAGTACTTATTCACTTATTTATTTTTTTCTAAATAATATGCACAACGATATAAAAAAGGCTTTAGAGGTTCTTAAAAGTGGTGGTATTATCCTTTATCCTACAGATACTATTTGGGGAATTGGCTGTGATGCTACAAATGCAGAAGCTGTAAAACGTGTTTATGAGATAAAACAACGTGAAGATTCTAAATCTATGTTAGTTCTTATGGAGAATCCAAACCGTATTAGCTCATATGTTGATGATGTTCCTGAGATTGCTTTAGATCTACTTGAAGTGACGAATAAGCCAACAACTATAATTTATTCTGGAGCCAAAAATTTGGCTAATAATCTGATTAATTCTGACGGTAGTATTGGTATTCGAATTACGGATGAAAATTTCACTCAACAGTTGATTCAGCGTTTTAGAAAGCCTATCGTTTCTACTTCTGCAAATATTAGTGGTGAGCCATCACCTGCAAATTTTGATGAAATTGATGAGGAAATAAAAGAAGCCGTAGATTATATTGTAGAGTACAGACAAGATGATTTATCTGAAAATAAAGCTTCAAGTATTATTAAATTGGGCTTAGGAGGAGAAATTGATATTCTTCGATCGTAAAAAATTATAGATAATAATGAGAAAGGACGTTGATAACAACGTCCTTTTTTATTTCATTTATTTTCCAATTGATCTAATCTTGCCAGATCCTGCCGATTTTGAATCGATAGATTGAGGCTTTCCGCGATAGTAAATATCGCCACTACCAGCAACTCTTGCATTTAAATTTTTAGTTGCATATACCTTGCAATCACCAGATCCGGAAACTCTAACACTTACGTCTTCAGCTTTTAGATAGGCTGCATCAACATCACCCGATCCGCTAATGTGAATCTCAAAATCATCTGTAACTTCTCCCTTTAGATTCATATCACCTGAACCAGAAATATGGCATTCAAGAGTTTCAGCGCTTAGGTCATCAACAATAATGTTCCCACTACCACTTATGGCATAAGTAGCATTATTAGTTTTAATCGAACTTTTTGCAATTATATTTCCAGAACCAGAAATTCTTAGGTTTCTCACGTCAGGAGTGGTGATGTAAATTTCCACATTTTTAAAAGAGTTGTTCCAACCCCAATTTCTGTTCTTTTTGCGTTTGATTTTTAAACTGCCATTTTCCACTTCTGTGATGATTTCTTTTAAATCATCAGAATCTCCCTTGATTTTGACTGATGTAGAATTGTCCTGCGTTAGATATACTTTGGCATGAATCGATAAACTGATTGATTCAAAATCGCGAACTTCTCTGTTTTCTTTGCTTTGAGCAAAAACCATGCTTCCGCTTAAAATAAAAGCGAAAAGGGCAAATATGGATACAACTTTTCTTGTTTTCATTTGTGTTCGATTTAAGTGAAAAATGTAGTACTCTTATAATGACGAACAAGTAGGTGAAAAGTTGCACAGAAAATGATTTTAGAGATTATAAACCGGATTAAAATATCAATGATTGCTTAAAAAAATATAAATGTCAGGTTTAGATTTATTCCTTTCGTAATTTGTCTATACATTCGCATAAAATTTTACACGATGGAATTCAAGCATACAAAGAAAATACAAATCCGTTTCGGCGATATCGATTTAATGGGACATGCCAATAATGGTGTGCAGTTGAGCTATTTGGACTTGGCGCGAATGGAGTATTTCCAAAAGGTATATGGGGAAGTAATCGATTGGAAGGATGCAGCTTTAATTGTAGCGCATTTAGAAATAGATTATTTATCACCAATCATGCTTGATGATAAAATTGAAGTACACACAAAAATTTATAAAATAGGAAATAAAAGTGTGTCTTTGCATCAAGACATTGTCGATTCAATTTCTGGGGAAATAAAAACCAAAACATCACAGGTTATGGTTGCTTTTAGTTCAAAGTTAGGAAAAAGTATTCTAGTGCCAGAAACTTTAAAAATTAGAATCCGCGAGTTCGAAGACAAAGTCATTGGATAGATTAAGTACAGTTGTATAATAAACAGTTACTTAAAAATAAAATCAGTTAAAGAATTTGTTTTTTACTACTTGATTAAAGGTACATGTCAAGCAAGCCATCCGGAGTTTCCATGATGATAGATTTTTCTTCCTCATTTATTTCAATGAAGTTCTCATCAGCAAATGGAATTAAGACTTCTTGCCCATTCAGTTCAAGAACCAATACAATATTGCCTGAATAATCCTGAATGTCTTCAATCGTTCCTATTTCGCCTCTTTCTTCATCAATATAAACGAATCCAATAAGTACGTTAGGGTCAATGTCTTCTTCTTCCTCAATAAAATCAGGAACATCTTTCATCAGAATGTAGATGTCACAGCCAATGAAACGCTGTGCTTTGGCTTCTGAATCCAAATCTTCCAATTGAATCCTCACACTTGAGTGGTTGCGAGGTGTAATTCCTTTTTTAGGAATGAAAAAAGGAACCAGTCCTCCGTCGATATCGACAAGGACTGATTCCAATTTATATTTTTCGAGAAGATCGCTAGATTTTTTTGCTACAAGTTCACCTTTTACTCCGTGAGTTTTAGTAAATGTTCCGGCAAGATAGCAATCTTCTATTCTAAGCATACAATAACTATTAAGCTTCAGTTTCTTCTGAACCTTCAGCAGCAGGAGCTTCTTTAGCAGCAGCTTCAGCTTTAGCAGCTTCTTCAGCATCTGCAGCTTTCTTTGCAATAGCTTCTGCTCTATCAGTAGAAACCTTAGTTTCTGCTTCTAAACGAGCTTTAGCTGAATCAGACGCAGCAGTAGAAAGACCTTCTTTCTTAGCGTTGATTTTAGCTTCTTTCTCTTTCTTCCAAGCTTCGAATTTTACTTCTGCAGCAGCCTCGTCGAAAGCTCCTTTTTTAACACCACCTTGTAAGTGCTTCTTCATCATTACACCTTCGTAAGATAAAATTGCTCTTGCAGTGTCAGTTGGTTGTGCTCCTGTATTTAACCAAGTCAATGCTTTATCAAAGTCCAAGTTAATAGTAGCTGGGTTTGTATTAGGATTGTAAGATCCAATACGCTCAATGTACTTACCATCACGTGGCGCTCTGCTATCTGCTACCACAATGTGGTAAAATGGTCTACCTTTGCGACCATGTCGGGCTAATCTAATCTTTGTTGCCATAGCTTTTTTTTTTTATTAAGTTGTGGTATACATACCACGATTTATAAGCGCGACAAAGATACAACTTATTTTCTGAATAAAAATAGCTTAGATGCAATAATTTTATTGACTGAAAATCATGTAGGTAGAGCTGTTGTTTTACTAGTCTTTACATGCATAACTCACTTGTTGATAACTTAGAGAAGTGCGTTCGTGATATTTACTATTTCGCCTTACTTGAATCCCTTTTTTATTCCTTATCTTCGCAATCCGCCTACGAATAATAAGGGATAAATATATAATTCTGATACTGAGATGTTTTTAATATTTGACACTGAAACCACAGGCTTACCCAAGAAATGGAAAGCACCATTAAGTGATTTTGAGAACTGGCCACGCATGGTACAACTCGCATGGCAATGTCACGATATCGAGGGTAATTTCCTGTTTGCAAAAAACCATGTTATTACACCCGATGGATATACCATTCCTGAAGATGTGGTAGCGGTGCATGGCATAACAACAGAAATAGCTCAGGAAAAAGGGATTCCCCTTAAAGATGCTCTACTTGATTTTATGGAGGATGTAAAGAAATCAAACTTTATCATCGGACATAATGTGTCATTCGATATTAATATAGCAGGTTGTGAATTATTGCGCTGTGAAATGGAGGAGCAGGAGCTTGTAAATGCATCTTCTCTTGATACCATGACAGGCAGTAAGGAGTATTGTGATCTTAAACGCAAAGGCCAACTTAAAAACCCTACGCTTACCGAGCTTCACATGAAGCTTTTTGGTGTTCCTTTTGCAGAAGCTCATAATGCTGCCGCAGATGTGGAAGCAACTTCTCGTTGTTTCTTGGAGTTGATTAGGGTGGATGGTTTAAGTGCTGAGTTGTTGAGGTTTTCAATGGAGCAGATTCAGGCGTTTAAACTTAATAATCCAAAGCCAATTGAATTGGTGGGTATTAAGTATGAGTCTTTTAAGGTCAACACCGCTTTTGACGATATTTCTATTGAAAAGGAAGAACGAAAAAGGAAAGAGGCTGCAAAAAATATTACACCGCAACCTTTTGTTCATTTGCATGTTCATACGCAATATTCTATTCTCGATGGAGCTGCTAAAACTGCTCAAGTTGCAGCAAAAGCAAAAGAAGATGGTATGGCAGCTGTAGCTATTACCGATCATGGTAGCATGTTCGGCGTAAAAGAGTTTCATGTTGCTTGCGGCAAAGCAGGTATCAAACCGATTATCGGTGTTGAAGCCTATGTAGCAAGACGAGGACATTTAATTAAAGAAAATAAAGGGGATGGATCAGGTCATCACATTATTTTGCTAGCTAAAAATTACAAAGGGTATCAAAATCTCTTGAGGTTAACATCTATTGCCCATACAGATGGTATGTATTACAAACCTCGTATTGACAAGGATTTACTCGAAGAATATAATGAAGGACTTATTGTAAGTAGTGCTTGCCTTGGTGGTGAAGTGTCGCAACACATCATGAATGGGAATATTAATAAGGCCAAAGAAACGATTCTATGGTTTAAAGATGTATTTGGAGAAGATTATTATTTGGAGATTATGCGTCATCCAAATAACGATCCTCGTTTGAAGGGCGATGTTTGGGAAAAACAGGTGAGAGTGAATAAGGTAATTCGTGGATTAGGTGCTGAACTTGGTGTTAAAGTAATTGCGACTAATGATTCACATTTTGTGAACCCTGAAGATGCAGAAGCGCACGATGTTTTGGTATGCTTAAATACAGGCCGTGATTACGACGATCCAACACGAATGCGTTACACCAAGCAAGAGTGGTTTAAGACTACAGAAGAGATGAATGAACTCTTCGCTGATGTACCTGATGCACTTGCGAACACCTTGGAGATCGCTGAAAAAGTTGAGGCTTTTGAACTCAATGCCAATCCTATTATGCCTCCTTTTGATATACCAGAAGAATTTGGAACTTTAGAAATTTATAAAGAGAAATTCAACGAAGCTGCACTTATAGAGGAGTTTAAAGATGAACGTTATGAAAAGTTAGGTGGTTACGATAAAGTGTTGCCAATTAAATTAGAGGCTGATTATCTTGAATATCTTGCATTTGAAGGCGCTAAGGTTCGTTACGGTGAAGTTTTAGAGGATCATGTTGTTGAACGTCTTAATTTCGAGTTGGATACAATTAAGACCATGGGTTTTCCTGGTTATTTCTTGATTACACAGGATTTTATTAATTGGGCTAAGGACAACGGAGTTATTGTTGGTCCTGGTCGAGGTTCAGCTGCAGGTTCAGTTGTAGCTTATAGTATTTCAATTACTGATGTAGATCCGATTAAATATGACTTACTGTTTGAGCGTTTCCTAAATCCTGATCGTGTTTCAATGCCCGATGTGGATATTGATTTTGATGATGATGGTCGACAGGATGTATTGGATTATGTAACTGAGAAATATGGACAAGATAAAGTAGCTCATATTTGCACCTTTGGAACCATGGCTACCAAAAGTTCCATTAAGGATGTTGCACGTGTATTGCGTTTGGATTTGTCTGAAGCTATTCGCCTTACCAAATTGGTGCCTGAAGCACCAAAGATGAGTTTTAAAAAAGCATATGAAGAAGAGCCTGCTCTGCTCGAAGAAAAGAATTCTTCTAATCCGCTCATAGCACAAACCATTAAATTTGCCGAATCTCTTGAAGGATCGGTAAGACAAACAGGAGTGCATGCTTGTGGTGTTTTGATTGGTAAAAATCCTTTGGTAGAGCATTTGCCAGTGATGCCAACCAAAGGAGAGGAATTATTAACAACGCAGTACGATGGTCGTTACGTTGAGGATATCGGTCTGTTAAAAATGGATTTTCTTGGTCTAAAAACCTTATCCATTATAAAAGAAGTACTAGCGAATGTAAAATTGTCAAGAGGTATTGATGTTGATATTAACAATGTCGATCTGGAGAATGAGGAGACTTTTCAACTGTTTAGTAAAGGTGAAACAACGGGTATTTTCCAGTTTGAGTCACCGGGAATGAAAAAGCACTTAAAGGGGTTAAAACCTAACCGTTTTGAAGACCTTGTGGCAATGAATGCTCTTTATCGTCCGGGACCGATGCAATACATTCCGAATTTTGTAAATCGTAAGCATGGTAAGGAGGAAATTGTCTATGATCATCCAATCATGGAAAAATATCTGAACGATACTTATGGTATTACGGTTTATCAGGAGCAAGTGATGCTCCAGTCGAGAGCACTGGGGGGATTCACGCGTGGTATGTCTGACTCCTTGCGTAAGGCAATGGGAAAGAAGAAGATCGCCGAAATGGATAAACTTAAGGTTCAATTTATCGAAGGTTGTCACGATAACCCGAAATTTATGGAGGGTGTAAATGGTGATAATGCAAAAGCAGACAAACTGATTGATAAAATTTGGGCTGACTGGGAGGCATTTGCACAGTATGCTTTTAATAAATCTCACTCTGTTTGTTACGCTTATATTGCCTATCAAACGGGTTATTTAAAAGCACATCATCCGGCAGAATTTATGGCAGCAGTACTTAGCCGTAACCTTTCTGATATTGAAAAAGTGACCATTTTCATGGATGAGTGCAAGCGTATGCGTTTGCCGGTATTAGGTCCTGATGTCAATGAATCTTACCTTCGGTTTACGGTAAATAAGGAAGGCGCTGTTCGTTTTGGAATGGCCGCTGTTAAAGGTGTTGGAGAAGCCGCTGTTGAAGATATTATCAAAGAAAGAGAGAATGGAGACTTCAAGGATGTTTTTGACTTTGTCGAACGTGTGAATTTGCGAACAGTCAATAAACGTACGCTTGAAAATCTTGCCATGTCGGGCGGTTTCGATAGTTTCGAATTTAATCGTAGCCAATACTTTGCAACCGACGAATTTGATACAACTTTCATTGAGCTCTTATCCAAATACGGTAATAAGTTGCAGGCAGAGAAAGCTATGGCTCAACAAACCCTTTTTGGTGGGGTAGAAGATTATGTGGTAACGCCACCTAAGGTACCAAACTCGGGAGAGTGGAGTAAGCTTGAGCGCCTGAATAAGGAAAAAGCTTTGATTGGAATTTACCTTTCAGCGCATCCATTAGATGATTACCGACTGGAGATTGATTCATTTTGTAATGCATCCTTATCTGAGTTATCTGTTGATATGCTTCAGTTTAAGGACAAAGAAATTAATATTGCAGGAATGGTAACCGCTGTCCGAAGAGGTATAACCCGAACAGGTAACCCTTTTGCAATTGTTAATATTGAAGATTTTACGGATTCATACGAACTCCCTTTCTTTGGAAAGGATTTTGTTGAGTTCAACAACTATTTTGTTGAAGGACTTTCCGTATTTATAAATGGTCGCGTTCAACAACGAACCTGGCCCAGGGATTCGACAGAATTAGAATTTAAGGTCAAAAATATTAGCTTACTTACCGACGTTTTAGAGCAGAGAGTAAAAGAACTTACTGTTGAAGTTCCATTGGGGAGTCTTACTAACGAACTGGTTACAGAGATGGCTAATTGTATGGAAGAAAATCAGGGTAACTTAAAGTTGAACTTTGTTATTTTTGATGAAAGAAACGTGAGGGTCAAAATGTTTTCAAGAACTTGTAAAGTGAAACTTTCTACTGATTTGATAGAATATTTCAAAAATAATTCTGAAATTGAATTCAAAATTAACTAAATTGCAAAAGTTTATATAAAATACAAAACACTTAAAAATAAAAAACCATGACTATTAAAGTAGATGATACTAATTTCGAGGAGATTGTTTTGAAGTCAGACAAGCCTGTATTGGTTGACTTTTGGGCTGAGTGGTGTGGACCATGTAGAATGGTTGGACCAATCGTAGACGAGTTAGCTGATGATTTCGACGGTAAATTTGTAGTTACTAAAGTTGATGTTGATGCAAGTCCTGCAACTGCTGCTAAATTTGGTATCCGTAACATTCCTACCATTATTTTCTTAAAAGGTGGAGAAGTTGTTGACAAGCAAGTTGGAGCAGTTCCAAAATCAAGTCTTGCTGAAAAGATTGACGCTTTATTGTAAGCTGAAATCACAAAAATATTTTAGGGCATGGAGATCTATTTTCTATGCCCTTTTTTTTCCTTTTAGAATAGACTCTTTTGAAGCAATTATCTGATTTAATAGAATTTGAAGCTTTTGATAATCTGGAGCTAATGGCCAAGCAAATTGTTGAAGGTTTTCTTCTTGGTTTGCACCGAAGTCCGTATCATGGTTTTTCTGTTGAATTTGCTGAACATCGCTTGTATAATAAAGGTGAATCAACCAAACATGTAGATTGGAAATTATATGCTCGTAGCGATAAGTTGTTTGTGAAACAATATGAAGAAGAAACAAACCTTAGAGCTCATATGGTGATCGATACCTCATCATCCATGCTTTTCCCTTATCAGGATAAGAAGCTCTCTAAAATGGCCTTTTCTGTGCTTTGTTCAGCGGCTATGATTCATCTCTTGCGTAATCAACGCGATGCCGTTGGTTTATCAACTTTTTCAGATGAAATAGAGCTGCTCACACCAGCAAAATTATCTACCTCGCATGCTCAATTAATGTATGCTACATTAAACAAAGTCTATCATCAGGAGGAAATAGGAAAGAATCGACAAACCAAAATTTCCGATACGCTGCACCAATTAGCCGAAGGCCTTCACAAACGATCATTGGTGATTATTTTTTCTGATTTTATTGGAGAGGAATCCCCTAAAGAAATACTCGAATCCTTACAACACTTGCGTTTTAATAAGCATGAGGTTTTACTTTTCTCCATCCGCGACAAGCAATTCGAAAATGAATTTGATTTTGCAAATAGACCTAGTCAGTTTATCGATTTGGAGACTGGGGAAAGCATAAAATTAAACCCATCCGAAATACGTGATCTGTATCGCAAAAAGCAAGAAGAATTTTTTACGGAACTCGAATTGTTATGTGGACAATTCTCAATAGATTATGCTGAGGCTGATATCCGTGAAGATTTTAGTCGTGTGCTCCAAGCTTATTTACTAAAACGTAAAAAAATGATGTAGTCAGGATATTCTTGAACATCAAAATCCAATGAAAATTTCTATTCCTCTTAATTAACTTTATTTAATAGATGAATAATTTTCATCTTACAGTCCTTTACGCTATTTTTAAGGAAGACCAAATCTTTGTTGTGCAATTAATTGTTCTGTTATAATCAATTCTTTAGATACACCTTTAAATGAAAAAATATATTCATCTCATATTGATTGTCTTTCTTTTTGCATGCGAGCAAAAGGATGGAAAGCAGGTGAGTTCCGATGATTCTTTTGTGGAGAATGGTGTGGTAAAGCAATACGATGATCAAAATCGTCTTTCGGCAGAAATAACTTTTAAAAATGGCGTTCGTCATGGCCTTACCCGAATATACTATTCTTCTGGTGCAATAAGCGATGAAATTATGTACGTCGAGGATATGAGGAGTGGTTTTGCAAAGAAATTTCATAAAAATGGACAGTTGTACAGCTTAACTCCATATCACGAGGATGAAAGGCAAGGAATTCAAAAAAAGTATTACGCCAACGGAAAATTATGGGCAGAGACTCCTTACTTGAGGGGACAGCCAGGGGTTGGTCTAAAAGAGTATCGAAAAGATGGTAGTTTACGCAGCAATTTTCCTGGAATAGAAGTCCAGAAAATTATCAAGGAGGATCGGATTGTTCTGAGCTTGTTTTTAACCAATTACTCGAAGAATGTGGTTTTCTATGTTTCTGATTTTATGAAGGAAAAATACATTCCTGTCGTGGCAAAACCTATTTATGCAAAAAGCGGATCAGGACGATACGAAATACCATATACTCGTGGAACAGCTTTGGATACAACCATTAGCATCATCGCTAAATACCAAACGCAAGATTACAACATCAACGTAAGTCAGCGCAAATACAGAATTATAATTAAGTAATTATTTCTTTGCAAAAGATAGCTCGGAAAGAATTGGGAAATGGTCAGAATGTTCTTTCTTAATTCTGCTGTATTTGTTGCAGATCATGTTTTTATCGTGCAATATGTAATCAATCCTAAAAGAAGGAAAATCGCCAGAATAGGTTGTGCTAATTCCACTCCCTTTTTCTTTAAAACAATCCTTAAAATCATCTCTTAAAGTGCTATACGTAAAAGATTGTGGTGTGTCGTTGAAATCGCCACAAACAAGTGTTGGATGAGGAGATTTATTGATGTGCGAACGTACGATTTGAGCTTGTTTAGCCCTGCGAATGAAGGCATGTCGCAAACGGAAAGAAATGTCTCTTAATTCATCTAGTTCTTGTTCGTCTCCCTTAAATTCTTTTTTGTTTATAAACTTGTAGTTTTTTCTAACAAAACGGTTCGATTCCAAATGAAGATTGTAAACCCGTAGCGTTTTCTTGCCAATTTTTAGATCAGCAAAAATAGCGCTTCCAAAATTTCCTTTTTCAAACGAGATTTCACCTTGATGAGTGATTGGGTATTTGGAAAAGATGGCAACATCGGTACCTTTTTTACTTTTAATTGCATGTTTAATACCTAACTCTTTTTTGATGTTGTACATGCTGAGTAAGCCTTTTTCAGTACTTCTAAATTCCTGAAAACAAACAATATCTGCCTTGCTATTCTTTGAGAAGTGAAGGATGTTTTTTGGCGTTTTAGGATCATTCGTCCATTTGTAAATGTCGAAGGAGCGAATGTTGTAGGATAGAACCTGAAACGAATTTTCTTTAGGTTCTGCATCTCTGTTGATTCGAATTTGAATGAAATTCCCAAATGACTGATAGCCAATTAAAATGGCCGTAAGCGGAATTAGAAAACTCCACTTTCTTCGAAGCATCCAGTAAATTACAAAAAGAATATTGCTTGCTAGCAGATAGGGATAAGCTAAGCCCCAAAATGCTGGTAGCCAAAAGTTTTCAGGGTTGATGTGCGCTGCCAAATAAGAAATAAGGAGTGAGCCTGAAAAAATAAGACTAAAAATAACTAAGAATTTGTGCAGAAATTTTTTCACCGGCTTATTTCTGATTACTCGACTTAAATAGAATTTCTTTCTCTTCTTTCGAAAGACTATCATAACCCGATTTAGATATTTTTTCAAGGATCTCATTCAAATTCTCTTGCTTTTGCTTCTTTTGCTTATTGTAAGCCTTATCATCACCCGTACGTGACCTTTTATGTGTCACTTTCATCTTCTTTTTCGATTTAAACCATGAAAACACGGTATCCATCATCTGATTAAAGCCCGAAGAAATATCTTTTCCTTTACGTAATTGTGTGATAAATAGCCAACCATAAAAAGCACCACCTAAATGAGCTAAATGCCCACCAGCATTACCATCAGGCAACTGAATAATATCAGTAAGAACGAAGAAAAGAGCAATATACTTGATCTTAACAGGTCCCAGGAATACTAAATTTACAATATAATTTGGGGAATAACTAACCGCAGCAAATACAACTGCCATTACCGAAGCCGAAGCACCTAAAGCCACTGCTATAGGTAAAACATTCTCAAAAACCGGAAACAAATTAAAAGCAAAAATGAAGACTGCTGCCCCAGTTAAACCGCCAATTAAATAAACACTTAATAGTTTTTTCTGATCGAGAAAACTCAGGAAAATTCTACCAAACCAATACAGCCAAAGCATGTTGAATAGAATATGAAGAAATCCCTTATGTAAGAACATATAGCTGAATACGGTCCAAGGTCTTCCTAAAAGAGCGCTTGTTTCGGCAGGTACCGATAGCCAATAAACCAAAAATGGAACTTGCGATATTTCCAAATTGAAAAGGTAGGTAAATAGGCCAACAATTTTCACAATTAAAAATACTCCCAAATTGATGTAAATTAACTTACTAAGCGTGCTTCCCTCTTTAAAAGAGTTCTTAATGCCTTCCCAAATACTTTGATGAGAATAAGATTGGTATGGGTTGTTAAAATTCATGCTCATGAAATAGCAATCTTTAGCTGTTAATAAAAGTTTTTTGAATTCTTCTGCCAAATCTTAATTAAGACAAAGCCAAATAGCATTCCTCCTAAATGGGCAAAATGGGCAATGTTGTCGCCTGATTGATTTTGAACACCCATGAATAATTCTATAAGACCATAACCAATTACAAAATACTTGGCTTTAATTGGAATTGGAGGGAAAATCAGCATCAACTCGGTATTAGGGAATAACATTCCAAAAGCTAGAAGTATACCAAAAACAGCACCAGAGGCACCTACTGTTGGAACATTAATGTTCTCTGTAATCATTTGGTTCACCATTGCGATGGCTTTCTGTGTATCGTAGGCGTTGCTTGGGTTTTCAGCCCAAGAGTTCACAAAATCAGTAACCCAAGGTTGAACTCGGCCCATGTGTTCACGAATAAAATCCAACATTAAATCAGGCGTTGGAGTATTAGCAAAAGCATTGGCAGCAGCTTTCATCGAAGAATAATCGAGCCATCCCACGAAAGTGTGAAGAGCAGCAGCTCCAAGCCCTGTTACCATATAGTAAATTAAGAATCTCTTTGGTCCCCACACACTCTCCAATACTCGCCCAAACATAAAAAGAGCAAACATATTGAAAAACAAATGACCAATACCACCATGCATAAACATATGCGTTACGAATTGGTGCGGTCGAAAATATTCCGATAGTGGAAAATGAAGTGCTAAAAGACGATCAATATTAAAGCCAAATCGGTCACCAACAACACTAGTGACTAATAACATAAGAACGTTAATTATTAACAGGTTTTTTACAACCGGAGGCAGATTCATTAATGAAGATCTAAATTGACTCATTCGAAATTGTTTTATTATTTACTGATATCTAACAATAGTTAGACCATTTTATTGTGTGTGTATTTTAATAACAAATATGCGACATAATGTCACTTTATTTGAATCGGCTTTCTAATTCTTGCGACTCCAGTACAGAAATAATTGCTTTCCCGTCAGGAGTAAAGTTTGGTGTTGTACAAGCAAAAAGTTGATCAAGAATCGAGCTCATTTCTTCGTTAGAAAGCGTTTTGCCATAGTTAAGGGCAGAAGCTTTTGCTAAAGATTTAGCCAGATTTTCACGAACTTTTAGTTTCACATCCATTTGGTTCGATTTGTAATTTGCCAATAGGTTTTCAACCAATTCCTTTGGTTCGCAATTTTGAATATCGGCTGGCGTACCATTAATTACAAAAGTTTTCTTTCCAAATTCACGAATGTCAAAGCCCAAGGCTCTAACATCTTCAATTATTACCTGCAAAAGGGTATAATCCGAAGCATTTAATTCTATGGTTTGTGGAAAAAGTGTTTGCTGCGCAATTCCTTGATGGTTTTCCAATGAATTAATAAACTTTTCGAAAAGAATTCGCTCATGAGCTTTGCGCTGATCAATAATCATTAAACCGGACCGAATTGGCGTAAGAATGTATTTGTTTTTCAGCTGGAAAAAGTTCTTTGCCTTTTGAATTTGCTCTTTAGGTTGTAAGGTTTTTTGAGTAAACTCGGGCATCGATTGTTGAGGCTGAAAATAATCAGGAATATTTTCCCGATCAATTGCCGCTTGGCTTAATTTTTCTTCTTTCTCTTTCTTAGCAGGCTCTTCGTAAAGCGTTTCCCATTTTTCAGGAACCTCTTTTTTAGTTGGAGTGCTAGAAGGAGGAGGCGTTTTGGCTTTAAATTCTTGATAAAACTGATTGGACTCAAAAGACTTGCGTTCCTCGTCGAAAGGATTATAGCTTTTTTCTCCATCGAAAGGATTGTAGTTTGAATCTGCTTCGAAAGGATTAAACTCCGGATTTACCTTAATCATGGGAGCTTCAATTTCCGAATTTTGCCCAGCCACCGGAATTTCTAAACTGGTATCCTCATCAAAATCGATAGAAGGAACAATATTAAATTTCCCTAAAGCCTCACGAATTGAGGCCTGAATAATCTGAAAAATTGCTTGTTCATCCTCAAACTTGATTTCTGTTTTTGTTGGATGAATATTAATATCTATAATCTTAGGATCAACCTCGAAGAAAATAAAATAAGGCGGTATAGTATCAGGCGGCAAAATTTTATCGTAAGCCAACAAAACAGCCTTGTGAAAATACGGATGGCGCATATAGCGATCGTTCACGAAGAAAAACTGTTCATCCGTTCTTTTCTTAGCATTCTTAGGTTTCCCAATAAAGCCCGTCAACTTTACAATACTCGTATTTGTATCAATACTAATTAATCTGGTATTGATACTACGACCAAAAATATTGACAATGCGCTGACGTGTATTACTTGGTGTCAAATTATAAACCTCGGCATCGTTATGAATCAACTGAAACTCAATTTCAGGATTAGCCAAAGTTATTCTCTGAAATTCAGTGATAATATTTCGAAGTTCAGTTGAATTCGCTTTGAGAAATTTTCGTCGTGCAGGAACATTATAAAAAAGATTCTTCACGATAAAATTACTTCCCGGTGGGCAAGCAATAGAATCTTGAGAAGCCAATTCAGAACCATCAATCACAAGATGAGTACCCAACTCGTCTTCGGTTCGTTTTGTTTTTAGTTCGACATTGGCAATGGCAGCAATAGAAGCCAAAGCTTCTCCTCGAAAACCCATTGTACGAATGGCAAACAGATCCTTAGCAGCTTTAATTTTTGAAGTCGCATGACGCTCGAAAGCCAATCTGGCATCCGTTGCCGACATGCCGCAACCATTATCTATAATTTGGATGAGTGTTTTACCTGCATCCTTGAGGTTTATTTTTATGGAAGTACTTCCTGCATCAATTGCATTCTCAACCAATTCCTTAACAACTGAAGCTGGACGTTGAACAACCTCTCCTGCCGCAATTTGGTTCGCTACTGAATCTGGAAGTATTTGTATAATATCGGACATATAGAATTTCTACTTCTAAGGTTTAATTTTAAAGGGATTACTTGTTGGTTAAATGTGTTTTAAGAAGGAAGAAATTTACATGACTCCATCCCATCCGTAAAGGTAAATGTAAGCTGCAAAACAAAGTACAACAAAAATGACTAACATTCGAATGTTTGATTTGTTACGTTCGTTGCTTGAGCCCGAGTGACCATGACGAAGTTCACTTTTCATTCGGCCTTTTATGTTGGGAATGTATTGATCATTTTCATCCTTTATACCTAACTCACCTTTAATTCTTCTTTCTCGCTCTTCTCTTTCCTCTTTAGCAGGATCCCAATATCTAGGTTGAATATTGAATTTTTTATGTTCTGGTTTATTGAAAAAACTAGCAAATCCCATGATAAAATGTTTTGTACCAATTAATAAGTGAAGCCAGTAATGTTTAAAGAATCTACTGTATTCCTTTTAGAAATTATTTTCTAAGGAATTCTTAAGAATCGAAACGGGCAACCCTTTTTGTCTAAAAAAGACCTACAAATATACCGATAAATTATGACTTTTTTTTCAGAAGAACCTATAGTTTGATCGTTAAAATATCCTAAAAAACAGTTTTTTTGAAGGTGGATAATTTTTCACTTTAAATTGTAGTTGAGAAAGGCTTGTTAATTTAGTTTTTTACCGCATTTATTACAATAAATAGAGTCTTCGGAGTGTTCATCGGCCATGCAATTCGGACAAACTTGTGTTGATTGTGGCTTAGAAGAGTTTTTGCTAAGTTCTGCTGTTACAATTCCAGTAGGAACAGCAATTATGGCATAACCCATTATCATGACAATGCTCGCAAAGAATTGTCCCAATGATGTGCTAGGAGAAATGTCTCCATATCCGACTGTTGTTAGGGTCACAACTGCCCAATAAATACCACGGGGAATACTTGTGAATCCATTTTCGCCGCCTTCAATTAAATACATGATGGTTCCAATAATGATCACCAGAGTAACAACAGCAAAGAGAAATACAGAAATTTTTATTCTACTATTGCGCAAAGCTCGTATGATAATTGTACCCTCTTTGGTGTAACGATTTAATTTTAAGATACGGAAAACGCGAAGCAATCGGAGAGCTCTAATAACCATGAAACCATGAGTTCCTGTAACGATAAGAGCCAAATAGGTTGGCAATACCGATAGTAGATCGATTATGCCGTAAAAACTAAAAATATACGCCTTTGGTTTTTTTACAATCCAAATTCTCATAATGTATTCAAGAGAGAAAATACCGGTTATCACCCATTCTGATATTTTTAGTAAATAGTGGTATTCAGCCTCAATTGATGGAACACTTTCGAGCATTACCAAGAGTATGCTTAGAAGGATGACAATTAGGAGAGAAACATCAAATATTTTTCCCGTTTTTGTATCGGCTTCAAAGATGATTTCGTAGAGACGACTTTTGGTAGTGATCATGATCTGTTTAGTATGGGTTTTACAACATAAACTTACTAAAAAACTTGAAAGAGTAGAAAAAACTTTCGTTTTGGATCCTAAGAAGTGAGTTGTGAGGGAGTAAAGTATCCAAGAACTTAAAACTCATTGGTCTTTTTTTTATACTTTTGAGTAAAATTTGAATACGATGATTCTAAACGATATAAAGGAAAGCTTTTTGGATGCGCAAAAAGTATTGAATGAATTTGTTGCCGATGAGGCAAACTTTTTGGCGATTGAAAAGGCAGGTGATGCAATGGTTCAATCCTTAAAAAAAAATGGCAAGGTTATTTCGTGTGGTAATGGTGGTTCTATGTGTGATGCCATGCATTTTGCGGAAGAATTAACAGGCCGTTTTAGAGCCGACAGACCATCTATGGCAGCAGTTGCAATATCAGATCCAAGTCACATTACTTGTGTTGCCAATGACTATGGCTTCGATTATATTTTTTCTAGATATGTTGAAGGAATGGGGCAATCAGGAGATGTATTTTTAGGAATTAGCACCTCGGGAAATTCTGCTAATATTATTAACGCAATTAAAGCAGCTAAAGAGAAGGGGATGTTTGTTGTTGGTTTAACGGGTAAAACTGGTGGCGAAATGGCAGAACTTTGCGATGTTGAAATTAGAGTGCCTTGGAAGCAATATTCCGATCGAGTTCAAGAAATTCACATTAAAGTTATTCATTGCTTAATTCAATATATCGAAGCAAAAATGAAATGATTTTTTGATCATATAAAGTTGAAGGGATGCAGAATAGGCATCCCTTTTTTATTTTATAGGATGTCACAAAAGCTCCATAATATGAATTATGTATTTGTGCGGTGAAATATTATTGTTATCTTCAAGAGTTGATATTGTTAATTAGTAAGATTTCGTAATATGCTTGTTAAAACCTACGGAAGTGCTGTGTATGGTATTCATGCCACCACTATTACAATTGAAGTCAATGTTTTTAACGGAGTTCGTTTTTCATTAGTTGGTTTACCCGACAATGCCGTGAAAGAAAGCCAGCAGCGTATTGATTCTGCATTGCGTGAAGTCGGCTATAAAATTCCGGGAAAAAAAATCATCATTAATATGGCCCCAGCTGATATTCGAAAAGAAGGATCGGCATACGATTTACCATTGGCAGTTGGAATTTTAACGGCAACTGAGCAAATTAAGTGCCCCGATTTACAAAAATATGTAATCATGGGAGAGCTTTCGCTTGATGGAAGTTTAGTTCCTATAAAAGGTGTTTTGCCAATGGCAATTAAAGCCAGAGAGGAAGGTTTTGAAGGTTTGATTTTACCCAAGGAAAATGCAAAAGAAGCAGCTGTTGTAAACAAATTAAGAGTAATTGGTGCTGATAACATTAAGGAAGTGATCGAATTTCTAAAAGGCGATTTGGAGATTCTACCTACTGAGGTAGATACGCGAGCTGAGTTTTATGCACACCTAAATAATTTTCCTCATGATTTTGCCGATGTAAAAGGACAGGAGAATGTGAAACGTGCTCTTGAAATTGCAGCAGCGGGGGGACACAATATTATCATGATCGGACCTCCGGGTTCTGGAAAAACCATGTTGGCAAAGCGCATACCAGGCATATTGCCTCCATTGAGTTTGCAGGAAGCACTGGAAACAACAAAAATTCATTCTGTTGCTGGTACTCTTGAAAAAGATAATGGTTTAATGACTAAGCGTCCTTTTCGATCTCCGCACCACACCATATCTGATGTAGCCCTCGTAGGTGGTGGTACTGTTCCTCAGCCCGGTGAAATATCTTTATCGCACAATGGGGTTTTGTTTCTCGATGAGCTACCTGAGTTTAAACGCACAGTACTTGAGGTTATGCGACAACCTTTAGAGGATAGAACCATTACCATATCACGCGCTAAATTTACGGTTGATTACCCGGCAAGTACCATGTTGATTTCCTCTATGAACCCTTGCCCTTGCGGATTTTATAATCATCCTGATAAAGATTGCCTGTGTCCTCCGGGTATGGTACAAAAATATTTGAGCCGAATTTCTGGACCACTTCTCGATCGTATTGATATTCATATAGAGGTTACCCCTGTTTCTTTCGATAAGATATCAGAAAAACGGCTTTCGGAAAAAAGTGAGGTAATTCGCGAGAGGGTTGAGAAATCTCGACAAATACAAGAAAAACGTTTCGAGGAACAAGATGGTGTGCATTGCAATGCACAAATGAGTTCAAAATTACTGCGCCAACACTGTCAGCCCAATGAAGATGGTATGAAGCTTCTTAAAGTAGCTATGGAGAAGGTTGGGCTATCGGCTCGTGCATACGACAGAATTCTTAAGGTATCGAGAACAATTGCCGACTTAGAAGGATCTGAAACTATCGAAACCGATCACCTATCGGAAGCGATCCAATATAGAAGTTTGGATCGTGATGGATGGGGAGGGTAAATTAATGATTAATTAAGAATTATAAATGAATATTTTTATTTCTCTCTCAATTAAAGTAATCTTCCATTTTAGGGGAGATGTTCGACAGGACAGAGGGATGTTTAAACTAAAATATAAATGAGACAACTTTTAATCTTGTTATTGATAGCACAATGCTCTTTGTGCTATTCCCAAAATGCAGAATTTGGCAAATTAAGTAAGAAAGGTAGTTTTACTGAATACCTTAGTAAGAATGGAAACCAAATTAAAGTTGGAGATACATTGGTTGTAGGATTGCCTTCTGCAAATACAGGTTTTAATTATATTTCGGAAAATGGAGAAATGCTTAGCCCTGATATATCCGGAACTTCTGTTGTAATTAAGAAGCTAAAAGCATACGGCGAAAAATGGAAAGGCTTTAAGATTTACGTTCAGGTAAAAGGTTCTGGTTTATCATCTGTATTAATAGATTATGAATCGGCTTTGGTAACTGGAGAAATTAAAAATCCAAAGGCAAAATTAACAAGAACAGAAGCGATCAATAAGCTAAAAGAAGCAAAAGAACTTTTAGACCTTGAAGTTATTGGTCGTGAGGAATACAATACCATTAAGAATGATTTAACGCCTTTAATTTTGAATTAGAAATTATTGAATGTTTGTAGGGTCATGCTATGGTGTGACTTTTTTTGTTTGATGTTTTTGGGTTGGTAGAATGTCCTATCCCTATGATATTGTGAGAGATCTGTATTAGATTTCTTGCCAATTGCTTATATGAAAATTTGAATTTCTTCGAAGCCCTTTATTTACCTGCAATCAGTGGATTTATTATCTTAAAAATGTTTATTTTCGATAAAATAAATAATAATCTATTGCAAATGCTCGAATTCGACTCATATCATTTAATTATAGCAGGATGTTTAATCATTTTGCTCTCGTTTATTTTCACCAAAATAGCAAACCGAACCAATGTGCCTGCTGTTCTTATGCTAATTGGCTTGGGTGTGATTATCCAGTATGGATTAAAACTAATGAAGATTCCGGAAATTGATTTTTTTCCAATACTTGAGATCATTGGGATTATTGGGTTGATTATGATTGTACTGGAAGCTGCATTGGAACTCGAACTGAAGAAAGATAAAATCAGAGTTATTTTGAAATCACTTTTGGTGGCAAGTCTGGGGCTTATTTTTTCACTGATGGCTGCAGCGGGCATCATATTTTATTTAATTCCTGACATGGATTGGTTTACTGCGATGTTGTATGCCACGCCCTTATCAATTCTCTCAAGTGCTATTATCATTCCAAGTGTTGGAAATTTGAGTGAAGAGAAAAAAGAATTTCATGTTTACGAGAGCACATTTAGCGATATTATTGGTATTATGCTCTTCTATTTTGTTCTGAATGTTATTGAATTTCAAAATCCAGATCCTTTGAGTACATCACAAATTATGCATCCGATGTTAAGTTTTGGTATAAGCACTGTCGTTTCTTGCATAGTCGCATTTGTTGCTAGCTACTTACTTCTATATGCCTTCCAGTTTGTTAAAGATGGAGCGCATTTATTTCTGTTGATTTCTATATTGGTTTTACTTTATGCTGTTGGCAAAATATTACATTTATCACCGCTCATTATCATTCTTGTGTTTGGAATAATTGCTCAGAATAATGAATTGTTTTATCGTGGTCCTTTGCGAAAATATCTTCATAAAGAGAGGTTCGATGTTTTAAAAAGAGAGCTGCATGTGATAACAATGGAATCTGCTTTTGTTGTTAGGACCTTCTTTTTTGTAATATTTGGCTTGAGTATTATTGTTTCAAATCTGCTCAACTATAGTGTTTTGGAGGTCAGTTTAATGCTCTTGCTTAGTATTTATGCCATACGCTGGTTATTGCTTCGTATTTTTATAGGTGTTGATATTTTTCCACAAATTTGGATCGCACCTCGAGGCTTGATTACCGTTTTGCTGTATTATGCCATTCCTCAAGAATATGCTAACGAGTCCTTTGATCCTGGTATCCTTTTGTTCATTATTATTTCGACCAGCCTAATCATGTCTTGGGGACTAATTCATTCTGCTATTGTGAGCGACATTCCTTTGCTCATCAACCCAATAGTTGAAGAGGAAAATATAATTAATCAGGAAGAAGAAACTAGTGAAGAGAAGAACAATTGACAATTAAGAATGAATCCTTAGGATTCAAATATTTATAGCAAAAAAGCTAACCCACATAATTCGACTCCGAAGGAGTCGTACCAAACTTTTCGTATTGTTTTTTTATAAACATGAAATCCCTCTGGGATATTCTGTATTCGAATTATCGCCACATCATACAATAAGCATGTTTGCATTGGTTGGTGGGGGAATTGTTCGTAGTAATTTGATAATAGCAGCGGTTTTGGGTTAGGGATAGAAGCGGAAACCCCACAGCTTGGCGTTGGGATGTGAGTGGGAAGGCGAGGAGTTATAGCGAATAGCCCGACCGACTGAAAGGAGGGAACCCCAATAAAAATGGCGGAAATCACTCAATTTTGAGAATAAAGAGAAAAGAAAAAGACGATTGGGTTGTTTTTTATATTGTTTTGCTAAATTTGTTTAACTAAAGAATTAAGATCGTTGTGCTAAAAACGAAGCTTTAAAAGAAACACTTACTATGGGAAACAAATTGAATGATCCTATTGCAAGATTAATGGGATTGCGTTACAAGTCTCATCCTTGGCATGGGCTGGATGTTGGAGACAATGCGCCGGAATCGGTAATGGCTTTTATTGAAATGGTTCCTACTGATACCGTTAAATATGAGGTTGATAAAACGAGTGGTTATTTAAAGATTGATCGCCCTCAGAAATTTTCGAATGTAGTTCCTGCTTTGTATGGATTTTTACCACAGACTTATTGTGGAAGATCGGTTGGCGAATACTGTAGCGAAAAATCTGGAAAAGAAGGTATTGAAGGAGATTTGGATCCTTTAGATATTTGTATTTTAACGGAAAAATCAATTTCTCATGGGGATATTATTGCTGAAGTTCGCCCAATTGGTGGCTTTAGAATGATTGATGGAAATGAGGCGGATGATAAGATAATTGCTGTTTTAATAAACGATGCTACGTATGGTGGTTTTACCGATATAAAATGTGTGCCAGCTGTAATTACTGATCGTTTAAAGCATTATTTCTTAACTTATAAGGATATGCCAGGTTTGGAGAGTGAGGCTGAAATTACTCACATTTATGGGGTTGAAGAGGCTCATGAAGTAATTGTTCGTTCGATGAATGATTACAAAACCAAATTTGAGAATTTGGAAGATATTTTGAGACACGTTTAAGCAATTAATAATTGTGAAAAGATATAAAGCAATGGTTCGAAAGAGCTGTTGCTTTTTTTTTGTGCTAATAAAGGCTAAAATGAGTAATCTGTTAATCTATAGTTAAATATTCTGGTAATTTAATCTAAATAAGAATTTTAAGGCTGAAAAATTTGCACAATTGACGGATATGTGCGAGATTAAAATATTGATTTTTAAAATGAAAAGTAGGAAGGCTCAGAATGAAAATATTGTTTGAAACAGAAAGATTATATCTACGAGAAATATTAGCTAGTGATGATGAATTCATGTTTGAAATGGATTCTGACCCCGAAGTGTATAAGTTTTTAGGGCGAAAACCGATTCGTGACATTGGTCAGAGTCAAAAAATGATTGAATCGATACAGGAGCAATACCAAAAGAATGGAATTGGTAGGTGGGCGATTGTTGAGAAAGAATCGGATCGTTTTATTGGCTGGACAGGGTTTAAGTTGGAAAAGGAAAGCTATAACGGGCACATTGATTTTTATGATCTGCGTTTTCGTTTGTTGCGTAAATATTGGGGGAAAGGATTAATTACTGAAGCCACAAAGGCTGCGATTGAATATGCTTTTTCAGAATTAAAGCTACCTGAAATTTGCAGCATGACTTTGGTGAGCAATAAGAAATCGCAACGAGTTTTGGAGAAATTAGGTTTTAAATTGGAAGAAAAATTCAAATATCAAGGAGATGAAATTACTTGGTATAAACGAGTAAATAAATAATGAATAAGCCTCAGGTTTTAACCTGAGGCTTATTCATTATTCCTTAAAAGGGTACGATTCTTTAAAATCCTTTTATTTTTCTTGTGGCAAGGCGTGATAAGTTTTGCTGATTATCCTCCATCCTGATTCAAATTTCAATAAGGACAGGTAATCTACAAATTTTAATTCTTCACCTTCGTAAAAATCTATTTTAGCTACAGCCGCTTTGCCAGTAACATCAATAAATTGATATTTTATGGTGGTAAACTCATTTTGGAAAGTATATTTATTACCCTTGGCTTTGCCCATTTTTGCATATTCGATCCAATTGTGTATTGTGGTTTTTCTCAGGATATTTCCTTGTCCCGATCCAAATAAAACAAAACCTGGATGGATCCCCTCATGTATCGAATCAAGTTCAAAATTATTGCACAAGCCATCAATATATGCACTTTGAATTACATTTTTAATAAGCTCTTTCTCTTTTTCGACATCATTTTGTTGTGCCAAAAGAAGTGTAATAGAAGAGAACAGGAAAATTGTGAATAATAGTGTTTTTTTCATACTGTGTTATTGTTAGTTAAATCATTTATTGTTTTTTAAATTAAGATTTGATCTACTCATACCTCAAACTCTCCACAGGATTTTTTGTTGCTGCTCGCCAGGATTGAAAAGAAACGGTAAGCAGTGCGATTCCCATAGCTAAGAATCCTGCCAAAGCAAATACCCACCATGAAAGTTCTGTTTTGTAGGCAAAATTTTCCAACCATTTATCTATGGCATAATAAGCTATTGGACAAGCTATAATGAAGGCAATAATCATCCATTTGAGATAATCTTTATTGAGCATTCTAATAATTTCATGGGTTTTTGCCCCATTTACCTTTCTGATGCTTATTTCTTTTTTTCTGGCTTGTATCATTGAAATGGAAATTGCAATCAATCCGATGCAAGCTATTAGAATGGATAGGATTGACAACACACTCAGAAAATTCCGTTGATTGATGTATTGTTTGTATTGTTGCAGATACAAATCATCGATGAAATGATATTCCAATGCATAATCAGGAAATAATTGCTCCCATGTAGATTGGATTTCAGGTAAAATACCAAGCAGAGCTTCAGGAGTAAAACGTATGCTTATGCAGGAATTAACCATGTTTTGATAATGTAAAGCAATGGGTTTTTCCTTCTCATCCATGCTTGTTAAATGCAAGTCGTCACAAATACCAACAATTTTCCCTTTTGACAGAAGTTCGTTATAATTATAATTGAATTCAAAATCCCGATTAATAAATTCTTCAGCGGGAAGTTCCGCTTTAATGTATTTTAATGCTGTTTTGTTTAGGATGTATTGCTTTTTATCTGGATCGGGAGTGAAGTTGCTACCAGCTAGCATTTTTACGTTATAAAAATCTAGATAATTGTGATCGCAAGGGAATACATTAAGGCGATTGCTTGAGAATTCTTCTTTGGTTATACCATCCAAATGGTAGAAAAAGGCATCCATGATTTCGCCTCCTGGCTCTTCCATAGCACCAGTTACATTTTCAATTCCGGGTATTTTTAATAATTTGCTTTTAAATATATCATATTTGTCAAGTAAAGAGCGCGATACGTTTGTGATGTTAATAATGTTTTTGTCGTTTCCGCCTAGCCTATTTGCCATTAAAAGATGTATCTGACTTTGGATAACGAAAGTTGTAATTAATAGACCAACTACGATGGCAAACTGCAAGGATAATAATATACCACTCGATATTTTTCCTGATTTAGCTTTAAGATCTTGTCCTGAACTATTAACTATATCTGGCTTAATTTTGTATCTCAGAATGGGTAAGATTCCGATAAAGGATCCACACAGGAGTAGCAGAAATATTGTAATTAGTAAAACTTTATAGGTAGACAGTGAAATGGCAAAATCAGGTAGAGAAAATAGGTGCTGAAAACCTGGATATGCCAAACGAGCTAAAATAAATCCAATAAGGACAGAAAGACCAATGATGATAAGATTTTGCCAGAAACCTACTATGACAATGTGATGTAGTTTTCCACCAAGAAAATGGTTTACCAATATATTTTTAGATCGCTCCTTTATGGCCACAAGATTTAAATTTGTAAAGTTGATAAAGGCCACTACAATAATAAGTATCGCCAATAGAATTAATATTCTTACATTTTTTATATCTCCATTAATTTCTATTTCTCTGTCTTTGTGACTATGCAGATGGATATCCTGAACAGCTTGTAGATGAAATGTATAAAGAGGGGCTGATACTTCATCTAAGTGTTTTTTCTTGAATTCATCAAACTGATTTTTTACCCGATTGATACTTTCGGGTTTATCCAAAAGCAAATAGGTGTAATTCCATGCTGAATAATTGTCTTGTTTATCCAGAGAGGTAAGGATTTCTGGATGAAAATGGGTTTGAGAAGGAACATCTTTCATAACACCAACAATTGTATACTCAACAAATTGAGGATTAAATTGATGTTCCAGAGAGATTTGTTTGCCTATTGGATTCTCTGAGGAAAAGAATTTTTTACTAATAGACTCTGATATAACAGCTTGATTTTTTGAATTTAAGATCTCATTTGGATTTCCCAGTAATAAGGTGTCGTTGAATACCTTAAAATAATTTGAGTCTGTTGCATAGGCACCCTTGCTATAGAATTTATCCTCTCCAATCTTAACGGCACATTGCCTAAAAGGAGAAAGACGAGCCATGCATTTTACTTCCGAGATATCTTCATCAAGATATTGAATGCCTGAATATTTAACACGAGCAAAATGGTTACTGTAATCACCTTTTTGATATTCCATGGTAAAACGAGCTACCCGTGCACTATTGGAGTAATGTTGATCAAAACCAGTCTCAAATTGGATGTAATACAGGATTAAGAAAATAGCAGCAAGGGATATGGATAAACCAATAATATTGGTAATTCCATAGGATTTTTGTCGCAGGGTACTTCTTATTGCATATTTAATATGATACCAAAGCATATTTTTTGTTTTAGATTTACTCGTATCTCAAACTTTCCACCGGATTCCGTGTGGCAGCTCTCCATGATTGAAATGAAACAGTTATTAGGGCTATTCCCATTGCAATAATTCCTGCCAAGATGAACATCCACCAACTGAGCTCCGTTCTATAGGCAAAGTTTTCAAGCCACTTTCTCAGTGTAAACCAGGCAATAGGGCATGCAATTACAAAGGCAATAGCTACCCATTTTACAAAATCACCATTTAGCATGGATAGTATTTCTTTGGTTTTTGCTCCGTTCACCTTCCTGATACCTATTTCTTTGGTTCTTTGTTCGGAGGTAAAATAGGAGAGTGCACTAATTCCGAGAATTCCGATGATAATTCCAAGAATAGAGAAACTCATTAGAATTCGCTGTAGAATGTTTTCTGATTTGTACTGCTGTGCAATTTTATCATCCATAAAGAAGTAATCTATTTTTTGGTTGGGATAATGATTTTCCCACTCTTTCTTAATACTCGTCATTGCTGTTTTTGTATTCCCTGGCGATACACGAATATGAATAAATCTGCCTCTGTTATGAGATTCATTGATGA
Source organism: Labilibaculum sp. DW002 (assembly GCF_029029525.1). Taxonomy (NCBI): domain Bacteria; kingdom Pseudomonadati; phylum Bacteroidota; class Bacteroidia; order Marinilabiliales; family Marinifilaceae; genus Paralabilibaculum; species Paralabilibaculum antarcticum. Next base: position 2,576,902 of record NZ_JAKJSC010000001.1, on the reverse strand, counting down.
TGAAAATATAGTCCCCAATTTGATCGTGTGCAGAACTGTAATTGAAATCCTCCACAACGCCAATAATATCAACTCTTCTCTGATCAGATTCTAAAGGGATTCCCGATCGGTAGGCGTTCAAATTCTCAAGCGTTTTGTGTTTTTCCATCAACCTTTTGTACAAATGTTTGTTGATCACCATTCCATCAATGGTATCCTTCGAAGTATTGATGTAGTTGTGAATAAAAGGAATGTTCATGGTTTTTAAAAAATCATAATTAGCCATAGACAATTCCGCAGTTCCTTCAATTCCAAATCCTTCTAAGGAAAGGGTTTGTGTTGGATAACCAAAATGTTGCATCGTGAAACCAATCGATTCAATGGATGATTTTTTTCTTAATTCATTCGCAAAAACATTGGGGTCTTTCGAAAAATCAGTCAGTTTAAGCACAACAATATTATTTTTTGTAAAGCCAAGAGGTTTATCTAGCAGGTAGGAGATTTGTTTGTTGACCAAAATGGCAGATGAAATAAGTACAATTACGATCATGATTTGAAAGATCATTAATGGTTGTAAAATACGTCTGCCAGTTAAAGGTGTTTGACCCTTTATGATATCACTGGTTGAGTTGTTGTTTAAAATAAAAAAGCGCACAAAAAGGACACTTAAAATTCCACTAAAGAGCAGAACGGTCAATGCTGCCAGATAAATGATCGGCTCTAAATAGAAGATGTCGAATTGAATTTCGTAGAAGTTATTAATGTAAGGTGTTATTATTTCAATCAGAAATAAGGAGATGATGACTGATAAAGAACAAAGGAGAAGCACTTCAATAAGAACTTGAGTTAGCAAATGTTTTTTGTGAGCGCCAATTGAAGATTTTAGTCCAAATTCTTTTGATCTTTTGAATAGGTTAACGGTGATTAAGCTAACAAAATTGATTAAGGAAATTAGTAATATAACAAGGGCAACGATTGTGAATAAATTGATATTTATTTTTGAATTGCTTTCTTTTAATTCAAATCTACAATTTGATTTTAAATGAATATCGGTAAGATTCGCGAGTTTGAATTTGTAATCTTTAGGCCCTCGGGTCTGTCTTAAGCTTGAATTATTGAAGTTTTTGAGAAGTTTTTCTTCAATAATGGAAGGCGAGACTCCTTTTTTTAATTTTAGATAGTTGTAAACCCATTGAATTTTTCTTTCGGATAAAGCAGCATAAGCTGCTTCTAGTGAACCTTTTTGCGAGAGCAGAATTTCGCAATTGAAATGAGTTTTGATAGGCGTGTTTTTAACGACGCCAATAATTTCATATTTCCCAAGAACTCTTCTGTATTGCAAGCGCTCAACATCAATGTATTGTCCAATTGGGTTTTCATTTTCAAAATGTTTTTTTGCACAACGCTCAGAAATGAAAGCAACATTGGGTTTTGTAATATCAGACAATTTACCAATAAGACTTTCAACGCCAAATAGGTTCATGAAATTGGTATCGACCGATAAAATATCCGTTTGCGATACGCTTTGTTCATTTATTTTAATGGTTCCTAACGGGCAATGTGAAAATTGTGTTGCATTTTCGACTTCTGGAAAATTTATGGACGCTTCTTTTATGAATCCTAAACTTCTAGCCCAAGGGTCGTTGATATGCGAAGGTGTTGATACGACTCTGTAGATATTTTGATGATCTTTAATATGCCTATCGTAACTTCGTTCGTTTTGCACATGAATGAACAGAACGAAAAAGGATGCAATTCCAATACTGAGACCCAATATATTGGTTACCGAAAAAGCTCTATTTTTAAGCAGACGTAAAACCGATAATTTTAAATGATACCAAAGCATAATTTTCAATTTTATTTATTCGTAACGCAAACTTTCCACAGGATTTCTGGTAGCTGCTCTCCACGATTGGAATGAAACGGTTAGCAATGCAATGCCCATAGTGATGATTCCTGCCAATGCAAAAACCCACCAGCTAAGTTCTGTTCGGTAGGCGAAATTCTCGAGCCATTTATTCATTGCCAGATATGCTAAGGGGCAAGCAATTAAATAGGCAATAGCGATCCATTTTAGGAAGTCTATATTGAGCATTTTAATAATTTCGTGGGTTTTAGCTCCGTTTACTTTTCTAATACCGATTTCTTTTGTTTTATCATAGCCTATAAAGAAGCTAAGTCCAAGTATTCCAAACATGGCAAGTATTACACACCATAGTGTAATGAATTCGATAAAGCGAGCGATCTTTTCTTCTTTTGTGTATAATGCATTCAATTGATCATCAAGGAATTTAACGTCAATTTGATTCGTTGAATCAAATTTTTGTGCAATATTTTTTATGTACGTAACTGTTTGTTGATATTTTTGAGGTTGTACACGTAACATTAAAACGTATTTTCTTTTATTCGTAAGCCAGAATTGCATAGGCATTATTTCATCTTGTAGTCTGGAAAAATTGAAATTTTCAGCAACACCTATAATATCTCCCAAGAAATCGAAGCCTCCCATTTGATGTTCGAGAGGATTTTCCCATCCAAATTCTTCTGCAGCTTTACGATTAATAATAAAGGTATTGATATCAGCTTGAGAATTTGGATTAAAGCTTCTTCCTTCCGCTATTTTTATTTTGAAAAAGTCAAGAAAATGATGATCAATAGGCCAACATTTAATATTTACATATTGTCCATCAATTTCACGTCCCCAACCCATTCCTACTTGACCTGGAATAAAATTAGAATATGTATAATCGAGAATTTCTCTTGATTTCATCAATTCATCTGCGAAAGCTTGATGATGTTCTCTAAGGTCTTTTGTCGTGCGGATGCAAACAACATGTTCTTTGTCAATTCCGATATCAAAATTTTTCCAAAAATGGAGTTGTTTCTCAATAATTAATGTTGATATAATTAGTCCAATTGCAAAAACAAACTGGATTATTATTAATGCATTTCTAAATGCTTTCCCCTTTTTAACGAAGAAAATTTTTCCTTTTATAACTTCTGATATCGGAGCTGAATTAAAATAATTTGAAGGATATAGACTCGCCAAAACACCAAAGGAGATGGATAAGATAAAAAACCAGATTAGATATATAGGTCTGGATTCAAATGAAAGCCCTTTTATCTCAAAGAACGATTCAATTGTTGGGTAAATTAGAAAATGAATAGCGATGGCAACTATAATTGAGATGAGGGATAATATAATAGACTCAAGAATTACTTGAATTCGAGCCATCTGTTTTTTTCCTCCTAAAACTTGTTGAATTGAAAGAGCTTTGGCACGATTTGAAGCTTGAGAAGTGGAGAAATTGATAAAGTTTACAAATCCCATGCACATAATCATAAATCCTAATATGCTTAGAATATTTAAAATTAGTTTGTTTGATTTTCCCCAATAGGATGATGCATAATGCAATTCCTTTAAAGGTCTTAGGCTAAGAGGTTCCTTGTTTGGATTACGTTCTTTTATTCCTTCTAACTTTTTATCAAATTGATCGATTTGTGATATTTTTTGAACCAATTTTTTTGGTTTGATACCCTTGCGAGCTTGGATGAAAACATTATAACTCCATTCGGACCAAGATTTCGTGGCTTTTATTTTACCGCGAGCATCTCGAGTTAAAGTAGAAAAAGAGATTAAGCAATCTGATTGGATGGTTGAGTTGTTAGGGAGATCATGCATAATACCGCTTACCATGAATTCGGCTTTATTTATGGTAATCGTTTTTCCATATGCGTTTTCTTTACCAAATAGTTTTTTGCTGAGGGATTCGGTAATGACAACATTTCCAGGCTCAATGAGCACTGTATTTTTATCGCCAATAATTAATGGAAAACTAAACATTCTTAGAAATTCATCACTTGCATATAAGGCATCTGTGGAAACAAATTGGTCTGACAAATTCATTTTTTCTGTTGCAAATTTAGATTTCCCCCTATTCCAAATAGAAGTTACATTTACCACTTCTGGAATATTCTCTTTGATTACATCTGCTGCGATTGCTGGAATCCAAGCCGAATAACTAGTTTCGACTCTATAAATTGAACTATTGTTTGTGTGAAATTGATCAAAACTCTTTTCGAATGATACGTAGAGTGTAATTATAATAATGCATAAAAATGCCGTAACTAAACTGAAAATTGAGAATAGAGAAGCCATTCTAAATTTCAATATACTTCGAAAAATCTGTTTGATTAAATGCATAGTTTATGGTTTGTATTATGTGCAATTATTACTCATACCTCAAACTTTCAACAGGGTTTCTTGTGGCTGCTCTCCACGATTGAACAGATACAGTCAGTAGTGCAATACACATGGCAATAAGTCCTGCCAAAACAAATACCCACCATGAAAGTTCTGTTTTGTAGGCAAAGTTTTCCAACCATTTATCTATGACATAATAAGCTATTGGACAAGCTATGATGAAGGCAATTGCAACCCATTTTAGAAAATCTCGATTTAGCATTTTTATTATTTCATGGGTTTTAGCACCGTTTATTTTTCGAATTCCAATTTCTTTTCTTTTTAAGAATATGGCATTTAGCACCATACCTAATAAGCCCATAATTGATAATACAATAGCAAGTAAAGAGAAGGCACTAATAATTTTCACCTGTTGTTCTTCTTTATGATAAAATTGATTGATTTGATCTTGTAAAGAATAGGTTTTGACGATTTTATCAGGAGCAATTTTTTTGAAAAACTGATTCAATTTCTTTTGAACGGACACATGGCTATTCTCTGTAGTTTTTACTGCTAAAAGGTATAATTTTTTAGGATCCTGTTGCAGAATTACCATCGGACGAATTTTTTCATGAAAGGAGTGTGCGTTAAAATCTTTCACAATACCTCTTACCAAAAAAGCGCCATTAAATATAGAGCCAACTTTAAGATTGTGCTCTTTTGCGGCCGATTCATTAAAAACCATTTCGTTCCTATTGTCATGGAAATCACCTAGACCTTCTCCATCTATAAGCTTTAAGCCCAAGAGATCAATCATGCCTTTACCCATAATCAAACCATCGAAACGAACTTGATCATCACCACATGCCATATTAACAGGAAGGAAATTTTTAAAAGGAGGAATAAAGGATGATCCAGCAACTTTTGTTACACCTGGTATTTTTCTTATCTCACTATCAATCATCTGGAATTGTTGGCTCAACTCTTCAGAATTTAGTTCACAGACAATGATGTTTTGGGTATCGATATTTTTAGATCCTGTTTGAGCGAAATCCAATTGTTTTTTGATGCTTATTACGCCAACAATTAATAATACGAATATTGTAAAATGTACAATTAAGAATGAATTTCCCCATTGCTTTCTTTTTATAGATTTCACTAATTTGCCTTTAATCAGTAGTACCGAGGAGATTTTTGAAACACGAAATCCAATTAGCAGTCCAGCAAAGCTGCCAGTAATAAGTACCACAAGAATAAGAGCAATATAGCTCTGCCAAAGTGTAAAAACATCAATGCTTAGTGTTCTGTTGAGCGTTTCTTTTAAATAGGGAATTCCAAGTATGACAATTAGTGATGCTGGTATAAGACTGATGATTGCCAAGAGATTTGATTCCAATAATACTTGCTTGAAAATATGCATACTGGAAGCACCCATTGCCTTTTGTACTCCTAAATCTTTAATGCGAATTTCAATCTTGGCCTTTGTCAGAAAAACATAGTTTACGATTGCAATAATTAAAATTAAAGAAGATATGATCAAAAAGTAGATCAACTCGCTCGGGTTTCCTTTTCGAGTATAAAAATTACGATTCAAGTTGTTCGAATGGAGATATATATCAGAAACTGGCTGTAAATGATAATCTAGAACCATTATTTTCTCATCAGATGTGCGATTTTTATATGCTTGTAAACTTTGTTCGACCATAGCAGGTTTTGCTTTTGAAGTCAAACGAACATAGGTATGCAAATCAAAATGATTCCAGTCTCTAAAATTATTTTTTGATGATGTGTAATGTCCCCATTTTTTTCTTTTGTGAGATGAGAACTTATCCATTAGATGAATGTGCCCAATGAAATTAGGATGTAGACTTGAATAAGCGGGAAAATCCTTGTAAACACCGCAAACACTTAAATCACAAAACTGTTCACCTATTTTAATCTTTAACAATTGATTAATCGGATCTTCCTTCGCAAAATATTTATCTGCAATGGATGAAGAAATACAAATTTCGTTAACAGATCTTGGGACGCTACCATTCCGAATTTTAATTCCTAAATTCTTATATATACTGCTATCTGCACAAGCAAAATTATCATCTTTGAGCAAAACATTATTGGCGTTTTTTAATTCTACTTGGCTTACCTGATGAATTCTAAAAAAGCTATTTACCTGAGGAATTTCCGCTTGTATCGTACTTCCCAATGGGTAGGTAGTATTGCAATCTTCTCCACGAATAATTCGATATAAATTTTCCTTTTGAGGAATGAATTTATCGAAAGAATTTTCATGTATATACAGCAAAAGCAGTAAAAACACACAACCCAAACCAATTCCCAAACCCAATATGCTAATAACGGATTGAACTTTGTTTTTCAGGATGCTACGAATAGATAATTTAAGACTAATAGGTAATTTCATAATATGTTGTAATCTGATAAGGATTTATGGTTGATTCTTAATCTGCCATTTCTTCTACAGGAACATTTTCAGTTACCACTTTTCCATCAAACAAGTTAATCACACGATGTGCATAGCCAGAATCTTTGTGTGAGTGGGTTACCATTATAATCGTTGTACCTTCACGGTTAAGCTCAGTAAGCAATTCCATCACTTCTTGACCGTTTGATGAATCCAGGTTACCTGTAGGCTCATCGGCAAGAATTAAGCCCGGGTTTGACACAACTGCACGAGCAATAGCAACACGCTGCTGTTGTCCTCCTGAAAGTTGCTGTGGATAATGTTTAGCTCTATGACTCATACTCATACGATCGAGTACTTTATTTACCATTTCCTTGCGCTTCTTATTACTAATTCCCTGATAAACCAGTGGCATTTCAACGTTCTCAAAAACATTCAATTCATCAATCAGGTTAAAACTCTGGAACACAAAACCAATGTTCCCTTTTCGTAAATCGGTACGTTTGTTTTCTTTGTACTCGGCAACATTGGTTCCTTTGAAATGAAACTCTCCTTCTGATGGATTATCAAGTAAACCCAAGATGTTTAGAAGAGTTGATTTTCCACAACCTGAAGGTCCCATAATGGCAACAAATTCACCTTTTTTGATGTTTAGGTTTACATTATTTAGTGCCAGCGTTTCAATTTCGTCTGTCCTAAATATTTTCTTAAGATTTACCGTGTTAATCATATGTTTTGATTTTAGGATTTACAATTATATATAAGGTCTAATTTAGTAATTCGTCTTTGTAGGATACTTATGTTTTACTTATTTAAATTCAATCCGCTCATTATCGCCGAACGATTCGTAGCTGGAAGTGATCACTTTTTCTCCTTCTTGTAAGCCTTCTAGCACTTCGAAATATTGTGAATTTTGTCGTCCAATGTTTATTTTTCTCTTTATAGCAAAATCACCCGACTCATCTAAAATAAATACCCATTGTCCACCTGTGCTTTGGAAAAAACCACCTCGAGGCAATAGAATTGCATCAACGGGTTGTCCTAACTCTAGTTTGAGATGATAGGTTTGCCCAGTACGTAAATTCTCTGGCGAAGTACCATCAAAAATTAAATCAACCTTAAAACGTCCTTCTCTAACTTCCGGATAAACCTTTTTAGTTTTTAGCTTGAATTGTTGCTCGTTTCTTGTAAATGTGGCTGAAAGATTTCTTCGAACCCGATCAATATAATGCTCATCGACTTCTGCAACAACCTTAAAGCTTTCAAGCATGTGAAGTTGTCCAATTCGTTCCCCTCTGTTAATCGATTGACCAATTTCAATATCTAAACTTCCTAGCTGACCATCTGCTGGTGCTTTTATATTCAGGTTTTCCAAACGTTGTCTAACCATATTCAAATTCTGCTGCATATTGGCCAAACTACTATTCATCTGAATTTTTTGATTCGCTCTAAAAATTGAATCCTGCACCATTCTCTGATATCTCAACTCTCTATCCTGACGAGACAATTCGTAATCTTCTTTCGATTGTAAATACTCTTCTTTCGACACAAATCCTTTTTCAAACAGCATTAGGTTTTGTTCATATTTTCTTTTCTGTCTGATAATATCTGTATCAATAACAAGCAGTTGCTGTTTATTACTTATCTTCTGTTGCTCCATATTAATAAGCGTATTCCTTAGCTCATTCGATTGATAAGCCAATTGTGATTCGGTATTTAAAATCTCAAGTTTTAAATCACTGTTTATCATTTTCAGGATGATATCACCTTTTTTAACGGTTTCTCCTTCATCGATTAATTTTTCGATTACTTTTCCGCCTTCTTCAACATCCAGGTAAATTGTTGTTTTCGGTTCTACCGTCCCAATAATGGATATGTAATCTTTAAATTCACCCATTTTTACTATCGAAATATTTAATTTCTCTTCTTCTGCGCGGAATGTTGATGTTGAACTGCTCAACATTAACCATATCAAAATGCCAAGTACACTTATGGCAATAATCATGTAAACATGCTTGGCTTTAATTCCTTTACCTTTTTCTATTTTTCGATCCATCGTCATCTTAAGACTTTTACTCATTACCTCTTGCAAGTGAAAAAATTGCAATTCATGATTATCTAAGCTAAACTTGTGCCATGAGGTGTAATTGTCATGATATTAGCTGTTTATGTGTCAGCGTTTAAATTGTAGTGTAAAAAAAATGGACAATCATTGTCTAATTTTTTTAAAAGCTCTTTACATTAGTTCTAAAATTATGAACATTTGAATGTGATTCTTAAAAATGAAAGAAGCCAAAATTTTAATTGTAGATGATAACAAAAGCATTCTAAGTGCACTAGACTTGCTGCTTACCGGGAACTGTAAAAAGGTGAAATGTTTGTCGAACCCAAATGTTTTGCTTGCAGAATTGATTGAGGATAGTTACGATGTTGTTCTTTTGGATATGAATTTTAAAGCTGGCATAAACACAGGAAATGAAGGTATTTATTGGTTAAATCAGATATTCGAATACAACCCAGGTATTAGTGTTATTATGATTACTGCATATGGTGATGTAGAATTAGCTGTAAAAGCTGTGCGAAATGGAGCTGTCGACTTTGTTCTGAAACCATGGGAAAACGAAAAAATGCTGACTACTATTGAAATGGCTGTGAAATTGAGTAACTCCCGAAAAGAAGTCAGAAAATTGCGTTTAAAGGAAGATGAATTGATTGCAGAAATCAATAAAAGCAAGAATGACTTGATTGGTTCGTCGCCAGAATGGGAAACTGTGATGGCCATGGTTCGTAAAGTTGCTGCAACTGATGCGAATATTCTTATCACAGGTGAAAATGGTACTGGTAAAGAATTAATTGCTAGAGAAATTCACAGATTATCCAACCGGTCACAAAATGTAATGGTTAATGTTGATATGGGCTCTATAGCTGAAACCCTATTCGAAAGTGAGTTGTTCGGCCACAAAAAAGGTGCTTTTACTGATGCGCAAAGCGATAGAATGGGAAAAATTGAAGCCTCGAACAAAGGTACTCTTTTTCTGGATGAGATTGGAAACCTATCACTGCCCATGCAAGCCAAACTATTAGCAGTTCTGCAAAATAGAAAGTTAACCCGATTGGGTGAGAATTTACCAGTAGATATTGATGTAAGAGTAGTATGTGCAACCAATTGTGATTTATCTAAAATGGTGAATGATGGCAATTTTAGGGAGGATTTACTTTATAGAATAAATACTATACAAATTGAACTTCCTGCTTTACGAGATCGAAAAATGGATATTCCTGCCTTAGCGGAATTCTTTTTACAGTTGTATACAGATAAATACAATAAGAAGGGCTTGACAATTTCATCAGATGCGATTTCCAAATTGAAAGCTTATCATTGGCCTGGAAATGTTCGAGAATTACAACACGCCATCGAAAAAGTGGTTATTTTAAGTGATCGTCATGTAATTAAAGCTGCTGATTTTGTGTTTAAATCCGTAGAACTTTCAAGTGGTGAAGCGTACGGTGGAACACTAGAAGAAATGGAAAAACAGTTGATTACAGCAGCCATCGAAAAACAAATGGGAAATCTTAGTGCTGTTTCAAGTCAGCTTGGAATTACACGCCAAACCTTATACAACAAAATAAAGAAATATGGGATATAGACACTACAATATTGTTTTATTTATTCGTCTAATTTTTGTGATTTTCATTGCGGGAGCAATTGGTTTCTGCGTGTCCATCCAAAACTATTATCTACTGTCAGTATTTCTTTTAATAGAGCTTCTACTTGTATGGCGATTGTTATTCTTTTTGCGCAAAACACACAAACAGATGGATTACTTTGTTCAGTCCATAAAAAATAAGGATACGACCCTACACTTCCCTAAAAAATCAGGTAATAAAATTATTGATGAGTTAAATCAAAGTTTAAATGAACTGAATGGTATCATTCAGGAAGTTCAAATGAAAAGCAGAATAAAGGAAACCTATTTTGCTGAAATTCTTCAGAATATTGCCACTGGTGTTATCGTTATTACAGAAAATGGGTTTGTTACCGATGTTAATTCATCAGCATTGGAGTTGACAAGTCTACAAACCTTCACCCATATTAAGCAATTGGAACATATCGATGCAAAATTTTCAAAAGGCCTAATCGAGTTAAAAAATAAGGAGAAGAAAGTGCTTGACCTTCTTTTGCAAAAGGAGAAAGTACAAGTGATAACTCGCTGTACGGTTATTCGATTGGAGAATGAGGATGTAAAATTAATAACGCTTCAGGACATTAGAGGAGAGTTGGAACGTAAAGAAATTGACGCCTGGGTAAAACTTATTCGTGTTTTAAGTCATGAAATTATGAATTCATTGGCTCCAGTAACGTCAATATCCCAATCATTAAAAGGAATTTGGGAGCAAAAACTAGAGCTTGCAGAAAATCAACCAATAGACATTCATGTTGAGAAGACGATTAATGGATTAGGCGTAATTACAGAAATGAGTGAAGGCTTAATTCGTTTTGTTCAATCGTACCGAATTCTATCTAAAGCTCCTGAACCTCGCTTAAGTAGTATTGGTATTTACAGCTTTTTCGATCGCTTGAATATCTTACTATCTCCTATAAAGGAGGGTTTCTCAGGGAATTTAAACTTACTTCCACCAGCTAAAAATTTCCATTTTATTGCCGACGAACAAATGATGGTTCAGGTTATTATCAATTTGGTAAAGAATGCTTCTGAGGCAATCAACGGACAAGGATCAGAAAATGGTAATGGCTCGAAGATTAGGGTTACGGCTATTAAATCAGGAGAAATTACTTCGATTAAAGTAAGTGATAATGGCCCTGGAATAACAGATGAAATTGCCGATGAAATATTCATACCATTTTTTACAACAAAGGATAATGGTTCAGGAATTGGTTTAAGTTATTCTCGTCAGATAATAAGAGCACATGGAGGAAGTTTAAATTGCAGATCGAAAGAGGGTGAGACGGTATTTACATTGAGATGGTAATTTGATTTAAGATGGAAAAAAAACATTATTGTTAATTGATTTTTATTAAATTGCTTTATCAATAACGATATAATCCACTTCAGATGTCATCAGCAGGTCATGTTTTCGATATGATTCGAAGAATTAGAGGAAATAAAGAAGGTTTAACTTCTAATAAAGCAGGTTTCCGCGATAATATTGAAATCAGAGACAAAAGAAGAACATTTCTACGTTTCAAAAAAGTCTCTGAGCCGGAATTAAAAAGTATTAAGAACAAGATTCGCTACAAGGCCAAATTAGAAAAAAGAAGAATCTTCCTAATTACGATTGTTGTGACTATAGTATTTGTTTTAGCATATGTTTGGGTCTTGTTTTTCTAAACTTGTGGTAATAACTAAGTAAATCTTAAGATAAATTACTCCTCCCTTTTGTTCTGCAGAAGGGAGTTTTTAATTAACTTTCGTTTTAATAAAATAGATTAATATGACAGGCTTTGTAGGACACATGAAGAATTGCATCAAGCAGAATAGAAGTCAATTAAACTCTAAAAATGCAAAGTTTAGAGATAATGTTGATTTAGGCTTTATTGAAAGAAACGAGATGCAATTCAAAGAAGTCTCTGAAGAAAAACTTAAATCGATAAAAGAAGATATTCGTATAAAAGCGGAAATGGAGCAAAAACGTATTCTTCTTATTTCATTATCAATATTTCTTGTGTTGATTATTGCTTGTCTGTACTTTTTGTAAATAAAATTCATGATAACACTTCGCCCTTTAACAATAGAAAATTTGCCTTCTTTTTACAATTGGATCCGAGATGAGGAAGCCATTTTTTATTCTTTATCCATTTTTCAGAAGATGAAAACCGATCAACAGATTGAGGATTGGTTTATAAATACGATCAATAACAAAAAGAATAGCAATCATGGCATTTTTGTCGGTGATGTTTTTGTTGGTTATGCTGGTATTTGTGGAATTTCTACCACCAATAAATCGGGAGAATACTTCATATTTATTGGCGACAAAGACTATTGGGGAAAAGGTGTAGGAACCGAAGTTACTAAGCAAATTGTTAAAATAGGTTTCGAAGAATTGAATTTGAATCGAATTATGCTCACGGTTTCGGTTCCCAATAAAGGAGGCGTAAAAGCATACGAACGAGCAGGATTTGTTTTGGAAGGAAGGTTTCGAGAGGCGGCGTTTCGAAATGGCCAATACCATGACAAGTTGGTGATGTCTATTCTAAAATCAGAATATTCGTAGGGACACGCCATGACGTGTCTAAAAAACTATCTATTAAAAAAAAAGACCCCCCGAACCATTACAGCACGAGGGATAGCCAACAAGTTTATTTCATAACCATATCCAAATAGGATAGAGAATTTTCATTTTTGTTTTAACCAGCAAGAAATACCAGTTGCCACTTTGTCTTTTTCGCTAAGTATAATCTAAATTTAGCTTTTCCTTACTCTAAAAATATTGATTTGTTGCGCTTTATTAGAGCCAGTAAAAAATATTTAATTAAATAAGTTGATGCGAATCTACAAAAAGATTATTAAACCATAAGCAAATATTATGAAAATTTAATTTATTGTGAGTTGGCACATTTGACACTTGTAAATAGTAAATAGATAATCTATCTTGAACGGTTTTTCAAAAAAATAAACGCCTCCTTAAATCAAGTATTTTTCTTTCTATATAAGAGCTTCCTTCTTAAATATTGGCAATTTTTGATAATACATTCCTCTACATTTTTTAACTTGAACATAGTAGTAGTTAAAAAAGATGTAATAATAGATGGAGGAGAAGCAATGAGTGAATTGAGAAAAGTAGATTTAAAGAAGAAATACAAAACTTTCTATTCGGAACGCAGAGGCAATATATCCATTCTAGAAGTTCCAGAATTTAAATACCTAATGTGCAGCGGAAATGGTGGTCCTTGCTCAGATGGATACAAAAATGCTCTAGAGGCACTTTTCCCTTTAGCCTACCATATTAAATTTTCGATGAGAACAGCTCGAGAAGTAGATTATGGGGTAATGCCATTGGAAAGTTTGTGGTGGATGGATGACATGACCCAGTTTTCGAAAGATCGAATGAATGAATGGGAATGGTCGGCCATGATTATGCAACCCAATTTTATCACCAAAGAAATTGTTGAAACTGCCTGCGATGAATTGGGCAAAAAGAAAGACCTACCATTTTTGAAGCAAATTGAATTGGTCGATTTCTGTGATGGTTTGTCTGCACAAATTATGCACATTGGACCTTATGCCGATGAGGGACCAACAATCGAAAAACTGCATGCCCATATCCACGAAAGTGGGTGCGAAATAAGTGGTAAGCATCGAGAGATCTACCTAAATGACCCTCGACGAACTGCACCCGAAAATTTAAAAACATTAATTAGGCAGCCTGTTGTTAAGCTTAAATAGATGCTATTGGCAAAAATTTAATATCATTAAATTCTAGAAAATACATCCTTTAGCTTATAAAATATATTCTATTATTTACAAAGCCTCTCAAATGGCGAGGCTTTTTTGTATTCTGGTCATAAAGATTCAAAAACTCCATCGGATTCTGGCGAAGGCCAATTGACCAATGTCGCCAAACTCTGTTCTTTCTTTTCCAAAAAATAGTTGTGTGGTGATCATTAATTCGATATTCTCATGAATGGAATACCTGCAAGAAGGGCTTAAATACCAAGAGTTATCGGAAGGATTTAGAATAGCAGCTATGCCTGCATTAAAAAGTGGATTTATTGGGATAGATGCTTGAGCAAACAAGGAGTATTTTGCCAATGATAGCTGTTTTGCTGATAAATTTTGAGTGAGTAAAAGGTTCGACCCACCGGCATCTCCCGTTGTTCCCTTGCTGTTGTATAATCCTTCTATCGATAGGTATAAATTATTTTTTAAAGTATAGTCGTAGGAGATTGAGGCGACAGTTGATTCTTGTGAATTAGTTTGATTTGTGCGAGGGAAGAAATGGGTGATTTCTCCTCTAAATCCTCCTCCTTTAATACTTCCGGTATATCCGCCACCAATCATGTAATCATCACCAACCCAGCCCGAAATAAATTGGTAATCGTAATTATTATAAGAGAAACGATACATAGCAGCAAGGGCCATTTCGTTGGTGCTCTTAGCTATTTTGTAAACAATTTCGACCGATGAGGTTGCCCCGATATAGTGTCGGATGTTAATTGCATCGCTGCCTGGACGTTCTTCATAATCAAAATCGAAATAGGAAAAACTATTAAAAACATCATTAGGATTCCAAACTAGATTAATGCCCCAGTTGATTCTCTGTCTGCCCAATCTTATTTGCCAATTGCCGGTAGAATAATCGATGTAGGCCCTGTCAAATATCGAATGCAGAAAAGAATTGTTTCCCTCGGTCGTAATCCACGATAAATCTAAAAAGCCATTGTCAAAATCCACCGATGATTTGTTATTGGGGATATCGCTCACTGCATTTCCAGAAATGAAACGGTTGCGCATGCCCAGTGTAAAAGTCATTTTATCGTTGGCAAACCAGTTTAAGTTAAGACGATTATGGATGGTGTTGATATTGAAATCGTGTAATTCTGGTCCTACTGATAGTTGTTCTGGGTGATAGTACATGTGGAGATCCTTTAGATAACCATCAAGTGTAAGTTTCTGATCTTGCGAGAAAGAAAAGAAAGGAATGAGGAATAATATAAACAGCGATTTAAATTTCATTTTATTAGATTGATTTGCGAACATCGCTTATGATTTTACCATCTTCCAGCGTGATTACTCTATGCGCCTTTTTAACAACGCGCTGATCGTGAGTCGAGAATATAAATGTAATGTTCTCTTTTTGGTTCAGTTCTTCCATAATATCCAACAGGTTTTCTGTCGATTTCGTATCGAGATTTGCTGTTGGTTCATCGGCCAAAACAAATTTTGGTTTGGAAGCTAATGCGCGGGCAACAGCAACTCGCTGTTGCTGTCCTCCTGATAATTTGGCCGGACGGCTGTTCTCTCTGCCTTCCAATCCTACTTCTTTAAGTAAGTCCATTGTTCTTTTTTCGCGTTCCTGCTTCGAACGATTCTGCAATTGCATAATAAACTCTACATTCTCTTTTGCCGTTAAAACGGGGATTAAGTTGTAAGCCTGGAAAACAAAACCAATATTTTGCATTCTAAATTTAATCAGGTCCGATGATTTTAGTTGGCTCAAATCGGTTTTGTCGATTAGGATTTTTCCATTGGTAGGCACATCTAACCCTCCAAGAATATTTAGAAGTGTTGATTTTCCAGAGCCTGAAGGGCCAACAATTGCGGCAAATTCACCTTCTTTAAAAGTAAGACTAACGTCGTTTACTGCATGTACATTTACTTCCGAATCTTTGTATATTTTATGCAGGTTTGTGATTTCGATGATGTTCATTTTCTTGCTCGTTTGCTATGTGTACTAATTTCTTGACTTTTTACTCTGTTCTTATCGCATCAGCTGGATTGTATTTTAAAGCTTTTCTTGCTGGATAAATCGATGCGAGAATTCCTGTAATAATTACCAGAATGGCAATTACATATATGGTTTCAAATTCTACCACAGGATAAATATGTGAACTGTAGCCCATGTCTTCAAAACCAGCATTATAACCCGAAAGGTTAATTCCATTTTTCATTGTAGCATAGGTGGCACCCAAGCCAATCAGAATGCCGTTAAATCCACCTGTAAAAGTTAAGAGAACGGTTTCTAGCATAAGCATACCAAAGATTCTTGCCTTGCTCATTCCTACAGCCATAAGCATACCCAATTCTTTTACTCTTTCGAGGATAACCATTAACATGGTGTTTACAATTCCGAAACCCAGTGCCAATAGAATAATAATAACGAAAATATAGGTATACAGATTGCCAATTTCGTTGAGATATCCCAACTCTGGCATAGCTTCCTTCCAACTTTGTACCAAAAGGTCTTGATGTTGCTCTTTCAGCATGGCTGCATATTGATCTATTTGTTCAGTATCATCCAAATGAATGACAATTTCGTGAGAGGTGTTTTTATCTAGACCGAGTAAACGAGCCAAATCACTTTTGCGCACAAATACGTTCATCTCTTCAAAAATTCCACTGCTTATGTCGAAAATTCCACATACTCTAAAAGCACCTCCAGTAATATTTCCCGATGCATCATGAACGGTGATTACTACTTTTGAGCGCATTTTGACTTTAAGTTTTTTTGCAAGCTTGGCTCCAATTACGATCGGATTTCTTTTCATTCCCTCGAAATATTTTCCTTCCGATAATTTAGTGTGTAAATTGGTAACGGTTTTTTCCTTTTCCGGATCAACACCAATTATTCTAACTCCTGTTCCTGTTTCGGCCGATGCAATCATCGATTGAATTACGATTCTTGGGCTAATGCCGTCAATATGGTCCAATTTAGTAATCTCATTCACTAAAGACCTACTGTTTGGAATTGACTCTTTTAAGTCGTAATTCTCATTGAATTTTGGTTGCTGAATACGCATATGCGAAGCTTCGGTTTCTACACCAGCTTCCAAACGCTGATTCATCCATCCTTTCGTGAATGTTGCGGTGAAAACACCTGCCGACATGCCTACGCTTATCGCAGCAATAATAATTCCCGAACGAAGCGGGCTGCGCCAAATATTTCTCCATGCTATCGATTTGATCATATTTTTTGCTAACTTTTTGATTCGTTACTCTTCGTTAATTGTTTCTTGTTATTGGATTTTATTCTTTCGTTTATCTACTTTTTTGCACTCCAGATTAAGCCTTTAAAGCATTGATTTCTTTTAATCTCAATACTGATATTACAGGATAAATAGCAATAATCAGTATGATAATCGACACACTAATGGCCTGTTGGCTAAATACGGTCCAGTCAACAGAGAAAAACATGTAAGGTTCAAAACCAAATTCTTCCATCATTTGTGCAGCCTGGCCAGTTAGCGGAATGGGGTTAGCACTTTGTAAGTGCAGCAGAGGATAGCTGACTATCAAACCTGAAAGAATGCCTAACAAGCCAATAAATAAAGTTTCAAAGAATATCACACTGGCAAGTTTTCCCTTGCTCATGCCAATGGCTACCATCACGCCAAATTCTCTGCGTCGTTCCATTATCATCATCATAATCGTTCCCAAAATACCAAAGGCAATTACGATATAGAGAATTGCTTTCATAATTACACCGCCAGCGCGGTCACCTTCTATTTGCTGTACTACTTCTGGTTGCATTTCCTCCCAACTCATAATAGAGTAGGGAGCTTTCATTTTCTTTTTCAGATCACGAAAAGTTCTTCTCATTACTTCATTGTCGGCCACATTTATCACTAATGAGCTTAGGCGATTTTCAGCACTAAAAAAATCCTGACATTTCGAAAGACTCATGTAAACAATGGTTTTGTTTAACTCAGGTGATACATGTTTAATAATTCCGCGAACGGGAAATTTTTCAGCAGCACTAACGCCGTGGTATCCTTGACTAATCATCACTAAAGTGTCATTAATTCCAAGATGTAAATAGTTTGCCAATCCATCGCCGAGTAAAACACCATTGTCATTGGCTTCCAAATATTTCCCTTTCCTTACTTTATCGGCAATTTTGGTGAGTTGATTTTCACCTAAAGGGTCAATGCCGAATATCATGGCACCTTTTGTTAGTTCTTTTGATGAGGCCAAACCAAAGGACTCTAGCCTTGGAAAAACAAATTCTACATCCTTATTAGCAAGTAGTTCGTCTACTAATTCCTGACTGTATTCGAAGGTGGTGTTAAGGCTTTTGTTTTCCCAGTAGTCCTCGTGATGCACTTGCATGTATCCTGAGTAGAACTTCACCACAATATCAACCATTTTGGTATAGGAACCTTCCTGCATCGAAGTCATGTATGCGGAAAAAACAACTCCAAAAAAGATCGAGGCGACCGTTATGAATGTTCGTCGTTTGTTTCTCCACAAATTACGCCAGGCCAATTTTAGGTTTGTAAGCATATCTTTAGGCGTTTCGTTTGTTATTCTAAATTGCAAGATTCATTTTGTTCCTTATCGTACTCTTTTCATGTTCTGAATCGAGAAAAAGGATTCTTTAATTGAAATATTAAACTGGGTGTCACCATAAATGAGTATGGTTTTTTTATTTTCCTCATCGGCAGGAATCATTTCCAGTCGCGTGGGCATCATTCTGTCATCCACCATTTTAATATCCGACAAGACTTCATATTTCACCAGGTAATTATCTTCGTCGAAATATTCTGCTCTAAGCCAATGCTTTTCTTTTTTACTGATCCACATGTAAATTTTACCCCAGACTACGGGAGCTTCTTCGTTAGGAATTAATTCAATTTTATAGCATTCATATCCTTGTATTTTTTCTTCTCCAGCAAGCTTGTGAGTGTAGTCTTTTGCCAATGATGATTCCTTTACCAGATCATCGTTTGTGAAATCTGAGCCCATCCAGGATTGCATCATCATTGAAGGAGGAATTTTTACCATACGCTCAATACTTGGAATCCAGTTCCACATTTCATTAGCACGTTTCAAAAAAACTTGCCCTTTTTCTTTGGCAGGAGAGGTGATGTACATTAATGAGAATTTGTTCCCGATGGTCCAGCTTTTCATTTTAACCGTGCGTGACCAACCTGGGCGTTCAATAGTCATGCTGAAATTGCTTTTGCTCGACGTGCCTCTCATTTTTTCATCAGCCTCTTGTACCCATTTTTTCACATCCAGTTCTTGGGTGAAGCCAGATAAGGAAACCAAACAAATAATTACTATGCTTATGATCTTATACATTTTTGGAAGAGTTGTTTGCATATAAGTTACTATTAATGCGGCAAATATGATCACAAAACAATTGAAAAATGAAGTGATTATTTAATTTGTACATCAAAGTGATGTGCTTTTAGGAAAAAATAATTATCTGAATTTATTCTAAATATAAACTGTATAAAACGATCATCTTATCTGTTTATCTTATTATTGTGAAAACGTTTGTGATTAGTGGGTATTCAGAGCTTTTTGTCTTTTATCTTGATGGATCTAGATATCTGGATAATAAACATAACGCTGGCTATAAGTGCTTATATTTCATATATTTATTCAGCAGTTAATACTGTGAACGAAACAATAATCTATGAAATTCCCTGTGCAAGTAATTGAATTCAGGGAACATCTGGTAAAATCCATAAAAACTAATTAACAGATGAACCAAGCTAATAAAAACGACAAGTCCAGAAGAAAATTCCTGCAAAAATTGGGTGTTGCAGGAGCCAGTGCCGTTGCCGGATCTGCCTTACTACTTCAAGGCTGTTCCGACTCTAACAAATCAAGCGGTAACAAAGTAAAGGTGTTAACAGCCGACAACAAGTTAGTTGAAGTTGATGTAGCCCACCTAAAACCAGGAGATAAAATCCAAGATTTAAGCTACCTGCAAGAACGAGGAAGAGAAGGAATTCCAGGCAAAAAGTTTGTTATGGTGGTTGATCTGGCAAAATGTAAAAATGCACGCAAGTGTATGAAAGCCTGCCAGAGTGCACACCAACTAAAACCGGAGATGCATCATTTGAATGTATTAGAGATGGAAGATCCGGTTCGCGACACTTCTTATTGGATGCCAAAAACGTGTCAACATTGCGACAACCCACCATGTGTTTCGGTATGTCCCGTTGATGCTACCTTTAAAAGACAAGACGGAATTGTACTAATCGACAATGAGCGTTGTATCGGTTGTCGTTTCTGTGTGGCTGCCTGTCCTTATTCAGCTCGTACTTTTAATTGGACCGAGCCTAAAAATTCTGAAGAGTTTGCAGAGGTTACCTATGATATGGAACTTAACGTACCACAGAAAAAAGGAACCGTTACCAAATGTGCCTTTTCTGCAGACCGAGTACGTGAAGGAAAGTTACCTTACTGTGTATCGGCTTGTCCAAACGGCGTGTATTATTTTGGTGATCAAAACGAAGATTTAGTAACCAATGGTACTACAAAGAAAACAGTTCGTTTGAGCGCATTACTCGATAATAATGCAGCCTATACCTTAATGCCTGAATTGGGTACAAAACCAAGTGTTTATTACTTGCCTCCACGCGAAAGCAAAGGATAAAACCAATAATACCCCAATAGCTGTTGGGACGTAATTACGAATTATCAATTACAGTTAAAGATTTACAAAAGCTGTATTGATTACTTTTTCCTTTAACCTTTTTACTTGGAACTTAATCATATGAATGAAACGATAACAAAAGAACTGAGCGAATCGCAAATCGATCAGGATCTTTTAAAAAACGTGAACTGGGGAGGTAAATTCAAGCTATGGTTAGCCTTTCTTGCAGTATCACTCATAATTTGTTTGTACTACTACTATCAACAATTACAAAACGGACTTGGTGTAACAGGCCTTCACGACTATGTTTCCTGGGGAATCTATATTTCCAACTTTGTCTTTTTTGTTGCGACCTCTTTAATAGGTATGCTAATTTCATCGGTTTTAGGACTGATGAATGTGAGTTGGGTCAAACCTCTTGCACGAATTGCAGAATTGGTTGCTGTAGCTTTTGCTATGGTAGCAGGCCTAATTATCATTACCGATATGGGACGTCCCGATCGTCTTCTAAATGTATTTATGCACGGAAGAGTGCAATCACCAATTGTTTGGGATATAGCCGTAGTGGTTACCTATGTTGCCATTAGTGTGTTGTTGCTTTACATTCCGATGTTACCCGATATTGCACTTTGTCGCGATAAGCTTAAAAATGTACCCAAATGGCAGCAGAAAATGTACAAATTCCTAGCCCTTGGCTGGAGTGGAAAAGCAAAGCAATTTAAGATCATGCACAACTACACGCGTATCTTATTAATCCTGATTATTCCAATTGCCTTATCTATTCACACCGTTACTTCCTGGCTGTTTGCCATGACCCTTCGTTCAGGTTGGGATTCGCCAATATTCGGTCCTTACTTTGTATCAGGAGCCTTTGTTGCCGGTTGTGCTGCGGTTATCATCGCTATGTATTTCTTTCAGAAAAATTACAAATTGAAAGATTACATTACTGTTGATCATTTCGATCGTATGGGTAGATTACTGGTACTGGTTGCCTTGGTTTATGTGTATTTCAATATCAATGAAATTATCGTTCCGGGTTATAAAGCCAATACTGCCGACGCCAAGCACGTACACGAAATGTTGTATGGACACGAATCGGTTATGTTCTGGCTGGTACAATTGGGTGGATTGGTCATTCCTTTCCTTCTGATTTTATTCAGACCTATGCGTAGACCCTTGCCTTTAACTTTAATTTCGATTATCGTATTGGCAGGAGCCTGGTTCAAGAGAGTTTTAATTGTAGTTCCTACACAATTAACACCATACTATCCTATTCAGAATGTTCCTGAAAACTGGACACATTATTCACCAACATTGCCTGAGATTGCGATAACGGTGGCTTCCTTTATTTTGGTATTGCTGATTATGACCGTATTGGCCAAATTGTTCCCAATTATACCAATTTGGGAAGTAAAAGAAGAAATTAACCACAATAAGAAATAGCACGATGAAGAACATTAAACAATATAGATTGATCATTCTGTTCTGCCTTTGCTTTTTGGCTGTGGCAAATGTGAATGCTCAAAGCGATTGGCCAGTTCCTGCCAAAGAAAATGAGAACATGAGTCCTTTCCTCTTCGATGATGATATGGTTTTAGAGGGAAGAATCTCTTACGAAAACTCTTGTACATCTTGTCACGGTACACCAGGTCAGGATGATTTTACACCTATGGCGCCACCTCCGGGCGATCCTGCGTCAGATCAGTTTCAGTTACAAACTGATGGTGCACTTTTCCATAAAATTAAAATGGGGCGTGGTAGCATGCCTAAGTTCGAAGATGCTTTTGCAGATGATGAACTATGGAATATTGTAGCCTACATCCGTAGCTTTAATAAAGATTACAAGCAGCCCTTACCTAATATGGAAGGTGTTGAAATTCCTGAGTACAGCATGAAACTGAGCTTCGATGATAATATAGACAAATTGGTTGTTAAGGTTTTTGCCAAAAATCAGCCACAGCCTGAAGTAAGCATTGCAGCTTATGTTATGGGAACTTTCGGGAAATACCTTTTGGGTAAATCTCAGACCAACGAGTTAGGTATTGCCTATATCGATGTTGATCCGACCATGCCTGGCGACGAAGAGGGAAAGCTGAGTGTGATGGTGAAAGCTTCCAAAGGTTTTGGTAGAGCTAAAATGAATGAGGAAATGGTAATGGTAGAGCCTACTATTAGAAAATCAGCCATTGAAGGGCGTCACATTTGGAGTACTGATAAAATGGCTCCGGTATGGTTAAAGGTAAGTTTCTTCATTACCGTATTTGGTGTGTGGTTCGTACTTCTCTTTATTGTAATTGGCTTACGAAATATCAATAAAGCCAATAAAGAGGAAGCATAGAGAACTCCTTTTAACCCTTATTCTTTGAACTTAATATCTTAAAATATATGAAACTTGCAAGGCGTGATTTTTTAAAGAGTTCGGCAGCTATAGCAGCAGCAACTGCAGTTGGCGTTGCCATTCCTGAAACTCTTAAAGCAGAAGCTCGCGAAGCCGAAAAAGGCTGGTCGTGGGACAAGGCTGTTTGTCGATTTTGTGGTACCGGCTGTGGTATCATGATAGCCACCAAAGATGATAAAATACTTGCTGTAAAAGGAGATCCATTGGCACCTGTAAACCGTGGATTGAATTGTATCAAAGGCTATTTTAATGCCAAAATAATGTACGGTGCCGACCGTCTGAAAAAACCATTGCTTCGTATGAACGAAAATGGTGAATTCGATAAAAACGGAAAATTTAAAACCATCAGCTGGGAACGTGCTTTCGACGAAATGGAGAAGCACATGAAATCAGCCATGAAAGAATTGGGCCCAACTGGTATTGGGATCTTCAGTTCGGGGCAGTATACCATTATGGAAGGCTATGCTGCATCAAAATTAATGAAAGCAGGTTTCCGTTCGCATAATATCGACCCCAATGCCCGCCACTGTATGGCATCAGCTGTTGTTGCCTTTATTCAGGCTTTTGGTATCGATGAGCCAGCAGGTAATTACGACGATATGGAAATCACGGATACCGTAGTTACTTGGGGAGCCAATATGGCTGAGATGCACCCTATTCTTTGGTCGAGAATTACTGAGAATAAATTGAGTCATCCGAAAAGAACCAAGATTGTTAATTTATCCACTTATACCAATCGTACTTCCGATTTAGCAGATATTGAAATTATCTTCAAGCCGAATACGGATCTTGCGATTTGGAATTACATTGCTCACGAAATTGTATACAATCAACCACAGGCGATCGATTGGGATTTCGTGAAGAAATATACCGTGTTTGCAACAGGCTTTACTGATATAGGTTACGGTATGCGTACGCCTGATCATCCAAAATTTTCAGATAAAGAAAGAGAAACAGTAAGACACGAGGTAGCTAAAAAGTTATCTGCCGATGAAGGAAAATCTCTTGCTTACCTTGGCTATAAGGAAGGTGATACTATGGAAATGAATCATCGCAATAAAGCCATGAACCATTGGATCATTCAGTACGAAGAATTCAAGAAAGCACTAAAGCCATATACCCTTGATTACGTTGCAAATGTTTCAAAAGGAGATTCTGAAGAGTCAATTGAAGATTTCAAGAAGAAGCTAAAAGCATTGGCTGATCTTTATATAGAGAAAGGACGAAAAGTATGTTCATATTGGACCATGGGGTTCAACCAACATACCAGAGGGTCATGGGTAAATGAGCAAGCTTATATGGTGCATTTATTGCTTGGAAAACAATCGAAGCCAGGTGATGGAGCTTTCAGTTTAACCGGACAACCATCGGCTTGTGGTACAGCTCGTGAGGTAGGAACTTTCTCTCACCGTTTGCCATCCGATATGTTAGTTAAAGTTCCAAAGCATCGTGAAATTTCTGAGAAGCTTTGGAAAATTCCTAAAGGAACTATTAATCCTAAGCCGGGTAGCCACTTGATGAAAATCCACCGCGATATTGAGGATGGTAAGATTAAATTTGCATGGATTAATGTATGTAACCCCTATCAGAATACGGCCAATGCGAATCACTGGATTAAAGCAGCTCGTCAGATGGATAACTTTATTGTTTGTTCTGACGGATATCCTGGTATTTCGGCTAAAGTTTCCGATTTGATATTGCCTTCGGCAATGATCTACGAAAAGTGGGGAGCATATGGAAATGCAGAACGCAGAACCCAACATTGGAAACAGCAAGTAACACCAGTTGGTGATGCAATGCCTGATGTTTGGCAGTTTGTTGAATTAGCTAAACGATTCAAATTAAGCGAAGTTTGGGGAGCGCAGAAAGTTCCTGGATTAAAAGATGGGCTTCCTGATGTTTTGGAAGGAGCTAAAGCTATGGGGTACTCTCCTGATGATACGCTTTACGATGTATTGTTTGCAAACGAGGATGCCAAGAAATATGCTTGGCCAGACCCAATTGCAGAAGGAAAAATGAATACCGAATCTGGTGGAGATAAACGTAAAGTAGTTGGTTCGGATGGTAAGCCATTCGAAGGTTACGGCTTCTTTATGCACAAATACATTTGGGAAGAGTATCGTAAGTTTGGTATCGGAAATGGTCACGATTTGGCTGATTTTGATACCTATCACAAATGCCGTGGTTTAAAATGGCCGGTTGTAGATGGTAAAGAAACTCTATGGCGTTTCAATTCAGAATACGATGTATATGCGAAAAAAGCTAATGTTGGACCATTTGCATTCTACGGAAAAGCATTGAAGAAAATGCCACAGGGATCTATCTCAAAGCCTGACATGTCGAAGCCTAAGGTTGATCTGAAAAATAAAGCAAAGATCTTCTTCCGTCCGTATATGGAAGCACCAGAGATTCCAAATAAAGAATATCCTTATTGGATGTGTACCGGTCGTGTCTTAGAGCACTGGCACTCGGGAACCATGACAATGAGAGTACCTGAATTGTATCGTGCCGTACCTGAGGCTTTGTGCTACATTCATCCGAAAGATGCATCAGAGCAAGGTTTGGTCGAAGGCGATTTGGTTTGGGTAGAATCAAGACGTGGACGCGTAAAAGCGCATATCGAGACCAGAGGTAGAAACCGTGTCCCAAGAGGATTGATTTATGTGCCTTGGTTCGACGAAAAAGTATTCATCAACAAACTATGTTTGGATGCGACTTGTCCGATGTCTAAGGAGACGGACTTTAAAAAGTGTGCAGTTAAGATAACGAAGGCCTAACACTGATATGAGAGGTGAGATACTAATTAAATCTCTTATCTCACTTCTATTATCTCATATCTATGAAAGAAAAATCTATGGCAACAAGAAGAAAAGTAATTCAAAGAATGATGGAGGGAGCTGTGTTTATGGGCACTGGTGGTTTGATATGGGGAAAAGCCATACAAACAACTACCAAGGCTGATTACGTGCTTCGACCACCAGGAGCTTTGAAAGAGAAAAATTTTCTGAAAGCTTGCATCAAATGTGGTCAGTGTGTTGAAGCTTGTCCTTACGATACACTTAAATTAGCTGAGCCTGGCGATGGCATTGCCAACGGGACGCCATATTTCGAGCCTAGAAGTATTCCTTGTTATCTGTGTACCGATATGCCTTGCACCGATTCTTGTCCTTCGGGAGCTTTGGATCTAAAACTTCTTACTAAGGAAGAAAAACCAGCTGATATTAACAATGCAAAGATGGGATTGGCAGTGATTCATAAAGAATCATGTCTTGCCTATTGGGGAATTCGTTGCGAGGCTTGTTATCGTGCCTGTCCTTTAATTGACAAAGCCATAACGCTGGATTACGAAGTGAATAAAAGAACGGGAATGCATGCTAAATTGCTACCTATAGTTCACTCTGATGTTTGTACAGGCTGTGGCGTTTGCGAGCAATCATGCATTGCTGAAAAAGCAGCCATTTTTGTGTTACCACTAGATAAGTCAACTGGCGAAGTAGGAGACCATTACATCAAAGGCTGGGAAAAAAAAGATGAAAATCGCATAAATGATGATGTCAAAAAAGTAGATGATGAAAAAGATGTTGAATCTGCCATCGACTACTTAAATGATAATGATCTAATTGATGACTAATGTATGGTGATTAATGGTTAATGATGATAACCAATTACTGTTCATTGTTTGCTGTTCACTGTTAACTGAAAAATGAATGAGAAAATATAAGTTTTTAATACTAAGGCGAATCATTCAACTATCCATTTTATTCCTTTTTGTTGCAGGGAATTATTTTGGATGGGAGTTGCTTCGAGGCAATTATAGTTCAGCCATCATTGTTGACTCTTTGCATTTGAGTGATCCTTATGCAATCTTACAAATACTGGCGTCCGGCTTTTTGGCTTCAAGTTCTGTCTTGATTGGCGCATTAATCATCTTACTAATCTATGTTTTGGTTGGTGGTAGAATGTTTTGCTCCTGGATCTGTCCAATGAATATCATTACCGATTTGGCCTTTCGCCTGCGCAGAATGTTTAAAATTGAAACAGAAGTACGTATTTCCCTGCCTAGAAATTTCCGTTACTACATTTTGGCTTTAAGCCTGATAGTTTCAGCAGTTTTTGGGTTGGCAGCCTTTGAAATCATAAGCCCTATTTCTATGCTACACAGAGCCATTGTATTTGGTTCGGGAGCTGGTTGGGCAATTGTGGCAGTTGTTTTCCTTATCGATCTCTTTATTCTTAAAGCAGGTTGGTGTGGCCATATTTGTCCTTTAGGAGGATTCTATTCTCTGGTTGGCAAGCAAGCTGTCATCAAGGTAAAGCACGATAAAGACAATTGCACCAATTGTATGGCTTGTTTCGATGTTTGCATAGAAGAACCCGTTTTGTCGATTGTTGGCAAAGAAAGTGATTTTATACGCTCAGGAGCTTGCACCAATTGTGCTCGATGCATAGAAGTTTGCGATGATAATGCTTTAAAGTACGCTTTAAAATTTGATCTGAAAAAATAAAAGATAATGATTACCAACATGGTGTACTCCATGTCATAATTGAAAATAAAATCAAAAGAATATGAAATACCTAGCCCTAATTGCACTGTTTTTTCTAGTGGCTTGTAACCAGCCAAAGGAGAATAAAATTGATGAAGATCAATTGGGTTTTATCGATGCGGATTTAAATTCGGATGAAACCAACTTTAAGATGAAAGCTAATTTTAATGAAGATAAACCCGAGGTGGGAACAACAATTGAGCGATCTTTTGAGAATGCGCCACCAATGATTCCTCATACAACTGCAGGTTTTTTCCCAATTAAAATGGATAATAATATTTGTTTAAGTTGTCATATGCCAGATAAGGTGGAAGAATCAGGGGCTCGTGAGATCTCTAAAACTCATTTCCAGTCGTGGCGTCCACAATTGGTATTGGTAGATGGCAAATATGTAAATCCAAAAGATGCAGAAGTATTCGTAGAGGATAGAAAAGAATTAAATAATGCTTATTTTAACTGCTCACAATGTCACGCACCTCAGGCTGATGTTACCATTGATATTGAGAATTTGTTCACCGTTGAATTCCGTGAGACTTTTGGTATTAAAGAATCCAATCTTAAAGATAATGTTGCGGAAGGTGTGAACAATTAACCATAGAGACGCAATGCCTTGCGTCTGTACATTTAATAAATATTGATAATATGAACATATCAAGTATAGTGATTCGAACTTTACCAGAGCATTCGGAAAATTTGGTTTCGGAGCTTAAGAAAAGTGAGATTTGCGATTACTATTTGCACGATGAAACAAAAATCATTGTCACAATAGAGGGAGAAGGAATTAGTGAAGAAATCGCTAAGTTGAAAAAGATTCAGAAAATGGATCATGTCATCTCTGCGGATATGATGTATTCCTACTCGGAAGATGAACTCGATAGAGAAAAAGATAAAATTGAAAAATCAGACGAGATAAAGCCTTGGCTAAACGATAACAGTAAAGATGCGGGTTTAATAAGCTATGCGGGAGATTTAAAGAAGAAAATTTAATTATTAAATCCCCCAGCTAAGGCAGGGGGCAATTAAAACAACTTATGATTTTGCCTCGGGTTTTAACCCGAGGTTTTTAAATTTCCATCCATAGGGTATTAATATAATTGTTTTGTTCGATAAAAAGATGTAAGTTTTTTCTCAAAACAAAAAAGTACAATATGCCACATGTAAGAGTATATATCCATCTTGTATGGAGCACAAAATATCGCGAACCATTTTTACATTCAAGTTTACTAAGAAAGAAGGTTTGGAAACACATCAAGAAGAATGCTGAAGAGAAAGGTATTCATATTGATTTTATTAATGGATATCACGATCATTGCCATTGTTTAGTAGCACTCCAGTCAGAACAGACTCTGAGTCAAATTATGCAGCTTATTAAAGGGGAATCTTCCTTTTGGATCAATAAAAATAAGTTGTGTAAGGATCATTTCCAGTGGCAAAACGATTATTATGCGGTATCGGTTAGTAAATCAGCCTTACAGAACGTCCGCAATTACATTAAAAATCAGGAATTTCACCATCAAACGAAATCATTCGAGGAAGAAGAAGATAAATTGATTGAAAAATATGGATTTCTTAAAATGGATCCCCCAGCTAAAGCAGGGGACATCTGATTCAATTTAGTTATAGATTTATCCTTTACCTTGGGTTTCAATCCGAGGATTTTAGTAAAGTATGGCATTCCATTCATTGCCTCTTGCTTTAGCTAGAGGATCCTTGTTTTTTACAAATCGTATCCAATCTTATCCGAAGAAGAAATCACAAAGGTACTGTTGAATCGAGTCAGGTATTCGAACTTTGAGAGTTTCTCCTGAATAAAATGCTGAAAAGCATTCATATCCTTCACCATAATTTTCACCATCGCATCAAAATTTCCGGAAGTAATATAAAACTCCATTACCTCAGATAAAGCCAATACTTCAGATTCAAATTTCTCTACCACATCTCGCGTGTGCTTAGTTAACGATATGGAGATAAAAACCACCAGATTTCGATCAATTTTCTCCGGATCGAGTACCGCAACATAGTTTTTAATAATTCCACTTCTTTCAAGCTTTTTTACTCGCTCGTAAACTGGGGTATTACTTAAGTGTAATTTTTCCGCTAACTCTTTGATAGTAATACGACAATCTTGCTGAAGAAGCTGTAAAATTTTGCGATCTGTTCTGTCTAGTTTATCCATGAAAAGAAAATTTATCTGGTAAAATCGTTACAATTAGCATTTTCAAAGATATAAATTCTACAGTAAAGGCAATATGATAGATGAGTTTTCTGTAATTAATTAATTTACTAGTAAATAAATTGGCTTAAGTGTATTTTTACAAGTGAAAAGATCTCGTAAAGAGTTTGATTCAAAACACACTTTCGCCTATCGGCTCCCGAAAGCTTTCGGGATTACCTGAGAGGAGGAAGACTTTTAAGTAAAGGCGTATTGCAATACGCCTCAACAAAATAACAAAACAACAAACAAAATCTAAATACAAATGAAAGAAATTAGATGGCACGGAAGAGGCGGACAAGGTGGTTTTACTGCTTCACGTCTTTTAGGAATTGCAGCTAGTGTTCACGGTGGTAAGCATGCTTTAGCATTTCCATCATTCGGACCTGAGCGTAGAGGTGCTCCGGTATTAGCATTCACCAAAATTGACGATACTAAGATTCACGATCGTAGTGAAGTTCAGAATAGCGACTACGTTGTGGTGATGGATGAAACTTTGGTAACTCCTGGCTTTGAAAAAGGAATCAGACCAGGTGCAACTATACTTATTAACACTGAGAATGCTGAAAAGTACCGTGAGCCTTTAAAAGGATTTCAGGTAGTAGGTATCGATGCATCAAGCTTAGCAATGGAAATTTTAGGTAGACCAATTACCAATACAGCAATGTACGGTGCTTTAGCTGCTGCATCTGGTTTGGTAAGCAAAGAAGCTGCAATCGCTAGTATTCACACAGAGATGAAACCAAAACTAGCTGCCCTGAATGAAAAAATTGTAGAGAGAGCCTTTGAAACTATTAATGCACAATTAGTAATTAATAATGAACAATTATTCTGGCTTATAGGTTAGAGATTGGTAATTATTAATTGATAATTCTTAATTATTAATTAAAGAGAAATGAATCGTCCTAAAAAAACGGAATTTAAATTCCCAACTCATATAGATGAATACCCAACTGGCCCACAATACGCGGCTGGTTACCTTCCGGAGACCAATGCAGGATGGAGATCAGTTCGTCCTGTAGTTGATCACGATGCTTGTGTTTATTGTCTTCGTTGCTACCTACTTTGTCCAGATGGCACAGTCGTTAAAGACAATGGTAAAATCACATTCGACATGGATTATTGCAAAGGCTGTGGTGTATGTGCACACGAATGCCCAAAGGATGCAATTGAAATGGTAAAAGAGTAGGGACGCGAAATATAGTGTCCAATATTTACAGTTATCTGTTTTTTTCACCCCATCGCCTACCGGCACTTCCCCTAGGAGGGGAAGAATCAAAACAAAACTCTCCCTTTTTAGGGGAGATGTCCGAAGGACAGAAGGGTGTTTCTGAACAATGACCAGTCAACAAATGACTAAAAGAAAAAACAATGAAATCAAATAAAATATTCATATCAGGTGATGAAGCTGTTGCTCAGGGCGTGAGATTATCTCGTCCACATGTCGTAGCTGCTTACCCAATCACCCCGCAAACCATAACCGTTGAGCGCCTGGCAGAAATGGCAGAATCTGGCGAAATGGAAGGCGAATACATGCACGTAGAGTCTGAGCACTCTGCAATTTCAGCAACTATGGGTGCCAGTTCAGTTGGTGCCAGAACATTTACAGCTTCTTCTTCGCAAGGCCTATTGTATATGGCAGAAGGTCTGCACTACTGTAGTGGTGGTCGTTGGCCAGTCGTGATGATGAATGCTAATCGTTCGGTGGCTTTGCCATGGAGTATTTACGGCGATCAGCGTGACTCTTTATCACTATTAGATTGTGGATGGATTCAGGTTTATGTGGAAGATGCACAGGAAGCTTTGGATATGATTATCCAAGCCTACAAAATTGCTGAGCACAAAGACGTATTAACACCAATGATGGTGAATTTGGATGGTTTTATCCTAACTCATACATACGAATTGGTTGATATCCCGGAACAAGAAATGGTAGATAAATTCTTACCTGCTTTCCAAACGCCAAACAAAATGTCTTTCGAAGAGCCAAAGAACTTAGGTTTTAGCTCTAAGCCAGATGACAATACCGAATTCAAATACCAGCAGAACGAAGCGATGTTCAATTCGATACAAGTTCTTAAAGATGTGGATCAGGAGTTTGCTGATACATTCGGAAGAAAGTACGATGGCATGGTTGAAGAATACCGTTGCGAAGATGCAGAGGTTGTTCTTGTAGCCTTGGGAAGTGTTTGTGGAACCATTCGTGTCGTAGTTGACAAGATGCGTGCTGAAGGTAAGAAAGTTGGTCTATTGAAGATTCGCTATATGCGTCCTTTCCCTGAAGCTGAAGTTAAAGATCTAGCTAAGCGTGTTAATGCAATTGGTGTTGTAGATAAAGATATTTCTTTCGGATACGAAGGAACGGTTTACACCAATGTAAACTCAGCTATCTCTAAAATCGACAAGTACGTTTACAAGAGCAATTTTGTTGGCGGACTAGGTGGACGTGACATCACTAAAGATGAGATCGAAGAAATGTTCAACAAGCTATTCAGCGGAGTTGAGAATAAGAGTGAAGAAAAAGTAGAATTTTTTAGCCTTAACGTAGAAAGCAATGACTAATCTAGTAGATATCCCAAAAGTGAATGCCAAAAACATGACCGAAAAGGAATTTTTCTATGGTCATAAAGCTTGCGCCGGATGCGGTGGAAGTATTGCAGTACGATTGGCACTTAAAGTATTAGGTGAGCGCACCTATACAGCACTACCAGCCGGATGTATGTCGGCAGTAGGATTTATTTATCCACAAATGGCATTCAACACCAATGCTATTATTACAACTTTCCCTGGCTCAGCGAGTATGGCATCAGGAATTGCTGTTGGAGCAAAAGCTCTGGGGCAAAAAGATGTGAAAACAGTTGTGTTTGCTGGTGACGGTGGAACAGCCGATATCGGATTCCAGGCCCTATCAGGAATGATTGACCGTAACGATGATGTGCTTTACATCTGCTACGACAATGAAGCTTATATGAATACAGGTATTCAGAAGAGTGGATTGACGCCTTACGGAACAAAGACAACAACAACACCTGCTGGTGATAATATCCCCGGAACAATTACTCACAAGAAGAACTTGTTCGAGATTATTGCCGCTCACGATATTGCTTATGCAGCAACTGCAAGTATTGGTTACCCTCAAGATTTCTTGAATAAGGTAAACAAGGCTAAGCATATCAAAGGTGCAACTTTCATTCACGTGTACGCATCATGTCCAACAGGATGGGGAACACCAACCGAAACATCGGTAGAGATTGCTAAAGATGCTGTTGATTGTGGTCTCATTTTCCTTGCAGAATTCGAGGATGGCGAATACAAATTGAACCGTAATCCAAAACAATTTGCACCTGTACAAGATTATTTAAAGAAGCAAGGTCGATTCAAGCATATGTCTGATGCAGACATGCAATGCGTCATTGACAATCGCGACAAAAAATGGTCTCGCATGCGTAAGCATTGGCTGTAACGGTAATGGCGTATTGCAATACGCTCCAACAATAACAATATAAAACAGTAAAGACGCAATGCATTGCGTCTCAATCAAAAAAACAAACAAAATGATCAGCGATTTAAAAGGTACCTTTTCCCAAATCAGTAACAACAATAAACGATCAGCTATACGTGAAATCTTGAAATTGACTCAGAATCCTGAGATTATTTCATTTGCAGGCGGATTACCAGCTCCGGAATCTTTTCCGGTAGATGCATTAGATACGATTGTTTCGGATATGTTACGCGAAGAAGGTGCAGCCGTATTGCAATACGATGCAACCGAAGGCGTAAAAGAACTAAGAGAAGTTCTATTAAAGAAATATGAGGCCGAAGGCACAAAAGCAGATTTAGAGAACCTAATTATCACAACAGGATCACAACAAGGACTAGACCTGGTGGGTAAGGTTTTTGTGAATCAAGGCGATGTGGTTATTTGTGGTCTTCCATCTTACCTGGGTGGTATTGGAGCTTTCCAAGGCTATGGTGCAAAAATGGAAGGTGTACCAATGGATGAGCAAGGAATGAGTGCAAAGCTATTGGAAGCCAAACTGGAAGAATTAAAGCAGCAAGGCATTAAGCCAAAGTTCATTTATGTGATTCCTGATTTCCAAAACCCAACAGGTATTACGATGCCTGAATCGCGTCGTTTGGAAATTATCGCATTAGCTCACAAATACGATGTTCTTATTGTTGAAGATTGCCCTTACCGCGAAGTGCGTTTCGAAGGAGAGCCTCAACGTATGATGTATGATTTGGACAATGACAATCACGTGATTACTCTGGGAACTTTCTCTAAGATTTTTGCTCCGGGATTCCGTATTGGCTGGATCTTAGGACCAAAAGATGTGAACGAGAAAATCGTAATCGCAAAGCAATCGGCAGACTTGTGTACACCAACTTTTGTACAGAAAATTGCTGTTCGTTATATGAACTCAGGTGTTTTCGAAGCCAATCTTCAAAAAACGATTGATTTATATCACCAGCGTCGTGATGTGATGTTAGCTGAGATGGAAAAACATATGCCTGATTGTGTAAAATGGACACGTCCTGAAGGTGGTATGTTCCTTTTCATTACCTTACCAGAGCATATGGATGCCTTAGAACTTTTCCACAAGGCTATTGAAAAGAAAGTTGCTTTTGTAACAGGGAATGTATTTTATTGCGATGGTGGAGGAACAAATACCATACGTTTGAATTTCTCATATGTGAACAATGAGAAAGCAATAACTGGTGTAAAGCGTTTGGCAGAAATTATCGAAGCTGAAGTAATGACAGTTGATAATGAAAAATTAGTAATGAACAATTAATAATTGAGTCACGGGAATTTATTTCTGTTATTCATTTAAATTTTGCCTGAAAGGCAAAAATAATATAGCTCAGGGCAACGCGCTGGGGTTGTTTCGGTTCTATAAATCTGTCGCGTCTGCTTGCTTGATCGAAGGAGAAATGTTGTTCCGCGACTTTATAGATCACGAGATTAATAATTTATTGAGGGAGTGTTTTGCACGATTTATTTCGTGTATTCATTCCCTTTTGTTTTTTTTGAGTAAATTTTCGAAAAATTTAGTTTCCTATCAATGAAAGAATTCTCATCAGCATGCCCTAGAAATTGCTACAGCACTTGCAGTATAAAAGTGAGAGTAGAGAACAATACCGTAACAGGTATTGAGCCACATGCCGAAAATCGTGCCACGCCAGAAGGTCCTTGTATAAAAGGCTTGGCCTATGTGGAACGTGCTAATTCGAAAGATCGAATTTTGTACCCGCAAAAGCGAGTGGCAGATGGAAAGTATAAGCGAATTACATGGGATGAGGCTTTAGATACGATAACAGAAAAACTAAAGAATTGTAAAGATCAGTTCGGGCCTCATTCAGTCTTGTATTTCGCTTCGAGTGGCATGTCGGGTTTATTGAATGGAGTCAGTACCTCTTTCTGGAAAATGTTTGGTGGTGCTACAACCACCTATGGCAACCTATGTTGGCCTGCAGGCTTGGAGGCAGCTCGCCTAACTATGGGTGCTAACAAGCACAATGCCCCTTGGGATTTAGAGCATGCCAAGCTGATTGTTTTGTGGGGGAAAAACCCTGCGGAAACGAACATTCAGGAGATGATGCCAATTGAAAAGGCTCAGGAAAGAGGGGCACAATTTGTCGTTATCGACCCAAGAAGAACACCTTCAACCGAACGTGCGAATAGCCTCTTTCAAGTGAAATCGGGAACCGATGCAGCTTTGGCTTTGGGGCTTGCACGAGAAATTATCAAGAACGACTGGATAGATCACGACTTTATAGCAAAATATGTGCTTGGTTTTGAACAATTCAAAGATAGAGTAGAAGAATATCGCTTAGAGAAAGTTTCGGAGATCTGTAGAATATCAGTTGATGCGATTAAAGATTTAGCCAAGCAAATAGGAACAATTAAACCTATGACCCTTATTCCGGGCTATGGGATGCAGCGCTACGAAAATGGTGGTCAGACCACACGTTGCTTACTTGCCCTTTCGGTGATAACAGGGAATGTTGGTAAACAAGGCGCTTGTTGGCATTATGCCAATTTGCAAAGCTATGTGTTCGACGATTTGAAAGAGCCGGAATCTTATTTTCCAGGCTGTGAACACCCAAGCTTCCGAAGAAAAATATCAGTAGCCAAATTAGGCGAAGATTTACTTAATATTGTTGATCCTGAAATAAAAATGATTTGGGTAGAACGAGGTAATCCTCTTGCTCAAAATCCCGATACCAATGCCATTCGCAAGGCTTTTCGCAAAGCAGATTTTCGCGTTGTTGTGGAGCAGTTCATGACTGATACGGCTTACGAGGCCGACATTATTCTTCCAGCCAAAAACATGTTCGAGCAATCGGATATTATAGGTTCGTACTGGAACCCTTATGTGCAATTAAAACAAAAGGTTCTTGAACCTGCGGGCGAAGTAAAACCCGAAACAGAAATATACCATCTACTGGCACAACGCCTGGGTATGGATCAAACTGAAGTCAGTCAGCATATTCCTGAGCCTACGGATGAAGCCATTGAAAAATATTTAGAGGGATTCCTCGATAAATTTCCTGAATTGAGTCTTGCAGCCCTAAAAGAAGGACCGCAACTGGCCAATTCATTCGAAGAGATTCCCTTTGCCGATCACAAATTCCCAACAGCATCGGGAAAAATTGAATTGTATAGCGAGCAAGCCAAAGAGCTTTGGGGAATAGATCCCCTGCCCGATTATGTGCCATTGCCAGAACAAACGGATTTTCCTTTGCAGATGATTTCACCCAATTCGAAAAATAGGATCCATTCACAATTTGGAAACTTAGAGGTAATCAAGCAATTCGAACCAGAGGCCTACCTATTTGTTCATCCACTGGATGCCGAAGCAAAAGGAATAGTCAATATGGAACTAGTCGAGCTCTTTAACCATCAGGCGAAAGCCGAAGTAAAAGTACAGTTCGATTTGGGTTTGCGACGAGGTAATGTGGTTCTCACCAACGGGCATTGGGCCATAAATGGTGCAGCCCCTAACCTTTTCACAGAAGGAAGAGAAACAGATATTGGGCATGGAACGGCCTTTCACAATACTTGGGTAGATATTAGAAGAATTAAGAATGATTAATTATCAATTAATAATATAGAAAAAGCATAGAGAGAAGCTCTCGCGGCCGCACTTAAACTTAGAGCTAAATAAGAAAGCTTTTTAAAATGTAGCCTTGATTTTTTTTGCTTCTGTTTTTTGTATTAAGACAAAAAATGAAGTCGGGTTTGGGCGGAAAGCCCAATTGAGAATAAATAATAAGAGTGATTTATAAATCAACTTAAAGTACAATAGTAAGATGATTGAGGAAAAAAATGCATTCATATTTAACACAAACAAATGTGTTGGCTGTATGGCTTGTGTTGCCGGTTGCAGCATAGAAAACGGCACCAGCTTGGGCGTGAACTGGCGAGAGGTAAATTGCCACAACAAAATAAAACACCCCAGCCTACCCGTTTTCCATTTCTCACTGGCTTGCAACCACTGCGAAGAGGCACCTTGCATGAAGAACTGTCCTGCCTTGGCCTATACCCGCGATAAAGAAACGGGCGCCATTATTCATCATGCCGAAGCTTGTATTGGCTGTAAGTATTGCACCTGGGCTTGCCCTTACGATGCACCAAAATTTAATCCCGCAAGCAGTATTGTAGAGAAATGTAATTTCTGTGTCGATCGTATTTCCGATGGCAAACAACCCGCTTGTGCACAGGCTTGTCCTGTGGGTGCTTTGGATTTTGGACAGCTATCATTAAGCGATGAAGATAGAGTAATGCCCGGTTTTGTAGATATGGGAATAAAACCATCCATACAATTGGTGCCATTACGCGAAGAACATGCGAGTCCAACTATCGAAAATTTAGATGAGGAGAAAATCGATCCGGAAAGAATAAAAGAGTGGCTGCCAAAAAGCAAAGACAAAGTATCGCTGGAGAAAGAGTGGACATTGGTTTTATTTACGATAGCCGTCGCCGGACTGGTAAGTTGGCAAGCAGCACATTTGTTTGGAAAAGTAGAAATGCCAGTGATTCCTTTTGCTGTAATTTCAGTATTGGCAATCGCCTTAACCTCTTTGCACATTGGAAAAAAATTGAGAATGTGGCGATTCATCCTAAACTTAAAAGGCTCTTGGTTGAGTAGAGAAATCTTTTCCTTTTCTGCGTTTCTTGGATTAACAGGCTTACACTTAATCACCGAAATTCAGCTATTTGGCTATGCGGCTTTAGTTTTTGGAATCTTTTGTTTGATTTCGGTAGACATGGTCTACAAATTCTTGACTCGAAAAGATGGTCTTTCAGTGCATTCAGGAATGGTGAGTACAACAGCGATCTTGTTTTTCGCATGGATTGCTGATATCCACATCCTAATCGAATTAATAATTCTTGCAAAAGGAAGTTTATATATCTGGAGAAAAGGAATGCTAAAGAAAATAGGAGCCAGTTATTTTCCAGTGCTTTCCATTATAAGAATTCTATTTCTGTTCGTGCCATACTTTTTTTACGATATACAATGGGAATTGGCCTTGCCAATAGTTTTAGTCATTACCTTTATTGGAGAAATTATAGGCAGAGCAGAATTTTATTACGAATCGGATGTTCCAACGCCAGAAAAAGAATTACAAATTATTAAATGACGCAATATCGTAAAGACGAAATGCATTGCGTCTCTATCAAAAAAACATACATACCAAAACATTGCATCTCTACCAAAATATAACGACCATGAAAAAAATCAATGCTAACCACATGCCACTTTACCGCGAAGCTGGCTTTAATTTACAGAATTCGAAACGCACAAAAGAGGCCTTCGCAGCTGAATTGGATCATGCACACGAGCCAGAAGATTACATTTATTCCCGATATAGAAATCCGACGACCGTAGCCGTAGAGAAGCAAATTATGGCACTTGAAGATTGTAAATGGGCATTGCTTGTAGAAACGGGAATGGCTGCTATCGATGTGGCTGTGTCGGTTTTTCAGAAAGGAAAAGATACCCGACCTAGCTTGTATTTTCATGAGATTTATGGGGGAACGAATTCCTTTATCGATACCGTATTGATTAAGCGTCGTAATTTGGATGTGCACCGTTTTTATGCCACAGATGGACGTTACGATTTCGTGGAACTGGAACGCATGTTAGCCGAGATTAAACCCGAATTCTTGTACTTCGAGGCGGTATCGAACCCAATGCTGATTGTTGCCGATGTAAAACGCATTATGGCTTTGGCAAAACAATACGAGGCTAAAATTATTGTTGATAATACATTCGGCACACCATTACTATGGAAACCTTTAATGGATGGAGCTGATTTGGTGATTCATTCAGCTACCAAATACCTTAGCGGACATGGTAATATTACTGCTGGTGTTATTTGTGGTAACGACGAGGAGCTGATGAAAGAAGCCATAGAGTATCGCAAATGGGCAGGGCATTTCCTAAGTCCGGATGATGCTTACCGATTGGGTACTCAACTGAAAAGTTTTGAGCTTCGATTCCAGAAGCATTGCGATAATGCCATGGCGTTGGCAACTTATTTAGAGAAGCATCCTCAAATTGAAGAAGTCTTGTATCCGGGATTGGAATCTCACCCAACCCGAAAAGAGGCTGTGGCTTTATTTGGCGATAAAGGCTTTGGTGGTATGCTAACCTTCGATATAAAAGGTGATTCTGATACCGATAAAAGAGAAAAGTGTAACCGATTTATAGCTGCCCTGGAAGATACGATTCCATTGGTACCAACATTGGGCGAAGTCGATACGATTCTATTGCCTGTAGAACCTGTTTGGGGAGCAAAATATCCTTTGCCTGGTGTTATTCGCCTTTCAGTTGGTATCGAAAGTATAGAAAAGTTAAAAGCTTTGATTGGTGATGCCTTAGGAAAAATGTAAGTTAATGTTAGGAGTGTTCTTTTTGGGAACATTCCTTTTTTATAGAATCTTAATATTGTGTAAGGATATTATTTGTTCTGTGTACGTTGCGCAGAGTCAAACTCGCAAAATACTATTTAATAAATCTGTAAACCGTTTTTCATTAAAACTGAATAATCGTGTTGCCCCAAAGACAAATAATGGATATTCTTTATCATCTTTTGTTTCAATTATTAGTATACTTCTTCTATTTCTAGAGTAATATTTATCAGCTGAATTAACAATACGGGTTCTAAATTTTCTAATTTCATAGAAATCAAAATTTACATTTTCATAGAAAGATTTTCCTAATGGATCTAAATTAACAAGGGTTAGCAATTTTTTATCGAAATTGAAAACAAGCTTATTTGTATACTTTGCATTGGCAATTCTTAAGTAGGCAATTGAAGCTAATCCAATTGTAACAAGACCTAATATAATTAGTTTTGATATGAATGGATTATTTATTTCAAATATATTCAAGTTCATATCTGTAAAAAGTATGAGGTAAGATGAAATTAGAAATACTAAAAGGAAAAAAATATCCAGTAGTATAGAAATAAATGAAGAATAGGTTTTTCCAATTTCTAAAAGGTTTTTTTCATTATCATATTCGGAAATAACAACAAATAAATTTGAAAGATTTTCAAGTTCAGTAATATCTTCCTCTCGGTTAAAACCAATGTATTTACTATCAGTATAATCCATCATTTGCATTTTGTTTTGCGACCTGTTAAGTTGTTGATAGTTAATTAGTAATATACGTTATTTTGTCCCCTGTTAGTGTAGGCAGCAATTTATTTCCAAATTTTGGTATTCAGATCCAAATCATCCACTAAGCCAGTTAAAAGTTGAAAATAATCAAAACTAGACCTAATGAACTCTTTATTATTTATAGGTTTTGTAACACTGGCTTCAAATCGGTTTTTCTTTGTAGGAATTGACACATACAACCAATTATTTACTAAGGAGAAGGCTACCTTTTTATTTATTTTTCTTTTGTAGTCAAGCATTCGTTGCATTAAACTAGTTGTTAGCTTATACCTCGATTCCACCTGATCTTCACCTATTACTCTAAACTCTTTGTTAAATATGATATCTTCTAGATTTATGGTTGAAGCATTTTTCATTTCACCTCTTAAATTCATTTTAATTCTTTTGTAAAAAGAGGTTCTAGATCTGGGAATAACGATTGTTTTGGCGGTAAAGCTTTTGTTGAATTTAATTGCAATAAAAATGCCGTTAAAAAAAAGAATGCTACTTGGATCATAC
The DNA here is from genome assembly GCF_029029525.1 of Labilibaculum sp. DW002. NCBI lineage: Bacteria > Pseudomonadati > Bacteroidota > Bacteroidia > Marinilabiliales > Marinifilaceae > Paralabilibaculum > Paralabilibaculum antarcticum. The sequence goes on along the minus strand of NZ_JAKJSC010000001.1, from coordinate 2,535,900 downwards.
GCTTGAACTTCAGAGAAGTGGATGTATGTGTTTTCGATTCGACATTCGGTATAGTCGTCGCCTGTGGTTTTCCGAATTGATTTTTCAAACAACAAACTATTACGCAATAACTTTGCACTTACTCTTTGCCTTGGTACATATCTTACATCATCGTAAAAATAAGTAAGTAGCTGACCGATTACTTCCTTTTTAAAAGTAGGTGTAAGTTCTTTTGATATTTTACCTGCTCGTTCATTAAATAATCCGCAAAAAAACAGAACAAAAATAATTAACAAGTAAATAAAATAGGCTTTAAGGATTGTTAGAATAAGCAATATTACAAAACCAATTATACCAATTTTATATAAAACATTCAGTTTTTTTGCTCCTTTTAATCTTTTTGCCTCAAGCTCTTCTAATTTGGGATATATTTGATTAAAAAAATTATCAAAAGATTTTCCGTTGCTACTCATTAATTTTAGGAGTTAAAAAGTTCTGATGCTTTTATTTTTTTGCGTTCAATTTCATTTGCTTCAAATACTTTCTTTTCCCTGTAGCCAAACATTTTTGCCATAATATTTGAAGGAAACATTTGAATGTAATTATTGTATTCGGTAACGGCTGTATTGTAATATCTTCTCGAAGCGGATATATGTTCTTCTGAAGATGTCCAATTTGCCTGAAGGGCTAAAAAACTACTGTCAGCTTTTAAATCTGGATAATTCTCTACATTCATTAGCAAATCATTTACTTTTCGATGAATTTCATTGTGAGTTTTAACTTTTTGTTCATCTGATTTTTCTTCTACAACCTGCGTACGCAACGTAGTGATTTCAACAAAAACGGTTCGTTCATGTTCCATATAACCTTTGGTGACTTCAACTAGATTTGGAATCAAATCATATCGTTTCTTTAGCATTACATCTACCGAAGCAAATGCATTGTTAACCTCATTTTTTCGTTTTACTAGTACGTTATAAATTATAATCAATACGATGATAAAAACGAATATAAATGCCAGTATTCCTATTTCTGTAAAATCCATATGTTTATTTTTGTTTATTGTGTTCTAGTTGTATCAATTGTTATGCTGGTTCAGACTTGTCAACGGTCATGATAATGTAGTTTTTGTTGGCAATTCGTAATTTATTTTACTTCATATAGGTCTTTAAACGCACTATATTTTTTAACCCAACCACTTTCTGTGAATATTTCGCCATGCAAACCATCACTTAAATCAGCTACATTTTCATTCTCCACATTCATTTGAATATTTTCGTCTAAGTCAGTTTGCTCTTGAATTGCAAAAAGAAAATCATGAGTTGAACTAGTCATGATTTCGATTATTAGTTCCTGAATTATTTCAATTTCGTTTTTATTAAATGTTCTTAGGTTTTGTTGCAAAGTCAAGAGTGAAGGTGTTTTTATCTCTTCATTTGATAGCCGTTGAAATTTTCTTATTCCTTGATCGAACAGATTCTCAATTATAAATCTCCCAAAAGTATCAAGTGGTTTTTTCATAGTTAATTTTCTAATTTAGTTAGGGATTTCAAGACTGCTAATGTGTGTAATATATTCACTAACATGCTTTGCAAGCTGAATTAGTATAAGTGTCTTTTTCTTTAATGGATCATTTGAGCGTCAAAATAGGCACGAACCTCTTGTGTGTTATTTTCTTACTTCAACAAGATTCCAATTTTAAAGCCTGCAGTAAGCGTTATAGGTGTGACTGAATCAGCACCTAAAAAGCCGTAATGATAAACACTGTCGTCATTATTATTCTCGCTATAGCCGTATCCAAGACCAAAGTAGATATCTAAAAGAAATGTGTCATTAAAAACGTACTGCTTTCCAACAATGATATTAATGGCCATCGCCCAATTTGTTTCCCTGTCATCACCATCATAAGAATAACCAATACCAAAATCATAATAGTTCCATCTGTCATAAGAATAAGCAGATAATGCTATTTCTGGTTTCACGTATGTCCCCTTTAAAACATGAGCATAGCGCATGCCTTTCAAATAAAAATCCGGATTTTTAATGAATTTCATTCCAAACTTAGCAAAAGCTCCACGCGGATCTTCATCATTTCCATCTACTCCTAAGCCAATAATACCTAGGCTTACTTCCCAACTTCTCGATGGTCGAATGAGCTTTTCATATGCAAATGTTGTGTTTCCGGTTAAAGGAGCCAGAAAATCTACCTTAAGAGCATGTTTTTTCTGATTCTCATAGGTTTCCTTTCCATAAAGAGAATGTGAAAAGGATAACTCTTTTCCATTGCCTAAAATAATCTTGATGATGTCATTTTTATCGATCCCAAATAGAATATCGTTTGACATTTCGGGCAAGATATATTTGACTTCATCAGTTAATACTTCTTTTACCTTACAGGAAATGGTATCCTTGCTTGTTTTTATAATTCGATCCTGAGCACTAAGCTGATAAGATGAAAAAAGGAGGATAGGCAATAAGTATTTGAAAAACTTCATTCTTTTATGTGTTAAATTGGAAATGTGTCATTATGATGATAATAAACATGTGAATTTAACAAAAAAATAATTTAGAATGGAGTTTGATTACTCATTATAGGATACAAAAAAAGGCCACGAATATTCGCAGCCTTTCTTCATAAATTATATTGTGTTTGCAATCGCGTCCTAAACATTCTATAGAATAGCTTTTAATTTATTCATTTAAATGGTATTATACTAGCTGATTTCATTAAAGGGTATTGTTATAAGTTACCCATAAACTGGCATCTCTTTTAAATATTTTTCGTTTTACGAAAGCTTTAGTAAGACTGGGAAGTTGAGAACTTGTTCGAAAATCACCCAGCCGCACTTAAGCATGAGGCAAATAAGAACGAGATTTAAAAAGTAGCCTTGATCTTTTTTGCTTCGTTTTTTGGATCAAGCCAAAAAATGAAGTCTGGTTTGGGCGGAAAGCCCATTACAAAAAAATAAATAGAATAATATTGTTGTGTTTGTTATTGTTGCAATGCATCTGTATCGTTCATTCTGTCGATTAAAGTTTGTGGCAATTTCTTTTTCACTTTCGCACCCAGTTCTCTAATGTTCTCAGCTCTTCTTACCAAGTTTCCACTACCATCATACAATTTCTTCATAGCATCTTGATAGGAGTTCTGAGAACCATCCATTTGTTTTCCAAGCTTGATTAAATCTTCAACAAAGCCAACAAATTTGTCGTAAAGTGCTCCACCTTGACGGGCAATTTCCATCACATTCTTATTTTGGTTTTCTTGCTTCCAAATTGATGATATGGTGCGAAGCGTAGCCAATAGGGTAGAAGGACTCACCACAACAACCTTATTGTCCCAAGCGTATCCAAATAGTTCCTGATCGGCCTGAACGGCAACCGAGAATGAGGATTCAATAGGTACGAACATCAATACAAAGTCAGGCGTGTTTAATGCATCAGAACTTTGATAATGCTTTTCGGCCAAGCCTTTTATGTGGGCTTTGAAAGAAGTGATGTGCTCCTTCTGAAAAGCTTCTCTTTCTGTATCATTACTTGCATTTACAAATCTTTCGTAGGCAACCAAAGATACCTTAGAATCCACAATAATGTGCTTCTCTTCTGGTAGGCGAATAATCACATCAGGACGAATTGATTGTCCGTCGTCATTCTTCATGGCAACCTCTCTGTCGTATTCCTGACCTTTGGTCAAGCCCGACCTTTCAAGAATTCTTTCAAGAACAACTTCGCCCCAGTTTCCTTGTTTTTTGACATCACCCTTAAGGGCTTTGGTTAGATTATTGGCTTCATCAGAGATCTTCGTGTTTAAATCGTAAAGCTTTTTTACCTCTTCGCGCAAGCTGATTTTATCGCGTAATTCCTTATCGTAGGTCTCTTCAACCTTCTTTTCAAATGAAATTAATTTCTCCTTTATGGGACTTAAAATCTCATTCATATTCTTCTGGTTCGAAGAGCTAAATTCCTTTGAGTTCTCTTTTAGAATTTTGTTTGCGATATTCTCAAACTCAGTAGTGAAACGTTTTTGAAGTTCTTCAAGTTCTTTTTTCTGAGATTCTAGCTTTTCTTCTAAATTCTTACGCTCGGTTGCAGAAATAGAAACGGAGCGAGTCAGTTTTTCATTTTTTTCACGTTCCAAGCTCAAAACTTCATTCAATTCAACCTTCTCGCGTTGTAGGTTAAGCGCTCGCTCTTCCAAAATGGATTGTTGGTGAGAAAGTTCGCTTTTTTCTTTTATATAGGTATTCTCTTGCTTCAATAAATCTTCACGATAGGCTGCTGCTTTTTGAGATGCTTTCTTGCGCATTATTAGCCAGGCAATAATCATCCCTTTTAAAATTCCGATTGCGATATATAAAAATTCCATTTTGCTTTTAATTTTCCACAAATATCATAAACCAAGAATTGCAAAGCAATCTAAGTTTATCGAAGATAAACACATCTGTGTTAATTTGTGTAATTGGTGATTTGCATAATGCTTGCAAATTTGTGCTTTCTTATTTTGTGAAAAACTTTGTTTTCCTTAGTGGTTAATAAATAGGCTTTTCAAATTGCTTTAGTTCCATGTTTTCTCCATCGAAAACAGCATAAGTAAAGTTCGTTACCCAATCGCCAGTATTAATGTATCGGCTTTTACCATTTAAATCAATGTCGCAAGGCCAATGACGATGCCCAAAAACAAAATAATCGAAATCTTCATTTTTAAGTACATCGTTGGCAAATAGAACCAGCCATTCTTTGTCGGTGCCTCTAAACTGATCAGCTTCAACTTTGCCGTCGCTCAATCTGCTGTGCGACGACCATTTGTGAGCTATACCAATTGCAAAATTCGGATGTAGACGGGCAAAGCACCATTGTAAAAATTTGCTGGTGAAAATTTTCTTCAGCATTTTATACCCTTTGTCATACGGGCCAAGTCCATCGCCATGAGCAAGGAAGAATTTTTTGCCTTCTATTTCTGTTTTGACTTCGTTTCGGTGAACAATTATGCCTAACTCTTGTGGCAAATAATCGAAAACCCAGATATCGTGATTCCCGGTGAAGAAATGAACTTCAATGCCGGAATCGCAAATTTCAGCAAGTTTACCAAGAACTCGCGTAAATCCCCGAGGCGCAACTCGCTTGTATTCGAACCAGAAATCGAAAATATCACCCATTAAATAAATGGCCTTGGCATCTTCTTTCACTTGGTTTAGCCATTTTACAAACAACTTTTCGCGTTGAAGATTGTTGTTTAAAGCTGGTGCACCCAAGTGAATATCAGAAGCAAAATAGATTTTTTTGTTTTCCATAAATAGTACTTATAAGTGCCTAAAAGTTACAGTACTTAAAGTTGAAAAAATGTTTGTTTATTATATGTAGATATAGAATGCCTTAAGTTAAAAATATTCATTGATAACTTAAGGCACTCCTAAATACTTTAAGTATTCTAATACTTACTTTACGTAATCAGCTACTTTTTCTTCTAAAGCCAATCCGTAAAGGTTTTTACCAACAATTTCACCTTGTCTGCTAATAAGGTAATTGGCAGGGATTTGCTGAACATTAAAGTTACGAACTGCCATGGCGCTACCATTTTCCAACTCACAAACATTTGTCCATTTCAAACCATCTTTTTTAATTGCTTCTTTCCACTGGTCTTCATTCTGATCCACAGAAACCTGATAAATCTCTAAACCTTTATTTTTGTATTTTTTGTAGATCTTGCTCAGTGTGCTGTTTTGTTTTCTTGAATTAGCATCTTGCGAAGCCCAGTAACTTAAAATGACGAATTTTCCGTCGAATGAGCTAAGGCTAACCTCTTTATTTTTTGTGTTTGGAAGTGTTATATCTGGGAAGCTAGCTCCTTTTTCTTGTATTAATTGTTTAATTTTTAAATTGGACAAGTTATTCTCCAAGGTTTTGTAGTTGTGTAAAATTGCTTTTGTATACTCATGCTCCGGGTATAGCGCTCTCATCGATGAAGCAACAATTTTCACATATTGGATATCGTCATTTTCGTTAAGCGTGAAGGTCTTATCATCTAATTTCTGATAAAGAGCCATATAACTAGATAAAGATGTCGCATTCTTCATCACAAAATCGACTGAGAATTTCCTTTGATTTTGAAGAGTTTCAACATATTCAGCTAATAAGTTTTGAGAAATACTAGAGTAATTAGGATCGCTTTTTTTCTCGTTTAATTCTTTACGAATGCTAGCTAATTTAGCTTTAGTGTTATTTAAGGTGTCCGTGATTTGTTTTACCAATTTAGAACCTTTTGAACCTTCTACAATATAGTCTTTCGACATTTCAGGCCCTTTAATATGCATTAAAACATCTTCTTTTGGCTCTAATAAAAGCGTGATTAATTTCCCGTTCGATAAACGCAGTAAATAAAAATCAGGCTGAGTTACTTCTACCTCTAGTTTGAATCTTCCATTATCACCTATCACAACAGAATCCATCAATTCAGTACTTGAAGTATGCAACTTGTCCAGATACAAAACTTTACCATTGGCATTTACAATTTCACCTTCAATTTCAGCAACTTCTTTCTGGCTACAAGCCCAGAATAAAAGGAATGGTAGAGCTAATAATAATTTTTTCATATGAATCGTTTTCTTTGTTTAGGATTTACAATTTCAAAAAAACTTCCGAATCGCTTATAAAGAGCTTTTATTTCATGATCTTCATTCACTTACGAATAGGAATGACTTAGAAATCAATTTTCTTAGTAACAATTCAGAATATTAGGCGGAAATTTACTAATAATTTCCTGTATAATCATTATTATTTCACCTGTCAGTTTAATTTGATATTGGTAAAATAGAACTTTTAAGAACATTCGATTTTTTAATTTATGAAGTGAAAATACAATCGCTTTTGGCAAGTCGGGCTTAGTTCCACAAATTTTCATATTTTTGCTGCTAGAAATCGAGCTTTTATTTTTTGTGCAAAGGAGTTGTTGAATATTGAGTGGTTGTGTACAGAGGATATTTTAACTTGGTTAATAATTTAGCTTTCACATGAAAATATATACGGATTTAAAAGATTTTTCTGCAACCAATCCGGTTGTCACCATTGGAACATTTGATGGTGTGCACTTGGGACACAAAAAGGTCATTAAGCGCCTTCAGGACTTAGCCCGCGAAGTGAATGGAGAAACAGTAATTTTTACGTTTTATCCACATCCTCGTTTGGTATTGAACACGCATGACGACGAGTTACGTTTGATTAATACGCTTGAAGAGAAAAAGAAATTACTTGAAGCTGCTGGTGTGGATCATTTGGTGATTTACCCATTTACAAAGGAATTTTCTAAATTATCCTATACCGACTTTGTTGAGAAAATTTTAGTGGGGCAGATAGGAATGAAATCTCTGGTTGTTGGCTATGACCATAAATTTGGCCATAAGCGAAAAGGAACCTACGAAGATTTAAAAGTTTATGCTGATAAGCTTAATTTTAAGATTGAGCAATTGGAGGTTTTGAATGTAGATACCATAGATGTTAGCTCAACTAAAATTAGAAAAGCTTTAGCTGAAGGGGATATTCAAACAACTAATAAATATTTAGGTCATCGTTATTTCATTAAAGGTATTGTTGTTGATGGTAAGAAGCTAGGACATGAAATTGGTTTTCCAACGGCGAATGTCGATCCTCAGGAGAGCTATAAATTAGTGCCTAAGGATGGTGTATACGCTGTTAAAGTAGAGGTGGATGACAAACGTTATTTGGGAATGCTAAACATTGGTGTTCGACCTACCGTTAACAATCAATTGGACAATCGATCCATCGAAGTTCACATTCTTGATTTTGATCAGGACATCTACTTTAAAAATATTACCATTCATTTTTACCAACGCATTCGTAACGAACAGTTCTTTGGGTCAATAGACGAATTAACGGCTCAGCTGGCTAAAGATAAAAAAGAGGTAGAGAATTTGTTAGGGGAATAATGGTGATTGTGGGAATTCGTAATTCCCAATCATTAACTGCTCATTATTAAAAAAGTAAGCCCGAAGAAATCTCTCCGGGGCTTTACCTGAAATGTATTTATTTCGTTTTTAATTCCTTTGCCGGAATTCTCATGCCGTAGAATGAGCGGTAAACAAAGAATAAACCAATTGCTAAGAAAACAACACCAATATAAGGAGCAATATTTGTTCCTCCGGTTTTGTCAGCTTCAACGATTAATTCAATAGCAATTTCAGCAGCTAATAAACCGAATAAGGTTGAAAATTTGATTACAGGATTTAAAGCTACTGATGAGGTATCTTTGTATGGATCACCAACAGTATCACCAACAATAGTTGCATCGTGAAGAGCTGTGTTTTTCTCTTTTAAATCAACCTCAACAACTTTCTTAGCATTATCCCATGCACCACCGGCATTTGCCATATACATAGCTTGGAATAATCCGAAAATAGCAATTGAAATTAGATAAGAAACAAAGAAATTAGGGCTAAAGAATGCAAAAGCTAAAGTTAAACTAAGGATAACAGCAAAGATATTCCACATACCCGTTTGAGCATATTGCGTGCAAATCTTTACAACATTCTTAGAATCTTCGATATCGGCTTCCGACTTATTTAAATCGATATTCTTTTTAATATACTCAACAGCACGATAAGCACCTGTTGTTACAGCTTGCATCGATGCTCCAGAGAACCAGTAAATAACAGCACCACCAGTTATTAAACCAAGAATTACAGACGGATCGGTAAGTTCAATTTGCAATAAAGATTCACCATTAGAAAGAATTGTCTTTTTAAGAAGTAGAATAATTGCAAATATCATTGTAGTTGCACCAATAACCGCAGTTCCAATTAATACCGGTTTCGCAGTAGCTTTAAAAGTATTACCTGCAGAGTCATTTTCTTCCAGATTATGCTTTCCTGTTTCGAAGTTAGGCTCAAAACCAAATTCACTATTGATTTCTTCTTTAATATTCGGGATTTTCTCAATTTGTGATAATTCAAATACCGATTGAGCATTATCGGTAACCGGGCCATAACTGTCAACAGCAATGGTAACAGGTCCCATGCCTAAGAATCCAAAAGCAACTAAACCAAAAGCAAAAATACCAGGATATTCACCAAATAAACTTAGATCCTGAACCGTGTAAAAAGCAACAGCCATTAGCGCCATCATAACCATTCCTTTCCAGAATGCTGAGAAATTACCAGCTACCATACCAGATAGGATAGTTAATGAAGCCCCGCCTTCACGAGAAGCATTTACAACTTCTTGTACATGACGAGATTTAGAGCTTGTAAAAGCTTTGGTAAATTCAGGAATAATAGCGGCAGCTAAAGTACCACAAGAAATAATAGTAGAAAGTTTCCACCATAATCCTTCAGGAAGATCAAATATCATAACATAGCTTAATGCATAGGTTACAACAATTGAAATAATAGAAGTAATCCAAACCAATGAAGTTAATGGAGCTTCAAAATCGAAATGTTCCTCTTTTGCGTATTTTATTTTAGCTATAGCTTGATTGACAAGATATGAAAATACAGATGTAAAAATCATAAGAACACGCATTGCGAATATCCAAACAATTAGAGTTGATGCAAATTCTACATCAGGAAGTAAGCCCGTTTCACCAAACATCAGAATAATAAATGTGATAAGGGCTACACCCGTTACACCATAGGTTTCAAAACCATCAGCCGTAGGACCAACGCTATCACCAGCATTATCACCAGTACAGTCAGCAATAACACCAGGGTTACGTGGATCATCTTCATCAATTTTGAAAACAATCTTCATTAAGTCGGCTCCAATATCAGCGATTTTAGTAAAAATACCACCGGCAATTCTCAATGCAGATGCACCTAGTGATTCACCAATTGCAAAACCAATGAAACATGCTCCAGCACTTTCGCCAGGAATAAAGAGAAGGATGGCTATCATCATAATCAACTCAACGCAGATTAAAAGAAGACCAACACTCATTCCAGCTTGCAAAGGAATAGACATCACATTAAAAGGGAGTTTCTTAAGCGCAGCAAAGGAGGTTCTACTGTTAGCATACGTGTTGATACGAATACCGAACCAGGCAACACCATAAGAACCTAAAATACCAAGTACAGTCCAAAGAAGGATAAGTAAAGTTTTAGGGATAGACATATGAGCCAATGCTATAAAGTAATAGCTAATGGCAACACCAATAATTGCAAACAAGATAATTAGGAATTTACCTTGCTGTAATAAATACGTTTTACAGGTTTCGTAAATAATATTAGAAACCTTTGCCATCGAGTGATGTACTGGCAATTTTTTGATGCGATTGAATTGAACAAGCCCAAATAGTAAGCCAAGGACAATTACAATAATACCATAAAACAATAAATCCCAACCGTTCACACCCCCAAGACCGGTAAAAACACTTTGTTTTAAATCCGGAACAACCAAATCTGCTTCACTGGCAACGCTTGAAAAAGGGGTTAACAATACCCCGAACACTAGTAGTAATAATGCTTTTTTCATAGGATAACAATTAATTTAATTAGGTGAATTCCCTTTCAAATTATGCATTATTGAACAGTGAAACAAGGCTTTAGTTTATTACTTTTTTGAAAAGTAAACTTTATTTTGTTTTGATTGTATCCTGATTTTCTTATTTTTAACCTGTCGAAGTTAGTTCTTTAATTAAAGGGCTAACTTTTTTTATGGGAATGAATTTAGTTGAAAATTCGAAGTGTATTACTTGAAGAAGAATAGCGAGCATTGTATTTTTTGAGAGGATATCGGGCAACGGATCCTTCGAAAGGATATCCACCATCAAGAATATTGAATTTACTTTCGCAAACTGGACATTCTGCAAAAACACCATCAAGTTCAACATTTTCTTCAGCTTCAACATCATGAGTACAAGTGGCATCATAAGCAGCAAAACCTGTATTTAATTTTACGACTATAATGCCATGGTTCATATAGCCTACGGGTTCTCCACCTATATCAGAAAAATAAAGTGCATTGTTAACTGAACCTAGTTCGCTATGGTAATCTAAATATAGTGTTGAGTTGATATGCCAATTGGGAACAATATCTTTGTTCTTATTATCGGAACTACACGAACAAAAAATCGTGTTTAACAGAAGGAAAAGAAAAAAATATAGTAAATTTGATTTGTTGATGCTCATTCTTGTGTTTATTTACTTTTAATAACGCTTGTATTGTTGTTTTTAGTGTTACGCAGAAGCAAAACTAAGCTTTTTATTCAATTTTAATCGTATTCGTATGGATGGTGATTGGGGAAATATAATTTATTTGATTGCTGTAGTGCTCTTTGGTATCATTAGTATGCTGAAGAAAAAGAAGCCACCTGTAGCTGTCGCCCCTCCAGAAGATGGTGAAGTTGAGCAGCAAGAATTCGAACCTAAAGAGGGTTTGGAATCAGTTTTGGAGGCATTCTTAGGAGGAGCAATACCCAAATCTCAAGTCCAAGCTGTTGAAGAAACAGAACCAGTGCGTCAGGAAAGCATGATGGAGGAATACAATCGAAGGGAAAGGGAAAAAGCTGAAGAGCGCGTGGAGACAAAAAAATCTACTTTTGGGGGCTTAGATTCTATTTCTATAGATCGTATAGATGAAATAGAAGAGGAAGAGGACGAAAGTGAAAAAATTGATTGGCGTCAGGCAATTATTTACAAGGAAATATTAGATAGAAAGTACAATTAATGTAAAAAAATTATACTTTTATAGGTTCCTGTTAATCAATACAGGAATGGATGCATTTTGCGAAATTTTACTATTCGCATCCGGAAGAGTTTCGAAGTGTCGAGATTCTTTTTGTTTTTTATAGATCGCTAGCGATCAAATCGTTTTGAATTAAGAGAATTTTAAATAGGAGGATATTATGTCTGGTTATTCATATGTAACAGCCGAAGGACTAAAAAAGTTAAGAGCAGAATTGGAACAACTTGAAACCATCGAGCGTCCAAACATATCTAAGCAAATTGGAGAAGCAATCGACAAAGGTGATTTGTCGGAAAATGCAGAATACGATGCCGCAAAAGAAGCTCAAGGATTATTAGAGGCAAAAATTGCACAATTAAGAGGTATTGTTGCAAATAGTAGGGTTATTGATGAGACTAAAATTGATACATCGAAAGTTCAGATGATGAATAAAGTTACCATTAAGAACCAAAAGAATGGAGCTGTTATGACCTATACTTTAGTATCTGAAACAGAAGCAGATTTTAAGCAAGGAAAACTTTCTATCAATACACCAATTGCAAAAGGTTTAATTGGTAAGGTTGTTGGTGATATTGTTGAAATTCAGGTTCCAAATGGTTTAATACCATTCGAAATTGTTGATATTTCTATCTAATTAAGCTTTAAAATCATAAAATAAATAAACATGGCTTCAATTTTCACAAAAATAATTAATGGCGAGATTCCTTGTCATAAAATTGCAGAAGATGAAAACTATTTTGCCTTTTTGGATATTAGTCCACTGGCATTAGGTCATACCTTGGTTATACCAAAACAAGAGGTAGATTATATTTTTGATTTAGAAGATGATGTCTTAAGTGGCTTACATATTTTTGCAAAAAAAGTAGCTAAAGCGGTTGAGAAAACAATGCCATGCAAGCGAATAGGTGTTGCGGTTATTGGAATTGAAGTTCCACACACGCACATTCATTTAGTGCCATTAAATAAGATTGGTGATTTAAATTTTGCAAACCAAAAATTGGAAGTTTCTGCTGAGCAGTTAGCTGAGATTGCCGATAAGATTCGAAAGAATTTTTAATGAATTAAAATATAGAATACGAAAGCCGCTTCATTTGGAGCGGCTTTTTTTATGCTTATTTCTTTATTCTGTCTGGATTTTTTTTCGCAAAGTCGGCCCAAGAAGTTGGTTTTGCTTTTGCCAAAGGATTATTCCCTTGAAAGAAGTGACACATGGCTATTGCGATGGCATCCGTTTCATCTGAGTTTTGCGGAAAATCTTTCATCTTAAAAAATCGCTGAAGAATGGTTGCCATTTGTTCCTTTGAGGCAAGTCCAGTACCTGTAATCGCCAATTTTATTTTTTTTGGAGCATACTCAAAAATAGGAATGTTGCGATGCAGGGCAGCAGATATTGCAACCCCCTGAGCTCTTCCCAATTTCAACATTGATTGTACATTTTTGCCGAAAAACTGTGACTCAATAGCCAGTTCATCAGGATGGTATTCATCGATAACCTGCAAAGTTCGCTGGAATATTTTTTGAAGCTTAATATATGGGTCCGTGATTTTTTTCATGTCTACGACTCCAGAAACTAAGATTTGTGGTTTTTTATCAACAACTCTTATGAGTCCGTAACCCATTAAATTGGTCCCTGGGTCAATGCCCATTATAATTCTGTCGTTACTCAATTGAATTGGCTTTTTTTACGAATTTTTGTAGAACAATTCCCAAGATTATTAAACCCAGTCCCACAAGAGTACTAATATAGATAGATTCTCCGATAATCAGATAAAGAAAGAACATGGAAATAAATGGGCTTAAAAATACCAGATTACTTATTTTATCAGTGGAACTTGTACTCTTCATAGCTTTAAGCCAAAAAAGATAAGCCAAGCCACACTCTACCAATCCAATGTAAATTGTAGCAAGAATGCTCTTCGTGTTTGGAAGTTGAAATTCACCAAAAAAAGAAATGAATAATAGAGTGTATCCAAATCCAAAAACGAAATTAAGAAAAAGCTTTTCTTTTTCCTCTCGCTGATCACGAACATTAAAGATCCAATAGAGAGCCCAAAAAATGGAGCTAACTAAAGCCAGTAAAACACCTAGGTTATTTGGTGTTTCTATCGATGTAAAAGACCCTTTGTTTGCAATTACAAGAACACCGGAAAAGCTTAGTAAAATGCATAAAATACTTTTATACCCAATTCGCTGTTTCAGAAGAGGAATCGAAAGCAAGACAAGTGTAATTGGCCAAATGTAATTAAGACTTAAAGCAAATTGTGCTGGAATAATCGAGTAAGCTTTTAGGAGCACTAAATAGTATAAAAAAGGATTTAGGAAACCCAAACTTGCCGATCGTAAGTAATCTTTTTTAGTTCCAGAGAATGCTTTTTTTAATTGAGAAGAAAACAAAAGTAAGCTTCCCAAAAAAAGCATTGCGACTGCAGATGAAATTAACAGAAGATGCATGAAATCCATGCCTACTAAAGCAATTTTAAAGGCTGTAGCAACTGTCGACCAGCAAAGAATTGCGGATAGGGCGTAGATGTATGCTTTGCTCTGTAATTTCAAAATATTCGATTTAGACCTCTTCTAAAAGAGATGAGAAAGTCATTACCTGATTTCGAAATTTGGCATCGAAAACTGCTTTTGTTTTAGGTTCAAAGCTAGTGTGATACTTGTTGAACAATTCTCGAGACTTAAAAAGTAATTGCAAAGAAAAGGTCAATCCTCCATCTTCAGTTGCAACCATTACTTTACAAAAATAACTCGACGAGAAAGTTCCTGTTTCTTTTAGCAAAGGGATAAATTTAGTTTTCATCCATTCACAAAAACTTTCTTCCATTGTATCCTCAATCAAGAAGCTTGTATTGTATATTATCATTAGTTGTTTTTTTATTTTGTGCAAAGATATCTTAAATATTACTTTCTAAAGGCTTCTAGTCGTTTTCTTGCATCAACCGAGAAAATACTATCAGGATATTCAGTTACAATTGTTTTGTAGTTTTCTTTTGCTTTTTCGGGCTTTTGCAGCTTTTCAAATAATTCAGCTTGAACGAATAAGGCCTTTGCGGCTATGGATTCATATGGATGTTCATTAACAATGGCATCTAAAGCTTCATTGGCCAAATCCATTTTGTTTGCCTTATAATAAATTTCGTAGAGCTTAAAATAGGCTTCATCGCTAAGAGAATGTCCTGTGTGATTTTTAAGAAGATCTTCAAATTTTAAAATGGCTAAAGAATCTTTGCGTTGATAGATTAAAAAATCAGCAGCAGCATATAATTTTATTGCTGTATAGCTCGTGTCCAAGGTGGTGTTATCGCTTATCAATTGCGATAGTGAAATGGCATCGTTGGCAATTAATTTCGAAGTACTGCCTTTTAATGCATCAAGCTGTGCTTTCGCCCAAATTACTTCTCCCATATAATAGGAAACCTTTGCCTTTTTAAATTTAGCATCGAAGCCAAGCTCATTGTTTCTGTTCGATTTTTCAATTTGGGAGTAAAGTAAAATCGCATCCCATTTATCATCTGCGAATAATTTTGTGTCTGCTAATTCTAATTTTAACCTTGATTTATTCAAGCTATTAATTCCTTTTTTTGCCAATGTTCTCTCTAATAATTCTATTGATTTATCAGGATTCAGTAAATAGAAAGAATTGATATGTGCATATTGAATTACGCTAGATATTGCTTTTAAATAATTCGCTTCTGTCTCAAAGAATTTTTGATACCGTTCTGATAATTCGATCCAAACATCCTTAGAATAGGAATTTTGCTCTTCCAGAGTTTGGTACCTGGTTTCCAAATCGCCCATTTGAGCAGATAAGTATTTGGGTGCTGATTCACCTTTATCAATCACCAATTGAAAGCACTTAAGGGCTGTTTCATAATCGTGATTAGTTCTGGCTGCATTTGCTAAAGCTAGTAAGCGTGTGCCATCTTCATTCTTCAATAAATCTAAGGATCTGGCTTGGGTAAAGGCAGCTTTAAATTGCTTTTTCTGCATAAAATACCAAAGTAATAGTTCTTTAAAAGCTAGATTGTCAGATTGGGTTTGGATTTTTTGTAAGAGTTGATTTTTTAGAATTGGATCAAGACTTGAATTAATATCCTGCAAAAGGGCCGATTGAAGTCGGTTTTGAATTTGTTTGTTTAGGTTTGGATCGATCGTTAATGCCAATAGGTATTCCGAAACCATTTTCTCGAAATCTCTTTGCGAAAGAAATACATTGGCCAATTCAAGATGAAAAACGTGATCCTGCTTAAGGATTTCGCGCCCTTTCAAATAAGTTTTTATGGCATAATCATATTCTCGTTTACTGATAAAAGAATTTGCTATGCTTGTAATTTGGCTTTTTACCGGAATTAATTTATCCAGTACTTTGTTGTATTGGTTTAGGTGTTTTTCATTTTCTCCAGCCTTTTTATACAGAAAGCCCAAGGCAATTAAAAAACTTCGGTCGTCCGGATTTTTCTTAATCTCCTTTTTAATTGCTTTTTCTGCCTCTTGAAAATTTTCCAATTGAATTAAGCAATCAATATAGTAGTTGAAATAAGTTTTGGAGCGAGTTGCTTTGTGCAAATTAAAAAACAAAGAAGCTGCTGGCTGATATTCCTTATCTCTGAAGTAACCAAAGGCCAATTGGCTATCGGTTTGAATACGATTTTGAGAAAAGGCATGTTCTGATCCCAAGAAGGAGATAAGAAGCAGAAAGCTAATTAAGAATTTTTTCAAAGCAGGATTTTTAATGATACAATAATCAAAAATATAAAAAAAGCCCGGTTGTTTAGAACCGGGCTTCAAAATTAAGTAAATATCCTTTAGTCAATTAAGTCAAATCCTGTATATGGAACCAATGCCTTAGGGATTCTAATTCCTTCAGCGCACTGATTGTTTTCCAATAA
This sequence comes from Labilibaculum sp. DW002, assembly GCF_029029525.1. Taxonomy (NCBI): domain Bacteria; kingdom Pseudomonadati; phylum Bacteroidota; class Bacteroidia; order Marinilabiliales; family Marinifilaceae; genus Paralabilibaculum; species Paralabilibaculum antarcticum. The sequence continues at coordinate 2,519,338 of NZ_JAKJSC010000001.1, read as the reverse complement.
AGCAGCTACCATTCTAGGTAAAGCTAAAGCAGAACCATTCAATGTGTGAGCCAATTGAGTTTTCTTCTCATTCTTTTCTTTGAATCTAAGCTTTAAGCGATTAGCTTGGTACGATTCGAAGTTAGAAACAGAACTTACTTCTAGCCACTTATCTTGAGCTGCAGAGAAAACCTCGAAATCGAAAGTTAAAGCTGCTGTGAAACTTGTATCGCCGCCACATAAACGTAGTAAACGGTATGGTAATTCCAATTTCTTGATAATGCTTTCAACATGAGCCACCATTGTATCTAAAGCTTCGTAAGATTTATCAGGATGCTGAAGTTGAACGATTTCTACTTTGTCAAACTGATGAAGGCGATTCAATCCACGAACATCTTTACCATATGAACCTGCTTCGCGACGGAAACAAGCTGAGTAAGCTGTGTTTTTGATAGGGAAATCTTCTGCTTTCAAAATAACATCGCGGTAGATGTTCGTAACCGGAACCTCAGCTGTAGGAATCAAGTATAAGTTATCCTCAGTTGCATGATACATCTGTCCATCCTTATCAGGTAGCTGACCTGTACCATATCCAGAAGCTTCATTTACCATCAATGGAGGAATGACTTCTTCGTATCCGGCCTTACGATTTTCATCAAGGAAAAAGTTGATTAAAGCTCTCTGGAAAATTGCACCCTTACCACGGTATAGAGGAAAACCTGCACCCGTGATTTTGTTTCCTAATTCAAAATCGATGATATTGTATTTTTTAGCTAATTCCCAGTGAGGAATTGCGCCTTCATACAAATTAGGCATTTCACCTTCGGTTCTTTCAATCACATTTTCTTCTTCACCTTTACCTGCTGGTACTGTAGGGTGAGGAATATTAGGAATTTTAAGAAGTAAGTCGTTCAATTGAGAAATAGCATCAGTCATTTCAGTGTTTAATTCCGAAATGGACTCTTTCAACTCTCCGGTTTTAGCTTTAGCAGCATTTGCTTCATCAGCTTTTCCTGACTTAAATAGCATTCCAATTTCCTTTGAAAGGCTATTCATTTCAGCCGAATTAGCATCTAGCTTAATTTGGTTTGCTTTTCTTTTTTCGTCAAGAATAGTGATTTTATCAAAGATTTCTTTCGCATCGAAATTCTTGATTTTAAGGGCTTCAATAGCTTCCTCTTTGTTTTCCTGTATGTATTTAAGACTTAGCATCGGTAACTTTTGTAAATGATTATATCTAAAACTTCAAGGTGTAAAAATAAAAAAATCTCCTGTCTTTACATGAAATAAAGAGAGGAGATTTAAATATTTTAATGCTAAATAAATTATTCAGCAAGAGGCTCAATAGAAACGTATGATTTGTTGTTTCTTTTCTTTTTGAATACCACTGTTCCAGCAACTAGTGCAAATAAAGTGTGATCTTTACCACAACCTACGTGCTCACCTGGATTGTGAGTTGTTCCTCTTTGACGTACTAAAATGCTACCTGCTTTGGCAACTTGTCCGCCATAAATTTTTACGCCTAATCGCTTACTTTCGGATTCTCTACCGTTTCGTGAACTACCGGCTCCTTTTTTATGTGCCATTTTTAGATATTTTTAAGTATTAAGCTACGATTTCTTCAATCTGAATCTGAGATAAGTTCTGACGGTGACCGTTCAGTTTTCTGTATCCTTTTCTTCTTTTCTTCTTGAATACTTTTACCTTATCAGCTCTCAAATGAGAGATTACTTTAGCGCTAACTTTAGCACCTTCAATAGCTGGAGCTCCAACTACAACTTCACCATCTTTGTCTAACAAAAGAACTTTGGCGAATTCTACTTGTCCACCTTCTTCAGTTTGAAGTCTGTGAACAAAAATCTTTTGGTCTTTCTCAACTTTGAATTGCTGACCAGCGATTTCTACAATTGCGTACATTATTCTACAATTTTCGGTTTATTCCTGAAGGTGGGTGTTTTAATACGTTTAAAGCAACCTCTTTTTGAACCCCCAAGGGAAATGTTTTCGGACTGCAAAAATAGAAAACAATAATTGATAAACAAAGTTTTAGGTCTATAAATGAACAGTTTGCTCTTCTTTTTTATTTTTTTAATTTCTTTGACCCAAATATTTTTCAAATATAAACTATAAAAATAAACTTTACCTATATAGTTTTGGCTTTGTTTCGCTTTAATATGTATCTTCATATAAAACATTTTAAGCACAATATAGGAGGGCTATTTTTATAAAAAAAAATACTTTTAAAAATTAGATGAATGATTTCCTGCTAAATTTTAGTTGTTAATTTAAAGGAAATCAGTTTTCTATTTATGCAAAGAGGTAATTTGAAAATTTAGGCTTCACTAATTTTTAAAACAATTCTTATATTTGTTAAATTGATAGCTGATTAATTTTAGGAGTTTTTATGGGTAAGATAAAGCTTAATGTATTAGGATTGTCATACAGTCAGACTCAAACAGGAGCCTATGCACTGGTGCTGTCTGAAGAGGATGGAGATCGGAGAATTCCTATAATAATAGGTGGTGTTGAAGCACAATCTATTGCCATTCAGTTAGAAGAGTTAGCACCACCAAGACCATTAACACACGATTTGTTTAAGAGTTTTGCCGAAGCATTTACTGTAAATGTAGTAGAGGTAAATATTTATCGTCTTGAAGAGGGAATCTTTTATTCAGAATTGATTTGTGAAAAGGGAGCTAATCGAATTCGTATCGATTCAAGAACATCAGATGCGGTAGCTATTGCCTTAAGGTTTAAGTGCCCGATTTACACAACCGATGAAATTATTGAGAAGGCGGGAATTGTATTAAGTATTGAAGGTGAATCACAAGAGCCATCAATTGCAGCACCAAAAGAATCAGAATCAGTGATGCCATCAACTTCTGCGGGAAATCAATTTTCTGATTATTCCTTAGCTCAACTTACTGGGATGTTAGATGATGCCATTAAGGATGAAGATTACGAGAAGGCATCATTATTAAGGGATGAAATTGGAAGAAGAGGAGAGAAAAGTTAATGATATACAAGATAACATCATAAAAAAACGGCAAGCTTTAAGCTTGCCGTTTTTTGTATCTATAATCTAGTGTTTTATATCAACCAGTTCTTTAGGATCGTGCTTATGCTTGAATAGAATGGCAAAGAAAATTGCTATTACCAATGAGTATGCTGCAAAAGTGTTCCAAATATCCATCCAGATAAAATCTCCTGAATCACTAGTGAAGAATGCTCCAATAATAATTCCACTTAGCCATGAGCCCAGAATAGCACCAAAACCATTGGTCATCATCATAAATAGTCCTTGCGCACTTGATCTGATATTTGAATCACACTGTGTTTCTACGAAAAGTGAGCCTGAAATATTGAAAAAGTCAAAAGCCATTCCGTAAATAATACATGAAAGTATAATCATCCAAAGTCCCCCTGATGGATCGCCGTAAGCAAATAGTGCGAATCGCAATACCCATGCAATCATACTGATGATCATCACTTTTTTGATCCCAAACCTCTTTAAAAAGAAAGGAATAGCCAGAATGAATAGTGTTTCAGAAATTTGAGAAATGGACATGATAATTGTTGAGTATTTTACAACAAAAGAATCTGCATATTGCGGAACTTTCTCAAATTCAGATAGGAATCTGTCACCATACATGTTTGTTAGTTGCAATGCCGCTCCTAAAAACATTGAGAAAATGAAGAAAAGAGCCATCTTATAGTTCTTAAACAGCTTAAATGCATTTAAACCTAATGTTTCGGTTAAGGAAGCACCACTTATGGTTGTATTCTGAGGTTTACATTGCGGCATTGTAAAGGAGTATACCGCTAGAACAGCTGCAGCGATTGCAGCAATGTAAAACTGGTGATGTGTTGCTTTTGAACCAGTTAGGTTAGTCACCCACATGGCTGCAATAAAACCAATAGTTCCCCAGACTCTAATAGGTGGGAATACCTTAATTACATCGTAATTTTGATTTTTTAATATGGTATAAGAAATTGAATTCATTAGAGCAATAGTTGGCATGTAGCATATCATAGCCAATAAAATTACCGTAATGAAAAGTGTTGGATCATCAATTTGAGGTAGATATAACATGGCAACTCCTCCTAATAAATGAAGAATTCCATATAGCTTTTCTGCGTTCATCCATCTGTCCGCAATTATACCTGTTAATGTTGGCATAAATAAAGATGAAATTCCCAATGTTGAGAAAACAGCTCCAAATTCTTGTGGCGACCAGCCTTTATTTCCAAACCAGTAGTTTGCAATGGTTATTAACCAAGCTCCCCAGATAAAAAACTGAAGGAAGTTTAATAATGTCAGACGATTCTTTATACCCATAACGTAGTTTTAAAAATAGGTTAGTAATTTAATATGTCTTAATAGCTTATTGGTTGTTCTTGCAGTAGCATTGTTTTTTGTAGAATCGAAATGATCAAAATAGGATTAATAGAATCATTTTGAAATCAAAGCTCTCAAAACTAAGTAAAAAAATAGATTCATAAAACAGTAGGAATGTCTTTTTATGACAATTAAAAGTGATCTGAAACGATTCTATATAATTAAGTCTATAAAAAATCAATATAAATTTAAAGAGTGGATTGGAATTGCATGCGAATAAATTGAGGATAAAAAGTACTTTTGCAATTCACATATGACCAATAAAATGATTCAAGGAAATTCCTTACATGCTAATAATCAATCAGCGAAAGCGAAACTGATGGGAGCCGTTCGAGAATCAATACCAAAGGCATTTGCAACAACAAAATGGCTTTTGAGTATTATGATTCCTGTCTCTTTTGCAGTTTTGTTACTGAATTATACAGGTGTTTTAGCTGTTATCTCGGGCTATTTAGCTCCAGTATTTGAGTTGATGGGCTTACCAGGAGAGTCGGCTTTTGTTTTGCTCACAAGTATTTTTACAAATATCTATACCGCTATAGCCGTTATAACAAGTTTGGAACTGGAAGGAAGAGTGGTAACTATTTTAGCCGCGATGTGTTTGGTTTCTCATGGATTTATTGTTGAGACAGCTGTGCTGAAAAAAACAGGATCATCGGCCATTAGAATGCTTTTAGTTCGTTTGCTGGGAAGTTTTGCGATTGGGGTTTTTCTTAATTGGGCTTTGCCTACAGACCTAATTCATGCGCAAACACAAGTTTTGGTGCAAAATGAAAGTTTTAAAGTAATGTTTATGGATTGGGCTTGGTCTTCTATTTTGCTAAGCGTAAAAGTGGTTGTTTTGATTACTTTATTAATGATTTTGCAGCGAATTTTGGAAGTTTTTGGTGTAATTAAATTAATGTCCAAGATTCTAGCTCCCTTGCAAGTTGTAATGGGCTTACCAGAGTCTACTTCTTTCTCATGGATTGTTGCAAATACCTTAGGATTAGCTTATGGATCAGCAATAATGATTGAACAGGTAGAGAAGGGACAAATGGCCAAATCAGATGCAGATTTATTAAATCATCATGTAGCCGTTTCGCATTCGCAATTGGAAGATCCTTTGCTGTTTGCAGCAATTGGTGCTCCTTTAGGATGGCTAATTATACCTAGATTTTTGTTAGGAGTTTTAGTTGTTTGGCTCTGTAGGTTAGAGAGAGGTTTGAAAAAAGGATTGAACTTTAATTCAAAAAAATCAGGCGACTAAAAAAAATCATTATCTGATATCTTGATACTATTGTCTAATGATGTATCTTTAAAAATTAAATTTTGACACATAATTATGCAACAATATCTTCACTTATTAGAAAGAGTTCTCGAAGAAGGGAATAAAAAAGAAGACCGTACAGGCACTGGTACAGTAAGTGTTTTCGGTCATCAGATGCGATTCGACCTATCGAAAGGATTTCCTGTACTGACTACGAAAAAACTTCATTTAAAATCGATTATTCACGAATTACTCTGGTTTTTAAATGGCGATACGAACGTAAAATACCTTCAGGATAATGGAGTAAGAATTTGGAATGAGTGGGCTGATGAGAATGGTGATTTAGGACATGTTTACGGCTATCAATGGCGTTCCTGGCCAAAACCTAATGGCGAACATGTTGATCAAATTTCTCAATTGATACATGATATTAAAAATAATCCGAACTCGCGACGTTTAATTGTAAGTGCATGGAATGTTGCTGATATTGAAAATATGGCTTTGCCTCCATGTCATGCCTTATTCCAATTTTATGTGGCAGATGGTAAACTATCATGTCAGCTCTACCAGCGAAGTGCTGACATCTTTTTGGGTGTCCCATTTAATATTGCATCATACGCTTTGCTTACAATGATGATTGCACAGGTTTGTGATTTAGAGCCTGGTGATTTTGTTCATACATTAGGCGATGCTCATATCTACAACAATCATCTTGAACAAGTTGATTTACAATTGACACGTGAACCTAAAAAGCTACCTCAAATGAAAATCAATCCTGATGTGAAAAGCATATTCGATTTCAAATATGAGGATTTCAGCCTGGAAAACTACGATCCGCATCCCCATATTAAAGGAGCTATTGCCATTTAAAAAATAATTAGGAATTATTAGTTATTCATGATTAGCAGTACAATTTTGTACTTCTAATTCATAATTAATAATTTATCATTTATAATTATTGAAATATGAAACTATCTATCATCGTTGCAGCCTCTCAAAACAATGTTATTGGGAAAGATAATCAACTGATTTGGCGTTTATCTGCCGACTTAAAACGATTCAAGGCTTTGACTACAGGTCACCATATTATTATGGGTCGTAAAACTTTCGATTCAATAGGAAAACCACTACCTAATCGTACATCTATCATTATCACCCGTCAAGCTGATTATAAAGCTGAGGGTTGTATTGTAGTTAATTCGCTAGAAGAAGCCATTGAGAAAGCTGCAGATCAAGAAGAGGTTTTCATTATTGGTGGTGGTACAATTTACAAGGAAGCATTGTCTAAGGCCGATAAGCTTTATTATACAAAAGTTCACAAAGATTTCGAAGGGGATACTTTTTTTCCAGTTGTAAATTTTCAAGAATGGGAATCGGTAAGTAGAGAAGATTGTATGCCCGATGAGAAGAATGAATATGCTTATTCATTTATTGATTACAAAAGAAAATAGTTTAGTTATGAATAAAATTCTTGCAGGTTTATTTTTAAGCCTCGTCCTATTATCTGGGAATTCCTGTTCTACCGGATCCGATCCGGAGCCAGAGGTTTTGGATGTATTTACTGTGCCTGCACAAATTGCAATACAAATTCACAATATCGTTAACGATTTAGCTATGGAAGTTAATGGTATTGCGATGCATAATTTGAATTTTGAAGAAGATACAATTAAAGTGAATGTAAGTGATTGTCTTGATGCATTAGTATACAGAGATGCATCAACTTCAGTTTTGGATTCAATTGTATTGGATTATGGAACTACTAGTTGTGTTTCTAACGGTGCTAGTTTTCAAGGAAAGATAGTTGTCGATCCTAAAAATGAAGCGTTAAGTAAATTTGATATTCGTTTAAGAGATTTTTCTTCTTCGAGTTATGATATTACAGGTACAATTGAATTTGAATCAACTACTATTGTTAGTGGGAGTGATTTTTTATTAGACGTGAAAAATGCTAATTTCTCCATATTGGGTAGCGATGAGATTACCTATATTTTTCCAATCTCATCCGTAATTAATGAATATACTCTAATTGAGAATGATGACAATACTACCTATACAGATGATATTTTTGAATTTACATCAACTCTTTCAGGCGGAACACCCGATGGAATGTTCTTTAATTTGGAAAGTGTAGACGTTTTAACCTATGACTACTCTTGCAAGAATATAAATGGAGGTGATGCTGATTTTTCAATTGTTGATTTAGGAGATGGAACAATCGACTATGGTGACCCAGACAGTGATTGTGATACCAATGCAACATTAAGGGTTTCAGGAAAAAATATTACAATAGCATTATAAAGAAAAAGGCCGGATATTATCCGGCCTTTTCTATGCGACTTTTAAACGCTTGAGGTTTATTTTTTCAAGTTTTTCACTTGCGTATTTTCTACCTACGGATATTTTCTTTTCGTCACTAGTTGGCAATTCAAACATAGCATCCATCATAATTGCTTCACAAATAGAACGCAAACCACGAGCTCCAAGCTTATACTCAACAGCTTTATCAACAATATACTCCAAAGCAGATTCGTCGAAAGTCAATTCGATATCATCAATACTAAACAACTTATTGTATTGCTTAATAATAGAATTCTTAGGCTCTGTAAGAATATTTCTCAATGCCTCTCTATCCAACGGCTCCAAATAAGTCAATACGGGCAGACGACCTATGATTTCAGGAATTAAACCAAATGATTTCAAATCCTGAGGCGCAATATATTGCAAGAAATTCTCTTGATCTACTTTTTCTGCCTCTTTACTTGCATTAAAACCAACAACTGCTGTATTCAAACGTTGAGCAATTTTACGCTGAATCCCATCAAAAGCACCTCCACAAATGAAAAGTACATTTTTAGTATTCACTGGAATCATCTTCTGGTCAGGATGCTTACGACCTCCTTGTGGTGGCACGTTAATAATAGATCCCTCAAGTAATTTCAATAGACCTTGTTGAACTCCTTCCCCTGAAACATCACGTGTGATTGATGGATTATCACTCTTACGTGCAATCTTATCAATCTCATCGATAAATACAATTCCTTTTTCCGCCGCCTCTACATCGTAATCAGAAGCCTGCAATAAACGCGTTAAAATTGATTCAATATCTTCACCAACATAACCAGCCTCTGTTAATACTGTTGCATCAACAATAGTGAATGGAACGTGAAGCATTTTAGCAATTGTTCTTGCCAAAAGTGTCTTACCTGTACCAGTTTCTCCAACAAGAATAATATTCGATTTTTCAATCTCAATCTCCTCCTCATCATCTTCCTGAAGTAATCTTTTATAATGGTTATATACGGCTACCGAAAGGTATTTCTTAGCTGCATCCTGCCCAATTACATACTGATCAAGAAATGTTTTAATCTCGGTTGGTTTCAACAATTGAAGCTCATTCAGATTAAGATCTGAATTAACCTTAGATTCTTCTTTGATGATATCATGAGCCTGATCAATACAACTATCACAAATATGACCACTGATCCCCGCAATTAAAAGATTGGTATCTTTTTTATCTCGCCCACAAAATGAACATTTATCCATGATTCTTATTTTATAACACTAGAAATGCAAAGTTAAGCATTTTAAGCTTAACTCTGCATTTCTCAATTTTTTATGACTCTATAAGTCTTACTTTTTAGGTTCTCTCAACAAAACTTCGTCAATCATACCATATTCTTTAGCTTCCTGAGCTGTCATCCAATAATCACGATCAGAATTCTTCTCAACCGTTTCGAAAGGCATACCTGAATGATCAGAGATAATCGTATAAAGCTCTTTCTTCAACTTCATAATCTCGCGAGCAGTAATTTCAATATCAGATGCCTGACCTTGTGCTCCTCCCATTGGTTGATGAATCATTACTCGTGAATGTTTCAAGGCAGAACGCTTTCCTTTTTCTCCAGCAGTCAATAATACCGCACCCATTGATGCAGCCATACCCGTACAGATTGTTGCAATATCGCAATTGATATACTGCATAGTATCATAAATTCCTAAGCCAGCGTGAACAGATCCACCTGGGGTGTTAAAATAAATCTGAATATCCTTTGACGGATCAGTAGACTCAAGAAATAAAAGCTGAGCCATGATAATATTTGCTACATAATCATCAATAGGCACACCCAAAAAGATGATTCTATCCATCATCAAACGAGAAAATACATCCATTGATGCAATATTCAACTGACGTTCCTCGATAATTGTAGGAGAAATATATGAATTCGCAATAGAAGTATATTTATCTAATGTCAGGCTACTAATGCCTCTATGCTTAGTCGCAAACTTTTTAAATTCGTCTTGTGGTATCATAGTGATATGATTTTATATTTCGTAGACCTAAATTAGTCAAATTTTCTCCATTTGAAAAGAATGGCTTAACAAAATCAATAGTTTAATTCAAAAAGAAAACCACGCTTTATACAAAGCGTGGTTTAATGTATTATTTCGGTATACCGACTTATTCAAACATTTTGTTGAATTCTTCAGTAGAAATCTCCTTGTCTTCAACCTTAATTGTGTTCTTAAGGTAATCAGCAACTTTATCATCTAACTTACGATCCCAGATTTTTCTAGCCTCGTCTTTATTTTCTAACATTTGCTTAGCATAGTTAGTCAAGTACTCTTCTGGCACTTCCATCATACCATACTGCTGAAATTGCATTAAAGCTTGTTTCTTAGCAAATTCTACAACCTCTTCTTCTTCAACTTTAAGGTCGTTATCTTTTACTAACCTATCTTTAATCAACTGCCATCTAATATCATCTGAGTAGTTTTCGAAATCTTTCTCAACTTGCTCAGCAGTCATTTCTTTGTTAGTTGCAATAATCCAACGTTTCAAGAACTCTACTGGCAATTCAATCTTAGCTTTCTTAACTAATTTCTCTTTTGCATCGATAAGGAATTTGTAATCGCTATCATTAACCAATTGAGCTTCGATATCAGCTTTAATTTGGTTTTTGAATTCTTCTTCGTTAGCAACTTTTCCTTCACCAAATACCTTATCGAATAACTCCTGATTCATTTCAGCGTTAACAAATTTGTTAACTTCTGTAATTGTAAATTGGAAGTCTGCATCTAAAACTTCAGCTTCTTCTTTAGAGATGTTTAGCATAGAAGCTAAATCAGTTCTGTTAGGGAATGCCTTAGCAGGATTGAAAGTAATAATCTGGTTTACGTTAGCACCTACGAACTTAGCTTTAGACTCTTCGTCTTTCATATATTCCAATGAAATAGCTACATCTTCACTTGCGATACCACCTTCAACAACATTACCTTCAGCGTCAAGTTGAGCAAAGTTACCTTTAAGGATTTCTTTATCTTCTACAACTTCAGCTTCGTTGTTAGAACCAAAACGACGAGCGTGCATATCTACACCATTCTGAATCATTTTCTCATCAACAGCAATTTTAAAGAAGTTGATTTTATCTCTCTTACTTAGGTTTAGAGTGTACTCAGGAGCCATAGCAATGTCGAATACAAATTCGAACTCTGTATCTTTCTCCCAGTTGATGCTCTTTTGCTCAGTCTCGTTTGGAAGAGGCTCACCTAAGATATCCAACTTATTTTCTTCGATATACTTGTATAGCTCTTGACCAAGAATTTTATTTACTTCATCAGCTAAAACAGGAGTACCATACATTTTTTTAATCAAACCCATTGGCACTTTACCAGGACGGAAGCCATCAATACTAGCTTTTCTACGATGGTCCTTAAGCACAGAGTCAACTTGACTCGCATAATCTTCCTTTACTAACTGTAATTTAATTACAGCATTCAAATCATCAGTGTTGGTTCTTGTGATATTCATTTTTCAGCTATTAGAATGATAAAACCTTTAAAATTGCAAAAAACCGCCACAAGCATGATGTTGTACATCTTCAGCAGGGCGGTTTAAGGTTATTTTTCTGTAGTGCGGATGAAGGGACTCGAACCCCCACGCCTCTCGGCACTAGATCCTAAGTCTAGCGCGGCTACCAATTACGCCACATCCGCGGGTTAATTGCGGTGCAAATATAAACGTCTTTTTTTATTTGTGCAATAGTAAATTTGAAAAAAACAGAAGTTTTTTTTAAGAATGATAAATCCCGCACATTAATTCCGTTTTTGAATTAATTTATTGATTGCGCTAAAGCTTTATTTTACTGGCTTTCTAAGCTCAAAATTCTTTCCCAAGTATACTCTACGCACATCTTCGTCAGCGGCTAACTCTTCTGCCGTACCCGATTTCAGGATATTCCCTTCGAACAATAAATAGGCTCTTTCAGTAATTGAAAGCGTTTCTTGTACATTGTGGTCGGTTATTAGAATTCCAATATTCTTATCTTTCAGTTTACGAACAATATCCTGAATGTCTTCTACAGCAATTGGGTCTACTCCGGCAAATGGCTCATCCAAAAGAATAAATTTTGGTTTAATTGATAAGGCTCTTGCAATCTCTGTTCTTCTACGCTCACCACCGGAGAGTTGTATTCCTAAACTCTTACGAATTTTTTGAAGACTGAATTCATCCAACATTTCTTCAAGACGTTGCTCCTGATATTCTTTTGTAAAATCAGACATTTGAAGAACCGCTTTAATGTTGTCCTCAACACTTAACTTACGAAAGACAGAAGCTTCCTGAGCTAAATAACCAACTCCCATTTGAGCTCGTTTATATACTGGTTCCTTTGTTATTTCTCTTTCATCAAGATAGATTCGACCTCCATTAGGTTGAATCAATCCAACTATCATGTAAAAAGATGTTGTTTTTCCAGCACCATTAGGTCCAAGTAGTCCAACAATCTCCCCTTGTTTTACTTCTACCGAAACTCCTTTTACTACAGTACGGCTTTTGTATTTCTTTACTAAATTTTCAGCTCTTAAAATCATCGTGATTCAATATGTTTAACGATCGGAATGGTGCAAATATAAAAAAGATCTATGAGAATAAAGTGCTGTGCACTAATCCTAGTGATCTCAATAAATTGTAAATTTTGTTAAAAAGTAAATTGGAACATCGCACGAATGCCAAATTCTTCAAAGTCCTGATTTGGGTTTGGATCCAAGTGATTCAGTCGCCACATGGCATCTACACGGAAAAACTTGAAGATATTTTCAATGCCCACACTCGCCTCAAAATAAGGATCCTTTACATCTGATAAGCCTTGTGGGAATAGCATTTTGGCATCAGAGTCGGCAAGAGCTCCATTGTTTTTATCACTTAAGCTACCAATTAAACCTTTTCCAGAAATAACAGTTCTCCATTTTAGTTTCCTAAACAAGGGAATTCTATTCATAATAAAACCATGAAAATGGTGTTCCAGGGAAAGACTAACATACTGATCACTGGCAAACTCAAAATAGTTCATCATATTGAAAGCATACGGGTCGAATGCATAGGTCTCATTCCCTTCGTGTAAATGAAGCAGTGGATATGGAACTTTCCCAAATAGTTTTCCAGCATTAAGTAAATAGTAAAAATTACCTATAGGTGGAATTTCAACAGTATGCTCAATACTAAGATCTACTTTGTAATATTCGTTATCAGCGCCAAGCGCATCTTTCATTCCCATGGTAAGGTAAAGGTTAAAAATAGGGAAGGGGCCACCTAAATGCACTCTTTCGAATTCTCCCATTACCATTTTTTCATTTTGGGTAAATCGCGTTCTTAATTCTAGTTCGGTAGAAGTAATTCCAGATATTGGAGCCGCTCCGTTAGCTAATGTGTTACCAAAAGGGACAAATTTAGTTGGACTAATATCTCGGTAACGAAATTTTAATGTATTCATGAATCCCTGAAACCACTCCTTTTCGTAATGTGCTTCAAACTGATTCATCATCGTCAGTTTATTATTAGGATTTCGTTTCAATAAAGAAGCCAAAATATTACCTTCAGTAAAGGCATTGGGGCTCTTTCCAAGTTGATGTATGTCATGTCTCCATTGCATACCAAAACTCTCGCGAGGCAATTTGTCTATCATGTACAAAAAGCCCAGACCATACTTAAAACGATTGTCTTTATCACCATAGGCAAGATGTGCATTATACATCACCTTCGTACTGAAATCATTGGATGTTCTTCCTCCGAACATAAAACGATTTCCTTCAATCTCGTTAAATGAGTACAACTTATAATAAGGCCCATATTCGAACATACCTTTTGTATAATATCCGGTCACGAAAGTTTGTATCACATCAACGATATTTCGATACAATGGAACATTTTGAATAGAATCAACCATAGAATAAATTCCTGATTCACGTTCCGAAAGTTTAAATGGGCGAGCATTATCCCAATATTCTTTAGATTGCGAAAGTGCGGTTTCTTTAACAATCACATTGTTATCGAGTTTTACAATTTCTTCTTTAATTGGAGGATTGATTTTACATCGCGATATGAAATCGATTTTCGTCCAAAGAATCCCATTTGATTTGTAGAATCCCTATTAGTCAACATGAAATCAACAAACAAATCCTGTTTTTTCAAGAACCAAGTCGAGTCATTTACCTTTTGAAATTCATTGGTACTCACCAAATCGGTTACCCAATTCAGATTAACATCTTTGGTGATACGCATTTTCATATTATCAATAGCGAAGGTTGTATCAGCCACCCAGAAATCACCTACAAAACAAGGATCCAATTTCCTTTTAGGCTTGAATGACATGTGGTAAGACCAATTGCCATCGCGATAGGCACTATCCGTCAAATAATACTTATAATAACTCAATCCTCCATCAGCAATGGGACTCACAAAGCCCTTATTAAAAAGATCGATGAAATTGTCGTAAATATTAATATTCTGATGTAACTGTCCTGTAAACTGAGCTAAACTTGCATTATCCTCTACTCCTGACATTTGAGATGCTTTAATAACTTCTCGTTCAAGCTTAGGACTTTTTCTATAATAATAATCCGATAAAGATTCAGTAATAAAAACTGGAAGGTATGACTTTCCGGTCACAACAGATGTATCGACATAATCAAAAACGAATTGGAATTGACGCATGATTTTTTTGTTCTTAAAATCATCTCCAATATTATTCAAATCCATTTCCATTTTCGTGTAGGTTTCGTATTGATACGATTCTAAACGAGCAGGGTTATTCTTTTTTTTACGTGCGATTATTTTACGTAAAAGTATATGCGCTGGATTTTCACCAGGAACCACTTTAATTTCATTAAGAGCAACTGTCTCCGAATGCAACTCTATATTTAGGGTTTGAAAAATTCCCTTCTGAATTTTATAAACTCGCTCTTTATAACCAACAAAAGAAACAAATAACGAATCGGTTGGTGTTCGGGTTTCTAAAAAATAATTCCCATCAAAATCAGTTGTTGTTCCAATGGTAGTTCCTTTAAATGCAATATTTACAAAAGGAAGCGGTTGCTTTGTTTCTGAATCGATAATTCGACCACGAATTTTCGTTGATTGTGCCAATACT
Organism: Labilibaculum sp. DW002; assembly: GCF_029029525.1. Classification (NCBI taxonomy): domain Bacteria; kingdom Pseudomonadati; phylum Bacteroidota; class Bacteroidia; order Marinilabiliales; family Marinifilaceae; genus Paralabilibaculum; species Paralabilibaculum antarcticum. Next base: position 2,504,286 of record NZ_JAKJSC010000001.1, on the reverse strand, counting down.
ACTTGGCTAAATCCAGAAAATACCAATATCGTTAATAACAGAAACCCTGTTTTTAAAATCTTCATCATATATAAATAATCGTAATTGCCAGAGCTATAGGTATAGTTCAGGCATTAGTTAAATGAAAAATACAAATAAATAGAGTAGTTATTTATTCAAAGGCTGCTTGTTGTTTCTTCTGAACGTTTTTAGAGATTTTAATTCCAATTTCATAAAGCAACATTAATGGTAAGCATACCAATACCTGAGAGAAAATATCAGGAGGTGTAATAATAGCCGAGAGTATTAATATTAACACAATAGAATGCTTTCTATATTTTCTTAAGAATTCCGGGCTCACCAGACCTATTTTACTCAAGAAAAAGATTAGAATAGGCAACTCAAAAATAATTCCACTTGCTAACACTATAGAAGTCACTGTAGAAATGTACGAATTCAAGTTAATCTGATTCATAACCTGAGAAGAGACATTATATGAACCTAGAAAATGTACAGATAAAGGTGTAATCACATAATAACCAAAAGCAACTCCCAATGCGAATAAGAAACTTGTGTAAAAGATAGAACCTCTCGCATGTTTTTGCTCTTTTTTATATAATGCTGGTTTTACAAATCTCCAGAACTCAAAAAACAGATATGGGAAGCCAGCAATCAATCCAATCACCAATGAAACAGTAATGTGAGTTGCAAATTGACCAGCCATATTTATATTAATGACTTGAAATGGCTTCGTATTAATCTTTAATGATTCAACACCTGTATAGTCAGATAGTAAAGAGAACATTCTATTGGTGAAAAACTCTGGGTTTTTTGGAGCTAGAATAAGAACATTGAAAATGAAATCATAAAAAATAAAAGCTACGACTGCAAAAGCCATAACTGCTATAACCGAGCGCATTAAGTGCCATCTGAGTTCCTCTAAGTGTTCTAGGAAACTCATCCCATCTTCTTCTTTTACTTCCTCTTTATCTGACATATGTATTGTTTTGCGAAGTAGCTAAGTTAAACAATTCCTTCTTTCAAAATATCATGTAAGTGCACCATTCCAACATATTTTTCATCTTGAATAACCGCAAGTTGAGTAATGTTGTTGCTTTCCATTAGATGAAAGGCATTGATAGCCAGCGCATCGGAATCAATTGTTTTTGGATTTTTACTCATGATATCTTTTGCAAGAAGATGACTTACATCCTTATTTTGTTCCAACATTCTACGAAGGTCACCATCTGTAATAATTCCAATTAACTTATTGTTTTCGTTAACCACAGCAGTAGCTCCCATTCTTTTAGAAGATATTTCTAGAATTATTGGGCGAATAGTTTCCTGTTCAGATACTTTTGGCGGAAGATCTTTTCCATAAAGATCACTAACACGCAAATACAGTTTCTTTCCTAAAGCTCCTCCTGGGTGAAATTTAGCAAAATCTTGAGATGTGAACTGACGCATTTCAAGTAATGATACTGCTAATGCATCGCCTATAACTAACTGCGCAGTTGTTGAATTAGTAGGAGCCAAATTGTTTGGACAAGCCTCTTTGTCAGCGACAGCCTTTAGAACGTAATCTGATTGTTTTGCAAGGAAAGAATCTAAACCAGCAACCATTCCAACTAATGTATTACCTACATTCTTAATTAGTGGTGCCAAAACCTTAATTTCTGGTGTATTCCCACTTTTCGAAATACAAATAATAATATCATCAGGCATAATCATACCTAAATCTCCGTGAATTGCATCTGCCGCATGCATAAACATAGAAGGTGTACCTGTAGAATTTAGAGTAGCAACAATTTTAGTTGCAATATTGGCACTTTTACCAATTCCTGTAACTACAACACGCCCCTTACTTTCTAGAATTAATTCTACTGTGTTGACGAAATCTCCATCAATATACTTTTTAAGTTGACTAATGGTTTTTTCCTCTTCTGCAATCGTTTTAATCGCAATTTCTTTAATATTGTATGTAGGCTCCAAATCTTTTGAATTTTATGGTCTGCACAAAGCTAAACAAAGTCCGACAAATCAATCTTTAATTCTCAGTTAAAAGCTGTTAAAAGATTTCAAGGTTTTGTTTTCTTCAAATGTTTATCTAAATTTAAAATACAAAAGTATCGAAATTTGTAATACGGGAATGAATGGTGATGTAAATATTACCATTTAAAATTTTAGGTTGGTAATAAAATATTAATTTAGCCGACCGCATATATTTTTGGGAAAAAGCATATCAATAGTAAGTATGGGACAGAACTTTGAATTATCAACTAATTTAAAGAAGTATTTTGGATTCGAGAATTTTAAGGGAAATCAAGAACCAGTAATTCAAAATATCTTAAGTGGTAACGACACGTTTGTACTAATGCCTACAGGTGGTGGCAAATCACTTTGTTACCAACTACCAGCCATGATGCTGGAAGGAACAGCCATTATTATCTCCCCACTAATTGCCTTGATGAAAAACCAGGTTGATGCTATGAGAAATTTTGGGGAAGATGATGGAGTTGCCCACTTTATGAACTCATCACTTTCGAAATCTGCCACACTAAAGGTAAAGGAGGATGTAATTGAAGGCCGAACCAAACTTCTATACGTTGCACCAGAATCTCTTACCAAAGAGAGTAATATAGAATTTCTTAAAAATATTAAGATATCTTTTTACGCTGTTGACGAAGCTCACTGTATCTCTGAATGGGGACACGATTTTCGTCCAGAATATCGTAAAATCAGACCTATAGTTGAGGAAATTGGGAAAGCTCCAATAATCGCATTAACTGCAACTGCAACTCCAAAAGTTCAGCACGACATCCAAAAGAATTTAGGAATGTTAGATGCCTTGGTTTTTAAATCATCATTTAATAGGCCAAATTTATACTACGAAGTACTTCCTAAGGTAAATGCCACCAAAGAAATTATAAAATTCATTCGTGCTAATACAGGTAAATCAGGTATCATTTACTGTCTAAGCAGAAAGAAAGTTGAAGAACTTGCCGAAACTTTACAGGTTAATGGTATTAATGCAGTTCCTTATCATGCAGGTATGGATTCTGCAACCCGATCTGGTAATCAGGACAAATTCCTAATGGAAGATATCGATGTTGTAGTCGCCACAATCGCATTTGGAATGGGAATTGATAAGCCCGATGTGCGCTTTGTGATACACTACGACATTCCTAAAAGTTTGGAAGGTTATTATCAGGAAACCGGACGTGCCGGAAGAGATGGTGGCGAAGGACATTGCCTTACTTTCTATAGTTATAAAGATATTCAGAAACTTGAAAAATTCATGCAAGGCAAACCTATTGCTGAGCAAGAAATTGGGAAGCAGCTTCTTTTAGAAACTGTTTCGTATGCCGAATCTGCAGTTTGTAGACGTACCGTCCTACTTCACTACTTTGGTGAAACACATTCGGAAGAAAATTGTGGAAGTTGTGATAATTGCCTACATCCTAAAAAAGAATTCCAGGGTGAAGAATATGTTGTTAAAGCTCTCAATGTTGTAAAAACAGTAAAAGAACGATTCAAGATAGATCACCTTGTCAATATTCTCACTGGTGAATCAAACTCTTCAACCAAATCGTACAAACATGACGATTTAGAAATTTTTGGTTGTGGAAAAGATAAAGATCAGCACTTTTGGAATATGGTTTTCCGCCGTGCATTAATCAACATGTTCATTGAAAAAGACATTGAACAATACGGCGTTATCAAGATTAAAAAAGAAGGACATAATTTCTTAGCTAATCCAGTTCCTTTTATGCTTACTGATGATCATGACTTTAATGGAATTGACACAGAGGCCACTAAAGCTGCAGGAACTGCTGCTGTTGATGATGCATTGCTTTCAATGTTGAAAGATTTGAGAAGAAAAGTAGCTAAGACAAAGGAGGTGCCACCATATGTGGTTTTTCAAGATCCATCTTTGGAGGAAATGGCGATTCATTACCCAATAAATATTGAGGAATTATCCCATATTCAGGGTGTAGGAGCAGGGAAGGCTAAGCGATTTGGAAAAGATTTTGTGAGCCTAATTGGGAAGCATGTTGAAGAAAATGGAATTGAAAGGCCTCAGGATATGGTAGTTCGTTCTGTTGTTGATAAGTCAAAATTTAAGGTTTATATCATCCAGAGTATCGATCGAAAGATGGATTTGGAAGACATTGCCGAAGCAAAAGGAATGGAATTTTCTGATCTGTTAAGAGAGATGGAGGCAATTGTTTATTCTGGTACTAAGTTGAGTTTAGAGTATTATGTCGAAGAAAAAATAGACGAGGATCGTCAGGATGAAATTTTGGAATATTTCGATGAGGCTGAAACAGATAGTATTGAAGAAGCTCTCGATGAATTAGGAGAGGAAGACTATACTGAAGGAGATATTCGTTTGATGCGGATTTTGTATCATTCAGAAAATGGATTGTAGATTAATCAGATCATATAAATAACAAAGGCTACTCATTTGAGTAGCCTTTGTTATTTTATAATTACAGAGCGTTTGAACTCTTTGGTATCATCGAAAAGTTTACGATAGGTGTGATGAGTTTTGTATATTTTGGCTCCAACGTGTTCCATTAAATGGCTCATTCTAGGGTTGAAATCACCAATCCAGTTCATTTCTAGGTTCAAGAATGGAAAACTTGCCTTTCTGCCAGATTTTGAAAATTCATAAATCATGGCTGCCTCAATTCCTCTTTTTTGAAATTCAGGAACAACACCGAAAATTAAACCAATTGCATTTTTATTTTTCTGAATGTGTTTGTAGTATAAGAAGCGCATTTTAGCGTATAAATTCATTTTCCCATTCAGATGTTGTAATAGCTCATTTAAGTCTGGTAACATGATGAAAAAACCAATTGCTTGTTCTTTATAGTAAGCAAACCACATTAGCTGTTCATGCATAATTGGCTTTAAAGAATCGAAGAGCTCTTTGGTTTGTTCGATTGTTATGCCTTCGATACCTGGAATTTCCTTAACCCAAGCTTCGTTGTAAATTTGCACAAAATCTTTAACTAGCTTGTCCGAATTATTTTTGTTGAAATGAACAACCTTGTAATCTGGGTTGTTTAAAAGACGATTTGCTTTCCACTGAATAATTTCGCTTAAACTTTCTATTTCAAATTTAGCACGATAGGTGTATTGTTTAAAATAGATTTGAAAACCATACGATTCAAAAAACTCTTGATAATAATCAAGGTGGTATGGCATGCAATACAAAGGCTTGTGATCACCATCAACATGAAGTCCCCACCATTGGTGTCGCTCTCCAAAGTTGATTGGTCCATCCATTGCCTCAATATTTTTCTTCTCGAGCCATTGCTTGCAGGTATCGAAGAGTAGATATGCCGCTTTTTTATCGTTAATGCATTCAAAAAATCCTAACCCACCAGTAGGCTGTTCGTTTACATCTTTTGATTTGTGATCAATAAAGGCTGCAATACGTCCAATGGTTTGTTTGTTTTTATCTTGAAGAATCCATCTGGTGCATTCTCCATGTTCAAACATTTTATTTTTCTTAGGATCAAACACTTTTTCAATGTCAGAATCCAATGGGCGAATCCAGTTTTTTTTCTTCTGGTAAAGTCTTACGGGAAGTTCAATGAACTCCTTAACTGTTTGGGCATCGCAAACCTCTATTATTTTAAATTCGATACTCATAACAATCTTAAGCCTTAGCTGGTTTTGTGTATTTTCTGTTGGCAATTGGAAGTGCAATTATTGAAAGTGCACCTAATATGAGAATCATTCCTGTTTGTGCGCCATGAACTACTAATGCGAAACTTTTCGACATTGTTTCAATGTTTGCAACTTCAGGAAGGTATACCAATAAGGTTCCGATTACCATAAAATGCCAAGCTCCAATTCCACCTTGAACAGGTGCAACCATTCCAAAACTTCCCATCACGAAAACCGTTAGTCCTGCAATTGCCGGAAGGTTAGAGGTAAAACCAAAGCTGAAAAAACAGATGTAGGTCATCAGGTAATACATGATCCATATGAACACAGTATGCCAAACAAAGGCCCATTTGTTTTCAAGCTTTTTAATTGCTCTAAATCCATCGGCGAAGTTTTTTAGTGTTGCGTCGATTTTTTTAAATACAATTGTGTCTCTAAATTTCTTTCTGAGTATCCAGATAATTAAGGAAACTGAAATGATGAAATAAAGAGTATAGGAAGAAGCAAAAACGTTTGATAGGTTTTCGCTTACACGCGGATTTTGAGTAAAGAAATCAGCAATGATAGAAAATTGGGTTGATAAGGCAATGAGAAGAAATATCAATAACATGATAATATCTAAAACACGTTCTAAAACAACTGTTCCGACTAGTTTAGAGAAGGAAATATCTTCGTATTTGCTAATTAAGCCACATCTTGATATTTCTCCCATCCGAGGAAGAAATAAGTTTGCGAAATATCCGATCATTACAGCCAGAAAAGTGTTTACAGTTCTGGGTTTTTTGCCAAGAGATTCAATCAGTAAATTCCATCGAATAGTTCTGCTGATATGACTTAATAATCCAAAAAATAAGGATAGTAAAATCCAATAATAATTAACTTGTGTTTTCAGAGTTGTTAGTAGTTCTGAAAAGTTTTGTCCTTTATAGGTCCACCAAAATAAAAACGAACTAATCGAAAAGAAGATTAAAAATTTTATGATATGAACGAGCTTTTTCTTCAATTTTAATATTTTTAAAGTTAGAAATTGGAACTAATTTCTAACGAAGTTTAAATTTTTCGGCAGCGAAACGATAGGTTTCAAGTATTAAGTTCTAAATTTGCCGAGCGATAATGAGCTACAAAAATAAGTAAATGTTTGAAATCTCCTTTGAAAAGCTTCTGTTTTTAATGTTTGTTAACTTGAGGTGCTAGTAAAAGAAGTAATAATATAGAAGGATATGGGACAAGTTAGAGCAAAGAAAAATTTAGGACAACATTTTCTTAAAGATTTAAATATCGCAAAGAAAATTGTTGACAGCTTGAATGGAGATAAGGTAAACAAAGTATTAGAAGTTGGTCCTGGAATGGGCGTGCTAACACAATACCTTTTACCCAATACCAATTTCGAAACACATGTTGTGGAAATTGACACTGAATCCGTAGCCTACCTAAAAGAGAACTATCCCGAACTTGATGGTCGAATTATTGGAGAGGATTTTCTACGATTCGATTTATCCAAATTATTTAATGAACCTTTTTCAGTTATTGGGAATTTCCCATACAATATTTCTTCACAAATTTTCTTCAGAGTTCTTGATTTTAGAGATCAAATACCTGAGGTTGTCTGTATGATACAAAAGGAAGTTGCCGAACGTATGGCTGCAAAACCTGGCTGCAAGGCTTATGGCATTTTAAGCGTACTTATGCAAGCTTTCTACGATATCGATTATCTTTTCACGGTTGGAGAAAAAGTTTTCGATCCACCACCCAAGGTTAAGTCTGCTGTAATAAGAATGAGTCGTAACACTACAATGAATTTGAATTGTGACGAAAAATTTTTCATTCGAGTCGTTAAAACAGGTTTTAACCAACGACGTAAAACGCTAAGAAATTCTCTTAAAAGCATTCTTGGTGACGCAAAACTGGACGATGAAATCATGGCACAAAGACCAGAGCAATTATCTGTCCAAGAATTTGTAGAATTAACAAATAAAATTGAAGAATTGATTAATTCAGAATTAAGAGAATAAAAACACACTCAAAAAATAAGATGTTATGCAATTTGAATTAACACGCGAATACATCGATGATCTTAAACTAATTATTGAGGAACAAAATGAAGCGGAGGCAATTGCTTTAATGGATGAATTGCATCCGGCCGATATTGCGGAAATTTACGATGAACTTGGCATTGAAGAAGCTAAATTTCTGTATTTACTTTTAGATGGGGATATTGCGGCTGATGTTTTAGCAGAACTGGAAGATGATGATCGAGACAGATTTTTAAAAGCTCTTCCAGTTGAGGTTATTGCAAAAAAATTCATCGACCATATGGATTCTGATGATGCTGCCGACCTAATTGGTGGCTTATCCGATGACAAACAGGAGGAAATCCTTTCACAAATCGAAGATGTTGAAACCGCCGGGGATATTGTAGATCTTCTTCATTACGATGAAGATACTGCCGGTGGTCTAATGGGAAAAGAGTTGGTTATAGTCAATGAAAACTGGACTGTTCTAACCTGCCTCCGTGAATTGAGTCGTCAAGCTGAAGATATTGATGAGATTTATTACGTTTATGTCGTTGATGATGACAACAAACTCATTGGAACTCTCTCTCTCAAAAAGATGATTTTGAGTCCAACTTCTGCCAAGATTATTAATATATTCGAACCAGATGCCATGTCTGTTCATACTGATGAACCAGCGGAAGAAGTATCTCTTATTATGGAGAAATACGACCTCGTAGCACTTCCTGTAGTGGATAGTATTGGTCGACTTATGGGACGCATTACCATTGATGATGTTGTTGATGTCATTCGTGATGAAGCAGAAAAAGATTACCAGATGGCATCAGGTATCTCTGAAGATATTGAGGCGAATGACTCCATTTGGCTACAAACCCGAGCCCGTTTACCATGGTTGCTGATTGGTTTGGCAGGTGGTATTTTAGCGGCAATGGTCATTTCTATTCATGAAAATGGATTAGCAGATAATGCCAAACTTGCCTTCTTCATACCTCTAATCACAGCAATGGCAGGTAATGTTGGAGTACAATCATCTGCAATTATTGTGCAAGGTATTGCTAGTAATTCTTTAGGAATTGAGAGTACATTTAGTCGTTTGATGCGTGAATTGGGAGGAGCTATCATTAACGGTCTAACATGTTCTTCTTTATTATTTTTATGCAACTATTTTTTCTACGCTGATTCGTTCGCACTAACCATCTCCGTTTCTGTAGCATTATTTGCCGTAATTATATTTGCAGCAATCGCAGGAACTCTAATTCCTTTAATGTTGAACAGAATGAAAATTGATCCGGCATTAGCTACAGGACCTTTTATTACAACATTGAACGATATTGTTGGTCTTCTAATTTATCTTGCCATTGGAGTCTATTTTTATAGTGCTTTTTAGAATGCAAAAAGGTGTTTGAATGAAATTTAAGGAGTTGAGATGAGAAAAGAAAGTCGCATTTTATTGTAAACAATTCCCTATATTATGATTTTGGAAAAAAGATGAATAAAAATCTTTTTTTGAGGACGTATTTTTTTAGGTTTTTCTTAACTTTGCATGAGGTTTTTGAGATTGATGTAAGTTGTTGTAATTGAATTATTTGCAAGATTGAGGAGCCGAGATTATTTTTCGAAGGAAAAATTAATTGATACCATTTTATAAAATTACCCCAAAAAACGAATCATGAAAAGAGCTCTAATCAGTGTATTTGATAAGACAAATGTTGTTGAATTTGCTAGAGAACTAGACAAACTAGGATGGGAAATTATTTCTACTGGTGGTACTTCTGCAAAATTTAAGGCTGAGGGAATTCCAGTTATGGATATTTCAGACTTAACTCAATTTCCAGAATGTTTTGATGGACGTTTAAAAACAATTCATCCACATGTTGAAGGTGGTATACTTGCAATTCGTGATAACGAAATGCATCAGAAACAAATGAAAGAGTTGGGAATCGATCCAATCGATATCGTTGTTTGTAACCTTTATCCTTTTAAGGAAACTGTTTTGAATCCGAAATCAAGCCATGAAGATATTGTTGAAAATATTGACATAGGTGGACCAACAATGCTTAGAGCTGCTGCAAAAAACTACAATTTTGTTTCTGTTATTACAGATCCTAAAGATTACGATACTGTTATTGCAGAACTTAAAGAAAAAGGCGAAACTAGTTTCGAAACTAAAGAGTACTTAGCAGCTAAAGTATTTCAACATACTGCACACTACGATGCTTTAATTTCAAACTATTTCAACACTAAACTGGATATTAAATCTCCGGATACGATCACTTTAACTTACGAGAAGAAGCAAGATTTAAGATATGGTGAAAACCCACATCAGCAAGCTAGTTTCTATGCTCAAATTAAAGAAACTGAAGGAACACTTACTGCAGCAAACAAGCTTCATGGTAAGGAACTTTCATACAACAATATTGGTGACACCGATGGTGCTCTTGAAACATTAAAAGAATACAGCGAGCCGACTATTGTTGCAGCTAAGCATGCTAATCCGTGTGGAATTGGTAGTGCCGAAACTATCGCTGAAGCATTTAAGAAAGCTTATGAGGCTGATCCTGTTTCAATCTTCGGAGGTATTGTTGCTTCAAACCGTGAGATTGATGCTGCAACAGCTGAAATTATGAACAAAATCTTCTTAGAAGTTATTGTTGCTCCATCATTCAGTGCTGAAGCACTTGAGATATTAACCAAGAAAAAGAATGTAAGATTATTGGAGCTTCCGGAAATCTTAAAAACCGGATATTCAACCTTTAAAGCACGTACTGTGCTGGGAGGATTATTAATCCAGGAACAAGATCAGAAATTAATTAAGGATGAGTTGAAAGTTGTAACAGAACGTCAGCCATCAGAAAAAGAAATGGAAGATTTAATGTTTGCTTGGAAAGCAGTGAAACATGCTAAATCGAATGGTATTGCAATTGCTAAGGACAAGACTACAACTGGTGTTGGGCCAGGACAAGTTAGTCGCATTTGGGCTTTAGAAAATGCAATTCGTCAAGGTGGCGAAAACATCAAAGGAAGTGCTATGGCATCAGATGCCTTTTTCCCTTTCGGCGATTGTGTTGAAGCTGCAAACGAAGCAGGAATTACAGCAATCATTCAACCTGGAGGTTCAATTCGCGATCAGGAATCTATCGACTTAGCCAATAAATATGGTATTGCGATGGTGTTTACTGGAATGCGTCACTTTAAACATTAAAATAAGATAACAGAGAAATATAACGACTATATGGGATTTTTTTCATTCATGACACAGGAAATTGCCATCGACCTGGGAACGGCAAACACAATCATCATTTGCGATGATAAGATTGTGGTTGACGAGCCTTCGATTGTGGCATTAGACCGACGCACCGAGAAGATGGTAGCTATTGGCGAGAAAGCACGCCAAATGCAAGGTAAAACTCACGATAATCTTCGTACAATCCGTCCGCTACGCGATGGTGTAATTGCAGACTTTAATGCTGCCGAACAAATGATTCGTGGGATGATCAAAATGATCAACAAAAAACCACGTCTGTTTCCTCCTTCGTTAAGAATGGTAATATGTATTCCATCGGGTAGTACCGAGGTTGAAATGCGTGCCGTTCGTGACTCATCGGAACATGCCGGAGGTAGAGATGTTTACATGATTTATGAGCCAATGGCTGCTGCTATTGGTATTGGAATCGATGTTGAAGCCCCTGAAGGAAACATGGTCGTGGATATAGGAGGTGGTACAACTGAAATTGCGGTTATCTCACTTGGAGGTATTGTTACGAATAAATCTATTCGTATTGCTGGTGATGATTTAACTGCTGATATTCAAGAATACATGCGTCATCAACACAATATCAAAATTGGTGAGCGTACAGCTGAAGATATCAAGATTCATGTTGGGTCTGCACTTTCTGAATTAGAAGAACCACCAACTGATTTCCGTGTTCAAGGACCAAATCAGATGACAGCTCTTCCAATTGAGATTCCTGTTTCATATCAGGAGATTGCACATTGTCTGGAAAAATCGATCTCTAAAATTGAGATTGCAATTCTAAGCGCATTGGAGCAAACACCTCCTGAATTGTACGCAGATATTGTAAACCGTGGAATTTACCTAGCTGGTGGTGGTGCGCTACTTCGTGGCCTAGATAAGCGTTTGATGAACAAACTAAATATTCCATTCCATATTGCTGAAGATCCTTTGAGAGCTGTTGCAAGAGGAACAGGTGTTGCTCTTAAAAATGTGAATAATTTCTCATTCCTAATGAGATAATCAGGAATGAAACTTATTTTGGTTTAACAGGGATTCGAATTTTTGAATGAAGAATTTATTACATTTCATCGTAAGATTTCATTTTACGATCTTGTTTGTTGTAATTGAAATTTTTTGCTTGTTATTGTTGGTTAGCTACAATAATTATCAAAAAACAGAATTCCTGAACTCCAGTAATGTTGTTACTGGGTCCATTTATGATCGGGTTTCTTCTACAACCGATTATTTGGCTTTGGCCGAAACCAATGAACAATTAAATAGAGAAAATACAAAATTGAAAAATATTTTGGCTGAATCGTTTAAGGTTTCAGTCGATTCTTCACATCTCTATAATGATTCACTGTATCAGCAACAGTACATCTATCGTACAGCTAAAATCATCAATAACTCCGTTAATAAGCAGCTAAATTACATTACGCTTAACAAAGGGAAAATACATGGTATTAAGCCCGAAATGGCTGTTGTTACCGATAATGGAGTTGTAGGGGTAATCAATAGTGTTTCTGACAATTTTTCAACAGCAATTTCTTTGTTAAACAGTCGAATTAGAGTATCAGCTAAAATTAAGAAGAACAATTATTTTGGTTCTCTTACCTGGGATGGTAAAAACTATAAAACGGCTCGCCTATATGAAATTCCATTTCACGTGCAAATTCAGGTAGGTGATACCATTGTAACAAGTGGTTATTCGTCTATTTTTCCTGAAGGGATATTGTTGGGAACAGTTCAAAAGGTTTTACCCGAATCTGGCGGAAATTTTCATGATGTAGTTATTGATCTTTCCAATGATTTTAAAGGAATATCTTACGTTAAAGTGATTGGTGACTTGATGAAAACAGAACGTATTCAATTGGAGAAAGGAGAAGTCAAATGAATCAAATCTTAAAAAATACATTACGATTTGTGATACTTGTCTTTATTCAAGTAGCTATTTTAAACAATATTCAAATAAGTGGTTTTATTAACCCTTATGTATATGTTCTTTTTATTCTTTTGCTACCTTTCGAAACACCGAACTGGGTTTTGTTGGTGCTGTCTTTTTTCTTAGGCTTAAGCGTCGATATTTTTTCGAATACATTAGGAATGCATGCATCTGCAAGTGTTTTTATGGCTTACTTACGTCCTTATGTCTTAAACTATTTATCGGTAAGGGATGGATACGAACAGGGAACTAGACCTGGCGTTTTTCATTATGGATTTGCTTGGTTCTTTAAATATTGCATTGCATTGGTTTTAGCACATCATAGTTTTTTGTTTTTTATTGAGGTATTTTCTTTCTCGAATTTAAGTGAAACTATTATTAGAATCATTTTTAGTGCCTTTTTTACCTTAACTTTATTGGTGACATCTCAGTTCTTAATGTTCAAGAAATAGATTAATAACATCCTAAAATGAATAATTTTTCAAACCGAAAGTATATTATTGGGGGAATATTCATTCTTGTAGTTCTCATCTTTATTATTCGTCTGTTTAATCTTCAAATATCAGATGATACTTACAAACAATCAGCCGAAAACAATTCTCAAAGGCATGTTACCCAATATCCTGCTCGCGGATTGATCTATGATCGAAATGGCAAATTAATAGTTTACAATCAAGCTGCTTACGATTTGATGTTAATTCCTCGTCAATTAAGTGATTTTGACACTCTAGATTTTTGTTCTTTATTGGATATTGAAAAGAAAGATTTAATTAAAAAAATAGAGAAAGCTAAAAACTATTCTAGCCGGAAAGCTTCTATTTTCTTAAAGCAATTGTCTTCGGAACGATATGCCGTTCTTCAAGAGAAATTATACAAGTTCCCTGGTTTTTTCGTTCAGACAAGAACTTTACGAAAATATCCAATGAAAAATGCAGCTCATGCATTAGGTTATCTTGGAGAAGTAAATAATCAAGAAATTAAAAGAGATAAATATTTTCGCCAAGGAGATTACATTGGGAAAAGTGGAATTGAGGGAACATTTGAAAGAGATCTTAGAGGAGAAAAAGGCGTAAAAATTAATTGGGTTGATGTTTACAACCGTTCTCAAGGTTCGTATAAAGGAGGAAAGTTTGACAAGAAGCCTGTTTCTGGAAAAAATATTTACACAACTTTAGATATTGATTTGCAAGAATATGGTGAGCAATTAATGCAAAATAAAAAAGGTGGAATTGTTGCAATTGAACCTGCTAGCGGAGAAATTTTAGCAAAAATATCAAGTCCGACCTACGATCCTAGTATGTTTGTTGGTAGAGCCATGAATAAGAATTACAGAAGCTTGGTTCAAAACGATTCATTAAAGCCTCTATACGATAGGGCAATGCAGGCAAGTTATCCTCCAGGTTCAATTTTTAAGCTTGTAAATGCCTTAATAGGCTTGCAAGAAAAAGTGATTAGTCCATCTACAAAATTCGAATGCTATAGTGGTTATCACATTGGAAATTTTACAATGGGCTGTCATGCTCACAAATCACCATTAGATCTTCGTAATTCCATTATGCATTCGTGTAATGCCTACTATGCAAATGTGTTTAGATATATATTAGAGAGTCCAAAGTTTGGTTCCGTTCAGAAAGGTTATGAAGCTTGGAGAAAACATGTAACCTCATTTGGTTTAGGAAGTGTTTTGGGTACAGATTTGCCCTATGAAAGATCGGGTGATGTTCCTACCAACAAGACTTATCAAGAAAAATACAAAAGAAAAAATTGGCGTGCTTTAAATGTAATTTCTTTGTCTATTGGGCAAGGGGAATTGATGATAACACCAATGCAAATGGCGAATATGGTTGCAGCAATAGCCAATCGCGGCTATTATTACGTTCCCCATATCGTAAAATCAGTTGGTAATGATGGAGCCATAGATGAAAAGTATTTAGAAAAGAAGCATACTAGTATCGATTCAGTAAATTTTGATCCTGTAATTGAAGGTATGGATTTGGTTGTTCATGGTGGAGAAGGTAGTACCGGTCGTTCTTCAGCAATAAAAGATATTCGCGTATGTGGAAAAACGGGAACCGTACAAAATCCTCATGGAGATGATCACTCTGTATATGTAGCATTTGCTCCTAAAGACGATCCAAAGATTGCCATTGTTGTTTATGTTGAGAATGGTGTATGGGGTGCCAGATACGGAGCACCTATTTCAGGTTTAATGATTGAAAAATATCTTAAAGGTGAAATCTCCGAGAATAAAAAATACCTTGAGAAACGAATGTTGGAAGCTGATTTAATCAGTGCAAAGAAACCCAAGAAAAATACTGCAAACTAGAAAACGGAATATAGAATGACCAGAAGAGTAAGCTTAATAAAGAATTTAGATTGGTGGACAATATTCATGTATGTTCTGCTGGTTTTTTTAGGGTGGATAAATATATATGCAGCAGTTTACAACGAAGATCATCAGAGTATTTTCGATGCTACTCAACGCTACGGTAAGCAATTGATATGGATTGGAGCTGCATTTTTTTTGGCCATTGTTATTCTGATTATTGAAGGAAAGTTTTTTTCAGCTTTTGCTTATCCTACTTATCTCACCATGATTTTTCTCTTAATTGCCGTTTTACTATTTGGTAGAGAGGTAAATGGTGCTCGATCTTGGTTTCAACTAGGGCCAGTTCGCTTTCAGCCTGCTGAATTCGCAAAGTTTGCAACCTGTTTAGCTATATCTCGTTACATAAGTCAGTTTAATTTCAAAATTCACAAGTTTAAATCGCTTGTGATTTCGGGCATCATATTATTTACGCCAGCAGTTTTAATTATATTTCAAAATGATGCTGGATCTGCTCTGGTTTATACCGTTTTCATACTAGTTTTATACCGAGAAGGTTTATCTGGAATTGTTTTATTTCTTGGGTTTTTAGCCATTGTTTTGTTTGTTTTTACACTAGTAATGGCTAAGTTGTATGTGCTACTTTTCATGATTGCCGGCTCTTTTTTATGCCTAAAATTTATGGGGGTAAGTTGGAGAAATGTTCTTTTTGGCTTGGCTACAATATCTATTGGTTATGGACTTGTATGGGGGATTTCCTACTTGTTTAAAATGGAATTATCAGCCTATATTATTTTGTTAATGTCTATCGTTTTAAATACAATTCCATTTTTATACTACATCTATAAAAATCGCCTTAAGAATGCAATTTGGGTTTTTGCAATTGCAATTGGAAGTATCTTTTATACTTTCTCTGTAAGCTATATTTTTGATAATATTTTGGAGGCTCATCAGAGAACACGAATAAATGAATTGTTGGGTGTCGAATCGGATCCTTATGGAGCAGGATATAATGTAGCTCAATCAAAAATAGCGATTGGTTCTGGTGGTTTTGCGGGGAAAGGATTCTTGAATGGTACGCAAACAAAATTTAAATTCGTACCTGAGCAAAGTACAGATTTTATTTTCTGTACGGTAGGTGAGGAATGGGGATTTATAGGCTCTAGTGTAGTTTTATTTCTTCTGCTCTTGTTAATAATTAGACTTTTGTTTTTAGCAGAACGACAGCGATCACCCTTTAGTAGAATTTACGGATATGGTGTTGCCTGTATTTTATTTTTCCATCTGGCTATAAATGTTGGTATGACCATTGGCTTAGCGCCTGTAATTGGAATTCCATTGCCATTCTTTAGTTATGGAGGATCTTCTTTATGGTCTTTTACAATTTTGTTGTTTATTTTCCTTCGTTTAGATGCCAACCGTATGGAGTTGCTACGTTAATTAAGTGTTCGTTACGAACGTATTCAATTAAATCCTTCATGAAGAGATTAAATTCGTTTTCAAATTCATCATATTCATTTGTTAGCGTTTCAATTGCGTAATCCGATTCGTTTGGAAGGCTTGTGTGTTTGGCCATTATTTGCAATGCGGTTTGCAATCCATCAAGACTTGCATAACTTTCCATTCTTCTGCTCTGAATCATGAATGGTAGAAAAAGTTTTACTCGATTAGGGAGTGTTAAGTAATTTCTGATTAACACTTCATGAGATAAATTAACAAAACTCGAAATTGTTTCGCTGTGGTAAGAATTCCAGTTTTTTGCCAAGAAATGATCATAAATCATATCAACAACAACTCCAGAATATCTCCTGTACCCTTTTTTAAGCCTTTTTGAGCTATTTAATGTTATTGGATGATGATCTGTGAAATGATCTATGTTTCGATGAAGTAAAATACCTTTTTGAACTTCCGAGTGGTAGTTTTGGTACTTACGACCTTTTATATAGTCTCCAATAAAATTCCCCAACTTTATTTTCTCCGACTCTCCAGAAAGATATTGATGTGCTAAAAAGTTCATGTTTCATTTTCTATTTTATCGAAAGTAGCCAATATATCAGAATTGTAAACTGTGTTTTGTTTCTTTTTTGTTGATGTCTTTACGAATGAAGTTTAATTAATTGGCATAACTAAATAAGTTAAGACTCTTTTCTGAGAATGTCAATTTTTAAAGTCGTGTTAAGCAACAGTCAGTGTTTGAGTGATTTATCTGTTTAAAAATTAGCTGTTTTGTGTTAATGTTCATAATTTATGTAATCATACCTAATACTAATTTTTAACTAAAGAAAAAGAAGTTATGACTAAAAGGAAGGTAATTATCATTGGTGCAGCAGGTCGTGATTTTCACAACTTCAACACCTATTTCAGAAACAATCAGGATTATAAGGTTATAGCTTTTACAGCTGCTCAAATTCCCGACATTGATGGACGTAAGTATCCTGCGGAACTTGCAGGAGGACTTTATCCGGATGGTATTTCAATTTATGCGGAGGAGGAATTAACTGAACTGATTAAAATGCACGAAATTGATGATTGTGTTTTTTCATATTCAGATGTATCGTATCAGAAAGTGATGAATATGAGTGCTATTGTTAATGCTGCAGGTGCCAATTTTAAACTATTGGGGCCAGAAGATACCATGATTCGAAGCCATAAGCCTGTAATTGCAGTGGTAGCAACCCGAACAGGGTGTGGAAAATCTCAAACATCACGTAAGGTAATCGAGGAATTAATGGAAAGAGGGTTGCGAGTTATTGCGATTCGTCACCCTATGCCTTATGGCGATCTGGTTGCACAAAAAGTACAACGTTTTGCAACAGTAGAAGATTTAAAGAAGCATAAATGCACCATTGAAGAAATGGAAGAGTATGAACCACATGTGAGTCGTGGGAATATCATATATGCAGGAGTTGACTATGAGGCTATCGTTCGAGCAGCTGAAAATGATCCGGCAGGTTGCGATGTTATTCTTTGGGATGGTGGAAATAATGATTTCTCATTCTACAAGCCTGATTTAACTATTACAGTAGCAGATCCACACAGACCAGGAGCTGAGTTGTCGTATTATCCAGGTGAGGTGAATTTACGTATGGCCGATGTTGTTATTATCAACAAGATGGATTCTGCATCACCTGAGGGAATTCAAACTGTACGTGAAAGTATAGCTAAAGTAAATGATCATGCAGTTGTTGTAGATGGCGCTTCTCCAATATTAGTTGATAAACCTGAAATTATTAAGGGAAAGCGTGTTTTAATTGTAGAAGATGGGCCAACTTTAACCCATGGTGAAATGAAAATAGGAGCAGGAACTGTAGCAGCTCGAAAATTTGGTGCTATTGATGAGGTTGATGCTCGTCCATATTTGGTAGGAAAATTAAAAGAGACCTTCGAGATTTATCCAAATATTGGAAGTATTCTTCCAGCTATGGGATATTCCGATCAGCAATTGAAAGATTTGGAAGCAACGATTAATGCTTCTGATTGTGATTCTGTTATTATTGGAACGCCAATCGATTTGAATCGAATTTTAAAGATCAATAAGCCAACAACTCGTGTTTATTATGATTTGGAAGAAATAGGCTATCCAAAATTATCTCATATTATCAATCAGTTTATAAAAAAGCATCATCTTACTGAAGAGATGGCTTAAATAGGTGGATTACGTTAAAAGTGAAAAGAGCAGATTCTTCTGCTCTTTTTTTTTGTTCTCTATTTTTTAGACTCGATATAAACGCTGAAAAAGTGGATTGTGAACACAACCTTATAACGAAAAATAAGTATAACTAGCATGATTAAGGAGAATACATTCTCTAAAATTTAGATTAACTGCTATTGTAAACTAGGACTACTGTTTTATTTATGACCGATTCTATTTTTTTAAGTTTAATTCAAAATATGGCAATATTATTGTCATTCAGTATGTTATATGAATATTTATGGGTTAAGAAAAGGAATTCAATTACAATTTGGAATAAATTGGCTAGTGGTATTATAATCGGTTTTATTGCAATTATATTGATGTTATCCTCTTGGGAGTATGAACCAGGAATGGTATTTGATACAAGATCAGTGGTTCTTTCCATTTCTGGATTATTTTTTGGGGCAATTCCAACCATTGTTGCTATGTTGGTGGCAGGAATTTACAGGTTTTCATTAGGTGGAGATGGTGTTGTAATGGGAATCGCAGTAATTGTTAGTTCTGGAAGTATTGGAATTTACTGGAACAAAACATGGAAATATTTTCCTAAGGTGAATCAATGGGTAAAGTACTTGTTAATGGGGTTTGTTGTTCACATTGCAATGCTTGCTTGTTCTATTTTTCTACCCTCCGATATCATCTGGTCTACCTTATCATATCTGATCATACCATTATTAACTGTTTATCCTCTTGCAAACCTTCTGTTGGGCTTATTTATGAGTCGACAAATGCAAAATTGGAAGAACAAGCACGCCTTAAATCATAGTGAAGAGAAATATTCTCGCTTACATGAGAATATGAATGATGCGTTTGTTGTTCTTGATAAGCAGGGAAAAGTTGTTGAGTGTAACAATGCCTATCGAGAAATGTTAGGTTATTCAAATGAAGAAATTTTATGCTTGACTTGCCATGATTTAACACCATCTAATTGGGTAGCTGTGGATAATAAAATAATGGAAGAGGAGGTTTTGGTTTACGGTAATTCGAAAATTTATGAAAAAGAGTGTACCCGAAAAGATGGCAGTTTAATTCCAATTGAAGTACGAATCCATTTGTTGAAGGACGAAAATGGAAATCCTGATGGTTTTTGGGCAATGGTAAGGGATATCTCCCAAAGAAAACAGGCGGAATTAGAAGTTGAAAATGAAAAATCTCAATTGAAAATATTGATAGAAACTGTACCAGAAATGATATGGTTAAAGAATCCTGAAGGCGTTTATCTTTCGTGTAATCGACTTTTTGAACAGTTTAATGGATTGGAAAATAATGAATTGATCGGAAAGACAGATTTTGATTTTTATCCCGAAGAGCTCGCAGAATTTTATTGGCAAAAGGATTTGGCTGTTCTGTCAAGTTCGGAGAGTGTTCGTTTTGTTAGTTGGGCAGTTTCAGCAAAAGAAGGTAAACGTATATTAACAGAAACGATAAAAACACCAATGCATGATGCTGATGGTAAATTGCTTGGGGTTTTAGGGGTTTCTAGAGATATTACAGAGATAAAAAAGACAGAGGAAGAACTCGTAAAAGCTAAAGAGAAGGCAGAGGAAAGTGATAAATTGAAATCTATATTCTTAGCAAACATGAGTCATGAAATTCGTACTCCTATGAATGCAATAATGGGGTTCTCAGAATTATTAGTAACTCCTGAAATAGACGACGATGAAAAATCTCAATATATTAATATAATACAAAGCTCGGGTAATAGATTACTTCAATTAATCGATGATATTGTGGATGTTTCAAAATTGGAGTTAGATCAATTGTCAATTAATAAATCAGAATCCAATTTGTACGAGTTATTCACACATAGTATTAATGTCTTTAAAAATGGATCCTTACTTTCAGAAAAAGTAAATGTTAATCTAAATCTAAATTTTGAAGAAAAATACCGCAATCTTTTTTTAAGCACAGATGTGAATCGATTCCAACAGATTTTAGATAATTTAATAAGTAATGCCATTCGGTTTTCAGATTCAGGAACCATTGAACTTGGATTTTCCATTAAAAAATCAGCAAAAGAGAGCTTTATTGAAGTTTATATTAAAGACGAAGGGATAGGAATACCTGAAGATAAGCAAGAATTAATATTTGAACGTTTTAGACAAGGAGACGAAGATCAATTTAATGATGGAACAGGACTTGGATTGAGTATCTCTAGAGGTCTTGTGGAACGATTGGGAGGAGAAATAAGATGTGAGTCTGAGCTTGGAAAAGGCAGTACATTCTTTTTTACGCTTCCGTTTTCACAAACGGATTTGGCTGAAGAAATTGAAGTAAACGAAAAGATTTCAAACAGTAGTTTACAGGAGAAGAATATTTTAATAGCTGAAGATGATTACAATTCATTTTTGTATTTGAAAAAGTTATTCGATGGTGAAAATGTAAATATTTCGCATGCTCATCATGGTAGTATGATTTTAAGTATGATCGATCAGTGGGCGCCCGATTTATTAATTCTTGATGTGGACATTCCTGGTAATAATTCTATGGATTATTTGGCTGAAATGAAGAGTCGAAATCTAAAAACCAAAATAATAGCTCAATCTCCATTTGGAAAAAAAGGAGAAGAAGAGAAGTTTCTTAATGCAGGTTGTCACGGTTACATTGCAATGCCAATAGAAAAAGAGGCATTCTTAGGCGAAGTGAAGAGAGTATTAGTTTAGGATCTTTTCTTTATATCTTCCATTGTGATAAGCACGATTCCAATTATGGTTAAAAGTCCACCTAGTAATTGATTGGTAGTAGGTAATATGCTCATAAATAGAAAAGCACCTAGAATAATAAAAAAACTTCTAGAGGTTCCTATTAATGTGGTTATTGAAGCATCAACGTATTTTAAGGAAGCAAAAGTTAAAGATATTCCCATAAACGGTCCTAGTATCGATCCGATTCCGATATAAAAAAGTGAGTTGAGAGAATATTGCGGTATCTGCCACGATGCAATATTGTATAGGCCAAATCCAATAAACAGAAAAAAAGTTCTACAAACCGTTACCATAGCTGGCGGTAATGACTTTATTTGCTGCCTAGCAAGCAGTAAGCTAATTCCATAAAACAAAGCAAATACCAAAGCTGCAATACTCGAAGGTTGAAGAAAGTTATTCAAATTAAAGCCTGAGCTAGTATAATTGATAAGTAAAACACCACTCAAGGTGATAACTATGCCTATTACCGCCAACAAATTGTATCTCGTTTTCAAAAAGAAAAATCCAAGTATGATTACAAAAATAGGACTTGTATTGGCAAGAAAAGATACGATAGAAGGGTTTTCGGTTAATTGAATAGATAAAAAGAAGGCAGAAATAGAAATGAGCTCTGATAAACCAATAAAAATAAGAGTTGATTTCGATTTTTTAGGAAGTTGACTAATTTTCTTTTTCTCACTAAAAAAAGTATAATACAAGAGATTGTAAAAAAGAGCCAAGCCGAACCATAGCAATCCAAATGAAGGTAAACTGATATCCTTCATGGCTAATTTGCTGAAAATATAAACATTTGAAAAACTGATGGTGGCTAAAAGTGCCAATAGACTTCCTTTCAGTTTTGATGGTTTAATCATGTTTGTAGGTATTTTCTGATGGAAGCAAATGTAGATAAATTTGTTTGCTTTTATAAAGAAGGATGTGCTCTGTTTTTATAGATATTATTAATATATTCGTCTCTATGGAATTAAATTTACTCTTTGCTGCATTGGCAACCTTCTTTTTGAATATCCCTTTTGGTTATATTCGTCAAGGATTCAGGAAATACTCGGTTAAATGGTTTGTGGCTATTCATTTACCTATCCCATTTGTTGTTTTATTTCGACACTTTTTTGGATTAGGTTTCCAGCTGTATACTTATCCAATAATGGTGAGTGCCTTTTTTCTTGGACAGTTTGCAGGCAAGAAGTTAAGAATTTACATTGATGAAAAGAAAGAAGTTACGGATATAAAAAAAGACCAGCAATAAGCTGGTCTTCTGTATTTATAAAGCAGATTATTATAATCTCTCTTTAATTTTTTTAGTCTCTTCTTCGAAACCTGGTTTTTCCAACAAAGCGAACATATTGCTCTTGTAAGCTTCAACACCTGGTTGGTCAAATGGATTAACGTCAAGAATGTAACCACTAACACCACAAGCTATTTCGAAGAAATAAAGCAATTCTCCAATATAAAACTCGTTTAATTCCGGAAGTTCAATTCTTAGGTTTGGTACACCACCATCAACATGAGCCAGCTGTGTTCCCAATTCTGCCATCTTATTTACTTCATCAACTCTTTTTCCAGCAAGGAAATTTAGTTTGTCAAGATTAGCCTTGTCTTCAGGAATTAGAACTTTATGCTTGGTTTTTGCAATTGAAACGACTGTTTCAAAGATATTGCGTCTACCTTCTTGAATATACTGACCCATTGAATGTAGGTCACAAGTGAAGTCTACTGCAGCAGGGAAAATACCTTTATTCTCTTTTCCTTCACTCTCGCCATAAAGTTGTTTCCACCATTCAGCTACGTTGTGTAGTTTAGGATTATAGTTGGCTAAGATTTCAATCTCTTTTCCTTTTGAATATAAAGCGTTTCGAGTTGAGGCATAAAGTAGTGCCGGATTCTCTTCGAATTGTGCAGTAAAAGTATATTCTTGCATTGCCTTTGCTCCGGCAACCAATTGTGTAATATCATGACCTGCAACCGCTATTGGAAGTAATCCTACCGGAGTTAATACTGAATAACGCCCCCCAACATTGTCAGGAATAACGAAAGTTTTATAACCTTCTTGATCAGCTAAAGTACGCAAAGCACCTTTTGACTCATCTGTAATTGCTACAATTCTTTCTCTGGCTTCTTCTTTTCCTACACCTTCTTCCAGTAACTCCTTAAGTAGACGGAAAGCCAGAGCAGGCTCAGTAGTCGTTCCTGATTTAGAAATTACGCAAATTCCAAATTCAATATTCTCAAGAATCTCCATCAATTCGTAAAGGTAATCTTCACTGATATTTTGTCCTGCATATAGAACCAGAGGATTCTCATTATCTGCTTGCAACATATCAAAGTTGCTTGCTAATGCATCGTTAACAGCTTTAGCTCCTAAATATGAACCTCCAATACCAATAACCACCAGAACTTCAACACGTTCTTTTATGTTTGCAGCAGTTTTTTGAATATCTTTTAACTCTTCCGATGTAATCTGCGATGGTAATTCAACCCATCCTGTGTAGTCATTGCCTTTACCTGTTCCTTCTTGAAGGGCAGTTAAATGCTTTTTACTGTCTTCTTTGTACTTAAAGATGTCGTCTTTACTAACAAAGTTCAAAGTTTTGTCGACACTTAATTTAATGTGTTCCATTTTCTTGAAATTAAGTTGTAAAATCCATAGCTGTCAGAACCGATACCCCCTCAGAGCGAAAAGACAGAAATGGCTTTACTTTATAAATAATAAATATGTTTCTAAGTTCATTGTGAATGCTCAATAACCGATTAAATCACATTCATTTATGATGCAAAAATACAATTGCAAAATTACTTTATCGTAAATCTTCCGTTAACAATTTAATTTCAATTGACGGAGCAATTTTCTCGTATAAAATATTGTAAACAGCCATGGTTATAGGCATATGTACATTATACTTTTCGTTTATTTCTTTAATACACTTTACAGCATAATAACCTTCGGCAATCATATGCATCTCAAGCTGTGCTGTTTTTACTGAATAGCCTTTTCCTACCATTGTTCCGAATGTTCTGTTACGACTAAACTGTGAATAGCAAGTTACTAAAAGGTCTCCTAAATAAGCTGAACTTTTAATATCTCTTGTAATGGGATGAACAGTATCAACAAAGCGTTTAATTTCTTGAATGGCATTGGAAATTAATACCGATTGGAAATTATCACCATATCGCAAACCGTGACAAATACCTGCAGCGATGGCAAAAACATTCTTCAAAACAGCTGCATATTCAGTCCCATAAATGTCATCTGATATGGTTGTCATGATATAAGAACATTCTAACTTGTCAGCTAAGAAACTAGCTTTCTCAGAATCCTGACAAGAAATAGTTAAATAGGATAAACGTTCCATTGCAACTTCCTCGGCATGACAAGGACCTGAGATAACCCCGATGCTATCAGTGGGGACCTGGTAAATTTTATGGAAAAAATCTCCAATAATCATATTCTCATCAGGAACAATACCTTTAATAGCTGAAACGATGAATTTATCTTCTAAACTTACTGTAAGCTTTTTTAGCGCATTTTTTAAGAAAGCAGATGGAATTGCAAATATGATCACATCTGAGTTTGAAACAACTTCATCTATATTATCCGAAAAGTTGATTTTATCGATATCAAATTCAGCACCGGTAATATATCGAGGATTGTGACTCAATTGCTTAAATTGACTAATGGTGTCTGGGTTACGCATGTACCAGTTAATCCCTTGCACATTTTCCCTAAGGATTTTTGCGATAGCAGTAGCCCAACTTCCTCCACCAATAATGGCTATTTTAGAAGATTCGTTCATATACAATTTAATAGGTCAAGTGTTAATAGAGAAAGTTTTCGTTAACGATCAGATCTCTAATTTACTAAAAATCGGAGTCGGGAAAAATTCCCGGCCTCCGATAAGGATATATTTTTTGAATTGCTAACTACGAAAGCCAAGCAAGAACTTCATCTTGTGATGGGTTTTTCAATCCCATTTTGTTTTTCTTATTGATTCCACAAATCTC
The DNA here is from genome assembly GCF_029029525.1 of Labilibaculum sp. DW002. Lineage (NCBI taxonomy): Bacteria > Pseudomonadati > Bacteroidota > Bacteroidia > Marinilabiliales > Marinifilaceae > Paralabilibaculum > Paralabilibaculum antarcticum. The sequence continues at coordinate 2,478,712 of NZ_JAKJSC010000001.1, read as the reverse complement.
TTGGTGGAATTTTGTTGATTTAATCTCTTTGATTGCAGCAACAGTTTGATATCCGGCTTTGCGAATAACTTCAACCCATTCTCTGGAAATACCTAAATCCATGAATTTCTCATCACCATCAATCACAGCTTTCTTTTCTGGTCGCATTTGAGGGAAGAATAACACATCTTGTATAGAATGAGAATCTGTCATCAACATGGTTAAACGGTCGATACCAATTCCCATACCTGATGTAGGAGGCATACCATACTCAAGAGCACGAACAAAATCCATATCGATAAACATTGCTTCGTCATCGCCATTAGCACCTAATTTTAGTTGCTCTTGGAAACGCTCCAATTGATCGATAGGGTCGTTAAGCTCTGAATAAGCATTACAAACCTCTTTACCATTAACCATTAGTTCGAAACGCTCAGTTAACTCAGGGTTTTCACGATGCTTCTTACACAATGGAGACATTTCAACTGGGTAATCAGTGATGAATGTTGGTTGAATGTAGTTACCTTCACATTTCTCACCAAAAATTTCATCAATTAATTTTCCTTTACCCATCGTTTCATCCGCTTCGATATTCAGTTTTTTACAAACTTCTCGAAGTTGAACATCATCCATTCCATTGATATCAATTCCTGTAAATTCAAGAATAGAATCAGTCATTGAAATACGTTTGAAAGGACGTTTAAAGTCAATTTCCTTATCGCCTAATCCCAATTTGGTTTTACCGTGAAGATCAAGAGCAACTTTCTCAATCATTTCTTCAGTAAAATCCATCATCCAGTTGTAGTCTTTGTAGGCTACGTAAATTTCCATTACAGTAAATTCCGGATTATGAGTACGGTCCATACCTTCGTTACGGAAATCTTTTGCAAACTCGTAAACACCATCGAAACCTCCAACGATCAAACGCTTTAGATAAAGCTCATTTGCAATACGCATATACAAAGGAATATCCAATGCATTGTGATGCGTTTCGAATGGACGAGCAGATGCACCACCTGGAATTGCTTGTAGAATTGGAGTCTCAACCTCAAGATAACCTTTGCTATTGAATAGCTCACGCATTGAGTTGATAATTTGAGTACGCTTGATAAATGTGTCTTTTACCTTAGGGTTAACAACCAAGTCAACGTAACGCTGACGGTAACGTAACTCAGGATCAGTAAAAGCATCATATACTTTACCGTCTTTTTCCTTTACAATTGGAAGAGGACGAATAGATTTTGATAGAACGGTTAACTCAGCAGTGTGAACTGAAGTTTCGCCAACTTTTGTTTTGAATACGTATCCCTTAATCCCTACAAAGTCACCTATATCCAAGAGTTTTTTGAATACTGTATTGTAAAGTGTTTTATCTTCACCTGGGCAAATGTCATCGCGGCTAATATAAACCTGAATTCGACCATTTGCATCTTGTAGTTCAATAAAAGAAGCCTTACCCATAATACGGCGGCTCATAATTCTACCTGCAATACAAACCTCTTGAAGGTTTTTCTTTTCTGGGTCGAAATCTTTTAGGATATCTGCCGAAAAGGTATTTACATGATATTGTGCTGCAGGGAATGGATTTATTCCTAATGCTTGAAGTTCTTTTAGGGAATTTCTTCTAATGACTTCTTGCTCACTAAGTTCTAACGTATTCATCTCTAATCTAATAATATTAATTTGGATGCAAAGATATAATAATATGTGCAAATAATTAATATCAATGGCTTTACTTATTGCTCTTCATTCTTTTAACCAGTTTTTAGGAGATTGTTGATGTGTGTTAATTGCTTAAAAAACAACTTAGTATGGAGGGTGTGCTTTGTTTGTTAATGCATTCTGTTTGTGTCTTTTTGTTTGTTCGAAATAAGATCTTTAAAAGAGAGAATGAAAAGACTATTGAAAAGCAAAATTTATTTGCTTAATATTGCATCAGATTAATAGTATTTAGATTTAATAAGAATAATAATTTCTATTAAACTAGCTTAAATATTAATTGAGTTTCGGTAAAATATTAATTGTTTCGAATACCTTTGCGTAATTGATATTTTATCTCTAAGATTTATTTTATTGTGACGTTTCCTGATGAGGTTCAGGTGTTTATTCAAATGAGTTTTCCGAGAGAAGCGAACTTGATAATAAGATACCAAATTGAGAATTAAAAGCTTTGTTCTGGAAAGTAATAAGCATTAAGAAGATGAAGATGAAGAGAAAACCAGATTGGTTGAAAATACAATTGCCTAAGGGCGATGATTACTCATATGTGAATGGAATTGTTCGCGATCATGGTTTGCACACAATTTGCTCAAGCGGAAAATGTCCCAATGTAGGAGAATGTTGGGGTAATGGAACCGCAACTTTCATGATATTGGGAAATATCTGCACAAGAGCCTGTAAGTTTTGTAATGTAAAAACGGGTAAACCTCTTGCAGCAGATTGGAAGGAGCCACGTCGTTTGGCCAAATCTATTAAGTTGATGAAACTTAAGCATGCGGTTATCACATCGGTAGATCGTGATGATCTTGAAGATGGTGGATCTGGGATTTGGGCTGAAACCATTAAGGAAATCAGAAAGAATAACCCAACTACGACATTAGAAGTCTTGATTCCAGATTTTAATGGTAAGGAAGAAGATATTCAGCGAGTAATAGATGAGAAGCCAGAAGTGATTTCTCACAATCTGGAAACGGTTCGTCGACTAACGCCTGAAGTGCGTAGCCGTGCCAAATATGATTTAAGCTTACAGGTTCTGAAGCAAATAGCTGATTCAGGAATTGTTGCTAAATCCGGAATTATGCTGGGTTTAGGTGAAACAGAAGAAGAAATCTATCAGGTAATGGATGATTTGTTGGCAGTAGGTGTTAAGGTGATGACAATTGGACAATACCTTCAACCATCTCGTCAGCACTTAGCTGTTGAGGAGTATGTAACACCTGAAACTTTCAAGAAATATGAAACTGTAGGTTTGGAAAAAGGATTTACATTCTGTGAGAGTACGCCTTTGGTGCGTTCATCTTACCATGCAGAGCGACATGTAAATGCGTTGAATTTAAAACAGACTTTGAAAAATGACTAAGACTATTTTTCGCGATCTTGGATCAATCGATTATAAGGAAGCTTGGGATTATCAGGAAGAATTATTTGATGAGGTTTTAAAATCGAAACAAGATAATGCTGATTTGCCAGCTGAAGAAAAGAAGCTGAGCAATAACTATCTTTTATTCTGCGAGCATCCTCATGTGTATACTATTGGGAAAAGTGGTAAAGAGCAGAACATGCTACTTAATATGATTCAGCTACAAGCGAAAAATGCTACTTTCCATAAGATTAATAGAGGGGGTGACATTACTTATCATGGACCAGGGCAAATTGTAGGTTATCCAATTCTAAATTTGGAGACTTACGATATGGGAATTAAAAACTATATCGATAATCTCGAACAAGCGGTAATTAATTGTATTGCTGATTATGGATTAGAAGGTCATCGTCTTGAAGGTGCAACAGGTGTTTGGCTGGATATTGATAAACCAAGTGTTCGAAAGATCTGTGCCATAGGTGTTCGTGTAAGCAGATGGGTGAGTATGCACGGTTTTGCTTTTAATGTAAACACCGATTTAGACTATTTTGGATATATAAATCCATGTGGTTTTCAAGACAAGGGAGTCACATCTTTAAAAAAAGAACTGGGTAAAGAGCTTGATATCGAGGAGGTAAAACATAACTTGAAAAATCATATCGCTAACTTGTTTGATATGACGTTTAAAAATGACTAATTTCCCGTTCTAAAGATCGAACTATGGATAAAAGATGGGTAATCAAAGAGCCGGGAGATGAGGAAACGGTTTCAACACTGATGGATTCATTAGGTGTAGATCGTTTAGTCGCAAACTTGCTGGTGCAGCGAGGGATTACCTCATTCGATTCTGCAAAGAAATTTTTTCGACCAAGTCTCGACGATTTGCATGACCCGTTTTTAATGAAAGATATGGATAAGGCTGTGACCAGATTGATCACAGCCTTAAACAATCAAGAGCGTGTCATGATCTATGGTGACTACGATGTTGATGGAACAACATCGGTTGCTTTGGTTTATACCTTCCTAAAAAAACATTTCGACTATATCGATTATTACATTCCTGATCGTTATTCTGAAGGCTATGGTATTTCTTTAAAGGGAATCGATTTTGCAGCTGAAAGTAAAGTGACTTTGGTCATAGCATTGGATTGTGGTATTAAAGCCATGGAGAAAATTGCATATGCCAAAGAAAAGGGCGTTGATTTCATCATCTGCGATCACCATACACCAGATGAGATTTTACCTGAGGCAACAGCAGTTTTAGATCCTAAGCGTGTAGATTGTGAATATCCTTGTGATTGTCTATCGGGATGTGGTGTTGGTTTTAAGTTAATGCAAGGCTTGAGTCAACAACTTAATTGGCCTTTTGAGAATTTAGTTCCTTTGTTGGATTTGGTTGCTGTGAGTATAGCATCAGATATTGTGCCTATTGAAAATGAGAATCGAGTTTTAGCGCATTATGGACTAATTCAACTGAATAACACACCACGATTAGGCTTAAAAACAATTTTAAATTTAGCTGGTGTCGAAAAAGACTTGACAATTAATGATGTTGTCTTTAAGGTTGGACCGAGAATTAATGCAGCAGGTCGTATTCAATCTGGAAATAGAGCAGTTCAATTGTTGATTGCTGATACAATGGATTCGGCTAAATTAATTGGCGATACCATTAATGTAATGAATGAGGATCGCAAAGAGCTAGATCATACAATAACTGATGAGGCTCTAGATCGAGTTGCTAAAAGTCAAACTTTGTTAGCCAAGAAGAGTACAGTCCTTTTCGATAGAAACTGGCACAAAGGTGTTATTGGGATTGTTGCTTCACGAATGATTGAAACCTATTACCGCCCAACTGTTATCTTAACAGAATCGAATGGAATGGCTACCGGTTCTGCACGATCGGTTGATGGATTCGATTTATATCAGGCTATATCGGCTTGTAGTGATCTTTTAGAAAATTTTGGGGGACATAAATATGCCGCTGGTCTTACAATGAAGTTGGCAAATGTAAGTGAATTTCAGCAACGATTCGAAGAGTACGTTCAACACAATATTTCGGATGATATGTTGGTACCTCAAATAAAAATTGATGCCAAAATTAAACTTTCCGATATTACACCAAAGTTTTATCGCTTGTTAAAGCAATTTGAGCCTTTCGGGCCCAAAAATATGACACCTATTTTCATTAGTGAAGATGTGGTGGATTACGGCTATTCACGTCAGGTTGGTAGAAATAAAGAACATCTAAAATTATCTGTGGTCGATGATATTCGTGATGGTAATGTAATAAGTGGAATTGCATTCCAAATGGGCAATATGTATCCAAAAATTGCAAAAGGGTCGCCTTTCAATATATGCTATTCGTTGCAAGAGAATGAATACATGGGTAAGGTTGAAACTCAAATGATGGTTCGAGATATTAAATTATAAGAATTAGCTAATTGGAGTTTTGTACTAACTAATCGGAGTGCTGTTCTAGCTCTTCGGAGTCTTGCACTAGCTAATCGGAGTGCTGTTCTAACTCTTCGGAGTCATGCACTAACTAATCGGAGTGCTGTTCTAACACTTCGGAGTCTTGCACTAACTAATCGGAATGCTATTCTAACTCTTCGGACTGTCTTCTCCTGAAATAGCTTGAAAGATTATTTGAATCAAAGCTTCATTCAAAAGAGATGTAATTCGGATTTGATCTTAGGTACTTCATTATTATCTTTGCGCCAATTTGTGAAATCTTAAACCTATTTTATGATCCTATCTCAAGAAAATGGGGCTCCGAACTTCGACAGCCCAGCAAAAAGAATTATTGTCGGGGTACAGTTTTTATTTGTTGCTTTCGGAGCAACTGTTCTCGTTCCTCTTCTTGTCGGTATTGATCCGGCAGTAGCACTATTCACAGCAGGAGTCGGCACCCTTATCTTTCATTTGATAACAAAGGGTATGGTTCCTGTTTTTTTAGGCAGTAGTTTTGCCTTTATTGCACCTATTGTAGCCGCAACTGAGCTTTACGGCTTTGCCGGAACTCTATCAGGATTAATAGCAGTTGGTGTGGTTTACGGTATTGTTTCAGGAATTATTAAAACCTGGGGGCTCCGAGTAATCGAAAAAATTTTCCCGGCAGTAGTTGTTGGACCTGTTATCATGATTATTGGTTTATCTTTAGCTCCTGTAGCTGTTAATATGGCTAAAACAAACTGGGCTATTGCTTCTGTCGTTTTACTTACAGCCGTTTTGATTGTTGTTTACGCAAAAGGTATTATGAAATTGATTCCTATTTTTTGTGGAATCATCGTTGGATATATCCTTTCTATCATATTAGGTGCTGTTGATTTCACACCTATCCAGGAAGCTTCATGGATTGCTTTACCAGAATTCGTAAGACCAGAATTCTCTTGGGGAGCTATTCTTTATATGTTACCTGTAGCTGTTGCTCCGGTAATTGAACACGTTGGTGACATGTATGCAATTGGCGGAGTAGCAAACAAAGAATTTGTTAAAAAACCTGGTTTACACCGTACTATCTTAGGTGATGGTGTGGCAACTGCTTTTGCAGGATTTTTTGGTGGGCCACCAAACACAACTTATTCAGAGGTGACTGGTGCTATCGCTCTTACAAAAATTACAAACCCAGCTATTCTGAGAATTGCGGCAATTACAGCTATCTGTTTTTCAGTTATTGGAAAAGTAAGTGCATTCCTTAAAACAATTCCACAGGCTGTATTAGGTGGTATTATGCTTCTTCTTTTCGGTATGATTGCCAGTATTGGTATCAAAACTCTAATAGAAGCCAAAGCTGATTTCAGCAAGACAAGAAATCAAGTTATCATTTCTATTATTTTGACTGTTGGAATTGGTGGAGCCCAGATTTCGTATGACAATTTCTCTTTAGCAGGAATTGGTTTAGCATCGGTAGTAGGTGTTGTTTTAAACCTTATTTTACCAGACAAATCGAAAGCGATTAAAGGAAGTGAAGAGAGCTAAAATTGTTTCTTTTTATAGATATAAAAAAGGCCCCAATTTGGGGCCTTTTCTTGTCTAACTAATTACCATTATGCACTAAGATTTATTGGGCTAATGTTTTTGTCTAAATGTATATCTTCCAAATTCGAATTGGTGTTTTTCGTCTTCACGGATATAAGATCCTTTATTGTCGCAAAGTCCGTCGCCAAAATTGTAGATTACGGCTTCATCTTCAATTGTAAATTCTGTTTCTCCCGATAGAATAAACTCACAAGCTCTACTTATTAACAATGGTGTTAATATCTTCGATTTGTATTCCCTATTTTCAGAATTTGTACCGTAAGTGTCACCAGAAATTAAGAATTGATCATCCCAAGGATTTTCTGGCGTTTCAAATCCCTCTATCCATTCTTTGATTTTATTACCAGCTATACTATAGCTTAAGCCACTTTCGCAAGTGAATAAAAGGCTATCATATGAAATGGAGAAACTAGGTTGATCGTAATTATTATAGCCCATTGATTTTATAGTAATAGAACCATCAACTTTCATTTTATTGATATAAAAATTGTTGAATTTGATTTCTTGTTCCGATTGATTTTGGCTAAATCGACCTTTTATTTGAGTAATGATTTCTCCCCGTTTTAATCTTCCTAAATGATCTGTTTGGTCTGTGTTTCCATAATTTATACTAAGCGTAGTGAGGCTGTTTTCAGATGCTTCTTGCTGTATTTTAACAAGAGGAATTGAATCTCTTTTGGTATTGTCCTTTATGTTGGTACCGTAATCGGCTTGAATTACGTTTTTTTCAATTTCGCAAAGTAGATCTTCTAATATGCAATTGACCATTGCATTCTCTTCAATATTTAAAGGGTTGGTAATTTGAATTTCCATGTCCATTACTTCTTCATCAGTAGAACATGCAACACCTATTAATAAAAATATCCAAATAAATAATCTTGTCGTCCTCATATCGCTCTCCTTATCTGTCTAACTACAAGTTCTTAAACGAGACAAAACGAATAAAGTTTGGATGAATCAATATAAATTAATGACCAACAATCATAATATCCACGTTAATGCTTGTGGATTGTTTTTCGGAATTTTCAATAGTTAACTACTTTGCCTAAATTTTAAGTGTACAAAAAAAGTCCTTTTCGCAACTGCGAAAAGGACTTTTAAATATGAGAAACTGCGAAATTATTCGCCGATGTTGTAAACGTATTTCAATACAAATAAAATTGCGATTATAAGCATTGCAATATTCACTTCTTTGTATCTACCAGTTAACACTTTCAATATAACGTAAGAAAGCATACCAAATGCGATACCTTCAGCAATACTGTAAGTAAGTGGCATCATGATCATGGTCAAGAAAGCAGGAATAAATTCCGTGTAATCTTCAAAATCAATTTTAGTAATTGGACTCATCATGAAAATACCAATAATTACCAATACTGAAGAACTAGCTGCAGCAGGAATCATGGTAAATAATGGAGTGAAGAACAATGCTAAAAAGAACATTACAGCAACAGTTAATGAAGTCATACCTGTTTTACCACCTTCAGCAACACCAGCAGCACTTTCTACATAAGTAGTAACTGTTGAAGTTCCTAAGATAGCACCAGCAGTTGTACCAACAGCATCAGCTAAAAGAGCTTGCTTAGCACGAGGTACTTTTCCATCTTCTGTTAAGATATCAGCTTTAGAAGCTACACCTACAAGTGTTCCTACAGTATCGAACATATCAACAAAAAGGAATACAAATAGTATCGTTACAAATTTCCAAGTTAAGATTTCATCCCAACCTACAAATTTAAAGAAGATAGGCTCAAGAGAAGGAGGAAGACTCATGATTCCGCCATCCTTAGGTAAGTTCGTAATGTCTAAGCCTGGGATTAAACCAATAACAGTAACTGCTAATAATCCGATTAGGATAGCACCTTTAACCTTGCGAACCAAAAGAACACCAATAATGATGATACCAGCAATACATAGTAATGCACCTGGAGCATGTAGGTTACCTAAGTGAACAGGAATACCTTGTCCTTGTACAATAATTGCAACATCTTGGTGAGCTAATCCGATAAAGGCAATAAAAAGACCAATACCTACCGAAATAGCGTGCTTGATATTTTTAGGAATCGAATTGATAATTGCTTCACGAACATTAAAGAAGGTTAGTAATAAAAAGATGATACCTTCAGCAAGAACAGCTGTTAGAGCTAATTGCCAGCTACATCCCATTACACCACAAACAGTGAAAGCGAAAAATGCATTTAATCCCATTCCTGGAGCCAAAGCAAATGGAAGTTTTGCAACTAAAGCCATAACTAAAGTTGCGATTACTGCTGATAAAGCAGTAGCAGTCATAACCGCACCGTAATCCATTCCTGCAACAGAAAGGAAATAAGGGTTAACGGCTAAAATATATGCCATTGTAGCAAATGTTGTTAAACCAGCGACAATTTCTGTCTTCATGGTTGAACCTTGCCCAGTAATATTAAAAAACTTATCTAACATGATTGTTTGTTTTTAATTTGGTTTGGATTAGAAGTTCCACTTAACTGCTAAAGTAGGACGTACTTTGAATTTCTCTACACCAGCAAAATTGTTAGAGATTTCAACTTCACCACCAAAAGAAAACTGCTTGTTTACATTATACCAAAGCTGTGGCTCTGTTAAGAAAATAGTGTTATCATTTAATCCATTTTCTGTCCAAAGGTCAGCAAAACCAGAGAAAGTCATTTTTCCTTCAAACATGTTTACGTACCATGTACCTGTAACCTGGAAGTTTCCTTTGTCAGCATCTTTAATTGCTTTATAACCTGCATATGTAGAGAACCCCCATTTTGCACTTCCTTGAGAATAGTTAGCACCCAAGATCCATGCATCGTTAATTGTGTAACCGAAGTTTTCATTATTTCCAACACCACCGTTATACTCAATGTGTAAACCGATAGGCATTTTTTCTGTTTTTAATACACGAGCAATCTCGAAGTAACCTTGGTTGATTCCATTCTCAGCATCGTAATCAAAATCGATAAAGGTAAAAGTGTTACCCCATTTGTCCACTTTAAACATTTCGAATGTTGTAGTGAAATGTCCTCGCTCAAAATCGCGGTGCAATTGTAAGTTTTGAGCATTTACAGCAAAAGCTGAAAGAATAGCGAAAATTGTAAGTAGTTTTTTCATCTTTAAAAGATTGTTTTAGTAAATAAAATAGGTTGTTTAAAAAATAAAATGGTTGTTCAATTCTTTATAATATCGTTTAGATGATTGACCACATTAGGGCAACCTGTCTGTTTTAATTTTTCTATGGATTGATGTCCTGCTGCAATTAATATGCATTGGCAACCCAATTCCTGTGAAACTTCATAGTCATGAACCGTATCACCTAATAAACAAACCTCATTTGCTGCTAGCTGATGTTTTTCAATCATTTTTTTTCCATTCTCAATTTTAGAACTTGCATAAATGTTATCAATTCCAGATACTTCGGAGAAAAAAGTGCTAATATTTTCGGTTTTAACCGATTTGTTAAGCATGTTTTGCTCCATTGCCGAAAGGATAAATTGTTTTTTGCCCAAACTTTTGAATTGAGAAAGAAGCTGAATTGCTTCAGGAAATATATTTGAGTCAGGTAAAAGAGAAGTGTACAAAGAAATAAATTCCTTTGCAGTGATATCCCAATCTTCTTTATTAAAGTTGAACCCAACAGTTTCGTAGTATTTTTTTACAGGAAAAGTAAATACCTCACGGTATTGATCTTTGCTTAAAAGAGGAAGTTCTCTTTTTGTTAGCATTGTATTGATGCACTGCACACCAATAGATAAATCATCTAAAAGTGTTCCGTTGTAATCCCAAATTATAGCTTTGCTGTCTATCATGCCAATTGGGATTTAGGAGTTGATATTGCACCAGTTGCTGCACTAGTTACTTTTTGAATGTCTTGAGGAGTTACTTTTAGTTGTTTGCCCCTTAGTCCAGCACTAATTAAAATGTGATCTAGTTCAAATGCACTATCATCGATGAAAAGTGGAAAATCTTTTTTCATGCCCAGTGGAGAACAGCCACCACGAACGTAACCAGTTAGTTCCAAGATATCTTTCATTGGAACCATGGCACATTTTTTATTACCACTAAGATTTGCGAATGCTTTAAGATCTAATTCGGAAGCTCCAGGAATGCAAGCAAGGATAAGGCCTGTTTTATCACCCGAAAGGACAAGAGTTTTATAGACAAATCGAATATTCTGACCTGTTTTCTCAGCTACGCGTGCAGCACCCAATTCTATTGGATCAACATCGTAGTCGATAATCTCATATTCTATTTTTGCTCGATCTAGTATGCGAGCTGCATTTGTCTTCTTCATCCTTTTGTTTTTTGGCCAATTTAGATAACTATTGTAATCTTAATTGGAAACTACCAGTTTCCCAGATGATTCTTATAATGAAGCCGCAAAAGTAGTAAATTTTTTATATTTCAAAACTTTCTACAAAAATTGAAATTCTGTGAAATGCTGATAATTGTCACATACAAAGGATTGCGTAAATGAAAAAAGGTGTAGTTTTAATTTATTAAGAATTAAAATTAGGATGAGAAATGATACAAAATCAGACAATTAAGTATTGTATTCTGAAAATATGATCTTTTTTTTCAGAAATATGAATTTTTAGATTGAAAGTTGAAGCAGATTTTGTTTTACCTTTCAGATCGGTAAATTAATATAAAAAGCGTGAGAGTACTTGAGTTTCATATTGTCCTAGCTGGTATTGAAGATATTCGTTTGCAGGATTATGCACCAAAAATTTTCAATTCAATTTCGTCTTATCAAGGGATGAAAAAGGCCATAAAAAGAAAAAAGGTTTATGTTGATGGCAAACCTGCACCAACTGGTTTGTGGGTGAAAGAGGGACAGCGAATAGAGTTGTTGGATTTGGAATTGCCGCCAGCTAAGGTTTTTGAAATGGAGTTGGAAATTGTATATGAAGACGATCATATTGCTGTTATTAATAAGCCTGCAGGAGTTTCGGTGAGCGGGAATATGTTTCGAACGATTCAAAACATGTTGCCTTTCAATTTAAAGGAATCTTCTTGCCAAGATGCTTTACCGGTTTTTCGTCCTGTTCATCGACTTGATAACCCAACTTGTGGTTTGTTGTTAATTGCAAAAACTTCTCAAGCAATTGGAGCTTTAGGGGCACAATTCGAAAATAGAACTATAAAAAAGAGATATACAGCTGTTGTTATCGGAGATTTGCCCGATAAAGGCAGAGTTGAAATGGAAGTAGACGGAAAAGGAGCCGTTAGTACATTTCGAGTGGTTAAAAAAGTTCCTTCAATTAGAAATAAATCTTTATGCATGGTTCATTTATTCCCAGAAACAGGGCGAACGCATCAATTAAGGATTCATATGGCAGAATTGGGAACTCCTATTTTGGGTGATAAGCTTTACGGTACGGAAGGAGAGATCTTACAGAAAAAAGGATTGTTTTTGTGTGCTGCAGGCCTTCATTTCGAGCATCCATTCACAAATGAAAAGATGGACCTTTCGATTGATCCACCTTATAAATTCGGGCGTTTTATGGAAATGGAAGAAAAGCGTTATAATAAATACAATCCAAATATGGAAGAGTAAATTTCTATTCAAAAAAGGCTTCTATACCAGGATATTCAAATTTCTTTTTGGCCATTTCCTGTGGGAAAATCATATATTGAACTTCTGCTTCGGAACAAACTTTACCATTGCAGTCTAATATTTCTGCATGAATATTTGCAAATTTCTTTTCTTGAGAAATTAATCGAGCTCTTACTGTAAGTAAACCATGATCGGTTAAAACTGCACCTCGATATTTGGTGTTTAACTCTGTTGTTACACCACTCGTTTGGCATTTTACAAACACAACCCAACTGGCAATTTCATCCATAATCGTGGCTTGAATCCCGCCATGCAATACATTTTTAAAACCAGACAGATGTCGCTGAGGTTCCCATTCGGCAATAATGTAATCTCCATCTTCGAAAAATTCCATTTGCAAGCCTTGCTCGTTATGAGGAGAGCAACCAAAACAATGTCCATTTTCTGTATGGATATAAGGATTTAATATTTTCTTCATGATTTTCTAATTTTCGAATTCGAAAGTAAGAAAGGATTTTTGATTTAAGAAATTCTCGCGGTAATCTATAAGCGTAATTTTAAGAGAATTTTTATTTCTGATTTTTTATTTCCATCGATTTCAGAATTTCCAGAGCCTATTTCTGAGAGGCTAGCGTATTTTGTTTGAGCGTATTTCAGGTAGATTTTACAATTTCGATTGATCTTCCAGTTAAAATTGAAGTAAAAACGACTGCCATGTAAATAATAGGCAGGAACAGAATAAGCGTATAAAATATCATTTTCGTAGGCATAAATTCTTGAATTGAAAGAGTCTGTGTCGAATAGGGCAAATCGAAGATTCATGGAAATGGGTTTCTCGGAGAATTGATAGCGAATATCTTGATAAAGTAAATAGCCAGATTCTTTAATTCCAGCTTTTTTGTATTGTGCGATTTCAATTCGATTTCTTATTTCCCAATTATCATCTAAGCGTGTAGATAAATGCAATCGATATTGATTTTTCTTTTGAATTGTTAGTCCTTTTATTATTTCAGAACTGTTGTTAATGGGTTTATTTTCTTGTTTGTATCTAAAATAAATGGAAGTAGAGCTGTTTGGCGTGAATTCTAATTGAGAAAAATATTCGTGCCCGTTACTTGGCGCATTCGCAGTATATTTTAACCATGGGAATTGAAATTGGTCGTAATAAGCTTTTATCGTCCATTTCGGAATGGGATGAAATTCCGCTCCAAAATAAAAACCTTCTTCATTTTGATTTGAACTTTGTTCAGAAAAAGCACTGGAAAAAAAGGCATGGTAATCTGGATCGTATTTTCGATAAATTAGTTCAAGGTTTAATCTTGAATGAGCTTGTATGTTGGCCCCTTGTATAAAAGCCCTTCCGCCTGATTTGCTTTGTGCTACTTCTCCAAATAAATGAATCGATTGATATTGTGTTTGGTAAGTAAGACTAATGTTCTGATTTCTTGTTCCCTTAAAGCGATAGTGATTGTAAGCCTTGTTTTCCGGAAGAATTTGTAGAGAGTATTCCGATTGTAAATAGGAGATTCCTAATTCTACCTTTTTAAGATTTAAATAAAAATAGGAGCCCAAAACTCGTTCATTTAGTTGATGTTTTTTATCAAATTCATTTAGATTTCGATGAAAACCAGTATTTACAATTGAAGAAACAGATGTTTCGATTGAATCGGAATTTAGGCTTGCATCTTTATTTAAATAGGAGGCAAATACGGCCAATTCTGAATTTTTAATTGGTGTGAGAAGCAAAGATGCACCTCTAAAGAATTGATTTTCGTTTGTCGATTTATAGCTTTTAATCCCTTGTGACTTGTTTGCATTTTGAGTTGTTAATGAGGATTTCCCTGAAGATAATCCAGACCAAAGATTTAAGCCTTGTCCAAATTTTACTTGGTAATCTCCAATGTTTATTTGTTTAATAATTCCTTTGAGCTTGTATTGGAAAAATCCAGAATAGTAATCAAATCCAGAGGAGTTCTCTCCTTTAAAGAAAGGTTCCCCTTTGTCTTTTTCAGAGGTGAATCCGAAAGTCATTTTCTTTTTAGGAGACAAGTATTGATATCGGGTATAATATTTCCAAGGACTCCCAAGAAACTTGGAGTTTGGATTTGTGCTTGTATAAGCCTTTTCCTCTTCTAAGGTTTTCTCTGTCTTTAAAAGTAACTGATGTTGAGCTTTGGGATTGCTATCAAATTCTCGTTCTGCATTTTGGGTCAGAGACACAAATGGTTTTATCATTCGAATTAGCTCTTCTGAAAATCCTGGAATTAACTGTAGTTCGTACAGACTGAAAATGGTCCCTGTTCCTTCTCTGTATTTAATAAAGCTAGCAATCTGATTTTGATTAAGAATGAATAATTTTTTGAGCTCTTTTTCATCAGCAGTATTTAAACTAATAGGATTTGTGATTAGCATATTCATTTCTTCCAATAAATTAGAATAGTCGAGTTCTTCATCACTTTGTTCTGCAATGTTTTCAATTATCTTTTCGATTAAATCGTTATTTACATTCGTGTTTTGAGAAAAGGTTACAATAGAACCAAATACAATTAGACCAATGCTTAAGCTGATTTTTTTAATGTATAACATAGCAGAAATCTAAAATGAAATGTTTACATCTGCTGTTGGAGAATAGCCCAAGACAGGATGGCGTGAAAATGAGATGTTAGTTTGTAGTAGTTTGAAAGTAAATCCCATTCCCAAACTAATCGTGTTAGGATGATTATTAATTCCTGCTCTTAGTAAAAGACGATCAGTAATTTTATATTCCATGCCAATTTTAGTTCGCATATCCTTATCCAAGTCTTTTTCAATTTCTGAACTTATAATGGTTTGATCAGATAGTTTCCATGAAAAGCCAAACCGTGCAATTGAAGGAATTTTGTCATTGTAATCAAGCATAGTAAATTCAGCTTGAATCGGATTGAAAATGTGAAAGCCAAGATGAAAGTCCGGAAATACTTCAGCTAATAAACCAGCTTCAAAAGTGTACTGACTTTGGGAGCCATATTCTGAATTGAGTTGTTTCGTTATTTGATCGAATTGTAAACCAGCCCAAAAATGTTTGCCTAAAGCTCGCGAATAGGCGACACCAATTTTAGATTCTTTGTATAGATTAAAACCAAATTGGGAATAAGTAACAGCGAAAGTTCCAAGTTTGGTGGGGTAGTTAAAATGAAATGCTTTTGTACTTAATTCTTTTGTTGCAAACCGATTTTCATAATAAGCTCCGAATGATCGTTTATTGAGTTTCGCAAGTGTAGCTTGATTGTGATAACCTCCCCAAATATCGACAAGAGCAACCGATGAATTCCCCATAGATTTGGAGCGAGCACCTGCAATATGATTTTCGGATAAGGCATTAAGGCTGTAGCAAGCGATAAGGAGGAGCAAATAAAATTGTTTCATTCTATAATGTTATTTCTATCATAGATGAATGAGTAATGTGTTAATTGAAACTGATTGGTTGGTGATGCAGTTTTAATTAAATATTACCTTATGATCTATGAGTGAATCTATTTATGATACTATTCATAGCTGTTTTATTGTTTGTAGTGGTTGTTTAGTAATTCTATTCATCAATATTAGGTGAACAAAATTATTTGATTGTTAAATATAATAAAAAAACTGCAAATCAGTATTATGATTTGCAGTTTTAATTTGAATAGAGTGATTCTATTTAGTTCGTTTTAAAATCGTATTGGATAGAAGATAATTCTTCGTTCGCTTTAACGATTTTTTCTTTTAAGCTTTCTTTGAATGCAATTACATTCTTTTGCAATTCTGCATCGCCAATTGCTAGAATCTGAGCAGCTAAAATACCAGCGTTCATTGCGCCATTAATAGCAACAGTTGCAACTGGAATTCCAGGAGGCATTTGGGCAATTGCAAGTAATGCATCCATACCATCAAGACTGGCTTTGATTGGTACACCAATGACCGGAAGTGGAGTCATAGCTGCAATTACACCTGGTAGGTGAGCTGCCATACCAGCACCTGCAATAATTACTTTAATTCCATTGTCCATTGCGCCTTTTGCAAAAACTTCAACCTCTTCAGGCGTACGGTGTGCCGATAAGGCATTAATCTCAAATGGAATCTTAAAATCGTTTAAAATTTGGGCAGCCTTTTCCATAACTGGAAGATCCGAAGTACTTCCCATGATAATACTAACTTTCGCTTTCATCGTGTTTTATATTGGTGGTTTTATAAAATTAATAACAAAAAATTGTACTTTTGCAGCAAAAATTTGGGAATTGTTTTGATTCCGAGTTGTGCATACAATGGTTGTTGTTTTTCAAGTGTAAAATTGAAAAAAAAATACGTATGTTACATAGTGGATTCGAAACATTTTTTATTCCAAGTTAAAAAAAGTACATATTTTAATTACGATACTTTAGGGCATTGCCTTAAACGCCCGATATTTCAAGGGAATCTTGAAGGGGGAAAATCGGACAACTAAGACAAAAATTGAATCAATGAAGACTGTAAAAATTCTTGATAGAGAGTTTAAGGTATCTATCCCGGCTGAGAAGATTGATAATGCTATTGCTGAAATGGCTGAGAAGATGAACAAGGATCTTGCTGGAAAAAATCCAATGTTCATTTGTATTCTTAATGGATCATTCATGTTTGCATCTGACCTGATGAAACTGATAACTGTTGAAAATGCTGAGATTACCTTTATGCGTTTGGCTTCATATGAAGGAATGGGTACAACTGGTAAGGTGAAGAAACTGATGGGTTTTACTGAAGACCTTAAAGATCGTACTGTTGTTATTCTTGAAGATATCATTGACACTGGGATTACAATGGAAAATACTTTGGCTCAAATTGAAGAATATAAGGCTAAAGAAATTTTAGTTGCAACCATGTTGTTCAAACCTGATGCACTTAAGCGTGATGTTAAGATAGACTATGTAGGTATTGATATTCCAAACGATTTTATTGTTGGTCGTGGTTTAGATTATGATGGTGTCGGTAGAAATTTGCCGGATGTTTATACTGTAATTGATAAATAAATGGTGAACATCATCATGTTTGGACCTCCGGGATCAGGAAAAGGTACTCAGTCTAAATTATTACAAGATAAATTCAATATCATTCACCTTTCAACGGGAGATGTTTGTAGAGAAGAAATAAAATTAGCAACACCAGAAGGTCTAGAAGCTAAAAGGTTAATAGATGGAGGGAACTTTTTCCCGGATAAATTAGCTTATAGAATTGTAGAAAAATTTTTGGATTCTAACAATACAGCAAAGGGTTTTGTGTATGATGGAATGCCTCGTCACGAAGGCCAAATTGAGGTTTTCGATGAAATGCTTTCCAAGCGAAATGGTGTTGTTGATTTAGTGATTGAATTAAAAGTTGAAGAAGAAATTCTGATTCAACGCTTATTAAAAAGAGGTGAGTCATCGGGACGACCTGATGATAGTGGAAGAGAAGTTATTATTAAACGTCTTAGAATTTATGACGATGTAACAGCTCCAATTGCAAAACGATATAAAGAGAGAGGTGTTTACCACTCAATCGATGCAATAGGATCATTAAATAATGTACTTGATAGAATCAGTCTTTTGCTGGAAGAATATTTGGCAGTAGAAATGATTCCAGTTGAGGTACAGAGATAAAAAATAAAAAAATGGCAGGATCTAATTTTGTAGATTACGTTAAAATATTTTGTCGCTCCGGAGCAGGAGGACAAGGATCAGCTCACCTTCATCGTGATAAGTTAACCATGAAAGGTGGACCTGATGGTGGTGACGGTGGTCGTGGTGGTCATATTATCATTAGAGCTAATGCACAACTTTGGACGCTAATTCATTTACGTTTTAGCCGACATGTTTTTGCTAAAGATGGAGGTTCTGGAGGACAGAGTAGAAGTACAGGTTACGAAGGCGCTGATGAAATTATCGAAGTGCCATTGGGAACTGTTGCTCGTGATGCTGAAACAGGTGAAGTGATTTTTGATGTGACTGAAGATGGTGAGAGCAAAGTTCTTGTTAAAGGTGGTCGTGGAGGTCTTGGAAACTGGAATTTCCGTTCTTCAACAAATCAAACACCTCGATATGCACAGCAAGGTGAGGAGCGTGTTGAACGTGCCGTTATTCTCGAACTTAAAGTTTTGGCCGATGTTGGTTTAGTAGGATTCCCAAGTGTTGGAAAATCGACTTTACTTTCTGTAGTTTCTGCTGCCAAGCCAAAAATTGCCGATTATCCATTTACAACTTTAGTTCCAAACTTGGGTATTGTAGGTTATCGAGATAATCGTTCATTCGTAATGGCAGATATTCCTGGAATTATCGAAGGAGCACACGAGGGGCGTGGTTTGGGTTTACGTTTCTTACGTCATATCGAGCGAAATTCAGTTCTGTTGTTTATGGTTGCTGCTGATAGTAACGATATTCACAACGAATACAAGATTCTTCTAAATGAACTGAAACAATTCAATCCAGAACTTTTAGATAAAAAACGTTTATTAGCTATAACGAAGTCTGATATGTTGGATGAGGAGTTGAAAGACGAAATTGAGTTAGATTTGCCAGAAATTCCACGTGTGTTTATTTCTTCCGTAGCCCAAAAGGGACTTATGGAGCTAAAGGATATGATTTGGAGAGCTATTAACAGCTAAAAAATACGCTTGATATTTTAGATAAAATTGACGAAGCCTCTTCTCCAAATTTGATTGGATAAGAGGCTTCTTTTTATTGAAGAAATTGTAAAATTTAAAGTCAAACACATATTAATGTTAAATAAAATCGCTTTTTTTCAATTAGTATTATTTGACTTTATTCTAATTTATTTTTTTTAACCATTCCTTTTTTTGTTGATTTTTAAAGGGATAGGTGTTCTGAGATTCCATCCAGATTGCATTTTTTGACTATTTTCAACAGCCTGTTGATAAACAACTTTCTAACGAATCGTTCTTTTAGCTATATTTGTAAAAACGCGATTTTTCATGACAGCTAAATATTCAGAAGATTCAATTAGAACACTTGATTGGAAAGAACATATTCGCAAACGTCCTGGTATGTATATCGGTAAGTTGGGTGATGGTTCTTCTCATGACGATGGTATATATATCCTGATTAAGGAGGTTATCGATAACTCTATCGATGAATTTGCTATGGGGATTGGAAAATCAATTCATGTTGATATTACTGATCGTACGGTTTGTATTCGAGATTATGGTCGTGGTATTCCTTTAGGAAAAGTAATCGATGTAACTTCGAAAATGAATACGGGTGCTAAATATGACTCTGCAGTATTTAAGAAATCTGTAGGATTGAATGGTGTTGGTATTAAGGCTGTAAATGCACTCTCAAATGAATTTGTTGTAGAATCGTTCCGCGAAGGAGAAGTAAAGAAAGCTACTTTTTCAAGAGGAGAGTTGGTGAACGATGATGAAATTCAGCCAAGTGAAGAAAAAAATGGCGTTAGAATTACTTTTCATCCCGATCAGGAGATGTTCTCGAATTATCGCTTTATAAGCGAGTATATTGAGACAATGCTTAAGAACTACGTTTATTTGAACGCAGGCCTTTCAATCTATTTTAATGGTAAGAAATTCTTATCTAAAAATGGACTTCTTGATTTGTTGCATGAGAATATGAGTAGCAAAAGCCTTTATGAGGTTATTCATCTTAAGGGTGAAGATATCGAATTGGCTATGACCCATGGACATCAATATGGTGAAGAATATTATTCGTTTGTTAACGGACAACACACAACTCAAGGGGGTACGCACTTGGCAGCATTTCGAGAGGCAGTTGTAAAAGCCATTCGCGATTTTTATAAGAAGGATTTTGATATTTCTGATATCAGAACATCCATAATTGCGGCTATCAGCATAAAAGTTCAAGAACCGGTTTTCGAATCTCAGACTAAAACCAAATTGGGATCTAAGGACATTGGCCCTGATGGTCCATCTGTTCGAAACTTTATAATGGATTTTGTGACATCTAATCTAGATAACTATTTACACAAGAATCCAGAAGTAGCAGATGCCATTCATAGAAAAATTCTAGAATCGGAGAAGGAGCGAAAAGCGATATCTGGTATTAAGAAAATAGCCAAAGAAAGAGCTAAAAAAGCGAATCTGCATAATAAGAAATTACGTGATTGTCGGGTTCATTTTAATTCGACTCACGAGAATAAATCTGAAACAAGTATCTTCATTACCGAGGGTGACTCGGCGAGTGGGTCGATTACAAAATCACGATCAGTAAATACACAAGCTGTTTTTAGTTTAAAGGGTAAGCCTTTGAATACATATGGTCTGACAAAGAAAATTGTATACGAAAATGAAGAGTTTAATCTTCTGCAAGCCGCTCTCAATATTGAGGATGGTCTTGAGGGTTTGCGCTACAATAATGTGATTATCGCAACGGATGCCGATGTCGATGGTATGCACATTCGATTGTTGTTGATTACTTTCTTTCTTCAGTTTTTTCCAGATGTTGTGAGAAGTGGTCATTTGTACATTCTTCAAACACCTTTGTTTCGAGTTCGTAACAAGAAAACAACGAAATATTGTTATTCTGACGAAGAAAAAGATAGAGCAATGAAACGTTTGGGAGCTAATGCTGAGATTACCCGATTTAAGGGTTTGGGTGAGATCTCTCCTGACGAGTTTAAATATTTTATTGGGAAGGATATTCGTTTAGATCCTGTTTTAATGAAAAAGGAAGAATCAGTATCCGATATGCTTTCATTTTATATGGGAAAAAATACGCCCAATAGGCAGGAGTTTATTATTGAAAATTTGCATGTTGAGCGAGATGAGGTGTAAACCTGCAGTAAGTAATCCATTTTGAATTAAAAAAACCGAAATACCTCTATGAATAACGACGAGACAAACGATATGGAAAACCCGGAGGAAATTGAACCTAGTGTAAATGGGGAGCAATCCGAAGCGATGAGGAATGTGACCTATCTGTCGGGGATGTATGAGAATTGGTTTTTAGATTATGCTTCATATGTAATTCTTGAACGTGCCGTTCCTTATGTAAACGATGGCTTAAAGCCTGTGCAACGTAGGATTTTGCATTCAATGAAGAAACTTGATGATGGCAGATACAATAAGGTAGCTAACATTATTGGTAATACCATGCAGTTTCATCCTCACGGAGATGCATCTATTGGTGATGCTTTGGTTCAATTGGGGCAGAAGGATTTGTTGATAGATATGCAGGGAAACTGGGGGAATATCCTAACTGGAGATTCTGCTGCGGCACCTCGTTATATCGAAGCACGATTGTCCAAATTTGCTCTTGAGGTTTTATTTAATCCTAAAACGACCAATTGGAAGCAATCTTACGATGGTAGAAACAAAGAACCCATTACTTTACCTGTTAAGTTTCCATTGCTTTTGGCACAGGGTGTTGAAGGTATTGCTGTTGGATTGGCGTCAAAGATATTACCTCATAACTTCAATGAACTTTTAGCAGCTTGTATAGCTTATTTAAAGGGAGAGGAATTTGAAATTTATCCAGATTTCCCAACCGCTGGGATGGTTGATGTAAGTCGATATAATGATGGATTACGTGGTGGCGCTGTAAAGGTGCGAGCACGTATTGAGAAAGTTGATAATAAAACTCTTAAGATTGTTGAGATTCCATTTGGGAAGACAACATCGACCCTGATTGATTCGATTATTAAAGCGAATGACAAGGGTAAGATTAAGATTAAAAAGATTGATGATAATACAGCGGCTGATGTTGAAATTTTGATTCATTTGGCCAATGGTATTTCGTCTGATAAAACTATAGATGCGCTTTACGCATTTACCGATTGTGAGTATTCTATTTCGCCTAATGCTTGTGTTGTAGAGGAGGATGTGCCTAAGTTTATAGGTGTTCAGGAGATATTAAAGCGTTCGGCTGATAAAACGGTTGACTTATTAAAGCTCGAACTTGAAATTCGTAAATCAGAACTTGAAGAAGCTTGGCATTATGCTTCTTTGGAACGAATTTTTATCGAGAATAGAATCTATCGCGATATTGAGGAATGTGAAACTTGGGAATCGGTAATCGAAACAATTGATAAAGGACTTAAGCCACACACGAAGCATTTAATGCGTGCTGTGACTGAAGAGGATATTGTTCGATTGACAGAAATTAAAATTAAACGTATTTCTAAATTCGATATCAATAAAGCGACGGATTATATCAAGTCTATTGAAGATGAGATTGAGGAAATTAAAGTTCATATCGCCAATATTATTCCATTTACGATTCGTTATTTCCAATCGATTAAAAAGAAATACGGTAGAGGAAAAGAGCGTAAAACTGAAATTAGAAGTTTTGATAGTATTGTAGCAAGTAAGGTTGTGGTTGCTAATGAAAAGCTATTCGTAAACTATAAGGAAGGTTTCCTGGGAACAGGTCTTAAAAAGGACGAGTACTTATGTGATTGTTCTGATATTGATGATGTGATTATTTTCCGTAAGGATGGTACTTATTTCATAACCAAAGTAGCGGATAAGTTATTTATTGGTCAGAATATTATTCATATAGCTGTGTTCCGTAAGAACGATAAACGTACCATTTACAATGTCGTTTATCGTGATGGAAAGGCTGGGGTTACTTATGCGAAACGATTTAATGTTACGGGCTTAACTCGTGATAAAGAATACAACCTAACCAAGGAAACTCCAGGATCAAGAATTACTTATTTTAGTGCTAATCCTAATGGTGAGGCAGAAGTTATTCGTGTAGCACTAAAACCAAAAGCTCGTTTAAAGAAAACTGTTTTTGAGTTCGATTTTGCCGAATTAGCTGTAAAAGGGCGTGCTTCCATGGGGAATATTCTAACCCGAAACGACGTTCATAAAGTAACCTTAAAGCATGAAGGAGTTTCTACGCTTGGCGGTCGTAAAATTTGGTTCGATACAGATGTGTTAAGATTAAATACGGATCAAAGAGGTGACTTTATTGGTGAATTTTCTGCTGATGAAAAAATCCTTGTTGTTACTCGTCCAAACTCATTTCATTTTACAAGTTTCGATTTGAGTAATCACTATTCTGATGATATCAGTATCATTGAAAAATATGAAGTTGAAAAAATATGGTCAGCGATATTTTATGATGCCGATCAGGAATATTACTATCTGAAGCGTTTTAACATGGAAGGAAATGGCAAGGCCGTAAATTTCTTAGGTGAAAATGCTGAAAATAAATTGCTTTGCTTAACCGATGAGCAATATCCTCGATTCGAAATTTCGTATGGTGGTAAAAATGCCGATCGTCCAAACGACATCATCGATGGAGAAGAATTTATAGGTGTGAAATCGTATAAAGCAAGAGGAAAAAGATTGTCGATTTATGATATTGCAGAAATAAAGGAGATTGAGCCATTGCCACGTGAGGAAGAATTTGATGTAAATGGGATTGAGAACAAAGTGGATGTAGATGTCGTAGAGGATAATGAGAATAATCAATAATGCTTATTCTTTAAAAGATAATTGAATGAGGATATTTTTGATTGGATATATGGGGTGTGGTAAGTCGAGATGGGGCAAAATTATAGCCGAGCATTATGGCTTTCGTTTTATTGACTTGGATACTCATATTGAAGAGAGAGAAAATGCTACAATTCCTGAGATTTTTAGTCAGCATGAAGAGTCGGGCTTTCGTTTAATTGAACATGAGGCCCTCGAATCTATTCGTGAAGAAGAGAATGTAATTATTGCAACAGGTGGTGGAGCGCCATGTTTTCACAACAATATGGAAACAATGAATAGTTTGGGCACCACTTTATTTGTAGAGTGCAGTCCTCAGCTTTTACAAGAAAGAATTTCCAATTCAGATAATGAGCGCCCTTTGGTCATGCACCTATCTGAAGATGAATTGTTGAAATACATCATCAGGCATTTGAATAATAGAATACCATTTTATGAGCAGGCGCAGTACAAGTTGGTTTCTGGAAATTTAGAAATCGAAAATTTCACCGCTATACTAGATCCGATTATAAAGTCTTAAGCAAGCCAAGTTCAAATTCGTTTAATGTACCAAGTGTTTTATTGGCGATTATGAATTTATTAAGATTGGTCGCTTCTTTTTCAGGAATGGCAATGCATTTCATGCCTGCTGCCAATGCTGAAATTACACCATTCAAGGAATCTTCAAATACAAGACATTCATCAGCTTGAACGCCAAGCATTTTTGCTGTTGAAATGAAAGTTTGAGGATGAGGTTTGCCATATTCTTCGTATTCGGCAGAATGAACAACTTCAAAATAATCTTGAATTTGTAATTTTTTCAATACTGCAGAAATAATTTTCATTTTTGATGATGAGGCCAATCCTATCTTGTATGGTGAATTTTTAAGGTTTGAAAGTGTTTCATAAACGCCACTAAGAGCTTCTCCTTTTTCAATTACCAATCGAATTACATTCTCAACAATGTCTTCAACAACTTGTTCTTTTGGGACCTGATTCCAAGGAGTTATTTTATGCATGGTATCAACAACTTCATCAATTCTCTTTCCCATAAACTGTTCAAACATTTTCTTGTTGACATCTAGTCCTAAGGAGGAGAAAACTTTGGTTTCACTTTCTTGCCAAAAGGGTTCTGAGTCTATCAATAACCCATCCATATCAAAAATTACGGCTTTAATCATATTGCTTCCTGTATTTGAGTGGCAAATGTAGCCTTTTTCGATAAAAGAGAAGATTAAAAAATTGTTAAACTGTTAATATTTGTTAAAACTACAAGAGCTAGGTTAGATAGGTAGCCTTTTTTTTAAATTTGTTAGAAACCAATACGAAATTCTTTCTTTATGGATATTGTCGTTGAACATCTAACAAAACGTTATGGACCACAAAAAGCGGTCGATAATATATCTTTCAGAGTTAAAGCTGGAGAAGTCTTAGGATTTCTCGGTCCCAATGGAGCTGGAAAAACGACTACAATGAAAGCTCTTTCATGTTTTATAATGCCTGAGGAGGGCGATGTGAAAATTGGAGGCTACTCTATTCGTGAGCACCCGGAAAAAATCAAAAAACATATTGGTTATTTGCCTGAGAATAATCCTTTGTATCAGGATATGAATATCATCGATTTTTTGGAGTTTATTGCTAAGGTTCATCAGATACCTAAGCATTTGATTCAGGAAAGATTGCTTGATATGGTAAAAGTTTGTGGTTTGGAAGGGGAAAAGCACAAGTTGATACGAGAATTATCTAAAGGTTATCAGCAAAGAGTAGGTCTTGCTCAAGCTTTAATTCATGATCCTGATATCTTAATTCTGGATGAACCTACAACAGGATTGGATCCGAACCAAATTGTTGAAATCCGAGAGTTGATTAGGCGAATTGGTAAGGAGAAAACAGTGATTTTAAGTTCTCATATTTTGGCCGAAGTTGAAGCTACCTGTGACCGTATCATGATTATTAACAATGGTCGTGTTATAGTAGATGGAACAGCTGAAGAACTAAGAAAACAAGCTCAGGGGAATGAGATATTAAAATTAGGCGTTAGCGGAGGAGAGATAAAAGATATATTTGATCAATTATTAGAAATTGAGACGATTGATTCAATCGATCTGATTGATGAGGAAAAGCAATTGTTCGAAATTCAGTCGGTTCCGAATGAATCATCGGTGAAAGCTATTTTTGATACTTGTGTAGCAAACAACTACTATATTACTGAGTTAACACCGATAGAAACTAAGCTGGAAGATATTTTTAGGGAACTAACCCTTCATTAAATTTTTATGAAGCAAATTATACACATTGCCAGTCGCGAGTTGAGTACTTTTTTCGATTCATTAACTGCTTATGTTTTAATCATCATGTTTCTAGGTTTTAGTGGATTCTTCACTTGGATCT
Source organism: Labilibaculum sp. DW002 (assembly GCF_029029525.1). Classification (NCBI taxonomy): domain Bacteria; kingdom Pseudomonadati; phylum Bacteroidota; class Bacteroidia; order Marinilabiliales; family Marinifilaceae; genus Paralabilibaculum; species Paralabilibaculum antarcticum. Next base: position 2,452,228 of record NZ_JAKJSC010000001.1, on the reverse strand, counting down.
ATGGAGACGATATCTTCTTTATAGGTGAGGCTAACCTGAATATATTTTTCACTGTTGCTTACTGGAGTTTGTTTATTTTTATTCCTGCTTTAACCATGCGTTCTATTGCAGGGGAGCTAAAAGCGGGAACTTTAGAATTATTGCTAACAAAGCCAGTAAGTGATTGGCAATTGATTTTTGGAAAATTTTTATCAACCTTATTGCTGATTGTTATTGCATTAGCACCTACCGTAATTTATTATTTTACTTTGTGGGCAATTGGTCCAGTCGATCATTCTGCAATTTTGTTAGGATACGTGGGCTTGCTGTTAATGAGTATGGTTTACATTAGCATTGGTTTGTTGACTTCATGCATTGCATCTAATCCAATAATAGCTTTTTTATCTGCTCTTTCTATCGGAGTGTTTTTCCATATTATTTTTGATGTGTTAGCTTCTAATTTTGTTGGTTTTCTAGGAGGTGTGTTTAGTTACCTAAGTTTGTCAACTCATTTTCAATCCATCTCTAAAGGTGTTGTAGATACTAAAGATTTGGTTTATTTCTTTTCAATTATTTTCTTCTGTTTGTTTACTTCAAAAATGATTTTGTCGAATCGTAATTTATAAGCTCAGATTTATGACCAAGAGAAAAAATATAATTTATAGCAGTTTAGTTGTAGCAGGATTATTGATAATTCTGAATTTTATTGCTTCTGTATTTTTTTTGCGGGCAGATTTTACTGAGGATAAACGTTATACTCTTGATCGGTCTACAAAAAGAATATTAAGGGAGGTCGAAAAGCCTATAATTATGACCCTTTATGTATCGGAAAATTTACCGCCCGATGTGAATAGAACGGTTCAGGATCTAAAGAGTTTGTTGACCGAATACAATCATTACAGTAAAAGAAAAATAAGCTTCGAATATGTAAATCCCAATGCAAATGAAGACCTGGAAAAAGAAGCTGTTGAAGCTGGAATTAATCCAGTTCCTTTAGAAGTTCGAGAAAAAGATCAAATCAAAGTACAAAGAGTCTTTTTAGGAATGTCAATTCAAGTTGGCGATCAGTCCGAGATAATACCATTAATTAAACCTGGTATTATAATGGAATACACATTGTCAACCTTAATCAAAAGGCTTACCATTAAAAATAAACCCAAAGTTGGATACATCATTGGGCATGGTGAACCAGAATTGGCGAAGATGGAGCAAGCAATCAAAGAGTTGTCCATTTTGTACGATATAGAGCCAGTTAGTTTGTTATCTCAATCAAATCTCACAGATTACAAATCATTGCTTCTAATAGGACCAATGGCTACAATATCGACTTCTCAATTTAGGCGCTTGGATAATTATTTAGCTCAAGGAGGAAATCTATTCATTGCGATTGAGCGAGTAAATGGAATGTTAAATGATGGAATTGGTGTCTCTGTTGATACAGGTCTTGAAAAATGGCTTCTTTTAAAAGGAATTCATGTTGATGATTCTTTTATTGTTGATAAAAAATGTGGTACGGTAACCGTTCATCAACAGGGATATTTTTCTTTCCCTCAACAAATTAATTTTCCCTTTTTACCTGTCATATCTAATTTTTCAAATCATAGCATAACAGATGGCTTAGAGACAGTTGTTCTTCAATTCGCTAGTCCAATTAGTTATCTTGGCGATACTCTTCTGGAATACAAACCATTGGCATATACATCTAGTATATCAGGCAAATTAAAGGCACCTATTAGTTTTAATATTGGAAGAGTGTGGCGAACACATGATTTTCTATTTCCAGAAATAACTGTAGCTGCAACGCTAAAAGGAAAAATGGGAGGAGAGAAGGAAGCTCGGATTTGTGTCATAGGCGACGGCAACTTTATTGTGAATGGAGTGGGAGATCAAAAGATTACCATTCAACCTGATAATATCAATTTTATTGCTAATGCCATTGATTGGTTGAGTGATGATTCTGGATTAATGAGTTTGAGAACGAAGGGAGTAGAATCACGTCCATTAAACGAATTGACAGATGGGAAGGTATTTATGCTTAAATACTTGAATTTTTTATTGCCTTTGGTGCTGTTAATAACTTATGGATTAATAAGATTTAGAAGAAGGAGTTTAAGGCGTTCGAAACGAATGAAACCTGGATTTATTAAGTAAATTAGAAAAGGGAAATGCAAAAGAAGTTGGAAGTTTATCCCCGGCTTCTGGCAATCCCGGGAAAGAATGTACCAGAAGCTTATTAGCATATCAATAAATCGGGATAAATAAAACCAAAACAAGTCTGGTTTTATTTACTTGAGAGCAATTTAAAACTATATTATTATCCAATCAAAATTATTTGATTAATGAAAATATAATGAGGCTATAAAGCTTTTTTAAATTCAATAGTTATAGGGCTTACAGCGTTTTTGACCAAGTGTTATTTAGATGTGATAAAAATAACCATTTGTATAAATTGTTGAAAAAAGAACATATATTGTTAATAAAAGGCAAAAAAAAACCGAAGTTTTCACTTCGGTTTTCTTATGGGTGTATTTTAGATTAACTCTTTGGTCTGATTTTTAATTTTTGTCCAACTTTTAAACTTCCTGCATCTTTAATATTATTAATTTTCATGATATCGAAATTAGAGATGCCCGGGAATTTCTTGGCAATCGTCCAAAAGTTGTCTCCTCTTCTAACCGTGTAGTATTCGTATGAGCCATTATTGCTTACAGGTGCTGGACTTGCAACCGTTTTGCTGGTTGAAACTGTTTTTCCTAAAGTAGCTTGCTTCTGAGCATAACTCATCGTATTAAAGCTTTCGTAATAAGATGCTTTTTCTTTTGGAACATAAACCACAAGTTTTTGTCCTACTTTAATCAAGTTTCTTCTCACGTTATTCCAGTATCGAAGATCTGATGTTCTTACATGAAACCAAGAAGCAATTAAGCCTATTGCATCACCAGATTTTACTTTGTAATAGGTTTTTGCTTTCCCTTTTGGAGTTGCATGAGCAAATTTTTGGTATCGATCACGAGGATTAACTACCTTATCTTTCATGCTGAAATAGTAGTCTTTTTTATAGGCAAAAATAGAATCTTGATTATCTATAAATTTTGCAGTGTATTCCATTGGAATTTTTAAAGCGTAAGCTTTGTTTGCAGGAATAATATCTGCTCTGTATTGTGGATTTAAATTTCTTAGTTGATCTTTTGAAATGTTGATAACTTTCGAAATTTGATCGAAATGAACTTGTTCGCTAATTAATAAAGTATCGCAAGCAACTGGTAGGTTTGAAGGTTTTGGATACAACTGATGCTCTTTGTGATAATTAAAAGTATACAAGGCTGCAATAAAGGCTGGCACATAACCTCTTGTTTCTTTTGGCAAGCGGTAGTAGATGTCCCAATAGTTCTTCTTACCACCACTACGACGTATCGCTTTGTTTACATTTCCAGGACCGCAATTGTAAGCTGCAATAACCAAAGGCCAGTTTCCATACATTTTGTATAAATCCTTTAGGAATTTAGCCGCTGCGTAACTCGATTTAATTGGATCACGACGCTCATCTACGAAAGAGTTCACTTCCAACTTATACTGTCTACCTGTAGAATACATAAATTGCCACAAACCTGAAGCACCAGCTCTGGATAAAGCTTTAGGATTAAGAGCTGACTCAATAATTGGCAAATACTTTAATTCCTGGGGTAAACCTTCTTTGTCAAGAATTTCTTCGAAAATAGGAAAGTAATATTCTGACATTCCCATCATAAGCTCTACTTGCTTTCTTCTGCGTTGCGTATAAAGCTCAATATAGTTACGTACAATTTTGTTGTAAGAAAGGTCGATTAATGAAGGAATTTGTTCCAGTCTTTTAATGTAAACTGAGTCTGGAACTTTTGCAGAATTATAGACTTCTCTATTTTGTTCGTAGGTAGTTGTTTTATCAGAATTCTTGGCGTACCAAGAATGAATTAAACCTTCTAAGTTGTTAGAGAATGTGGTATTGATGCTATCATTCAGATCCCAACGTACATCAACGGGATTAATTTTTAGAAAAGCCAAAGAATCTTTTTCGACAATAGTTTCGATTGTTTCTTCAACTTTAGAAATAGTGTCTATTTCTGAAAGTGTTACTTGTTCAATTGCTGTTTCATTGCTTTCAACTTGTTCCGATTGATTTGGCTTAATTGTGCTGCAAGCCAGTGTTGTACCCAGTAAAATAATGGGTAAAATATATTTACTTTTTTTCATTCTTGTTTTCTTAAAAGGTAATTTGGCATTTAAAGCCAACAGAATTTCCCGTAAAAGCTGAGTAACTTACAGCTGGTTGTACATTGATCGTTAAGTTATCATCCACACTAAAATTGGTAAAATGGGCATCAACTGCCGCATCAACAATATTTAGTACGTAAACTCCGAGTAAAATGATATAGCTAAGATCACGATCGTGTTTAAAAGAGTCTTTTTTATTCTGCAATTGAGTTTGGAACCAATTATCAAAACTTTGATCAGTATCGCTAAAATCTCTATCGATTAGGTCTTCATAACTTTTAGAGCTCGGCTCAACAATAGGTGTTTCCAATCCTTCATCTTGATATTTATAATCGTAGAATTGAGAGAAATCACGAAAACCAGATTTGTATTTTTTGTAATTTTTAGAATTCCAGTTGATGGCATAAATTGTAGCTCCAATTCCTGCATATAGGATTGGAATCTTCCAGTACTTTTTGTTGTAAGCTTGTCCCAAACCCGGAAACATCACCGAGTACATGGTTGCTTTGTGTGGCGAATGAACTTTTACAATCGATTCTACCGCTACTGTGTCTGCTTCTACTAATTGCTGAGAAATGGCATTGTTTGAGCTGCCAAAAAGCAATAGAAAGATCAGCCCAAGAAAAAATATCAGGCGCAAATTGTTCAATGTAATTTCTTTTAAATGTTTCTACTAAGCTATGATTTCATTTGATCCAAAACAGCAAGAATACGCTCCAAATCATCATCAGATTTAAATGGAATAATAATTTTCCCTTTACCATTTTTGGTTCGTTTAAGATCTACTTTAGCGCTAAAATGATTTGCTAAATGATCTTTTAAAGATTCATACTCCTCAGGAAGAGAAACAGCTTTTTCAGGAGCCGGTTTCTTTTCATCCCCTTTATTGAAGGTACGTACTAATTCCTCAACTTTTCGAACAGAAAAATCATGTTCAACAGTTAGTTGAAAAATATCAAGTTGAGCTCTAGGATCATCGACGTTAACCAATGCTCTAGCATGGCCCATCAATAATTTTTTCTCACGAATTCCTTTCTGGATTTCGGCTGGTAGTCTTAGTAGTCTTAGGTAGTTAGATATGGTAGAGCGCTTTTTACCAACACGATCAGATAAACTTTCTTGTGTTAATTTACACTCATCAATTAATCTCTGGTAACTAATGGCAACTTCGATAGAATCTAAATCTTCACGTTGAATATTTTCAACCAAAGCAAGTTCTAACATTTTATCGTCTTCTGCCAAGCGAACATAGGCAGGGATTTTAGTTAGACCTACTAATTTAGCAGCTCTAAAACGTCTTTCCCCAGCAATAAGCTGATAGCTGTTACTGTTGATTTTTCGAACCGTAATTGGCTGAACAATACCAATCTCTTTAATCGATTGGGCAAGTTCATTTAAAGCTTCTTCATCAAATTTAGTCCTAGGCTGATAAGGATTGGCTTCAATTTTTGAGATGTCAATTTCGTTACTCAAGTCTCTTTCGGGTCTTGCCTGAATTTCATCAACATCATTAATTAATGCTCCTAATCCTCTTCCTAATGCGCTCTTTTTTGCCATGTTACTGTTTCAATATTATTCGCTAATTAGTTTTTTTTTGTTGCTTGCTTTGCTCATGTCATTATTTTTCAATAATTCACGAGCCAAATTTAAGTAATTAACAGCACCTGCCGATTCTGCATCGTATAAAATAGCAGGCTTACCATAACTTGGAGCTTCTCCTAGTTTTGTATTTCGCTGAATAATGGTTTCGAAAACCATATCCTGAAAGTGCTTCTTAACTTCACTCACAACTTGGTTCGACAAGCGTAAACGACTATCATACATCGTTAACAGGAAACCCTCGATTTCCAAATCCGGATTCAATCGACTTTGAATAATTTTAATCGTATTCAAAAGTTTTCCTAATCCTTCCAATGCAAAATATTCGCATTGTACCGGAATTAAAATAGAATCAGCAGCTGTTAAGGCATTCACTGTAATTAAACCTAAAGAAGGTGAACAGTCGATTAAAATATAATCGTAGTCATCGCGAAGCGTATTTAAGACATTCAAAAGAATTTTTTCACGATTAGCTAAGTTCAACATCTCAATTTCAGCTCCAACTAAATCGATATGAGATGGAAGAACATCCAAGCCTTCCATGTCCGTTTTCAGAATTGCATCCTTAGGATTGGTTCCATCAACAATACACTCGTAAAGGCTGTTTTCAATAGCACGAACATCAAAACCGTAACCCGATGTTGCATTAGCTTGCGGATCGGCATCAACAATAAGAACGCGATGTTCCAATACAGCAAGACTTGATGCCAGATTGATAGCAGTCGTTGTTTTTCCAACACCACCTTTTTGATTTGCAAGAGCGATTATTTTAGCCATAAACAATTCGAATTATAAGGTTTTAGTTTTATTAAATTGATGTTGATTCAAAGATAGTATTTTAAAAGACATTTAAAATTTTGAACCAGTCTAAAATAGTAACAATACGATGTAAATTATCAACATATTTATTACTGATAATTTGGATCTGCCATGAATAAAACTCCTTGTTGATGAGTATTTTTCATAATAAAGAACATCCAAAGAATGCATATTTAGGCCATTGCAAATAGTTTTAAGCTTTCCTCTAACAGTTGTTCTTTATCAATTGGAACAACTACTGGTATTTCACAAACAATTCCTCCTGCAAGGTTCGATATAGCAGCAATTTCAGCTGCATTCATTCCTGCAGCCAAACAAAGTGTAGCAACAGAAATTACTGTATCCCCTGCTCCTGACACATCTGCAATTTTTCTGACAACTGCAGGAATATGCTCATAAGTATTCTCATTACTGATAAACACACCAAGCTCCGAAAGAGTAATCAATAACTTATCAACGCCCATTTCTGACTGAAATTGTTTAGCTGCTCTAAATAAACCTTCAATATCACCTTTCTCTAAACTCAAGTTAGATCCTTCAAGGAATTCTTTGAAATTAGGTTTAAATAAGGTGACATTTTTATAATCGGAGTAATGGCGTTTTTTAGGATCGACCAAAATTGGAATATTTTTCTGGTTCGCAAAATCTGTTATTTCTTCAATCAGATTTTTTGTGATCACTCCCTTGTCATAGTCTTCAAAAACCACAGCATGAATTTCATGTTTCTCAAGCAAACTCTTGATGTGATCGATGAACTCTAATTCTGTTTCATCCGCTAATTCATGCGTATCTTCTTCATCAATACGAATCACATGTTGATTATTGCTAATGAATCTGGTTTTAACTGTTGTTCTGCGATGAGAACTGACGACAATACCTGATTGCTCTTGTTGAATCTCAGATAACAACTTAATGAAATCCTTACCTCTGTCATCATCACCAATTACCGAACACAAAATAGGATTAGCTCCTAGTGATTTGATATTCAGAGCAACGTTGGCAGCACCCCCCAACCTGTTCTCACGACTTGAGCATGAAAAAATAGGCACCGGAGCTTCTGGAGAAATACGATCGACTTCGCCCCATGCGTAAGCATCAACCATAACGTCACCAATAATAAGTATGTTGTAATCAGAGAAGGATTCGAAAATACGATTCAATTCAGATTTATTCACAAGCGGTATTTTTTTTTAGTTTTCCCAACAAAGATAAACAAATTCATGTGTTCTTGAATTTTTCCTCACTTCTTATGCATTTTTAACATTTTCGGGAAGCTATACTTTTTGTCTTTGGCAGTCTGTTTTACATGGGATCAACATCAAAATTAATTTGAATAGATTTAAATTGTTCCATGTTTTTTAGATGATTAGCATGTTGGTTTAGAATCCATTTTGCTTTTGCCGGTGAACTTTTCTTTTCAATTTTTAAAAGAATGTTGATGATGTAATAATTTTGAATTCGATTTATTACTGGTGATTGTGGCCCAAAAATACGAGCGCCAAATACTTTGCGTAGCGATTTTGCCAATACATTAGCAGCTTGGTCAAGTTTCGTTTGGTTCTTGTCTTTTAAGCAAATATTTATCAAACGATAATAGGGTGGATAAATGAATTCTTGCCTTTCCGATAATTGAGAAGAATACATTGAAACATAATCGTTTTCAATTACATTTTTAATAATTGGATGCTCAGGTGTAAAAGTTTGAATTAAAACTTTTCCTCTTTTTTTCTTTCTTCCGGCTCGTCCAGAAACTTGAGCCATCATTTGATAACTGCGCTCATAGGCCCGGTAATCGGGATAATTTAACATCGAATCGGCGTTTAGTACGCCAACTAAACTTACATTATCGAAATCGAGACCTTTCGAAACCATTTGGGTTCCAACAAGGATATCAAGTTCATGGTTCTCAAACTTGTAAATCAAGTTCTCATAGGCCATTTTTTTACGAGTTGTATCCAAGTCCATTCTCCCAATTCGGGCTTCAGGAAAAAAGCTATGCAATTCGTCTTCAATTTTTTCGGTGCCAAAACCTCTATCTTCAATTTCAGAAGAAGAACATTGATCGCAATTGTTTGGTGGTTGAATGCTATGCGCACAATAATGGCAAACCAATTGGTTGTTGTATTGGTGATAAGTAAGGCTTACAGAACAGTTTGGGCAATGAGGAACCCAACCACACGATTTGCATTCCAGATAAGGGGAATATCCTCTTCTGTTTTGAAAAAGAATAATCTGTTCCTTGTTTTCAAGACTTGTTGTCATCATTTCCATTAACTCAGGAGAGAAAATGGATTTCATTCTTTTTTTTCTTCGTGCTTCCTTTATATCAGCAATTATAATTTCGGGCATTTCGATATTCTGATGCCTTTGAAATAATTCTACCAAACCATATTTGCCTGTTTTTGCGTTGTAATAGGTTTCAATAGCTGGTGTAGCTGTTCCGAGTAAGGTTTTTGCTTTGTGCAGATGTGCCAAATAAAGCGCTGCATCGCGAGCGTGATACCTTGGTGCAGGATCGAATTGTTTATAGGTGTTTTCGTGTTCTTCATCAACAATTATAAGTCCTAGGTTTTTAAAAGGAAGAAAAACAGAGGAGCGCACGCCAAGAATTACTTGATAAGCATTTTCAGGATCATTCTGATTGACGTTATTGTAGATTTCTACTCGTTCGGCATCGTTAAATTTGGAATGGTAAATACCTACTTTATTGCCAAATACAGTTCGAAGTCTTGTGATGATTTGAGTCGTTAAAGCAATTTCGGGTAGCAAGTAAAGAACTTGTTTTCCTTGTTGCAATTGCTCTTGAATCAGGTGAATGTAAATTTCAGTCTTACCGCTTGAAGTTACTCCATGAAGCAATACACAGTTTTTCTCTTGAAAATGTTTTCTAGTTTCTGCAATGGCTTTTTCTTGATATTCGTTTAATGTTTTTAAACCAGAAGTCTCTGTATGTGATAGATCTATACGATCTAATTTTTCATGATAAATTTCAAGAATTTGTTTTTCGACCAAGCTTTTTAAAACAGCTCGTGAAAAATCTCCTGATTTTAGAAATTCTGTAAGGGATACTTTTTGAGCAGTTTCTTCAAAATAGTATTTTGATAAATTCAAATAGGAGAGTAGGATCTCTTGCTGCTTTTTCGCTCTTTTTAAACCAATAATAAGATCTCCCATTTCTGATTCACTAAAATCAGATGCCAATCGAACAAACTGCTTTGTTTTTTCTTTGTAAGCGTTAATAATTTGCTCTTCGACTGTGATAGCACCTTTTTCTAGTAGGGACTTGATCTGCGGAAGCGTATTTTTTAAACCTGTAGCTTGATTTAAAGTTGAGATGTTAACGTCTTTTGAATGTTTTAGTACATTCAAAATTTGTTCTTCTGTTTTACTGAGTAGTTCCTGCGTTTGAAATTCTTCGTTCGCAGTTATTTTGGTTTGACTTTCTAGCTTTAAGCCAGAAGGAATAGCAGCTTTAAATACATCGCCAAGAACACACTGGTAGTATTGTGAAATCCAATCCCAAAATTGAAATTGAAAATTGTTGATGATTGGAGAATCATCCAAGCAAGCTAATATTTCTTTTGTGGAATAATCTTTTGGTGGATTCCCGTGAATGTTTTTTACAATTCCAGTATAGAATTTTTTATTGCCAAAAGGAACAACCACCCTTTTTCCAATGGCCACATCAACTTTTAGCTCTTCAGGAATTGAATAGGTAAAAAGTTGGGCCAATGGAAGTGGCAGTATTATATCTGCGAATTCGGTAGTCTTGTTCATTTATTAGGCATTTTTCTCAAAGTTATGAGTTCTAACCAGAATCTCAACACTTGGGCATTAAATCCTGAAAGGAAAAATTGCATGAACAATAACCACCGGAATGAGATTTCTTAGATAGAAAGAACATCGTTGATTGTAATCAATGAATCTTTTACCTTTTTCTTATTCTTAATGGTCTTATTGAAAGGTACGTGAGATACTTCTCCATTTACCATTCCTACCATGATACTTTTTTGGTCATCTAGCAAAGCATCAACTGCAGCTACTCCCAAAGTACTTGCTGTAACTCGGTCGAAAGCCGATGGTGCACCACCGCGTTGCATATGTCCTAATACTGATACACGAATATCATACTCAGGATGCTTCTTCTCAATTTCACCGGCAATGGTATAAGCTCCACCTGATTTATCACCTTCGGCAACAATTACGATACCTGAGTTTTTGTGTCCTTTATAACCAAGAGCCAAATACTTCTCTAAGTCTTTTGTATGCGTCTGACGTTCTGGAATCAAAATAGCTTCAGCTCCTGTAGCAATACCACTTCTTAATGCTAAAAATCCGGCATCACGTCCCATAACCTCGATAAAGAATAAGCGGTTGTGAGCACTTGCTGTATCACGAATTTTATCAACGGCATCGATAACTGTATTTAAGGCTGTATCGAAACCAATGGTATAATCTGTTCCGTATAGGTCATTGTCAATTGTACCTGGAATTCCAACAACAGGAATGTCGTACTCTTGAGTAAAAATACGAGCCCCGGAGAATGTTCCATCACCACCAATTACAACTAAAGCATCCATTTTAGCAGCAAGCATTTGCTCGTGTGCTTTTTTTCGTCCCTCTACACTTCTAAAATCCTGACTTCTTGCAGAACCTAAGATAGTTCCTCCTTTTTGGATAATGTTACTTACATCATATGATTTCATATGCTCGAAATCACCCTTGATTAATCCTTCGTAACCTCGATTTATTCCAACAACTTCTAGTTTGTTAAAAATGGCTGTTCTCACGACGGCGCGGATGGCGGCGTTCATACCTGGCGCATCCCCTCCTGATGTAAGCACACCAATTTTCTTAATTCTCGACATGTTTAACTCCTCTTTATAATTCAATTTTATTTTTTCAATCGTTTCGTTCATCAGCCATGTAGGAGTAGATGTGGCACCACTTACTCCAACTGATTTCGAATTTGCAAACCAGTTTAGTTCCAATTCATCAGGGCAAGTGATGAAATGACTATTCGGGTTCGATTTTTTACAAATGTCGAATAGCAATTTTCCATTCGAACTTTTTTCGCCACTAACAAAAATGATCAGATCGTGTTTTTTCGCAAATTCTTTAATTAGCGGAACACGATTTGCTACTTTTCTGCAAATGGTATCATGGATTTTGAGTTCGTTTTGGCAGCTGCTTTTTAAAGCTTCTGAAACTTTTTCAAATCCAGAAATGGTCTTTGTTGTTTGGGAAAACAAAACAACAGGTAGATTTCTGTCAATCAGTTTTAGATCATCAATGTTTTCAACTACAATGGCTTTCCCTTCTGTTTGACCAACCAAGCCGTTTACTTCGGCATGGCCTTTTTTACCGTAAATTACGATTTGGCCATTCGATTTTTCAATCTCGTGGTATGCTTTTTTTATTCTTTTCTGAAGATTTAAAACTACTGGGCAAGAAGCATCTATTATTTCGATGTTTTTCTTTTTTGCTGTTTCGTAAGAAAGTGGCGGTTCGCCATGTGCTCTAAACAAAACTTTTTTTCCTGATAGTTTTGAAAATTCGTCGTGATCAATTGATTTTAATCCAGCTTGTTTTAATCGGTCAACCTCTAAATTGTTGTGAACGATATCGCCAATGCAGTAGAGGTGATTCTCTTCCTTTAAAATTTCTTCTGCTTTATTAATGGCATTTACAACGCCAAAACAGAAGCCAGCATTAGGATCAATTTCAATTTTCATGATTAATTTATTTTCCTAACGATTAATTACCCAACCTTATTCATTTGATCAACAATCCAGTCAAGCTGTTCTGCTGGCGTTAGATGACTGTTGTTTAAAACAATCGCATCTTCGGCTTTTTTAAGTGGGCTTTCATCACGATTTTCATCGATGAAATCTCTCTTTTTTACATTCTCCCTGATTTCATCAAGTGAAATATCCTCTCCTTTTTCTTTTAATTCCTTAAATCGACGAATTGCTCTAATCTCAACATCGGCAGTCATGAATATTTTTAGTTCGGCATTTGGAAAAACAACCGTTCCAATGTCTCTACCATCCATTATTACACCACCTTCTTTGCTTAGCTCACGCTGAAAAGCAACCATTTTATCACGAACAAATTTTATTTTAGCAATTACGCTAACATTGTTCGAAACACTCATATTGCGAATTTCATCTTCTACCAACTCACCATTTAGGTAGGTTTCGTGACGTTGTTTCTCATTGTTGTACTGAAAAGAAATAGCAACTTCACTGATTAAGTGAGCCAATTTATTTTCATCAACTTGATCTTCAGAGATTAAATTGTGTCTCATGGCAAATAAGGTAACCACGCGATACATAGCTCCACTATCAATATAAGTGTATCCTATTTTTTTTGCTAAATCTTTAGCAACAGTACTCTTGCCACACGACGAATGTCCGTCGATTGCTATAATTAGTTTCTTTTCAGGTATATCCATTCTCTTTATTGCTCGATTTTTTTGTGCAATTGGGTACAAAAGTAAGAAGAAAATACATCAAAATGGGAGATTTTACACTAAAAATAGGGGGTAGGAAGTATTATAGTCACCTGTAAACGATTGCAATGCGCAAAAGTGGATCGTTTTTTTTTAGAAATTGAAGTCACTCAATCGGGTACTGATTGAAAAATGATTGCTTGTACCTGCCAGATGATATTTAGCACTGGCAAAATTGATTCTAAATCGAGATACTTTCACGCCAAATCCCCAAGTGAAACCAACCGTGGAACTTTTTTCTTCTACTTTAAGTTCCTGTCTTCTTTGAAAGTTATAGCCCAAACGAACTGTGAAATTCTTTGAAGGAATGAATTCTGTTCCGACAATAAGATGCTTAAAGGCTTTGTCAGAAAAGCTGTCTTCGTTGGTGTTCGACAAGTTTTCATCCGTTTTGTTTAGATCTGATGCATAGCTCATATCAAATTCTTCCAGATGTCTATAGCTTAGTGCAAAACGAAAAGGGGCATGTTGTAATTTGGTACTCATGCCAATCAATATTTCATTGGGAAGATCTTCTCGATGAGATCCATAATATGCTTTAAGTTGATAACCAAAATTTCGAGCTACAATTGATGCGCGAAATAGTTTATTTGAACTATCGTAGATAAAGGCTAAATCCGCAGCCAATCCAAAGGAATTGTAATTTTCGAGTGATGAATATATTGGCTTAATAGAGGCTCCAACTCGTAAATTTTCATTTAGTTGTCGACCATAACTAAGGATAAAAGCATAGTCAGAGGCTTTAAAGGTTCCATTTTTTTCTCCAAATTCATTTGCTTTGATGAATTTCCCATAATTCACATAGTGCATGGCAATGGAAAAGGTCCCGATTTTATCAAAATGTTTATTGTAGGCAGCGTAACCGTAATTAATATCTGAAATATAATTGACGTAATTAAGAGCGATTTTTTGGTCTAAATCAGTAGTAAGAGCTGCCGGATTGTAGAACGAGTAATCAGCATCGGCATCTTGAAGCGCAACTTGGTTTCCACCCAGTGCAGCCACACGGGCCGAACTACCCAAGTTCAGGAATTCATAGATGTTTTCACCTCCGCTTTGGGCTTTTCCCAAAAAAGAAATAAAAATCAGTACAAGAATAAGAACCGTTTTTTTATTCATGAATTTAATCGTTAACAAGCACTAAAGATAGAAATCAGATTGAAAAGAAATGGATTTACAATTGATCTCTTTTCAATTTTAAGCGATCAACAACTTCGTATACAGCAGGACAGTAGTGCGTATTTTTCAAAGTTAAATTTAAAATCTGGTAAAAGCGCTTCCTGTCGGTATGAGGGTATTCTCTACAAGCTCTGGGACGCTGTTCATAAACCATGCAATAGTTATCGGGCATTAAAAACGGACAAGGTGCTTGTTTGAAAACATAGTCGTTCTCATTGTCTAAATTCAAGTACTGATCGATAAAAGCCGAAGGTTTCATTCTCAACTGTTTTGCCATTCTTTCGATATCCTTATCGATAATAATAGGGCTGATGCTTTTGCAACAATTGGCGCACTCAAGACAATCAATTTCTTCAAAAACTTCATTGTGCAAACCATGAACAATCGTATCTAGCTGTTTTGGTTTTTTCTTCTTCAGCTTGTTGAATAAATCTTTCGTTTCGCTTTCAGTGTTTTTCGCTTGTTGTTTTAATCGTTCTAAGTCAATTTCTATCTTTCCCATCTTATCTGTCTTGTTTGTTAAAATTGAGTTTGATTTGTGATAAAAACAAACCGCTTATCACAATTGTTATTCCAACCATTTTTTGGAGTGTAATAACTTCATCGATTACAAAATAGGCGAATATTGCTGTAAAGACAGGAATGGCATTAATAAAAATGTTGCTTTTTGTAATGCCTAAATAGTTCAGACCATACGTGAAAAATATGAAGGCTAATGATGAAGCGAATATGGCTAATTCCAATATTGAAATCATTACTTCGGTAGTTGGTTTTGCCGCAATAAAGTGTTGGTAATCAAATGTGAAAAATAAGGGCAGAAAGAAAAAGATTCCCAAAAGGTTTTGATAAGATATAAGACTTACAGGATTATATTTTGCGGCCAGTTTCTTCAGTACTATAGAATAGCCCACTGCAGCTCCAACAGCCAGAAACATTAACGCGATGCCAAGTGGGGAAGCAATTAGGTTAAAATTTTTATTGAAGATGATGACAGATACACCAATAATGGATATGATAATACCAACAACACCCATAATTCCAATTTTTTCCCGATGAAAGAAATAGGCGGCTACGGGCGAGAACAAAGGGATTGTTGAAATGATTACAGCACCCAAAGTGGATGAAACCAATTTTAAGCCAAAACTTTCGCCCATAAAATAAAGGAATGGTTCGAAAAAGGCGAGTAGCAGCAGTTGCATTCGATCTTTTTTCTCAATCTTTTCGATGCGCTTAAATCCTTTGCCTATCACAAACAATAGAATCGTTGAGATAATTAAGCGTAAAATAACCGTTGTTATGGGATTGTATACTGTGTAAACAATTTTCACCCATACAAAGGAAAAGCTCCAAAATAGCATAGCTAAAATGATGCTGCCATAAATTAAAAGGGACTTTTTATTCATATTTCGCTTCAGAATTTTGTGCGAAAATACAGATAATAATTGAGGTGATGAGGAAAAGTATAATGTTTCCTTAAACTGCTATTGGCCCGTTGACTTATATTTGTTGTTGATGGTAGTTTTAAGTGTAAAATATCAATTGTGTAACTTTACCAACCAATCTCCTGGTTCGGTGATTTCAAATTCAAAAATGGCTTGATATCTCAATGTGTTGAGTTTGTTCATGGTCGCATAACTCACTCTTATGATGACTGGAAATTTAACAAATTCATAACCAATTGAATTCCCCAAGTTTGTTTCTTCTCCACTTGTAGCATTAATTGAAAGATTTGTAATAGTGTTATTTGTTCCGCCGCTTTGTAGGAAGTTAATGAGTACTCGATTGTGGATTTTTCCTAGCTTTTGGAAACTATGTCTCTCAATACTGGTTTTAGTAATCACACTAGGCGCTTTGGGTTTAGGGCCCAGATACATATCCTCTTTCCATAGTCCATCCAATATACTATCGCGATCTGCTAATTTTAGAGTTAATTTGCCATTTCCATTTCGTTTACCTTCTATCCAACCTCCGGTATAGATATCTCCATTGGCCCAAGTGTAGGTGCCTTTACCGTTTGGCCATCCTTTTGTAAATTTACCTGTATATGAATCTTTCCCAATGGCTGTTCCTTTGCCGTGAGCATAGCCTTTTTTACATTTCCCAATGTAAATACTATCTATTTCGTGCAGCAATACCTTGCAGTTTTCTTGCGCGCTAATAAATTGTGATAAACTTAGGAAGAGGATAAATGGTAAAATGAATTTCATGTGATACTTTTTATGTGATAATGATAATTTGCACAGTGCCATTCTTGTTTTCAAAATAAATTGTAATCCATGCGTATTGTGATGAATTGTTAATGAATAACCATTAGTAGCTTCTTTCTTATGATATTCCAATTATTTAGAAATTTGTGCTAAAAGGTTTTCATGTTTTTAAAATCTATACTGTAAACTGTTGGAAATGAACTAAAGTACAAAAATGACTAGGTAAAACCAAACATAAGAAAGTTTTGAACTAAATTAATTAGATGTTAAGGTGTCTTTTAATGCTGGAATTCTATTTTAATGGAAGTTCAGAGAGGCTGCCATTTGATAGTATTTAAGTATAATGCAATAAAAAATACATATTAATAGGTGTTTTTGACACAGATTAAGGTTTCAGAACGTGGCTTTCCCTATCAAATATTCATTTAATTCGTTTAGATTGTGTTGTGAAAGAGAGTCCTTGTTGACCCATGGTAGAGTTCATAACTCCTTCAAATAAAGGTTCTGGACAGTTCTCTGGAATTTTCCATTCAATAATAAAATTGGAGCCCGTTCCACCTTCGATATCAGCTTCGTCAATTATAATTTCCGTTGTTTCCATTGGTGCTAAATAGATTGGCTTATTAAAATATGTTCGAATAGATTTTCCGTGAGTGTCAAAATATTCTGCTTTTAGTAAGAATATAGTATCTGAATCACTTGTGTTACGCATGCTTGCCATTGCAGTCAAGTTGTGAGTTTTATGTTCAGAATTACTGTAGATTTGCGAATAAATAGAAAGATATGATTTCCCATATTCCAAAGAGGTCTTTGTGCTGATATCAATCGTTCTTTTGGACCAGTTTTCTGGATTTATAGAGCTAATTTCTTTATTATGGTTGCATCCGATGGTTAATGCTACAATCAGTATGAATAGAATACGATTTTTCATTTTGCTCAGCTTTTAATGGGTAAGGTATTATTTTTATTTAGTTGTCTATAAGGTTCTAACTCTCGGATAACATGCAATTGTTACAAAAGCTGCTTTCCTGAGAAAATTTAATTACTTAAGATCTGTTAAATATGTCATGCTAATTTAATAAAAAAAGCAAAGATTTTGTTTTTAGAAGGGATTGTTGTTTTGAATAGGGCCGTGTCTGGTTATGGAGATGGAAGTAATCTAAAGGAATAATAACAAAAAAAAACGCAAATGACAGATAATCTGTAATTTGCGTTTTGTTTAGGGTGAAAGACCGGGTTCGAACCGGCGACCTCTGGTACCACAAACCAGCGTTCTAACCAACTGAACTACATTCACCATTTTTCTGTAGTGCGGTGCAAATATAGAGAATTCTTTAGTTATTCTCCA
Organism: Labilibaculum sp. DW002; assembly: GCF_029029525.1. NCBI lineage: Bacteria > Pseudomonadati > Bacteroidota > Bacteroidia > Marinilabiliales > Marinifilaceae > Paralabilibaculum > Paralabilibaculum antarcticum. The sequence goes on along the minus strand of NZ_JAKJSC010000001.1, from coordinate 2,434,332 downwards.
AATTTATTTTGAAAAAAATATGAAATAATATTCCGAAAAGATTATAAACTCTACCTTTGCAGATAGTTAACTAATTTAAAAAAAAATGGATTTTTTTATCGACAACAATGAGACAGAGGAATTGTTTCAGGAAATTTTCAAAAAAATTCAAATTCTTCGTAATGGTGAGACTCATCATGAAATGAAAAAATTTGGATTGAATTATCAAAAAGCATTAGGAGCGACTATCGTTAATCTGCGAGAAATTGGAAAAGAATATCAGCAAAACCATTTGTTGGCACATAAACTTTGGACCAAAGGATTTCGTGAATCGAAAATCTTGGCAAGCATGCTAGAAGAGCCAGATAAGGTTACCGAAGAACAATTGGAGCGCTGGTTTGAAGAAATGGATTCTAATGAATTATTAGAACAAGCTAGTATGAATCTTTTCCAGCATCTACCAAATATTCAAGATTTGGTTTTTGATTGGATGAAAAGTACTAATCCTTCGAAGCAAGTTTGTGCAGTTATGACAGTGGGACGAATTGCGATGAGAGATTTAGAAGAGCAGGATGAAATGTATTCTGAATTTATTGATTTGTTGCCGCAAAAATTTACGGATAACTACCTTATGAATCAGGTGAAAAGAACTCTTGGTAAAATGGTTAGAAAAGGAGAACCACTGGTTACACGTGTTGTAGCATTGGTGGATGAAAGGAAGAAAAATGATACTGACTGGAGTGATATTTGGGACGATCTAAAATATGAAATCGAATTGTAGTCGTTTTTTTTAAGAATTTTTAAGATCTGATATGACTTTTTAATCTAGGAAAAGAAGATTAAAGAAAGTAAATTTGAATCATTATTTAAGAATAGATTTAAAGAGAAATATACATATGAGGTTTACTAAAAGTTCAAATCCTGTTTTAGGCGATAAAATATTTTCCAGTTTAAGAAACGAAGACTACAGCGAGTCGATGACCGTTAATGGAACGATTAATAAAATTGGATTGTCATTATTTTTTTTGGTAGCTGCAGCAAGTTACACATGGGGTTTATTTGCTAACTCGGGCAATTCAGCAGTTATTATGCCTTGGTTAATTGGTGGTGCCATTGGTGGGTTAATTTTTGCTTTGATAACTTCATTTAAACCTGTTTGGGCTCCTTATACAACTCCCATTTATGCATTATTGGAAGGTTTAATGTTGGGTGGTTTATCAGCATTAATGAATTCGTATTATCCAGGTATAGTAGTGCAAGCAGTGGGTTTAACCTTTGCAACTTTATTTGCGATGTTGTTTGCCTATAAATCGGGATTGATTAAAGTAACGCAAAAGTTTAAAGCAGGAGTTGTTGCTGCAACAGGTGGTATTTTTATTTTTTACATGCTGAACTGGATTTTGGGAATGTTTGGATTTGGATTACACTTTGCCAACGATTCTAGTTTAACCAGTATAGGTATTAGTTTATTTATAGTTGCAATTGCATCGTTGAATCTTGTGTTGGATTTTGACTTTATAGAAAAAGGTGCTCAGCAAGGTGCACCAAAATATATGGAATGGTATGGTGCTTTTGGTATCATGGTAACTTTAATTTGGTTATATGTAGAATTGTTGCGATTACTTGCAAAGTTGGCAGGTCGCGATTAATTTTGTAATATAGTAAGACCCAAATAACTAAACTACTTAAATAAACGACTCGAGTGAATATAGTTGAAGTTTTAGATCAAAAACAACGAGTGAAATTTTTAGACATAGCCAGAATCATTTATAAAAATGATCCAAATTTTGCTTGCCCTTTAGATGGTGAGATTGGAGGCATATTTGATCCTAAGGAGAATTCTTTTTTTAAGCATGGTGAGGCTATCCGTTGGATTCTTACCGATGGTTCGGGGAAGGTTATTGGACGAATTGCAGCTTTTATTAACACGAATAAGGCTTTTAGTTTTGATCAACCAACAGGTGGTTGTGGCTTTTTTGAGTGCATCAAAGACAGAGAGGCTGCTTTTTTGCTTTTTGATACAGCAAAAGAATGGTTGAAAGAGCGTGGTATGGAAGCTATGGATGGTCCAATCAATTTTGGTGAGAATGATAACCACTGGGGCCTGTTAGTTGACGGATTTTTGCCACAAGGTTATGGTATGCCATACAACAAAGCTTATTATCAGGAGTTCTTCGAATCGTATGGTTTTCAAGTTTTCTTCGAACAGTATAGCTATCATGTTGATCGATCGAAACCATTCCCGGAACGATTTGCAAAAATCGCAGAGTGGATATCTAAAAAGCCGGGTTTTGAATTTGAGCATTTTAAGTTTTCTAATTCGGAGAAATATATACAGGATATTATTGAGGTTTATAATGAGGCATGGAAGTTTCATGACAATTTTACACCAATAGATATTGAAGATATCCGTAAAATAGCACGTGAAGGGAAAGGTATATTAGAGGAAGATTTTATTTGGTTTGCCTACCATGAAGGAAAACCTATTGCTTTTTTCGTAGCCATGCCAGATATTAATCAGGTTTTGAGAAAGATGAATGGTAAGCTTGATTTCTGGAATAAGTTGAAATTCATGTATTTGCTTAAACGAAAAACCATTACTCGTACTCGTATTACGATTATGGGTGTTGTGCCAAAATATCAACGATTCGGTATTGAATCAGCTATTTTCTGGAAAATGGATAAGGCCATAAAAGCTAAGAAGCAATATACCGAGGTTGAATTATCCTGGGTAGGTGATTTTAATCCTAAAATGATATCGATTTATGAGTCGGTTGGAGGGGTTAAAATGAAGACTCATTATACCTATCGCTACCTTTTTGATAGGAATGTACCCTTTAAAAGAACAGCTATTATCCCTCTGGAAAACAGAGGAACTAAGGCTTCTAAAGAATAAAGACAATAAAAGTTAGATTCTTGTGTCATTTTTTTGCAAAATAAATTACAATATTTACCTTTGCAGTCCATTGGAAGAAGATTATAAGAAATTTTAAAGAGAATAAGATGAAAGAAGGAATACATCCTAAAAACTACCGTCTAGTAGCTTTTAAAGACATGTCAAATGAGACTGTTTTTATTACTAAGTCAACTGCGAATACAAAAGAGACTATCGAGATTGACAATGTTGAATACCCATTAGTAAAGCTTGAGATTTCTAACACATCTCACCCTTTCTATACAGGTAAGATGACTCTAATCGATACTGCAGGACGTGTTGATAAGTTTATGAACAAATACAAGAAGTTCAAAAAGTAAGATCAAAAAAAAATTACTATACAAGAAAAGCCTCGAATATTCGAGGCTTTTTTTTATTTTTGATCGTACATAGAATCTACAGAGGATACCTTTTTAGATTAAAATCACTACTACAATGAACTATATTCTTTTTGATAATGAGGCGTGGAATGATTTACGTCCATTAACTTTTACTCGTCCTGTTGCGGAAATTCGTGTTGGAATTCTTACGATTCGTGAAAAATGGGAAAAGCGTTTAAATGCAAGTTTTGGCTTTCTTACTCAAAAATACTTATCTGTAAAATACCAAAAGGTAGTTGAGGATGAAAATGTGATGATTAATGGATCAATTCTTCCTAATTCGGATTTGATTTCAGCAATCCAAAATTTAAAGCTTGGAGAATATCTTGCAAAAGAGAATTTGATTATAGCGGCTAAGCTTTCTGATACTGATGTTAATCTGGTTAAAGAAGAAGCTATATCTGAAAAAATAAAGATAGAATACAATAAGGAGATTGTTAGAATTGCAATGCCTTACGATATATTTGGTTTAAATGATTTTGCTTTAAGAGAGGATTTTGAATTCTTGACTAAAGGGAGAAGTTCACAAGTCTTAAGTGATACCGTTAATGTTCTTGGGAAAGAAAATATATTCCTTGAAGAAGGAGCCAGCGTTGAGTTTGCGACCTTGAATGCAAAAGAGGGCCCAATCTATATTGGAAAGGATGCTGAAATAATGGAAGGCTCATTGGTACGTGGACCATTGGCCATGTGCGAACACTCTGCTTTAAAATTAGGTGCAAAGGTATATGGAGCTACAACTCTGGGACCTTACTGTAAATCGGGAGGAGAGTTGAGTAACGTTGTCTTTTTTGGCTATGCCAATAAAGCTCACGATGGTTTCCTTGGTAATGCAGTCATCGGAGAATGGTGTAATATTGGAGCTGATACCAATAACTCTAACCTAAAGAACAACTACTCTGAGGTAAAACTATGGAATTATAAATCGAACCGATTCAATAAAACGGGCTTGCAGTTTTGTGGAACAATCATGGGAGATCATTCTAAATGCGGCATTAATACCATGTTGAACACCGGAACTGTCATTGGTGTAAGTGCCAATGTGTATGGTGCAGGTTTCCCGCGTAATTTTATTCCTTCATTTTCAATGGGAGGGAATCATGGTTTTCAGGAATACCGCTTAAAGGCTGCTCATGAGGTTGCTCAATTGGTTATGCAGCGTCGGGGTATAGAGTTTGATGAAGCTGAAAAAGATATCATGACAAATGTGTTTGAGATGACAAAAGATTTCAGAAAGTCATTTTAAATCATAATAAAATAACATGAAATGAGTCTTATCTGTGAATGATGAGACTCATTTTTTATTTTGGCATAGCAATTGCCTACTTAAGACTAGCCAATTATTTTTGGTCGGAACGGACATTTTGTCATTTTAATGCGATGAAATACTTGTTTCCAAGAGAAGATAGTAAACAGAATATGACAAGCGAAATAATGAGTAGTAAGATAGAAATCAATATAGGAAGTATGGGTCTAACCAATTTGATGGATGAAGACTCAGATTTTATTCCAATCATCGCAGACGAGGATGAAAGTGCCATTGATGAATTCGAGGTGCCCGATAGTTTGCCGATTCTACCCCTTCGAAATACAGTACTTTTCCCGGGTGTAGTCATTCCAATCACTGTTGGCAGAGAAAAATCTCTGAAGCTGGTTCGTGAGGTTTATGCAAACAAAGGGCTTTTAGGAGCTGTTTCTCAAATCGACTATGAGGTTGAAGAACCAGAAGTTGAGGATATGCATAAAATTGGTACCGTGGCTCAAATCATTAAGATTTTGGAAATGCCTGACGGAACCACAACGGTTATTCTTCAAGGAAAGAAGCGTTTCGAAATTGAAGCGATGATCTCAAATGACCCATTTCATGTTGCCAGAATAACAACACTTAAAGACATTCGTCCTGAAAAAGAGGATAATGAGTTTAAGGCTTTGGTAGGTTCGATAAAAGATATTGCCATTAAGGTTATTAAGTTGAGTCCTCAGATTCCGAATGAGGCCACATTTGCCATTAAAAATATAGAGGGATCATCATTCTTAATCAATTTCATTTCTAGTAACTCAGAGATAAAACACACTCAGAAGCAAAAATTACTTGAGATTGATGAGATTGGTAATAGAGCCATGAAGCTTTTGGAGTTATTGGTTCGTGAGGTGCAGGTTTTGGAATTGAAAGATGATATTCAATCTAAGGTGAAAACCGATATGGATCAGCAACAACGTGAATACTTGTTGCATCAGCAAATGAAAACCATTCAGGATGAATTAGGCGGAACTCCTAACGAACAGGATGTAATTGATTTGGAAGAAAAGGCAAAAGATAAAAAGTGGACCGAAGAGGTTGGGGAAATTTTTGCAAAAGAGTTAAAAAGTTGCAACGCTTGAATCCTGCAGCTGCTGAATATTCAGTTCAACTGAACTATTTGCAAGAGATGATTGATTTGCCATGGAATGAATATACCAAGGATAATTTCGATTTAAAGAATGCTCAGAATGTGCTGGATTCAGATCATTTTGGTTTGGAAAAAGTAAAAGATCGTATCATCGAGCACTTGGCAGTGTTGAAACTTAAAGGTGATTTAAAATCGCCAATCCTGTGTTTGTATGGCCCTCCTGGTGTTGGTAAAACGTCTTTGGGTAAGTCTATTGCAAGTGCACTTGATAGAAAATACGTAAGAATGTCATTGGGTGGTTTGCACGATGAGGCAGAAATTCGTGGGCACAGAAAAACATATATCGGTGCGATGCCAGGCCGAATCATTCAGGGAATGAAAAAGGCAAAATCATCGAATCCGGTTTTCATTCTTGATGAGATTGATAAGGTTGGTTCAGATCATAAAGGTGACCCATCATCAGCTTTATTGGAAGTTTTAGATCCGGAGCAGAACAGTGCTTTTCACGATAATTTCCTTGATGTAGATTACGACTTATCTAAGGTGATGTTTGTAGCTACTGCAAATAATGTTGGTGCTATTTCGGGCCCACTTCGCGACCGTATGGAGATGATCGATGTTAGTGGCTATATCACTGAAGAAAAAACGGAGATTGCTAAGCGTCATCTGATTCCAAAGCAACTGGAAAACCATGGAATTACTTCGAAAGATGTGAAAATATCTAAAGAGGTTATTTCTGAAGTGATCGATAAATATACTCGTGAATCGGGGGTTAGATCTTTGGATCAACGATTGGCTAAAATCATGAGAAGAATTGCCCGTAAGGTTGCAATGGACGATAAATATGAGGTTTCTATTAGCGTAGAAGACTTAAAAGAATTGTTGGGAGCTAAGATGTTTAGCCGCGATAAATATCAGGGGAACGAATTTGCAGGTGTTGTAACAGGTTTAGCCTGGACATCGGTAGGTGGTGAGATTCTTTATGTCGAGTCTAGCTTGAGTCCGGGAAAAGGTAAGCTAACACTTACAGGTAATCTTGGTGATGTAATGAAAGAATCAGCTCTTTTAGCTCAGGAATATCTAAGAGCTCGCGCTTCTCAGCTTGAGATTAAGAAGGAAGCTTTTGATAATTGGAACCTTCATATTCACGTACCACAAGGTGCTATTCCAAAGGATGGACCATCGGCAGGTGTAACTATGATTACTTCTATCGCTTCTGCTTTTACTCAGCGTAAGGTGAAGAAAAATCTGGCTATGACAGGTGAGATTACTTTACGAGGTAAAGTGTTGCCAGTTGGTGGAATTCGTGAGAAAATTCTGGCAGCTAAGCGTGCTGGAATCAAAGAGATTATTCTTTGTCACGAAAACCAAAGAGATATTGATGAAATTAAACCCATATATCTGAAAGGACTTAAATTCCATTTTGTTGAAGATGTGATGGAAGTTCTTGATATTGCTTTGATGAAACAGAAAGTAAATGCTCCTTTAAAAATATAATGGATTGAAAAATTAAGGAAAGGCTTTCGAAAGAAAGCCTTTTTTTATTTTGGTTTATTGATACCGTAAAATTTCTTACTTTTAAACAGAATCTACATTTTACAAACAAAATTGTTTGCCTAATTATGAATGAAAAAGGAAAATATTTTATTGTCGCCCTTGGTTTAATCTTATTGGGGCTTCTGTTTTGGTATTTCAGTAATATTGTAGCTTATGTTTTAATTTCGGTTGTTCTTTCCTTTATTGGGCGTCCGGTTGTTAATTTTCTGAATGGATTGAAAATTAAAAAATGGCAGGTTCCGTCTGCCTTGTCGGCAGGTGTAACCTTACTTTTGTTATGGTTCATAATGATCATGTTCTTCAGAACATTTATACCAATGGTAGCCTCTCAGGCACAGGATTTATCCAATATTGATGTAAATGCTGCTGCTCAAAGTTTAGAAGAGCCAATTCAGAAATTAGAAAGCTTAGTTGTAAAATATTCTGCCGATGGCGAAGCCTTTAATTTAAAAGCTGTCTTAGTCGAAAATATCACATCATTTGTGAAGATATCTGATGTTTCTTCTATTTTTGGTTCGCTTGCAGGTACGCTTGGAAATATATTTATTGCCCTGTTTTCGATCTCTTTCATTACCTTCTTTTTTCTGAAAGACAGTAGTTTGTTTACTGGTGGAGTTGTGCTTATGGTTCCTGCTAAGCACGAAGAAGGAGTTATGCATGTGTTAGAGTCGATTAAGAATCTTTTGATGCGTTATTTTGTCGGCTTGTTTTTCGAAGTAATTCTCGTAGGGTTCATGGTAACCATTGGCTTAACCATTGTAGGCTTGCCATTTGGAACAGCTGTTGTTATTGGTTTGTTTGCTGGTATGATGAATGTGATTCCTTACATTGGCCCGATTATAGGTGCATGTTTTGGTATGATCATTGGAATTGCTACGAATTTAGATGTTGATTTTTATGCTGAAATTCTTCCATTGCTTGGGTATATGGCTATTGTGTTTGCTGTAGTTCAGGTAATCGATAACATTTTGTTTCAACCTTTGATCTATTCAAATAGCGTTAATGCACATCCGTTAGAGATATTTATTGTAATCATTATGGCTGGTAGCATGGCTGGTATTTTGGGAATGGTTTTAGCCATACCCACTTATACATTGATTCGTGTTATTGCAAAAGAGTTTTTTAATAAATATCGATTCGTTAAAAAATTGACGGAGAAAATTTAATATTTGCAAAAAGGATATAAATGAAAAAAAACAATCAGTTTTTTAAGGTTTTATTAGTGATCATAGCTAGTTTAGTATTTTCATCTTGCGATACTGAAAGTATGAAAAAAATTCCTGTAGATCAATTTGTTGGTAATTGGGAATTGCAAGGAAGATCGATGTTAGATGGAATTAGAGTATCGATTAATAAAACGGAAAGTGGCGCATTGCTTGGTAAGATTACTGAGATTAACCAAAATAAATATGTGAATTTCTTTATGAAACCTGGTGATGTTTTGGTTAGTAAAATTAAAAGGTCTTCCAATTCTGAATTTAGGTTAACAGAAAAGAAGATAGGTAGCGATTTGTTTTCAACTTATGGATTGGGTACGAGTAAAGAATTTAAAGTCGAATTTATCGATAAAAATACAATCAAATTAGGATCGAGTATTGTTTATAAGAGGATTAAATGATTTGGAGATCATAAATATTATAAAAAAATCCTGATTCGTAAGTGAATCAGGATTTTTTATGTGAATGACTATAAGTCAGATGCTAATTTTATATGCTCGAAGCTGCAAAGTGCTTTTTAAGGATATTAAGTTCCTCTTCAAAACCTAAATTTTCACCTTCGTATAATTTCATGATTCTTTCATCTTTAGCAATCAATTGTTGAGGTAACTCCAAATGTTGATTGGTGAAAATCATTTCCATGTCTGGATTTTGAGTTTGCATTATCTCAACTAGATCCATAATTGATTTGTTGTGTTCCGATAGGTTGTACACGCCAGAATCTAATTTTCCACCCAATAAATTAGCCAATATATTTGTTGTTTTATCGAGAGAGATAAAAGGACGTTTTTGATTTCCACTTCCATGAATAGAGATGCGTCCAACAAAATGGGAATCGAATAGTAGGCTATTTAAAATTTCTTTCATGTTCATGCTTACACCATATCCGAAAACATTACCCAAACGAATAATTTGCGTATTTACTTTCGACATAATGCGTTCAACATGTTGTTCGCCTCTTAATTTTGAGCTTCCTAAGGAAGTTGATGGTTCTGGGTTTGTATAAACATTAAATTCATCATCGGAATACCCATAAACAGCTGTAGAACTAACATAAACCAATTGTTTTACATTACTTTCTTCAATAGCGTATACCAATTCGGCTGTTCCCCAATTGTTAACCTGTTCGTGAAGGTGATGAAGCTTATCGCTGTCCGTATTTTCAGCAGCAAGATGATAAACCACGTCAACATCTTTTACAATTTTATCAAGTGTTCTTGAATCTAAAAGTTCTCCCTTTACAAAGGTTAATTTGCCAGGTTTTATTTGTGAGTGTAAAAACAAATTGAAATTAGCCTGATGCAAATTATCGAGTACAATAATTTCTTTCACTTCAGGATTCTGGTTCAATTTTATGCATAGCTCGGTTCCAATGTATCCCGCACCACCTGTTACTAATACTCTCATTGTGTGTGTATTTTAATTTCGACTCGCGATCTAAATTTATTTTTTATCCTTTTTAACAACCAAATCGGTATTTAAACCACATTCGGTTTTTTTCATCCCAAACCATCTGGCCGAACGATCATCACCCAAAATCATTTTTCGGGTACACGGTTCACAACCGATACTATCGTAGCCTTTAGCTTCAAGCGGATGACGAGGTAAGTTATGCTCTTTAATGTATTTGTAAATTTCTTGTTTACTCCAATCTAACATCGGGTGAAAACGAATCACATCGTGCGGGGCAGCTTGTTCAATTTCCATCGCTTTTCGCACAGCAGATTGATCGGCTCTAACGCCATTAATCCAGACATCATGATCTGCTAAAACACCATCTAAAGGTTGCACCTTATTTAGGAAGCAGCAATAGTCAGGGTCAGATGTGAAAAGAAAATTGCCTTTTGCATCTTTTTGTTGTGCTTTCGGTATCGATGATTTAGCATCAATAATATTTAAGCCAAATTCTTCTGCAATTCGATCTTTAAATTGAATTGTTTCTGGGAATAAAAATCCAGTATTAATAGAGTACACAGGAATTGTATTGTCTATTCTGCTGATAATGTGAAGCAATACTAAACTGTGTGATTGAAAAGATGAAGTGGTAAACATCTTCTTTCCTTCCGCTTTGTACTGTTGTAATTTATTTTTTATGCTTTCAAAATCCATTCTAAAATCCTTTTGCCTTTTAATTTACAAGGCTAATTAATGTTTGTGTAAAGGACTGTAAAGATACTAATAAAAATTGCAAGTTTGTGGGGAATTGACTTGAGATCCAGTTCAGGATTTTTACTATTTAATAGGTTGATGTTCCTATTCGTATTCCTTACTTACAGCAATTGTAATTTGTTTTACAAGTGAATGGATAAATCAGATGTAAGCTAACTTAATGTGGGTTAATGGAAGCTTTTAAAGTGATATTTGTGCTGGTACTAAGATTATTGTTTTGTTAAGTTGTAATGTTTATTTGCATCTGCGTTTTGAATGTTATAAATTCGTTAATTAATAATGCGTTGTGATTGTTTGTGGTGATTGATGTTGGGATGTGTGCATTTGATTTTCATGTATTTATTTTATTGTGCTAATGACTATTTATTTAACTAACAATATAATGAACTTTCTTGCGAAGTTTTCTTTCGTTTTTTTATTCATATCCTTTTCGGGAAATCTTTTTTCACAGGATAAGTTGAAGGTTCCTAAATACAAGAACCTAGATAGTTTAAAAATTGAGATTCAAGATTTGCTTTTTGAGAAAGGTGAAATTAAGGATTCTGAGAGAGCAATAAAATTGGTTGTAAGGAATCGAAAACTATTCAAAAGTGAATATGGTGATTACCTAGAAATTCTTAGAAAGAAAATAGAAGTAGATATTGACAGTATAAATTTACCTGAGATCTATTACCGATTAGGCGTGAATCACAGGTACCAGCATGTTTACGATTCGGCTAAATATTATTATAAAAAAGCTTTGCCTTATTCTCATAAGAATGAAGATCATTATCAAATTGGACGTATTTATAACGAGTTGGGCGTTGTTTGTCGTAAAACCGATCAAAATCAAGAAGCAATTAACTACTTTGTTTCGTCGATAAACAGTACCAAATACAGTAATAATTTATATGGAAAAGCAATTGCCGAAAATGGTATTGGCAACATTTATTTGGTACAAAAAGAGTACAAAAAGGCACTTTCCTATTTTAAGGAATCGCTAAAATATGGAATTAGTAGCGAAAATAGTTTTCATTTAGAGTTGAGTTATGGAAATGTAGGAGAAGCATATATGTTTCTTAATGAAACCGATTCAGCTAATTATTACATACATAAGTGTTTAGATTTAGCCAAGAAACGAAACTACCCTATGAGTCAGGGGATTTGTTACCAACTTCTTGGGCAAGTTGATATGTCATTAAAGAACTATTCTGAGGCTTATTCTCATTTTGAAAGATCTTTAAGCATTCAGCGAGAGATAAAAGACAAACGATATTTGAGTGCAATTTTAATTCATCATGGAACTGCTTGCGCTAAATTAAAACGCTATAAAGAGGCAGAAAAGAATTTGTTGGAAGGAAGGGCGATTGCAGAAAAAATTCATTCTCTTGATAATTTAATTCTATGTAATCAGACGCTTTACAATGTTTATTCTGAAACAGAAAGGTATAAGGAGGCATGTAACTCTTTATTACAAACTAAAATTTACACCGATTCCCTATACAATTCAGAGACTTCACAGGTTCTTAACGATTTGGAGTTCAAGTACCAATCGGAGAAAAAAACACAACAAATTGAATTGCTTAACACTCGAAATCAATTGATTGGTGAGTCGAAGAAAATGCAAAGAAATCAATTTGGCGTATTGCTTTTATTATTTGGAGGCTTAGCGGCATTTTTTTACTACCGATACCAAAACAAGCAAAGAGTTACGCGAGAATTGCAAAGTATCAGTAAAATGAAATCGAAATTTTTTAGTAGTATCTCTCACGAATTTAGAACTCCTTTAACGCTTATAAAAGGGCCAGTTGAAAAGCAATTAAGAAAATCAGAAAGCGATGATGATCGAAATGATTTAAGTCTGATATTAAGAAACTCAGACCGTTTGTTATCTCTGGTTGATCAATTGTTGAGTTTGTCGAAGATTGATGCAGGACAATTTAAAATTTCAGCCCAAGAAGGTGATTTGGCCACCATATTGAAAGGGATATCAAATTCGTTTAGCTACCAAGCATCCGAGAAGAATATCAATTACCAGTTAGAGGTTAATGATTCTGGAAAAGTTTGGTTCGATCGAAATATTGTTGAAATTATCATTACAAATTTACTTTCAAATGCTTTTAAATTTGTTCCTGGCAATGGAGAGGTTCAGCTAAATGTTATCGCTTATAGCGATCACTTAAAAATTGCAGTTCGTAATTCTGGTTGTACACTTACAAATGAAGAATTGTCGCATATTTTCGATCGTTTTTATCGCGCAGGAGAAAATGAAACGCAAGGAACAGGTATTGGATTGTCTTTGGTTAAAGAACTTTGTACGCTATATCGTGCTCCTATTAAAGTAAGTTGTTCCAATAGTCAAATAATCGAATTTAGCTTGGTGTTGCCAACTACAAAAGAACACTTTAAATCGAGTGAAATATCATTAGTTCCAATTGTTCAAGGGCCTGTTCAAGAAATTATAGAAGCGCCTAATAATAAGGAAGTAGAAACAGAAAAGAAATTAGCTGATCTTCCAGTACTTCTTATTGTTGAGGATAATCCTGACATGAGAAAGTACATCAAAACTTACTTTGTTCATAAATACAAGGTCTTAGAAGCCGAAGATGGGGAAATAGGAATAAAAATGGCATTTGACTATATTCCTGATTTAATTATTTCGGATGTGATGATGCCTAATATTAGTGGCGTAGAGCTATGTACATCTTTAAAATCAGACCATAAAACCAATCACATTCCGATTATCTTATTAACTGCTAAAGTGGGAGATGATAATGAATTGGATGGTTTAAATTCTGGTGCTGATGATTATATTGTGAAACCATTTAATGCTCAGGCTTTGTTGGTTAAAGTGGAAAGGTTGATAAGTACTCGAAAAGAATTACAAGAGAAATATCAAAAGGAATTGGTAATAAATCCGTTAAACTTGGTTTTCGAATCGGAAGAGGAAAAGTTTGCCACTTGCTTACAAGAAGTGTTAGAGAAGCATTTACCCGATCCTGATTTTTCTGTCGATCAATTTTGCGAATTAACGTGTATGAGTAGAACCCAATTGCATCGTAAGTTAAAGGCATTGACTGGTTTATCTGCAACTGCATTTATTCGAACTCAGCGCGTTAAATTAGCTTCCGAACTACTCTTAAAACCAGAAATAAGTATTAGCGAAGTTTGTTACTCAACAGGTTTTAATGATACTTCCTATTTTTCGAAATGTTTTAAAGAGATTCAAGGCTGTACTCCTTCTGAATACATGAAAGAACATACAGTTAATAGCTAGAAAAAAAATGTACTAATTTAAAATGGCTCACCTATCGTGAGCCATTTTTTTTGTGCCTTGATTTTATGGCTAGCTACCTATTCAAAAGGATTAGTAGGTTGATTTTTGATTCTATATATGGAATTCATTTTAGAAGAATACGAGTACTAATTTTTATTTGTAAAAGTGATTTCTGTCGATAATTTGCAATTTCAATTTTCTCCTACTTATGCGATAATTGTAATGTGACTCTTGTAACTGTTTGATATTTAGTGATTGGAACATTTGTACAATTAGATGGAACATTTGTAATACTTCTTTTTAGCATTCCTTATTTATAGCTAATTATTTTCTTGATAAATTAATTCTTAATACGCATTAAAGTGCAGTTGTTGAATGAGTTGCGTTGATGGTGATGAGCGGATTCTTGTTCCCTTATTTCAAATTTAGAGAATTTTATAGAATATAATAAATGTTCCCGATTTAATGATTATTGTTTATTTGGAGGCTCATAATAGGCTGATAGTTAATGCTTGGAACATCTATGCTTGTGTTTGAAACATAGCTTCTATTTAAAAATGTAAACCCGCCATACATTTACATTGTAATCAAAACCAAAAAATGAACTCATGAAAAAACTAGTCTTTCTTTCTTTATTATTTACACTAAGTATTACAATACTAAATGCACAAATTGTAGATCCCGAAAAAGTTGCTAAAAAACAAGGCACAAAACGAACTAATAGAAAAATAGAAAAAGGAATTGATAAAGGCTTTGATAAATTAGAAGAAGGTCTCGGACGTCTCTTTGGTAAGAAGAAGAAGAAGAAAAAGAAACAGGAAGCTGAAGCAAAGAAAGAAGCAGCTGAAAATGCGAATCAAAATTCTTCTAATTCAAAAGAGAATATTGAAACGAGAAAACCAAATAAGCCAAATGTGGTTTGGAATAAATTTGATTTCGTTCCTGGTGACAAGGTCATTTTTGAGGATGGTCCTAATATAATGGAAGAAAATGGTGAATTTCCAAGCCGATGGGATTTAAAGGAAGGAAATGTTGAGATCGCTCAAGTAGATGGTGAAAATGTTATCTATTCAATAGAGCATGGATCGATTGTTCCTTATTTAAAAAATTCGAAAGAGGACTATTTGCCAGAGGTATTTACGATTGAATTTGATGCTTTTTTTAGTGCTGGATCCTCAGGAAGATATTTTATAAATTTTTTCGATAAAAAAAATCAAAGGAATGATAGCAATAAAACATTATACATATATGTGAATAGCTTAACGCTAGGTGAAAGTTCTGCTAATTATCCTGGTAAAAATAGAGGAAACAGAGATGATATTGGAGGTTGGCGTCATATATCAGTTGCTTTTACAAAAGGTAAACTAAAGGCTTATATGGATGACACCAGATTGATAAATATTCCTCATTACGAAAGTAATCCAACAGGATTGACGATTGAAATGGAAAAATATTCATCATCTGATTACGAGAAATACATAAAAAACATTCGCATTGCTAAAGGTGGTGTAAAATATTACGATCGTATTCTACAAGATGGTAAGATTATTTGCAATGGAATTCGTTTCGACACAGGAAAATCTACAATTAAACCTGAAAGCATGGGAGCCATAAACAAAATATTTCAATTGATGCAGAAACAAACTGACCTTAACTTTAGTATTGAAGGACATACCGATAGTGATGGGGATGATGCATCAAATAAAAGATTATCTGAAGCAAGAGCTAAGGTGGTAATGGAGAAATTGATTCAGATGGGAATCTCTTCCAACCGATTAAGCTATGCTGGATTTGGAGAAAGTAAACCTATTGACAATAACAACACCAGCGAAGGGAAAGCCAATAACAGACGTGTTGAATTCGTGAAAACAGAAGGCAATACTGCTTCTTCTAATTCAAACTCATCAAGTAATTCAATTTTTAACTCATTAGATCGAAATGCCATTGATACCAAAATGAGAAGCTTAGAAAATGGAAACATTCAAGTTGCGAATCAATCAGGAGTTGTTTTGGGGAATGGAACAACAATCATTTATGGTACTTCAGATGGGAATCTCGGTAAAATGGAGGTACTGAATGTTGATGAAAATGACAACTATAAACTGACTGTTAGATATGTTACCTACAATGATGATGGATCTGTGCACAGTAAGTCGAATAACTTGGAAATTGGCGGAACCTACACTTGTGATTTGGATGAAGGAAACACAGAGAATTTAATGAGCTCAGAAGAAGATTTTTGGTTGAGCAGATCAGGGGCCAAAGAGGCTAAAATTGAACAAATGGAAAATACAGGTTTTTATGTCGTTCCAAACTAATAAACTTGAATTTAGAATAAGAAATATATCAATAATAAACTGAATTATGAAGAACACATTAAAGTACCTAAGCATATTATTTTTTGTTACTGCATTTGTTGCGTGCGATAAAGATGATGATTTGGAAAGTAAAGATATTAAGCGATACAATGTAGAATCGGGAATGGTTACCTATGCTACTGCTATTTCGGGTCCTTATGTAAATGGCTCGGGTACCAACCAATTGTATTTCGACAAATGGGGAGCACTTGAATTGAAAAATGAATTAAGTAGTGAAACGGTTATTACTTATCTGCCAGATGGAACTGAGGAATCAACAACAAAAGATGCTCATAATACATATAAGATTGACAATCAAAAAGTATATGTAGTTGATTACAAGGAAGGCTATATTATTACCAAAGATGATCCATTAATTGAATACATGCGTCAGAATGATTTAGATGCTTTGGAAGCTGGAAAAGAAATGTTAGAAAAATTGGGTGGTGTTCAGTTAGCTAATGAAAAAGTTTTAGGCTACGACTGTGAAGTATGGGAGCTTTTGGGCATAAAGCAATGGATTTACAAAGGTTTAACGCTAAAAGTGGTTACCAATCTGGCTGGAATCACAATTATAGAGGAGGCAACAAGTATCCGTTTTGATATTCCTGTAGCTGATAATTATTTCGATTTACCAGACTTTCCAATGAAAGATATTAATGATTTGTAAGTCATCAGTATTCTAAATTCAAGTGCATTTTTAATCCATAAAGATACAGCTATGAAACAAGCTTTTATCATCATGATTTGCCTTATGGCATATAGCTCTTTATTCGCTCAAACTGAGGAGAAAAAAGACGAGGGAGATAAAATCCAGGAAGTTTACATGAAGGCGAACAAAGAAAATATTGACGCTGCAAAACCGCTGATCGATTTTCTTTTAAAGTACGATGAAAAGGACAGCACAAAAGCACCTGATCAAAATGATTTTGATCAACTTTTAAATCAAATGGGTGTAATGGATGAGGTGAAGAATGATAAAAGTGGTTTAAGCAAAGAGGATGCTTTTCAATTCATTAATGCCTACATCAACGCAGATAAAAATATTGGAAAACAAGAAGCAACTAAGCCGAGTTCAGATACTGAAAGTGAACTGCAGAAAGAATTGAAAAAGGCCGAAAAGCTATTTGAAGATTCGATGCCAGAGATCGAAAAGTTGATGAAAGAGGCAGAAAAAGAAGCTGAGAAAATTAAAACGAATCCGAACCTTATTCCTTATGGTGATTTTAGAAAAAAAGCCAAACAAATGAAGCCTGAGTTAAGTGAAAGTGAAATTAAGGCTGCTTATGATGATTTGATGAAGACTTTAGGAAATACACATTAATCTTTAAGAAAATGAAAAAGTTAACATTTTTATTAATAGCAATAATGGTATTGGCCGTTTCTGCTAATGCTCAAGAAGTTGAAGGTAGCTGGTTGGTTACTAAAATAGTTGTAGGAGATAAAGTACATGAACCATTATTTGTGTTGGAATATAATGCCGAAGGATCTGTAATAACGCAAGGAATTAATGTAGGCACATGGTCGCATAACAAGAAAGAAGAGAAGTTGATTATGGAGTCAAGCATGGATAAAGATTTTGGAGGAGATTGCAAGATCATAAGCCTTAATCAGAAGAATTTAAATTTTGAAAAGAGTGGTGAAAAATGGTTTCTATCCAAGCTCGATATGGATCTAATAGCTAAGCAAAATTCTGAATCTGGTCTTATCGGGTCTTGGGAATTTGCTGATGAGGAAAATGAAGATGTAACAAAAGTCTTGACTTTTGAAGCTCCAGATAGTTTTACCCTTATAGAGAAACAACCAGGAATGGAATCGACAAATGGTGGAATGTGGATTTATAATGAGCAAGAAAAAAGTCTGTTAGTCCTTTCTCGACGCATAAAGATTAATGGTAAAAACAAAATTCATAAAATCAATGAAAATGAATTGCTTTTAGAAAATTCAGGAGAGGAAATTATCATTCGAAAGTTAGCTGATAACTCAAGTATGATTGAAAGATTGAATTTTACGGAAGATGATTTTTTCGATGAAAATGGGAACTATAAATATGATGGTGAAGAAGGAAAATTACCATGGACAGATTCTTTTGAAATGTTGATGTCCTTAGTTAACACAAGCCAATTAGAATACAATTTTTCAACATTAGTTGAAGGCACAGACGTTTTTGAAACTAAGGAATTGATTGCCGATGTAAAGGCCGATAAAGAGGAACAAACGCTAAGTATCGATTTTATTTTTTATGGATACGATAGATACAATTTGCCTGACGATACTCAACTACCACCAAACAAATTGGATATGAGTTACGGGAATCAATTTTTTCCACTCGGAGAGGAATCTTTTCGAGTTGTAGGAAAAGAAGATTTAGAAACTGTTTCGGGTACTTACAATTGTACAGTTGTTGAATCGACAGGATCGAGCGAACAGAGATATAAACTTTGGATGATTAACGATAAGCCAGGAGTATATGCTAAGATTATTGAAGATAAAGAAGGCATGTTTGGGCATTATCATATATATGAATTGAAATCTATTAATACTAAATAAGTAAGCTATGAAACAATCATTATTTATTCTTTTCGCAATTGTAATTGGATTCACTTCTTGTGATAAAGTAAAAGATTTAAAGACAAAAGATTTCTATGATATCGAATTATCGAAGAAAACATTAGTAACGGTTAATACCGTTAAAACAGCCAGTTTAAAAATGGAAGAAACTTTTCCATTCTCAGAAACAATTAATCTCGATTTTGCTGATATAAGTGAGATTAAAGAGTATTTAAACAAGCTTGAAGCTGTTGATGTAACATCAGTAAATTGTACAATTACTGAATTAACTGGTGGTGAGGTGAGATCTTTAAATGTTAGTGTACCAGACTTGGATTTCGACTTCGATATTCCAACGGTATCTTTAAATCAACCTCTTTTCGTGAATTTCACAACAGAACAATTAGATGCAATTGCAAACACATTGTTACTGAATAAAAAACTACAAATTACAATCACAGGTGCAGTTACCGAGCAGCCAGTAAGTTTCAAAATCGAAACAACTGCCTTGGTAGATGTCGAAGTGGAAATTCTATAAGCCTAATTAAATTTTTTAATAACTAGTAAAAAGTAATCAAAATGAGAAACAAGTTAATTTTAGTATGCGCAACTGTGCTTTCAGTATTTTTCAGCCTAACAACTCAAGCACAAGACTCAAAAATTATGGCCGGAGCTGGTCTTAAGTATGCTACAGATATCAGTACAATGGGTATTGAAGCTAAGGGTGTTTATTTGGCAAGTGATACATGGGAAATTGCTCCTGCATTTACTTACTATTTCAAGAAGAACAATGTAAACTGGTCTACATTAGATTTTGATGGACATTATGTGTTTTCATCAGATGACAAAAGTACATTTTATGCTATTGGTGGTTTAAATGTGACTTTCTGGAAATTCAAAATGGACGGTGTAAGTTCTGGAAGTAGTGAGCTTGATGAAATGTTCGGTGGCTTATCAGATTTAGATGCTTCTGGTAGTGATGTTGGTGTAAACATTGGTGTTGGTAGTCGTTTCGCCATTTCTGATAAGATGTATTTTAACGCAGATTTGAAATATACTATTGGTAATGCTAACTATTTATCAGCTGGCGTAGGTGTACTTTATCATTTTTAAATAATTGTAAATAACTACATACAGTTATCAATACTTCCTGTTTGGTCTTTAAACAATTCACTTTACAACCTTAAAAAACCTTTCAACCATAGATTCAAACAGGAAGTTATTAAAACTTTTAGCAATTTATTCCACTACCATATTCTTGTTTTCACAGATAGAAAAACCGTTTAATAAAAAATCAAAAAACCATGAAACAAACAATTCTGATTTTAACTTGTTGGATGTTGAGCTACGCTAGTAGTGCACAACAGAAAATTCAACAATATGCCGTTAAATCTGGTCATGTTGAGTACGAATTAAGTGGAAATACTACGGGCACCAAATCAATCTGGTGGGACAACTATGGAAGTTTATCTAGAACGGAAACCAAATCGGTAAGTGTAACTAAGATGTTTGGAATGAAAACCGAAACCAAAACGCATGATATTCTTATTATGAATGGTAAACAGTTTTGGTCAGCTAATTTAATTGAGAATACGGGACAGAAAGGAAACCTTCCTTATTATCAGGAAATGGCTAAAATGACTGAGAATATGACCGAAGCTGAAAAACAAAAGATGGGAAAAGATCTTTTAGAAGGTTTGGGTGGTGAGATTATTGGAACAGAGAATGTTTTAGGAAATAAATGTGAAGTTGTAAAGTTGATGGGAGCAAAATGCTGGGTTTATAAAGGCGTTACCTTAAAATCAGATGCCAAAATGTTGGGCATAAAAGCTATGGAAAGAGCTGTTAAGTTTGATAAAAATATCAGTATCTCAAAAAGTAAATTCACTCCTCCTTCAAATATAACTTACGAAGATCAAAGTCAATATCAACAACAAATGTTTGGTGGTATGGATAGCGGTAGCTTCGAAGACGAGGATTATGGTGATGATGATGAGGATATGGACTTAGTTCCTGTGAAATATCCGTATAGCAAATTTGAGAAGCTAGCCAATGGGTTTGAGTACAACAGCTACCGAAAAATGATGGTAATGAATACCAACGGTACGTACAGCGCTATGTTTATGAAAGGAATGAGCGAAAACCTAGCTGTGGCAGCTACCTCTCGTAAGAATGGAAATCCTGGTCAAATGGGAAATTTAGAAAGCTTTTCTTACAAAGGAAAGAAATGTATGTATGGTAAAATGGATGATGACGATGGCATTTCGTTAATCGTTGATATTTCAAATTACGACACCTACATTATTCTTGTATCAAGTACTGAAAAAAGTAAAAGTGAGATGCTTTCAATTTTTAATGAATTTCATTTCTAGAGAAATCTAATTAAAACGCACAATCATGGAATCAAAACAAAGTTCAATTTTTGCCAGTTTTATTTTCGCGCTCATTTTTATCGTTGGAGGATGGCTTTTTTACAATCATGTAAGCCAGACGATTGTAGATGAGGCAAATGCATCTAAAGATTGGCCAACAGTTCAAGGGATTGTAAATTTCTCTGACATAAGAAGTTCAATAAGCGATGGTACTGAGATGTATAGTGTCGATTTATCATATGCCTACACAGTGCAAGGTGAAAATTATACAGGAGATAGAATCTCAACGATCGCGACCAGTACGAGTAGTTTTTCCGAAGTAGATAAGGAATTAAGCAAATATCCAGAAGGAGAATTGGTAACTGTTTATTACAATTCCGAAGCGCCTAGTATTTCGATGTTAGAGCCAGGTGCTGGCTTTTTTACTTACGTGATAACCTATGGTCCACTTCTTTTCTGTCTTGTTGGCTTGTTGATGCTTTTACAAGTACTTAAAAAAGTTGGATTGTTAATGCTTGCGCTTTTTGTAAGTATGAAAAATTAGGATATCAACAACTTGTTAATAACTCAAATAGATAAAAAACCTTAAAACAAAAAACTCATGAAATCACACGAAATAGATTACACAATTAAAGGTCACGATATTCAATTGGTAGAAATAGAATTGGATCCAAATGAAACGGTAATTGCAGAAGCTGGAGCGATGCTTTACATGAAAGAGGGAATTGATTTTAAAGCAAAAATGGGTGATGGTTCAGAACCTGAAAAAGGATTGTTTGGTAAACTTCTTTCTGCGGCTTCTCGCAAGATCACAGGAGAATCAATTTTCATTACTCATTTTACTCATCAAGGTGTTGGTAAAAGTCAGGTTGCATTTGCAGCTCCTTATCCTGGAACAATTGTACCATTGGATCTAGAGCAAATGGGAGGAACGGTAATTGTCCAGCGCGATGCCTTTTTATGTGCTGCCTTAGGAACTAAAATCAGCATGCACTTTAACCGTAAATTGGGAGCTGGTTTCTTTGGTGGAGAAGGATTTATTCTTCAGAAATTACAAGGAGATGGTAAAGCTTTTATTCATGCAGGAGGAACTTTAATAGAGCATGACTTAAATGGAGAAACCTTAAGAGTGGATACTGGTTGTGTGGTTGGATTTCAGGAAGGTATCGATTTTAGTGTAGAACAAGCTGGTAATTTAAAGTCGATGGTTTTTGGAGGAGAAGGATTGTTTTTAGCAACGCTGCGAGGAACAGGAAAAGTATGGTTGCAATCAATGCCAATTAACAAGTTGATAAGTCAATTGAGTACAGGGAGTTCAAATAGCCAAAAAGAAAGTAGTAATGGAATTTTGAACAGTTTATTGGAATCGTAACAGCAGGCTAAACTTAAAAAAATGATAAACATCGAATATTTAATCGACAGAGTTAAGCTTGTAATTGTTAATCCTAAAGCGGCTTGGGAAAAAATCAGCAATGAAGAAATTCAGCTCAAAGATTTTTTAACAAGCTATATTCTTCCTCTTGTTTTGATTCCAACCATTGCCTCCTTTATTGGATATGGATTGATTGGAATGGGCAGTTATTTTCAGGTTGCTTCGTTTAGTTGGGGATTGCATCAAGCTATTTTGGCATTCTTAGGTGCTTTTTTAGGCGTATTAATTAGTGCTTTTTGCATTCATAAATTGGCGGCAAGCTTTCACACTCATGTTAGTTTGCCAAATGCAGTCAAGTTAGTCGGATATGCTTATACACCAAGTTGGTTGGCAGGAGTTTTTTACATGGTGCCTAGCCTGTCGATTTTAGGCTTAGTTGCAGGAATTTACAGTTTGTACATTCTTTATTTAGGATTTGTTCCGGTAACCAATGTGGCTGAAGATAAAAAGACAAATTATTTTGTTGTTAGCCTTATTGTTGTCATCGCGGTGTCTGTTTTGTTGTCGCTTGTTATTGGAGCAGTTCTACTCGCAATTGGCTTAAATACTTATTAAATAAAAAATCCGGAGGCTGTAACCTCCGGAAGTAATTAAATATCAGGAGTTAAAAATCACGCAAGATCTCTTTAATTCCAATTTATTAATCATTTTAAAATTACAAAAAAAATGAAAACTAGTAAACTTTATTTTTTCGTTATCGCTTTTTTAGCGCTTAGTATTTCAATGATTTCGTGTAGTGGTGATGATGGAGAAGCTGGACTTATTGGTCCAAAAGGGGATCAAGGAGAACAGGGAGTAGCCGGACCAGTAGGACCAGCAGGAGATGATGGTAGTCAAATGTATAGTGGAGAAGGTGAACCAGAAGCTACAGTTGGAGTAGTAGGTGACTATTGTCTTGATTTGGCAACGGGAATATTGTATGGCCCTAAGGTAAACAATGACAATTGGACAGATACAGATGAATTTTCTTTGAAAGGTGCCGATGGAAGCAATGGTACGGATGGAGCAAACGGTTCTGATGGATCTACAACTTTATCTGGGATGGGAGTACCTGACAATAGTATAGGTGTTAAAGGAGATTACTATCTAGACAAAGAGAATTCTGTTTTATATGGTCCTAAGGCTGATATTGTATTGGATGGACAGACTTTGTGGGGTGCTGGCTTAGAAATGAAAGGTGCTGATGGAAATGCAAACGTAAAGTCTTATGTATTTAGTATTTATGAGAGCAATTGGATTTTGACAGAGGAGAAGGATGTATTATACATTTACGATGATCGTATTTCTTTATATGATAAAATAACTGATGATATTGTTGAAAGTGGTGTTGTTTTGATTTACCGAATCTCTGCAAATGATCGCGCAATTTTATTGCCAAGTACTAGCAAAACAGCAATGGGTAACCTTTTAACGGAGTCTTTTATAATTGGAGGACAAGAAAAAATATATATGGCTCGTGAGTTATTCACTTTTGCGAATGCAGAAGAGGAGTTAGCAAAAGCTACTTTTGAATACAGAGCAGTTATCATTACTGGCGCGTTAGCTGACGAAGTAATGTCTAAAGCAAATGATCAAATAGGTTTTGAGTCGGTTGCAGTAGAGATGGGATTGGTAAGATAGTTTAGTTAGTATAGCTCAAAAAGGGTATTCTTTAACAGGGATGCCCTTTTTTTTATTTGAAAAATAAAAGTAGAATCGGAAATATTCTGAATTAGACCAAATTTAAGATTTTTTCAAAATCCCTGTATCAATTGAAAATCCTAATAAAAGATAAGCAAGTCTGAATCTATTTCTATTTATATTTGGAATTCGTTATGTGAAAGAATATGAATTATTCGTTTAAATTATTATATTTGGTAGAGAGCGAGGAAGTTACGAAAAAAGTCAGCTCGACTACCTTTACCAGATGATAGATTAGAAGTAGGAAGAGAGGGGAGAAAGGTATCGTATATTGCATTGTATATTCTATTATTGGCTATTATATAACCTTATCTGTACCTAATATCTATTCTATGAATAAATCATACGGATTATTTTATGCCCTGATTATACTTTTTTTGCTTTCTATTCCTGTTAATCTTTCTGCAAGTGAGAAGGATAGTACTCATGTTGGTGATTCAGAAGAATCTCATTTTGATTACTTTCTAAATGCAGAAAAAAGAGGGGAGCGCCTTTTTAAGGGCCTTACCAGAGCTAAATCCGATTTGGCTTCTTGTGTTTCCTGCCACAATATTAATTACTCCGATACATTGAATTGGAATCCATCCGCACATGATATTTCCGCTAGCTATGCGAATAAGTCAATCGCCGATTTCAAATCTGTTTTAATGAGCCCGCTTGGGAAAAAAATGGAGGAGTCGCATGTTGGGTATTCCTTTACCGATGAGGAGTTAGGATATATTAAAACCTACTTAGCCACTTTGGAAGCTGATACTTTGTACGAAACAAAGCCTAAGGTCAACAACATTATTTTATTTTTCTTTTTAGGAGCAATCATAACAATGGCTTTAATTGATTTGTTCTTTACCAAGAAGATTAGGTACAAGTTAATTCCTATTCTGATTTTTATTTTTGCCTTTGGGTATCAAATTCAGATGTTAGCCGAAGGAGCTATGGCTTTGGGTCGTAAACAAAACTACCAGCCAGCACAACCAATAAAATTCTCTCATAAAGTTCATGCTACCGATAATAAAATTGATTGTCGTTATTGCCATACAACGGTTGATGATAGTAAATCTGCAGGTATTCCGCATGTAAATCTTTGTATGAATTGTCACGTGATTGTTCGCGAAGGAACTAACTCGGGAAAATTTGAGATCAATAAAATTCATGCAGCAATTGAGAACAATACATCTGTTGAATGGATCAGAATTCATCAATTGCCAGATCATGTTTATTTCAATCATGCACAACATGCCAATGTTGGAAAAAGAGAATGCCAAGAATGTCATGGAATAGTTGAGGAAATGCATGTAATAAAGCAAGTTGAGGACTTATCTATGGGATGGTGTTTGGATTGTCATGATAAAACCGCTGTTGATTTTCAAGCAAACGGATACTATTCCGAAAGTTTTAAAAAGTTACATGAAGAATTGGCTACTGGAGCTATTGACAGTGTCAGGGTTACTGATATTGGAGGAAGGGAATGTGCCCGTTGCCACTATTAAGCTTTGAAAACAGATTAATGCCCTATTAGATTACTTTGTACCAATTGATAACCTTTTATCTATGAAGAAACATTGGAAAAGCCTTGCCGAACGTAAGAATGGATCGGATAAACCTGTCGAAAAAAGCATACCGAAAGGGAATCTGGAACAAATGCTTGATATATTTGAAAATGGGAATGACAAATCGCAATCTAATCGTCGTGATTTTTTAAAGCTTTGCGGATATAGCTTGGCAATAAGTACAGTTCTTGCTAGTTGCGAGAATTCGGTACAAAAAGCCATTCCCTATTTAATAAAACCAGAAGAAATAACGCCAGGGAAAGCGAATTACTATGCATCATCATATGTGAATGGTAGCGACTATTGTAGCATCTTAATTAAGACAAGAGAAGGTCGTCCGATTAAAATTGAGGGGAACGATTTATCGGGAGTAACACATGGAGGAACTAGCGCGAGAGTACAAGCATCAATCTTGGGTTTGTATGATACTGGAAGATATAAAAATCCGTTAAGCGGAGATAAGAAATTGTCTTGGAATGACTTGGATAAAACGGTTGTCGATCAGTTGAATAAATTGAAAGATAATAAAGAGGAAGTTGTTTTACTCACACCAACAATTTACAGTCCATCTACCAAATCAGTAATAGAAGGTTTTCTAAAAGTTTATCCAAATCTAAAATGGGTACAATACGATAATCGATCAGCTTCAGCTTTACTTAAGGCAAATGAAATGTGTTTTGGGAAAGCAGGAATTTCCGATTACCGTTTCGATAAAGCTGATCTTGTAGTGAGCTTTGATGCTGATTTTCTTGGAAATTGGTTAATGCCGGTAGAACACATTCGTCAGTACGCTAAAAAACGCAAATTAAGCGATGGCAATACAAATATGTCGCGACACATACAGTTCGAGTCGCGAATGTCTTTAACAGGAAGTAATGCCGATTTTAGAATTCCAGTAAAAGCTTCAGAACATGCCTTGCTGATTGCACAATTATACAATGAGGTATTAAAAATAAAAGGGAAAGAAACTTATACTATTGCTACCGCTTCCGCGGATATTGTAGAGTTGGCAAAAGAACTTTGGGGGAATAAAGGAAAATCTCTTGTTGTAGCAGGCGATAATGATTTGAACATTCAACTTGTGATTAATGCACTTAATTACGAGCTAGAAAATTATGGCAATACGCTTCGCACGGATAAGCAAATTTTAACCAAGCAAGCAATTGATTCTGATATGGAAGACTTGCTATCTGAACTAAAATCAGGTAAAGTTAAAGCTTTGTTGTCTTATGGCGTAAATCCTGTTTATGATTATTATAAGGGAGAAGAATTTGGAAAGGCTATTGAAAAAGTACCTTTCTCAATTTCATTGGATTTAGCACCAAATGAAACAAGTGTTTTGTTTAAGAACGTGGCTCCTGACAATCATTTTATAGAGAGTTGGAACGATGTTGAGGCGAAATCGAGTCGCTATAGTTTAATGCAACCAGGTATTCGACCTTTATTCGATACTCGACAGTTTCAATCTACATTATTAGCCTGGTCTGGTTCCGATTTAGATTACTTAAAATTCATAAAGAAATATTGGGAAGAGAATTTTTATGCTCTTCAAAACAAATACCCAAATTTTACGACTTTCTGGAATCATACTTTACAGCAAGGTGTTTTTGAGCCAAGTACAAGCGTGGCTAAAGTTCAGTTTAAAATGCCTGATATCACAAATGTGATGGCAATGGCAGCCCAAAAGGTAGAATCTTCAGGTTTGGATCTTCAAATCTACGAAAGTGTTGCATTAGGCGATGGTCAAATGGCAAATAATCCTTGGCTGCAAGAAATGCCTGATCCTATAAGTAAAATTTGTTGGGATAACTACCTCAATATTTCGCCTAAGCAAGCCAAAGAGATGGAGCTCGAGTTAGGTGATGTAGTTGAGCTAAATAATGGAGAAACATACCCAATATACATATTGCCAGGCCAGGCGTACAATACACTTGCTATTTCATTGGGATATGGTAGAACTGTTTGTGGAGTGGTTGGTAAGAATGTTGGTAAAAATGTTGCAGCATTAGCTAATCTTAAAAAGGAACATCGAAGTGATTTTGTAAGTGGTATTGAAATTAAAAAAACGGAAGAGAAGTATGACTTTGCGATGACTCAGACTCACCATTCCATGGAAGGAAGAGCTATCGTCAGAGAAGCTAATCTTGATGAATACAAAAAAAATCCTAAGGCAGGAAATGACCACAAACATAAATATAAGAATGCTGGCATTTATAAGGAACCCGAATTCCCAAATCATCATTGGGGCCTAGCCATTGACTTAAACGCTTGTATAGGATGTGGTGCTTGTACCATTGCCTGTCAGGCAGAAAATAATGTGCCTATTGTAGGAAAAAAGGAAGTCATTCGTGCACACGAAATGTCATGGATCAGAATCGACCGCTATTTCTCAGGAGATGAAAACAAACCAGGTGTCGTTTTTCAGCCTGTGATGTGTCAACATTGCGACAACGCTCCTTGCGAAAATGTGTGTCCTGTAGCGGCAACCAATCACAGCAGTGAGGGGTTAAATCAAATGATTTATAACAGATGTATTGGAACTCGCTATTGCGGAAACAACTGCCCTTATAAAGTAAGACGCTTTAATTGGTATGATTATACTCAAGCAGATTCAATACCAAACAATCTTCACGATCCGGCTGGCCTGACATCAGATTTGAGCCGTATGGTTCTTAATCCTGATGTAACAATAAGAGCCAAAGGTGTTATTGAAAAATGCTCGATGTGTGTACAACGAATTCAGGAAGGAAAACTGAATGCCAAACTTAAAGGTAGAAAAGTAAAGGATGGGGAAATTAAAACAGCCTGTCAGCAAACTTGTCCTTCTGGTGCTATACTATTTGGAGACTTAAACGATAAATCGAGTGAATTATTCAAAGTCACATCAAGCGGAAGGAATTACCATTTGTTGGAGGAAATTCACACACTTCCATCTGTTAGCTACCTGACAAAAATTAGAAATAAGAAGAGTTAAACCACTATAAAATTGAGTTATGTACGTATCTCCAATTCGAGAACCTCTTATAAAAGGAAACAAAACTTATAGCCAAATCACCAAGGATATTGCAGCTCCAATTGAGGGTAAGCCCGGGAAAGCGTGGTATATGGGTATAAGCTTAAGTTTATCTGCCATGTTTTTAGGCCTTGCCATGATGGGATGGACCATTTGGGAAGGTATTGGAACCTGGGGGCTCAACCGAACCATTGGTTGGGGTTGGGGTATCACTAATTTTGTTTGGTGGGTAGGTATTGGTCACGCAGGAACTTTTATTTCAGCTATCCTCCTACTCTTCCGCCAAAAGTGGAGAACAAGTATCAATCGCTCTGCAGAGGCAATGACCATTTTTGCTGTATTGTGTGCGGGCTTATTCCCTTTAATTCACATGGGGCGACCTCTTTTAGCATTTTTTGTATTCCCTTATCCTAATACCCGCGATTTGTGGGTGAATTTTAATTCTCCTCTTCTTTGGGATGTTTTTGCAATCTCTACCTATCTCTTGGTTTCTCTTCTATTCTGGTATATGGGATTAATTCCTGATATAGGAACCATGAGAGATAGAGTTAAGTCAAAAGCTAAAAAATTCATTTATGGTTTACTTAGTTTTGGTTGGACCGGTTCGGTCAAGCATTGGCAACGTCACGAAAAACTCAGTTTAATATTAGCTGGTTTAGCTGCACCTCTTGTCCTTTCGGTACACAGTATTGTAAGTGCTGACTTTGCAACTTCAATTATTCCTGGTTGGCATACAACAATATTCCCTCCCTATTTTGTTGCAGGAGCCATCTTTTCTGGCTTTGCGATGGTACTGACTCTATTGATTGTTACACGTAAAGTTCTCAATTTGGAGAACTACATCACATTGGCTCATATTGAGTCTATGAATAAGATTATTATTGCCACGGGATCAATTGTAGGTATAGCTTATTTGACCGAATTATTTATCTCTTGGTATTCTGGAGTCGAGTATGAACAATACGCCTTTTTAAATCGAGCGGCAGGACCATATTGGTGGGCTTACGCAATAATGATGACATGTAATGTGATTTCACCTCAACTGCTTTGGTTTAGAAAATTGAGACGAAACCTTGTCTTCACTTTTATACTATCCATATTCATAAATATCGGAATGTGGTTCGAACGATTTGTTATTATCGTAACCTCTTTACATCGTGATTATCTACCTTCAAGTTGGTCTATGTATAAACCAACTCTTGTTGAGGTTGGAATCTTTGTAGGAACACTAGGCTTATTCTTCACTTGTTTCTTATTATTTATTCGTGCATTCCCTGTAATTGCTATTGCCGAGGTTAAAACTGTTGTTAAGAGTTCCGGAGAAAAAGAAATTAAAAACGAAACGCTATGAGAAGATATATTTCAGCCTATTTTACAGATGAGCAGAATCTTCTTCGTGCTACAAAAGATTTAAGAGATCAGGAATTATCCATACAGGATGTATTGACTCCATTTCCAGTTCATGGATTGGATCATGCTTTAGGATACAAGCGCTCAAATTTACCAGCGGTAGCATTTGTTTGTGGGGCGATAGGTTTGGTTTTAGCATTTGGTTTTCAAACCTGGGCTTTTGTGGTTGACTACCCCCTTTTTATTGGAGGTAAACCTCATTTTGCTATTCCGGCATTCATCCCTATCACCTTTGAAGTAACAGTGCTATTTGCTGCTTTTGGAATGGCAACGGCCTTTTTCATTAGTTCGAAATTAGGTCCTGGCGCTAATAATGTCATTCACGATGAAAGAATTACGGATGACCGTTTTGTGATCATAGTTGATTTGGATGAGGATGGGAATCATGAAGCAACAATAAAGAGCATACTTGAAAAGGAAGATGCCAAGAATATACAAGTTAAGGAGATTGAAAAGTAAACCACATAAAGCATATGGTGATGGATAACAATTATACTTTTTCCCGAAAAACAAAAATTACCTTACTCACAGTTGGAGGTGGAGGATTATTCCTGCTCTTGCTTGGGTATTTTATTGAAGCGCCTAATGGGCAGCGGTTTTGGACCAATTTTTTAATCAACAACCTGTTTTTCTTATTTATCGCACTGTTTGGTGGCGTATTTCAGGCTTTGCATAAAATTGCTTATTCGGGATGGCATACAGCATTGCAAAGAATACCAGAAGCTTTAGCGTCTTTTTTGCCAATATCAGCAATTCTAATGTTCTTATTGTATTTCGGAATGCACGATATTTATCATTGGTCGCATGAGGGATTAAACGATCCTATTTTAGAGGCGAAATCTGCTTACCTTAACATTCCATTCTTTTTTATTCGAATGGCGATCTATTTTGGAATATGGATTTGGTTGACACGATTACTGCGCAATAATTCCTTGCAACAAGATTTATCTACTGATATCAAGTATTATAAAAAAGGAAAAGTTCTAGCGGCTTTATTCATGGTATTCTTTGCCATATCAAGTTCTACTATGAGTTGGGATTGGCTAATGTCTATAGATGCACATTGGTACAGTACGCTTTACGGATGGTTCATTTTTATTGGACTTTTTGTAAGTGGAATTGCTACAATTATTCTTTTCATAAGCTTTTTAAAATCGAAGGGTAACTTGGAATTCATAAACAAGGAGCACATTCACGACATGGGAAAGTACCTTTTTGCATTTAGTATTTTCTGGATGTATTTGTGGTTTTCTCAGTATCTGTTAATCTGGTACAGTCATATTCCAGAGGAAACGGCTTACTTTGCTCCACGACTTAACGATCATACCATACTGTTTTTTACGATTCTAGTCCTTAATTTTGTAGTTCCATTTTTAGGATTAATGACTCGGGATTCTAAGCGAAATTTAAAATGGTTGTCGGTTATGGCAGTGGTTGTCTTAATTGGTCAATGGTTGAATTTATATTTATTGGTAATTCCAGGAACAATTGGAAAAACCGCTCAAATAGGAATAACCGAAATAGGATTTATTTGTGTGTTCTTAGCTGGATTTTTGTTTGTGGTATTTAAGTCGATGGCTAAAGTGCCGTTATTAAGTAAAAATGATCCACTATTGGAAGAAAGTTTCCATTACGAAACCTGATTGATGACTAAAAAAGAAATTTGTTATGCGTAAAATCAACTTATATTTTAGTGTTTTATTGGTAGTTATGCT
This sequence comes from Labilibaculum sp. DW002, assembly GCF_029029525.1. Lineage (NCBI taxonomy): Bacteria > Pseudomonadati > Bacteroidota > Bacteroidia > Marinilabiliales > Marinifilaceae > Paralabilibaculum > Paralabilibaculum antarcticum. Next base: position 2,402,373 of record NZ_JAKJSC010000001.1, on the reverse strand, counting down.
TCTTTTATCTTCTTGTGATAAAGATCGTAATCATCCAGGCTATTCTTATTTTCCAGATATGATGGATTCTAGAGCTTTTGAACCATATTCTCAAAACCCAAATTTTGAAGATGGTTTAAGTGTTCGTTTGCCAGCTGAAGGAACAATTCCTCGTGAGATGATTCCTTATCATTTTGAGAAAACTCCAGAAGAAAGAGTCTGGGCAGGAGAGAATATCGTAAACATGGTAGATATGACAAGTGAAGATGTACAAAGAGGTAAAGAGCTTTTTGAGATTTATTGTATCAATTGTCATGGAGAAATGGGAGATGGACAAGGCTTTTTGTTTACAAGTGGGAAATATCCATATCCTCCAAAGAGTTTAGTAACGGATGTAATGAAACAAACACCAAGAGGAGAGATATTTCACGTTATTACCGTTGGTTTTGGTGTTATGGGAGCCCATGGAGCTCAGATCAAACAAGAAGACAGATGGAAGATTATTGAGTACATCAAAGTTGATCTGCAAGGGAATTAAAATATAAACGATACTGAAAAAAAGCTGATTCTTTTCATAAGAATCAGCTTTTTTCATGTTACTGTTGGTGCTATTTTTCTACATTATAGCCTATGGTTTCAATTTGTTGTGCAATTTCTTCTCGGCTAACTTTATCTTTTTCTACTTTGATAGTTACCTTACTATTTTTGTGAGAAGCTTGTACTTCAACAACACCATCTATTTGTTTCAATCCATTTTTAACGGTGTTTTCGCAGCCACTACAAGTCATTCCAGTTACTGTCAATTCTAGTTCTTGCAATTCCACAACTTGAGTAGTTTCAGCTTTTGATTCACTTTCTGCTTTTTTAGTATTCGATTGGCAAGCGGTAAAAAGAGCTAGTGCAAAAATTATAATAAAAAATCGTTTCATTTTCTTTGGTTTTAGTTGAATTGTAAAGTTAAACGTTTTGTTAGTAAATGTCCAGTAAGCTTTATTTACAATGAATAATCAGATTCTAGACTAATAAACTATCAATACTTATCATGATCATGATAATCAAAAAATAGAGATTCAAGCGTAAAAATAATTTGCGAACCGTTATTCTATCATAATTTTTTAATAGGATAAAACTATTGGGAATGATCCAAAGCGAAATTGCTAATAAAGACCAAATAATAATTTTTGAGGACAGTACATCAAAAACGGGAAGTAGTAAGGCAACCATAATGGTAGCCAACATCCAAATTAATGTGATGTTGTGTATTTGTTTCACGCTAAAGACGTCTGTAAGGACTTTAAAACCTCCTTTTTTGTAATCTTCACCATAGAGAAGTAGAAGAAGCCAAAAATGCGGTATTTGTCCTATAAAAAAGAAAAAGCCTAATGCCAAAATGGGAAAGTCGAACATGTGACCACCAGCAGCAACATAACCAATCACTGGAGGAAAAGCACCACTAAGTGCTCCAGGAACAACTGCAAAAGCAGAATGTTGTTTTAAAGGAGTATAAACCAGATTGTACCAGAAAATTGAAAAGATAGAAATCCATAAACTTTCTGCCGATCCTCCAAGAATCAACAATCCACATCCCGAAAGGAGAAAGAAAACGGCCCATTTTACAGCCTCTGAAATGCTAATTTTTCCAGAAGGAATTGGTCTGAACTTGGTTCTGTTCATCAGTGCATCTTTCTTGTGCTCTTGTATGTGATTTAAGGCAGAAGCTCCTGCGACAATTAAGAAAATACCAATTACAACGTAAAATAAATTCATTGAGAATTCCTGCGAATACAAAAGAAATCCCGTAAGGCAAGAAAAGGCAATAGGAGTAGCTATTTTTGCTTTTCCCAATTCGGCAAGAGTCGATATTTTCGAGGATATACTCATAAGCACATTTCTTTTTTTTGTTAATTTATTCTTTAAGAGTTTTCATGAACTCAATAATTTCACCGATATCTTCTTCAGTAAGATCATTTTTATAGGAAAGCATCAAGCCTTTGTTATAACCGTCTACAATGTCATCATTAGGGTTGTAAATGGAATTGATCACATAAGCACTGTCAACAATTTGCTCTCTGGTTTGTCCTTTAGATTTTACGGTTTCCATTCTACCGTATAGCCCTTTCCAAGTTGGACCAACAATTTTAGACCCATCCAAAGAATGACAGGCTAAACAACCATTTTTCTGTACAATACGTAGTCCTAGGGCTCCGGGTTTATCAGAAATAACAGGAGCCACTGTTGTCGTATCTATATACCACTTATCAAACTCATCTTCTGCCATAACAACAACCGAAGTGGTCATTGAGGAATGAGACAAACCACAATATTCGGTACAGAATAAATCAAAATTACCTTCTCTCCCAGCTATAAACCACATAAATTCCTCTTTCCCGGGAACCAAATCTTGCTTCAACCGGAATGCAGGAATATAAAGACTATGCAACACATCTAAAGCTACTAAATCAAGCTTTACGGCACGATCTTTAGGTACATAGAGTGTATCTGTCCTCTTACCATTTTCATACTCAAATTGCCAATTCCACATACGACCAATACTTTTGATTGTAAAGGCATCGTCAGGAACCTCTTTCATAGGTTTATATCCCATCCAGCCGTAATAAAACATGACCATTACCAGAACGGTTGGTATAAGCGTCCAAATAATCTCAAGCATATTATTACCATGAATTTGCTTTGCTTTCGGATGCTTCGATTTTCTATATCGGAAAACGAAATAAATCATAGTCGCAGTAATTCCAACTAGAAAAAATGAAATTATTCCAAATATGACCATAAAGGAAGTATCTACTCCTTGAACAAAATTGGATGCGTCAGCCATTTCTTTTGAAAACATAAGCTATCGGTATAAGTAGTCTAAAAATGTAACGATAATAACACAAGCCAGCAGAATGAATACACTAGCTACCATGATGCCGTAAAATTTCTTGTCGAATTTTAAATGCATAAAAATGAGTAGTACCAATATGGATTTTATACTCGCAAGTAGTAAAGCTGCCGAAACAGTATAAGGTCCTAACTCAATTCCTGTAACTGCTACAGAAAGGAATGTCATAAAAAGTAGAGCAATTAATACATAGATATATGTACTATACTTTACGATGTGTGTATGTGCTTCTTTTTCCATAGTTGTACAATTAGGTGATTAGATAAAATAATGGGAATAAGAATATCCAAATCAAATCGACTAAATGCCAATACAGGGCACTATTTTCGAGTATCACATAATCATCATGCTTAACATCATCGGTTTTAACTAACCACATGACATAAGCAATAAAACCAACACCAATTACAATATGCAAGGCATGTAGTCCTGTCATAGCATAATACAAACCAAAAAATAAGATTTCGCCCTGGCTGCTTTGATGCAGTATTTCACTCCCTGGAAATATGCCATGAGAGATTTTTCCTGTCCACTCAAAATACTTATTCACCATGAAAATGATTGCCAAAAGAATGGTAACTCCCATTAATATCAAAGTGAGTTTTTTATTCTTCAGCTGTATAGAAGTAATTGCCATCGCAATTGTCATACTACTAACCAAGAGAATAACTGTATTCACAGTTCCAACGACAACATCCAGCTCTTCTGCAGCCAAATGAAATGCCATTGGATTTAAATAACGGTATACCGAATAGACTATGAAAAGACCACCAAAAAGCAGGAGTTCTGTGAAGATAAATATCCACATACCTGTTTTGGCTCCTTCATCGTCTCTATGTTCGTCAATATGGGCGTGATTATTCATATTTATAAGGATGATCGGTTACAGTAGGAATCTCATCAAAATTTTCTAAGCTTGGTGGACTGGCTACAGTCCACTCGAGAGTTTTACCTTTCCAAGGATCTTTTACAGCAGGAGCTCCATAACGAGCTGATCGAACTAAATTGGTAATGATAACAATCAACCCTACTATCATTAAAATGGCGCCAAGAGAAGAAATAATATTAGGCCCATGGAACTTATCCACATAATCGTAATAACGACGTGGCATACCAGTCATTCCCAAGTAAAACATAGGAAGATAAAGCGTATTGAAACCTGTAAAGAACATAGCTAAGCCAATATTCGCCCACGATTTATCATACATTCGACCAAACATTTTTGGATACCAATAGTGCAATGCACCAAAGAAAGCATACCCCGTACCTCCAAACACAATATAATGGAAATGAGCCACAACAAAAGCCGTATCATGCAAATGTACATTAGCCGAAAGTGCTCCTAAAACCATCCCCGATAAGCCACCAATCATAAAAACAAATAGAAAACAAAGTGCCCATAAGAAGGGTGTTTGTAAATCAATAGACGCTTTATGAAGCGTGGCTACCCAATTGAATATTTTTATGGCTGATGGAATTGCAACCAGAAAAGTCAGTATGGAAAATGTATAAAGAGCTACTCCACTCATACCGGAAGTAAACATATGGTGTCCCCAAACAAAATAACCAACGAATGCAATGGCTAATGTGGATACTACAATAGCTGTATAGCCAAAGATTGTTTTCCTTGCGAAAGTTGGAATTATTTCAGAAATGACTCCCATTGCAGGAAGAATCATGATATACACTGCTGGATGAGAATAAATCCAGAACAGATGTTGATATAAAATAGGATCGCCTCCTAAAGCAGGGTCAAAAAAGCCAATTTGAAGCGTTCTTTCCAAAACGACCATCAGCAAAGTAACACCTACGATAGGTGTTGCTAAAACCTGTATCCAGGAGGTTCCATATAAAGCCCAGGGGAAGAGCGGCATTTTCATCCAATTCATTCCAGGTGCACGCATGCGATGCATTGTCACAATAAAGTTAATACCCGTGACGATTGATGAAAAGCCAAGAATAAAAGCTCCTAAGACGGCTGGTAACATATTAGTCCCCGTTTTAAAACTGTAGGGAGCATAAAATGTCCAACCTGTATCAGGTGCTCCATCGCCCATAAATTGTGCTGACAGTGCAATAAAAGCTCCAATAATATAGATCCACCACGAAACAAGGTTTAACTTTGGGAAAGCTACATCTTTAGCCCCAATCATAATAGGTAAAAAGAAATTACCGAATACAGCCGGCAAACCTGGTACAACAATCAAAAAAATCATTGTAATACCATGAAGTGTAAAGAAACTATTATAGGTTTGAGCTCCCATAATGGTTTTCCCTGGAGCTATAAGCTCCAATTTCATTAACAATCCTAGTATGGCTGCAACTGAGAAGAAGACAAGCATACTATACAAATATAGTAATCCAATACGTTTGTGATCGGTAGAAAATATCCATGCAAATATGCCTTTGTACTTCCCTTTGTATTCAAGGTAGTTAGGCTCATGGTTTTGAATTACAGTTTCAGACATATAATTAGTGTTACGATTGATATTTTATTTATAACCACAGATTACACAGATATTTTTAAAAGGTAAATGGTTTGTATTGTAAACTATTGGTGCCAAAATTTATTAATGATCCAACTTTCTTTTTTGTAGCCTTCAAATAATTTAAGATATGAGCAGCATGAATCTCATCAAAACATAGAAAATCGGCCATATAGTTCTTGTGCAATAATTTTTCTTTGTAGTTAATGTCTATTTTGGACTCTCTTTGGAAAGCAATAGAATTTACTTCGAATTCATATTCAAGTGCCTCTTGATACACGGCTTCATGAAAACCACATCCTAGTTCAGAATGAACTGCCATACAAGATCCAATGATCTTAAAACACTCATTTTTATATAGGAAATTGTTTTTGTTCATATTTTATACTTACCGATTTGTGCTAATCTGTGAGATTTGTGGTTGTTTATTGTGATTTCTTTTTAGGCTTTTTAAGCATTAGCAATAGGAATACAATTAATCCCATAACCAGGATAATTGTTCCCGTTACTTTTGTAATGTTTAAAACGTAGGCTTGCCCTACAGGATCGTAGGAATAGCAATATTGTAGTAGCTTGTTGATCGTTGGTCCGGCTTGCCCTTTCGAAGCTTCCATTATGGCTAACTTAAATTCGAAAGGAAGAAAATAAGTCCCATTTAGGTAACGGGTAATTTTCCCTTCTGGACTCACGATAATAACCGTAGCCGCATGCGTATACTCATTCCCAACTTTTTTATACCTGAAGCCTGTTGCTTGCGTTGCACGAGCAATATTTAGGCTATCAGCAGAAAAAAACTTCCACCCATCTTGGGTGTTTTTGCCTTGAATAAGAGATTGGTAATTCTTTTTTTTCTTAACGCCTAAATCATAAGTTTCTGTAGGATCGAAACTAATTGTGATTACTTGGTAATCTTCAGATAGATTTAGATCACTTTTTTGAACAACATCAGCTAAACCATCCATTAATGGGCTGCAAATTCCTGGACATCGATAGTAGACAAAAATAATAGCCGTTGGCTTGTCAATTTGATCTTTTAAAAAAACCAATTCGCCTTTTTCATTTGTTAGTTGAATGTTTTCAGGAATTGTATCATCCAATCGTTCTATTATTCCAACTTCAAAATCGGAATATAGATCTTTATCGTCTTGTCCGAACGAAATACTAGCTTTAAAGATGATAACTAGACAAACAATAAGTTTTAATTTCATAAGTGGTCCTCCATAGTTTTTAGGGTTAAGGAGAGAAATGGGGCAATAAACTGGGATAAACATCACTCTGTTCTATATAAATATATAAAAATAAATGATTGGTTCTTATGGTTAATTAGCTTTTTTTGCGATAGTTAGCTATTTAGACTGCAGAATTATTTTGAAAATGTGGACTGGGTTTACTATTTTTACTGGATCTAAAAAAGGATAGCACACATGAGAGAGTTGAACGTAATATTTTTCTTTTTTTTAATTTTCTTATTCGCATGTAGCGGATCTGATAAAAAAAAATCGAACAAAGAAAATTTGGGAGTTGAAATAACTGCTTCGGATATGGAAAAAGGAGGGCAGTTGTATCGAGCTAAGTGCATGAATTGCCATCTGAAAACAGGAAAAGGAATACCAAAAGTATTTCCTCCTTTAGCAAATTCAGATTACTTGAGAAAGAATACTGATGAGGCTATAAAAATGGTAAAATTTGGAAGTAACAAGCCGATTAAAGTGAATGGAATTAAATACAATAGTTTAATGCCTGCTTCCGGTTTAACCGATAAGGAATTGGTCTTGGTTTTTAATTATATTCTAAATTCGTGGGAGAATAATTACGGACAAGTAAGCCTAGAAGAGGTTGCAGCAATTAAGAGGTAAAAAAAGCTTTTGATCTAATCAAAAGCTTTAAGTTAATATTAAAATACATTGGATTTTACTTTGTAATATTCTTTGCGAAGTTTTTTTACGCTTAAAACTTTGATCGTTTCTTCTCCTGTTGTTTCACTTATTTTCTTAACGGCAACCTTGCTTTTTTTCTGATGATCGGGGTAGTGACAGGATTTGTACTTCTTTCCACTCTCACAATAGCATTTCTCGTTACGCTCAATTCTTACATAGTAAAATTCTTCTTCATCATTTGTATTGAAGAAGCTTAAAAGACTGTTAAGTGTTTTCTTCATAGTGTTGAATATCTAAAAGTTAAACTTTGGGAACCTTTAATTTACAAGATATTCTGAATGGAAACAATTAAAATAAGTACAGGTGTTAATTATCCAATAGTAATAGAACGTTTATTTACAAAACTTATATTTGATTTTTATGTTCGGTTAGGTTATATTTAATCCAAAATATTGTTGATTTTTTGTTAGGATAAAAATAACAATAAGTTAAGTTGATAATTTCTTGAGGCTGTACGATTGGCGTGCAAGTGCTTGTATTAAAATGAGTTGGGCTATTATTATGATTTCACGTCTAGTTGGTAATAATTAATTATTGATATTTAGTTTTGTCAGTTCAATTAAATAGCATAAATTTGATTTTGTTAATAAATAAAACAAAAGAAAATGAAAAGATTAATTGTGATTTTGGCATTAGCCTTAGCCGTTGTAGCTCCTTCGCAAGCTCAAAAACTAGGTAAATTCGGTGGTTTAACTGAAAAGAAAATTGGACCTAAAACGATTAAAGTACCTTACACAGATGTTGTTTCTTATATGGGATATGCAGCTAAGGATACACAAGATGAGGTAATTGATGGAAAGAAATTTTATTTTATTTATTTATGGGTACCAGCGGTAGCTCCTGAATTAGGTGTTCGAATGATGTCTCCAGTAGGAAAAACTAAAGTTAAGGGTGCAATTCAGTCAGAGGATTATACTGCAAATGCCGATTCAAAAGATTATTTTGATACTTACATTACTTTGGAACGTTCTGATATTGTTAGTGCTGACAAGATTTCTGTTGATGGGGTAAATAGTGCTAAATGGTTTTCATTAGCTAAAAATGATGATAGTAGTGAAATGCCTAAAACTCCTCGAGGATCAAAATACAATTCTTTACTACGTTATAAAAGTGTAGCTGGTGATCCACTTAAAGCATTAACAGTTGGATTGTATAGAATTGGTTTTACTACTTACAAAAAAGGTGAAGTCAAAGGTTCTTTTTTAGCACAAGTTGGAGCTCCAGTAAAAATTCCTGGAATTGTAATGGCTAAAACCATTGAAGAATTGAAAGCTCAAATTAAATAATTATCCTTTAAAATCGTATTCGATTTTTTACAACAATTTAAGAGGCTATATCCTAGGTAGATATTGCCTCTTTTTTTATTGATAGAATTGTCAAAAGTTAGTTTGTATTATTTTTTAGTAGTAATAATCACACATCCATTTGCAGCATTCGCACCATAAAAAGTAGATACTTTACCTTTTTCAGTAATGATTTTAATATCCTTAATTTCAGAAAGTTCATATTTGTTAAGCCCTTTCATATAGCATGGTATCGTGTCAATAATTAATTGAGGAAACTTAGTATGGCTTGTGTTCTCAGTTATACCTAATTCCAATTGCATTCTTTTTTTTACTTCCTGATATAAGGAGGATTCTTTTGATCCTTCTGGTAAATAGCAATCAATTTGCCCTGAGGATAAACCATAACCTCCAGGAGGGAGTGTTTCAATAAATTCGTTGAAATGTTTATTTCTATTTAGAATTGAGTTAGCTAAACGTTCAATTTTTGCAACTTTAAATCTATTTCCACCCTCACTCAATCGCGGACTCCAATAGGTATAAGTGCGATATTTTTCAGGAGTTGAAACCTCGATGTGAATATAGCTGCCATCAATTCCCCAAGTGTTGTCAGCCGGAAGCGTTGTGATATCATAAGCAAGGAGAGTATCCAGTAATTGCTTGGAAATTTCTGATTTGAAATCTACTTTATTAATTATTGGATCTTGCCACATAGTCCATTGAGTTAAGTTTGCCTTAACACCATTTTGTTGTGTTACTTCAATGGTTCCCTTACCACTCCATATTCGAAGTCTTAATGAATCGGTACTATTTCTTAAATCTTCTAGTCCAAATTTAGTAATGTATTCCGGCATTTTATCATAGAAAAATTGATCTAGCTTATTATCAGAAACTTCAATTGTTTTTTGACTGTATGCATTAAAATAGCATAATAGGAATAGGAAGAGAGTAATTGTTTTATTCATAGCTTAATTGTTTTTAGAGTGAATAAAAATTATTGTTTTGATAAACAATAATCAGGCCAAAAATAAGTAAGCTCGATAATGATTTTAATGACAGCAATCTGGTTTTGGTTTCGTTACATCCACTTGTTCTGTAGGAACAGTCATTGCTTTTTCAGGAGGACTTAAAAATGGAATCCCTAAACTCAAACCGCGAAGTACGAATAGAATACCAATAAAAACAATTGCGTATGGAATCAAACGGGTTATTTTTTTTCTCAATTCAAGTGTAATTAGGTTACCTATTAATGAAATGGCCAACATCATTGGAAGTGTTCCTAAACCAAAAATAAACATGAATAGTCCACCTCCAACAGATGATCCTGTAGCAATTGCAGCTGCAATAGCAACGTAAACCAATCCGCATGGGAGTAATCCATTTAATAATCCGATGAGAAAAAGAGAACCATAACTGCGTTGCGTAAATAATTTACCTAGTGATAATTTTACTTTACCTACGAAAGAGAAGATTCCTTTTTCTGCATTAAAACGATTCTTATAAAGTGAGGGAGTAACAACAGATAAAATCATGATAGCTCCCATAATAACAGATACCCATTGCTGAAAGCCACTCATAACTAGTCCGCGACCAAGTAAACCAAAAACAATACCCATAAGTGCATAGGTTATTGCACGGCCAATGTTATATATTAGTCCGCCGGTTATTCGAGCTAACCAGGAGCTTGTTTTTAAAGGGATTGCTAGAGCTATTGGCCCGCACATGCCAACACAGTGAAAACTGCCAATTAGACCTAATGTTAATGCTGATAAGTATACCATGTTTCTTGAATTTAACCACTAAGTGCACAAAGTTAATTCACAAAGTGTACAAAGTTTTAAAAGATTACTCTTTTGATACCGTATTTTAATGATTTAACATTGAAGTTAACCAACAACCCAAGTTTACACTTTGAAAGTTTCATATAGGTTAAGATCTGTGCTAAATGGGTGTCGTTTAAGGTTCCAATTGCTTTAATTTCTATAATAATTGATTTTTCTACCAGTAAGTTTATTCTATAACCACTTTCCAAATTAACCTCATTGTAAACTAGTGGTAGTGTTTTTTGTTTTTCTACTTTGAGTCCAGCTTGACACAGCTCAAAGTACAAACATTCTTCGTATGCATTTTCAAGAAGTCCAGGACCAAGCGCTGTGTGAACTATAAAAAACAATCAAGAACCTTTTTATAAATCGCTTCTATATTTATTTTGGAGGTACTTTGTGCCATACTTAGAGTTCTTAGTGGTTAAAATAAAGGTTTTATTTACTTAAATAAATTCCTTCCTCCATATAGTAACCAATTTGTTGATGTACCCAATCTATTTGGACTGTGTATTTTCCCTTAAGTAATTGGTCTGATTCGATTTCTTGATAACCATTAGTATCCAATTGGATTGTGTATTTTAAATCAGATTCATAGTCAGCAGGGCGATAAAGTATGATTTCACCACTTACATCAGAATGCATATTTTTTGGAAATTGAAATTGTAATTTCCCTTTCTTTTGAGAGATCTGAATTGACTCATTTAAATTTTTAGCTTTTTCTAATTTGTCAATTTGTTTCTGGTATTCTACTTCTTTAGGATAATAATCTTTTGATACCAGATTTATCTTTTGTGTAGTACTAAACCCAACAAATGCGAGAACCCCAATTACATATATTGATGCTCCTATCCCTAATTTTGTCCCCCAACTCATTTTTTTCATACTTGAAATATCTATTATTTATTAGCAATAATGAGTAGTTTGTTTTTTATTAACTGTTTACTGATCATTGTTAATTGATAACTGTAATTTTTTAATTTGGCCCTACAAATGTTAGTTCCACTTCTTCAATTAATCGTGTGTCAGCATAAACTCCAATCGTAATTGGAATGTTATCGCTTGTAATTTCTTTTTGTGGTAAAATAGCAAAGAAAACACCTTCTTTTATCGCACTAGCTTCCGCATTAAATGCTTCTCCAATAACTTTAATGCTTCCTTCATGATTCATTATTTTAAAATTAATCGGAGTTGCAGCATTGGTTTTATTAACGATTTTGAAGCTGTACATATTACTGATGCTATCATTTTTTTGAGCTTGATACATTAAACCAGGTGTTCTCAAGATGATGGCTTCTAAATCGGTTCTTGATGAAAATAGCATCGCAACAACTGCTAATAAAATGCATAAAACAACTGTGTAAGCAATTTTACGGACTGGCCACTTCTGTTTGATACCTTCTGCAATATTTTTTTCCGAATCGAATCGTATCAACCCCTTAGGTTTTCCTTGCCATGCCATTACCGAATTACAAGCATCTATACAAGCTGTACAATTAATACATTCAAGCTGGGTACCGTCACGAACATCTATCCCTGTAGGGCAAACATCAACACAATCGTAACAATCGATACAATCCCCTTTATTATCAGCTTCTCTATCTTCACCTGCCTCCAGTGGTGCTCTTTCTTCTCCTCTTTTATAATCGTAAGCAACTACAATCGTATTTGAATCAAGCAAAACTCCTTGCAAACGACCATATGGACAAATCATAGCACAAACTTGCTCTCTCAAACGTGAGAAAACAAAATACATCACCGTTGAAAATAGAACAGCAACTGTAAATCCAACACTATGCTCTGAAATTGGAGCTTTCATTATTTCTAATAATTGATCAATTCCAATAATGTAGGATAGAAAAGCATTGGTAATTGAAAAGCAAATGGCGTAAAACAGAATTAATTTTAGTGTTTTTCTTCCAGAACTTCTCAAAGTTCATCGATTGAGCCTTCAATTTTCGTTGCTCTTGCGGTGTTCCTTCAATCAAATATTCTATTCTTCGAAAAATAAACTCCAAAAACACCGTTTGCGGACATGCCCAACCACACCAGATACGGCCATAACTTACCGTAAACAGGACGATAAACACAAAAAGTGTAATCATTGAAAATAGAAAAATATGGAAATCTTGTGGCCAAAAATAAACACCAAATAAGATGAACTTTCGTTCAAGAATATTAAAAAGTAAAAATGGCTCTCCATTCAACTTGATAAATGGAATTGTAAAAAGTAAAGTTAATAGGGTATAGCTAACTACATTTCTATAATTGTATAGTTTACCTTTAGGTTGTTGGGCATACACCCACCTTCTTTTTCCTGATTCATTTAGTGTTGCTAACTGGTCACGATAACCAGTGTATGGATTTTTAGGAGCCATGTTTTATTTTTAGATTTAATTATTCAATAAGTTCGCCTTGTGCTTCACGAGCATTAGGAGGATTCGTTCCTTGCAGACTCATTGTATAACTTGAAACCTGTAGCATTTGCTCAGGAGACAATTGATTCTGCCAAGCTAACATACCTTTTAAAGGTTTACCAACTTTTATAATCTTGTAAACATCTTCAAGGCTACCACCATTCAACCAGTAATCATCAGTCAGGTTTGGCCCAATCGCATTTCCTTCTCCAAGAAGAGCGTGACATGCCACACAGTTTTTATCGTAAAGAGCTTTACCAGCTTCTAAATCTTTAGCACCTTTCATTAAAACAAGAGAACTCTCGTCAAATGTTGGTTTTGGTTTATTAGCCTCTGCAAGTGCCATTTCCTTTTCGTATTCAGCAATCTGAAGATCGTCGCCAAACACATGATAACGGAACATGTATACAGCTGAAAACACAATGGTTACATAAAATAAATAACGCCACCAAGTTGGCATTGGGTTATTCAACTCCTGAATCCCATCGTAATCATGATCACTGATTAGGTGCGCATTTTCTTCAAGAAACTTATCTTTTTTTTCCATTTTATCGTGATTTAGGGGCATTTTTATTCGTTGGCTTCCGAAGATGATGTGGTTCCATCATCGTCAAGAGCATAACTTTCCATATCGTGGAAATAGCTTTTATTGCTTTTCTTAAATGTCCACCATATCATCCCCATAAAAAAGCTAAAGAAGATGATTAGTGAGATGCTTGGGAAAAGACCAACATCTGATATACTTTGTAAATAATGACTTACTAGTTTCATGTATTTCTTATTTAGCTATGAGAGAGAAGTGATTTTTTCACTTTTCTCTCATTTGCTCAATTTTTATTCTTTTACTGAGATATCGCGACCTAATCGTTGTAGGTAAGCAATAACTGCAATAATCTCTTTTTCACTTGCAACCTCAACGCCATTCTTCTTAAGGTCGGCAGCAATTTCATCAGCTTGTTTCTTCAAATCATCGTTGGCAATTTGATCATATCCTTCTGGATAAGGAACACCTAAGCTTGTCATGGCTCTAATTTTTGCTCCTGTATTAGAAGTTTTCAACTGATCTTTTATCAGCCAAGGATAAGCTGGCATAATTGACTGTTTGTTCATCTTTTGTGGATCAAGCAAGTGGTTAAAATGCCAAACATTCGTTTTGTACATTTTACCCCCAGGCACACCTGAACGAGCCAAATCCGGGCCTGTTCGTTTCGATCCCCATAAGTGTGGGTGATTGTAAACGAGTTCACCCGCTTTAGAATAATCTCCGTAACGCTCTGTTTCCGATCTAAATGGTCGAATCATTTGCGTATGACAAGTATTACATCCTTCCCGGATATAAATATCACGACCTTCTAATTCCAGAGGCGTATATGGTTTCACACTTTCGATAGTTGGAATATTTGATTTAACCAAATACGTTGGAATTACCTCGAAAGCACCACCAATTAAGATAGCCACTGTTGCTAAAACCATAAATTGTACCGGACGACGCTCTAACCAACGGTGCCATCCTTCACCTTTAGCTCTCTTTGGCGAAGTAACCAAAGCCGGAGCTGAAGCTTCTTCGTTATCGGCACATTTACCTGAAGCAGCTGTTTTAAGAAGATTATAAACCATTAAGAATAATCCCACAAAGTAGAATACACCACCAAGAACTCTCACATGATACATTGGTAAAATCTGAGTGATCGTCTCAAGAAAGTTAGGGTAAGCTAACAGGCCATCCGGCGTAAATTCTTTCCACATTAGAGTTTGTACAATGGCACCCCAATACAATGGTAAGGCATAAAAAATGATACCTAAAGTTCCAATCCAGAAGTGTGCATTTGCCAATTTCTCTGAATACAACTTCGTTTTCCACATTTTAGGGAAAAGGTAATACAACATACCAAAGGTTAAGAAACCATTCCAACCCATCGCTCCAATATGTACGTGAGCAATATTCCAGTCTGTATAGTGAGTTAATGAGTTAACCCATTTAAGTGACATCATAGGTCCTTCAAAAGTTGACATACCATAACAAGTTACTGCCACAACCATAAATTTAAGTGTTGCACTGTCACGAACTTTATCCCAAGCACCTCTAAGTGTTAACAGACCATTGAACATACCACCCCAAGATGGCGCAATAAGCATAATAGAGAATACAACACCTAATGATTGTGCCCAATCTGGTAAAGCTGTATATAACAGGTGATGAGGACCAGCCCAAATATAAAGGAATACTAATGCCCAGAAGTGAATAATCGATAGTCGGTACGAATACACAGGACGATTAGCAGCCTTAGGCAAGAAATAATACATCAAACCTAAATAAGGAGTTGTTAAGAAAAACGCTACAGCATTATGACCGTACCACCATTGAACCAAGGCATCTTGAACACCAGCGTAAACCGGGTAAGATTGTAACCAGCTATATGGAATCTCAATTGAGTTACCAATATGAAGAACAGCAACTGTTACAAACGTAGCAATATAGAACCAAATAGCGACATATAAATGATCTGCTCTTCTTTTCAAGATTGTCCCAAACATATTCCATCCAAAAACAACCCAGATGATTGTAATTGCAATATCAATAGGCCACTCAAGCTCAGCATATTCTTTACTTGTTGTAATTCCCAAAACAAAGGTCACGGCAGCAGATACAATAATTGCTTGCCATCCCCAAAAGTGTACCCAACTTAATTTATCGCTAAACATACGAGCCTTTAAAAGACGCTGAAGCGAATAATATACTGCTGTAAAAATACCATTACCAACAAAGGCAAAGATCACCGCATTCGTATGAATCGGCCTAATTCTACCAAATGTAGTATAAGCCAAATTGAAATTAAAAACGGGGAACGCCAATTGTAAAGCAGCCAAAAGACCGACCAACATTCCGACTACACCCCACAATATGGTAGCGTAAGCAAAATATTTTACGATTTTATTGTCGTAAGAAAAATGTTGTGTTTCCATTAAATAAAGATTTATGGTTCTTCTTAGTTGTTTTTTTCTTCTTTAGTTTTTTCTAATTCTTCCTTTTGTTCTTCTTTTTCCATATCGTCAAATAAAATCCTGACCGATGGTGAATAAGTATCTTCGTACTGTCCTTTCTTAACGGCCCATAAGAAACCAATTAAGAAGCCTCCGGCCACTACCATACTCACCGCTATTAAAACAAATATTACGCTCATTTATATTAATTTAATTGAACCGATTTTTTTACTGAAGAGACGGCTTTGTCACTATCAATTTTCGATTCGTTTACTGAATTATTATTTTTCTCTTTATTTCTCGCAAAATAGCTCGTTGTAAAACTTGCAAATGCGACTACCGAAATTGAACTTACAGGCATTAGCAATGCAGCCACTATAGGGGATAAAATTCCCTGAACAGCAAAATACAATCCAACAATATTATATAAAAATGAGAGTGCAAAACTCAACTTTACAATTAGAATACTTTTTGCTGATATTTTAAGATAAGATTGCAGCTCTTGAAATTTCGAAGCTTCCAAAATGGCATCACAAGCTGGAGAAAAATGGTAAATATCATCAGCAATAGAAATACCAACATCACTCACTTTTAAGGCGCCCGCATCGTTTAAGCCATCCCCAATCATCAAAACAGATTTATTATTGGCTTTTAAATTGTTGATGTAGCTTAACTTGTCATTAGGAGATTGAAAGAACTTAATGGTAGATTCTTTAGGAAAAATATTTTTCAAGTTCTCCATTTCCGAATCATTATCACCTGATAGAACATGCAAATCAAATTTGGGAGATAAGTCAGATATCAATTTGTTTAGTCCAACACGATATTGATTGCTCAATTCAAAATGGCCTTTTATTTTTCCATCTACCGAAAGATAAACTTCGGTATTTAAAGAACTCGTTTCTGTTTTTCCTTCATGGATATATTTAGCTGATCCTAGTTTAATTTCACGACCAGAAACGATACCAGAAATTCCCATTGATGGTAATTCTTTGTAATCGCTTACGGTAACTGGAAAAATACTTTTAAAATGATCGTATAAGGTTGCACTTAAAATATGAGTTGAATGTCTGGTTAAGGATTTAATTGCGATGATATCTTCATCTGATAACTCTTCTCCATTAAAGCTAACTTTAACTTCATCAGCTTGTGTAATGGTACCTGTTTTATCAAATACAATGGTAGTTATCGAATTTAATTTTTCAACAACATCCGAGCTTTTCAGATAGATTCCCAATCGTCCCATCAGTCGCATTGTATTCCCTAATGCGAAAGGAGCAGATAGCGCCAATGCACATGGGCAAGCAACAATCAAAACCGATGTAAAAGCAAATACGGCTTTTGTTGAATCGTTCAAAAGCCAATATATACCTGCAAATATTCCAATGGCAATAATTACAAAAGTGAAGTATTTACTGATTTTGTCGATTAAAGAGTTCAGTTTGGTGCCTGATGTATTTTCATCTTCGAATTGGTTCCATAGCTGAGTTAAGCGACTCTGAATTACATCTTTCTCGATTGTTAATTCAATGGCACTTCCCATTTGCTTCCCACCAGCAAAAATATGATCGCCACTTTCTTTAAAAACAGGCTTAGACTCGCCGGTAACAAAACTATAATCAATTAATGCTTCTCCCTTAGTCAATATCGCATCGGCAGGTATTAATTCCTGATTACGAATGAGAATAATATCACCCTTTTTCAATTTATTGATCTGAGTACTTTCCTCTTTATCATCAACAATTTTGCTAACTGCAACAGGGAAGTATGAACGGTAATCTCTTTCAAAGGAAAGAGCCTGATAACTCTTGCTTTGATACCATTTCCCTATCAATAAAAAGAAAATTAAGCCTGTAAGGGAATCCATATAACCTGACCCTGTACTGGTAAATATTTCGAAACTAGATTGTATAAAGAGAGTGATAATACCCAGAGAAATAGGTACATCAATATTGATAAACTTATGCTTTAATCCTTTGAACGCAGAAATGATATAGTCGTTTCCACTATAAAAAAGAACAGGTAGAACCAGAAGAAAATTCATCATTCCAAAAAAGGATTTGAAATGACTCTCTAAATACTCTGATCCGGGCACATATTCAGGTAGGCTCAGTAACATGATGTTACCAAAACTAAAACCTGCTACACCAATTTTATAAAGAAGTTTTTTATTAGCATCCTGATTCTTTTTTTCCTGAAGGTTGTCTAGTGTAATTTCAGGAATATAATGAATGGATGCGAGTAGTTCAGCTAGTTCTCGTAAGCTTAATTCTTCAGAATTAAAAGTAACTGTCACTTCCTTTTTAACAAAGTTGACCGTTGACTTAAGGACAGCTTTATTTAAAACATTTAAATGTTCAAGTAGCCAAATACAGGAGCTACAGTGAATCCCGGGAATATACAAGCTTACTTTTCGTATTGCGTCTTCGGAAAATTCATAAAGCTTTGAAGAGATTTCTTCGTCATCGAGAAAAGCATACTTTTCTTTAAATTTACCTTCCTCAACCCGAATTCCCGGTGTTGACTCAATATTGTAATAAGAACAAAGTTCGTTCTCGTTTAAAAGCTGATATACAGTAGAACAACCTGAGCAACAAAATGGCTTACCATCCCAAATTACGGGGTGTTTACCACAATCGTCGCCACAATGGATACAGATGTATTTTTTTGATTCTTCCTGCATTTTCATCAACTTGCAGACTTCACAGTCTTATATGATCAGATATGAATAATGATTCAAGTCTTATTTACCTTATTGCCGGAATAACCGCTCTTCATTTTCTTGCTGGAATTGGATACCTCATGTATAAAATTGGTGGTCCGTCGAAAAAGAAAAAAGAGGATGATTCTCAGTAAACGCTACTCTTTATTTTTAGCTAGTTTAGGCAATTGAATTAATTGGAACAATACCAAAAAGATGATACCCCAAATACCAATTACACCACCTGCATAACTCACAATAATCCATATTGGAGCATTTGCTCTGGTTCCCCACATAGCTCTTTCGTCTAATGGATTTACTGGATCTGTTGGTACGCCTAAAGTCGCAATTCGATCAACAGCAAGTTCGCCATAGTATGCGTCATCAGTAACTTTAACCAATAAGTTTACATGACCTTCTCTGTCTCCAGGTAAATCTGCTGGAAAATTAATTTCCACATTACCTTTATCATCAGTAAAAGCATCATCGCCCGAAACATCTAAATAACCAAAGCTTCTTTTAACTTTTATACTAAGTTCGATTCCTTGCAATGCAACACGATCCCCTTTTTTAGTAAGACCAGTTAAGTTGGCAGCAACTTTTTTGTCTTCTTGGTTAATATCCAAAACAAGTTTTACATCAGTAACTTCAGGATTTTTAATTTCAGCAACTTGTTTACTTGCTTTCTTATTCTTATCGAAAGATCGCAGGTAAGTAACTACCATCCATTTGGCTTCGTCGCTTAAGGTTTTCTCAAAGGTTGGCATTGCAGCTCTTCCTTTGTTTATTTTGTAATAAATCTCACCATCAGACTGTACTAAAAAAGCCTGTGATCCTAAATCGGATGGGGCTACAGGTTGAAGCGGTAACATATTGCCCATGGTAGCATCACCGTGGCATGATTTACAATTGATATTATAAATCTTTTTACCTGAACTGATATTTTTAGTGCTAGCCTCGTAAGGATTTTGTTTCTTTTTTGAAGAATTAGGTACAGCCCAATCTTCTGCTTTAACAACGGTTGTTGTAAAGACAACAATAAGAAACAGGCTGGCAATTATTTTGATAGCATTTTTCATGTGTTTCTTGATTTTTTATTCCTCAATTTTATAATCAATTCCCTTTTGGTCAGCAATTTCGCAAATAGGCACAACTGGGAAGATTTTTGCCAGAACAGTAATAATCAATAATGCCAAAGCAAAACTCAATACTGTAACTGTGATTTCGACTGAAGATGGAAAATAATGCTGATAATTATCCGGAACATTCTGAATAGGAAGATGTGGATGCAACATAGTAGGAATTACAATCACATAACGCTTAAACCAAGCACTTGCCAATACAAAAATAGAAATGATCATTATCGGTAATGGTTTTCTGAATTTTTTGGTCACCAAAAGAATAACTGGAATGATGTTGCCAAATAATTGAGAAGACCAAAAAAGGATCGCCCAGTGCCCTGTAAATAGTTCTTTTAAGTGAATGCCGTCGCCAGTTTTCATTTTATAACCTGGAACCAAAAACTCATTCACATTAAAATACAAGTAAACCAAACAAACTGCAACCATCAGTTTACCCATTTTATCGAAATGCAATTCAGTAATATAATCCTGTAACTTGTAGTTGACTCTAAAGAAATACATCGCAATAATTAAAGCTGCAGAACCTGCAACAAATGCTCCTGCAACGAAGTAAGGTCCAAAAATTGTCGTATCCCATCCATTACGCAATGTTGCAGCAAACAACCACGATGTTACTGTATGAATAGCTAAGCCAACAGGAACAATTAAAACCATTAAAGTTCGAATCATCTTATGAAGATGCTTATGTTGTTCTGGTGTATTGGTATAGCCAAACGATAGAATTGCATATAGCTTCTTTAGCATTGGCGGTGCTGTTTTAATCTCTTTTTTACAGATTGCCAAATCAGGAATCATTGGCAAGATCAACAAGAGAGCACTGATAACCAAGTAGGTTGTAATAACAGTAACATCCCAAAGAATTGGAGATTGAAAACGTCCGTGGATCATAACATTCAATACTCTATCAGGACGACCCATATCTAAAACTATAACCAAACCAGCTACTGCTACAAAAGCGACAGCTATGATTTCGGCAATTCTCGATATTGGAGCTATCCAATCGACTTTCAGCAAGCCAAGTATGGATGAAATTAGCATTCCCACTAAACTTACCGCTACAAAGAACACGAAGTTGGCGATATAAAGTCCCCAAGACACATAGTCGCGCATGCCTGTAACACCAAGTCCATCACGAAGCTGTACGTAATACGCCCAAGCTCCCACAGAGATTACTGTTATTAGAAAAACAATCCATAACTCAAGCCCTCTATGATTTTGCATCGGACGAAGGACATCTTGTTTTATTTTCTCAAAGGAAAGTGTTGTTTCTTTCTGTTCAGGTAAGTCATTCATAAGATTAAATTATTTTAGGGCAAATAAAATCTGATTATTATAAAATTGATTTGAAAACTATTTTTAGTGAAGATTCTCTTCATTCAATAGATCACCATTGAATTCAAAAGCTCTATTTTTTGGAGGCAAATAATAAACACGAGGCTTAGTTCCCAGCTCTTCCATTAGAGTATAACCCGCATTTTCTTCTATCAATTTAGAGAAACGAACCGTTTCGCCACTTGTTCCATTCGTTACAGCATCTTCGTTTCTATCTCCAAAATAGTAAACACCATTAGGACATGCAGAAACACATGACGGTAACTTATCTTCACGAAGACGGTCGGCACTGAACAGACATTTGCTCACAGTACCTTTCTTCTGTGGTACATTCGCCTCTATATTATAGGTTAAATCTTTATATTTTTCAGCATCCTTAGGTTCAGTCCATTGGAATATACGTGCTGAATAAGGACATGCTGCAATACAAAAACGACAACCAATACAACGTTCATTATCGATTAGAACAATTCCATCCTGACGTTTAAATGTTGCATCAACAGGACAAACCTTAGTACATGGTGGGTTATCGCAATGCTGACAAGGTTTAGGCATAAAGTAAGGTGCCGTATGATCAGCATCCTGCATCTGCAAGACATTAATATGATGTTGATCAGCTCTTAATTGATGATGATTTTGACAAGCAGACATACATTTACGAGCATTCCTACATTTACTCAAGTCAATTACCATTACGAACGATTTCCCAGCTATTCCCTCGCGACCTCTTTGCTGTAATTCATCAAGAGGTTCATTTACTGTTGGGCGAAGTTGATTTTTATCTACCTGAACCAATTGTCCGTCTGCAGTAAGTAAGTTTACGGTTTCACCAGGCTCTTTAGCTGCAGCCTTAGCAGCACTTAGAAGTGAAAAACTACTTACAACTCCAGCTGCACCAACAGTTACTCCAAAGCTTTTCAGAAAATTTCTTCTACTCTTGTTTGATGCTTCTTCTTTCATTATGTATTAGGTTAGTTTTTCTGTTTAAGAGCTTTCTTTTTACACCTAAGATAGCAGTTTTACATACGAAACAATGCTCTTTAAAATGATTCTAAATAACAAACTTAATTCCTTGTGTTTACTAGTTTAAGGATCTGTAAGTTTAGTTCTTTTATGTTTCACATACGTTTGCGTATTAATTCAAATATAAATAAATAATTTCATTTGATAAGCTAGTTGAAATTATCGTCAGAAGTGCTTGATATTCTTTCTATTTGAGTTTTTGTTTTGTTGTGGTTGTCTAAGGAGTTGATTGTGTGTGTGATAATCTGGTTTTATTGTGAGATTGGTGATTTTGTAAATATTTTGTGAAATACCATTTGGTTTGAATAGATTAAAGAATTTTGAAATGAGGATTCCTTTTAAAATCAAGCTGTTCCTGTCAATATTTGATATGGTTTTGTTCTTGGTAAGTGTTTGCAGATTAAATGTTTATAGATTTTTTAGATTAGCTCATAAAAACAATCTATTAGGATATGCTTTACTCGAAGAAAAAACTTCATATTTTATTGACTTATCGCTATTATTGACTTCTAAATTGAGTGAAATTTTTCACATGTTTTTTTTAATTTGGATGGGAAATAGATCATGTAAAAAATTGAATGGTAACTTTAATTGCCCTGATAATTAGGGTTTTTATTTCATTTGTTTTTAAGCATTTTCCAGTGTCATTTAAAAGTGTATTTTTGTGCGACTAATATCAGCTTTGGTATTGGACAGCCTTAAATTGAAAATATGAGCGGATTGGAGAATTGTAAACCAATGAATACTTGGTTTAAGAAGTTGGATACAAGACCAATAGTGATAAGTGGTCCTTCTGTCGTAGAGTCTGAAGAACAGTTGTTGAATACTGCCAGAGAACTTAAAAAAGTTGATCAGGTAAAAATATTTAGAGCTGGGGTTTGGAAACCGCAAACTGCAACTAAAACTTTTGGAGACAGAGGTTTAGATATTTTGCAATGGCTGAATCAAGTAAAGCAAGAAACGGGTTTACTTACTATGGTGGAAGTTGCTTCTCCTAAGCATGTTGAAATGTGTTTACGCCACAATGTAGATATTCTTTGGATTGGGGCCAGAACAACTTCAAACCCATTCTCAATTCAGGAACTTGCAAGTGCTCTTCAAGGAATGAATGTACCTGTGATGATTAAGAATCCTCTCAACCCAGATATCAATCTCTGGATTGGAGCATTGGAACAAATCAACAAAGCTGGTATTTCCAGAATGGCAGCCATTCATTGTGGCTTCTATCCTTTTGAACAAACAAGCTTACGAAATATTCCTAAATGGGAAATTCCTATTGAGTTGAAATCTCGATTTCACAACTTACCTATGATTTGCGATCCATCACATATTGCTGGTGATAAGCAACACATTCAGCAGATTTCTCAGAAGGCCCTTGATTTAAATATGGATGGCCTCATGATAGAGAGTCATTTTAAGCCAGAAGAGGCATTAAGTGAACTGGAAGAAACATTAAGTCCGGCTGAATTGGATGAAGTTCTAAGAGGTTTGGTATGTCGTTTAAATTCTATTGATGATTTAGGTGAAAACCAATTGGAACAGTACAGAAATCAAATTGATTCAGTAGATGCTCAGTTAATAGAATTGTTAGCTCAACGTATGAATATTGTGGAAGAAATAGGCGAATATAAATCGCAAAAAAATATGACAATTCTGCAATTGGAACGATGGGAAAAGGTGCGAGAAAAAGGTGTTGAGTTGGGGAAATCTCTTGGCTTATCTGAAAAGTTCACAACTCAGTTATTACGAATGATTCATAAAGAAGCTATTTTAAAACAAAATAAAGTGATGAATCGATAGCACTTGTAAAGTTATAGATATGAAAGGCTAAGAATGTGTTGAACATCTTAGCCTTTTTTGTTGAGCATAAGAACCATTTTCTTTGTAATAAATCTATATAAGTAGTCTTGAGTTAATTTTTGATAAATATTGAATGCTTTAATTTACGATATTAATATATTTTGTTAATTTGAAGCGCCTAATCCTATATTTATGAAAAAATTAAAAAAATCATTATTACTAATCGCTTTCATACTTTTAGCAATAAGTTCGTCTAATGCCAAAGGAATCAAGTTTGGGAAAGTGTCTAAGGATGAATTTGCTTTAAAAGAATGCTCTTATGAAAAGGAAGCTTCAGCAGTTATACTAAGTAGAACTTGTACTGTAAACCTCAGTTATTCGGTCATCACTTATTCTTACCATGTCCGAATAAAAATATTAAAAGAGGAAGGTATTAATCAAGGTAATGTTGAATTATCCTATTATAGGAATAATAATATAGAAAATATTACGAAGGTAAAAGCGCAAACAATTAATTTGAATGCTGGAGGAAAACAAGAGATTGTGAAGGTCGAGAACAGCTCAATTTTTGATGTAGATGTTAATGAAAATTATGGTGAAGTTCGATTTTCTATGCCTGATGTGAAGGTGGGATCAATAATTGAATACAAATACACAACAAATTCTCAATTTTACTCTTATCTAGATACATGGTATTTTCAAGGTGAAATACCGACATTACATAGTTCTATAAGGGTGAATATGCCTGAGACATTTCGCTATAATATGGTGATGTTTGGGAATAGGATACAAGTAAAATACGCAGAACCCAAGGGTAATGAATGGGTTTTGACCAATATGCCTTCTATACAAGAAGAATCGTATGTTAATAATTATCATGATTTTATAGAACAATTGCGTTTTCAATTGGCTGGTTATTATACAAAAGATAAAAATTCTTTAGGTGGTACGCCAATATTTGTAAATTCCATGACAACCTATGAGGCACTTGCCAAAGAATATATCGAAAAAGTGAATTATCTGGGACGTTCAAACTTTGCAAAAAAGCAATTGGAAACAATTTTGGATGGAAGCGAAAACAATTGGGAAAAACTCGAAAAGATTTATGATTTTGTAAGAACTAGTGTAAAATGGAATGGCAAGTATCGAATCTATCCCGAAAAGTCGCCACCTAATTTATTAGAGGAGAAAGTTGGGAGTAATTCAGAAATTAATTATTTGCTCGTTTTATTGTTAAGAAATGCAGGTTTTGAGTGCAATCCGGCTTTAGCCAGATCTAATACAAGAGGATTAATTCAAAAAGCTTATCCATTACTGAGTCAATTCGATCAGGTTCTTGCTTGTGTTGAATTGTATGGTAAACAGCATTTTTTAAATGCAACTTCACCATATCGCCCTTACAATCTGATTGCCGAAAAGGATTTGAATTATCATGCTTTTGTATTGCGCAAAGAAAAGCCATACTGGGCAAAAATTACTCCTAATAAAAAGAATTATCAACAAATATCAATAACCTATGATTATTCGGATTTAGAGGATCCTATTTGTAATTTTAAAATACAGGAATTAGGATATTTAGCATCGAAAAGCCGTGAGAAATTATCTGAAGATGGCGCGGAGTCATGGATGTCAGATTTTTTTGATTTAGAAAAGTGTGATTTTAATAAAGATTCGCTAAAATTTAAAAATGAAAAAAAAGTAAGCCTTTCATTACAAATGAAGTGTGATTTGAATTTAGAAAGTGGTTTAGATGAATATAGTGATTTTACGTATTTCAATTTATTCAATGAACAAGATCTGAAAAATCCATTTTTGAAAGAATCTAGACAATACAGGATTGACTATAATTATCCTAGATCCAAAACTTATATAATAAAGTTTATTCTTCCAGAAGGGTATGAGTTCGAGGATTATCCAAAAGGTGAGAAATATGTCTTGAACCAAGGAGCGGGAGAATTTATGCTTATATCAAAAAAGAGTGGGAACGAACTTAGTATTCGAACCACGTTTTCAATAAATATAGAATCATTTTCAAAAGAGTATTATGGTGACTTAAGCGAATTCTATAGTCAAATGATTAAGACAATGGGCTCACAGGTTGTAATAAAAAAAGTAAATAATATTTCAGAAAAATGAATCAAATTACAACAGAAACAGTAGCAGAGCCAAGTCAGTAATCGCAAGATGCAAAAATGGCTTACCCTAGTATAAAACAAGGTTGGGGAATATTGGGTTTACTTATATTGGTAACAATATGTTATGCAATGCCACTTGGCATAATTGGTATGTTTTATCCTGATATTCAGCAGAGGCCATTTCATCTTCTAAACTATTCAATTCCGATAGTTATTCTGATTTTTATTACTCGTTCTTGGTGGAAGAAAAATCCTAAAAATGATAGCAAAATTCAATTTAAAGGATTTCCATTAGCCATTTTGCCTGTTGTTCTAATTATGACGATCAGCTTAGTAGTTATTCATTCAGAAATTGCAAGTTGGGTACCAATGCCAGATTGGCTTGTTGATGTGTTTAAAGAATTTTTACAGCCTAATATATGGGGTTTTATCACGATTGTAATTGCGGCTCCTATTTTGGAAGAAATTTTATTGCGCGAAATTGTTTTGAATGGATTGTTGCGAAACTATTCTCCATGGAAGGCTATTATTTGGTCATCAGTATTTTTTGGTGTGATACATTTAAATCCTTGGCAATTTGTAACGGCAATGATCGCAGGTATGGTAATAGGATATTTGTATTGGAAAACTAAATCTCTTTGGTTGTGTATTTTAATACATGCAGTTAACAATGGTATTGCTTTTTATTTGACAGTTAAATATAGCGAAGTAACGAATTTTTTTAGAGCTATTTAATATTGGAACAGGTGAAAGAATAGGTCTTTTTATTGGAGCAGGACTTTGCTTATGGGGATCGTATCTCTTTTATGAGAAATATTTTAATTCGCAAAGTGAAACAAATAGATTTAACAAAACGGAAAAATAAAAAAAAGAAGGCTAAGAATGTGTTGAACATCTTAGCCTTCTTTTTTATATCTGTAAAGTGTATTGTTTTATTTTTTACTGATTAGGTTGTCAATTATAGAAAAGAATAGATAAACGAAAATAATCAAAGGAACCACTAACCATTTTAAAAGAATGGCAAGTACCAATAAGCTTATTAAAAATAGGTAACGGATTTTATTTTCTTTCCATGCTAAGCTTTTCACTTTTAAAGCAAACATCGGGATTTCTGAAACTAGTAAAAGAGAGGTCACAATTATTGCAATAATTAAAACGGTAGGATTGTTAGCCAATGCTTCAATTTTTGGATAATCTCCAAAATGAAAGATTAGAGCGAATGAAGCCCAAAACATTGCATTCATAGGGGTATTAACTCCTATAAAGGATGTGGTTTGTCTTGTGTCTACATTAAATTTTGCCAATCGTAAGGCTGAAAAGATCGGAATGATAAAGGCCGACAATAAAATAGCCAATTGTGAGTAGCTAAGTTCGGCAGGAACAAAATTTGCGGAAGCACTTCCAAGAATTGCTCCTTTTAAATAAGCTAAGGCAATTACGCCTGGAACAAAACCGAAGCTAACCATATCAGCTAATGAATCTAGTTCTTTTCCCATAGGAGAATACGCCTTTAAAACTCGAGCAGCTAATCCATCCATAAAATCAAAAACTGCGGCTAATATAACTAGGAAAGATGCCCAAACAAGATATCCTTCCATGGCCATTAATGCGGCTGAGCAACCACAAAATAAATTTAAACAAGTAATTGTATTTGGAATGTGTTTAACGAATCCTTTAGCTTCTGACATGAATTTTATTTTTGTAAAGTATGGCACAAAAATAAGGGAATTTTCCGAAACGAAGTATTTCTAGCACTACTATGCATAAGTTTAAAAAAAGCATACTATTTTTACCTTTCCATGAAAAAGAAATTTTTATCACGAATAATAGTCAGTTTAATCTGTTTGTGCCTTACCAGTAATTTGTTTGGCCAAACATCAGCACCAAAATATAGTAATGAATTTCTTTCCGTAGGTGTAGGAGCAAGAGCTTTCGCAATGGGAAATGTGGCTGTAGCTTCTCAAAAAGGTGTTGAATCAGCTTACTGGAATCCCGCTAGCCTTGTCGATTTAAAGAAAAAATATGAACTATCAGCCATGCATGCTGAATACTTTGCTGGTATGGCAGCTTACGACTATGTAGGGCTGGGAATAAAATTGGATGAGAAAAGTACTTTGGCTTTAAGTATCATTCGATATGGGGTTGATGATATTCCCAATACGCTGGAGTTAATCGATAAGGATGGAAATATTCGATACGATTTAGTTACTACATTTTCAGCATCAGATTATGCCTTTTTATTTTCCTATGCTAAGAAAACTAAGATTGAAGGTTTGTCTATTGGAGGTAACGTCAAGTTGATTTATCGCCATACAGGTGATTTTGCATCGGCCTATGGTTTTGGAATTGATGCTGCGGTAAAATATAAGAGAGGAAAATGGCAAATGGGAGCATTACTGCGTGATGCCAGTTCGACTTTTAATGCCTGGGTATTTAAAACTGATAATTTGGAGGAGGTTTTCAATACGACAGGAAATGAGATTCCTACAAATTCTACAGAATTGACTTTGCCAAGACTGATTTTAGCTGTTAGTAGAGAATTCCCGATATCAGATAAATTTTCTTTGTTAGCGGAATTTGATGCTGATTTAACATTCGATGGAAAACGAAATGTATTGGTGCAGGCTGATCCAATTAGTATCGATCCTCACATGGGATTTGAAGCTTCTTTTAAAAATCTGATTTACCTGCGTGCAGGCGTAAGTAACTTTCAGGAGGAAACAGATTTCGATCAAAGTACGAGTTGGACCTTTCAGCCAAACTTAGGCTTAGGAATCAATTACAAAAACTTTCGTTTAGATTATGCATTAACTGATATTGGAGACCAATCCGTGGCAAAATATTCTAATGTATTTTCATTGTCTTACTCTTTTAAATAGCTTCTGCGCGCTATGGCAAATGTGATTATTGAAATTCATGGTTTAGGAAACAAACCTCCAAAGAACTTACTGGAACGGTGGTGGGAGCGTGCTATGATTGAAGGTTTAAAAAGCAACAATTACAAAGCAAACTTACCGAAGTATGAAATGGTTTATTGGGCAGATATTCTTCACGATCAGCCACTAAATCAGTTCGAAAAAAATGAGGACAGTCCTTACTATTTAGATGAAATTTATGTGAGACGACCAAAGCTATTCGTGAGGGAAAATCATGATACAAGAAAGAAGGTTGTGAATTTTGTGAATAGACAGTTGAATAAGTTCCTTTTGAATGAAGACTTTAGCTTGAATTATTCTTTTATTACGGATGTCATATTAGGAAACTATTTTCAGGATCTCCAGACTTATTATCAGGAGGAGAGTGAATCAAATGAAGAATCAGCTAACAAAATTAAAGAATCGATTCGACTGCGATTATTAAAGGTTTTGGAAAAGTACAAAGGGGACGATATCATGTTGATTGCTCATTCAATGGGCTCAATTATTGCTTTCGATGTACTTAGTTTTTTAGCTAATCATATTCAAATTCATACTTTTGTTACGATAGGTTCTCCACTAGGATTGCCTATAGTTGTTAGTAAATTTGCAGATGAGCAACGTGTTCGTAATAACGGAGGTACATTGATTGCAACTCCACCCAATGTAAAAAGCTGGTATAATTTTGCTGATATTCTGGATAAGGTTGCCCTTAATTATGAATTAGGTGATGATTTTAAGGAGAATAGATTTGGTGTAAAGCCAATTGATTACCTAGTTGAGAATAACTATCAAATCAATAAAATTTCAAACCCTCATAAGTCGTATGGTTATTTGCGAACACCTGAATTTGCACAAGTGTTAAATAACTTTATTCTTTCGGAAAGATTAACACTAAAACAGAAATTTAATCGGAAAGCAATTGTTTTTGTAAAGAGAACTAAACTTAAAGTATCTATTCAAAGAAGAAAAGTGCAAACTTGGTTCCGTAAGAGAAGGTGATGTTTATTTCTTAAGTTTAATTTAGTATGTATGAGGGTGCAAAGCGTAAATACTAATATAAAGGCATTTTTAAATATTATTTCACAACACTTATACTTAACAACAAATATATTTTTTTTATTTTTGCACACTTTATTGTAAGCTAATATATTTAAATGGAAATATCATTTATCCCTAGATGGATACTTAAATTATTAGGTATAGATGAATTTATACGTTACGATGTAAGTGTATTAGTTAGTAATTTATTGATCGTAATTGTTTTTTTTAGTTTCGGGAATAAATTATTAGAACTTCTCTCATACTTACCACATTTTTGTTTATTCGATAGAGTATTTGGATTTGAATGCCCTGCATGCGGAGTAACACGTGCGTTTTGTGAATTTGGTGATGGTAAAATAGGTAGTGGTATTCAGCAAAATTATGCGGCCATACTTGTTGGAGTCTTTGTTGTTATTCAAATACCTATTCGATTAATTATTATTCTTAAACAAGATACTAAAATAATACTTCAAAAAATTTCAAGAATTGGTAGTAGCATAATTCTTGCTCTCATATTATTAAACTGGATTAGAACTTTATTTTTAACTTAAATATTTAATTATTATGGCAAATTTATCATGTCCAAAGTGTAGTGAACTAACAAAAAAAGGTGGATACAAAGCATGGCAGATTATTGTTGCGATCTGTTTCTTTCCATTAGGATTACTTGCTTTATTAGCAGATAAGAATCCTACAACATGTCAAAAATGTAGCCATACATGGCAAGCATAATTTGATGATAAAAAGAGGTGATAAATATTTTATCTCCTCTTTTTTTTAAATTGAATTCTATTATCCATGAATTCCTAAAATTTGCCCACCATCTACACTAATGGTTTGTCCCGTTATATAACCAGAGGACGGAGCGAGCAACCAAGTTGCTAACTGTCCTAAATCTTCTGGGTTTCCCATTCGTTTCATTTTAATTCCAGAAGCAATTTTATTCTTAGCTTCTTCTGAACTAATATTTTCTTGTTCGGCTTTTTTATCCAACAATCGATTAATTGCAGGTGTTTCGTGATATCCTGGGCCAACAATGTTAAGCGTAACACCCGATTCAGCTATTTCCTGTGAAAGCGTTTTAATAAAACCTACTACTGAAAGTCTTAGCGAGGTACTTAATACCAAATTGTCAATAGGTTGTTTAACCGAAGCACTTTCTAGAAAAACCATTCGTCCATACTTTTCTTTCATCATTAATGGAACCAATGCTTGAGTCAATTCCACTTTCCAACGCAAGAGCTGATGATAAGCGTTGTCCCAATCGTCTAATTTTGTTTCAAGGGTTTTCATTGCCGGCGGACCACCTGCATTTATAAATGCTCCAGATAGCTTTCTGTTGCCTATTTTATCCAATAACAGTTGAATGGTTTCCGATAGGGTAATATCACCGCATAGGACTTCTATAGAGTTTGGGTGAGCTTGTATTAACTTATCCAATTGTTCTTGCCCACGTGCTATTGCAATTACCTTTGCTCCATCGCCAATAAGGTTGTTTAATACGGCATTTCCGAATCCAGAAGTGGCACCGCAAACCACAAAAAGTTGATCTTTAATATGTAAATCCATGCTTGTTTTATTTGAGTTGATATGCTACAACATACAGTTGCAGACTCGCGAACATGAAGTTACGATTTTTTATAGATCAGACGATAAAAATTAAGAGGAGAGAAATTAAAAAAGATTTTTTGAGCGTGAGCTAAGAATTCTGAATTGCTTTTTTAGTAATGGATGATTAAAACCGCTAGCAATTCAATTTACTTCCAGAACTCTTGAATGATTTGTAAAAAGATAAAAACTACTGGAGATACCAATAAGATTGCATCAAAACGATCAAGTATACCGCCATGTCCAGGAAGAATGGTGCCTGAATCTTTAATGTTAATACTTCTTTTGAATAAAGACTCAACTAAATCACCTAGAGAACCAAATATTACAACAATAACTCCAGTGATTAACCATTGAATT
Organism: Labilibaculum sp. DW002; assembly: GCF_029029525.1. Lineage (NCBI taxonomy): Bacteria > Pseudomonadati > Bacteroidota > Bacteroidia > Marinilabiliales > Marinifilaceae > Paralabilibaculum > Paralabilibaculum antarcticum. Next base: position 2,370,504 of record NZ_JAKJSC010000001.1, on the reverse strand, counting down.
AGATTTAAATCCATAAAGAATTGTGAAATAGCCCATGCTATTAGCAAAGTAACAATTGCACCTCCTATGCTTCCTTCCCAAGATTTTTTTGGTGAAATTCTTTCAAACAATCTGTTTTTACCAAAATTAACACCAACTATATATGCTCCGGTATCATTTGCCCATATCATTACAAATACGCCCAAAACGATTTCATAGTGAAATTGTAGTTCGTTAAAAGGAAAAGCTAAGTAGTTGAGAAGAGAAAAGGGAAGAGCCACATAGCATAAACCCATAATTGTAAATGCAATATTGGTAAAAGGTTTCTCTTTTTTTCGATACATTTCAATAATCGGAAGTAATACTAGACTAAAGGTGAATAGTAAAAAAACACTTTTGATATTGAGATGAGCGCTAGCATAACAAGAGAGAAATAGTAATCCTGCCGAAATTAATCCTAATGTAATTTGTGGAGAAGCTTCCGTTTTGCGAATCAATTTGTAAAATTCATAAGTCCCCATTAGTGAAATTCCAAGAAAAACAGCCAGAAAACCAATTGGATGGAAACAAATTCCTGAAATTAAAATGACTACAAATATGGCTCCTGAAAATGTTCTCTTGATAAAGTTCCCCACTTGAAATATATTTAAGTTGAATCTGCTTTTTTGCCACAAGATCCTTATGTGTACTTATTCGCCTCCAAAAATAGTATTTTTTAATCACTTTTGACAATTGAACGAATTCGTGTGTGGCAAATTCAGTATTCAATGGAGTGTTGAGGCTAAAAAAAATGCTAAATTACTGAATGTATCCAGCAATTTAGCATTTGTATGGTTAGAGAATAAAAGCTTAAACAGCTTTTGTCTCATTGTCTTCATTCTTGCTTTCTTCTTCCGTTTTAGGATCGATCTTTTTTTCGTCTAATCCTTCTGGTGTTCCAAAAGCTCTTTTGCCAAAGATCTCTTCTAGATCTTCACTAAAGATTACTTCACGTTCCAGAAGTAATTCAGCAAGTTTACTGTGCTTATCCATATTATCTAAAAGCACTTGTTTGGCTCTTTTGTAACTTTCATCGATTAAGATTTTAACTTCTTTATCGATAAGTTCTGCAGTTTTCTCACTGTATGGCTTAGAAAAACCATAATCAGATTGTCCAGATGAATCGTAGTAACTTACGTTACCTACTTTTTCACTCATTCCAAAGATCGACACCATAGCCATTGCTTGCTTGGTTACTTTCTCCAGATCATTTTGAGCTCCAGTAGAAATTTTACCGAAAATCAATTCCTCAGCAGCACGCCCACCAAGAGCAGAACACATTTCATCAAGCATTTGCTCTTTAGTCGTAATACTTCTTTCCTCTGGCAAATACCATGCAGCTCCAAGAGCTTTTCCTCGAGGAACAATAGTTACCTTCACCAATGGGTGAGCATATTCTAACAACCAGGATATGGTTGCATGACCAGCCTCATGATAAGCAATTGTTTTCTTTTCAGTAATTGAAATAATCTTATTTTTCTTCTCCAAACCTCCAATGATACGGTCAACTGCATCAAGGAAATCTTGTTTTTGAATAACATTTTTCTTCTTACGAGCAGCAATCAAAGCAGATTCATTACAAACATTAGCAATATCAGCTCCAGAGAAACCTGGTGTTTGCTTAGCTAAGAATTCGCTCTTTACTGATTCGTCAAGTTTTAAAGGACGAAGATGTACATTAAAAATCTCTTCACGCTCATTTAAATCTGGTAACTCAACATGAATCTGACGGTCGAAACGACCAGCTCGCATCAATGCTCTATCCAAAATATCAGCACGGTTAGTTGCTGCCAGAATGATAACACCAGAATTGGTATCAAAACCATCCATTTCAGTTAATAACTGATTTAAGGTATTTTCACGCTCATCGTTAGCACCCATATTAGGATTCTTACCTCTGGCACGACCAATAGCATCAATCTCATCAATAAAAATGATACATGGTGATTTCTCCTTAGCTTGCTTAAACAAGTCACGAACACGACTTGCACCAACACCTACAAACATCTCAACAAAGTCAGAACCTGACATACTAAAGAAAGGTACATGAGCTTCACCTGCTACGGCTTTTGCCAAAAGAGTTTTACCTGTTCCCGGAGGGCCTACAAGCAATGCTCCTTTCGGAATCTTACCTCCTAATTTTGTATAGTTTTCAGGATGCTTAAGAAATTCTACGATTTCCTCAACCTCTTGTTTAGCCTCAGCCAAACCAGCAACATCCTTAAAGTTTGTTTTAATATCAGATTCCTTATCAAAAACTTTCGCCTTTGATTTACCAACATTAAAAATATTTCCACCACCAGCACCACCGCCAGCACCTTTGCTCATTCGCTTAAATACGAAGAACCAAATTCCAATAATTAAGGCAAAGGGTAAAATCCAACCAATAAAATTTCCAAAATAATCCTCATGAGTTGTATACTCAGGTTCAATTCTGTTCATTTCAGAAACATTCGCTTGGGCTTTTTCTAATTGCTCAGTAAATTCTCAATTGAACCAATTGTAAAGAAATAATGCGGTCCTGATTTTGATGGAGAATCGAAGCTACTTTCGAATAGTGCAGGATATTTATCCAGACTTTCCGATTTAAGGTAAACATTTACTTCAAGAAGGTTACGAACAACAACAATTCGATCAACATCAGAGTTGCGAATCATTTCATTTTTCACCTTTTGCCAACTAATTTCTTGCGGTGTTTGACCAATGTTTAAAAGGTTAAGAGCGATAACTGCTACGGCAACTAATCCGTACAACCAGTATGCATTAAATTTTGGTGGTTTAAGCATGTTGTTGCCATTCTTTCCTTTCTGGAAAGGAGATTTATTTTGATTATTATTTTCTGTCATTCTTTTTAATTAAAATTTACTGAATTGGCTATGCTTCCTTAATTTTAGTTACTGTTGCATCGGCCCATAAACTCTCCAGACGATAAAAATCTCTGTATTCTTTTTGAAAAACATGAACTACAACATCAGCATAATCCAAAAGAATCCATTGAGAATTTTGGTGTCCTTCCTTTTTCCATAATTTTTCGTCAACCTTTTCTCTTACAAAATCAGGTAACGAATTGGTAATACCACTAACGTGAGCGGTGGATGTTCCATGGCAAATAATAAAATATTTGCAAACAGAACTATCTATATTTCTAAGATCTATCTTTACAATATCTACTGCTTTTTTATCTTTTAATCCTTCAATAATAGCATCAACAAGTTCTTCTGTTGCATTTCCCTTCTTTTTTGTCATATAAATATTTTAAATACAAAGATAATTTTTTTTCAAACGAATAAAATTTGTTTTCGAATTAGATTTCTATAATCTTAATCTCTGTTAGTGAGAGTAGTAATTAGATGATATACAGAAAGATATTCATTTTGTTCTAGATTCGTTTTTATTTTGTTACTTATTATAATTTAAAAGCTTCAATTTGAATGTGTCAAAATCAATTAATTTGCTGCCTTTCTGCAGGCTAATGATTAATTTTGTCATTGATCACAATTTAAAAGTGATTCAAATTCCTTTGGATTATTGAAATTAATAAATTTTACCAATGAATCGATTATTATTTACCCCTGATTTGTTGATTCGTAAAAACGAATTGCATTCTACCAATAATTTTGCTCTTGAATTAATCAAAACGCAAAATCCGTCAGGAGGAACTGTCGTTATGGCATTAAACCAGACAGAAGGCCGCGGACAGCAAGCAAATACTTGGGAAAGTGAAAGTGGCAAAAACCTTACCATTAGTCTTATACTTCGCCCGGAGTTCATTTTAGCGCAAGATCAATTTCAGGTTTCTATGATTATTTCTCTAGGTGTTAAAGATTACCTAAGTTCTTATATTGAGAATGTTTCGGTAAAATGGCCCAACGACATTTATGTTGGAGATAAAAAGATTGCAGGTATTTTAATTGAACAATCGATAATGGGATCTGCACTCAGTCATAGTATTTGTGGTTTAGGATTAAACATCAACCAATGCAATTTTGTGTCGAATGCTCCGAACCCAACTTCTCTGGCAATTTTAACAAATAAGGAATTTGATCTAGATCAGGAATTAGAGAAACTTCTGGAATCTATCGAAGAAAGATATTTTCAGTTGGTCGATGGGAAATCGAAGATGTTGGAAAAAGACTATTTGAATGTACTTTATTGGATGAATGAGCGTCATCATTTTTCAGATGAAAATGGCGAGTTCGAAGGAGAGATTGTAGGAATAACCGATTTTGGACAACTTCGCGTAAAAGTAAAGAACGAAGAACGGGTTTATAATTTTAAAGAGGTGAGCTTTGTAAGATAGCCCACCTCAATATATTCTATAGTTTAAATGCAAGTTTCACATTAATACTTCTACCAGGATTATAAAATCCTAATGGCTTTAAGCTAGATAAATGATCAGTATAAACCTTATCGAAGAGATTACTAACTCCAGCAAAGAAACTAGTATTTACTTTTCCAATTTTGAAAGAAGTACCCGCCTGAACATTAAAAAGATGGTAGGCAGATGTATTTGTTTCAAATTGAGCAGGGCGATTTTGTTCCAAAGCATACTTCCAACCAATACTTATAAATGGATCCTGAAAGCTTTTATTTCCCTTACAAAAGAATTTCAAACTCGTGTTTAGTTTGTGTTGTGGTATAAAAGGTAATCTCCCTCCCAAATCTTGTTTTGCAATTACCATAGAATAATCCGTGTGGACTTTTAAAAAGCTAACAGGCACAATATTAATAGATACCTCTCCACCATACAACTTGGCATCTTGTTGATTATATGCATACACGAATCCATCTCCTTCCGGCGCCAATTCCGTGGTTGGTGATAAATATATGAAATCATACACTTTATTATAGAAAAGTGAAAAATCGATATTATGATCGTGAGTGTGATAGTGCACGCCTAAATCTGCTTCTAAACTTTTTTGAGGATCCAAGCTGGTATTTCCTTCTTCAAATCTGTTACCATGCAAACCATGCTGTGAAAGTTCAGCCAAATTAGGTACCCGGTATCCTGTTGCAAAGTTTGTTCTCATGAGTAGAGATTCAGACACATGAAAAGTTGCTCCTAATGAAGCATTAAAATTATCAAACCTGCGGTTTATATGAACCATTTCCTCTTCATGGTGTTCTCCTTCTTCCTCATGATGTTCTTCTTCATGTTCCTCTTCAGGTTCTCCGTGAGAATGTCCACCCGTTTCTTGTTCCGGAACATACAAAGATCTATGATCATAACGCAAACCAATTTGAAAATCTACATGATGAACTTCCTTTTTAAGTAATGTAAAAAGCGAAAAATCATCAATTTTAGAATTCGGAACTATCCTGTTGGGAGCTTCCTGGTTTTTATTTGATTGATGCATTCCTTGCAAGCCGATAAGAAACTCTGTATTTTCTCCAGTTGGGAAATACAGCTTACTATCGTAGGTAAGTGTTTTTAAATCCATATCTACCAAACGAAAAAAAGTAGAATTAGGGTCTCCCTTTAATTGTCTGTTATTGAATTGATATGCAGCATTTAGCTCCAATTTATAATTCCCAAGAAATAACCTGTTTCTGGAAGAAATCAAATGTTGTGTTAAATCCTGAAACCAATAATGATTTTTTCTTTTTCCAGAACTAACCACTTCCAAAGATTCACCATTGGTCATACCAAGTTGTGGTTGTAAATAATCATAGTACACTTTAAAGCTTCCATAATCTTTAATCATCCCTAAACCTAATTGTAATCCTTTCGAATTGAAACGGCTATTTGGAACAAAATCACCATTCCCATCTTTATAATCTTTATGTGATTGTTGATTTGCTCTAAGCATCCAAAACCAATTATTAGATGATGACTTTACTCCAACATTGTAATTTTGCCCTTGCGATACAGAATGATATTCGCTGGAAATATCGGCTTGAGTTGTATTTGCCGGGGCTGGCTTTTCGCGTAGAATATTAATTACTCCACCCATTGCATCTGATCCATATAGTAATGACGCAGGTCCTTTAATTACCTCAACATGATCTGCTCCTTGCCCATTAATTAGAAATGGATGATCGGTAGAAAACTGGAAGTTTTCTAAACGAACACCATTATTAAGAAAAACAATATTATTTAAAGATAAACCTCTAATTACCGGGGTGCTAATACCAGGACTACGTGAAATTATATCAACACCAGGTATGGTAGAAAGTTTTTCACCAATAGAAGGGTAAACCAATTGTTCGAGTTTATTTTTGTTTAATACTGATATTTTTATTGAATTTTCGTGTTGCGCAGATGGAAAACCACCAGAAACCACAACATCTTGTGTTGTCACAGAAGTGAATCGTAATCCCACATTAAGCACATTGTTTGTAGTTTCAATCTGTTTAGTTTCAATAATTGATTCGTACCCGATAAAAGAAAATTGTATCGTTAATTTCCCTTCTGGAAGATGCTCCAATGTATATGATCCATCTTTATTGGTTACTGTTCCTTTTTGCAATTCCGGTATAAATACACTCACCCCCGGCAGAGGTGTTCCTTTTTCTAAATCGAGAACTGATCCTGTTAATTTGTTATTGCTTAGTTCTACATTTGAGTAGGCATAAACAGGCAATAGTAATACTATCGCCAAAATATATCGTATCATTAAATACAGAGTTATATTGTTTCACGTAAGAAAATTTAAAATGTATAGAAATAATTGATAAGTGTATAAATACTTATCAACATTCTAATTGTCATATTTAACTTACGAAAATGGAGGAGCTCTTAAGCCATAGGAAGGTATTGATTCCTTGTATGATTTTTGAATCGACTCTACCTTTGGAGTTTCGAATTGAAAAATCGAAACGGTAGGAATACTTGTTGTATTTGCTGGCGTAAAATGAAAATAATCAAACTCTTGAATCTCACATATATCCTTTAAGTCGGCAGTATGACTTACGCAGGAATGACAATGATGTTCGTGATTTGGGAACATCATGTGATGAGTCTTAATCACTATTGGCAATACAAATGCCAAAGTGATTAGAAAAGAAAGTGCTCTATGCTTATTATTTAGACTCATTCAAAACAAAGCTATTCAAAATTTGGGAGGGTACAAAAAAAGCTGTCGATTTTTCAACAGCTTTAGTGAAAGAATAGAGACCTTATTCAATATTTTGCAGTGCGCTATAGGGAATTTGGGTAAGGCCTTCAGCTAACTGATCAATTCCTTTTTCAAGTTTCTTTTTCAACATCATCTTCATCATGGCATTCAACTCTGCATGCACAGTCAAACGAACCTTTGTTTCATATGGTCCTTGTTCAATCAGTTGAATCCAAAAGTAAAATTCGAAAGGGCTACGACCGTAGCCTGTCAATTTTAAAGATTTATTTTTTTCCTTTTCAACAAACTGTAAACCCGCTTCACCAAAACCTTTAATTACAAAAGAACAATTGTCTTCAGTAGCTTCCCAATGCTCAATTTGATCCTTGAAATTCATCTTTTTATTAGTTTGCTCCTCTATTTTAGCTTGTACTTCAGGATTCTCTGAAGCCAACTCAAATACCTTAGCAATTTTTCTAAAATCAGAAAAGAATCCGTACACATCACTAACTGTATGTGGAATTTTTTTTACTTCACTAACAATCTCTGTCGTCGACATTTATTCGTCCTCCTTTAGAATACAAAAGAGGGCATTCAATGCTCTCTTTATAATTTTATTTTTATTAGAAAATAAAGGAATTAAACTCCCCAACTTCCTGGATCTTTGCGCCATTCTTTCAACTGAGCTACATCTTCTGCTTTTACATAGCCAATTTCCTGTGCACAGTCAATCATTGTATTGTAATCGCTCAAAGTATCAACAACACAGTTTGCATTTGTAAAATTATCCTCAGCAGTTTGGAATCCGTACGTGAAAATTGCTAACATCCCCATTACATTACATTCTGCTTCGCGAAGTGCTTGAACAGCTTTCAACGAAGATCCGCCTGTTGAAATCAAATCTTCAATAACAACAACTTTTTGTCCAGCTTTTAAATCACCTTCAATCATATTAGTCATTCCGTGAGCTTTGGCAGCAGAACGAATATAAACCATAGGTAAATTCAACTCATCAGCAACCAATGCACCTAAAGCGATTGCTCCGGTAGCAACACCTGCAATAACTTCAACATCCGGATATTTAGCTAAAACAGCCTTTGCAAAAGCTTTTTTAATATCAGTTCTAACTGCTGGGTACGATAAAGTTTTACGATTATCACAGTAAATTGGCGACTTCCATCCCGAAGCCCAAGTGAATGGGTTTGTAGGTTCTAGCTTAATTGCTTTTATTTGCAAAAGGTATTCAGCGATTTGTTTTGCAGTACTTTGCATTCTTTCAATGGATTTATGGTTTGTTAATTGAATTCAAAAAGCGGAAATTCAGTTGATTGTATTTTTCCGAAGCATTTTAAAAATCATCCGCAAATGTATAAAGTATTTTTTAAAGATCGAATCATTTTTTTAGGAGATAAAAGCGAGAGTCTAAATTTCGAAGGAATGGTTTATGCTTGGATAGAAGATGAGCCACTCGAAGGTCTTATTCTACAGTTTGATGAAGATGAAAGTAAAGAAGCCATTTGCATCGTAGCAGATGATTTCGGACAACTTTTTGAACACTTTAAATCATGTTTTTCTTATATAGAAGCGGCTGGAGGGAAAGTATATAATAGTAAAAATCAATTGCTAGCCATTTACCGATTGGAGAAATGGGATTTGCCCAAAGGAAAGGTTGAAAAAGGAGAATCTGTTCGTGAGGCGGCTGTTCGCGAAGTTGAAGAGGAATGTGGTATTACTGATTTAGAAATTAAAAAAGAGTTGAATTCAACTTTTCATACTTATTGGATGAAAGGTAAATTTATGCTGAAGCGTACCTATTGGTTCGAAATGAGCTACGCCGGATTTGAAACACTTGTTCCACAAACCGAAGAAGACATCCAAGAAGTAAAATGGCTTTCCATAAAAAACCTGGCAGAATTTAAAGCAAATACTTACGCTTCAATACTTGAGGTGATTAATGAAAGTTAAGATTATCCATTTTTTATTATTAGCTCAAGACTTGCCTGTTTTAGGATGGTAATGTTTTTATCCTTAACCTCTATTATTTTATCGTTGTGAAACTTCGCCAATGTGTGAATTACGCTTTCTTTTGAGCATCCAGCTAACGAAGCAAGTCCAACGCGTGTGACCGGTAAAACAAATTGCGGGCTTTTGTATATTTCGCTAAGCTCTGTCAAAATTAATGCTAAAGATCCTTCAACATTTTTACCAGCTATACGACTTGTTCGGTGCATAATATCATTGGTGAGCGATGACATGTGACGCATGAGTTTAAGAGCAAATTCACCATTTTCTTTAACCAGACTTAAAAAGAGATCCATATTGATCATTCGTATGGTTGTGTCTTCCAATGCAACGGCTGAAAAGTCGAGACTTTTGCAAGCAAAACTGCACATGATACCTACAAACGAATCATTACTCAATAGTTTTAAGGTAGAAAGTTTCGAATCGTTTGTTACATCAAGTTTGGCTAGTCCTTTTTCGATATAAAGGATGTGTGAGGCTACAAAACCTTGTTTAATGATGGTTTCTCCTTTTGTAAACTGGAGCCGGGTGGTGGATTTTTCCACCAAATCTTTTTGGTGTGGTGTAAGAGATTCAAAACAATCTTTTGCGCTAATTAGCTCAGCATCGGTTTGATACCTCTCGATTTGATATTCTAAATTCATTTTAGAAATTGATTTTATTTGTAGATCGTCGCAAACTTGATGTTAAATTACACCAAATATAGTGAATCTATGCATCTGCTAATAATTTTAAGAACAGAGAAGATACTGCATTTTTAAATAGTTAAAAATAATTCTTAAAAGCGCGAGTAAAATGTCAGATTTAAAATTTAGAGTAAGTGCTCATAGTGAGAATCCAACCAAAACCGTAGTAAAAGCAAGAGGTTTTGAAATTATTATTGATGAACCTGCAGATCTTGGAGGAACCGATGAGGGGGCGAACCCGGTAGAATATATTCTTGCAGCATTTTGCGGATGCATTAATGTTATGGCTCATGTAATTGCGAAAGAAATGGATATAGAGCTTCGTGCAGTTAAAATTAAAATGGCTGGTGAATTAAATCCTAGCCGTTTGTTTGGTACTTCATTTGACGATAGAGCAGGATACAAAGGTATTGAGGTTTCTATTGAACCTGATTGTGACGCAACAGAAGAAGAGCTTACTAAATGGTTAGCTGCCATCGAGGATAGGTGTCCAGTATCAGATAACTTGAGGAATATAACTCCTATAGAATTAAAACTGAAGATGAAAAAAGTAGCTGTGGTTTAAATAGTTATTTATTGGGTAGGTCACTGCATGATTGTGTGGTGGCCTTTTTTTTTACTTGCGATACGCCTCTCTTGCCGCATCACGAGCAATCTTGATAAACTCCAACTGAATGTTTTCTTTTGGACCTTGTGCAGGAGCTTTTACGATATTACCCTTTGAGTCAATTAAAATATAGGTTGGAAATGCTTTTACTCCATACTGTTCAATTAGTTCTTGTTGATCACCAATATGAATAATTGGCCAATCGAGTTTCTTTTTATGGGTAAACTGTAGGAATTTAGTAACGTCCCAATCGCAGGCAATGCTTAAAAAGTCAACATACTCACCAAACTGATCTTTCAGTTTTTTCATCTCTTTAAAATCCTGCAGGCATGGATAGCTTTCTGTATTGCAGAAATTAAGGTAAAGATGTTTGCCTTTGTAATTTGCTAGTTGATAATCACCGATGGAAAAATCAGGCGCTGGATAATTCTTTTGCAGATGAGTAATTTTAGAAATGTAATTTTTACACAAATCTATATTGTAATTATTGGAGCTATGATTTATTAAATCATTCAATATTTCTAGACTTTTTTTACGACTGTAAAACTTTCGTGTAAAAGCATCAAAAACCGAAGTTGCGATAATTAATTCTCGAAAATTTACATTTTTATATGCAGGATATATTCGCATTAACTCATAAATATCACGATAAGTAGTTTCTGATTTTAAGGCATTGGTTAATTCCGAAGATTCTTTTTGACTAAAATAACCAGTTAAAAAATTACCATATTGCTTTTTGTAAAGACTTGTATAAGCCGAATTATTCAATTTAATTTCTTGATTCTCGAAATATTTTTTTTCTATTTTTTGAAAAGATGCAGGATAGGCTAAGTACTCTAAAAAGCCAAGGCGATAGGTTAGGTAATCTTGAAAATAGTCGTTCTCAATTCCTTTATTTTCTTCTTTTAGTTGGTCTGAAAAAAGAATCCCAACAGATTTATCTTTTCTGCGATATATTTTATGAAAGTTCTGATTAATAAATGGATCGATCTTGTCATCTAGTTTGCGAATTAATATGTTCAAATCAGTAGGTTCGGCATTCGCAACTCCAATTAGGAATTCTTCCTTTTCAAAATAAGGATTTAATTTTTGTACCGGTGTTAGATCTTTTTTAGGAGGTAATTTAATTTCATATTCTTTACCTGGCTCTACATATAAGAATGCTTTGTAAATCCCTATAGGGAAAAACACCAAACTTGTTTCGGTAACATCTATATCAACTGAGAATTCCCCATCCTCACCGACTGTAAATTTAGAGAGTATTTTTTCGGAATAGGTGAAAACATCTGAATGATATTTAATCTCAATTTTCGAATTTGCATAGGTTTTATTTTTACCATAAATGCGAACCTGATCTGCGAAAGCAGAATTGATAAAAAATAGAGATATTAACAGAAATAAGAATGTTCTCATCTTAGCGAAAGCTTAATTTAGTTTTACTTCAGAATTTTTAAAGCGATATCAACATATTTTGGAATGTCCAATGTGATCTGACCTTCTTTGATCTTATCTTTTTGTTTTCCTAAACGAACTACCACGGCATTCTTTTCTGCAATACTGTAGATATATTGACCTCTATGTCCACGCATATAAGGTATGTTCATGCTTTGGTAGGGAAGAACCCAAAATTGATACCCATAACATTTTAGTGGAGCTGTCTTTTCTTCATTAAGAAGGTAGCTAGCAGCTTTGGTGGCATCTTGAATGTAGTTCTCAGATACTAATTGCTTATCATTCCACTTACCATGGTTCAATACTAGCTGACCGAAACGAGCTGCGTCTCTTGCATTGGTATTAAAACAGCAGAAAGATTTTTCATCGCCACCTTTTTTATCGACACTCCACAAAGCTGAATTCATTGCTTCCATTGGTTTCCAAAGTTTTCGTTCAGCATATTTAGAAATGGTTTCTTTGGTTGCTTCTTCTACTATAAAAGCAAGGAGTTGTGTATTTCCACTCTGATATCTGAACCTAACACCTGGTTTCTCAATTAAATTTTGATCGGTTGAAACCTCTCTCAATTTTTTGCCATAGTATGCTTTTGTAGTAATTGAAGTAGGACTGCTGTAGGCTTCATCCCAATCCAACCCAGAGCTCATAGTAAGCAATTCTTTAATCGTTATTTTTCCTCTTTCATCATCCCTGAATTCAATCAAATAATTGCCTATAGGTTCATCAATCGAAGAGATTTTACCTTCATCAATGGCAATGCCGATTAATAAACTAACAATACTTTTTGTTGCCGAGAAAATATTTGAATGAGATTCCGTTCCATAGCCATCCCAATATTCTTCGTATAATACTTTACCATCCTGAATTACCAGATAAGCTACGGTTTCGTGATCTTCCAAATATTCGCGATCCTCTTTGCTTAGTTCATATTTATTGTATTGCAAATCATCTGGCCAATCTTTACTATCAGCAATGTTTACTCTAGTATTTTCAAAGATTGTATAATCATCTAAATTAGCATACCAGTATATAAGGCTAGTTCGCAGATAATTTGGAGCAAGAAGCATCCAGGCACAAACTAATAGCGCTATAATTAAAAGAATCTTGGTAATTCTAGACATGATTTTATTTGTTTAATTTATAGGCGTCTGGATCTTGTACTTTTGGTAAAAATTGCAAAACATCTCCATCATGGCGAATGATATCACGAACAATGGTTGAGGTAATCATGGTATGTTCTGGTGTTGTTAATAGGAAAATTGATTCCAATTCGTACGCCATCTTTTTATTAATCTGCGCAATTGCTCTCTCGTATTCGAAATCGGCTGCAGTTCTAAGTCCGCGAAGAATAAACTTTGCATTTTTTCTCTGACAGTAATCTACTGTTAGTCCACTAAAGGTTTCTACTTCAATTTTTGGGTTGTTGTGAAAAGCCTCTTTGATCCATTGAATTCTTTTTTCAATTGGGAAAAATTGACGTTTCTCAGAATTGTAACCAATTGAAATAATAATTTTATCAAACAAAGGTAATGCACGAGTAACAATCGATTCGTGGCCTATAGTAAACGGGTCGAAAGAACCCGGAAAAATAGCAATGCGTTCCATTCAAAAGTTTTTAAATACTTAACAAAAGTAGTAAGAATAATTGTAATGATATTTTTTGATTGATAATCTTTAAGGGTTAAATTTTAAGATTAAATCTTTAAAATATTTCCCAGCTTTTAGTAAATGTGATTCGTACCAGGAAAACATTTCTCCATCAACCAATTCTATTTTCGAGTTTGGTGCGATTTTCTGAATCTCATCACAATGTTTATTCTCAAAAGGAAAAGGTTCCGAAGATAAAAATACCAAATCAGGATTTATTTCGAAGATGTCTTCGCTTGTTAGTTTTGGATACCTGTTTGAAAGATGACTAACTGCGTTTGAAAAACCACATTTTTCTAGCAGAGAGTTGATAAAAGTATCATTACCAACCGCCATATATGGATCTTTCCAAATTAGGTAAAGCACTTTTAAATTATTTGTGACAACAGGTAGCTGGCTAAATTCAGCATGAATTGTATTGGCAATTTCAAATGCTTTTGGTTCAGAACCAGTTATTTTTCCTGTATTCAGGATATTTTTTAGTGCTTCGTCGTAATTTCGAACTTTACAAACATAAACGGGGTATTCGTCGAATAAAGATTCAATTTGTTCCTTATTATTTTCTTCCTCGTTGGCTAAAATTAAATCAGGATTTAATAATCTTATTTTATCAATGTGCAAGTTTTTGGTGCCGCCGATATTAGGAAGTTTTGAAATTCCATCCTTAGGATATCTGCAAAAACGAGTTCTTGAGATGATCTTTTCATGTAAACCTAAATCAAATAAAAATTCAGTAGTAGAAGGTACGGCCGAAATAATCCTTTTAGGAGGAAAAGGAATTTTCACTTCTCTTCCCAAATCATCGGTAACATTAATAAAATCATCCATTACTTAATATTAATTTCCTTGTACGAACTTACAAAAAGAATATTTCCCATGTCTTCAAATCCAGTGAATAAATCAGCACCTTCTTTCTCAACATCTTCATGATTAAACCCAAGAATACTTAAATCAGCATCAATTGAATTTTGCCTGATTACTTGCTTTTTATTTGCATAATTGGCATTGATTAATTCAATATTACTTGGTGAAATTGGCAGTCTACCAGATTTAATTAGCGCTAATAGTTTCTCTTTCTGATTATCAAGTTCATCCTCGGGATAGATGGCAAAGATCTTAATGGTACCTTTCTTCCAATCTGGATGGCCTTGAATAATATAGGCTAGTAAGATCATTAGGTTGGCATTTTCCAAGTCTTCAGCTCCAATCCAAACATGGATTTCGCGATGATACCCAAAACCTTTAAACGAGGTATTTAGAACACAAACATCAAATTGAGTTGATTCAATCAAATTATAGTTGTCAATCACGTAGTTTAACTGATCTGGCTCGGTACGAGAATATTCAAAAAGAATTGAATTATAACCATGTCCTGATATGCTTGAAAGCTGCATGACTTGGGCAATTGCCGAAGTCATTGACGGACTAATAATAGTGTCCAAATAAACTCTATTTTTACTGCCAGATGCTAAATTAATTAATCGACCCATTACTCTCTTGGATTCGAGATTTGTTTCCTCGTTTAGAAATCCTTCCAAGTAATGAATGTATGTTCCGAAACCATATTTATATGAAATCCAACGTAATAAATCAAAAGCAGAACGACGTTTGAATGTATCTTGAGAAATACAAATTGCAAAAGGCCTCCAACTCACTTCTCTATCAACTTTCTCGGCACGCTGTGCAAAAATTTGTAGATATCGACTCAATTGAAATACAACACCTCGGAAAAGTTTTGCAAGACCCCGATGTTCTTTATTACTCACATTTATCCCATAATATATCACACCCATAATCAGTAACGAAATAATAGCGTAAGTCATATTCATTTGGAACATAATCCAGAATGAAAGAATCGCACCCATTAATGACAAATACCAACGTGAACGGAAAGTAGGTCGATACGATGGATCAGCCGCAAAATGCTCAAGGAATGAAATCATACAAATGGCACCATATGTTACCATAAAGAACATCGAAATGATCTGGGCTACAAAATCAACATCGCCAATAAATATAAACACGAAGGCAATAATTATAGAAATAACTGAAGCATTCAGAGGTTCAGTTGTTTTTTGATTCTCTTTTTTCAACCATTTATTTAGGCCTTTCTGTGGAAAGATATCATCCATACCAATGGCCTGCAAGGTGCGTGGTGCAACCATAATTGAACCCAATGCCGATGATAATGAAGCGGCAGCCAATCCTATTGGAATAATTGGCCCCCATATGGCAATATTACTCATGATAAGCTGATTGCTATCTAAATCTTCAGGGCTAGCTGAAACTGTAAATTTATAGGCAGCAAAAAGATAGACAACTAAACCACCAACGGTTGCCCAGATAGTCCCTCTCGGAATAGATCGTTTAGGATTCTTCAGCTCTCCAGATAAACCTAAGCCGGCTGCAAGCCCTGTAAATGCAGGGAATATAATCGTAAATACATAGAAGAAGCTCTTCGGATTCTCAATAGTTGCATCTAAAATAATATCTTGAGGAGCAGACTCAGGAGATCCTAAGAAAAACATGGCCAAAGCAATTCCTAATATGGCAACAACAAAATACAAAGCTTTCATACCAATATTGGCTCCTTTGTAAAGGAATAATCCTGATAAAAGTGCCATTGTTGGTATGCTAATTAATCTTTTATCATAGATCAGCCAACCAAAATCATTGGCTACCCATTGAATAACGGGATCGAATGCTTCGCCAAATGCAATAATATAAAAAGCAACCGATATGGCTTGAGATAAATAAAGCGTAATACCAATTGCTGCTCCAATATTCAAACCGAACGATCGAGAAATGATATAGTATGCTCCTCCACCGAGGACCTTTTGGTTGGTCGCAATTTCAGCAACTGCCATAGCCGTTGGAATGGTAATCATATGCCCCAGAATTATAATTCCAATGACACCGATAAAACCAACATTACCGACAGCCCATCCAAAACGAAGAAACAAGATTGCACCAAGAATGGTAGAAATTGCTGTCATGAAAACAGGCAAAGTTCCAAAATTTGCTTTGGACTTTAGTAAATTATCTGCCATAAATGGTTAGCGTTTGTTTCTTTTATCAAAGTGATAAATATAGTTAATCAGAACTAATAATTAACTTTTAATGCTTCGAAAGCTGTTTTGTTATTTCAGATAGTAGCAAATTAGTATCAAAAATCTTCTGATGATATAGAATCTTACCATTTCTATCAACCAGTAAAATATTGATATTTCGATCTAGGTATTTTACGAAGTCCACACTTTTATCGATGCTTTCGATTTGAATGTATTTTTGATTGTCATTAAGTGTTGGATGCCATAATTCTCCTTTGTTAGTTCCTGGTATGCGAACCATATTGTACGATGAATTTCTTATTATACTGACCAAATCAATACGCTTATTTTCTAGTTTTGACTGAATCTCTTCAAGGGCTTTGTAATGTCTGTCATTTTTGTCCGGAGTCCAAGCACGCCAGATGTAAAAAAGGTGTAAGTTTTGCTTGCTCTTTTTTAAACTAAAGCTTTCTCCTGTAAGTGTTGTCCCATTTATGTTTGGGACTTCTCCTCTTTCCGAAATCCCATCCAAAACAGCAACTCTCTTATTCAAATTCTTAACGTAAATTCCATTTGGGTTTGCCTTGTTAAGAATCTCCAAATACTTTTTTAGATCTTCGAGACTTGTCTTAGCACCAAAATAATCCTGATAAATTAAATAAGGCACAACGGGAGAAGAAGCGTATTGGTAGAAATATTTTTGTTTGAATTTATTTAGTTTTTTGTAATCATCAAGAAGCGTTTTCTTTTTAATCGTGTCCGCTAATACTTCAGGTAACTCTAAAGCATCAACGATCTTTAGTTTTTTCTGAGTATTGATTTCTTGTTTTTCCAGATAGTCTTCGTATCGGTCTTGTGCTTCCGAGCCTGTAAGCTTTCCAATGAGAATTTTACGCTCGAATTTATCTTTATGTACCAGCAGGTTCATTTGTGATGGGGATAGGAATAGTTTTGCTCTTTTGTATTTAGCGAAACGTAGTTGAGCAACAAAAGCGTGATCTGCTTTTCCAGTAAAGCTAAATTCTCCATTGCTTGTCATTGTCGAATCAAGAAGAATTACTTCTTCTCCAGTTTCCTGATAAAGAAATAGTTTTTCGTTTTGCAGTCCACCAATCATTCCTTTTAAAGAGAATTCCTTTTCTTGCGCATTTACAGTGGATAATACGGACACGAGTAGGAGTAGAGTTAAATATTTTTTCATCAAGATTTAGTTTTGTTATCTGTTTACAAATAGTCTGATGTTGAGTCTTCAATTTTAGCGAAAGGAGCTACCGCTCGATTGTAGATTCCTTGAACGTAGGCAATTGCCATACCGTAGTTGGTAACTGGAATTCCAGCATCAATAGCTGGCTGAAGTCGATTACCTAGTTGTTTAGGGGTAATCATACACCCACCACATTGAATTAAAAGAGCATAGTCGCTTATGTCACCAGGAACTTCGTCTAATCCGGCAACAACTACATATTCTAATTGCTTTCCTGTGAAATTTGAGATCCATCGAGGAATTTTTACACGTCCAATATCATCACAAGAGCTATGGTGCGTGCAACTTTCGAGTAACAATACTTTGTCACCATCTTTTAATTCTGATATTTTGGGAGTTCCATTTAAATAGGCACTAAAATTGCCTTTGAAATGGGCCAGCATAATGCTAAAACTGGTTAATGCAATATCGGAAGGAATCGATGCTCCAGCCTTTAAAAATACTTGGCTGTCGGTGACAACAAGCTTAGGTTTAATTCCAGTTTTACGTAAAAAAGCATCAACTTCCTTTTCTTTTAAGACTATGCAAACTGCATCATTATCAAGAATGTCTCGAATTGCTTGAACTTGCGGAAGAATAAGTCTGCCTTCAGGAGCTTCAATGTCTATTGGCGTAATCAATAAAACGATATCACCATATGAAATTAAATCGCCAAGTAGAGAAGGAGTTGTGTAAGCCGATTCTGGAATCGTTGTTTTTATGCTGTTAACGATGGGCTCAATATTGCCTTCGTTGTTTGAGAAATGAAGAATTTCTTTAGCACCATTTTTTTGTAATAAATCAGAAGTATTTTGGTGCAATAATTCAATATCTTGTTTATTGTGAACAGCTATAAATGGAACATCTTGTTTTCGGAATTTTTCAATAAGACCCAATTCAAAATCACCAAATGTATTCTGAGTGATTACCAAAATTGCTAAATCAATGGTTTTAATGGCTTGATTGGTCTTCAGAATTCGTTTTTTACCTAGATCTCCTGTATCATCAATACCAGCCGTATCGATTAGAATGACAGGACCAAAACCAGTTATTTCAAAGGATTTTTTAACAGGATCGGTTGTGGTTCCAGCCACGTCAGAAACAATCGCAATATCTTGTCCTGCAAGAAAATTGATTAAGGTACTTTTTCCATTATTTCTTCTTCCAAAAATTCCAATATGAGGACGTCTTTCTCTTCCCATTTCTTAATAATCAGTTAACAGTTATCACTGTAAAGTTTCTCCAATCCTGAAGCCTAATTTTAGAAGTTCTTCAGGCTGTATCAGTTTTTTTAGTGTATCAATTTCAATCAGTTGAAGATTATCGTTGGCCTGAAGAATCGAAATCTCTTTAGTCTTCATCTCTTTGGCCAATTTGGCTGCCTGATGATATCCAATATATGGCGATAAAGCTGTTGCTACCGATGGATTTTTCAGGATCGTTTCTTCAATTGGATTAATTTTTATGACCAAATCTTTAAATAAGTTGTCTGCTAAAGAATTGTTTGCAGCAATTAATAGTTTGATACTATCGAGCAATGCATGACCGATGCTTGGTAAGTAAGCATTTAGCTCTAAACAGCCCTGTCCAGACAGATTGCTAATCATCAAATCATTAGCGTATATTTTGTGAGCTGCACTTATCACAAATTCAGGAATGACGGGATTAATTTTCCCTGGCATAATCGAACTTCCAACTTGTTTCTGTGGTAAGTGTACTTCTCGATTTTGAAATAAATCTGAGCCAAGTAAACGAAGGTCGGCTGCCATCTTTTCTAAATTAACAGCATGTGCTTTCAATGTCGCATGAACTTCTACAAAAGAGTCAAGATTAGCGGTCGTATCCGATAAATTTTCGGATCGAGTGATGGGTAAACCAGTTAATTTTTGAAGCTTAGGAACAACTTCCACAATGAAAAAACGAGGAATCGAAAGTCCAGTTCCTATTGCTCCACCACCTAAATTTACTTCCTTAATTCTCTCAAAGCATTTAGAAACTCTCCACCAATCTCTCGAAAGAGCATTGTTGTAGGTGCTAAATAATTTATCGTAAGAAGAAGGAACGGCTGCTTGCATTTGCGTGTAGCCTTGTCGAAGCACATTTCGGTGTTTACTTTCTGTTTTTTCTACCTGCGTGCGAAGACTGTTAATGGAATCTTCTAAATCCTGCAAAAGGCGAATTGCAGCAACCTTTAAAGCGGTTGGAATTACATCATTTGTCGATTGAAAAACATTTGCATGTTCAAAAGGATCAATTTCTTGATATGAACCACAATCTTTACCCGTATTTTGAAGTGCAAGGTTCGCAATGATCTCATTCAAATTCATATTGATACTTGTTCCTGCACCACCTTGAATGGCTGGGCAAATAAAGTGCTCAAAATGTTTCCCGTCGTTAATTTCAATAGAAGCCTTTTCTAATTCGTCAATTAGTTTTGAATCGATTAATTGAAAAGGGAATTCTTCTTGTGGAAATTTATCTTCAATTGCTTTTAAGAAGCTTAAATAGGTTTGGTAACAAGCCTGTTTTACAATTCCAATAGCCATGAACCACTCCTTGTGAAAGGCAGTTTGATCAGGGAAATTTTCTTTCGCCCGAAGAGAATGAATTCCCCAAAGAGCATCTTTCGGAATTTCCCTTTGTCCTATGAAATCAGATTCGCTTCTCATGATTACTTTAAGCTTTAGTATACGATTTTACATCTTGAACCGAAATCGTATCCTGTCCAAGTATAATTAGCCTTTCGATAATATTTCTGAATTCTCTAATATTCCCTGTATAGTTGATCTTCTGCAATTCTTTCACTGCATCTTCATCAATGTTTTTTAAGGGTAAACCCATCTCTGAACAAATCATATCAATAAAATGTTGTGCCAACAATGGAACATCTTCAAGTCTGTCATTCAAAGCCGGAACTTTAATCAGAATTACACTTAAGCGGTGGTATAAATCTTCGCGAAATTTACCTAATCCAATCTCATCCGAAAGATTTTTATTGGTTGCCGCAATGACTCTTACGTTCACTTTGATTTCTTTATCGCCACCAACTCGAGTAATCTTATTTTCCTGAAGAGCACGCAAAACTTTGGCTTGAGCTGATAAACTCATATCCCCAATTTCATCCAAAAACAAAGTTCCGCCATCAGACAATTCAAACTTCCCCTTGCGTTGTTTGTGAGCTGAAGTAAAGGATCCTTTTTCGTGTCCAAATAATTCACTTTCGATAAGCTCCGATGGAATAGCTGCACAATTCACCTCAACAAAAGGTTTCTTTACTCTGTTACTTTTTTCATGAATACGGTGTGCCACAAGCTCTTTACCCGTTCCATTAGGGCCGGTAATCAGAACTCGAGCATCAGTTGGAGCAACTTTCTCAATCATATCATTCAACTCCATAATAGCTTTCGATTCACCTATCATGTCGTACTTTTTACTCACCTTTCTTTTCAGAACTTTAGTCTCTGTCAAAAGAACAGCCTTATCAAGTGCATTCTTAATCGTGATTAAAATTCGGTTCAAATCAAGAGGCTTTTCAATAAAGTCAAAAGCGCCTTTTTTAATTGCTTCAACGGCTGTATCAATATTTCCGTGCCCCGATATCATAATAACGGGAACATCGAAAGCAATTTCTTGTAGTTTTTCCAAAACTTCAAGGCCATCCATCTCCGGCATCTTTATATCGCAAAGAATCACATCAAATTCATTCGCTCCCACCATTTTAATGGCTTCCATTCCGTTCTCAGCTAGACTTACCTGATAGTTTTCGTATGAAAGAATATCTTTCAAAGTATTACGAATACTTCTTTCGTCGTCGATGATTAAAATTTTTGACATACTTATTATTTTGATTCAGCAATTTTGTTTACATCTGCTGATGGGGTGTTAAGTTTAATAAATTCAAATAATGCACCTTCTTTTAGAGCAAAAGAAGATTGGAATAATTTACTAAATCCAGCTTCTTTTATCAGGTAATTAATGAAGATACTTGCGATCACAATTAATTCTACACGAACAGGATCCATTCCTTTCATTTGCTCTCTTTCCTCAAGACTAGAGGCTGTAAACAATTGATGTAGTTTGAAAAAATCTTTCAGTTTAATCTCAAAATGAGTTACTGGGAAACCATTTAAACTTGGATGATCAGCCAATAAGACTTGTTTAAAAGTATCAAAAGATCCAGAAGAACCAATCAATGTTTTTACGGAATTTACTTCCAGAACTTCAAATAAATCTTCCATTTCCGCTTTAAGATATCCTTCAATATCCTTAATCATATTCTTATTGATCGGGTCGGTAGGTTTAAATT
Source organism: Labilibaculum sp. DW002 (assembly GCF_029029525.1). Lineage (NCBI taxonomy): Bacteria > Pseudomonadati > Bacteroidota > Bacteroidia > Marinilabiliales > Marinifilaceae > Paralabilibaculum > Paralabilibaculum antarcticum. The sequence continues at coordinate 2,348,415 of NZ_JAKJSC010000001.1, read as the reverse complement.
TTTCAAGTAAACGAGTCATTCCTAAAGGATAGCTGTTTTTCCAGAATACCTTTTCATTGTTTGCAATAATGATTTCATTGCTGCCACCTCCAATGTCTAAAATAGCGACCGGTTCGTGGTTTAATTCAATAGCTTTCTTAGTGCCTGTAAAAATTAAGTCAGCTTCTCTTTCTCCCGAAATAACTTCAATATTGATATTGTATTTTTCTTCGATCATTTGAACGAACTCATCGCCATTATCGGCAGACCTTATTGCTGATGTAGCAAAGGCTAATGTTTTTGAAACTTCGAACTGCTTTGAAATTTCGCTTATTTGATCAAATGCATCTTGCGCTCTTTTTATAGCATCATCCGTAATTCTATTCTCGTTGATTCCGCCTTTTCCTATTTTTGTTGCATACTTCGAACGGTTCAGAATCTTTGGTATTCCAGATTCATCCCATTCTGCAACAAGCAGATTAAATGTATTTGTTCCTAAATCTATTACAGAAATTCGCATGAATTACTATTTGGTTGAGTTAATTGTTTGATTGATTAGATTTTCAGTTGAAACTATTTAACTTTTAATGTAATCAAATTAAAATCGAAGATACTAAAAACTTTGCTCTCGATTCATGATTTTGGATTGGATCTTACAAGGAATAAGATTTTTTAACGTTTCAAGATTCATCAATATTTGTGCCTTATTTTTCAAAAAGAAAAATGCCCCATAAAATGAGGCATTTACAAATCATATAATGGTTTAATTAATTGTGGTAACGTAACCATTTCCAAATCTCTTTATAAGATACTTTTTTACCATACATTAGAATTCCTGTACGATATATTTTAGCGGCTACCCATGTAACGAATATGAAGCTTGCAACTAATAATCCCATTGATAATAGTAATTCCCACAAAGGAACCCCAAATGGAATACGAACCAGCATGACAATTGGAGATGTTAGAGGTATTATAGATCCCCAAAAGGCTAAGCTTCCTTCAGGGTTTTTGGCTACAGCCATACCAATATATAAGGCAAGTACCAGAGGTAATGATATAGGCAACATGAATTGTTGTGTTTCTGTTTCGTTATCAACAGCCGATCCTACAGCAGCAAATAGAGCCGAGTACAATAAATATCCGGCTAGAAAGAAGAATACAAATGCGCCAAGAATGCCAGCGATATAAGCAAAGTCGAATGTCCCTAATAAGTCTTGAGCCATTTTAAGTTGCTCTGGGTTAAGAGAGGCAGCTCCTTCAGGTAGCTCCGATAATGTTTTAGCTTGCTGCAAAGAATCCATGTCAACACCAGGAAGAACTACGGCCATCCCAATAGCAATAAGAACACCTGATAAGATAACCCACATTAAGAATTGAGTAAGGCCTACCATAGCTACACCAACAATTTTACCCATCATCAACTGGAAAGGTTTAACCGATGAGATAATAACCTCGATAATTCGATTACTCTTTTCTTCGATAACACCGCGCATAACTTGTACGCCATACATGAAAATAAACATGTAAATAATGAAACTCATGGCAAAGCCAAGTCCCATTGCAATTTCAGTTGAGCTTTGTTTAATCTCACCGTCATCTCCAAACTTAATGGTCTTTACGGAAATTGGCGTTTTAGTTGCAGCTAGCTTTTGCTCTAGATCCGGCATATTAGCTTCTGCAATAATTTTTGAACGCTTTATCGTTTCTATATGATTACGAATTTGAGATCCAACTCCGGATTTTACTTCAATGGTGACTTGTTTATACGAAAAAAGTTCAGCCATTTTGCTATCTAAAATGTTTTCAGGAATTTTAAGAATAGCATAATATCCTTTGTCTTCCATCTGTGCTTTTGCTTCTTCAAAACTTGTGTTTCCCAGGTAGTCAAAAGTGGTAAAATCTTTTGATTCTACAGGGCTGACAAGTTCTGATTCATTAATAACACCAATCGTTCTTTTCTCAGTGTCATCTTTCATCATCATCCAAATCATAAAGGCATAAATACCTGCAATTAGGATAGGGGTAAGAAAGGTTAGAAGTAAGAAAGATTTCTTTTTAACTCGTGATAAATACTCACGTTGTATAATGATTAATATCTTGTTCATTTTTTTAGGTGTTTCGGGTTAGATTTTTTTGTTTTCATTCACTACTCGAATGAAGATGTCATTCATACTTGGAATGATTTCACTAAAGGAAACGATATTCAAATAAGGTAGAAGCTGTTTCAAAAAATCATTGGAAGTAGCTCCATTATTTAATTTTACTTTTAGGGTATTGAATTCAATACCTTTTTGCTGATCTAAAATTTCGAAATCCGCATTTAAAACTTTTTCCAACTTGTCAAACTCACCAGTATATTGTACTTGATAAGTATTTGTTCTGTATTTTTTCTTGATCTGATCAACAGGACCATCTAGGATTTTTTCAGATTTATGAATTAGTGCTATGTGATCGCAAATTTCTTCGACAGAACCCATATTGTGAGTAGAGAAGATAATTGTACATCCCTTATCGCGAAGTTCAAGAATTTCACTTTTTAATAGATTAGCATTAATCGGGTCGAAACCGCTAAACGGCTCATCGAAAATTAAGAGTTTAGGTTCATGAAGAATGGTTGTAATAAATTGGATTTTCTGCGCCATGCCTTTTGAGAGCTCTTCTACTTTTTTGTCCCACCATTCAAGAATATCAAATTTTTTGAACCAGGCTTGTAGTTTTGCAGTTGCATCCTGCTTGCTCATTCCTTTCAGTTGAGCAAGGTAAATAGATTGCTCTCCAACCTTCATTTTTTTGTATAAACCTCTTTCTTCAGGTAAATAACCAATATGATGAACGTGCTCTGGTTTCAGTGGTTCTCCATTGAAGAAAACCTCACCGGCATCCGGACCTGTAATTTGGTTAATAATTCGAATAAGAGTTGTTTTACCAGCACCATTGGGACCTAAAAGGCCAAATATACTTCCTTCTGGAACAGAAATGCTCACACCCTTAAGAGCAGTGTGGCCAGCATACTGTTTTACTATGTTTTTTGCTTCGAAAAACGCCATGTATATTTTGGTTAGGTGACACTAAAATTTCAATTAAAATCTAAAGTACTCAAATTTGAGAAGCCCAACATATAAAATCGATGTAAAGAGAAAAGAACATGTTTTAAATGAGTTTTTTTCTGATGTAAAATTTAGCACAAAAAAAATCCTCAGATTACTCTGAGGATTTGAATACTTATATTTTGTCTACTCAAAGAAGTTTCGAACTTTCTTGAAGAAACTTTTTTCCTGTGAGCTGGGGTTTGGCTTAAACGACTCAGAAGCCTGAAGTTTTTCAAGAAGTTTCTGTTCGTCTTTGCTAACCTTGTTTGGAACCCAAACATTTATTTTAACCAATAGATCACCACGACCATATCCATTAATATCAGGTAAGCCTTTTCCGCGTAAGCGTAGAATTTTTCCTGGTTGAGTTCCATTATCGATCTTAACTTTTACTTTATTTTCGATAGTAGGAATTTCAACAGCAGTACCTAAAATTGAATCAGGAATGCTAATAAATAAGTTGTATAATAAGTCGTTCTCGTCACGTACAAGCTCAGGATGCTCCTCTTCGTGAACTAAGATTAACAAATCACCATTCACACCACCACGACGAGCTGCATTACCACGTCCGCTAACCGATAGTTGCATACCTTCAGCAACACCCGCTGGGATATTGATTGTGATAATTTCTTCATCTTTTACAATACCTTCACCAGCACAAGATTTACACTTGTTGGTAATGATTTTTCCTTCGCCATTACATGATGGACAAACGGCACTGGTTTGCATTTGACCCAGGATGGTATTCTGAACACGAGTTACCTGACCACTACCATTACATTGTGTACAAGTATCGTGAGAAGAACCACCTTCAGCACCTGAACCATTACAGTCGTTACATTCAACATGCTTCTTAACCTTAATCTTCTTTTCAACACCATTGGCAATTTCCTGAAGCGTAAGTTTCACTTTAACTCTTAGGTTGCTTCCGCGATTCACACGTTGTGAACTACGTCCGCCGCCGCCAAAACCACCAAAGAAGGATCCACCACCAAAGATGTCCCCAAAGTGAGAAAAGATGTCATCCATATTCATGCCACCTCCGCCGAAACCACCTCCAGCTGCACCGCCCATGCCTGCATGTCCATATTGGTCGTAACGCTGACGTTTTTGATCATTGCTAAGTACCTCATAGGCCTCTGCCGCTTCCTTAAACTTTTCTTCAGCTTCTTTATCGTCTGGATTCTTATCAGGGTGAAATTGAATTGCTTTCTTACGATAAGCTTTTTTTAGCTCTGGTCCGGTAGCGCTTTTCGATACGCCAAGTACTTCGTAGTAATCTCTTTTCGACATCTTATTTCAGATTTGTTTGTTTAATATTATTCTCCAACGACTACTTTCGAAAAGCGAATCACTTTTTCGTTAAGGAAATACCCTTTTTCAATACAATCAACAACTTTACCTTTTAACTCTTCAGTTGGAGCTGGAATTTTGGTAATAGCTTCATGAACGTCTGTGTCAAAATCAAGATTGGTAGCTTCAATTTCTTTCACGCCTTGTTGTGTCATGAAATCTTTGAAGTTTGTGTAAATTAAATGTACACCTTCTTTTAAGGCTTCAATATCTTTAGCATCATCTATAGATTTTAAAGCACGTTCGAAATTATCTTTTACAGGAAGAATATTGATCAAAACCTTTTCGCTAGCCGATTTGGTAAGCTCCATTTTTTCTTTCAAGGTTCTTTTTCTGTAGTTGTCAAATTCAGCTGACAAACGTACATACTTGTCATTCATTTCTTGAAGCTTTTGTCCTAATTCTTCCAATTCATCAGCCTTCTTATCTTTTGCTGATTTTTTGGTTTTCTTCTTCTCTTTTTTCTCTTCTGCTTTAGGCTCTTCTACTTTGGCAGTTTCCTCAACTGTTGGATTGTCAGTAGTTTCAACTTCTTTTTCTTGCACGTCTTCTTTTTTTGATTTGCTTGTATCTTTTGTCATTTTTCAATGATTTTTTTATTCTTGTTTTAATCTGGCAATAGTTTACAAATAACCTGCCAATTTGCTGTCTTCCGACAAATTGGCACAAATATAGAATTTGTAACTGTAATTATTTCCATTTTATTCTGATTTCGATCAATTCATGTTTAAATGAGTATTTATTAAGCCGAATTTAGTTGTGTTTAACAGATTGAAAATTCTTATATTTATTAATTAAATATATTTAGGATGGAGATAGTGGTTGATAATGAGGAGTTTTGTATTCGTTTGTATCAAAATGTAGCTTATTTAAAAGTGATAGGAATACAAGATAAAACAGGTGCAGATTTTTTTGAAAAGACAATAGATGAAGTGATCTCGAAATATTCGCATGATCGTTTTGCCGCTTTGTGTGATTTAACAGAATTGATTTTGCCACACCCTTCCATTTCTCGACAGATTAATAGAGCGATTGTTAAACTTTCCGATAATTTGAATTTTGGGCATAATGCAGTGATTGTTGAGCCTAAATTTCTTCAGATTATGCAAGCGTATATTTTCTCTTTTTATTTGAGAAATATTTCTGCAAAAACTAAGATCTTTAAAAAAGAATCAAGAGCGGTCGAATGGTTGAATGAATTAAATTATCAGCTTACTGAAATAGAGGGATTTTTAAGTGAAAAGACCACTTAATAGAAAGCATAAAAAAACTGACTATTGCAATGCACTAGCCAGTTCTTATGTTGTCTTTCTTTGTGAGTTATTTCTTCACGTAGTATTGTAAGATTAATTCTAGTTTTTCACCTCTAAGGTTTTTTGCCAGAATAATCCCGTCACCATCAATTAAAAAGTTAGAAGGAATTGAATTGATTCCAAATTTAGTTGAGGTTGGTGAGTGCCATCCTTTTAATTCACTAACATGATAATCCCAATCTAGTTTATCTTTAGCAATTGCAGCCTTCCAACTAGCCAATTTTTTATCAAGTGAAAAACTATAGATTGCAAATCCAATTCCATTTTTAAATTTCTCGTCCTTAAATTTATGGTAAGCATCTACTATTCTAGGATTTTCTGCACGGCATGGGGGACACCAAGATGCCCAGAAATCAACCAAAACAAGCTGACCTTCAAGCGAACTAAGTTTAATGTTGTTTCCTTTAATTGATTTTGCAATTATGTCCGGAAGTTTATTTCCGATTTCAAAACCTATTGTAACACTCTTATCGTCCGTATTGATTTTATTTTCGGCTACCACCGAAAGTGAAAATATAAACGAGAAGAAAAGAACTAATATTCCTAATTTCTTCATAATCTCAAATTTTAGTTTTTGTATTTATTCGTGTTACTAAAATAGGTAGATATACTTATTTAGACTGTTAATAAATAGTTAATTATCAATTCTTCTAATTTTAGCACCAATTGCATTCAAACGAAGGTCTATATTTTCGTAACCTCTATCAATCTGATCGATGTTTTGAATGGTACTTGTTCCTTCTGCTGAAAGTGCTGCAATTAGTAGAGAAACCCCGGCACGAATATCTGGTGACACCATTTTAGTTGCTCTAAGTTTTGTTTCTTGATTCAATCCAATTACCGTTGCTCGGTGAGGATCACAAAGTATGATTTGAGCTCCCATATCAATTAGTTTATCGGTAAAGAATAATCTTGATTCGAACATTTTTTGATGAATTAAAACACTGCCTTTTGCTTGTGTTGCAACCACAAGAATGATACTTAAAAGGTCTGGCGTAAGGCCTGGCCATGGTGCATCAGCTATGGTTAAAATTGAACCATCCATAAAATTCTCAATGGTATAATTCTCTTGTTTTGGGATGTAAATATCATCACCTATAATCTCCAGTTTTATACCCAATTTTTTGAATGTGTCAGGAATAACGCCTAGTTCTTTATAAGCAACATTTTTAATTGTAATTTCAGATTTGGTCATGGCAGCTAAGCCAATAAAACTCCCAATTTCAATCATATCAGGAAGAATACGATGTTCGCAGCCAGAAAGAGATTTAACACCTTCGACGTAAAGTAAATTGGAGCCAATACCAGTAATTTTAGCCCCCATTGAGTTCAACATTTTACACAATTGTTGAATGTAGGGTTCACAGGCAGCATTGTAAATTGTAGTGGTGCCTTCGGCGAGTACAGCTGCCATAATAATATTAGCAGTTCCTGTTACCGATGCTTCATCAAGGAGCATATAGGTGCCTTGCAATCTTGGAGCTTCCAAGCGATAAAACTTATCACCTTGTTTATATCTGAAATCAGCACCTAGTTTTTGAAAACCGATGAAGTGAGTATCTAATCTTCTGCGACCAATTTTATCACCACCTGGTTTTGGAATATATGCTTTCCCAAATCGAGCTAATAATGGACCGATAATCATGATTGAACCTCTAAGAGAAGAACCCTTTTTTGCAAATTCATCAGAATTCAAATATTCAAGGTTGATTTCTTTTGCTTCGAAACAATAGGTGTTTTTTGCTTCTTGAGTGACACTTACACCGAGTGAAGCAAGAAGTTCGATCAAACGATTAACATCTAGTATGTTGGGGATATTATGAATTCTTACTTTTTCAGGAGTCAGGAGCGTGGCGCATAAAATTTGTAAAGCTTCATTTTTTGCTCCTTGCGGGTGCAATTCACCTTTTAATGTTGTGCCACCAGTTATTTCGAATGTGCTCATTTTATAATTCTTTTGGTGTGAATAACGTTCTAAAGATAATTATAAAAAACGTTTTGAAAAGTGAAAATAGGAATGGTTTTGGCATAAAAAAAACCGGTATAGAACCGGTTTATATTTTATTGTCTTGGTTTGTTATGTTTTCGATGATCGTTTCTGTTGTCATTACGATTATCAGACCTGGTATTTTTCCTTACAGGCTTTTTCTTTTGAATAAAATCTTTCTCTCTAATTTCGCGTAATCTCATGTTTTCAGGGATTTCTAATTTTCCCTTCGACATTTCTACTAAATCTTTGAAAATCTTTTCATCAGGCACACTATCCTTGTTCCAGTTAAGGAAGGATTTTTTCATGTGATTAGCAATCATCAAAATAAGAGCATCTTTTTCCTTCTGATCTTCCAATTCGATTGCTTTTAGTATTAAAGCTTCAATTGTTCGACCATAATGGCGATAGCGAATTCGTTGATTGTTGTATGGTAATTGATCTGGTTTTTCAGCAAGTTTTTCTCTTGTTGGAGCCTCGTAAGGAGAGTCGATATCTAAGGCGAAATCAGACATGATAGCAAGGTGATCCCATAGCTTGTGTCTAAAATCACTTACATCTCTAAGGTGAGGATACATATTCCCCATAATAGCAATAATGCTCTTTACCACACGGTTTCTTTCGTCTCTGTCTTCAACAGTTAAGGCAAAATCTACCATTTTCTGAACGTTTCGTCCATATTCAGGAAGAACAAGATGTTTCCTGGCTGAATTATAATCCATTTATTTCGTTGTTGTTATTATCAGGTAATTACAATTTTTAATCTTTTGGGCAATTTGGCGTACTTTAAAGAATCTAACGCAATAGCACCAAAATAATTGAGGGAGCTAAGATCTTATCGGCTATACTTATTGAAGTAGAAAAGAATTTTAATGAACTGTTTTACGAAAAAACAAATACAGAAAGTCTTAGAACTCATGGCAAATGTAACAGATTTCTTCTTTCAATACAAATAGTTAGGGAATTTATCCAACAATTTTAAGTTTTGCAAATTTTAATAATAATTGTTTTTGACCAACATTTTGAAAGAATACCGTTGCTTTGATATTTGGCTTGCTACCTTCCATTTGCAAAACTTTTCCCTTTCCGAACCGTTGGTGTTCTACTACCATGCCTGCCTGAATTAATTCTGGGTTTGATGGCTTGAAGTTCGGATCGTCTTGCTGTTGACTACTTGCTTTAATACGTGCAGTAGGTTGATTAAGTTTAGGTTTTGTGTTTAAACTTCTTTTTGCCTGGAATTTTCTTGATTGGCTAACAACTTCTGAATCCGAATTGCTTTGGAAATTATCGCTGCTTGCTCCATTAAATTCAGGTTCTTTTTCAAATTGATTATCAACATACTTTTCGTCAATTTCGTTTAAAAAACGACTAGGACGAGGATAACTCATATTGCCCCATTTGTATCTCGATTTAGCAAAAGACAAGCTGACTTTAGTTTCTGCTCTTGTTAAAGCAACATAAAAAAGTCTTCTTTCCTCCTCAAGTTCTTGCTGAGTGCTCGTGGCCATTTGTGACGGGAATAAATCTTCTTCTAGACCAACAAGATAAAGGTGAGGGAATTCCAATCCTTTTGCAGAGTGAATCGTCATCATGCTAATCTTATTCCGATCTTCGTCTTTTTCATTGTCATGATCTGTAAGTAAAGCAACATCTTCAAGATAATTGGCTAGCTTGTTCTCTTTGCCTTCTTCCAGTGCGATTTGAGTAAAATCCTGAATAGCATTTAAAAGTTCCTGAATATTTTCATGACGCGATACACCTTCAGGCGATCTGTCGTTATAGAGTTCTTTAATAATACCAGTAGTTTTTGCAATGTGGTTAGCAAGATCAAATGCAGATTCTGTTTCCTGCATTTTTTGGAAATCGGTAATTAAAGTAGCGAATTTCATTAGTTTTGAAATCGTACCTCCATTAATTCCGTAAGGTCTTTGGTTAAGTCCACAGACAATATCCCAAATGCTCGATTCGTTTTGTGCTGCCGCTTCCTGTAATTTGCTAATGGTAGTTGCTCCAATTCCTCTTTTAGGGTAGTTAATAACACGCTTTATGGCTTCTTCGTCGTTAGGATTCACAGCCATTCTAAAATAAGAAAGCAGATCTTTAATTTCTTTTCGCTGATAAAAAGAAAGTCCGCCGTAAATCTTATAGGGCAGGTTAAGTTTTCTTAATGATTCCTCGAAAATTCTCGATTGAGCATTTGTTCTGTATAAAATTGCAAAATCTTCGAATTTGAGTCGATGACGCATTTTTGTTTCATAAAGATCGTTGGCAATAATATATCCCTCTTCGTGGTCGGTCATAGCTTTTATAACCTTGATATTTTCGCCACCTTCTTTTTCTGAGAAAGACTCTTTTTTTATCTGCCCCTGATTTTTTTTGATTACTGAGTTTGCAGCATTCACAATGATCTTTGTAGATCGGTAATTTTGTTCTAGTTTGAATAATTGGTAATCAGGGTAGTCATTTCTGAAGTTTAGAATATTTTCAATTTTTGCTCCACGGAATGAATAAATACTTTGAGCATCATCACCTACAACACTTACATTTTTATGCTGTTCGGCCAATTTTTTCACAATTAAATATTGCGAGTAGTTGGTATCTTGGTACTCATCTACAAGTATGTATTTGAATTTGGCTTGGTATTTGGCTAATACTTCAGGTGAACTTTTAAACAGAATATTGGTTTGTAAAAGCAGATCATCAAAATCCATAGCATTGGCTTGTCGACAACGATGGCTATATCGTTTATATATTTCTGCAGTTAGTGGTCTGCGGTTAGAAGCATCTATTTCTTGAGCAGCAGAATTTTGGGAATAAGCAGTTGCGGTTACCAAGTTATTTTTAGCCGATGAGATACGATTCAAAATATCATTCGCTTTATAGACCTTATCATCCAGTTTCATCTCTTTGATAATGCTGCGAAGTAGATTTTTGGAATCTTGAGTGTCGTAAATAGTAAAGTTGGAATCGAAGCCTAAATGTTCAGCTTCGTAGCGCAGAATTTTTGCAAAAGTGGAATGAAAAGTTCCCATCCAAAGTGATTGTGCTTGTTCTGAACCAACAATATGGCCAATACGCTCTTTCATTTCGCGAGCAGCTTTATTGGTGAAGGTAAGAGCTAATATGGTATACGGACGCACCCCTTTATTTAAAAGGTGAGCAATTCGGTATGTTAATACACGTGTTTTCCCTGATCCTGCACCAGCAATTACAAGAGACGGTCCATCTGTTTTTTCTACAGCTTCGCGCTGAACAGGATTTAATTCGTTTAAATAATCCATTCTTTACGATCAGTTTTCCAATTATTTTCAACCCCAAAAATAATATTTGAAGTTTAATATTTGTCTCTTTTTATAATATTACTAGTGTTTTTTATTCTTTGTTTTGCCTTAAGACTATGATTGTTAGTATCTAATAGGCTTTGTGTTTGCTGGTTTTAAGTAGGTTTATTTTCAGTAAAGATGAATAAGCATCTAATCAGGATTAATGTTTGTTAAGTGATTGGGAAATAAAGATACTGGTTAATAGTAGAAAATACGACTTTATTTTTTTAATATTGTAAATCAAGATCGATCATAAAATTATTCATTTATTCATATGAAACAATCAATCAAACTATTTCAGTTTTCACTTTTCGTGATGATGGCTTTTCTTGCCAATCCGATTTTTGCTCAGATAACAGCACCCAAAGCTTCCTTGACTGCACAAACGGATTATTCTGATCCAGTAATAAGTGAAAATTCTATTTTTGTTTTTTGCGATAATATTGGAACCGGAGTTGGAGAATTGATTGCAAATTCTGCCGATGGAACATCGGGTTGGACCTTCACTTGGACAAAGTGGGATGTTGGAACTGGCGATTATACAATTCCAGTTACGGTAGAGGTCAATCAAAGTGAATCAACTTTAACGAACCTAACAGATGGTTTGTATAAGGTCGTTATTAGTAAAACTGGTGAAACAGATGAAGAGGGGCAGGCATGGGTTTTAAATAGAACGATGAGTTCTCAGTTGCCTAGTTTTAGTTTTGATAGGATGGATTGTGTTGGTGTATTTTTTAATGCATCTTATGTACCTGTTCAATTGAAGTATCTGGATATTCCTACTGCAAATGAAAAATCATTTTTAACAAGTTATGTATTTGAGTTAACTAGAGAAGGGGAAAGTATACAAAGAACACCATTTGATAATTACGATGGATCAGTAAAGAACTTTTTCGATGAGGATGCGTTTGAGGGGGAAAATGATTATCTGATGACCGTTACAGATGAGTGCGGGAATGAATATTCTGCTCCCGTAATTTCATCAGAAACCTATAAAATACATGCGGAATTTTCGATCGACCCAATGTTAGGAGAAGCTCCCTTAGAGATTACTTTTGATAATAATTCTGTTAATGCAGAAAATTTTGAATGGTTTATTTATCAGGATTTTGATAGATTAGAAACAGCTTTAACATCTGTAGAGGATAGTTTATTGATAGATGGTGTATTGGTTGATGAAGATCCTGCACCATATACTTATATGCATCCAGGTAATTATTTTGTGAAGTTAATTGCCTCTTCGAATAAGGGACCAGAGACTTGTATTGAAGAGTTTTATTTGAAATCAGAAGGAACACCAATTGTTGTTGATACTTCTTTGGTGCAAGTGCCAAATGTTTTTACACCTAATGGCGACGGTCGAAATGATGTCTTTAGGGTAAAGTCACAATCGTTAAAAACTTTTCATGCTGTACTTTTAAATAGATGGGGACGTGTTGTGTACGAATGGAAAAATCCTGATGAAGGATGGAATGGAAAGATTAATGGCAAACTTGCTACACCAGGGACTTATTTCTATGTGATTACTGCAACAGGTAGGGAAGAGCTAAAAAAGAAATACACAAAGAAAGGATCCTTTATGCTGATTCGAAAATAAAGGAAAATACGAATATAAAAAAAGGCCTCAATTTTGAATAGAGGCCTTTTTTATTTTTATACTTCAGCAGTCTCTTCTTCGTAAGAAGCTAGTAATTCTACTTGAACATCATTAGGTACTTTGTCGTACTCTGCAAACTTCATTGAGAATTGAGCTCGTCCACCCGTTAATGAACTTAAGGAAGTTGAATAACGATCCATCTCTTTAAGAGGCACCTTAGCTAAAATCTTCTGGAATCCTTTCTCAGCTTCCATTCCCATAATCATAGCACGGCGAGTTTGAAGATCACTCATCACATCACCCATTCTATCCTCAGGAACCAGAATTTCAATATCATAAATTGGCTCTAGAATCTTAGGAGCAGCATTTTTAAAAGCTTCACTAAAGGCATGGCGACCTGCAAGTTTAAATGAGATTTCATTTGAATCTACGGCGTGCATTTTACCGTCGTAAACTGTAACGCGAATATCACGAGCGTATGAACCTGTCAAAGGACCTTCATCCATTTTTTCCATGATACCTTTCATAATTGCTGGTAGGAAACGGGTATCGATAACTCCACCTACAATACAATTGCAGAAGACCAATTTACCACCCCATTCAAGATCGACAACTTCTGTGCCTCTAAGGTTCACCTTAAATTCTTTTCCGTCTACTTTAAATGATGTAGGGTCTGGAATCCCCTCATAATAAGGTTCGATAATTAAATGAACTTCACCAAACTGCCCCGAACCACCTGATTGTTTTTTGTGGCGATAATCAGCAGCAGCCTGTTTGGTAATTGTTTCGCGATATGGTATTTTAGGCGATTTAAATTCAATCTCCATTTTGTCATTATGCTTCAATCGCCACTTAAGCGTATTTAAGTGGAATTCACCCTGACTATGAAGAAGTATTTGTTTAAGTTCTTTCGAGTACTCAATTATAATCGTAGGATCTTCTTCGTGCATTCTGTGAAGTAATTCTCCTAAGCGCTCATCGTCTGCTTCGTCAAGTGCATTAACAGCAGTTCTGTACTTTGGTTCAGGGAAATCAATATCCTTATATATAAAGTCACAATCCTTACAGTTTAAAGTATGATTGTTCTTTGTATTTTTAAGTTTTACGGTAGCACCAATATCACCCGCTACAAGTTCTGAAACTTTTTCACGATGACGACCTGCAACAGCATATAGCTGAGAAAGACGTTCTTTTGTGCCATTATTAATATTCGTTAAATCATCACCTTCCTTAATTTTACCAGATATTACTTTGAAGTAATTGACTTCACCAATATGTGGTTCAATAGATGTTTTAAATACAAATAAGGAAGTCGGAGCATTCGCATCACATTTTGCTTCACGTCCGCTTACGGTAGGAATGGCAGGCATCTCTGTTACGAATGGTACGATATTACCAATAAATTCCATTAGGCGTCGAACACCCATATCTTTTTTTGCAGAAATACAGAAAACAGGATATAGATCACAAGCTGTCATCCCTTTTCTCATTCCTTCTCTCATCTCATCCTCAGTCAAACTTCCTTTATCGAAATAAAGTTCCATTAAAGCTTCATCATTTTCAGCTGCTGCTTCAACAAGTTCGTTGTGTAGTTCATTTGCCTTTTCTGACTCAGACTCCGGGATGTCAAGTATTTCTGGTTTCCCGCCTTCAGGACCCCACTTATACATTTTCATTTTTAAAACATCAACAACGGCATCGAAACCATTTCCAGCATTTACAGGATACTGAACAATAGCAACCTTGTTACCAAAGCTTACCTTAGCAGATTCGATACTTTGCTCGAAATTAGCTTTTTCATGATCGAGGTGATTTACAACAAAGATCAAAGGTTTGTTTCTCTTAGTCGCTCTTCTACCAAGAATCTCAGTTCCTACTTCAACACCGTGTTGAGCATTAATTAGCATCAAACCGGTATCAACCACATTTAGGGCAGAAATAACACCACCTGCGAAATCTTCAGCACCTGGCGTGTCGATAAAATTGATTTTCTTTCCTAACCATTCTGTGTACAAAACTGTTGAGAAAACAGAATTGCCATGCTCGTGCTCTACCGGGTTGTAATCAGAAACGGTGTTATTATCATCCACGTTTCCGCGTCTACTAATAACACCGCCTTCAAATAACATTGCTTCAGCTAGGGTCGTTTTACCCGAGCCGGCATTGCCAATGAGCGCGATGTTTTTAATTTCATTAGATTGATAAACTTTCATACTCGAAATTTTTATTGGGTTAAAAAATTGTACATTATCTATTAAAATGGATCATAAGTTCCATTTTGGCTTATAAGGTTCTCCAAATTAATTAACTTTTTAGTTAGATGCAATATACATTAGAAAATGAGCAAGTTTAGTATTTAACTTGTTGAATTAATTGCCGTATTTTTGATTTTACTCCTTTGTTTTTGGCGGGTTTTAAGATTGTGTTTCAAGAAAAATAAAATCACTTAATTTTTTGACAGATAATAACTTGTCTTTTCTAAACTCTTTTCCTATCTTTGTGCGCTGATTTCAAGGGGATTTTGCAAAAACACAGAGTTGAGTTGCTGTTTTTGTGAAATAATTAATACCTTTGCAACCAATTTGTTAAAATATATTTAATCACAAAGTAATTGTTAATATGCCTACAATTCAACAGTTAGTTAGAAAAGGACGCACCAAACTTGTAGAGAAAAGCAAGGCTCCAGCCTTGGATTCTTGTCCTCAGAGAAGAGGAGTTTGTGTTCGTGTTTACACTACTACACCTAAGAAGCCTAACTCAGCTATGCGTAAAGTAGCTCGTGTTAGATTGACAAACGGAAAAGAAGTGAATGCTTACATTCCAGGAGAAGGACATAACTTGCAAGAGCACTCGATCGTATTGATTCGTGGTGGTCGTGTTAAGGACCTTCCAGGTGTAAGATATCACCTTGTTCGTGGTGCACTAGATGCTTCAGGAGTAGAAGGTCGTATGCAGCGTCGTTCTAAGTATGGTACTAAGAGACCAAAAGCTAAAAAGTAATTAATTCTAGTTTTTAAAACTGTGAGTTAATGTTTATGTGTTGTTCTCTATTAAGTTGAGTAAATGATCGTGAGATTTTTGAAGACTGAAAAAGGCAGCTACAACGGATAACTCGTAAACTAAGAAAGATGAGAAAATCAAGACCAAAAAAGAGAATCTTGTTACCGGATCCAAAATTTAATGATGTGTTGGTAACACGATTTGTAAATGACTTAATGGTTGACGGAAAGAAAAATCTATCATTTAAGATTTTTTATGCAGCGTTAGAAATCGTTAAGGAAAAAACTGAAAAAACAGGGAAGTCTCCTTTAGAAGTTTGGAAAAAATCATTGGAGAATATTACTCCAGGTGTTGAAGTTAAGTCTCGCCGTGTAGGTGGAGCAACTTTCCAAGTTCCAATGGAAATTCGTCCAGAAAGAAAAGTTTCTATCTCTATTAAGAATATGGTTCTTTTTGCTCGTAAGAGATCTGGTAAGTCTATGGCCGATAAGTTGGCAGCTGAAATTATTGCTGGATTCAACGAAGAAGGTGGTGCTTATAAGAAGAAAGAAGATACACATAGAATGGCTGAGGCTAACCGTGCTTTTGCTCATTTCAGATTTTAATAATTAGGATCATGGCAAAAAGAGATTTAAAATATACCAGAAATGTTGGTATTATGGCTCACATCGATGCTGGTAAAACTACAACTACAGAACGTATCTTGTATTATACTGGTGTTTCTCACAAAATTGGTGAGGTGCATGATGGAGCTGCTACCATGGACTGGATGGAGCAAGAGCAAGAGCGTGGTATTACCATTACTTCTGCTGCTACAACTTGTTATTGGAACTACAATGACGAGAAATTCCAAATCAATATTATTGATACCCCGGGTCACGTTGACTTTACTGTAGAGGTAGAGCGTTCTTTACGTGTTCTTGATGGTGCTGTAGCATGTTTTTGTGCTGTAGGTGGAGTTGAAGCTCAATCTGAGACAGTTTGGAGACAAGCTAATAAATATAAAGTTCCTCGTATGGGTTTTGTGAACAAGATGGACCGTTCTGGTGCTGATTTTTTCAAAGCTGTACGTGAGGTTAAGGAAAAGCTTGGTGCTAATCCTGTACCTATTCAAATTCCAATCGGAACAGAAGAGAAGTTTTGTGGTGTAGTTGATTTGATTACAATGCAAGCTTGTATCTGGTTCGAAGATGAGAGTGGAACAAACTACAGAATGGAAGAAATTCCAGCTGATCTTAAAGAAGAAGCTGAAGAGTGGAGAGCTAATCTTGTAGAGGCAGTAGCTGAGCAGGATGAAGAGCTGATGGAGCGTTTCTTCGAAGATCCAGATTCTATTACTGAAGATGAGATGTATGCGGTTATCCGTAAGGCTACTATTAGCATGGAAATTGTTCCAATGTTATGTGGTTCTGCATTTAAGAATAAAGGTGTTCAGAGATTATTGGATGCTATGATTACTTACTTGCCACATCCATTAGATATTGATGCTATTGAAGGTACTGTTCCTGGAACTAACGAAGTTGCTTCTAGACAACCATCGGTTGATGAGCCTTTAGCAGCACTTGCATTTAAAATTGCTACTGACCCATTTGTAGGTCGTTTGGCATTTACACGTGTGTATTCAGGTGCTATTGATGCAGGTTCATACGTTTATAACGTAAGAACAGGTAACAAAGAGCGTATTTCACGTTTATATCAAATGCATTCAAACAAGCAAAATGCTATCGACCGTGTTGAGGCTGGTGATATTTGTGCTTGTGTAGGTTTTAAAGATATTCGTACTGGAGATACTCTTTGTCAAAAAGAAACTCCAATCGAATTAGAATCTATGGATTTCCCAGATCCAGTAATTGGTATTGCTGTTGAGCCTTTGACTCAGAAAGATGTGGATAAGATGGGTATGGCTTTAGCTAAACTAGCTGAAGAGGATCCTACATTCCAGGTTAAGTCTGACGAAGATTCAGGTCAAAC
Source organism: Labilibaculum sp. DW002 (assembly GCF_029029525.1). Taxonomy (NCBI): domain Bacteria; kingdom Pseudomonadati; phylum Bacteroidota; class Bacteroidia; order Marinilabiliales; family Marinifilaceae; genus Paralabilibaculum; species Paralabilibaculum antarcticum. The sequence continues at coordinate 2,330,797 of NZ_JAKJSC010000001.1, read as the reverse complement.
AGTAATCTCTGGTATGGGTGAGCTTCACCTTGATATTATTATTGACCGTTTGAAGCGTGAATTCAAGGTTGAGTGTAACCAAGGTGCGCCTCAGGTTTCATATAAGGAAGCTATTACTCGCGAAGTTGAGCACCGTCAGGTATTCAAGAAGCAGTCTGGTGGACGTGGTAAATTTGCTGATATTCAATTCCGTTTATCTCCGGTTGATGAAGATTTCGAAGGAGAAGGATTACAGTTTATTGACCAAATTAAAGGTGGTAACATTCCAAAAGAATTTGTACCATCTGTACAGAAAGGTTTTATTGAAGCAATGAAAAACGGTGTATTGGCAGGTTATGTTGTCGATTCATTGAAAGTTGTTTTGTATGATGGATCTTTCCACCCGGTTGACTCGGATCAATTATCATTTGAGTTGGCTGCTAAGCAAGGTTTCAAAGAAGCTTGTGCTAAGGCAGGACCAATCGTTCTTGAGCCTATTATGAAAGTTGAAGTTGTTACTCCAGAAGAATATATGGGTGATATCATCGGTGACTTGAATAAGCGTCGTGGTCAGATCGAAGGAATGGAGTCTAAGCATGGTGCTCGTGTTGTAAACGCGAAGGTACCTTTGTCTGAGCAATTCGGTTATGTAACTGTATTGAGAACTCTATCTTCTGGTCGTGCGAACTCTTCTATGGAATTCTCACATTTTGAAGATGTACCTAAGGGAATTGCAAAAGAGGTTGTAGAAGCCGCTAAGGGTAAAGTAGAATTATTGTAATTAATATCGTAATAGATTTAATAATATGAGCCAGAAAATTAGAATTAAACTGAAATCTTACGATCACAACTTGGTTGACAAGTCAGCTGATAAGATTGTAAAAACAGTTAAGGCTACAGGTGCGGTAGTAAGTGGACCAATTCCACTTCCTACTCACAAGAGAATATTTACTGTTCTTCGTTCAACTTTTGTGAACAAGAAATCAAGAGAACAATTTCAGCTTTCTTCATTTAAGCGTTTAATTGACATTTACAGTTCAACTGCAAATACGATTGATGCTTTAATGAAACTTGAGTTGCCAAGTGGAGTAGAAGTTGAAATTAAGGTTTGATAGACAGTAATTGTTAGTTTTATTTTAAAACAAAAAGAGAAATGCCAGGATTAATTGGAAAAAAAATCGGAATGACTTCCGTTTACAGTGCCGAGGGAAAATGTATTCCATGCACTGTCATTGAGGCAGGTCCATGTGTCGTAACACAAGTTAAGACTCTTGAGTCTGACGGTTACGCAGCACTTCAGTTGGCTTTTGATGAAAAGAAAGAAAAGCGAACAACTAAGGCGCTAGATGGGCACTTTAAAAAGGCAAACACAACTCCAAAGAAGAAACTTGTTGAATTTTCGGATTTTGACAAAGAGTATGCTTTAGGTGAGGCTGTTACTGTTGATATTTTTGAGGACACAGTTTATGTGGACGTTGCAGGGGTATCAAAGGGTAAAGGTTTCCAAGGTGTTGTAAAACGTCATGGTTTTGGCGGAGTAGGTGGCGCGACACACGGTCAGCATAATCGTTTACGTGCACCTGGTTCTATTGGTGCTGCATCTTACCCAGCAAGAGTATTTAAGGGCATGAGAATGGCCGGACGTACTGGTGGGGACACTGTGAAGGTTCAAAACCTTCAGGTTCTTAAGGTAATTCCTGAGAACAACTTATTATTAGTTAAAGGATCTCTTCCAGGGTCTAAAGGTTCATACGTAATTATTGAAAAGTAATGGAATTAACTATTTTAAACACAGCTGGAGAAGATACAGGAAGAAAAATTGAGTTGCAAGATTCAGTTTTCGGCATCGAACCAAATGAGCACGCTATTTACTTAGATGTAAAACAATTTTTAGCAAACCAACGTCAGGGAACTCACAAGTCAAAAGAGAGAGCTGATATTTCTGGTTCAACTGCAAAAATTAAAAAGCAAAAAGGTACTGGTACAGCTCGTGCGGGTAGTATCAAGTCTCCTTTATTTCGTGGTGGTGGACGTTGTTTCGGACCACGTCCAAGAAACTACAGTTTCAAATTGAACAGAAAACTTAAGCAATTAGCTCGTAAATCTGCATTGTCAGTTAAGGCTAAAAACAACGCTTTAGTTGTTGTTGAAGATTTCAATTTTGAAGCAGTAAAGACAAAATTGTTTGTTGATCTTCAAAATAATCTGAAAGTAGCTGATAAAAAAGTACTTTTGGTTTTAAACGAAGAGAATAAAAACATATATTTGTCGTCTCGTAATTTGAAGAATGTTGAAGTTGTGCGTGTTTCTGACTTAGCAACTTATGACATTATGAAAGCTTCAACTTTGTTATTCGTTGAGAGTTCGGTTAATGGGCTCAATGAAATGTTTAAACTAAACTAAGTTTAAAAAAATGGAAATTTTATTAAAGCCCCTCGTTACCGAGAAAATGACTGACCTAAGCGAAAAATTAAATCGCGTAGGTTTCGTTGTTGATCGTAGAGCGACAAAGATCGATATTAAGAAAGCAGTTGAGAAAATGTACAACGTTAAGGTTGCGGCAGTTAATACCATGAATTATCAAGGTAAGAAGAAAAGCCGTTTTACTAAAGCTGGTGCAATTGAAGGAAGAACTGCTTCTTTTAAGAAAGCGATTATAACTTTAGTTGAAGGAGATAACATAGATTTTTATAGCAATATTTAATTAGAAAATGGCTGTACGTAAATTAAAACCTGTAACTCCTGGTCAAAGAAATAAGATCTTAAATACCTTTGAACAGGTAACTACAGACAAACCTGAGAAATCATTGTTAAGACCAATGAAAAAAACCGGTGGTAGAAATAACTCCGGTAAAATGACAATGAGATATATAGGTGGTGGTCACAAAAGAAGATATCGAGTAATCGATTTCAAAAGAGACAAGGATACTATCCCTGCCAAAGTTGTATCAATAGAGTACGATCCAAACCGTACTGCGCGCATTGCTTTGCTTGTGTATGCAGATGGTGAGAAGCGTTACATTATTGCTCCAAATGGTTTAGAGGTAGATCAAACACTTGTTTCTGGTAGAAACGTTGCTCCAGAGATCGGAAATGCAATGCCATTATCAGATATCCCATTAGGTACAATAGTTCATAATATTGAATTAAGACCCTCTCAAGGTGCTGTGATGGCTCGTAGTGCTGGTGCATATGCTCAACTCGTTTCACGTGATGGGAAATATGCAATGATCAAATTGCCTTCGGGAGAAGTTAGAATGATTCTTGTTACCTGTAAAGCTACAATCGGTACTGTTTCTAATAGCGATCACGCTCTAGAAAGAAGTGGTAAAGCTGGTCGTACTCGCTGGTTAGGTAGAAGACCTCGTGTTCGTGGTGTAGTGATGAATCCAGTTGATCACCCAATGGGTGGTGGTGAAGGTAAATCTTCAGGTGGACATCCACGCTCTAGAACAGGAGTCTTGGCAAAAGGTTTCAAAACCAGAGCTAAGAAGAATGCTTCTAATAAGTATATCGTTGAAAGAAGGAAAAAATAATTTGATTAACTAAGTTGTTATGAGTCGTTCATTAAAAAAAGGCCCTTTTATCGATTTCAAATTGGATAAAAGAGTAGTAGAACAAAACGAGTCAGGTAAAAAATCAGTGATTAAAACCTGGTCACGTCGTTCTATGATCTCTCCAGATTTCGTAGGCCACACGATTGCCGTTCACAACGGAAATAAATTCATCCCAGTATATGTTACTGAAAATATGGTAGGTCATAAACTAGGAGAATTTGCGCCAACTCGTACCTTTAGAGGTCACGCTGATAAGAAAAAACGTTAAGCGTGACGTTGGTTTTAATTAACATTTTGAATTCATAGAAATGGGAGCTAGAAAAAGAATAAAAGCAAACCAAATAAAGGAGCAAAATTTAAGCAAAGCATTTGCTAGCTTAAAGAATGTTCCTACTTCGCCCCGCAAAATGCGCCTTGTTGCCGATATGGTAAGAGGTATGGAGGTGAACCGAGCTTTAGATGTACTTCGTTTCAGTCCAAAAGAAGCATCAACTCGCGTAGAAAAACTATTGCTTTCTGCTATTGCCAACTGGCAAGCTAAGAATGAAGGACAAAGACTAGAGGAAAGTGCACTATATGTGAAAGAAATTTCAGTAGATTCTGCACGTATCCTTAAGCGTCTAAGACCTGCACCTCAAGGAAGAGCACATAGAATTAAAAAGAGATCAAATCATGTAACTATATTACTTGGTAGCAAAACTGCCGAAAGTGATAATAAAGAATAGTTAGAATGGGACAAAAAGTAAATCCAATAGGGAATCGACTAGGAATCATCAGAGGATGGGATTCTAACTGGTTTGGTGGAAAAAACTACGGTGAGAAGCTTGTTGAAGATACAAAACTTCGTAAGTATCTAAATGCTCGTTTAGCAAAAGCAAGTATTTCTAAAATCATAATTGAAAGAACTCTTAAACTAATCACTATTACTATCAACACTGCACGACCTGGTATTATTATCGGTAAAGGTGGTCAGGAAGTAGATAAGTTGAAAGAAGAGTTGAAGAAGATTACTGACAAAGAAGTACAAATTAACATCTTTGAAATTAAGCGTCCTGAGTTGGATGCCGTAATCGTCGCTAATAATATTGCTCGTCAAATTGAAGGTCGTATCGCCTACAGAAGAGCAACTAAGATGGCCATTGCTTCTACAATGAGAATGGGTGCTGAAGGAATTAAGATTCAAATCTCAGGCCGTTTGAATGGAGCAGAGATGGCACGTTCTGAAATGTATAAAGAAGGACGTACTCCTCTTCACACTTTAAGAGCAAATATTGATTACTGTTTAGCTGAAGCTTTAACAACTTATGGCTTACTAGGAATCAAAGTTTGGATCTGTAAAGGTGAGATTTATGGGAAACCAGATTTAACTCCAAATGCTGGATTGCGCGATGCTCGTGCACCAAAAGGTGGAAAATCAGGTTTTAATAGAAGAAAAAAGAAGTAGTCTTTAAATTTTAATGTATTAGTACGATGTTACAACCAAAAAGGACTAAATTTAGGAGACAACAAAAGGGAAGAATGAAAGGTAACGCACAGCGCGGAACTGAATTAGCATTCGGATCTTTTGGAATTAAATCACTTGAAACAAAGTGGTTAACAGGTCGCCAGATTGAAGCTGCTCGTGTTGCAGTAACCCGATATATGCAAAGACAAGGTCAACTGTGGATCAGAGTATTCCCGGATAAGCCTATCACTAAGAAGCCTGCAGAGGTACGTATGGGTAAAGGTAAGGGTTCACCAGAAGGATTCGTTGCTCCTGTTTCACCAGGAAGAATGTTATTCGAGTGTGAAGGTGTACCTTTTGAAGTAGCAAAAGAGGCTTTACGTCTTGCTGCTCAAAAATTGCCTGTTACTACAAAGTTTGTCGTAAGACGTGATTATGTTGAAAATTCAAATGATTAATCATGAAGAATTCGGAAATTAAAGAGTTAACAACACAGGAAATAGTAGAAAAGTTGGACGCTGAAAGATCAGCATTAACTCGCTTCAACCTAAATCACGCTATTTCACCTTTGGAGAATCCTTTACAAATCAAGGAAACCAGACGTAATATTGCAAAATTAATGACGGAAAAGCGTCAGAGGCAATTAACTGAAAAGTAAAAAAGTGATGGAAAGAAACCTTAGAAAAGAACGTATCGGGGTAGTGGTAAGCGACAAAATGGATAAAACCATTACTGTTGCAGTTCACACTAAAGAAAAACACCCTATTTACGGAAAGTTCGTGAACAAGACTAAGAAATATACTGCTCACGACGAAGAAAACACCTGCAATGAAGGTGATACCGTAAAGATCATGGAGACCCGACCTTTGAGTAAAAATAAGACTTGGAGATTAGTTGAACTTATTGAAAGAGCTAAGTAATCATGATACAAACAGAAAGTAGACTATTAGTAGCTGATAACAGCGGAGCCAAAGAAGTTCTTTGTATCCGTGTGTTAGGCGGAACCAAGAAACGTTATGCCTCAATTGGCGATAAGATTGTGGTTACCGTTAAGAACTCAATCCCAGGTTCCGAAATGAAAAAAGGAACAGTAACAAAAGCTGTTGTTGTTCGTGTAAAAAAAGAGATTAGAAGAAATGATGGGTCTTATATCCGCTTTGACGATAATGCTTGTGTGTTATTGAATACAGCAGAAGAGATGAGAGGAACCCGTATTTTTGGACCTGTTGCAAGAGAACTACGTGAAACAAACATGAAGATCGTATCTCTAGCACCAGAAGTATTATAATCTTGTAAACTTAGAACAATGCGAAAAAAGTTACATATTAAAAAGGGTGATACCGTAATTGTAAACGCAGGGGAATCTAAAGGCCAGGAAGGTAAAGTATTAGAAGTTCTTGTTGACAAGCAACGTGCGATCGTTGAAGGTGTTAACATGATGTCTAAACATACTAAACCTAACGCAGCTAACCCTCAAGGCGGTATTATTAAGCAAGAGGCTCCTATTCACATTTCAAATTTGAATGTGAAGGATCCTTCTACCGGGGCAGCGACCCGTATTGGTAGAAAATTGAATGACAATAACAAATTAGTTAGATACGCTAAAAAGTCAGGGGAGGAGATTAAGTAATGAGTTATATACCATCTCTTAGAAAACAGTATACAGAAGAAGTTGTTCCAGCTTTAGTGAAGGAATTTAACTACAAATCTGTAATGCAAGTTCCTAGATTAACGAAGATAGTACTTAATCAAGGTGTTGGACAAGCAATTGCTGACAAAAAAGTTTTAGAGTTCTCATTGAATGAATTAACTTCAATCACTGGACAGAAAGCTGTATCAACTCTATCAAGTAAAGATATTTCTAACTTTAAGTTACGTAAGGGTATGCCAATTGGTACTACTGTTACATTACGCCGCGAGCGCATGTACGAATTTCTTGAGAAATTAATTCGTGTTGCTTTGCCACGTATACGTGACTTCAAAGGTATTAATAGTAAGCTTGATGGACGTGGAAACTATACATTAGGTATTGAAGAGCAAATCATTTTCCCTGAAATCATTCTTGATGAAGTGAATAAGATTATGGGTATGAATATTACCTTTGTTACTTCAGCAAATACCGATGAAGAAGCCTACGCTCTTTTGAAAGAATTTGGATTACCATTTAAAAACATTAAAAAGTAATAAGATGGCTAAAGAATCAATGAAAGCTCGCGAAGTTAAGCGTCAAAAGTTAGTAGAAAAGTACGCTGCTAAAAGAGCTAAATTAAAAGAGGAAGGTGACTACATCGGTCTTAGTCGTTTACCTAAAAATTCTTCACCTGTTAGATTACATAACAGATGTAAGTTAACTGGTCGTCCTAAGGGATACATGAGACAGTTCGGTTTAAGTCGTATCACTTTCCGTGAGATGGCTCATTCAGGATTAATCCCAGGTGTTAAGAAGGCAAGTTGGTAACCAACAACGTTTGTAAAAGAACTATTGTTAAATATTGTCCCGAGCAATCGGGATCAATTTAATTTTTTATAAAAATGACAGATCCAATAGCAGATTTTCTTACGCGTTTAAGAAATGCAATTATGGCTAACCACAGAGTGGTTGAAATTCCTGCATCAAACGTAAAAAAGGAAATGACAAAAATTCTTAAGGATAAAGGATATATCCTTAATTACAAATTTGAGGATGATGGTTTGCAAGGCAAAATTAAAATTGCTTTGAAATATCATCCAGAGTCTAAGATTCCAGCAATTAAGGATCTTAAGCGTGTCTCTAAGCCAGGTTTAAGAAAATATTGTGGAGCTACTGAATTACCTCGCGTACTTAACGGTTTAGGTATTGCTATCCTTTCTACTTCTCAGGGAGTAATGACAGATAAGGAAGCACGCCAAAAGCACGTTGGTGGTGAAGTATTGTGTTTCGTTTACTAATTTAGGGAGGATAAGAAATGTCAAGAATTGGAAAATTACCTATCGTTTTGCCTGCCGGAATTGAAGTAAAGGTAAACAAAGATAATTCAGTGGTGGTTAAAGGGCCTAAAGGTGAATTAACCCAACAGGTTAATCCTGTAATCAAAGTAACTGTTGAAGAAAACTCTATCGTTTTAGAGCGTCCAACGGATCAGAAGCCTCATAAAGCAATGCATGGTCTTTATCGTTCATTAATCAGCAACATGGTTGTTGGTGTAACTGAAGGGTACAAAACTGAGCAAGAGCTTGTAGGTGTAGGTTACCGTGCGACTTCTAAAGGTCAGATCTTAGAGTTGGCTCTAGGTTTCTCTCACTTGATTCATATGGAGATTGCACCAGAAGTTAAAGTAACTGCTGTTACTGACAAGCGTGCTAATCCAATTATTACTCTTGAGAGTTGCGATAAGCAATTGATTGGACAGGTTGCTGCAAAGATTCGTTCTTTCAGAAAACCTGAGCCGTATAAAGGAAAAGGTGTTAAATTTGTTGGAGAGCAGCTAAGAAGAAAAGCTGGTAAATCTGCGGGTAAATAATTTCTAAAACAGTAAATTATGGCTTTAACTAAGCGCGAAAGAAGACTTAGAATTAAAAGAAGAGTTCGTAAGTCAATTTCTGGAACTGCCGAAAGACCAAGAATGTCAGTTTTTCGTTCAAATAAGCAGATTTCAGTACAGATTATAGATGATGTTACTGGGAAAACCATATTATCTATTTCATCTCTAGTAAAAGAAATTGCTGAGAAGAATGGTAATAAATCAGAGCAAGCAGAATTCGTAGGGCAAGCAATTGCTGAGAAAGCTGCTACTGCAGGTATTTCTGAAGTAGTGTTTGATAGAAATGGTTACTTATACCATGGTAGAATTAAATCTTTAGCGGACGCTGCTCGTAAAGGTGGCCTTAAATTTTAAATATTATGGCAGATAAGAATATTAAGACTAGCGACGCAGAACTTAAGGATAAACTGGTTGCAATTAATCGTGTTACTAAGGTAACAAAAGGTGGACGTACTTTTAGCTTTTCAGCAATTGTAGTTGTTGGAAACGAGAATGGTTTAGTAGGTTGGGGGCTTGGAAAAGCAAACGAGGTTACTACAGCTATCTCAAAAGGTGTTGACGCTGCTAAGAAAAATTTGATTAAGGTTCCAGTACTTAAAGGAACTATTCCTCACGAGCAACTTGCACGTTTTGGTGGAGCAGAGGTTTTTATTAAGCCTGCTTCTCATGGTACCGGGGTAAAAGCTGGTGGTGCAATGCGTGCCGTACTTGAGAGTGTTGGTGTTACTGATGTACTTGCAAAGTCAAAAGGATCATCAAACCCTCATAACCTTGTGAAAGCTACTATTGAAGCTCTTGGAGAACTAAGAGATGCACATACTGTAGCTGATCAAAGAGGTGTTTCATTAGATAAAGTGTTTAACGGTTAAACTAAAGGAAATGGCTAAGATTAAAATTACCCAAGTTAAGAGTAAAATTGGTAGTAACGCTCGCCAGAAGAAAACTTTAGAAGCATTGGGATTGAAAAAGATCAATGGTACTGTTGAGCATGAGGCTACACCTCAAATTAAAGGAATGGTTGCAAAGGTGAGTCACCTAGTTACCGTTGAAGAATAATAATTGTTAATATTTTAGCATACATATATTATGGACTTAAGTAACTTAAAACCCGCAGCTGGCTCTGTTAAGACAAATAAAAGAATTGGTCGCGGTCAAGGATCTGGTAGAGGTGGTACCTCTACCAAAGGTCATAAAGGACAAAAGTCAAGATCTGGATACTCGAAGAAAGTTGGTTTTGAAGGTGGTCAAATGCCTTTGCAACGTCGAGTTCCTAAGTTTGGATTTAAGAACATTAATAGAGTTGAATACAAAGCTATTAATGTTGAAGTATTGCAAGTATTAGCTGAGAAAAACAACCTTACTACAATTGATGTAGAAGTTTTAGTTAACGCAGGAATGTGTAGCAAAAACGACAAAGTCAAAGTTTTAGGTAATGGTGTATTATCTGCTAAGCTTGAAGTTAAAGCTCATGCGTTCTCGAAATCAGCTCAAGCAGCGATTGAAAAAGTAGAGGGAACTGTTGTTAAATTGTAAGATTAGATAATGAAAGGTTTAATAGATACATTGAAGAACATCTGGAAGATTGAAGATTTAAGATCAAGAATCTTAACAACTTTAGCTCTTCTATTGGTTTACCGTTTAGGTACCATGATAGTGTTGCCGGGGATAGACCCAGCTCACTTAGGCGCGTTAAAATCTCAAACTGCTGATGGAGTACTCGGTTTGTTAGATATGTTTTCAGGCGGAGCATTTTCGAATGCCTCAATTTTTGCCCTAGGAATCATGCCTTACATCTCTGCATCTATCGTTATCCAGTTAATGGGAATTGCTGTACCTTACTTTCAGCGTTTACAACGTGAAGGTGAGAGCGGTCGACGTAAAATCAATCAGATTACACGTTACCTAACCGTCGTTATTCTTATTCTTCAAGCACCAGGATATTTATTAAACCTACATTCGCAATTGCCTGAACAAGCTTTCATTTTGAAAGGCGCTTTCTTTACAGCATCTTCAGTGGCTATTCTTGCAGCCGGATCAATGTTTATCATGTGGTTGGGTGAAAAGATTACAGACAAAGGGATTGGAAACGGTATTTCTATCATCATCATGATTGGTATTATTGCTCGTTTACCATTTAACTTTGTAGCTGAACTTGGATCAAGATTAGAAGGACAAGGTGGTGGATTAATTCTACTAGTTCTTGAAATCGTAATTTTGTTTGTTGTTTTTGCTCTTACTATTCTTTTAGTACAGGGTACAAGAAAGATTCCGGTACAGTATGCTAAGCGTATTGTTGGGAATAAGCAATATGGTGGTGTTCGTCAGTACATTCCTTTAAAAGTGAATGCAGCTGGTGTTATGCCAATCATCTTTGCTCAGGCTATTATGTTCTTGCCAATGGCATTTGTGAACTATGCGAGTTCAGATTCATTATCAGGAGTTGCTGCTGCTTTAAGTAACTACACAGGATTTTATTACAATGCTTTGTTCTTTGTAATGATTGTGCTGTTCACTTATTTTTACACGGCTATTACAGTTAATCCAACGCAAATGGCTGAGGATATGAAGAAAAACGGTGGTTTTATTCCAGGTGTTAAACCAGGTAAGAAAACTGTTGACTTCTTAGATACTGTAATGTCTCGAATCACTTTACCAGGATCATTATTCTTAGGTTGGGTTGCAATTATGCCTGCCTTTGCAATGTTAGCTGGTATTAATAGTGGTTTTGCACAATTCTTTGGAGGTACTTCATTATTGATTTTAGTAGGTGTTGTTTTGGATACTCTGCAACAAATCGAAAGTCATCTATTGATGCGTCATTACGATGGTTTGATGAAGTCTGGAAGAATTAAAGGTAAATCTCCGGCAGGAGCTGCTGCTTATTAAAATATTTTTGCTTTCTTTGCAAAATGATTTTTGGCAAAGCTGGGGATTTGATTTAGTTGCTTATTATGAGTAACTTACTAATAGCGAAATCTTTAGGTGTAATATCGAAAGAATTAGCTTTAGAACTCAATTTTCCGATTTGTTAAAATTGCAAAGGAGTAAATAAGAAACTATGGCATAAAACCAAGGTTTCTTGGTTACGATGGATTCCAGAATACCTTTTGTTTTAATTAACTAGTAGGTTGTTCAAGGAATTCCATCTAGCTTTTAGCTGAAATAGGGAGATGTTGTTTCCTGTGATTATGAGGTTTGTTGAATTGTTTTTTGATAATTTATATAAGACCTTTACTATTGGTTCAGTACTCCTACATTCAGCAACTGTTGAAGGTTATCAGAAGAGTTTTTACAGAGTAGTAAAAAATATTGATGGTAATCATTAGGCGAAATAGGTTTTGCCATACGAAGCGTGCAGAGAGTCATTGAATTTCTGCTGTAAGAAAGATGGGAAGACAAGGAATTGGAGAAATCTTCATGAAGAGCCATTAGTTCTGGATTATTGAAAAAAGGACGTGGATTGAAATTGTGAGAAGAAATGGTGATTGTAAAATGATCTGATCCTGTCCAGTTTTGAATTTATTGAGGAATAAAATAACATATAATACAATTATTACTTATGGCTAAACAGCCTTCAATAGAACAAGACGGTACCATTACCGAAGCATTATCAAATGCAATGTTTCGCGTAGAACTTGAGAACGGACATGTGATAACAGCACATATCTCCGGGAAAATGAGAATGCACTATATTAAGATCTTGCCTGGGGATAAGGTTAAAGTGGAAATGTCACCATACGATCTTACTAAAGGGCGCATTACTTTTAGATACAAAAATTAAATTTCGATAAAATGAAGGTAAGAGCATCTGTAAAGAAACGTTCTGAAGATTGTAAGATCGTTAGAAGAAAAGGACGTTTGTATGTGATTAATAAAAAGAATCCTAAGTTTAAACAACGTCAAGGATAATTAAGTTAACTTGTAAATAAATAAATAAATTTTATGGCTAGAATTGTTGGAGTCGATTTGCCTCAAAACAAAAGAGGAGTTATTAGTTTAACTTACATCTTTGGAATTGGTAGAAGCGCCGCTAAACAAATCCTTGATGAAGCTGGTGTTAATTACGACACTAAAGTTAAGGACTGGACAGATGATGAAGCTGGAAAAATTCGTCAGGCTATTAACGCTACCTTCAAAGTAGAAGGTGAGTTGCGTTCTTTAAATCAACTGAACATTAAGCGTTTGATGGATATCGGATGTTATAGAGGAATTCGTCACCGTGTTGGTTTACCATTGCGTGGACAGAGAACTAAAAATAACTCCCGTACTAGAAAGGGTAAGAGAAAAACAGTTGCAAACAAAAAGAAAGCAACTAAATAATTGTTAAGTTATGGCAAAGAAGTCAGTATCAGTTAAAAAGAAAGTTGTGAAGGTTGAAGCGCTAGGACAAGTGCACATCCACTCATCATTCAACAACATTATTATCTCAATGACCAATAACACTGGTCAGGTTATTTCTTGGTCATCGGCCGGTAAAATGGGATTTAGAGGTTCTAAGAAGAATACTCCATATGCAGCTCAACAAGCAGCATCCGATTGTGCTAAAGTTGCTCATGATCTAGGTTTGAGAAAAGTTAAAGTATACGTTAAAGGTCCAGGAAACGGACGTGAATCTGCTATCCGTGCAGTAAATGCTTGCGGAATTGATATCGCAGAAATCATCGATGTAACTCCACTACCACACAATGGTTGTAGACCACCGAAAAGACGTAGAGTATAATTAAAAATGCATCTAAAGAATTTGAATTAGTTTTATTGATATCCTCTCTAAAAAACGCGGCATTTTCATAATTCAAATCTTAATGCAAAGTTTCTATTTTTAGAAAAAATTAAATTTAATAAGAGATGGCTAGATATATAGGACCAAAGAGTAAAATTGCTAGAAAATTTGGAGAGCCAATTTTTGGACCTGATAAGGCATTTGAAAATAAAAACTACCCTCCAGGACAGCACGGTAATAGCCGTAGAAGATCAAAGATGTCTGAATACGGGGTTCAGTTGAAAGAGAAGCAAAAAGTAAAATACACTTATGGTGTGTTAGAAAAGCAATTCTCTAACTTATTTAAAAAGGCCGCAAGAAGTAAAGGTATTACTGGTGAAGTATTGTTACAACTCCTAGAATGTCGTTTAGATAACGTTGTTTACAGATTAGGCGTTGCTCCAACAAGATCAGCTGCTCGTCAGTTGGTAAGCCATAAACATATTACTGTAAACGGTCAGGTTTGTAATATCGCTTCATTTTCAGTAAAAGCCGGGGATATCGTAGGAGTTCGTGAAAAATCGAAGTCTTTAATTGCTATTACCGATTCTTTATCTACTGCAAGATACAACCAAGCATCTTGGTTGGAGTGGGATCAAACTTCACTTAGTGGTAAGTTTTTAAACATTCCAGAAAGAACTGAAATTCCTGAGAACATCAAGGAGCAGTTAATCGTTGAATTGTATTCTAAATAAAAATAGTTAATCAATATTTTATGGCAATATTAGCTTTCCAAAAACCGGACAAAGTTATTATGCTCGACGCTGACGATAGATTCGGAAAATTCGAATTTCGTCCATTAGAGCCAGGATATGGTATTACAATAGGTAACGCCTTAAGAAGAATTTTACTTTCTTCTCTAGAGGGGTACGCTATAACTACTATTAAGGTTCAAGGTGTTGATCATGAGTTTTCTACTGTACCAGGTGTTATTGAGGACGTAACCGAAATGATCCTGAACTTGAAACAAGTTCGGTTTAAACAAAAAGTTGAAGAAGTTGACAGCGAGTTGGTAACTGTTACCATTTCGGATCAAGAAACTTTTACAGCAGGCGATATTAACAAGTTCCTAACCGGTTTCGAAGTGTTGAATCCTGAGCTTGTGATTTGCAGAATGGATAGCTCTGCCAAATTACAATTGGATTTAACTATCAACAAAGGTCGTGGTTATATTCCTTCTGTAGAGAATAAACCTGTTGATGCTGAATTTGGAGTAATTCCAATTGATGCTATTCACACACCAATTAAGAACGTCAAGTTCGATGTTGAGAACTACCGTGTAGAGCAGAAGACTGACTATGAAAAGTTAGTATTCGAGATTACGACTGATGGTTCAATTCATCCCAAAGAGGCGTTAAAAGAAGCTGCGAAAATTCTTATTTATCACTTCATGCTATTCTCAGATGAAAAGATTACTCTTGACACTGATGAGAAATTTGCAAACGAAGAGTTTGATGAAGAAGTATTGCACATGCGTCAACTTCTTAAGACTAAATTGGTAGACATGGATCTTTCTGTTAGAGCATTGAACTGCTTGAAAGCTGCTGATGTTGATACATTAGGAGAATTAGTTCAATTCAACAGAAACGACCTATTGAAATTTAGAAACTTTGGTAAGAAGTCCTTAACCGAGCTTGATGACTTATTAGAGTCATTGAATCTTACTTTCGGTATGGATATTTCTAAGTATAAATTAGATAAGGAATAAGGTAAAATGAGACATAGAAAAAGATTCAATCACCTAGGAAGAAAAGCTGCCCACAGAAAGGCTATGCTTTCAAATATGGCGTCTTCTTTAATCTTACACAAAAGAATCAGTACAACTACTGCTAAAGCTAAAGCTTTAAAAATGTATGTAGAGCCATTGATTACTAAAAGTAAGGAAGATACTACTCACTCAAGACGTGTTGTTTTTAGCTACTTAAAGCAAAAAGAAGCCGTTACTGAGTTGTTCAGAGAAGTTTCAGTTAAGGTTGCGACTCGTAACGGAGGTTACACTCGTATTCTTAAGACAGGAAATCGTTTAGGAGATAACGCAGAAATGTGTATTATCGAGCTAGTTGATTTCAATGAGACTTACGTAACAGAGAAAAAAGCTGAAGTTAAGAAAACTACACGTAGAAGACGTAGTTCTGCAAAAACTGTTGAAGCGCAAGCAACAACAGAAACTGTAGAAGAAACTAAAGCAGAAGCGAAGTCTGAAGAGACTCCAAAAACTGCTGAGGATACAACTAACAAGGAAGAAAAATAGAACTTCCTTCTACAATATCAAAAGGGATAAAGTCTAACTTTATCCCTTTTTTAATGCCCTAAAGATTTTTCCAACGTTTGCGTAAAATATTTGGTATGTTTTAGAATACTTCATACCAGTTTATTGCATTAATTTACCGAAATTTAGGGTTGAAAATAAAGAAGTAAAATTGTTACTATTATAATTTTTTTAATACGTAAGTTATGTCAGAAATTGTAAAGATTCACGGTCGTGAGATTCTTGACTCACGTGGAAATCCAACTATCGAAGTAGAAGTAACACTTGCAAGTGGTTATATGGGACGCGCTGGTGTTCCTTCCGGAGCTTCTACAGGTGAAAATGAAGCCTTGGAGCTTCGTGATGGTGATAAGTCACGTTACTTAGGAAAAGGTGTGTTAAAAGCTGTTGAAAACGTGAATAACGTTATCGCTCCTGCTTTAATCGGTATGGATGCAACTAACCAAGTTGCTATCGATAAGGCAATGATCGCTCTTGACGGTACTAAAACAAAATCAAAATTAGGTGCTAATGCTATGTTAGGTGTATCTTTGGCTGCTGCTAAAGCCGCTGCTGCATACTCTGAGTTACCATTGTACCGTTATATCGGTGGAGCTAATGCTAACGTTCTTCCGGTTCCTATGATGAACATCATTAATGGTGGATCTCACTCTGATGCGACTATCGCATTCCAGGAGTTCATGATTCGTCCTATTGGTGCTCCATCTTTCCGTGAGGCTTTAAGAATGGGTGCTGAAGTATTTCACGCTCTTGCTAAAGTACTTAAAGGTAAAAATCTTTCTACTGCTGTAGGTGACGAAGGTGGTTTCGCTCCAATGTTGGGTGGTACTGAAGAAGCTATCGAGTGTATCCTTACTGCTGTTAAAAACGCTGGTTACAAGCCTGGTCGTAAAGAAGATGGTGGTGATGTTTCTATCGCAATGGACTGTGCTGCTTCTGAGTTTTTCAAGGATGGTGTATATGACTATAGCATTTTTGAGCCAAACGGAGCTAAGAGAAACTCTGAAGAACAAGCTGCTTATTTAGCTGAGTTAATCGCTAAGTACCCAATTGATTCTATCGAAGATGGTATGGACGAAGGTGACTGGGATGGATGGGTTGCTTTAAATGCTCTTATCGGTGACAAGTGTCAGATCGTAGGTGACGATTTATTCGTAACTAACGTTGACTACTTAGCTAAAGGTATCGAGCTTAAGGCTGCTAACTCTATCTTGATTAAGGTAAACCAAATTGGTACTTTAACTGAGACGTTAAATGCTATTGAAATGGCTCACCGTGCGGGTTATACTTCAGTAACTTCTCACCGTTCTGGTGAAACTGAAGATGCTACTATCGCTGACATTTCTGTTGCTACAAATGCCGGACAGATTAAAACTGGTTCTTTGAGCCGTTCTGACCGTATGGCTAAGTACAATCAATTACTTCGTATTGAAGAAGAATTGGGAGCTAACGCTAAATTTGGATGTTAATCCATATTTTATAAAAACAAAAAAGGGATCTTTTCAGATCCCTTTTTTTTATATGTGAAATTTACTAAATGTATTCTTGCATCAAGGCAAATAAAGTTTTTGATTGAAATGGTTTGGATAAATAAGCGTTCATACCTACTTCAATTGAAATTTCCTTATCATCAGAATAAAAGTTTGCGGTAAAGGCAATAATTGGAATAGAGAAATCACGATCTTCTTCTATTTTGCGAATTCTCAAAGAAGCTTCTATTCCACCCATAATTGGCATTTGTAAATCCATTAAGACAATATCGTATTGTTCTTTTGCAAAAAGTTCTACCGCTTGTTTACCATTTTCAGCGATATCCACCTTAGCTACTTTTTGTTTTAAGAAAACTTCAATAGTTTTTCTATTGCTTGGCTGATCTTCTACCAAAAGAACTTTAGCTTCTTTTATAGGAATGTTTCTTTTGTTCGGATGCGTTTTTACAACAACAGAAGAGTCAATAGTTTCTTCCCAGAATATTTTCTTCTTAGTCTCTATGCCTATTCGTTCTAGTAATTCAGAAAGTTTTTTATTTGCAGTCTTCTCCATAATAGCCCCATATTTTGATAATTAAAAGTAGGGATTTTTAACTATAATAAAAAATAGAATTGTTCAATTTCACATTAGATTATTGATGAGTATATCTATCTGTCTAGATATTAATAGTTCTAAAGTGGAAATGAATATCTAAATTATCGAAGCAAATTTTCTATTTTTGCAGAAGTAAGAAATTGTAAAAAATAAATAATGTATATATAATGGCAGACGATAAGAAGATTATCTTTTCGATGGATCGTGTTAGTAAAACGTTCTCATCGCAAAAAAAAGTATTGAATAATATTAACCTTTCTTTCTTTTATGGGGCAAAGATTGGTATTATCGGTTTAAATGGATCGGGTAAGTCAACCTTACTTAAGATTATTGCAGGTGTTGAGCCATCGTTTGATGGTCACGTTGTATGGTCGAAAGATCACAATATTGGTTATTTGGCTCAGGAGCCTGAATTGGATGATAACAAAACGGTAAGAGAGATTGTAGAAGAAGGTGTACAGGAGATTGTAGATTGCCTGGCAGCTTACGAAGCAGTTAACTTGAAGTTTGCTGATCCTGATGTATTAGAAGATCCTGATAAGATGCAAGCCGTAATGGATGAGCAAGCAGATCTACAGGAAAAAATTGATCATTTTGATGCTTGGAACCTTGATACCAAATTAGAGCGAGCAATGGATGCTTTGCGTTGTCCCGAAGGAGATGCCTCAGTTAGAAACCTTTCAGGAGGTGAGCGTCGTCGTGTTGCCTTATGCCGATTGTTATTGCAGGAACCAGATATTCTACTTCTTGATGAACCAACTAACCACTTGGATGCTGAATCGGTAGAGTGGTTGGAGCAGCATCTTGCCCAGTACAAAGGAACGGTTATCAGTATTACTCACGACCGTTATTTCTTAGATAATGTAGCAGGTTGGATTCTTGAACTTGACCGTGGAGAAGGTATTCCCTGGAAAGGAAACTATAGCGAATGGCTGGATCAGAAGACCAAGCGCATGGAAATGGAAGAGAAAACGGCTAGTAAGCGTCGTAAAACGCTTGAGCGTGAGTTGGAGTGGGTGCGTATGGCACCAAAGGCACGTCAGGCGAAAAATAAGGCTCGTCTGAATGCTTACGACAACATGATGAACGAAGATTTGAAGCAGAAAGAAGAAAAGTTGGAGATCTTTATTCCTAACGGACCACGTTTGGGTAATAAGGTGATTCAAGTACAAGGCGTATCAAAAGGATACGGAACCAAATTGCTTTATGAAGATTTGGAATTCGAATTGCCACCAGCAGGTATTGTAGGTGTTATAGGACCCAATGGTGCGGGTAAAACCACACTTTTCAGAATGATTATGGATCTTGAAACACCTGACAAAGGAACATTCGAGGTGGGTGAAACAGTGAAGGTAGGTTATGTTGATCAGCAACATGCAGATATTGATCCGGATAAATCGGTTTATGAAGTTATCTCAGGTGGTGGTGATTTGATTAATGTTGGAGGAAGACAAATTAACGCTCGTGCCTATGTGGGACGTTTCAACTTTGCTGGCGCCGATCAGGAGAAAAAATGTGGTGTGCTTTCGGGTGGTGAACGTAACCGTTTACACCTGGCCCTTACACTTAAGGAAGAAGCCAATGTATTACTTCTCGATGAGCCAACCAATGATATTGATGTAAATACGCTTCGTGCACTTGAGGAAGGTTTAGAGAGCTTTGCAGGTTGTGCTGTAGTTATTTCTCACGACCGTTGGTTCCTGGATAGAATTGCAACGCATATTCTTGCTTTCGAAGGTGATTCTCATGTTCATTTTTTTGAAGGTGGTTACAGCGATTATGAAATAAACAGAAAGAAACGATTAGGTGACGAAGGACCTAAGCGTATTCGATATAAGAAACTCATCGCTGATTAACTGTTAAAAAGGGAAGGGTTTCAATTGAATCTCTTCCCTTATTTTTGTAACTTAATACACAATATAAATATTCACTTAAACAGAATTAAATGAATCAATTTGCAAATTCATCTGATGAACGTAATTGGGCTATGTTTTGCCATTTGGCCTCTTTCTCTGGAGTAATTATTCCTTTTGGTAACGTGGTTGGCCCACTTATTTTGTGGTCAATGAAAAAAGATTCTTCTGAATTGGTAGATAGAGAAGGCAAAAAATCTCTAAATTTTCAAATTTCAATGAGCATATATATATTTGTGTCTGCTATATTGGTGATTGTAGGAATCGGGATTTTACTGCTAATTGGGCTAGCTTTGCTAAATTTGATCTTTGTTGTTTTGGCTATCGTTAAAACTTTAAACGGTGAGGATTACCAATATCCGCTTAGTATTAATTTTATAAAATGATAGAATGAAATCATTTTCTATATACAAGACAATCTACTTTATTGGGATTGTCTTCGTTTTTTTAGGTGGCTACCGTTTAATTAAACAATTGCCTTTCGGAGATGTAATTTTTGCAATAGGAATGGTTCTTTATTCAGGTGTTCAAATAAAAATGTTGTTTTATAAGAGCGTAAAAGAATGGACAACATTCGAATATTTAAAACTTGCTGTAAATGTCTTATTCTTGCTATCGGTATTTCTTCTAATTGTTTTGAAGATAGAATTGTGGCATTACCCTTTTGTTTTAGGTATTCTGGTTGATTTTTTTGCGAACATACTCAGACGTATAAAAAAGAGCTAGCAAATACATACCTAATTATTACTTTATCTTACCTTAAAAATAGACTCATAAATAAGTTAATATATTGAAGTGAATAGTTCGCAGTAAAAAGCTGTGGTTTCTCTCAAATAATTTCATAATTTTGTAGCTCTGAAAAAATTAACCAAAATAAAGAATTACAATGGCTCAAAAACCGTCAATTCCTAAGGGAACGAGAGATTTCTCACCTGTTGAAATGGTGAAGCGAAATTATATATTCGATACCATTAAAGAGGTGTTTCAACTCTATGGTTTTATGCCCATCGAAACACCATCGATGGAGAATTTATCTACTCTAATGGGTAAGTATGGTGAAGAAGGAGATAAGTTACTATTCAAGGTTTTAAACTCAGGAGATTTTATTTCGAAAGTTAACGAAGATCAGTTTCGCGAAAAGAACTCAGTAAAGTTAACCACAAAAATAGCTGAAAAAGGATTAAGATATGATCTTACGGTTCCTTTTGCACGTTACGTTGTGCAGCATCGCAACGATATTTCTTTCCCTTTTAAGCGTTATCAAATTCAGCCCGTCTGGAGAGCCGATCGTCCGCAAAAAGGACGTTATCGCGAGTTCTATCAGTGCGATGTTGATGTGGTTGGTAGCAATTCTCTCTTGAATGAGGTTGAATTAATTCAGATTGTTGATGAAGTTTACAAGCGTTTAAAGCTAAACGTATTGGTGAAACTAAATAACCGTAAAATTCTTGCGGGTATTGCCGAAATTATTGGCGAGGCAGATAGAATTATCGATATCACTGTTGCCATTGACAAGCTGGATAAAATTGGCTTGGATAATGTGAACAAGGAAATGTTTGAGAAAGGCATTCCACAGGAAGCGATTGATACACTTCAGCCTATTATTCTTTTATCGGGAACGAATACCGAGAAACTTGCCAAGCTGAAAGAAGTTCTTTCTGCATCAGAAGTTGGTATGAAAGGTATTGAAGAATTGGAAACTGTATTCAATTACCTTGCAGATCTTGATGTAACGACAGAAGTCGAGTTAGACTTGACTCTTGCTCGTGGGTTGAACTACTATACGGGTGCCATTTTCGAAGTTAAGTCGAAAGATATGGAATTCGGAAGTATTACAGGTGGTGGTCGTTACGATGACTTAACAGGTATTTTCGGACTAAAAGATGTTTCGGGTGTTGGTATTTCGTTTGGAGCCGATCGTATTTACGATGTATTGGAGCAAATGGAGCGTTTCCCAGCTGAAACAGTAAATACAACCAAGGTGATGTTTGTGAACTTTGGTGAGAAAGAAGAAAAATATTGTTTGCCAATTTTAGCACACTTAAGAGCAAATGGAGTGAAGTCTGAGATTTTCCCTGGTTCAGCTAAAATGAAAAAACAAATGAATTATGCTAATGATAAGCATATTCCTTTTGTAATTATGGTAGGCGAAACGGAAATGGAAGAAGGTTTATTAAGCTTAAAAGATATGGATTCAGGAGAGCAAACAAAGCTAACTCCTGATCAATTGGTTGAAAAATTGAAGTAGGATTAATGTCCAACGAGATATAAAGAAGGCTGTTATTGAAAAATAACAGCCTTTTTAATTTTATTTACCGTGTTGTCGTCTACCTTTTTCTTTTATCTGCCTCAATAGCATTCCTTGAAACTGTTTTTCGGTATGATAAAGATCAAGAATCTTTTTGGCAGGTAGTATCTTTTTATATTCAATGTGATAACTTTTTTCAAGCTGTACATTTTCCAATCGAAGATCGATTAGATTATCGCTAATTTTCAGAAGTTCTTCTTCAGGAATAGAATCTTTTCCGCGATATAATTTTTTAAAGAGAATTTTACTTCTAACACGAATATCGTGTTTCTTTTTCTCTAGCTCATTGTACAATGGCCAAAATTGTTGAGCTTCTTTAGGACTTAAATCTAGTTTTTGAGTGATATAAGAGATCTTCTGAGCCTCGATTCTACTTCTCATTTTTTCGCGTCCTTCTCCATTACGTTCTTGAGCGAAAGATGATGAGCTTACGAATATAAAAAGCAATAAAGTGATTACGATTCGGTTCATAGTTCAGTTATTATAAATTTGCTAGTAGTGTTTCTGTTTCAATATCATAATCCGATAAATATTCAATAATTTCTTCCGATGTTAGTTCTTCTTCATCCGAAAACCAGTTTAAGTCATCGGTATTTACAATTACACTTTGTGTATCGATACTTATTTCTGATTGAGAATATTGTTGGATCTTATAATTTGGGTCTACCGAATTTGTTAATACAACTTTAGCAATAATAACAATTCCAATAATACTTGCTGCCATCCAAACGTATGGCTTCAATACCTGAAGCATCCTTTTTTTAGGATTCTCTTCTAATTCGATCTTCTCCTGAATACGATCACTTAAATTTTCAAAGTAATCTTCGGGAACTTTAAATGGCTGATCCTTTTTCATATTTGAAATATTATTCAAGACAGTTATATTCTTTAGACTGTCGGAATTTTAATTGGTTTAATTTAGACTTCGTTTAGTTTTAACATCGATTCAATTTTCTTAACAGCATGATGATAAGATGCCTTAAGAGCTCCTACTGAAGTTTGAAGAATTCCTGAAATCTCATCGTACTTCATCTCATCAAAATATTTCATATTAAAAACCAAACGTTGTTTTTCAGGCAACTGTACAATGGCTTTTTGTAATTCTAGCTGTGCGTGATCCCCATCAAAATATGGATCACTTTCTAAACTTGCCAATAATAATTCTTCAAGCTCTCCATTTCCAGATCCAAAACTCTTACGCTGCTTATCCTTCAAGAAACTTAATGCTTCGTTCGTTGAAATCCGATACATCCATGTAAACAATTGAGACTTCGAATGAAAATTCCCTAAGCCCTTCCATATTTTCACGCAAGTATTTTGAAGAACATCATCAGTATCGTCGTGTGAAATAACGATTTTTCGAATCTGCCAATACAAGCGCTCCTGATATTTCTTAAGCAAAAGACCAAATGCCTGACTTTGGGTTGACTTATTGCGGAAAAGCTGTAATATTTCTTCGTCTGATTTATTCATCAATTAGCATTCCATTAATGTTGTTTAAAAATAGCTATTTCACTTTTGTTATGCGTTAGGTAAGACTAGTTTCTTTTCAAAAGGTTTAAATTAGGATCAAAAAAAAATCCGGAATCGATTTGATTCCGGATTTTTAGAAGTGTATTGTATATTATTTTTGAAGTAGAGATAATACTTCTTTTACAACATTCTCAGCAGTAAAACCAAACTTCTCGTCAAGCACGCTTGCTGGTGCTGAATAACCGAAATGGTCTAAACCAACTGACTTACCATTTGCTCCAACTAATCCTTGTAGAGTTACAGGTAAACCTGCAGTTAATCCTAATGTAGGAATTCCAGCGGGAAGAACTTCAGCTTGGTATTCTGCAGATTGCTGACGGAATAAACCTTCAGAGATAACAGATACAATCTGAATATTCAAGTTTCCTTTTGCACGTAACAATTCAGCTCCAGCTACAAGAGTTGAAACCTCAGAACCACTAGCTAAAAGAATTATATCAGGCGTTGAAGTAGGTTGCTCCACAATGTAGGCACCTTTTTGAGCTTGTAAAGCCTCTTCGTAACGATTCCCTTTTGAAGGAAGATCTTTAATGTTCTGACGAGACATGATAAGAGCTGTTGGAGTCTTAGTATTCTCCATAGCCATTTTCCAAGCTACAGAAGCTTCCAAAGCATCAGCAGGACGAAGAGCCAATAGACTCATCTCTCCAGAGTGATTTTTAATTTGTTCCATCAAACGAATTTGAGCTTCTTGCTCAATTGGCTGATGCGTTGGTCCATCCTCTCCTACACGGAAAGCATCGTGAGACCAAATATATTTTACCGGAACTTCCATCAATGCAGATAGACGAACCGCTGGCTTCATATAATCAGAAAATACAAAGAAAGTAGCACAAGCTGCCCAAACACCACCGTGCAATGCAATACCATTACAAATAGATGCCATAGTTAACTCAGCAACACCTGCCTGAAGGAATGCTCCAGAGAAGTCACCTTTAACTAATGCTTTTGTCTGTTTAAGGAAACCATCTGTTTTATCAGAGTTACTTAAGTCAGCAGAAGAAACAATCATGTTATCAACCTTATTAGCCAACTCAGCTAAAACAGCAGCAGAAGCAGCACGAGTTGCTACGCCTTCTTTCTGAGCGATTGCTTCATAATCAATTTCTGGAGCTTCCATTTTGAAGAAGTTCTCTAGCTTAGAAGCCAATTCCGGATTTGCCTTAGCCCACTCAGCTTGTTCAGCCTTCTTAACAGCAGCAGCAGCAGTTTTCTTTGCTAATACTTCTTTGTAATAAGCTTCAACTTCCGGGAAAATTTGGAATGGCTCTTCAGCCTTACCACCAAGATTCTCAATTGTTTTAGCTAGCGATGCACCTGCAGCTCCCAATGGCTGACCATGAGTCGACACCATATTTTCAAAACTACATCCGTCAGCATCAACAGCACCCTTACCCATTAATGTTTTACCAATAATAAGAGTTGGACGCTCAGTTTCTTTGTTTGCAGCTTTAAGTGCAGCACGAATTTCACCAGCATCGTTACCGTTGATAGTAATCACATACCATCCCCAAGCTTCGTATTTTTTAGCTGTATCTTCGCAAGTTACCTCTTCAACTTTTGTTGATAATTGAATGTTATTTGCATCATAAAACATGATCAAATTACTCAATCCTAAAGTACCTGCAATACGACCAGCACCTTGAGCGATCTCTTCCTGGATACCACCATCAGAGATAAAAGTATAAGTTTTATGAGCCATCCACTCGCCGAAACGAGAACAAAGGAAACGTTCAGTAATAGCAGCACCTACCGCCATTGTATGTCCTTGTCCTAATGGACCCGATGTATTTTCAACACCTCTATCTTGATCAACTTCAGGGTGACCAGGAGTTACACTACCCCATTGTCTGAAGTTTTTCAAATCATCCATGCTGTAATTGCCTGTCAGACTTAAAATAGAATACAACATTGGTGACATATGACCTGGGTCAAGAAAGAAACGATCACGATTCGCCCATTTCATGTCAGTTGGGTCGAAATTTAAGAATTCCGAGAAGAGTACATTTACAAAATCAGCTCCACCCATTGCACCACCAGGGTGTCCGGATTTTGCTTTTTCAACCATAGCAGCTGATAAAATTCGAATATTATCCGATGCCATATCAGTTACCGATAATTCCACTTGTTTGTCCATTTCTTTTGGCTCCATTTTTGAAAATGAGATTTTAGATTATAAAAACTTGGTAAGGTTTTATTAATGGATGCAAAGATATACAAAAATGCCTTTTGACATCATGGAAACGCTTCTAAATAGACTAAAAAATGATTAATGCTGATATAATTAGAATATTGTAAATCAATATAATTACAATCTTACTGGTATTGATTTGCCAGATGTGATTACAAAACTTGCTTTACGTGAACTTTGAGATAGGTAGGCATTTTTATTTCTAAAAATAAGATGATAAGTGCCTGGCTGCAAGGTTAAAGTTTCTCGTATATTTTTTTCAGGGATGTTGTAAACCCATTCTAATTTATCATCTTTTTGCACAAATAGCGTGCACGGCCCAACGGTTGGTTTAAAAATAGTTGCCAGTCCTGGTTGCGGAATTGCAATGGATGTTGTTTTACTTTGGTTTATTTCAACATTAGGAATTGATATTCTTGGCAAAGTCAAAATTTCTAAATTGTATTTTCCGCATAAGTATTTACCTACCTGATTTGGCGTTTGAATGTTGATTGTTTTTTGATTCTTTTTGATAAGAATTTGTAAGTTTTTATAAAGAGTCGTTCTAGGAGAGCTAATTTTTAGCATTCCTTGCGCAGCATCAAAACCAATAGCCGTATGTTTTCCACCATTAATAATAACGCTGTCGCGATGCAATTCTGGTATAGTGTGAATTGTGATGTTGTAGGTTAATAAAGGATCTAAATATAAAGTATCTGGATTTCCTTTTGCATTCATTGTGTGCATGAATTGATACCTAACTTTTCCAGATGTAGTATTATAGAATGTCATTGGAACGTCACTTTCGGTAGGAGAGCCATTGGCATCGATTAAATTAATTTGTGCCGACGTTTTATTTAAAACTTGGGAGATTACATATTCTAAGGTTCCTCCAAATTTCTCTTCCTTTTTAACTTCTAAATAGTTCCCAATGCATTCAAAGCTATTTTTGAAATTAACATCTAAGCCTATTCCTATAATAAATGGTTTCAAGAATATTCCTTTTTTCTGAAGACCTAAAGATACGGCACAAGGATCTCCATCACATGCCTCAACACCATCTGTAATTAAAATTATTACATTTCTGGTTTGATTGTTTATTTCAGGAAAATCCTTAGCAGCTAATTCAAGTGAGTGAGCAATTGGAGTAGTTCCTTTCGGTGTAATGTAACGAAGAGTCTGCCTTATTTCACCAGCATTTCCTGCCTTAAATGGAACCTCTAATCTGGTATCACTGCAATCTTGAGGAGGAACAACACTTTGATGGCCATATACTCTTAAAGCCATTTCAACATTTTGTTGGGTTTCCAAGCTATCAATCATTCGAATTAAAAACTTACGAGCTATATTGATCTTTTTTGATTCTTCCCAATAGCCATTCATACTCTGAGATGCATCGAAAATAAACAAGATTCTTGTTTTCTCTTGCTTTTGAGGAGAACGATGCTGGGCATAATTCTGTTTTGTACAAAGTAAGCCAATCAGACCAATTAGGATAAATTTAAGATAGAATTTCAAGAGCCAAAAGTTTAGAGTTAGAAAACCTAAAGTTATGTATTAGATTTGACCAATTAAAATGATAATGAATTATTTCAAATATATTATATCTGAGCTAGCAGAATCGAGTAATCTATTAATCAATTTTAAAAGATCTTTTGAATGCAAATACATAATCTTTGACGAAATATCATCACTTGTTTGAAACAAGTCAATGGCTACTTTAATTTTTTCTTGTGCTCTTATTAATTTGTAATAAATGAGAGGTGTAATTTCGCTATCAAAATTGACTGCTATTTGGGCAAATCTATAATATTCTATTGCTCGATTAAATTTGTTTGAAGGATTTGTTTTAAAGATTTCGTCAGCTGTTTTTAACCTTTTCTTATATTGTGGGAGTAGTTTGAAAGCTGCAATGCTATCTGTAAAGGAATAGTTTTGAGGAGCTGAAGCAAGTTGTTCTATAATTTTAGAATCTCCTTGATTAAAGGTTTCTATTGTAATTGGTGATTCTAAAACTTGCCACATTGGAATTAAAGGCAGGTGAGTTAAAATAAATTGCTCAGGTTCAACCATAAAAAATTCATTTGTACTACTTTTTATTCCTGTGTAACGAAGAGTTGCATATGCCCAACTTAGGTCAAAAAAACGCCAGGTTCCGTTTATTTTAAGCAAATTCCAAGAGTGTGTTGCACGATCTTGAAGAACACCATTTTTTGAGATGTACCCACCAATAGAATAGGCTTCGATGCCAGATTGTTGGCAGAAATATTCAAATATTTTAGAAAAGCCTTCGCAAACTGCTTGTTTCCTGCTAAGTACACATACAGGAGAAGAACAATTGTTAGAACCCATGTAAAAAAGAACATCCGAATTGTACTTTAACTCTATTTGATCTTTGTATTTTATATTCTTGATAATCCAGATGTAAAAAGCACGAATTTTCTCTTCATCAGTTTCTGCTGCTGAAACAAGATACTTGTGTAGAAAAGTTAAGTTATTGCAAATACTGTCAGGAGCCCTTTTAGCATGTCGATCAATTTTTCCATACCCACTAAAGTTCGGATCCTGCGCGTGAAGGTTCCAAGTGCTTATAAAAATTAATAAAAGGATAAATTGAATCTTTCGGTACATTTTATTCTTGTTTCTTAAATCTACTAATAAGATAAGGAATGAATTTTAGAACTTCTTTTGATTGTGATTTATTAACAATTATTAATTAGAAAAATCACGAAAATTGGCACATCGAAATTTTAAATGTACTTTTGCACAGATTTTTTGAAACTCAGCAAATTAATAAATAAAATATAACATGGCATTACAGTGTGGAATCGTTGGATTACCAAATGTTGGAAAATCCACTTTGTTTAATTGTTTGTCGAATGCAAAAGCACAGTCGGCAAATTTCCCTTTTTGTACTATCGAGCCTAATGTAGGTGTAATTACTATACCTGATGACCGTTTGATCAGATTAACAGAATTGGTACAGCCACAAAAGGTGCAGCCTTCAGTAATGGAGATTGTTGATATAGCTGGATTGGTAAAAGGTGCTAGTAAAGGTGAAGGATTAGGAAATAAATTCTTAACAAATATTCGTGAAACCAATGCAATTATTCACGTTTTACGTTGTTTCGAAGATGGAAACATTGTCCACGTAGATGGTTCGGTTGATCCAATTCGTGACAAAGAAACCATTGATATGGAATTGCAGTTAAAAGATCTTGAGACTGTAGAAACAAGATTGCAAAAAGCTGCGAAACTTGCGAAAGTTGGTAAAAACCCTGAAGCTAAAAAATTAGTTGAGGTTCTTGAGCGTTATCAGGAAGTCTTAATGCAAGGTAAATCAGCTCGAGTAGTAGAACTTAGTGAAGCTGAGGAACTGGTAACAAAAGATCTTCATTTATTAACAACAAAACCTGTACTATACGTTTGTAATGTTGACGAAGCATCTGTAACAAATGGGAATGTTCACGTTGAAGCTGTTAAAGAAGCTGTAAAAGATGAAAATGCCGAAGTTTTAATTGTAGGTGCTGGTATTGAAGCTGATATTGCAGAACTAGAATCATACGAAGAAAAACAAATGTTCCTGGAGGATCTTGGTCTTGAAGAGCCAGGAGTTAATAAGCTAATTAAAGCTGCATTTAGCCTTCTTGAACTTGAAACCTATTTTACTGCAGGTGTTAAAGAAGTTAGATCGTGGACTTATCCTAAAGGTGCTAAAGCTCCTCAGGCTGCCGGAGTTATTCACACTGATTTCGAGAAAGGATTTATTCGTGCAGAGGTTATCAAATACGAAGACTTCTCTAACTTAGGATCTGAAAATGCTTGTAAAGAAGCTGGTAAAATGAATGTAGAAGGGAAAGAATATGTCGTTCAGGATGGTGATATTATGCATTTCCGTTTCAATGTATAATTGATTCGAATAAAAAATATAGATGGCTGTTCAATTTGAACAGCCATTTTTTTTGACATTTTTGATATTACTCAAGAATAGTATCTTTATACTTGTTACTAATTTTTAAATTATTCATTTTATTATCTATACCGCATGCTTCGTACAATGTTGTTAATCGGATTGGGAGGATTTTTAGGAAGTGTATCCCGATATTTGGTTGGACAAGGATTACATCGTCTTTTCGACACCATTTTCCCCATTGGAACAATGACTGTAAATATTGTAGGTAGTTTTATTATTGGAGTAATTTATTCTTTAGCCGAACGCGACAATCTTGTTAGCCCTGAAATGAGAATGTTTCTTACGGTAGGTTTTTGTGGTGGTTTTACCACTTTTTCTTCATTTGCTTTTGATAATCTGAACCTTTTAAAAGATAGCGGATTTTTGTATCTTTCTATATATGTGGGAGGAAGCGTATTCTTAGGGCTATTGGCAGTTTACTTCGGCACACAAATTCACAAGTTGTTTTAGGTAGTAATTCAAGTTTTTCTTGATTCTCCTATCGGAGCAACCAAAATTGGCGATATGAGATTGAAGGGGAAAGCAAAGTTATTACGTGTATTTGTTGGTGAAGCAGATCGTGTTTACCAAAGACCATTGTACGAGGCAATTGTTTATGGAGCAAAGAAATATGGATTAGCAGGAGCAACGGTTCATAGGGGTATCATGTCTTATGGAGCCAATTCACGAATACATACCTCTAAGATTTTCAGCTTATCGGATGATTTGCCAATTATAATAGAAATTGTTGACTCCGAAGATAAAGTAAATGGCTATTTGCACATTCTTGAATTACTGATTGAAAAATCGGGAGGTGGAGGAATGATTACTATGGAACAAGTTGATGTAATTCGCTATCAAGCTCAGAGTAAATAATTGAATTGAGCGATTTCTTTTTATTCTGGCCGTTAAAAGAATCCAATATATCAAAGTCCAATTACTTTTTAATCAATTCGAATCCATTATATTTGTGGCGAAGAATTAAAACCGCAACAAGATTGATGATGAGTAAAAGATTTGGGACCCTTATATTTTTAGTATTACTGCTTACAGTGCAATTTTCAAATGCTCAAAGAACAAGAAAAATACCATCGGAAAAACCAAAGCTTGTTGTTGGAATCGTAATTGATCATCTACGATCAGATTATTTCTTTCGCTATTCAAACTTGCTAAGTGATGGTGGTTTTAAGCGATTGATGAATCAGGGAACTTATTGCAAAAATGCTAAATTCAGTTACCTATATTCCCAAACAGGGCCAGATCATGCCTCTATTTTTACAGGAACACCTCCAGCTTATCATGGAATTGTTTCCAACGGATGGTACAGTAGACTTTCTGGCGAACTAGAAATGGCTAAGGAAGATGCACAGGAAAAACTGGTTGGGATAAAATCGAAGGAAAAAGGCAGCTCTCCTAAAAAATTGTTAGCATCTACATTGGGCGATGAAATTAAATTGTTTAATACTCATTCAAGGGTTGTAGGTGTTGCCTTAAATTGTGAATCAGCTTTGTATTCAGCAGGACATGCGGCGGATGGAGCTTATTGGATGGATGATCTTTCAGGAAAATTTATCACTTCTAGTTATTATCAGGATACACTATACAATTGGGTGAATGAATTCAATGAGAAAAAATTTGCTGATTTTTATTTAAATAGAGTTTGGACGCCGTTTGATGGTGGAAAAGCACCTAGTTCATCGGATAAATTACTTGGAAAAGTAGGTTTGAACAATGAGTTTTTCTACGATTTAAATAAAGAAAAAAGAGAACGTGGTTACAAGGCAATTAAATCAACACCTTTTGGTAATATGTTGGTTAAAGATTTTGCCATTGCTTCAATTATAAATGAGAATTTGGGAAAAGATGACGATGCTGATTTTTTAGCGATGACCTTTTCTTGTTTGGATCAAAAGCATAGAGAATTATCACCTTTTGCTCCAGAGATGGTTGATAATTTTATTCGTTTAGATCAAGAAATAGAACATTTTCTTAATTTTTTAGATGAACAAATTGGAATGGAAAATGTATTGCTTTTTGTCACAGCAGATCAATCGGCAAATTATACACCAGAAAATTTAACGAAGCAAAACATACCTAATGGATATTTTAGTACTTATAATGCAATCGCACTTTTAAAATCGTACTTCAATATTTTATATGGAAATGGAGAATGGATTTTAGGATATGATTCTCAGCAAATTTATTTGAACCATCAGTTAATTGAAGATTCGAAGCTTTCAGTAATCGATTTACAGGTAAAAGCAGCTAGTTTTTTAATTCAATTTACAGGTGTTGCAACAACAACTACAGCTAATAGTTTGGTTAATGCCAATTACACGCATGGTATTTTGCAAAAGGTTCAGCGCTCTTTTAATCAAAAACGCTCGGGTGATGTGATGATTACTTTAGAGCCAGGTTGGATGCATAAAGTAAAGGATGAACGAGATCAAATAGCGCAATACTCCTATACAAATCAGGTTCCACTGTTTTGGTATGGCTGGAAAATTAAAAGAGCAACGATTTCAAGATCTATATTAATAGAAGATATTGTTCCTACCATTTCTAGCTTCTTGAACATTTCAATTCCATCAGGATGTGATGGAAATCCAATAGAAGAATTAATTCAATAGGAAACAAAAAAACGAAAGGAAGCTAGTAATATTAATTGCTAGCTTTTTTTGTGGCATAAACCAAAAGCTGTCCATCGAACTGCAAGAATTGAAAAGTATATTTTTCCGAAAAATCTAATCTGCAAACTTCACCTGTAAATGAAATATCACTAGGAGAAAAAGGATCAACTTTAAGTTCGTCTATTAAATGAACATCCTTTTTACCATAGAGTTTAATCAGACATTCTTTAGCACACCAGTGTTGGTATAAATGCAATATTCTATTCTCATTTGCGATGCTATTTAATTCCTTTTCGGATAAAAAGCGAGAAGCGATTCGTTCAACACGATCCGATAGGTATTCCATATCTAGAGCAACAGAATGATTCTTTCCTAAAAGAATGCCAACGTAGGATTTGGTATGAGAAATGCTGATTGCAAGATCAGAATTAAGAAGATGAGGTTTACCGTGTTCATCATTCATTATTCTCACATCTGCTCCCAAGCTTAATTGCACTAAACATCGAGTTGCAACAAATTCTAATTTGCGAGACTTACTTCCAAATGAATTAAGCTTAGCTTGTTCATCAATAGTTAAAGTTACTTGTTGCAGCAATTCATCTAAAGGTTCACTTACATTCCAAATAAGTAAAGTACAATCCTTATTTATATCTAATTGTTGGCAGATTGGCATAACGACTTAGCTTATTTCCACTTTAAAGTTTCCAAAAGACGAACAACATCTTTATCGATGTATTTAATAACAGGAGCAAGAGAATCTTGATTGGGATGCTCTTGAAAATAAAGT
Source organism: Labilibaculum sp. DW002 (assembly GCF_029029525.1). NCBI lineage: Bacteria > Pseudomonadati > Bacteroidota > Bacteroidia > Marinilabiliales > Marinifilaceae > Paralabilibaculum > Paralabilibaculum antarcticum. The sequence goes on along the minus strand of NZ_JAKJSC010000001.1, from coordinate 2,297,890 downwards.
GCGCCTCTTAAAAAATGTTTTGTGCTATCAGTAGCAACAAATTGAAGAGAAGAAGCAGCATTTCCTTTTATTCGATAAACCATTCCGTATACTTTTTCTTCAGGATTAAAATAAACCTGCTCGGCAATGGCATCAGCTACGATTGAATGTTTGTAAGCCATTTTTCGTGAATCTTCAAGGTACTCTTCCAGATTACCACTTACATTTTTATAGCTAAGGTGTATGGTCGCATGATAAGTTGGATATTGAAGATTAAACCAATATTGTTCGGTTCCCTTACCTTTATCTTTTTCAACTGTTGAAATGTTGAGGTGATCAAAGCTAAAAGGAGCTGATTCATTCCAATTCTGGTATTCCTTTTCAGGAAATTCGATACGATAATATGCCTTAGGCTTTGGAGTATACTTTTCTTTACATCCCAAAAGGACTAAAGTGAATGCGCTTAGTAGAAAAAATATAGTTAGGCGATTAAATTTCATAATTACAGGATTGAATTCAAACAAAAGAATAATGCAATTTGTAGGTTTGTTATTACGAAATTAATTTTTCGAATTGACTTTTGGTGGAATAAAACGAATTTTTTTAATTCGTCTGTTATCAACAGCCTCAACAATAAACTGATGATTCTGATATTTAAACATTTCTTTCTTTTGTGGAATTTCACCTTTAATCTCAAGAAGAAGACCGGCTAAAGTATCGGCATCGCCTTTTATTGATTCAAAAATATCAGCTTCAGTATCAACAATTTTAAAAAAATCATTTAATAACGTTTTTCCTTCGAATAGGTAAGAGCCATCTTTTTCTAAAGTATAAGTAGCTTTTTCATCATCCGATTCATCTGTAATATCACCAACAATTTCTTCCAGAATATCTTCCATTGTAATAATTCCAGATGTTCCACCATATTCATCAACAACAATTGCCATGTGGTTTTTTTGCGTCTGAAATTCTTCCAGTAAGTCATTAATTTTTTTCGTTTCCGGAACATAGTAGGGAGGACGAATGATGGATTGCCAACGAAACGTATTTGCTTTGTGATGATGAGGAAGTAAATCTTTAACGTACAATATTCCTTTTACGTTATCGAAGCTATCGTCAAAAACAGGAATTCGCGAAAATCCTGACTCTATAATTACTGATTTTACTTTGCTAAAATTGGTTTTCAGATCCACAGCGATGGCATCAACTCTGGAGATCATTATTTCTTCTACATTAATATTACCAAAGTTTACAATTCCTTCCAGAATTTCCATTTCTTCAGATATTTCATCGGCTGTTAATTCAAGTGCCTGTGAAAGATCAACCATCGAAATGTTCTGTTTTTTAGAAATACTCTTGTTTACAATCGAAGTTGATTTAATTAAAATGATAGAAAGAGGACGGAATAACTTCTCTAAATAAAAAAGAGGAAAAGCCATGAATTTGGAGAATCGTACAGATGTTTGCGTTGCATATACCTTAGGAATGATTTCTCCAAAAAGAAGCAATAGAAAGGTAATGACCACAACTTGAACTACAAATCCAAGAGTAGGAGCATTCGAAAAATCGACAAGCGAATTGGTAATAAAGCTTGATAGGATTACGATTCCAATGTTTACAAAATTATTGGCTATTAATATGGTTGCCAGTAATTGTTCCGGTTTTCTTAACAGTTTTAATAATCTACGATTCTTTTGATTCTCTTCCGATTCAAGCTCATTAATATTTTGAGGGGAAAGTGAGAAAAATGCTACCTCAGATCCAGAAATAAGAGCAGAGCAAAACAAAAGAAGTACCATTATAAGTAAACTTACAATGGTACTTATATCAATAGGGTAAAAAGCAATATCAGTATTGCTTAAAAATAGGTTCGTAAAATCTTCAGTTTCCAATATTGCAATAAATTAATTTACAGAAGAATTTTTAGAATGGAAGATCATCTGTTTCTTCGCTTGTTGCAGCCTCTTCAGTTGCTTTAGGTTGAGTAGCTTCTGTGCTAGCTTTTTGGGAAGCACCTTCGTTATCACCTTTTCGACCTAACATTTGCATGTTGGTAGCCATTATTTCTGTAATGTATTTCTTATTACCATCCTTGTCATCCCAAGAACGAGTTCGAAGAGTACCTTCAATGTACAATTGCATTCCTTTTTTAACGTAATCTTCTGCTACTTTAGCTAGTCCTCGCCAAAGAACAATATTGTGCCACTCTGTTTGTGTAACTTTTTCGTTGTTTTTCGTGTAGGTTTCGCTAGTTGCCAAAGGAAAATTGCAAACACTAACATTGTCATCGAAGTATTTTACTTCAGGATCTTTACCCACGTTACCAACAAGAATTACTTTGTTTACTGACATATTTTTTGATTTTTTAATTAACAATAGTTATAAAGATATAAACTTTTATTTATATCATAATAAAATTTACGGAATATTTTCAAATGTCGCATTGATGTGATTCTCAATGGGCTTAGGGAATGGGTAGTTTTCAATTTCAGAAGAATCAATAATCTGATAAGGCTTAATTTCCTTCAGTTGATCGATGTCTGTATTGATATGGATTATAGTGGTGTGAAGGTTTTGATGGCTTAATTTATGCACCACATTTTCGCATATCGATTGAATTACCAATTCCTTATTCTCAAATAACTCCTTCCATTTAGATGTTTGCAACAATTTTTTAGTTGAAATTGCTTTATCGCTTTCAATTAAAGGGTATTGATACATGTTCTTCCAAATGTCTTTACCTTCTCGCTTTTCAATAATAAACCGATTTTCACAAGATAGAAACAAATAGTAAAAATATCGATTTTTGGTTTTAATTTGTTTTGATTTTAAAGGCAATTGATCTACTTGTCCATTCCCAAAAGCCAGACAGTTAGCTTGTATTGGACAAGTTACGCAGTTCGGAGTTCGAGGCGTACATTGCAAGGCTCCAAATTCAATAATTGCTTGGTTGTAAATTTCTGGACGAGCATTTCCCATCGTTTCTGTTGCCAATTCTTGGAAAAATTTTTTCCCTTCACCAGTATCTATAGGTTTATCTATACTATATACTCTAGATAAAACTCTAAATACATTTCCATCTAAAGCTGCATAGGGTAAATTAAATGCAAATGAAGAAATAGCCGCCGCTGTATAGGTCCCAATGCCTTTTAGTTTTAATATGTCTTTATATGTATTAGGAAATACACCATTATAGTCTGTATGAATTATTTTAGCTGTTGCATGCAAATTTCGAGCTCTGGAGTAATACCCTAATCCTTGCCACAACTTCAAAACTTCACGTTCATCTGCCATAGCTAGGTCAGATACCGTTGGAAATTGGTTTAAAAAACGATTAAAATAGTCTGTTGCAGTAGCAACTCTGGTCTGTTGTAACATGATTTCTGAAATCCAAATTTTGTATGGATCTGAGGTATTTCGCCATGGTAAATCACGCTTATACTGCAAATACCAGTCTATGATTTGGTTACTAAGCATCTCTAAAATATTTGTGTAAAATAATTTTTTTTCAAATTTGCGAAAAATAGTGCTTTCGATTTCTTTAATAAAGAGAAATCATATATATTTGCAGTCTGATTTTGAGAAAAAACTGTTGTATATAATTGATAATTAAAGAATTTTTAAGAGATGACTAAAGCAGATATTGTTAACGAGATTTCTAAGAACACGGGAATTGAGAAAATTACAGTACAAAAAACTGTTGAGGCCTTCATGGATACTATCAAAGGTTCACTTGTTAAAGGTAAAAACGTGTATTTAAGAGGTTTTGGAAGTTTTATCGTTAAGAAAAGAGCAGAGAAAACTGCAAGAAACATTTCTAAAAACACAACTATTATTATTCCTGAGCACTTTATCCCGTCATTTAAACCGGCGAAGACTTTCGTAAGTAAAGTAAAAACAAACGTAAAGTAGTCTCAGACTTTAAAAACAAATTTTAATATATTTAAGTTATGCCAAGCGGAAAAAAGAGAAAAAGACATAAGATGGCTACGCACAAGCGTAAAAAGAGATTAAGAAAAAATCGTCATAAGAAGAAATAATTCTTATCACGCTTATTAGTAAGAGTATAATGTATAAACCTAAAGAACTTTTTAGTACTTTAGGTTTATCTATTTGTAAGAATTAACTATTTTTTGAATTTAATATAGGAGTTTTCAAGTGAGTAACGAACTTGTAATTGATGTACAACCTAACGAAATTGTAATTGCTTTGCTTGACAACAAGCAATTGGTAGAAGTATCGAAAGAAAAAAGTAATGTACAATTTGCAGTTGGCGATATTTATCTAGGTAAAGTAAAAAAAATAATGCCTGGTTTGAATGCTGCTTTTGTTGATGTTGGGTATGAAAAGGATGCTTTCCTTCACTACCTTGACTTAGGACATCAGTTTCTAACTCTAAACAAATTCTTGCAACAAGCCATTGCCCGTAAAGGCAAAGGCATGTCCATTTCAAAAATGAAACTGGAGCCGGATATCGATAAAAATGGGAAAATTACCGATGTCTTAAAATCAGGACAATACATTCTTGTTCAGGTTGCTAAAGAACCTATTTCCACCAAAGGCCCACGATTGTGTTCAGAAATTTCACTTGCCGGACGTAATATCGTTTTAATGCCTTTTTCTGACAAAGTATCCATTTCTCAGAAATTAAAATCTACCGAAGAAAAAAGTCGACTTAAACAGTTGCTACAAAGCATTAAGCCTAAAAATTATGGGGTTATTGTTCGTACTGTTGCCGAGGGTAAAATGGTGGCTGAACTGGATAAGGAATTAAGATCTCTTGTTGAAAAGTGGGAAACTAGTTTTGAACACATAAGAGATATGAACCCTCCTAGTTTGGTATTAGGAGAAATGAATCGTACCACGGCTATTCTTCGCGATATTCTAAACTCATCGTTTGAAAATATCTATGTAAACAATGCTGGAGCTGCAGAAGATATCAAACAATATATCGCCAGTATTGCTCCCGAAAAAGAAAAAATTGTAAAGCACGTTAAAGGAGAACTCCCAATTTTTGATCAATTGGGTATCGACAAACAAATTAAATCTTCTTTTGGTAAAACAGTTTCTTTTAAAAGCGGAGCTTACCTTATCATTGAACATACCGAAGCATTCCATGTTATCGATGTGAACTCTGGTAATCGATCAAAAGCTGGAAACGACCAAGAAACCAATGCTCTTGAAGTAAATCTTGCTGCTGCTGAAGAATGTGCCCGCCAATTGCGACTTCGTGATATGGGTGGTATTATTGTTGTCGATTTTATCGATATGCACTCAGCCGAAAACCGTCATAAGCTTTTCGAAAAGATGAAAGAAATGATGGGTAAAGATCGTACTAAACACAACATTCTTCCTTTAAGTAAGTTTGGTTTAATGCAGATCACTCGTCAGCGTGTTCGTCCGGAAATGAATGTTGCTGTTCAGGAAAAGTGCCCTACTTGTCAAGGTACCGGAGAGATTTCACCAGCCGTATTACTTACCGATCAAATTGAACAAAATTTGTCAAGGATCGTTAATCAGCAAAGTGAGAAGAAGTTAACCTTAAAAGTACATCCTTTTGTTGCTGCTTATATCAACAAAGGAATATGGAAAACATTACGTAGACAATGGCAATCCGAATTAGGTATTAAGTTGTCAGTACGTGAAATTCCATCTTACGATCTTCTGGTTTACAAATTCTTCGATAAAAACAATCAAGAAATCGTGTTGTAATATTAATTTACGAATTCAATTGTTAAGGATTCTAAATATATTGTTACTTGTTTGTTAAAGCTTTTGTTTGCTTGCTTTTATAATGCTAATTTTAATCGTGTTATAAGCAACTAAACAAATTTGTATGAAACAAAGATTTTTGATTCTTTTAATGGGGATTGTTTTTAGCAGTCTCACACTTCCAGCGCAAATATTACAAACTGTAAATTGGGATTTTACTACAGAAAGAATTAGTGATACTGAAGTAAATCTTGTATTTAAAGCACAAATCGACAAGGAATGGCATCTGTATTCTCAACATTTTGAGGATGGTGGCCCTGTGCGTTTAAGTATCGACTTTGCAGAATCTGACAACTATCAATTGATAGGGGACGTTGAAGAAATTACCAAAGCCAAGTCGGAATTTGATGAAATATTTGAAATGGACATTCAATATTTTGTCTCAGAAGCCCTTCTAAAACAAAAGATTAGATTACTTACAGATAAAGCATTTACAATTGAAGGAGAAATGGAATATCAAACTTGTCGAGAAGGCGAGTGTGTGATGTTTACACCTGATTTTGAGTTTAAATTAAATGTGGGTAATGGTGCGAAGGCCGAGTTAAAGGAAGATGTCTCGCCACTAAATAATAAACCTAAAGAAAGCAAAGGGCTTTGGACCATATTTATCGCTGCTTTTGTTGGTGGTTTACTGGCTATCGTTACGCCTTGTGTATTTCCAATGATTCCAATGACTGTGAGTTATTTTATGCACAGTAGCGAAAATAAAGCTAAAGGTAGAATGCAAGCATTCTTTTACGGCTTTTCAATCATAGCAATATATACAGTAATTGGTACAATTTTGGCGGTTGTAATGGGTCCAGGCTTTGCCAATTTCCTATCTACACATTGGGTTCCCAATATATTTTTCTTTTTAATATTTGTATTTTTTGCGTTTTCATTTTTTGGAATGTTCGAAATAACGATGCCAAGTTGGATGGTTAATAAATCAGTTTCAAAAGAAGATAAAGGTGGCTTTATGGGAGCATTCTTTATGGCATTCACTTTAGTGTTGGTATCTTTTTCATGCACAGGTCCAATTGTTGGTTCTATCTTGGTAGCTTCAGCAGGAGGAGAGGTTTTGATGCCTATCATTGGCATGTTAGGATTCTCTTTAGCATTTGCATTGCCATTTACTTTATTTGCCATTTTCCCTGGTTGGCTTAATAAAATGCCAAAATCAGGAGGTTGGTTAAATTCAGTAAAAGTTGTCTTGGGATTTTTGGAATTGGCACTTGGATTAAAATTCTTAAGCATTGCAGATCAAACTTATCATTGGGGAATTCTTGATCGTGAAATCTATCTTGCAATATGGATTGTGATCTTTACTTTGCTGGGATTTTACTTGTTAGGAAAGCTTATTTTTTCGCACGATAGCCCTGTGAAATATATTAGCGTACCTCGATTGATGTTAGCCATTACCTCATTTGCTTTTGTAGTGTATATGATTCCAGGTATGTTTGGAGCACCATTAAAAGCTTTATCAGGATATATTCCACCACAAGCAACCCACGATTTCGATTTGAATAAAATCATAAGAAGTAATTCTTATGGTAATGGAACTTCTCAAGTGCAAGAGGCACATTCTGCAAAGTATTCTGATTTTTTGCATTTACCTCATGGGTTGAGTGGTTACTTTGATTATGAAGAAGGAATAGCGGCTGCGAAGAAATTAAATAAACCTGTATTTATTGATTTTACAGGTCACGGCTGTGTAAACTGCCGCGAAATGGAGGCGAATGTTTGGTCAGATCCTAGGGTGATGAAAATAATGAGAGAAGACTATGTTATTATCGCATTGTATGTCGATGATAAGAAAACATTACCCGAATCAGATTGGATTGTTTCAACTTATGATGGTAAAACGAAAAAGACATTGGGTAAGATAAATGCAGACTTTCAAATCACAAGATTTGGCATTAATGCTCAACCATATTATGTTCTTCAGGATAAGAAAGAAAATCTTTTAGTTGAACCAAGAGCTTATGATTTAAATGCAGATGCATTTGTAGAATTTCTTGAAAAAGGGAAAAAAGAATTTTTGAATAGATAAAAAAACAAAAGATTTTCAGCTCGCAATGATTATTCGTTGCGAGCTTTTTTTGTTTTAAGGGTATTGTTGGACGTGATATTTATAACCATTATGGAAAAGAATGTGTATTTCGAATGAAAAGATTACCTATTTTTAAAGGTTTGCCTGTTTAAAATTTAGACAATGGCAAGCCGCATTAATCGGGTATGAAATTTAATTAAAAGAAATGAAGAAATACGATGTGATTATTGTTGGTGCCGGACCTGCCGGTATTTTTTGTGCTTATGAATTGGTAAAGAACAGACAAGATTTAAAAATATTAATTCTTGAGAAGGGAAGAGGAATTGCCAACCGTAAATGTCCTAAACATACAAATGGAGGAAAATGTGTTCATTGTAAACCGTGCAGTATCACTACAGGCTGGGCTGGAGCTGGAGCTTTTTCCGATGGGAAACTATCTCTTTCTCATGAAGTTGGTGGAACTTTGCCGGAATATTTAGGGGTAGAGGAAACCATTGAAATGATAAAATATACGGATCAAATTTATTTGGATTTTGGTGCAGATGGGGAAATTCATGGGGAAACATTGACTCCTGAAATGGAAGTTATTCGAAGAAAAGCAATTGAATCTAACCTTAAATTGGTGCACTGTCCAGTTCGTCACTTAGGAACAGAAAAGGCGCAGGAACTTTATCGAAAATTATATGATTTTGTTATTGATAGAGGAGTTGAAGTTAACTTTAATAGCGCGGTTCAAAACTTGATTTTGGAGGATGACAAAATTCAGGGAGTAAAGAATGGCAAGGGAGAGTTTTATGCTGATTTAGTAATGGTTTCGGTTGGTCGCGATGGAGCCGATTGGCTAATGAAGGAGTGCAGCAAAGAAAGCATTAATACCGAAGTTGGTGTTGTTGATATAGGTGTTCGTTTGGAATGCCGTAATGAGGTAATGAAAGATATTAATGATAACTTTTATGAGGCCAAATTGATCCATTACACCCAAACATTCGACGATAAGGTAAGAACCTTTTGTTCAAATCCAGGAGGTTTTGTTTCTTCAGAATATTACGATAACGATTTGGCAGTAGTGAATGGACATAGCTTTAAGGATCTGAAAAGTGATAATACAAATTTTGCCCTGTTGGTTTCGCAGAAATTTACAGAACCTTTTAAAGCACCTATTGAGTATGGTAAGCACATCGCACGCTTAGCCAATATGCTAACGAACAATCAAATTTTGGTACAACGGTTCGGTGATTTAATAAGAGGGCGTAGAACGACTTCTAAAAGGTTGTATAGAAACAATATTATACCAACTTTAAAGGATGCTGTTCCTGGAGATTTAAGTTTGGTACTTCCGCATAGAATATTGAAAGATATTGAGGAGATGATATTGGCTTTAGATAAAGTAACACCTGGTTTAGCTTCAGATGAAACATTATTGTATGGAGTTGAGGTGAAGTTTTATAGCAATATCACGAAAGTGGATAATAGTTTTCAGTCAACTTCTGTCGAAAATCTATATTTGGGTGGTGATGGAGCTGGTATTACTCGTGGTTTAATGCAGGCTTCGGTAAATGGAGTTCTTATTGCACGTGAATTTTTGAAGAAAATAGAAGCTTAAAATAGAATAATGGTTGTTGGTAAAGTTTATCAGCAACCATTTATTATTAGACCTTAATCGGAAATAGAAGTTGGCAAATAGAAACTGAAAATACTACCTTGATTTGGAGTGCTTTCAACACGCACTTGACCATCTAATTTCTTCACAATGCGCTTTACGATTGAAAGTCCCAATCCATGTCCTTTTACAAAGCCAGTGCCTAGTTTATGAGGGTCAACAAAAATTAGATTGCATTGATCCGAACTTAATCCAAGTCCATTGTCTTTAACCCAGAATTTATTATATCCATTTTCACCTTTAGAACTACCAATTTCAATTTTAGGCGGATTTCCACCGTATTTAATTGCATTACGGATATAATTGTACCAAACTTCTTCAATCCATGGTCCATAGCCAACAGATGGTTCAAAATTAGTGGCAATTGAGATACTTGCTATATTGGTTTCTGTTAAAGATATTCGATTTATTGCTTCGTCAATAATCGCTTTCATTGGTAGTTCAGTTTTTTTAATTTCCTCTTTTTTAAGGTTGGCAAAAAGAAGCATCTCACTAATGATATTATTCATTTTATACCCACTGCCTTCAATCATTTCAAGGAATGACCTACGTTTTTCATCGCTTAATTCATCATCGTTTAATAGAAGTTGGCTGAAACCAATAATACTATTTAGTTGAGAATGCAATTCGTGAGCAATGGTATGGGCATAAGCATCCAATTCTAAGTTTCGTTTTTTTAATTCATTTTCGGCTTTCGTTCTTGCCGAAATATCAGTAATAAACGCAACACCAATAACTTCATTGCTGGTATTAATAAAGCTCAAACTGATTTCTAGAGGAAATACTGAACCATCTTTTTTTAATCCGGAAAGGGGAGAATAGGAGTGTCCCATTGGACGAGCCTTTGGAGACGAAAAATAATTTGTAAGATGGGATTTGTGTTTGTTTTTGAATCGATTAGGAATTAAAGATTCTACTGAAAGGCCAATTAATTCTTTATCAGTGTAGCCAAATAGTTCATTAGATCTTTTGTTTACCTGTATAATTGTACCTTGTTTAGTAATGAAGATAACTCCTTCGGACATCGACTCAATTAATGAGTAAACAGAAATATTGTTTTTGAAGATATCGTTAAGGTCCATCATCCGCGCTCGTTTAAGGTGACTTTTTATAGCTTTTATCTTTAGCCTTAAAAAGAAACGATTAGTTCTAAGATGATAAAATTATTAAAATATTGCAGACTTGCAAGTCTTTTATTAGATTTATTAGGGGCATTTGTAATGCTATTTATCAGTTGATTCCCTTATAATCAATTTACTTGATAGGCTTATTGTTTTAGGCTCTAATATATTTTTTTCGTGAATTCGATGAAAAAGTCTTTCGGTTGCTATTTTTCCGATTTCCAAACCCATAGGGTCAATAGTTGTAAGTGGGGGGTTATACATTTGACTGAATGTATTTTCACAAAAACCAATAACAGCTAGGTCCGTAGGTACTTTAATTTGTTTAGAATAAACCACCTTCATGATACCAGACATGGTAAGATCACTAATTGCTAAAATAGCATCGGGTTTTTCATTTAATTCAAAAAGTTTATTCGTTTCTCTTTCTGTTTCACTAGTTGATTGTCCTGAGATAACATATTGCTCATTAAAAGGAATATTATATTTTTCTAAGGCCTTTTTATATCCTTCTAAACGATTACTGCTGATTAATAAATTTGGGTTGCCTAAGCAAATTGCAATTTTTTTACGTCCAATATTTATTAAATGTTCAACCGCTTTAAATGAACCCGAAACATCATCGACAAGTACCATATCTGCGGGTATGTTTTTAGGAATTCTATCGAAAAAAACAATTGGCGTATTTGCTTCAATAAGATTAGAAAAATGGCTGAGATTTTTAGTTTTTCTGGAAACGGAAGCTAGAATCCCTTCTACATTATTACTCATTAAAATATCTAAGTTGTTTTTTTCTCTTTCGTAAGATTCATTGGATTGAAGAATCATTAAATTATAACCTCTTTTATTTACCTCATGTTCAATTCCTTCTATAATAGAAGGAAAAAAGAATGGCGAAATGTGTGGTACAATTAAACCAATTACATTGCTTTTTTTATGTCGGAATGACATTGCAACTGCATTTGGTTTGTAATTCAGTTGTTTAGCAAGTAAGTTAACAGCTTCTTTTGTGCTTTTACTGATATCTGGATGATCTTTAAGAGCTCTGCTAACCGTTGATTTAGAAACCCCTAGGAGTTTTGCTATGTCAATTATTGTAATTGGTTTATTTGTCATGAAATTCAGAATCTAAATGTCTTCATTTAATCAATAAAAAAACTTATTAACAACAACCGGTTGTGCAACCGGTTGCGGAGGCAAGGTGTTGAAATAGAGCCTTTTTGTGAGGTATGATTCATTAAAAAACTATAGTTTTACACTATTATCCTTAGCTAAGATAACGATTGCAAAAAATAAAACGAATCAACTAACTACTATTTTTTGAAATACACACAGGTGTTAAAATGAATATTAAATTTATTACAACACAAATGTTTCGAACAATAGATGAAAAAATAAAATTTATGAAACGAAAGATTCTTTTGACCTTTGCTAATCTAATCCTATTAGTTGGATTGGTTAATGCACAAACAGGAATTTTAAAAGGAAAGGTTACCGATAAGCTCTATGAAGAACCCTTAATTGGAGCATCAGTAGTTATAAAAGGAACAACGAATGGTACAATTTCAAATATTGATGGAACTTATCAGTTGGAAAATATTGAAGCAGGTACCTATACTATTGTTGCATCTTTTATCGGATATTCAAAAGTAGAAACTGAGGTTACTATTTTAGCAGATCAAGAAACAGCACTTAATTTTGACTTATCTGCCGATTTAATTGGCTTGGATCAAGTTACAGTAACTGGTGTTGTGAATCAAAAATCAAATATTGAATCGAGTGTTGCACTAACAACTTTAAAACCAAAATTTGTTGAAGTGTTTGGAGCTGCAACTACTGCAGAATTATTTAAAGCAATTCCTGGAATTCGATCTGAATCTTCAGGAGGAGAAGGAAATGCGAATATTGCTGTGCGTGGTATTCCGATTGCTTCTGGAGGATCAAAATTTTTACAAATACACGAAGATGGTTTGCCAGTAATGCAGTTTGGAGATATCTCTTTTGGTAATGCAGATATTTTTGTGAGATCAGATAGAACAATCGGTCGTATCGAAGCTATTAAGGGAGGAAGTGCGTCAACGTTTGCAAGTAATTCTCCTGCAGGTATCATCAACTTTATAAGTAAGAATGGTGCCGTTGAAGGTGGAAGCATCGGAATGACCATGGGACTTGATTACAAATCAACTAGAACAGATTTTGAATATGGGGCTCCAATAGGAAATGGATTTCGCTTTCATGTTGGTGGATTTTTTCGTCAAGGAGAAGGACCGAGAAATCCTGGCTTTACAGGGAATAGTGGAGGTCAGATAAAAGCAAATATCACCAAAGAATTTGAAAAAGGATATGTGCGATTGTATTTTAAAGTATTGGATGATAAATCAATATCATATCTGCCGATGCCTGTGAAAGTAACAGGAACCAAATCAGATCCTAACTTCAAGTCCATTCCAGGTTATGATTTAACCAATAGTTCTCTTCAAAGTCCAAATTTCATGCATGTGTTAAGTGTAGATGCTAATGGAAACAGCAGAACAAGTAACATTGGTGATGGAATGCATCCTGTTTCTAAAGTTGTGGGAGGTGAATTCTCCTTCGATATTGGTGATGGATGGCAACTTAAAGAAAAATTCCGTTATGCAAACAATCACGGATCATTTGTTTCCCCATTTCCAGCGCAGGTTGGAAACGCAAATGATATAGCTGAAAGTATTGCAGGAGCTGGATATAGTTTAAGTTATGCAAATGGTGAGAATGCAGGTGTAGCCTTAAGTGGATCACAAATTGGTAATTTAAATAACAACGGATTACTGATGAGAACGATTCTTTTCGATGTTGAGATGAACGATCTTGGTAATTTTACAAATGATTTTTATTTATCGAAATCATTTGATAAAGTTGATTTTACTGCTGGTTATTACAAGGCACAGCAAAAAATTGGAATGACTTGGTTGTGGCAAACTTTCCTTACTGATATTAGCTCTGACGGACCAAGATTAATGAATATCGCAAGTGCTGACAATTCTTACAATAGCAGTAATGGCTTAATAGCACACGGTGTTCCATTCTGGGGAAATTGTTGTACTCGTGGTTACGATATGACTTATGATATTGATGCTGTTTATGCAAATGTAGGTGTTGAAGTTACTGATCAATTAAATATTGAAGGTAGTATTCGTTACGATATGGGTGATGTAACAGGCCATTATTTATCCAATTATCAAGCGCCAGTTGATGTTGATAATAACGGAAGCATTAGTCCAGTTGAAGAAAGTGTAACCGTTTTAGACAATGCGAATCCAATGCCGGTGGATTACGATTACAACTACGTTTCTTACTCTTTGGGAGCCAATTATAAAATAAATGATGATCAGGCTGTTTATACCCGTTATAGTAAAGGTGGAAGAGCAAATGCAGATCGTTTGTTATACTCTCCGTTTATTACTCCTGAAGGAGGAACTGTTGACGGACTGGATGCTGACGAAATCAAACAATTCGAATTGGGATACAAATACAAGTCTCCATCTTTGGCTTTAATCATTACTGGATTTTATACTGATATTTCTGAACAGAATGAAGAGTTTGGGAAAATTATCAACAAAGAGTTCTCTACTTATGGTGTAGAATTCGAAGGGGTTTATAAAAAATCAAACTTCAATGTGTCTTTTGGAGCAACATACACAAAGGCTGAAATTGATAAGAGTTTAAATTCTGATGAAAAAGGGAATACGCCACGAAGAGTACCTGATTTATTGTACAATATTACACCTTCTTACGATTTTAACAAAGGCAAAACATCTATCGGGTTTAGTTTAGTAGGAACAACGGAAGTATATGCTCAGGATGATAATGGTATTGTTATACCAGGATATACTTATGTGAATGCTTATGCTAGTCAGAGTATTACCAAGGGATTAGCGGTTCGTGCAAATGTGAATAATTTATTTAACACGCTCGGATTTACAGAAATGGAAGGAGATGCTTTTGTTGAAAACACTATGAATTACATGAGAGCAAGACCAATTACAGGTAGAGCTTCTACAATTAGTATTACATATACATTTTAGTGATTAGATTAGGTTAGAAAAAAGGTGAACGGGGGAGGTGAGAATCTCCTCCAAAACACCCAAAATATGCCTAAAGAATATCAAAGAATACTTAAAAATAGAGTTATGAAGGGTGATGTTATTGTATTGGAAGAACACCATATAAGGGTTGCTGGAATTATAGCTCCTTGTTTGGTAGAGGAAATTAAAAGCAAGGGAAAAAGATATACAATTACTGTATCTGGCGAATCGGGAAGTGGAAAATCAGAAACAGGAAAAGCCATTGCCGATGAGTTGGAGAAGGAGGGAATAAAATCAGTATTACTAGGGCAGGATGATTATTTTGTTCTTCCTCCAAAATCCAATGATGCAAAAAGAAGAGAAGATCCGGAATGGTTAGGGCCTCATGTTGAGGTTAAAATGGATTTAATGGATCAAAATTTACAGGATGCTATTGATGGCAAAAATCAGATTGTAAAACCTTTGATTGATTATCACCAAAATAGTGTTGAAAATGAAATCATTAATCTGGAAGGAATTCAGGTTGTGATTGCTGAAGGAACTTATACTGCTTTGTTGAAAAATGTAGATACAAAAGTTTTTATTGCTCGCAACAGAATTGATACACTAGAGCACAGACAGAAGAGAAACAGAGGAAAAGAGGTTGGCGATCCGTTTATAGAACAAGTGTTGGTTACCGAGCATAAAATAATCGCTGGTCATAAGCAATTGGCAGATTTTGTAATCACAAAAGATTATGAATTAGAAGTGAAATAATTAAATGTTGTGCCTTACTGTAAATAGCTATGGCACTATAATTTTAGGTTTAATTATTAATATATCTTGATTAGAGAAGTAGGAGATGTAAGACATGAATGAGAATAAATCAATAATAAAATCAGGCCCAATGCTGAATGCATATCCTGATAGTATTGGAGGAACTTTAGATGATATCATTAAATTTCTAAGTAAAGATGAACTGGAGAATACATTTCAGTCATTCTATATTTTACCTAGTGTTTTTAATACCGATTTAGATAGAGGATTTTCCGTTATCGATTATAACCTAAACAAGATGTATGCTTCGAAGGAAAATTTAATCGAACTGGAAAAAATGAATATAGCTCTAAAGTTTGATTTTGTGCTAAACCATTCGTCTGTTCTTTCAAGTCAATTTCAGGATATTTTAAAAAATGGTGAGAATTCTAAGTATAAGGAGTTTTTTATACAGTGGAATCAATTCTGGGATGGATGTGGAGAAATAACTAAAGAAGGTTATATTCAGCCAGATGCAGAATACATCAAAGACATGTTTTTCAGAAAACCTGGTCTGCCAATTTTAATGGTTCGCATGCCCGATGGAAAGGAGGTTCCCTATTGGAACACTTTTTATCAGGAAGTGAAATATGAGAAAATAGATGCCCAGGATTTGATGAAGGTTTCAAATATTCAATATGTTTCGGCTAACAGACTGGCGGAAGTCGTAAATACAGCTATAGGTGAAGGAAAAAAGCCTGTCGAGATTGAATTTTGGAAATTTAAGGAGTACCAAAAAGAGACAATTGACTTACTAGAATCGAGAAGAAAATATCTTGGACAAATGGATCTTAATATCAAGTCTCCATTGGTGTGGGAATTTTACGAAGATACCTTGAAAAAACTATCTGGTTATGGTGCTGAAATTATTAGGCTCGATGCATTTGCATATGCTCCTAAAGAGCCTGGATTGCCAAATTTTTTGAATGATCCAGGGACATGGAATTTATTAGGAAGGGTTAAAGATTTAGCAGATAAATATGACTTAACCCTCTTGCCTGAAATACACTCGAAGTACGAAGATAAAATGCATGAGAAATTAGCAAGTAAAGGCTATTTGACTTATGATTTTTTCTTGCCTGGATTAATTATAGATGCTTTTGAAAGAAACACAAACGAAGTCTTGGTCAAGTGGATTAAAGATATGTTGGAAAAAGATATCAAAGTTGTAAATATGCTTGGTTGCCATGACGGAATTCCTTTGTTGGATTTAAAAGGTTTGTTGGCGGAAGAGCAGATTCAGGTTTTGATTGACACTGTAGTTGAGCGAGGCGGATTTGTGAAAGATCTGCATGGGGAAAAGAACATGTACTACCAGGTAAATGCAACTTATTACAGTGCATTAGGTGAAGATGATGCAAAACTTTTATTGGCAAGAGCTATTCAAATTTTTATGCCAGGTAAACCTCAGGTTTGGTATCTTGATCTTCTTGCAGGAAAGAATGATCATGACGCTGTAAAAAATGCTGGGGCAGGAGGTCATAAAGAAATCAACAGAACAAATTTGCAATTAGAGGATGCCTGCAATGAATTAGGGAAAGATGTGGTACTTGAGCAATTATCTTTGTTGAAGTTTAGAAACAATTTTCCAGCTTTTGGTTTTGATGCTAAACTGGAAATTCTGGAATCTAAGTCAGAATTGTTAAAATTGCAATGGAAAAATAATGGCTGCATTGCAACTTTTGAAGCAAATTTGAAAAAGCATACCTTCAATATTGTTGCGACCGACGAAAAAGGAGATGTAGTATATAATTTCTAGTAAGATTTTTTTAATCTTACGTAAAAATATAAAGATGGGAAATACGAATAATACGCAAGGTGTTACAAATATAAGATTGATTAAGTGGCTGACATACATGATGTTTTTGATGTTTGCCATGACCACCGATGCAGTTGGAGTTATTATTCCGGAAGTAATGAAGACTTTCGATTTAAGTATGACAGCTGCCGGGTTGTTACATTATGGTCCGATGACAGCAATCGCTTTGGCTGGAATTTTCTTAGGGTTTTTAGCAGATAAATTAGGGCGAAAGAAAACAATTATACTTGGCTTGCTTCTTTTTGTTATTAATTCTTATCTGTTTATTATTGGAAATGCTTTTGCATTTTTCTTAACTCTAATGGTAATTTCGGGAGCAGCAATTGGAATATTTAAAACTGGTGCCTTGGCTCTAATTGGAGATATTACTTCTTCAACAAAAGAACATACTTCTACCATGAATGCTGTTGAAGGATTTTTTGGTGTTGGTGCTATTATCGGACCATTTATTGTAAGTTACTTTTTAACTCAAGGAGTAGATTGGAAATGGCTTTATGTGGTAGCGGCAAGTTTATGTGTTGTTCTGATTTTAATTGCAGTTAAGGTTAAATACCCCGAAACAATGAAAAAATCGGAAGAACCAATCAATGTTAAGCGAAGTTTAGCAATGGTAAAGGATCCTTATGCTTTTGGTTTTTCTATGGGAGCTTTCCTTTATGTTTCGGTAGAGGCTGCCATTTATGTTTGGATGCCAACTTTGATTCAGGGATACGATGGTAGCTTGCTGTTTATTGCCACTTATGCTTTGCCAATTTTCTTTATTTTGAGAGCAGGAGGAAGGTTTTTAGGAGCATGGATGATGTCTCGATTTAATTGGGCTGTAGTATTGAGTTTGTTTAGTTTTGCGATTTTGATCTGTTTTTTGGGAAGCATGCTATTCGGAATAGAAGCAACTGTATTTTTATTGCCACTTTCCGGTCTATTTATGTCTGTTATTTATCCGACCATCAATTCGAAAGGAATTAGTTGTTTTCCAAAATCCAGCCATGGAGCAGTCGCGGGAGTGATTTTGTTTTTTACAGCAGCCGGCGCAGCAATTGGCCCATTGGCTATGGGAGCAATAAGTGATGCATTTGGTAGCGATGCAAAGTATGGATTTATGCTTGCTACTGTATTTGCGGTGATGCTTTTTGCAGGAACAATTTATAATTTGATTGTAGACCCAACCAAAAAGAGGTTACAGGAATTGGATAAAAGTGAGTATGATATTTTAGAAAATTAAAGGTTAGTATTATTAATATTGCTTTAGGGATAAGCACTTTGAAGAATAGGTTGTTGATGATTCGACAACCTATTTATTTAATGTTTTTTTTTCAATGAGAACAAACTCTCTACCTTCTTCATAGTTTACTAATTTGAAGAAACCACAGTTAATACAGTTAAGTAATTTGTCAGCTAATTCTCCTTGAATTTTTTCATTGCATAAGGTTCCTTTAATAGTCCAGCAATATCTGCCAGATGATTCACCACCATTAATGCCATGATTATTATTATCTGTACTTGCAGGGCACACTCCTAATTCTAAGGCATTAATTCCGCCTTCTTCTCTCCCACACTTATAGTACTCCCAACAATTTAAAGCTCCCATATCACTACAAATATGAAATAAAAATAGATCATATTGGTTTTGTATTCAAATATCTTTGTCCAATAACAAGAGACAATTGGTAAACTTGTTGTAATCGCTGGTTAATGTAAATTAAACATGACCGAGTTGAAGTAAAAAAAATAGCTCTTTTTGTAAAAAGAGCTATGTAAGGTATGTTTTATGCGTTCCACATTGTAATAATCTCCGAATCTGTTGCTGTTTCTAATTTTAATAATTGTTGATATGGATCACCTTCTATTTCTAATAATTGAGCAAAAGCTGGTTCTGTTTTCAGCCCTTCTTGTTTTAATTTTACAACCTGTTGTTTGAACTTATCACCTAGCAATTCTAAAATTCGATGCTCTATTTGTAAATGGCGGTAGGAGTTCTGGCTTGCAACAGGGAAGAGAGCTCCGTATATTTCGACTTTAAATTCTTGATAAATAAATTTTGCAACAACGATCCAATATCCTGCTTTTTCCTTTTGTTCTACTGTGAAATTGGTTTGTCGGCCATAATGCATTTCTAAATAATTTTCAAATCTGTCGGCATCGAAATAGCGACAAGCAATATCTAAATCGCTTGATTTAGTTGAGATTCCAAGCGGAATAGTTCCTGTTAATACAGGATTATATTCTTTTAATAAATCAAATATATTAAGCTCTTTTAGACATTTGTGTGCCTTTGTTTGAACAGGAGATCCTTCTTTTAGGTAAGAAATATCTTTCCAGTCCATGTTTATCGTTTTAAATTGTTCTTTTAGAATCAATTTGGCATCATCAATATTTTTGTATTCAAAGCATTTAAGGTTTGAGCAGCCACGAATCATGGCAGAAGTACTTTTACCATTAATACTACGATACAAACAAATTATTGGTTTGTTCATTTCTATGGCACGCCCTATTTCGTAACCAACACCCAAAGAAGGAACAGTAACTTCTGCAACAATAATATCAGATTCAAATACCCATTGTAAATCACGATCGTGAATTTCCTGATCGCTTATACTTGTATCGATTGTTTTGGAGCCAATATGCTCTGTTAAAACGGTACCAAGTTGTTTTAGGTAATCAATTAATTCTTTGTACAGTTCTGTATCTTGTTGGCCGCCACGGATTGATCCCGAAAAGTAGATGTTCATATTGTATTGTTTAGAGCCCTTAAGTGCAATTCAATTTGAATAAAAACGAAGAACACTGCTTAGTGTATATAGCGATAGCAAAGGCAGATTAGTAATTTTAGGCTTATAATAAAATGATAATTAAGCTTAATTCTAAGATAACTTAATTCTTTCTATCTTCCAATATAGCAATTGAACTATTAGGCGTAAAATGACATGAAGACTATTGGTAAGATGATAAAATAAAGCTCTTTATGGAATGGAAATTAATTTAATGATATTTATTCGTTTAATTGTTCTTGTACTCTTACAGGAATTAATCTTTTTAAACCTTTTGCCTGTGGAGAATTCACATCTATGTATTTCCAGTTGTCTGATTTTTTATCGGCAACAGCAAGCATCGACCTATGAGCCTGAATGGTAAACGAATTGCTCGATTCATTGTATTTTACATTTTTTTTGCCAAATTCTTGTTCAAACTGAGGCTGAATTAATGCACTTCCTTGCGACATAAGCCCAGACAACTTTACATTAATAACTCCATAATATAGTATTTTGCAGTACTTTTCTTTTCCGTTTTCAACCACTTGAGAGATTTTATCTATAGATCGAAAATCGGTTGTCATTTTGATACCTAAATTGTCCATTTGCTCTAATACCAATATCATCTTTTCTTTACTCATCATCTCGAACATGCGAGGATACATCATTTGAGTAACCTTATTCCATTCCTTTTGGTTAAATGCATTGGTATAGCTTATTATATCTTTTTCAAAATGTTGCTTCAGATGTGTTTGAGCAAATCCAGTTGTTATTGTAAAGCTTAGTAAAAGCAGTATAGCTATCCTCTTCATGTTGTTCTTTTATTAATTTCTGAGGAAGATAATAAAAAGGATGATATCAAGGATTTAAATGGCGTTAAAAATAATGATGTATGATTGTCAAGTGTTAATTTGAATGGTTATCAGGTTTTTGTATCGCAACCTAATTCCATAGGTAACATTTATACTAAAATGGTAACATATTTCATACAAACGTTTGTTTTTCTGTGTTTTGATACATAAATGCTACTGTTGGTAACATATGTTGGGTACTATTCTTGACTAACATATTAGATTCGTTATGAAAATTTAAATGATTTAATAAAACGGAGATGAAGAAGAGAAATACCTATGTATTTACATGTGCTTTAATTGCAGCCTTGGGCGGATTACTATTTGGTTTCGATACGGCAGTAATATCGGGAGCTGAGAAATCGATTCAAGAGATGTTCGGATTGGATGGATTTTGGCATGGTTTTACTGTTGCGATAGCATTGATAGGAACAATCGTGGGAGCAATGACCGCAGGAAAGCCTGCTGATAAATTTGGTAGAAAAAAGGTTCTGCTTGTAATAGCAGCCATATATGGAATTACGGCATTAGTTACAGCTATGACAAGTGACTGGACTATTTTTGTCACGTTCCGTTTTATTGGCGGAATAGGCGTTGGAGCATCATCGGTTATCGGACCTATGTATATTGCAGAAATTGCACCTGCTCATTTAAGAGGAAGACTAGTTGGTATGTTTCAGCTTAATGTTGTAAGTGGTATTTTATTAGCCTTCTTTTCCAATTACCTTATTTCTTCAATTGTTGAAACGGAATCTTGGCGTTGGATGTTAGGAGTTCAAGCAATTCCATCTGCTATATTCTTCTTCTTGTTATTTTATATTCCAGCTTCACCACGTCTATTGGTACTGAAAGGCAAGTCAGTGGAAGCTTTAGGTTTACTGAAGAGGCTAGCCTCATTAAACCCAGAAAAGGAATTGAAGGAAATAGAAGAATCAATGATCGAGGATAGTAATTCTGGGAATGCAAATCTTTTTTCCAAAGCATATCGTTTTCCTGTATTACTGGCAATTTTAATTGCAATTTTTAATCAGTTGTCTGGAATCAACGCAATCATGTATTATGCACCTCGAATATTTGAAATGACAGGTTTTGGCAAAGATGATGCTTTACTTCAATCTGTAGTGATTGGAGCAACAAATTTTATTTTTACATTATTAGCAATGACTGTTATCGATAAAATTGGGCGTAAAAAATTATTGCTTATTGGATCAACTGGAATGGTGTTTTTCCTTGGTTTGGTTGCAAAAACATTATTTGAGGGATCAACAGCTAATATACTTGTAGTAGCTTATTTGGTCGGATTTATTGCATGTTTTGCTTTTTCCCAAGGTGCTGTAATTTGGGTATTTATTTCCGAAATTTTCCCAAATAAAGTAAGAGCAAAAGGTCAGGCCTTAGGTAGTTTTACGCATTGGATAATGGCCGCAATGGTATCTTGGATGTTTCCTGCAATTGCAGAAAGTGGAGTGAATGGCGGAGGTGTCGCTTTTACAATATTCTCTGTGGCTATGATGGTGCAGTTGATTGTAGTATTCAAGTTCTTCCCTGAAACCAAAGGTAAATCATTGGAACAAATCCAAAAGGAATTAAAACGGGCTTAAGTCAAATATAAATTGATAAAAAACTGTGATGGACATTAAAAATCAAAAAATTATAAGTGTCGGTGAAATGTTATGGGATATGCTACCCACTGGTCCTAAGCCAGGTGGCGCACCTATGAATGTGGCGTTGCAATTAAATAATATTGGGCTAGATGTTCAATTCGCAAGTAGAATTGGGAATGATGAACAAGGTTTAAAACTAAAGTGTTTTTTGGAAGAATCAGGAATGAATACAGATTTGATTCAGCTTGACACAGATTTGCCAACAAGTGAAGTGTTGGTGCATTTGGACGATAAAAATAATGCGAAATATGAGATTTGTGAACCTGTAGCATGGGATCATTTAGAATATCCTGAGCAATTGTCTACTAAAGTAAAAGAATCAGGAATAGTCATATTTGGGACTTTAGGTTCTAGAAATAAGAAAGCAAAACAAACAATATTGAATGTGTTGGATTCAGATTGTTTAAAAATAATTGATGTAAATCTCCGTCCTCCTTTCGATCAGAAAGAAGATGTCGAATTATTGCTTGGCAAAGCTGACATCGCAAAACTGAACGATGAGGAGTTGATCCAGATATCGGGATGGTACGGAAAGACCTCCAAAAATGAAGAAGACTTGATTAGTTGGTTCTCAGAACAGTACCAATGTTCTATGGTTTGTGTGACCAAAGGCGCTAAGGGTGCTGTTCTGTTTACAAATAATCAATTTTTTAAGCATTTAGGTTATAAGGTTGCTGCAGTTGATGCTGTAGGAGCTGGTGATGCATTTTTAGCTGGTTTCCTATCAGCTTTATTACAAAATAAATCACCAGAGGAAGCATTGAATTTTGGCTCAGCAACTGGGGCGTTTGTTGCCTCTAAAGAGGGAGCCACACCAAAGTATGATATGAGTGAAGTTTTACGAATTATGAATCAATCCTAATTAAAATTTCTATGAAAAATCAATTCTTACAAATCACAAAAAAATCAATGGCAGCTCTATTGATTTTTCTTGCGGTTTCAGTTCCGTTAAATGCATTGGCACAGACAATCAATGTTAACGGAAAAGTTACAATGCTCAACTCCGATGAGGGAATTCCTGGAGTTTCAGTAGTCGAAAAAGGCTCTACGAATGGTACTGTAACAGACATTAATGGTCAGTACGTATTAGAAGTCTCGACAAAAGGAATAATTCAATTTTCTTTTGTTGGATTTAAAACTCAGGAAATTCCTGTTAACGGACTTAGTACCGTAAACGTTGTAATGGAAGAAGATTCCCAACAATTGGATCAGGTTGTTGTTACGGGATATCAATCGAAAAGAAAAGCAGATTTAACAGGAGCAGTTGCTATTATCGATATGAAAGAAGCTGTTGGAGAGTCAAATGCAAGTGTTCTGGGATCAATTCAAGGACGTGTCGCCGGAGTTTCTATTTCATCAGATGGTTCACCTGGTGGAGATAATACATCTGTGAGTATTCGCGGTTTCAGTACCATTAATGATAATTCTCCACTGTATGTAATTGATGGAGTACCAACAGAAACAGGTTTAAATAGTTTAAATCCTGGAGATATTGAATCAATTCAGGTACTGAAGGATGCAGCATCTGCATCTATCTATGGTTCTCGTGCTTCTAATGGTGTTATTGTCATAACAACCAAGCAAGGTAAAAAAGGGAAATTGGATATTAATTTTGATTCCTATGTTGGTGTTCAAACTTTACGAGATCGATTGGATGTTTTGAATGCAAAAGAATGGGGAGAAGTGTATTGGGCAGCACAAGGTAAGGCGGGTCAAACTCCTTCACATCCGCAATATGGTAATGGAGCGGAACCTGTAATGCCTTCCTTTATTGATGAAGATAATCTGATTCCTGCTGGAAATACTGATTGGGTTGATGAAGTATTTGATCCTGCCTTAATGCAGTATTACAACTTGAGTTTAAATAGTAAAACTGAGAAAACATCGGTTTTCTGGGGTACTTCTTACTTAAATCAAGATGGTATTATGATGGATACTGGTTACAAAAGAATAACATCCAGACTAAATACCATGTTTAAACCAGCAGAATGGTTAACCTTAGGTGAAAACATGATGATATCATACAGCACACAGGTTGAACCGACAGTTGGTGATTTTACTCACACAGTATTATTTCAACACCCATTAATTCCAATTTATGATGTCAATGGAAATTATGCAGGACCAACTAGTGGCTTGGGTGATAAGTCAAATCCGGTTAGAGTTTTAAATGACAATAAGGATAATAAGAGAAAAAAATACCGAATTTTTGGAAATGCATTTGCCGAGGCTGAAATCATTAGTGGATTAAAGTTCAAAACGTCATTTGGTATTGATTATATCAACAATAAGTATAAAAACTTTGAACCCAAATGGAGTGAAGGAACTCGTTCTGTTGATGTAAATTATTTAACAGAGGATTATGCAGAGGAAACAAGTTGGACTTGGACAAATACCCTTACATATAATAAAAAATTCGGTATTCACGCTTTTTCTGGATTGTTAGGTTACGAAGCCATTCATTTTGAAAAAGAAAACCTTTGGGGAAGAACCAGCGATTTTTTAATTGAGAGTTCTGATTTTAGATACTTGAATGCAGGTACAGGTGAATCAACCAGTGGTGGAATAGGAGACGAATCTTCTTTACTATCTTATTTTGGTAAGCTTGATTACGTTTTGGATAATAAATATTTAGCTTCATTTACACTTCGTCGTGATGGTTCTTCGCGATTGGGAGCTGACAACAGAACAGGTTACTTTCCTGCTTTTTCTTTTGGATGGCGATTAAGCGAGGAATCATTCTTATCTGAATTGGAGGAAATTTCAAATCTTAAATTGCGTTTCGGTTATGGTAAAACTGGAAATCAAAAGATTGCTACAACAGCAGCTTATACTACTTATGCTCCTAACGTGGAAAGTTCTAATTATAATTTAAGCGGTGACAATTCGACTCCTTCGGCTGGATACAGTATTTCTTCTATTGGGAATTCAAATGTAAGATGGGAAACTACAAAACAGACTAATATTGGTATTGATCTGGGCTTATTAAATAATAGAATTGATATTGTTGCGGATTATTTCATTAAAGAAACTAGTGGAATGTTGATTAATCCTCCAATGATGTCTGTATCAGGTGAAGGTAATGCGCCTTGGATCAATTCCGGAAAAATGGAAAATTCTGGAATCGAGATGAACTTGAATTATCATAGTGACAATTCGAAAGAATTAACCTACGATATTGGTTTAAATTTTAGTGCATTAAAAAATAAGGTGACAAAACTTACCGAAGGGAATGATTTCTATGATTTAGGTGTTGGACGTATTGTAAAAGGAAAACCCGTTTCTGTTTTTTATGGTTATGTTGCTGACGGATTATTCCGCTCAATTGAAGAAATTAATAGCCATGCTACACAAGATGGACTGAGTGCAAATGATGAAGGTCTTGGGCGAATTCGCTATAAGGATTTAAATAATGATGGCGTTGTGAATGATCAGGATCGAACTTACATTGGAGATCCACACCCTGATTTTACCTTTGGTGTGAATATGAATGTTCAATATAAAAATTTCGATTTTTCTGCATTTATCGAAGGAGTATCGGGAAGAGATATTTATAACGTTCACAAACAAATGACAGATTTTACATATTGGAATTTTAATCACGGAACAAATGTTTTAAATGCATGGACTCCCGAGAATTCAAATTCAAATATTCCAGCGGTTACAACGTCCAATATCAATAATGAGTTTAGAACTTCAACCTATTTTGTAGAGGATGGAAGCTATATAAAACTTAAGAGTATTGTTTTAGGATATACTCTTCCAAATTTCATGGCAAAGAAAATAGGAGCGTCAAAGGTTCGGTTTTATCTACAAGGACAAAATCTCCTAACATTAACTGATTATACAGGAATGGATTACGAAGTAGGTGCATCATCTGCGACTTCATTGGGTATTGATAGTCAGTTATACCCCCACACGAAGAATTTCATGCTTGGAGTAAATGTTAACTTTTAGTCTTAAAAATCACGATAATGAAAAAAATAAATAAGTTACTATACATTTTCGCAATTGCAGCTTTATTATTTACTAGCTGCAATGAAGACGAGTTTCTTGATGCTGAACCAAAAGGTGCTTTAAACAGTAGTCAGTTGCAAACTCCAGAGGGAATTGCAACTCTTGTAAACTCTGCTTATGCAGGTTTAGCTCAAAATTTTACGGATCCAAATCCTGCTTTTTTTCAACCTGCATCAAATTGGAGTTTTTGCGATGTGCGTTCTGATGATGCCTATAAAGGTGGTGGCGGTGTTGGTGATATTTCAGAATATCATGACTTGGAATTGGGAAATATTCGTGCGGATAACTTTACATTAGAACGTAAATGGAAAGCTCTATATGTTGGAATTAGTCGTGTAAATGAAGCTTTAGGAGCATTAAGAGACGTTTCTCTGGAAGATGTACCATTAAGAGACATTCACATTGGAGAATTGCGATTGATTCGTGGACATTTTTACTTCGATCTAATGAAAAATTTTGGTTCGTATGTCTATATCGATGAAAGTATTTCTTTTGATGAACGTGAGAAAGTACCAAATACTTTTAATGTGCAAGAACTTTGGGGTCATATTGAAGCTGACTTTCTTGATGCTATTGAGAAACTACCAGAACAAAGAGAGCTTGCAGGTCAAGTTAATAAGTTTGCGGCTCATGCTTATTTGTGCAGAACTTATTTGTTTCAAGCTAAATGGGATGAGGCTGTAATTCAGGCTGATGCTGTCATTAATTCAGGACGATACGGTTTGTTTAGTGACTTCACAAAGCTTTGGGATGTAGATTCTGAACATGGACCTGAGTTCATTTGGTCAATTGAATTTTCTACCAATGATGGCTCGGCTTCCGGTAATATAAATTGGGGAAACCTTTTGAATACACCACGTGGAGCAGCTTATAATGGAGATAATTTTCATATGCCAAGCCAGAATCTTGCAAATGCTTATAAAGTAGATGCAAATGGATTACCATTATTTGATTCTTTTAATTCATCTGATGTAACAAATTCAGATCAAGTAGATCCTCGATTAGACCACACAATTGGTCGCTTAGGAATTCCTTGGAAAGAATTTAAAGATGAAGTGTATAATGAGACTTGGGTGAGAGATGCAGGTACTTATGGAACATTAGGATCCAAAAAATGCCAGATAGATCCAACTTCTCCTTATATGATAAAAGGTTGGCCGTGGGGAGGATCACCATTGAATTGGCCTATAATTAAGTATTCCGATTTGATTTTAATGAAAGCTGAAGCTCTAATTCAGTCTAACCAAAATCTAGAAGAAGCTAGATCAATAATAAACTCTATTCGAGAAAGAGCTCAAAATTCGCCTTATGTTAAAACTTTAGACGGGATTTCAGATGCTGCAAATTATAAAATAGGTTTATATCCATCTGCGACATGGACTCAATCTTATGGATTACAAGCTTTAAAATTCGAAAGAAGATTAGAATTGGCTTTAGAAGGTATTAGATTTTATGATTTGGTAAGATGGGGTGATGCATCTGAAGTTTTAAATACATATATCCAGCAGGAAGCATCAAAAAGAACTTATCTAAATGGAGCAAATTTTGTGGCCGGAAAGAATGAATATTTACCGATTCCTCAAGATGAGATAGATAGAAGTGGTGGAATTTACATTCAGAACCCTGCGTATTAATTTGAGTTTTAACTAACAATAAAAAAACATGAAACATATATATATCAGTTTGTTTTCATTTTTAGTAGCAGGATTATTATTTACTTCCTGTGATGAAGAAGGAATGAACAGTCTTGGAAGTATTAATCCTGAGATGGTTGAATTTTCTCTGGAAGGATTTGATGTAAAAGGTGAAATTGATGTGCTTAATGCAACAGTTAGCCTTTCAGTACCTCCTTATGCAGATATTACCTCTTTGACTCCTTTTGTTGAAGGATCATATGGTTCTGAAATTTCTCCGGCTAACGGAACGATAGTAGATTTTTCTTCACCTGTAACATATACATTAGAAAATAGCGGACAAAGCAAACAATTTATTGTAAGTGTTGAATATGGTGCTATGGACACTAAATCAACGAGATTACTTGTGTTGGGAACAAGTTCTGCAATTTCTGAAATAACGAATGAAGATGAATTAGCCGCAGCTCAGTGGGGAAAATCAACATTCCCAAATATAACCTATATGAGTTTTGATCAGTTGGCAAACGATGCATCTATTTTAAATGAAACAGATGTGGTTTGGTGGCATTACGACACTGAAGTATCACTGCCTGGAAGTGCCTTGAAACAAGAAGTTTTAACTGCATTAGTAAACTACAGAAATAATGGTGGAGGCTTGTACTTAAGTGGATTTGCAACTCAATATTTAGAAGAAATTGAAGTGGTACAGCAAGGACACGGAATTACAGAAGCTGGTGGTGCTCCTATAGAATTCGAGAATCCAGACAATTGGGGCATGAGTTTTAGAGGACATACTGATCATCCAATTTTTCAGGGGTTAAGAATGGAAACCATCGAATCTGCTTTTTTAATTAGTGGTGGAGCATGGAGAAAAGATAACAAAGCATGGTGGACTGTTTGGGATGAAAACACGATTTTCCCTGATTATGGAATTAGTTTGGCATCAACTGAGTGGGATTTTGACAGAACGGTATTGGTTTTAATGGCCGAATTTCCAGGAACTCCTCAACAAGGGACTGTTATTGCATTTAGTGCTGGAGCTTATGATTGGAAGTCTGTGGATGGAGAAAATACGTTTATGGATAATGTCCAAAGAGTGACGCAGAATATTTTAACTTATGTAGCTACAGAAACAAATAATAATAGAACAAATTAAGATCATTTTTCCGGGGCGTTTGCGTCCCGGAAATTTTTATTTCTACAATTTCAAAACCAACAAATTTCATGGATGAAAGTGCGCTAAGTTGCTGGTAGGAATAAGTTAGTAAGGTTGTAAGGCCGGGCCTTTTCCAACCAATCACATCAAGGGTGTTATCGAGGAATTTAAAATCGAGTAATAGTCATTCAAAATTTTAGCTTATGAATTTTAATGGAAAATTTCAGTTGTGTGTGTGTATTCTTCTTCTTATGTTCCTACTATTTGGCTGTAATGCTAAGAAAGAATCAAATTTATTCAGCGAAAAATATCGACCACAATATCATTTTTCTTTCCCTGAGGGTTGGATGAATGATCCTACTGGAATGATTTATTACGAGGGACTTTATCATCTTAATTTCAGAAATGCATCGAGTGCAGATCTCATTCACTGGGATTTTTCCTTGAAGGAGAAAAAGAGGAATGGTAGCATACAAATGATGTCTGGTGCTTCGGTTGTTGATTGGGAAAATACTTCAGGATTTGGAACAAATGGGGAACCTCCTATTGTGTCTGTTTACTCCGAGTTAAGAAAGGGAGACTTTGTGCAGCAACAATCTATAGGATACAGCAATGATGAAGGGTTTACATTTACTCCTTACAAACAGAATCCGGTAATTGATATTAATTCTACCGAATTTAGGGATCCTATGGTTTTTTGGCACGAATCGAGCCAAAAATGGGTTATGGCCGTAGCACTTGCTGGAGAATGTAGAGTTAGATTTTACGGATCTGATAATTTAAAGGAGTGGAGGTTTTTAAGCGATTTTGGTCCTTATGGAGCACGTGAAGGAGTTTGGGAGTGTCCTGATTTATTTCCATTAGCAGTTGATGGTGATGTAAATAATATAAAGTGGGTTTTAGAAGTAGATGTGCAACCGTTTAGTGGACAGTATTTTATAGGTGATTTTGATGGTGAAAAGTTTACCATCGACCCTAATTTTGAAAAGCGACTGGCTTATAATGATTTTAAACCCGAAGGTGAGGTTTTATTCGACTTTGAAAGCGATTTAGATAGCTGGGATATCGAAGGAGAAGCATTTAAAGAATCTCCAGCTAAAAAAGAACTTTTTATGCAATGTGCTATTCTTGGTAAAGAAGGTGATCAATTCATAAATAGTTTCCATAAGAAAGATGCATCTAAAGGAAAATTGAGCTCACCAAAGTTTCAGATTAAAGAGGATTTCATCAATTTCTTGATTGGAGGCGGTAATCATCCTGATAAAGAGTGTGTTAATTTGATCGTGGAAAATGAAATTGTTCGATCGGCAACAGGATACAATACTGAAGCTCTTATCTGGAAAGGGTGGGATGTAGGTGATTTGAAAGGTAAGATAGCTAATATTCAAATAGTAGATGATTATGAAGGTGGTTTTGGTCATATAATTGTCGATCATATAATACAGAGTAAAACATTGGCAACAAGTGACAGAGAAAAGGCAATGTGGATTGATTATGGACCTGATTTTTATGCGGTGCGATCTTGGGTAAATATGCCTGAAAATGATAATCGAAGAGTGTGGTTGGCATGGATGAGTAATTGGTTATATGCTAGCGATGTTCCAACAAAACCATGGTTAGGATGTCAATCATTTCCGCGTACCGTCGAGTTAAAAACACTCAAAGAAGGAGTTTGTTTGGTGCAGAACCCAATCAAGGAGATAGAAATGCTTAGAGAAAATCATTTTCATCTTGAGAATGTTTCTATCAATAAAGATGATGATTTATCTGTATTTATGCCAGAAAAAAATACTTATGAATTGATTGCGGAATTTGAATTGAGTGAAAAATCTGAGATTGGATTTAAGATTGCTAAAGGGAACGATGAGGAAACTATTGTCGGGTATAATTCGGAAACGGCTGAATTATATATCGATCGAAGAAAATCAGGGGAGCATGAATTTAGTACATCATTTGCAAAGATCTACAGAGGACCTCTTCAAATGAATGATCAAAAAATTAAATTGCACATTCTTGTTGATCAGTCGACGATTGAAGTGTTTGGTAATGATGGAGAAACAGTGATTTCTTGTTTGATATTTCCAGATCCAAACAGTCGTAAGATTGAACTGTTTTCAAATAAGGATAGTTCAAACTTACTTAGCTTAGATATGTGGGAATTAAAATCAGTATGGAATTAAATTAGAAAAGAGCAAAATGCTAAGAAAAGCAATTCATATAATGTTTACACTTATGTTATTTGCGAGCTTTTGGGCTTGCGATACAAGTGATACGATTGAGGAAATAACTAATGTCATCAATGTTTACGATACCTTGGTAACACCTGAGTATGTAATTACTGATTTTGGTGCAGTTGGCGATGGGTTAACTGATTGTGCCCCAGCATTTGAAAAGGCTTTGGCTGCACTTCCTGCTTCTGGCGGACTTATACTTATTCCTGAAGGAGATTTTTTACTGAACAATCCAATTGAAATAACCAGAAATTTTGTTACCATAAAAGGAGTTAATAACGGTCTTCGGAGTAATATTGATGTACCAGCAGGTGATATGGTAAATCCTGGTGGTGGCAGTAAATTAATTCTAGGTAGTTCTACTTATGGCATTCGTATACCAAGCATTCCTGATGTAAATGGAAGGAAGAACCGAATTTCAGGTGTAAATATTAAGAATTTATTGATTTCAGGTGGTTCTGAGCGTAAAGGTACAGGTATTTATATCCAACAGGATAATGATGGTATTCGTATTGATAATGTAGTTGGCATCAACTTGAACTATGGAATTTTTGTCATTGCAGCCGACGCAATGATCATTGAAAAATGTTGGATGTCAGAATGCTTGAACAGTATTGTAATGAATTATGGTATTCAAAACATGATTGCAAATTGTCAATTGGGAGCTCAATCTGGAGGTGTAACGGTTACTCTTTCTAACCAAGAGAACTTTGTATTTGAAGGAAACCATGTTTATCCGGATGGTGATGTGAATTTAAAAATGACTAATTGTACTTATACCAATGTATCGTCCAATAACTTTCAAAGTTACCACGTTGGAATGTTGGAATTACATGGAGATAATAATTTGATTAGCAATAATATTTATTGGTTGCGAAATGCTCTTAGTCAAAGTGTTCAATTGCGGGCTAAGGATAAAGATTACGGAGTAATTCGTGTGGAAGGAAATGCCAATTTAATATCTAGTTCCTCGATTACCTGCAATTGGAATGAAGGAATTATAAATCCTGTAACTATACGATCGGTGAGTGGAAGTAAGAATCGTTTTACGAATTTGTTAATCTCTGATGATAATAGCAAGCGAGTTTTCTATGTAAACGAAACAACCGAAATTTTTAATTGTGTGCCAGCAGATAAAATTAATGTGGATGGCGACTTGAACAATATCTATGTATCTTATTAATTGATTTAAAATGAAAAACTACTTATTCATAATTCTAATTGTCTCTGCAATGATTTCTTCTTGTAATTTAACAAGTGAAAGAAAACAAGAGGAAAGTACAACAAAGGTGTATCAGGAAAAACATCGTCCACAGTTTCATTTCACACCTGAAGCCAATTGGATGAACGATCCAAACGGAATGGTTTATTACGAGGGCGAATATCACTTGTTTTATCAATATTATCCAGATAGCACCGTTTGGGGACCAATGCACTGGGGGCATGCCGTAAGTAAGAATTTAATGCATTGGGAACATTTGCCAATTGCTTTGTATCCCGATTCATTGGGATATATATTTTCTGGTTCTGCAGTTATTGATTATGAAAATACCTCTGGTTTTGGTTCTGCAGACAAGCCAGCAATGGTTGCTATTTATACCTACCACAATATGGAAGGAGAAAAGGCCGGACGAAATGATTTTCAGTCTCAAGGAATTGCTTATAGCATAGATAAAGGAAGAACTTGGAGCAAGTATGAAAAGAATCCTGTTTTAAAAAGCCCTGGGATTAGAGATTTTAGAGATCCTAAAGTAATTTGGCACAAAGAATCTAAGAAATGGATTATGTCTCTGGCAGTGCAGGATCATATCAGTTTTTATTCTTCTTCGAATTTAATCGATTGGACTTTTGAAAGTGATTTTGGAAAAGAATTGGGATCACATGGTGGTGTTTGGGAGTGTCCCGATTTGTTCCCAATAAAAGTGGACGGAAGCGATGGGGTAAAATGGATTTTGATTGTAAGTATTGGAGATGGAGGTCCAAATGGTGGTTCTGCAACTCAGTATTTTATTGGTGATTTTGATGGGAAAGAATTTGTGAGTACAGAAAAGGATATCAAATGGCTTGATTATGGAAGAGATAATTATGCTGGGGTAACTTGGTCGAATGTACCGGAAGAGGATGGAAGAGTGCTGTTTATTGGTTGGATGAGTAATTGGCAATATGCCACCCTTGTTCCAACTGAAAATTGGAGAAGTGCAAATACCTTTCCAAGAGAGTTAATTTTAAAAAAAGAGAATAACAAGTATCACTTAAATTCTGTGCCGGTTAAAGAGTTGGAATTAATTCGGGAGGAATGTTATATCATTCCGAATCAGGATATAAAAGGGAATTTTGATGTTGCAAATGCAATTCCTTTTAAGGCAATTCCTATTGAAATAGATTTGGAAATAGTATGGGATGAACAACCACAAAAATTTGGTATTAAGCTAAGTAATTCGGTAGGAGAAGAATTGGAAGCCTTTTATTCTGGAGTAGATGAAAGCTTTACTATTGATAGAACGAAATTGAAGGATTCTTCGTTTTCAGATGCGTTTGCAAGCATCGATAAAGCAGATGTTAGTTGTAAAACGGGAATTAAATTACAGATACTTATTGATGAATCTTCCATCGAAGTATTTGTAAATGGTGGTGAAGTGGTAGTGACAGATCAATTTTTTTCTACCGAAAAGTTTGATAAACTAGAAATAGTTAGTGGTGGTAACATTTCGGTTAAAGAGGCCAAATTTTATAAGTTAAAATCAGTTTGGTGAAACAAAGTGTTATGAATAATGAAAAATCCGGAGTCTGTACGACCCGGATTTTTTTATTTATCTAATTCAGGTATTAAAGATTAGCTAAGAATACCAATAAAAGAGGAGGTGCTATGGTTTTTACTGTGTATAAATTTCTATTTTTACTATGCAATCTTCTACTTTATTTTTTTTGTTTGATGTATTCTTTGGGAGATAATTTAAATTTCTCTTTAAAGCATTTGCTAAAATAGGACGGGCTGGCAAATCCTGTTTGATAGGCAATCTGAGAAATGCTTAAGTCACTTTCTAAAAGCAGGGATGAGGCTTTCTTTAGCTTTACAGATCTAATAAATTCACTGGCCGATAAATCGGTTAAGTTCTTTATTTTACGGTACAAATGAACTCTCGATAAACTAACATCTTTGCTTAATTCTTCAACACCGTAATCGTAATTTTGATAATTGGTTTCAATTGCTTCGCAAGCTTTCTTCAGAAACTGCTGATCCAATCTGTTGATTCCATCTTTTTGCTCTGTGAAATCGATATTTTCACGATAATGAATTCGTACTCTTTTTTTACTTTCGATTAGTTTTCGCACTCTTACCTGCAAGTGTTTCTTGTTAAAAGGTTTTGGAATATAGGAATCAGCACCAATTTCCAAGCCTTCAATTTTATGTTCTTGCGAGGCTTTTGCGGTTAGCATGATGACCGGAATATGACAGGTTTTTAAATCCGATTTTACAATGTCTGTTAATTCCAATCCATCCATCACTGGCATCATTAAGTCGGTAATGATCAATTCCGGATTCTCTGCTTCAATCACTTTTAACGCTTGTTTCCCGTTTTCAGCTTTTAAAATTTTAAAGTTTCCTTTTAGCGAATCGGCAATATGCTCTAATACGTCTGGGTTATCTTCTACAATAAGAATCCGAATTTCTTTGTTTGTTAGAAAGGAAGGATTTTCGTCCTCATTTGAATCGGTAAGTTGAGGAATATAGTCCATTTCATCCAATTCTGATGGAATCTGTCTTGAGGTATCTTTTTCTTGAGGATCGGCAAAAATTAAATCAGCATCATTAAAATGTGATTTCCCTTTTTGCAAATAAACCGTTAATGTTGTCCCAATTCCCAAACTACTCTCAACTTCTATAATTCCAGAGTGCAATTCAACCAGAGCTTTGGTTAAAGACAAGCCTACTCCAGTTCCCGGAAACGAAGCATTGGTTTTTGCTTGATAAAATCGTTGAAAGATATTTTTAAGATCCGATTCAGAAATTCCACTACCGGAATCAACTACACTAATTTTTACACATTCTCTATTCTCGCCATTAAATTTTCGTCTTGAATTTTCAAGATAAACAGCAACTTTACCTTGGTTGGGTGTGAATTTAAAAGCATTCGATAAAAGATTGAAGAGGATTTTATCAAGTTTATCGGTATCAAAATACAAGTCTTCTTTTTGTATGGTCGACAAATAGGAATAGTTAATGTTCTTTTTATTTGCCAATTCTTTAAACGAATCTGAAATCTCTTTAATGAACTTATTGATATCATTCTTAGAAATTTTCATTTGCATTTTTTCATTCTCTATTTTTCTAAAATCCATCAGTTGATTGATTAAGCGAAGCAGTCGATTGGCATTTCGAAGCATTACACTTAACTGTTGATGTGATTCTCTGTCTTTAACTTTTTGATCTAAAAGATTCTCAATTGACCCAAGGATTAGGGTTAAAGGAGTTCTAAATTCATGAGAAATATTAGTGAAAAATTTCAATTTTGTTTGCGTAGCTTCTTCTAGTTGATCAGAAATGACAATTAGTTGCTCGTTTTGAAGTTCTATCTGTTGTTTTTGCTCTTTAAGAGTCAGGTTTGCTTTTATTTTATTTTTGTAGGCCTGATAAAGTAGAATACCTAAAATTATCAATAGGAAGAGAAATACGACAATTATAATTAGCCACATTCGTTGACTTTTGTATTTTATAATTTGAGAGTCGAGAATGTTTTTTGCTGTGGATATTTTTCCCTGCAGGGAAAGAATCTGATCAGTTTGCAGTTTTTGAATTTCTGCGTTGGTAGAATCAATAACTACTGTTTTAAGTATGATATTTTTTTCAAATTCCTTTTTTGTTAAAATTCTATGGGCTAATTCTATGGCTTCTGAACCACCTGTTGGATATAAAAAAGTGGCATTCATTTTCTTATGAATGACAGCATCAACACCATCATTTGGTCCGGGAAGACCATCAATCCCAAGTAAAAAGGGTTTGTGTTCGCCAAATTTTGATTGTAGTACCTCATACGCGCCAATAGCCATGTAATCGTTATGTGCAAAAACCAAATTGATATCATCATGTTGTTCAATCGCTAACTCCATCATTTGGGTACCACCTTGTTTGAACCATTCTCCTGTTTCTGAGAAAATAATTTTAATATTAGGATATTTGTTGATAATCTCTGAGAATCCTTTGTGGCGTTCAATGGCAGGACTAGAACCTTTCAGCCCCCAAATTTCTGCAATATTTCCTTCGCCATTTAAAAGTTTGACAGCATATTTACCAGCTTCTTTTCCAATCAGGTAATTGTCAGCGCTAATTTGAGCTGTATAGTTTTCACTATCAATTTTTCGATCAAGAATAATTACCGGAATACCCTTTCGATAAACCTCTTCTACAATTGGGGTAATCGGTGCCGACTCGTTAGGAGAAACGATAAGCAAATCGATTCCGCTTTTCACTAACTCTCTAATATCTCTAATTTGTTTTTCATTATTGTCATCTGCATCAGTTATTATTAATTCCATATTTTGAAATAGAATCAATTCATTTTGCATTTCACTTTGCATTGCTTTTCGCCAGCTATCTTCCGATGTGCATTGCGAAAAACCGATTTTAAATTTATCCTCTGAAAATCCTTTTTCGGAGAATATTAAAATGAAAATAATAAGAAGTAGGAAGTATTTTTTTCTTGTAATGGACATAGTTTCAAATTTAATCAAAAAAGGCTTTGTGTTGTATGACGAAATGTGAAAAAGTCGAGAATTTTTAAGGAGTTTAGTTAGAGGAATTAGAAATTGATAAACTCTGAAACTTTTAGCATACTAAAATCACCATATTATTGAGTGAGTTCGGTAGGAAGTAAAAGAAAAGTACATGGTTGTAAGTGGTTTAATGCATGAGAAGGGCATTTTTAGGCTGTCGACCAATGAATTTCTATATAAATCAATACTTTACTGTGCAAATAAAAGACCAACTCCGCGGGGAATTGGTCTTTCATTTTTATGAAGTCCCTTTAAGGGGATTTAGAATTTCATTACTGCAATCTCATTTTGCAATTATTTGCTCTAATATTCAGTTTAGAGAAAGCTTTTTTATCTCCAACACGACCTTTGGCAATAAAAGTATTTTTATCGGCAGTTGGTTCGTTCGAAAGTTTAAAGTCTGCAGCATTATCGAATTTAACCGATTTGTGATTAATTTCGTATTCGATTTGGCATCCTTCCATAAAGCTAAGGCCTACATCGCCATGTTTCGAATCTATTTTAATGAAAGAAAACATGTTGTTGATGTTGAAAACATTGATGTGACCAAATTTTTGATCGTAATCAATTTCGCCACCCATTTGGCTAATTTCAATTTTCGAAAAATTTGACGATCCATACAAGTATTCAATTTCCTTGATATCGAATTTATCTCTGGCCGATTTAATATTTAAGTTGTCGATTACTTGAATTTTGAATTCAGAATCGCGGCTTTCTCCAGATATTTTTTCTGCATTTTCAATTGTTACTTTAGAGTTTGCAACAATTAATTTTGAGTCATTTAATTTTTGGGCTTTAAAAGTACAGCCTGTTATGGTGAAAGAGTTTTCTCCCATTAAGTTTTGAGCTGTAAAATTGCCACTGGTTAAATCAAGATTTACATTAGCATCGTGATTGTCCATAAACACATCACCGTTTTTCTGTACAATATCCAAATTTACATTTGATGGAACTTGCACTGTATATTTGATTTTAATTTTACCCTTATTAAAAAGAGAGTTGGTCAGTTTTTTAAGAGAGAAAAAGTCACCAAGAACAGTTTTAGCAAGCAGCTGTTTTTCACCTTCAGTAAAATCGATGGTAATATTATTAGCCATCTTTTTTGTTTTCTCTTCGTTCGATCCTTCAACGCTAATTAAAACCTCGAATCTAATTTCGTTTTTATCCCAATGTTTAATTTGAATTTTACTGTATTTCGATTCTATTCTAAGGTTTTCTCCAGCTTTAAATGTCTTTTCAATCTTCTTGTGTTTTGTTATGGCATTTGCCGATCCTACAAATAAGAAAATGCTCATTAGAACAAATATCAATCGTCTCATATATTTTATTTTTTAGATTTTTTAATCAGAAAAACTATTCTAGAAATAAATGTAAAACATTTAACTCTATCTTTTAGTTTTAGATTGTGTTGTAACACGAATTTTAACAAAGATTAATAAAAGACTTGCAATAAAGAGGCAAACACGACCGATATAATCTCCATGCTGAGAATAAAACGTATGCTCCTTTAGTAAATTTACTTTGCCAGTTAACACAGATCTTTTCCACCAACTTGTTTTAGCAATAATTGTGCCTTTTGCACTAATGTGAGCAGAAATTCCATTATTTGCTACCCGAATATACTCTCGTCTACTTTCGATTGCTCTAATACGGCTAAAATTGAAATGGTGCTGATATCCTGGTGTAGATTTCCACCAACCATCATTGGTAATCATGCATTGAAATCCAGCTATGGTAGGAACCCTTTGTGCACAATAATCACCAAATATTGATTCGAAACAAACTACTGGTATTATTGCAAGAGAATCAGATGAGAAATAATCAATATCATTCTCATTGCTATAGGTTCCTTTGTAACCACCAATTTCAATGGAACAATCTTTTAAAAAGCGAAGATATTTGTCAAAGGGAACTCTCTCGAACAAGGGAACTAATTTTGTTTTGTGATAAAACTGAGGAATAGTGGTATCAGTTAGAAATAGAGCTGAATTGAAAGATTTTGATCCGATATTGCTGTGTACGCCTAATAGAATGCTAGTATTGGGATATTTCTTTTTTAAATCAAGAAGTTGTGCGTAATAAATAGATTGGTTTGGATTGCTTTCATCAATAGATTGGAGAATCGTAGTTTCGGGACCAAATAAGAAATCGGGATGTTGAGCTGAACAAATCGAATCGGCTGTTTTTAGAAAATCAGCAAAAAATCGTTCTTCATTTTCGGCTACAAATTTTTCCGTGTACGGATTAAGATTGGGTTGAATAAGTGCGAAACTTTTGCTGCCAAAACTTTCTTCATTATTATTCATTCGAATTGATGACCAAAGAAGTGGTAATGCAATTAAAAGTATTGAAATGACTATTCGAGAGTATTGGAAACCGGTTGATTCTCGATAGATTTTAAACAGGCTGTAGTTGATGAGGATAATCCATAAGCTGCCACCACGAGTACCTGTAATATCGTACCATTGTATCCATTTTGGCGATGAAGCAAAGGCATTTCCTAGGTTGAGCCATGGCCAAGCCAAATCCCACCAGGTGGCAAAATATTCAAATCCAAGCCAAATAATAAGGAAGGGAAATAGAATGGATATTCTAAGTGATTTTCTCGTTCTGCTAACCAACCAAAAAATCAGCGCAAGCAAAAGAGAATTGATGAGAAGGATAAAGAGTAGGCCTACTATTTGAGCCTCGCCAACCCACCAATAGGCCAAAGTATTCCAAATTAAAAAGCTTAGAAAGGTATAATTGAATAATAAGTAAGGATTGTGATGATTAATTGTTTTTTCTTCGAGCCAAAGAAGTGGAATCCATGCAAAAAAGATCAGAAAAAAGAGTGAGGGAATGCAAAATGGCAATCCCAATAGTAATCCTGAAGAAATGGCAAGGAGGATGTTTTTATTCACTTTATCGGTGCGTTAGATGTACTCCGACTAAGATAATTAATATTGATGCAATTTGTGCAATTGAAACTTGATCGCCGCCAATAACAATTCCCCAGAAAATAGCCACAATCGGGATGATATAAGCAATGGAAGCAGCGAATACATGTGAGGATTTTTTGATGAGTTGATTGTAGAAGATTACACCACCAAAAGTTAAAATTGCTAGCAAACCAAGCATCAGAGCACTTTTAGAGACTGTTTCGGATGCTAATGGTGCACTTAAATCGGTAAAAAGTAAAAAGCAAGCAGCCATTGGTCCTACGAACAAAAAGGCAAGAGAGGCAATTTCGGTACCGTTAAGTTTGGGCAAAGAGAAACTTACGATATTGATGCTGATGGCGACAGATAATATGGCCATAAACACATAAAAAACACCCCAAAAATAAGATGCTCCATGCGATTCCCCTGAGAAACTCAATACGAGTGTTCCTGCTAAACCTAAAAGAATTCCTCCAAATACTTTTTTGTTGGTTTTAGATTTGAAAAAAAGAATGGCAAGAAGTAGAGTAATACTTGGTAGCATGGCATTTAACATACCTGCTAATGAAGAATTGATTAATGTTTGTGCCTTGGCAAAGAAGAATGATGGACCGATATTACCAGCTATACCTGAAAGCAATAATGGTCCAATGTTTTCTTTGTTTAGCTTTTTGAAATTCTTGAAGATTAGTGGCAAGAATAATATGAATGATAAGAAAACCTGAAATGCAGCAACTTGGCTGTGAGTAAAACTTTTGAGAGCAATTTCTCTTAGAATATATGGGCTTCCCCATATGAAAGAAACTACAAGTAGTAATAGCCAATTACTGTATTTACTGTTTAGACTCATATTTTTCAAGATGTATTTAGAGTTAGTCCTTATCTTCTTCGAAAGCTTTATATTTTGCAGTAAGTGTTGCAATCATTTCGCTAAATGAGCTAACGGCTGCAAGTGTATCTTTAGAAACTTCTTTTTTCTGCAAACGAAGCATTAAAATACCATAAAGAGCTGTCAGGCAAAGTTCTATGTCATTGTTTTCTTGAGAAGCTTTCGATTTTTCGCGAAATTCAGTAATATTTCCAAGAGCTTGTTGGTAGTGGTTATTGTAGGCAGCATCTTTTCCTTTTGTTAGTAGAAAAACATGATAGTCGTAAAGCTCGTTGATATTATTTTTGATGATTTGTAGATGACCTTTTTCTTCGATCTTCTCAATCTTCATCATTTCAATTAAATTTTCGTACCACTCTTTAATTTCAGCATGAACCTCAGCAGGTTGTTGAAATTGTTTGATGATATTCTCTTCAATTTTAGTAATGTCAAACTGATAAGCTCTAATGATATCCTCAACTTGCCACATATAAAGGATGTATTCAGCTAAATTGGTTTTTCTTTTTTCTTGTGCAATAATCATGTTTCGAAATTATCTGTAATTAAACTTAGTATTGAAGATTTTTACTCTTTCAACTTATCAATTAATCTTCGGTCTAGTTTGGTAGGGCGACCAGTTCCCCTATCGCGAGCTTCAAATCCATAAACTTTAGTCGCCACTAAAAGGTCAAGTTGATCCTGAGCAGTTACATCTTTTACAAAATCGACTGCAAGTTTTGCTCCCATTCGTTTGCTGGATATGGCCGTTACCAAATAACTACGAGTAATTGGAGGAACTTTGACCTCAATCTGATCGTTTATTTTTATTTCACGAGATGGTTTTATAGTAACACCGCCTATTGTAACTTTCCCTTTTTTACAGGCTTCAGCTGCCATACTTCTCGTTTTGAAAATACGTACAGCCCACATCCACTTGTCAATTCTAACTTTATTGTCCATGGCTTACTATTTGGATTGATTATTATATGCTCTAGTAAATATTATTTACTGCTTTTTCGTATTGTAAGCCGTCATTGTACGCTGAACGCCAATTGTACTAATACCCTTAATCATATTAATACAGATTTTGTACAGTTCAGGCAGTTTTTCAATCTCTTCTTCTGACCATTTGCCTAATACATAGTCAATTTGTTTGCCTCTGCTAAAATCAGCTCCAATTCCAAAACGAAGGCGGGTATAATTTTGATGACCTAATGTTTCGTTGATATGTTTAAGACCGTTGTGTCCTGCATCGCTACCCTTTGGTCGCAAACGAAGTGTTCCAAATGGAAGGGCTAAATCGTCTACCAGAACCATCATATTTTCAATAGGAATATTCTCTTTTTGTAACCAGTAGTTTACAGCTTTTCCACTAAGATTCATGTAGGTGCTGGGCTTTACAAGAATGTATTGTCGACCTTTGAATTTGTATTCAGCAATGGCGCCATAGCGTCCATCTTTGAATTCGATTTTTGCCGTTTCGGCAAGAGCATCCAAAATTCTGAACCCAATATTGTGGCGAGTGTGAAAATATTCCGGTCCAATATTTCCAAGCCCGACAATTAAATATTTCATATCAGTACTATTTTTATTTGCTTGGGTTTTATTCCGCCCAAATATATTTTTTAAAAATTGAATCATATCGAAATCAAAGTTAAAATATTCATCGCATTTTCCATGAATACTTTCATTTCAATATTTCCCTCTTTTTTTTAGAAACGGAGGATATTAAAAAACCTCCCACTCTTTGAAAAGTGGGAGGTTATATTTTAATTGCAGCAAATAATTACTCTGCAGCAGGAGCAGCAGCTTCAGCTCCTTCAACAGCGTCACCGCTATTTGCAGCAGCACGAGCAGCTCTTGTAAGCTTAACCTGAACAACAACCGCGTTCTTTGCATTCAATAACTCCAGGTTTTCGAAGTCTAAAGCACCAACTTGGATACTCTTACCAAGACCAAGATCGCTAACTTCAACAAGTAAGTTTTCTGGAAGATCAGCCATTAGAGCTTTTACCTTTAGTTTTCTGTTGATGATAGCTAATTTACCACCAGCTTGAATACCTTTAGCAAAACCTTCAACTTTTACAGGAACTTCAACTTCGAATGCTTTATCTTCAGTTACCTGGAAGAAATCAACGTGAAGTGGCTTGTCTGTTACTGAGTGAAATTGTACTTCTCTCATTACTGAAGTAAATACTTTTCCTTCAACATCAAACTTAACGATGAAAGTTTCAGGAGTGAAAAGTAATTTGTTTAGATCTCTTTCGTTTACAGAAAAGTGAATGTTTTCACCTGCACCGTAAAGTTCACAAGGAACTAATTCTGCTTTACGCAAAGCTTTAGTTGCTTTTTTTCCTAGATCTGTTCTTAATGAACCTTTTAATTCTAAAGTTTTCATTGTACTTTTTTTGTTATGCTACTCAATATAAATTTCATCGCCTTGGTAAGTAGGCTCAAGTTATATCCCATCACACGATTATAAATAGTTTTACCAAAATTCGCCGCAAATATATCAATTAAATAATAAAGTTCGAGCTAATTGACTCGTTATTATAAACATTAAGGATAGTTTTTGCGAAAATGTCTGCAATTGTCAGTGTTTTAATCTTTGTTGAAGCACCATCCAATTGGATAGAATCAGTGAAAAGAACTTCTTCAAGTGCTGATTCTTCAATTCTTTCGTTAGCCGGACCTGAAAGGACAGCATGAGATGCAATGGCTCTAACGCTAAGGGCTCCCTTAGCTTTAAGCATGTTGGCAGCTTTTGCAATTGTACCAGCTGTGTCAATCATGTCATCAACAATAACAACATTCTTTCCTTCAACATCACCAATAGCAGTCATTTCACCAACGACATTCGCTTTTTCTCTACTTTTGTGACAAATTGCAAGACCAGCATTTAAATACTTAGCATATGCATTTGCTCTTTTACTACCACCCATATCAGGAGAAGCAATAACCAGATTTTCAAGCTTCAAAGCTTTTACATGAGGTAAAAGGACTGATGAACCATAAAGGTGGTCAACAGGAACATCAAAGAAACCTTGAATTTGATCTGCGTGTAAATCCATTGTCATAACACGGTCTACACCTGCAGCCATTAATAAGTTGGCAACCAGTTTTGCCCCGATAGCAACTCTGGGACGGTCTTTTCTGTCCTGACGAGCAAACCCGAAATAAGGCATTACGGCACAAACTTTATAAGCTGATGCTCTTTTGGCAGCATCAATCAACATTAAAAGTTCCATTAAGTTGTCAGCAGGAGGAACAGTCGATTGAACAATAAATACGTGAGATCCACGAACGGTTTCCTCGAAAGCAACTTCGAATTCACCATCGCTAAAGTTAACGATGCTTGAATTTCCGACTTCTAGTCCGGCAGCTTCGGCAATTTGAGAAGCTAGTTTCTCACTTTTTGAACCTGCAAAAATTTTAATTGGGGCATTCATTAAAATATTATTTGTTTATAAATCAGATAACTATTGTACTGTGCAAATTTATGAAATATTGCTTCAAAAACAGGAGTTTAAATCTGTCTCAGGCAATTATTTATTCTATTTATAAAGGATAAACCTAAATCTATTTAAAATAAAAAAGAAGATGTCTTTACG
Organism: Labilibaculum sp. DW002; assembly: GCF_029029525.1. NCBI lineage: Bacteria > Pseudomonadati > Bacteroidota > Bacteroidia > Marinilabiliales > Marinifilaceae > Paralabilibaculum > Paralabilibaculum antarcticum. The sequence continues at coordinate 2,253,173 of NZ_JAKJSC010000001.1, read as the reverse complement.
AGATCTCCCTTTTATGTGCTGCTGTGATTACAAAGAAATCTTTTTGTTGGTTTCTTCTATGTAATTTAATATTTCATCTTTTCCTAAACCTGAAGATGCGGAACTAATAAAATAAGGGGGCATTTCTTCCCATGAGGTTAGTAACTCCTTCTCGTAGGCTATTACATTGTCTTTTAATTTTTGTTTACTAAGCTTATCTGCTTTTGTAAATATGATCGAAAAAGGAATTCCATTAACACCCAACCATTCCATAAAGTCAACATCTTTGTTTTGGGGTTCGTGCCTACAGTCTACCAATACAAATAGGTTGATAAGTGTAGTTCGACTTTCAATGTAGCTGAAAATTAATTTGGAAAATCGCTGTTTTGTGTTCTTAGCAACTTTTGCAAATCCATATCCTGGTAAATCAACCAAGTACCATTCTTTATTAATGATGAAATGATTGACCAACTGTGTTTTTCCTGGTTTAACTGAAATTTTCGCTAAACTTTTATTGTTGGTCAGCATATTAATCAGAGATGATTTTCCAACATTGGAACGACCAATAAAGGCGTATTCGGCCTTGTTATCGGTAGGACATTTACTTATATCCGAGTTGGACATCACAAATTGTGCACTGGTAATATTCATGGTGTATTTTAATTTACGATGCAAAGTTATACAGATTCTTATATTTTCCGAAATATGCCGCAATTTTATTGACCGATATGGCAATTTACATGAGGAAGAAAAAAATCCTCTTTTCATTTACTTGAAAAGAGGATCAATAAATATTTATTCCAGTTTTATTTAATAAAAACCTCTAGGATTTTAGCTTTTGATTTCGGACTAAGTTTTACGTTTTTAATAGTTGCAGGGATTAAAATACTTTCCCCTTTCGCTACACTTATCGTTTCTTCGTCATAGGCAAGATCTAAATCACCTTCTAAGCACATATAAATTACAAAAGAATCAAGATCATAATAATCCTTTTCAATTGCTTTATCAAACTCAAGAATATTGGTTGTGAAATACTGGCAACGTACCAATTCTTCTGTTTTGTTTACTTCTGTTTTATATGTGGTTTCATATTTCTTCTCGAAACTATAGTCAATTGCGTCAACTGCAAGTTCGGTATGAAGTTCTCTTGGGTTTCCAGCATCGTCGGTTCTGTTAAAATCGTACATTCGATAGGTAACATCCGATGTTTGCTGAATTTCCGCCAATAGAATTCCTTTTCCAATTGCGTGAACTCGTCCGGCAGGAATAAAGAAACAACTGCCTTCTTTTACAGGTGTGCTGTTTAATATATCTTCCAGTTTGCCTTCTTTTAACTTTCCTAAATATTGTTCTTTCGTAATTTCCTGATTAAAACCAACAATCAATTCAGAACCTTTGTCTGCTTCAATTACATACCACATTTCAGTTTTACCATAGGCGTTGTGTCTCTCTTTAGACATTTCATCATCAGGGTGTACCTGAATAGAAAGTACATCATTGGCATCAATAAATTTAATAAGTAATGGAAATTCGACTCCAAACTTCTCATAAACTTTATCGCCAACTAAATCTCCCATGTAGATTTCAATAAGTTCTTCCAGATTATTTCCAGCTAAAAAACCATTGCTTACTACCGAAACATCTCCTTCTACACCCGATATCTCCCAACTTTCACCAGCATTTGGTAGTGGAGAAAAATCTTTATTTAAAACAGTTTTTAATTTGTCACCACCCCAGATTTTATCTTTAAGAATGGTTTTAAATTTCAATGGATACAAACTCATTTTCTTACAATTAATTTGATTGCTATTTTGGCTTTTGGATAATCTTAAAATTCGTAATCAATTACTTTTCGCTCGGCTGCCATTTCTTTTATTACTGCCACAGCTTTTTGATGTTCAGGATGATTTGCATAAACAGGTAAAGCTTCCATGTTCTCAATATCAACGTTTACCACAAAATCAAAAGAAGCATCAGATTGAAGTTGATCGAAACCAATCTGTAAAAATTTGATTTCTGGAATACTTTTATCCAGGCCATCAAATGCTTTTTCTAATCTGCAAAAGTAATTCTTTTTTTCTTCAGCTGAACCGAAAGCTTTAAACTTAAACATTGCAATGTGCTTGATCATTTTAATTCTTTTTTAAATAATTAGTAACTTTCCAGCCGAAGTTAATGCAAAATTAGCATTTTTGAATCAAACATCTAAATATCATACAACATGTTGATTATTGGAATTGCTGGAGGGACGGGCTCTGGTAAAACAACAGTGGTTAGAAAAATCATTGAAAGATTAAATCAGGGAGATGTGGCAGTCTTGCCACAAGATTCATATTATAGGGATAATAAGGAGATGCCATTGGAGGAGCGTCAAGAAATAAATTTTGACCATCCAAGATCAATAGAATTTGAATTATTGATTGAGCATGTGCGAAAGTTAAAAAACGATGAAGCGATAGAGCAACCGATATACTCCTACCTTACTTGTTTACGTTCTGACGAAACTATTCAGGTAGAGCCTAAGGGAGTTATCATTGTGGAGGGATTGTTGATTTTAACAGATCCTGTTTTACGTGATTTAATGGATCTGAAGGTGTTTGTAGATTGTGATGCCGACGATCGCTTAAATCGAGTAATCAAAAGAGACATTGTTGAGCGTGGAAGATCTGTTGAAAAGGTTTTGGATCGTTATGAAAAAACCGTGAAGCCAATGCATCTTCAGTTTATTGAGCCAAGCAAACGTTATGCAGATATTATTGTTCCTCAGGGAGGTAATAATATTGTAGCGATTGACATTTTAACCCATTTCATACAGAAAAATCTCGTTGCTAGTTTGTAAAAACGGTAAGCTTATTCACTGAAAAATATAATTTGGAGACCTTGATACTGTCTCCATTTTTTTATACCTTTTCAATTTGTTTATGATAAACTTTGAAGTATGTTGAATAATGTAAAAGTTGAAAATTTACTATTTGTAGATATAGAAACGGTATCCGGAAATGCCACATTCGATGAAATGTCTCCTAAGCTTCAGGAATTGTGGGAAAAGAAATCAAATTATTTTCGAAAAGATGACGAGAGTCCTTCTGATGTTTACGGACGAGCTGGCATCTATGCTGAGTTTGGAAAAATAGTATGTATTTCAACAGGCCTGGTGACTAAAAAAGATGGTGTTAAGAAGTTTGTTGCCAAATCGTATTATGGAGACGATGAAAAGCAACTGCTTGAAGAATTTGGGCTTATGCTCGATCGATTTTCTAGTAAGGCAAATCGAAATTTGTGTGCTCACAATGGTAAAGAGTTCGATTTTCCATATATCGCTCGTAGGATGTTGATTAATGGTGTGGCTCTTCCAAGTGTTCTTGATATTGCCGGAAAAAAACCTTGGGAAGTTCAATTCTTGGATACCATGGAATTATGGAAGTTTGGCGATTACAAGCATTATACTTCACTGGCTTTACTGTGCGAAATATTTAATATTCCCACTCCTAAAGATGATATCGATGGATCGATGGTTGGAAAGGTGTATTGGGAGGACAATGACTTGGATCGAATTGCTATTTATTGTGAGAAAGATATTTTAGCCACAGCTCAATTGTTTTTACGATATCAAGGTGAAGATTTAATTCCGGAAAATAATTTTGAACGAGTATTGTTGTAATTGTTTTGCTATTTTACAATAGTTTCACTTTTTTCGTGTTTATTAAACAGGATGATATTTCATCCATAAAATTCTGCCTACCTAGTTAGGCGTAGTATTTAAACTTAAGACATTAAACTGATGAATAATTCATTTATTAATAAATTAACTTTTGTGTTTTTCTTGTTAGGAACTCTATTGTTTACTTCTTGTGGAAGTAGTAGTGGAGGAGGAGATGAGGAAGAATTTGAATTTCAGTCTTCAGATTTGACTAATAAATATTGGTATGCGAATCCTTATTTGTCATCAGACTTTGCTCGTGATGATGCTGTGATTGTGTATCGATTCGAAGGAGGAAATGTTCTAAAAAGGCAGGAGTTTAGTGGTCGACGTGACAAGGTTGTTGGATCATGGAGTTTGAAAGGTGATGAATTGGTAATTAATGATGAGTCAATTTCTATAGATAATAGACAAGAATGGTTCATTCAACCTAAATCAACTTCAACCTATTTAAAATTGAACAGTTCGGCAGGAACAAGAGAGTTTTACACCGATATTGATGAAATTAATGATGTTACTGCAGATGCTTATTTAGTTAACGATTTGCATATTGTGAATAATGCATTTGAATCTGCTTATAAATTAGAGTATGCAGTATATGGAGATAAGCTAAGTAAGGTGAGAGCTCTTGTGGATGGATCTACTAGTTTCGAAATGGAAGATTTTACAAATTTTAAAGGGAATAAAGTGTATTACTTAAAAGAAAACGATAGAGATAATTACTTTGATGTTTTCGGCGGTGCACAATTGATTAAATTTTATTTGAAATTTGATAATGGAGAAAGTTATAAATTAGATGAGCAGATTTATAGTTCAAGTATTGCCGCTCTAGATAATTTCTCAACAACAGCTACACATGCAAGTGGAGCTGGAAGTGTTACGATTAATTGGAATGCCATTGATGAGGATGATATTTATTACTTTGTTGAAATTTTAGATAAAGATGGTAACGAATATTTACCAAAGTTTAGAAGTACAAGGCAATCTGCAGTTGCAGGTGATGCAAAAGAATTGATTATAGATAATTCAACGGCTAGTGAATACGAAGCTTTGAATGAGCTGACTTTAGGAGATGATTACTATGTGAAGATTTCTGGTTTTAAATATGAGGATGATATTGATCCAGATAATAGTTCAAATAAAGAAATAAATATACAAGCTGTAACTCGTTATACATTTAAAGCTGGAGTTTGGTAGCCTAAAAAAAAGAATAAAAAACCCGAAACGATATCGTTTCGGGTTTTTTATTAGTCTAATACGAAATATTCTACCGTTTTAACCAATAGTTTTGGCTGTTCTGCATGAACCCAATGTCCCGCATTGGGAATCGTAGTAATTTCAGCTTTTGGAAAAATCGCTCTTATTAAGGTGTGATCGTAATCAGTAATGTAATTTGATTTCTCGCCTCTTATAAAAAGAATAGGAAAGTCTGTAATTCCTTTGCCACCTTCAAATCGATCTTTATCTATACCATCCATTATTTGCGGTAAGAATTCGCTTAAAGTTTTGATGTTTAGTTTCCATGCAAATTTTTTATTTTCATCGCGTTTCAAATTTTTAAGCAAAAATTGTCGAACTCGATCACTATTTATTTTTTCAGCCAGCTTTTGGTCAATTTCAGTTCTGCTTTTAAATGCCGATAAGTCAAATTTTAGCATGGCATCTACAATGCAGGAATGATCTATCGTTTGAGGTGCATAGTCGGAGATTTTACTGTAGTTCTTAGGTGCAATATCTACCACAACTAAATTGTTTACCCTTTCAGGGTAATCTACAGCAAAAAACATAACTGTTTTTCCTCCCATTGAATGACCAAGAAGAACAGCTTTATCAATTTTCTGATCATCCATAAACTCAAGAAGATCATTTTTAAGATCTTCATAGGTGTGAGAATCTGAATGGGGAGAGCTACCATGGTTGCGTTGATCAATTAAGTAAACTTCGAAGTTTTGAGCAAGTTCTTTAGCAACAGTCAGCCAATTATCTAAGCTGCCATAAAGGCCATGTACAATTATTAGAGCTGGACCTTCACCAATTTTTTTATAATTGAGTTTCATTTATTCGAAATTGATTTTGAATATTAAAGATAAGAACAGAATTGATAACAGATCGTTTTTTAACCGAATTTAACTAGTTGCAAAAAGAAAAGGATGCCTTTCGAGCATCCTTTAAATTTTAATTAAAGATGATTTTACTTTAAGCACCTTAAATACATTTGTACTGTGTTTTCCATTCCGAAATACAAAGCATCAGCTACCAAAGCATGTCCAATAGATACTTCAGCAAGATTAGGAACATTTTCGTTGAAGAATTTTAAATTCTCCAAACTTAGATCATGACCTGCATTTACCCCTAATCCCAATTTGTGCGCTTTCTCTGCTGCTATAGCAAAAGGACGAACAGCCTCTTCCGGATTGTTGGGATAATTATCGGCAAAAGGTTCAGTGTATAGTTCAATTCTATCTGTACCTGTTGCTTTAGCGCCCTCAACATTTTTAAGGTTGGTGTCAACAAATATAGATGTGCGAATGTTTGCAGCCTTAAATCTATTGATTACTTCAATAAGAAAATCCTTATTGGCTACTGTATCCCAGCCAGCATTAGAGGTAATAGCTTCTGGTGGATCTGGAACAAGAGTTACCTGAGCAGGCTTGGCTTTTAGAACTAAATCTATGAAATCTTCAGTAGGGTAACCTTCAATGTTAAATTCAGTAGTAACAAGATCCTTAAGATCCATTACATCCTGATAGCGAATGTGACGTTCGTCTGGTCGTGGGTGAACCGTGATACCTTCTGCACCAAATCTTTCACAGTCTAATGCCATTTTACAAACATTTGGAGTGTTGCCGCCTCGGGCATTTCTTAATGTTGCAATTTTGTTTATATTTACACTAAGTCTAGTCATTTTATAAAAACTTTATAAGTAAAATGAAGGATGATTTTAAGAACAAAAAAAATGTTTGGTCGTAAATATTCCTTGAGGCAAAATTAGAAGTATTTCCCTGAAAAAAAACCTAATATGATTGCAAAAGATTTAATTTCTGATGTTGTTCCGGTTTTAAGAGAATCTGACACAGGGCTTCAGGCTCTGAATTGGATGGAAATATTTAAGGTTTCTCACCTACCAATAGTTAGAGGAGATCAATTTATTGGCCTATTATCTGATAACGATATTTACGATTTAAATCAGGTTGAAGAACCCATTGGAAAGCAAAAATTATCTTTATTTAGTCCCTTCGTTACCCAGGATCAGCATATTTACGATGTAATTGAAAAAGTTTCACACCTAAAACTAACTGTAATTCCAGTTCTTTTAGAAGATGAAACCTATTTGGGATTAATTACTCTGAGTGATTTAATGCAATATGTAGATAATGTGTTTGCGGTGAGTGAACCTGGAGGAGTTATTGTTCTGGAGTTAAATTCCATCGATTATTCTTTGAGTGAGATTGCTCAAATTGTCGAAGGTAACGATGCTAAAATTTTAAGTCTTTACGTTAAATCTTCAACGGATTCAAGGAAAATAGAACTGACTATTAAGGTAAATCGAACCAACTTAACCTCCATCATACAAACATTTCTTCGCTACGATTATACCATAAAAACGACTTATGTCCGAGAAGATGACATGAAAGATTTTATGGAAGATCGATACAATTCTTTTATGAGATTCCTAAATATCTAAAAACACAAACGAAGTGTATCTTTTTGTGTTAAGAATTGTTGCTATGAAGTAGATTACTCTATATTTGTGAAACTCATTCCTGCTTTTATTCTTCTGTGTTTTTAATAGAGAAGATGTAATAATGGGATTGGAAAATCTAAATGAAAGCCTTGTTTAGGCTTGAAATGAGAGATGATTAGTTGAAAGAAACAAAACACAAATTTGTGAAGTATGAAAGTTGCTTTATTTGGGAGATCATTTAATGAAAGCTTTACAGAGAGCTTTATCTTGATGTTTGATGTTTTTACCAAACACAATATAGATGTGGTAATCTACGAACCATTCTATGATTTCTTAATTCGTGATATTAATTTTAAACCTCCAGTTCAAAACTATTTCCACAGTTACGAAGATTTAGATAAAAATGTCGATTATTTTTTCAGTATTGGTGGAGATGGAACTTTCCTTGATGCAGTGACTTTAGTTCAAGATTCAGGAGTCCCGATTGTCGGTGTTAATAGTGGAAGACTTGGCTTTATGGCAGATATTGCTCGAGATGAAATTCCTGCGGCTATATCAAATATTTTAGAAGGGAATTACTCAATTGAAGAGAGAACACTACTGAAAGTTCAAACCGAAAGTAATGGTTTGTTCAAAGATTTCAATTATGGTTTAAATGAATTTACCGTGCATAAAAAGGATTCTGCTTCTATGATCACAATTCACACCTATATAGATGGTGAATATTTGAATTCATATTGGGCGGATGGCTTAATTATTTCAACACCTACAGGCTCAACAGCATATTCATTGAGTGTTGGAGGGCCAATCCTAATACCGAATACGCAAAATTTTGTAATTTCACCTATTTCTCCTCATAATTTAACTGTACGTCCTATTGTGGTTCCCAATTATCAAGAGATAACACTTAAAGTTGAGGGAAGAAGTGATAGTTATTTAGCATCTTTGGATTCAAGATCCGTGAGTTTTGAGGCCTTAAATGAATTAAAAATAAGTAAGGCTGATTTTAAAATCAAGGTGCTTAAATTGAAATCTCATTCTTTTTATAGCACACTCCGAAACAAGCTTATGTGGGGTGTTGATAAGCGTAATTAAAAATAAGCTAAAGTTGACTATTTGTTTTAACAAAATTTAACTGAGATCTGCTGTTATTTTTTTCTAGAAATAAGGTTTTTTCAGATTATATGCTACTTTTGTAGCTTGTGATTGAATTTAGGGTGATTGTATCCTTATCAAACCAACGGTTTTAGGAGCTTTAACAAGATTCTAAAATTCATTTAACAAGATTGAAAACATAAACTTGATTTCATGTATAAACTGATATTGGGAATACTGTTTTTTGCAATTAGCACAACAGCTTTTTCGCAAACCAAAGCAGAGTTGGGCTTCTTTGGTGGTGTTGCCTATTATTTGGGAGATATTAACCCTAATAAACAACTTTATTCAAATTCAGTTGCGTTAGGGGGAATTTACAGATATAACTTTAATTCTCGTTACTCGTTAAGAGCTGGAATGTTGTTTTCGGGATTAAGTGGTGAAGATAAGGATTTTAATAATTCATATCAGAAAGCGAGAGGAGCCTCGTTCGAAACAGAATTGGTTGATTTTTCCCTTCAAGTGGAATTTAATTTTCAACCTTTTTGGTCTCCTAAAAAATCCAAAAGTCAAATAATGGTTCCGTATGTTACGGGAGGAATTGGTTACATTGCTCCAAGTAGTACAAGTTCTTCATTTACCATACCAATGGGGGTTGGTTTAAAAACCAATTTAGGAGGCAGATGGACTGCAGCCTTGGAATGGAGTTTTAGAAAAAGTTTCACAGATGATTTAGATCATTTGGATGATCCGAATAGTTTGGATAAAAGTAGTTTGATTCACAATAACGATTGGGCATCTTTTTTTGGAGTAATGATTAGTTATAAGTTGTTCCCAGATAATGAAGAATGCCATTCATACGGTCGCTTTGTAAAATAACATATGTCAGTATTAAATAAGATAATTAAAGAAAAGCTTCCAACTCATCTAGCCATTATAATGGATGGAAATGGACGTTGGGCAAAAATGCGAGGAGAACATCGTATTGTTGGTCATCAAAATGGGGTTGAGGCAGTACGAAGTACGGTTGAAGCATCAGCTGAACTTGGAATTTCTTATCTAACCTTATATGCATTTTCTACAGAAAATTGGAATCGACCACAAGACGAGGTTTTAGGATTGATGTCTTTGTTGGTTGAAGCAATAGAAAATGAGACTCCAACTTTAATGAAAAACAATGTTCGCCTTCAAGCAATAGGCGATTTAGATAGTTTGCCATTAGAAGTAAGAGAAAAGTTGCAAGGAACAATTTCCAATACATCTAAAAATACAGGTTTAACTTTAGTTTTAGCTTTAAGTTATAGTTCTAGGTGGGAGATTGTAAATGCAGTGAAAAACATTGCAAATGAAGTAAAGGATGGAGCATTATCTCCTGACGAAATTGATTTTGATTTATTCTCCAATAAGCTTACGACCAAAGGAATTCCCGATCCGGAACTTTTGATTAGAACAAGTGGAGAAAATAGAATAAGTAACTTCTTGCTTTGGCAGATTGCTTATTCTGAATTGTACTTTACTGAGTTATTTTGGCCCGATTTCGATAAGGAAGAACTATACAAAGCACTTCTAAATTATCAAAATAGAGAACGCCGATTTGGTAAGACAAGTGAACAATTAAACGATAATTAACCATTATAATTCAAGTAATGATTAAAAGATTAACTTTCATTTTTATTCTATTCCTTAGTTTCAGCGCGGTAGCTCAAGAGACTGATACGATTTACAATCCTTCTTTATATTATTCTTCTCCGAAGAATTATGAAATAGGGGGTGTGTCAGTAACAGGAGTAAAGCATCTAGAGAATAATGTGTTGATACAAATTTCTGGTCTTCGTGTTGGGAGTACCATCGAAATTCCTGGAGAGAAGGTGACCAAGGCAGTGAAAAAATTGTATAAACAGGGTCTTTTTTCTGATATACAGATTTCAGCTACAAAGTTAATTGATGATAAAATTTATCTGAATATTCAACTTCAAGAACGTCCTCGTTTATCTTCCGTTAATTATAATGGTACATCTAAAAGCGAAACAACCAAATTAAGGGAACGATTGAACATGGTGAAAGGTACACAAGTGACTGAATATCTTGTGTCGAGTACAAAGAAAGTAGTTAAAGACTATTTTAAAGAAAAAGGTTATTACAATACAGAAGTTAACATTGTTCAACGAGATGCATCTGATGATGAGAATAGTGTTATTCTTGATGTTAATATTAATCGAAACAATAAAATAAAGATTAGTAATATTATCGTAGAAGGAAACACAGCTTTTACGGATAAAAAAGTAAAAAAAGCAATAAAAGATTCCAAAGAAAAGAAATTGAAAAATTTCTTAAAGTCATCGAAGTATATCGAAGAAAAATGGGAAGAAGATAAGTTAACCTTAATTGAAAAATTTAACGAGAAAGGTTATCGTGATGCATTGATTATCTCGGATAGTGTTGTAAAAGTTGAGGACGATCGTGTTGATATCTATTTAAAATATAAAGAAGGAAATCGTTATTACTTTAATGATGTGACTTGGGTCGGTAATACAGTTTATACGGGAAATTATTTAGAGCGCGTATTGCAAATTAAAAAGGGAGATGTTTTTAATCAAACTTTATTGAGTGAGAGATTAAATGAAGATGATGATGCCGTAAGTAACTTGTATCTTGACAATGGATATTTATTCTTTAATGTGAACCCGGTTGAAACTGTTGTTGGAACAGATTCAATTGATATCGAAATGCGTATTGTTGAAGGAAAACAAGCGTATATTGATAGAGTAATGATAAAGGGAAATACAAAAACACACGAGCATGTTGCACGTCGAGAATTGTATACATATCCAGGTGAGTTATTTAGTAAGAAAGATATTATTCGTTCTGTTCGAGAGTTGGCGCAGTTAGGTCATTTCGATCCTGAAGCAATTAATCCTGATATTCAGCCTAAACCTGAGAGTGGAAAAGTTGATATCATATATGAATTAGAAGAAAAAGCTAACGACCAGATTGAACTTTCTGGAGGTTGGGGTGCTGGTATGATTATCGGTACCGTTGGATTGAAATTCTCAAATTTTTCGATTCGTAATATGTTTAATAAAGAGGCTTGGAGTCCTTTACCAACAGGTGATGGCCAAACTTTGAGTATTCGGGCACAAACTAATGGATCTTATTATAGTTCATACAGTTTATCTTTTGTTGAACCTTGGTTAGGAGGAAAGAAACCTACTTCATTAAGCACATCATTTTATTATTCGAAACAATCAGGATATAGCCGTCAGTACAACAGAAGTCGCCAAGGTTACGGTGCTTACGGAGGCTACGGAGGTGGAGATTCAGATCAAAGTCAAAAAGTATTTGGAGCAAGTGTTGGTTTAGCTAGAAGATTAAAATGGCCTGATGATTATTTTTCATTATACAATGAAGTTAGTTATCAAAACTATCGTTTGAAAAATTGGCAGTATTATTTAATAGCTAATGGTACCTCAAACAACTTTAGTTTTACAACAACCTTGTCAAGAAGTTCTATTGATAATCCGTTATACACAAGAAGTGGATCATCTTTCTCATTGAGTATGAAGATTACGCCTCCTTATTCTTTATTTGATGGTGTAAATTACGATCGTGCAAGTGAACAAGAATTGTACAAATGGATTGAATATCATAAATGGACATTCAAAGGCCAAATGTATACGAGACTATTAAATAGTACGGATAAATTAGTATTATATACAGGAGCTGAATTTGGTTACCTAGGTTATTTTAATAAGGATAAACGTTCACCATTTGAAGGGTTCGAAGTTGGTGGTGATGGAATGTCAGGTTACTCCATGTACGGTTCAGATAATATTGGTTTGCGTGGATATGGAAATGGAACCTTAACACCAATTGCAGCAAATGGACAGCGTTTAGGAGGTAATATTTATTCTAAATTTACAGCAGAGGTTCGTTACCCATTATCATTAAGTCAATCGGCTACGATTTATGCATTAGCATTTGCTGAAGCTGGAAATGCGTGGTATGAATCTGAAGATTTTCAACCATTCAACCTTAAACGTTCAGCAGGTATTGGTTTACGTATCTTCCTTCCAATGTTTGGGCTGTTAGGAATCGATTATGGATATGGATTTGACGATGCAAATCTGGAAGGCCAGAATGGCGGGCAGTTCCATTTCGTGATTGGCCAACAGTTTTAACATATTTTAAGGAATTGACCTTGGGGACTATTTTAATTTAAGTTATTTTAGATTTTAATTAAAAATAACAACATAATGAAACGTTTAGTATTACTTATCGGATTTGTATTTGTACTTGTTGGAAGTTTATATTCTCAGCAACGTTATGGATTTGTAGATACAGAGTACATTCTAAATAAGATGCCAGATTATAAGAACGCACAGGAGCAGTTGGATCAGATTTCTAGTAATTGGCAAATTGAAATTGAAAAAATAGCTCAAGAAATAAAAGAATTACAAACCAAGTTCAGAGCTGATGAAGTTTTTCTTTCATCGGAGATGAGACAAAAGCGTGAGAAGGAAATTTTCAATAAGGAGTTATTGGCTCAAAAGCTTCAGCAGAAATACTTTGGGCGTAATGGTGAATTGTATAAAAAGCGTCAGGAATTAATGAAGCCAATTCAGGATGATATATATGATGCAATTAAAGAAATTGCAAAGGCAGGAACTTATGGTATGATTATTGATCGTGCTAATGGGCCAACAATAATATACAGTAGTCCAAAATTTGATTTAAGCGACAAGGTACTGTATAAGTTAGGTATTAGAACTAATTAAAATTTAAATAAAAACTAACTGAGTGATATTATGAGACATTTATTAAAAGTTACTTTATTAGCCATTATCTTATCTACAAGTGTAAGTACATTTGCTCAAACCTTAAAGTTTGGACATATCGATTCTAATAAATTATTATCGATTATGCCGGAAAAAGAAGAAGCACAGAAACAAATTCAAGCGGCTGCTGCTGAGTATGATACGCAAATTAAGGCGATGAGAGAAGAAGCTCAGACTCTGATAAGTTCATACCTTGAGCAAAAAGATGCTCTAGCTGAAGCAGTAAGAGCTGATAAAGAAAAAGAAATTCAGAACTTGCAAACTCGTATGCAGGAATTTGATGGTTTCGCTCAACAAGCTCTTCAGAAAAAACAAAATGAATTGTTGAAACCTATTTTCGATAAGGCTTCTGCAGCAATCAAAGCTGTTGGTGCTGAGAACGGTTTTACTTATGTTTTTGATATTAGTACTGGAGTTATTCTTTTTAACTCAAACAACAGTGTAGATATCATGCCATTGGTAAAAACAAAGTTAGGAATTCAGTAAAAAACATTATAATTTAATAAGGAAAGGTGGTATTTTTAATATCACCTTTTCTTATTTTTACAAGTATGAGGAATAGCAAGCAACCAATAGGAGTTTTTGATTCAGGATATGGAGGATTAACCATTTTAAATGAATTGTTGAATGAATTACCTGAGTACGATTTTATTTACTTAGGTGATAATGCTAGAAGTCCTTATGGTACAAGATCGTTTGATGTTGTTTATGATTACACCTTAGAGGCTGTTGAAAAGCTTTTCTCCATGGGGTGTGAGTTGGTGATTCTTGCTTGTAATACTGCCTCAGCAAAAGCCTTGCGTACCATACAGCAGTGTGATTTACCAAAGATTAGTTCAAGTAAAAGGGTGTTGGGTGTTATTCGTCCAAGTGTTGAAGCTGTTTCTGATATCACAAAAAGCAATCATATTGGAGTCCTAGGAACTGTTGGGACTGTTCGTTCCAATTCATATCCATTGGAAATTAACAAATTATTTCCTGGCGTAACTGTCGTTCAAGAAGCCTGTCCAATGTGGGTTCCCTTGGTCGAAAACAATGAGTTTAATACAATTGGGGGTAAATTCTTTATTCAAAAGAACATACAGACTTTGTTAGAAAAAGATCCACTTATTGATGCAATAATTCTTGGTTGCACGCATTATCCCATTTTGAAGGAGGAAATTAATGAGCTTCTACCAGATCATGTAAAATTAATTTCTCAAGGAGAAATTGTAGCCAAAAGCTTGAGAGATTATCTTCGTCGTCATCCTGAAATGGATTCCATGTGTACAAAAAACGCAAGCAGAGAATATTTTACAACCGAATTTGTAGATAGCTTTGAAGAAAAAGCGAGTAGATTCTTAAATGCAGAGCTTAAAGCCGAACACATTTGTTTTTAAGAAAAGAAATAATGAAATAGTTACAAAAAAACCTCTTAAGTTCAGACTTAAGAGGTTTTTCTGTTTTAAAAATGAATTCTTATTCTTCAGTATCTTCGTACCAGCTAGCGTACATTGCATATGAGTTGGCAATTCGATTAATCTCTCCCTCTAATAATTCAGGACTTAATTCCTTAATTTTTTTTGCCGGAGAGCCAGCGTAAACACTTCCTGATTCCACATGAGTACCTTTGGTAACTACGGATCCTGCTGCAATAATTGCGTTGGGTTCTATAATCGCATCATCCAGAACAACAGCACCCATTCCTATTAGTACATTATCCTTTATTGTGCATCCGTGAACAACCGCATTATGAGCAATTGAAACATTGTTCCCAATATTAGTTGGTGATTTTTTGTAGGTAGCATGAATAGTAGCATTATCTTGAATATTCACATTATTCCCAATTTTGATGTAGTGAACATCTCCACGTAGTACTGCACTGAACCAAATACTACACCCATCACCCATTGTTACGTCACCAATAATACTTGCGTTTGGAGCTAAAAAACAGTTTTTGCCCATTTGGGGTGTTTTACCTTTCAGATCTATTATATATGCCATGACTTAATTCCTTATTTAGTTTGAATTTAAATACAAATTTAAATAAAAAAAAGATTGCTGAATATTTTCCGTATATGTTGTTAAAAAAGTTACGCAAACGTTATCGTTAATGGGATTGGTAATGAGAATGATAGCATAGCTTTGGAATTGGAAGTAAATGTGTGGTAAAACTTGGAATCTGTAATGATACAGGTGAAAAATTATTTAGATTTAAAAGGTTTGCAGTACAAAAGGTTTGAATATTTAACTTTTTTTCACAATTTTGAGTCCGCAGATGTAAATAGGGGTATTTATTATTTCTGCGTTTAGATGTTAAAAATGGATCAAGTTTTTCTGTTTTCTTCTAAATAATTCTAAAGGGACGCATATTGTTGCTATCATTTCATTTATAGGGGAATGGTAGAATTTATATATAAATGTGTATTAAATGTTAATTAACCACTAACTAAAAATTTATGAAAAAAAATCTATTTTCGATGCTTGTCCTGTGTTTAATAGGATTGCAGAGCGTATTCGCTCAAAGTCGAGAAGTTTCAGGAGTAGTAACATCTGCCGAAGATGGTTTGTCTATACCTGGAGTTTCAATTATTGTGAAAGGTACTACTATTGGTACTTCTACTGATTTCGATGGAAAGTATTCAATCGCTGTGCCAGCAGATGGAAACGTTTTAGTGTTTTCTTTCGTTGGAATGAAAGATCAAGAAGTCCAGATTACTTCGAGCACGATTAATGTTGTTATGGAGTCTGAATCTGTTGGTATGGATGAAGTTGTTGTTACTGCAATGGGAGTAACTAGAGAAAAAAAGGCTCTAGGATATGCTGCTACTTCATTGGGTGGAGATGAGATTGGAAAATCTCAAGTTGTTAATCCAATGAATGCTTTACAAGGTAAAGTTGCTGGTGTTGATATTGCAACAGCTCCAGGACCAGGTTCAACTCAAAATGTAATGATTCGTGGTGCTTCCTCTTTTGGAAATAACCAGCCTCTTTATATTGTTGATGGTGTACCTATTACTAATTCTCAAAACCAGTCAGGTAGTGCTTTGAATTCACAAGTTGACTTTGGTTCTGGTATCAATGCTATTAATGCTGATGATATCGAGGATATGACAGTATTGAAAGATGCATCAGCATCAGCATTATACGGTTCTCGTGCGGCTAATGGTGTCATCATGATTACTACTAAGTCAGGTAAAGATACTGAAGGAAAGATGCGTGTTTCTTATAGTGGATCAACTACTTTTTCAAGAGTAGGTCGTCTTCCTGAGGTTCAAAAGCAATTCGGTCAAGGTTGGAGCGGTGAAAGAGCTCTTGATGAGAATGGTAACTGGGGTCCTGCTTATGATGGAAAAGATAGAGTTTGGGGAAATATTGTTGACAATAGCCAACAAATTAAGCCTTACGTTTTCTTAGAAGATAGAACTCGTGATTTTTACGAAGTAGGTAAGAATCTTAAAAACTCAGTTTCTTTGAGTGGTGGTAATGCTACTACTAACTTTCTAATGTCTTTGTCTCAAAATTCTGTTGATGGTGTAATACCAACCAATAGTGACTCTTATGAGAGATATACGATTGCAACTAAAGGTTCTCATAAAGCAGGAAAATTAACTGTGAGCGCTAATGTGAATTTCAGTACTGAAAAAACCAAAGCGGTTGCTTCTGGTCAAGGTACTTCTGTATTTAGATCTCTTTATGAAAGTGCTAACGATATTTCTATCGTTGACATGAAGGATTACAATAACAAATTCAATAATTTAGATAATTATTTTACTCCTTATGGTGTAAATCCTTACTATGTATTGAATGAAGATGCTGCTGAGCAAAATAAGAAAAAGCTTTTCGGTAAATTCCAATTGGATTATGATTTTACTGATGATTTGCGATTGAGTTACCGTTTTGGTGGTGACTATGAAGTTGCTTTGGGTGAAACTCATACTGCTATTATTGACTTTACTCCAGGTTCTCCTAATGAGTCAGGTCCTGCTAACACAGGTGCATTTAGAGAATCAAGAACTGAAAGAACTCAAGTGAATCACGATGTGATGATGAGTTATAAGAAAAATCTTAGTGAAGATTTTACATTAAATGCTATTGCAGGTTTAAATGTAAATGAAAGAAGTATGACTTACTTATCAGGAAGTATTACCTCTATTGATATCCCTGGTTTTTATAATTTAGCTAATAGTTTTTCTCCATCTGTTTCTGCTCATGCACATTCAAAACGTCGTTTAATCGGTCTTTATGCAAATGTTGATTTCAGTTATAGAAATTATGCTTACTTAACATTAACTGCACGTAATGACTGGTCTTCGACCTTACCACTTGAGCAAAATGATTATTTTTACCCAGGTGTTACAGGAAGTTTCCTAATTACTGATTTCTTAAAGTACAATGATATCGATACAGGTATCTTAAACTTTGCGAAAGTAAGAGCAGCTTATGGTATGACTGGTAATGATGCTGCTCCTTATGCAGTTTATGATCGTTATGTATCAGCTGCTTCAAATAACCCTGGTTTTCCAGATATTGATGATTTGTCTTTCCCAATCGGAGGAGTAAATTCATATTCTGCTTCGAATCGTTTAGGAAATCCTGATTTGAAAAATGAGTTAACTAAAGAATTTGAATTAGGATTTGAGGCTCAATTTTTCAATAGTCGTTTAGGTTTCGATGTATCTTATTATAACAGATTAACTGAAGGATTGATTGCTAATCTTCCAAAAGATCCATCATCAGGTTATACAACTCAGGTTGCTAATTTAGGTGATGTTCGTAATGAAGGTATTGAATTAGCTGTTAATTTCACACCTGTTAAGACTAATGATTTTACTTGGGATGTAGCATATAATGTTTCATTCAATACAAATACAATTGAATCTTTAGATGTTGATGAGGTATTTCTTGATGGTTTTGGTGGTGCATCAATTGTTGCTGTAGAAGGAAAATCTATGGGACAATTCAAAATCGCGACAGTTAAGAAGGTTGATATTGATGGTGTAATGCATACTGTTGTTGATGGTAGTGGTAATCCACAAGCTACAACTGAAACTGAATTTATCGGAAAAGATGTTGATGCTGATTTCAGAATGGGTTTAACCAACACTTTTACTTACAAAGGTTTTAGTCTAGGTGCAACTCTTGATTTTAGTTATGGTGGATACATGTATTCATATACTAAAGATTATTTGCATTGGACAGGAGCTTCTCCAGAATCAGTATTGAATGATCGTAAAACTTTCTTGGTACCAAATTCTGTTGTTTCTGATGGACAAGGTGGATGGATTGAAAATACAACTGCAGTAGATCCAACTGGCTTGCATAAATTTTATGGTGATGGTGGTGGATTTGATGGTGATGAAGATGCTATTATTGATCGTTCTTACTTCAAGCTAAGAAATGTAAATTTATCTTATGCTTTACCTAAGACTTTCTGCAATAAATTGCATGTTAGTTCTTTAAGCTTATCATTAAGTGCTAGTAATATTCTATTATGGACTCCAAATGAAAATTCTTATATCGATCCTGAAACAACTACTTTCGGAAATGATATAGGTGCAAAATTTGGTGAGTTTGGTGCAGGTCCAAGTAACGAATTTTACACTTTTGGTTTAACTTTCACATTGTAACAAAAAAGAATTATGAAATATAAAATTATAGCTATTTCACTTGCCTTTTTGTCAGTATTTGGCTGGGGCTGTGATAATTATTTAGATATAAATGAGGATCCAGATGTATTACGTGACATTCCGGAAGCAAAGGTAGTTTTGCCTGCGGCAGAATTGAATTTGGCTAATCAAATGATGGGCTGGGATTTCGGTTTTGGTGGTGGTTTTTGGTCTGAATATTGGACTCAAGCTTATGATGCATCTCAATTTAAAACTTTATGCGAATATGAGCCAACTAGTTTTGCTACAGCGTATAGTGATTTAACTGCTGGTGTTCTTTTAGATTGCAAAAGAATGAAAACTGTTGCAACTGAGAATAATAACATAGGGGTATATTATGCTGCTGAAGCTTTGTCAATTTTCACATGGCAAACCATTACTGATGTTTGGGGAGACGTTCCTTATTTTGAAGCTCTTAAAGGAGATGAAGGAATAGTATCACCTAAATTTGATGAAGGAAGCGTTATTTATGCTGACCTACTTGCAAGAGTTGAAGCGTTAATAGCAACAGATATTTCTGAAGCTTCTTTACCAGGATCATATGATTTTATTTATGGTGGAGATTTAGATCAATGGAAACTTTTTGCAAACTCGCTTAAGTTGAAATTAATGATTCGTCTTTCTGAGACATCATCTTATAATAATGCTGCTCTTGTTACTTTTATCGAATCAGCTGAATTCATTAAGAATAATGCTGGAATAAGCGGTTCTACATGGTCTGATACAGACGAAGGAAAGCGTCACCCTATGAGAGAATTCGAAGAAGGTGGAGCTGATTACTTAAGTTCAAATGTAATTGCTTCTAAGAACTTCTTAGATTATCTTCAAGAGAATGGTGATCCACGTCTTGATGTTCTTTTCGAAATGTCTGGTGGATATCATTTAGGTGCATTTTTCGGAGATTTTGCCTCTAAAGAAGATTCTGATGAAAACGGAACTCTTGATGAAGACGAAGACTACAGTCAAGCTGTATTTTCGGCAACACAAGATCTAATAATCATGTCAACTTGGGAAATTAATTTCTATATCGCTGAAGTTTATGCTCGTGCGGGTAACAATGCTAAGGGTAAAGAGTACTATGATCTTGGAGTTCAGGCTTCTTTAAGTCAGCATGGTATTACTACTTCTGATATTGCAACTACAGGTTATGCAGCTTGGACTGGTGGTACTCCAGAAGAAGGAATAAAGCAAATTGCAATGCAAAAATGGGTAGCTAATGCTAACTATCAGCATATTGAGTCATTTTTAGAGAGAAATAGAACTAAATATCCAGCTGTTAACACTATTGATATTCGTAAAGACCGTGTTGCTGCTGATACTATTTTACGTAATGATTTTCTTGGAGAATTGACGATTGCTATTGAAGGAAGAGGTAAATTAAATGCAAAATTACCTGCTTCACCTATTTATCCTACCGCTATATTAACTCGTAATGAAAATGCTCCTGCACAGAAGCAAGATCTATTAGAGAAAGTTTGGTGGAATAAGAAGGCTGAATAATAATTGTAATTTATAGATAATGGACATTGATTATCTTTTTATGAGATGTCCAGCTTTTACAATAAAAATTTATAAAATGAAAAAAATATTATATATATCATTGCTTGCTATCATCACCTTGTTTTCAGCGTGTGATGATAAGGAGACAGAAGATATCTCAAGGATTACTTACTTTCCTGATTTTACTCTAGAAGGTGGTGAGTTCTACAGACACGAAATGGGTACAGCTTATACTGAGCCTGGAGTAGTTGCTATGGAAGGTGAAAACGAACTTGAAGTTGTAACATCAGGTGATGTTGTTGATTCTAATGTTCCTGGTATTTACGAGGTAGTTTATAGTGCTACAAATGTTGATGGTTTTGATGGATCTGTTTCTCGTTATGTTATTGTAACTGATGAAGTAGATGACTCTGCAGTTAACCTTTCAGGCGATTATGAACTTGTTCATGGTTCTTTTGTTATTTTCGATGTACCTGTAAAGAAAAAAGAAGCAGGTTATTATACTATGGGAAGTATCTATGGTTACGAAAAAACTTATGGTGCTCAGTATACTATGCCTGTTAGAATCGTTTATGTAAGAGCTGGGGAAATAGCTTTAGTTCCTATGACCGATTTATTTGGTTATGCACTTACAGCTACAGGAACAATTTCTGAAGGTGGTCTTTTTGAATTTCTAATTAGTAGAGATGGAACTCCATGGAGTTATAGAAGATGGCAGAAATTGTAATTGTTTCTTAAAATTAATTTAAATTGAATAAACAAATGAAAAATATATTTTTATATTTAATAGGAGCATTTATTTCTCTTTCTCTTGTTTCTTGTGATGATACTGAGCTAGAAGATTGGGATAGTGCTGTACTGGACTACTCAGGTACTTACCTTTATCAAGTTTCAGAACTTGATGGGACTCTTGTTGCTGATTATGACAATGAGCATAAATTGGAATTTTATAATACATCTGCTGATGTAGCTAATGAACTTTGGATTGATGATCATGATAAATATTTCGAGTTAAGAAGTAAGTTCTTTTTAGATGGTGATGCAAGTAATTTTAAATCTAAGTCTATAGCTTTTGCTGATTTAACGAATAATGAAAAAGCAATTGTAATTCCTGACTCAAAGCCTACTGCACTTGGAGAAACTATTGTTGAACTTCGTTCCTATATTAGAGCTGCTGTTGTTGAAGGAAAGATTATTAAAGATGGAGCCACTACACTTGATAAAAATATTGTTGACAGTTTAAACGTCAGTATGGTTTTATATAGTGGAAGTGTAACTTTCAAAAGTGAAGAAGTTCCTGTAGCCTACAGAGCTAATCCTGACAAAGAAGAATTCAAATGGGTTTTTGATACTGTAGCTCATGATGCTACAAAAGATGAAGCTTATATTATTGCTGGTCATCGTTATTCAGGTTTTACTGAAGATGATTATTAGTAGATAATCAATTCTTAAATATATTAAAGGTGTCTCATTTATTTGAGACGCCTTTTTTTACGTTTAAAAATAGACGTAAATTATTGTGCTTCGGTTAGCAATTTGTCTTCCTGATTAAAATTTTAAAAAAAGTTACCCTTTCCCACCTTTGGAATTGCTTTATTCAGACTTAATCAACTCTTAATCAGACTTAATTTTAAACATAAGTTGGATGTAACTTTTTATGACACAAACGTTTGCAAAAAGTCATTAAAATTTCATAACTTTTCTTGTCTAAAATATTGGAAACGTTACCTTTATCCATGTTAAATAACATGCGTAAAGCAAGATGTGATTAACAAGACAAAATCGAAACAACTTAACAAACTAAGAATTTAACTAGAAGTTAAATCAAACAGTCATGAGTCAAAAGACAAAAATTATTGAAAGAGAAGAGGTTGTTATACGATTTTCAGGTGATTCCGGAGATGGTATGCAATTAACAGGAACACAGTTCTCTGATACTTCAGCTTTATTTGGGAATGATGTAGCGACTTTCCCTGATTATCCAGCAGAAATCCGCGCCCCACAAGGTACCGTAGGTGGCGTTTCAGGTTTTCAATTGCACTTTGGTCACCAAGAGATTTATACTCCAGGTGATTATGCCGACGTATTGGTTGCAATGAATCCAGCGGCTTTAAAAGCTAATTTAAAGTGGGTAAAAGCAAGTGGTACAATTATCGTGAACGAGGATAGTTTTACAGATAAGAATCTTGAAAAAGCCGGTTACGAATCAGATCCATTGTTAGATGATAAGCTTGCTGACTATAACCTAATTAAGGCAAAGGTTACATCACTTACACGTGAGTGTTTAAAAGATTCAGGACTTGATCAAAAAAGTATTCTGAGATGTAAGAATATGTTTACTCTTGGAATGGTATATTGGATGTTCGATCGTCCTTTGGATCACTCTGAAGATTTTATTGAGAAAAAATTTAAAAAGTACCCATTAGTAGTTGATGCTAATAAAAAGGTACTTAAGGCAGGTTACAATTTTGCTAAAACAATTGAGGCATTGCCTTATAACTATAGTGTAGCCCCTGCTAAAATCCGTAAGGGTACATATAGAAATATTACTGGTAATAAAGCAACAGCCTGGGGACTTATGGCAGCAGCAGAAAGAGCTAATCTTGAGCTATTCTGTGGGTCATATCCTATAACTCCAGCTACTGAGATTTTACAAGAGTTAGCGGCTCGCAAAGATCTTGGTGTGAAAACTTTCCAAGCGGAGGACGAAATTGCAGGTATTTGTACTGCAATTGGTGCTAGTTTTGCTGGTGATTTTGCTGTTACTACAACTTCTGGTCCTGGTTTAGCATTGAAAACGGAAGCTGCAGGTCTTGCAGTGATGACTGAATTGCCACTTGTTATTGTGAATGTTCAGCGTGGAGGTCCTTCTACAGGTTTACCTACCAAAACTGAGCAGTCTGATTTATTGCAAGCAATTCATGGCCGTAGTGGTGAGTGTCCTATGCCTGTTATTGCAGCTAGTACGCCATCTGATTGTTTCCATTACGCATTTGAAGCGAGTCGTATCGCACTTGAGCATATGACGCCTGTTATTCTTTTAACAGATGGTTTTATTGCTAATGGTGCTGAACCTTGGAGGATTCCAACTATGTCTGAATTACCAGAGATTGTTGCCCCTATTGCAAAAGAAGGAGACGATTTCCTTCCTTATGCTCGTGAAGAGAAGCGATTGAGTCGTAGATGGGCTATTCCGGGAACAAAGGGATTAGAGCATCGTATTGGTGGTCTTGAAAAAATTGATGGCGTTGGTACTGTTTCTTACGTACCAGAAAATCATCAAGTGATGAGTGATATTCGTAAGAAAAGAGTAGAGCTTGTTGCTGACAATATTCCTGAACTTAAAGTGAAAGGAAAGGATGACGCTGATGTTCTTGTAGTAGGATGGGGTGGCACTTATGGTCACCTTACAACGGCAGTTCGCGAATTACAAAAGGAAGAGAAATCTATTAGTTTAGCTCATTTCAATTATATTTTCCCACTTCCTAAAAACACTGCTGAAGTGTTAGGTCGTTACAAAAAAATTATTGTGTGTGAATTGAACGACGGTCAATTTGCAGAATATCTAAGAAGTACGTTCCAAGATATTAAGTTTGAACAACACAATAAATTAATGGGATTACCATTTACTGTGGTGGAATTAAAAGAAAGATTTAACCAATTATTGGAGGAGAAATAAGTCATGGCTGATACAGTATTAAATTCACCTAATATTAAGAAGCTAAGTGCTAAGGATTTTAGAAGCGATCAAGAGAATCGCTGGTGCCCTGGTTGTGGTGACCATGGTATTTTAAATTCCGTTCAAAAGGCAATGGCTGATATGGATTTTAAGAAGGAAGATTATGCCGTAATTTCAGGTATTGGTTGTTCTTCTCGATTCCCATATTATATGGATACTTATGGTTTCCATACCATTCACGGACGTGCTGCGGCTATCGCATCAGGAGCTAAGTGTGCTAACCCAGACCTTGAAGTAATTCAGGTTTCTGGTGATGGAGATGCTTTAGCAATTGGTGGTAACCATTTTATTCATGCAGTTCGTAGAAATATTGACATGACTATTCTTCTCTTTAATAATGAGATTTATGGCCTGACTAAAGGTCAATATTCGCCAACATCAAATCATGGAATGGTGACAAAAACGTCACCTTTCGGAACTATTGAGGAGCCATTTAAGCCATCTCAGTTAGCTATGGGAGCAGGTTCAAAGTTTTACGCTCGATCGCTTGATACGAATATCAAATTAACGACAGAGATTGTAAAAGCAGCATCTGATCATAAAGGAACATCTATTGTTGAGGTTCTTCAAAATTGTGTGATTTATAATGATGGAGCTCATTCTATTATTACAGATAAAGCGACAAAAGAAGACTATACCGTAATAATTGAACATGGTAAACCGATGATTTTTGGTAAGGAGAAAAATAAAGGTTTAATCATGGGAGGTAATGGTAAACTTGTAGTTGTTACTATTGGTGAACATGGCATTACCGAAGAAGATGTTCTTGTTCATGATGCACATACTGAAGACCCACATATGCATTGGTTGCTTTCAAGTATGATGGCTCCTGAGTATCCTGTTGCTTTGGGTGTTATTCGTGATGTAGATTCTACTTCTTACGACGAGAAAATGGTTCAACAAATTGAAGATATTAAAGCAATATCATCAATCAAATCTATGGATGATCTACTAAATAGTGGAGACACTTGGGTTGTTGAATAAAGAATTTTTAACCTAGAATATAAAAAGAGGAAGCGATGAGTTTCCTCTTTTATTTTACACTTATTTTTCATTAATTTCGCCCAAAATTATTGGGTGATAAGATTTGATGGCTTCAGTAAATCGGAATGAGGAAATGTTTGCCAAAAGGTAGATCTCGAATCAGATAATTGTATTATTTTGTACCACTAGAATACACACAACAAACACAAAGAAAATGGAAGAAGTTGCTATTTCGAAAATTTATAAGCGTAAAAAGAACGACAGGGATATATTTCAGGAATTAATGCCATTTAAGGTAAAGGAAATTCTTCTTGTCGCTACTTATTACGATTCATATACTATCGTCAGAGAAGGTCAATTTTCTGACAAAATTGTTGGAGAATATCTTCAGTTAAATTTATACACAGCACCCCGATTTACTAGTGTTGCTACCAATGAAGAAGCTCTCCAGGCAATGGATGAGAAAAATTTCGACATTGTAATTTTGATGGCAGGACTTGATAAGGAATCACCGCTTGAATTGAGCCAAGAGATTAAAAAGAAACAGCCAGAATTACCCGTTTTGGTCTTGGTGAATAATAATAGTGACTTAGCTTATTTCGATAAGGCTGCCGATAAGATTAAAAATAATATTGAGAGAGTATTTGTCTGGAATGGATCGACTAAGATCTTTATGGCCATGACCAAATACATTGAAGATAAAATGAATCTGGAGCCAGATTCTAAGATTGGTGATGTTCGGGTAATGTTGCTGGTAGAAGATTCTGTAAAATATTATTCTCGTTATCTGCCTTTACTTTATACGTCCGTTATGACTCAAACTCAGAAAGTAATTTCTGACGAAGATGATATTGATGAGATGCATAAAATTCTAAAAATGCGTGCTCGTCCTAAGGTTATTTTGGTGAGTTCATATGAGGATGCTGTTGATATTGTAGATAAATATCTGGAAAACCTACTTTGTGTTATTTCTGATGTTCGATTTGCCCGAGATGGTAAGTTGAATGACGATGCAGGGGTAGATTTGATATCCTATGTGCAAGATAAGCACTTAAGAATTCCTTGTGTTATGCAGTCGCATGATACGGACAATGCAATGCGTGCTTTTCAAGTAAATGCTGATTTTATCAATAAAAATAGTGATACGCTAGCTTTAGATATTTTCAACTTTATACATTTGAAATTGGGATTTGGAGATTTCGTATTCAGAAATCAAAGTGGAACCCAAGTTGCCATGGCAAAATCACTTGAGGATTTTGAGAACAAGTTAAGATATGTGCCAGATGAATCTTTATTATTTCACTCTAAAAGAAATGGTATTTCAACTTGGCTAATGGCCAGAGGAGAGATTAATATTGCTAAAAAACTACGTCGCTATCAAATTTCAGACTTTAAAACGGTTCGTGAATTGAGACAATTTTGTTTGGATGTATTCGAGGCTTCGAGGTTGAAACAATTGCGTGGTCGTATCATCAAATTCAAACCTAGCCTTGCAAACTCGAACCATTACGTTGTTCGTTTAGGTCGTGGATCAGTTGGTGGTAAAGGCCGTGGATTAGCGTTCTTGAGTAATTTTACTGAGAATATCAGTTTCCAAAAACTGATTAAAGACATTAACATTACAATTCCCCGAACTGCGATTATTGGAGTTGATGAGTACGATAATTTCTTAGAAGCGAATAATCTTTACGACAAGATTTATCTCGATAAAAACTATAAAAAAGTAAGAGATTTATTCGCAAAAGGAGAGTTGTCGGATAAATTGCGAGATAGACTAAGGAGGTATCTTGAAAAAATGAATAAGCCTTTGGCTGTTCGTTCATCAGGATTGTTTGAAGACTCATTGATGCAGCCTTTTGCTGGTGTATATGCAACCTATCTTTTGCCAAATAATGACGAGGATTTTGAAGTGCGTTTTGATCATTTGGTAACTGCTATAAAAATGGTTTATTCTTCAATTTTTACACCTGAAGCAAAAGCTTATTTCTCAGCTGTTGATTATAAGATTGAGGAAGAGAAAATGGCTGTAATTCTTCAAGAGGTTGTAGGGCAAGAGTACAATGGGAAATATTATCCAAACATTAGTGGGGTAGCACAATCATACAATTATTATCCATTCTCGTATATGAAACCTGAAGATGGTTTTGCTGTTCTGGGATTAGGTTTGGGTAAGTATGTTGTTGGTGGCGAGAAAACGCATCGTTTCTGTCCTGAGTATCCAAAATTACAGTTGGCTTCAATTCAAGACCAAGTGAAAGATTCTCAAAAGTATTTTTACGGAATCGATATGCAAAAGGAAGATATTGATTTAGTAAAAGATGGAGAAGATGCGGTTACCTTAAAATATCAATTGTCTGATGCCGAGGATGATGGAAATTTATTGCATTGTGCTTCGGTATACGATGGGCGAAATGATAGGATTGAGCCAGATTTGAACCTACGAGGACCTCGCGTTGTGGATTTTGCAAACATTCTTAAATACAATCAGATTCCATTGGCGCAAACTTTAAGTATTCTTCTGAATATTTTTAAGCAAGCAATGGGAGCGCCTGTTGAGATTGAATTTGCAGTTGACTTATCTAAAGGAAAGAATGGCTTACCTACTTTCAACTTATTACAAATTAAGCCACTTATCCGTCAGGAAATGAGTGTCGAAATTGATATGAAAAAAGTTGATAAAGACAAGCTTGTTTTATTGGCTGATAAAGGAATGGGAAATGGTAAAATTGACCATGTTCGCGATGTCATTTATATGGATGTAAGCAAATTTGACAGAACTAAAACTGAAGAAATGGCTGAGGAAATGGCCGTTTTGAACCAGAAAATGAAAGAGCAAGATAGAGAATATGTTCTAATTGGACCTGGAAGATGGGGAACAAAAGATCGATTTACTGGAATTCCTGTTCTTTGGTCGCAAATTTCTAATGCAAAAGTGATTGTTGAGCAAGGCTTGGAAGATTTCCCACTTGACGCCTCATTAGGATCACATTTCTTCCATAATGTAACCTCTATGAATGTTGGTTACTTTTCAGTTAGAAGCAATACTGAGCATAGTTTTGTGAATCTGGAAATGTTAGCTAAACAAAAGGTAGAAGAACAAATTCATTATTTCAAGCACATCCGATTCGAAGAGCCTTTAGAGATTCTTATGGACGGTAAAAAACAAACTAGTGTAATTAGTTTTAAATAATAAAAAGGAGGCAATAAGCCTCCTTTTTTTATGGTAAAACAAAAGGCAGTTCATATGAACTGCCTTTGTTATTTATTTCGATTGGTATTTATCCTTGAAAAGAATCTACACCAGCAGTTTCCATTTTACGATCTACTTTTTTAACTAAACCTTGGATAACTTTACCAGGACCAACTTCGGTGAAAGAACTTGCACCATCAGCAATCATGTTAACCATAGTTTGAGTAAAACGTACAGGAGCAGTTAACTGAGCAACAAGATTTTTCTTGATTTCTTCAGGATCGGTTACAGGCTTAGCATTTACATTTTGGTAAACAGCACAAGTAGGAGTAGAGAAATTTGTATTTTTAATTGCTTCTTCAAGTTCGACACGTGCAGGTTCCATTAGTGGTGAGTGAAATGCACCTCCAACTTTTAATGGCAAAGCACGTTTAGCACCAGCTTCTTTCAATTTCTCGCAAGCTACTTCAATGCCTTTCATACTACCAGAAATAACCAACTGACCTGGGCAGTTAAAGTTTGCAGGAACAACAATCTCATCAATTTCAGCACAAACTCTTTCAACAGTTTCGTCATCAAGACCAATGATAGCAGCCATAGTTGAAGGCTCAATTTCGCAAGCTTTTTGCATAGCCATTGCACGTTGAGAAACCAACTTAAGACCATCTTCGAAAGAAAGAGCTCCATTAGCAACAAGTGCAGAGAATTCACCCAAAGAGTGACCAGCAACCATTTCTGGTTTGAAATCAGCACCTAAAGTTTTAGCTAAAATTACAGAATGAAGGAAGATAGCAGGTTGAGTAACCTTAGTTTGTCTAAGATCTTCATCAGTTCCGTTAAACATTAATTCAGTAATGTTGAAACCAAGAATCTCGTTAGCTTTGTCGAATAATTCTTTACCTAGTTCAGAGTTTTCGTACAGGTCTTTGCCCATACCAACAAATTGGGCTCCTTGCCCAGGGAATACATATGCTTTCATATTCTTCTTCAATTATCAATTTTCAATTCAATAATAAGTAATGAATTGATTATCATGCTAAGATTTAAAATATTCAGGGCACAAAGATATCTAATCAATTAACAACGTGCAATTTTGTTATCGAACATTGTGAATTGGTGCTTATCCTTGAATCAAGAATTCTTTACTTATTAGTAATTAGTTTTTGTAGAGATCAGTCGAATAAACTCTTCGCGTGTAGCGACTTTTTCGAAAGCTCCGGTAAAATCAGAAGTTGTTGTTGTCGAATTTTGTTTCTGAACGCCTCGCATTGACATACACATATGTGTCGCTTCAATTACAACCGCTACACCAAGAGGTTTAAGTGTGTCTTGAATACAATCTTTAATTTGAGTTGTTAGTCTTTCTTGCACTTGTAAACGGCGGGCAAAAGCATCAACCACACGTGCAATTTTACTTAGGCCTGTAATTGTGCCGTCAGGAATATACGCAACGTGAGCTCTTCCTACAAACGGAAGCATGTGATGTTCGCACATTGAGTATACTTCAATATCCTTAACAATCACCATTTGGCGATATTCTTCTTTAAACATGGCTGATTTCAGGATTTCTTCAGGTTTGATATGATAACCGTGTGTAAGAAATTGCATTGCCTTAGCAACTCTTAGGGGCGTTTTTTCAAGTCCTTCTCTCTCCGCATCTTCACCTAAAAGTTCAAGTACTTTTTTATAGTGAAACATGAGTTCCTCAGTCGTTTCTTGGTTGAATTTTTCTATTTTTGTGAAACCTTTATTTTCTGTTTCGTTACTTGAAAATTCCATCTGTGTTGTCTGTTTAAATTTAAGTCGCTATTTCGACTTGCAAAATAAGTATAAATTTCACCTATATAACAAACTTTTCGAAGCTTTTGTTTAGCCTAAGTTCTTGCATCAATGGAGATTTTAATAATTGCTGGTTCTTTTTCAACCATGCAAAATTTTATTAGTCAGCTGGTTTTAGTTGAATATTTGGGAAAGAATTACGCTCGATTCAAGTATCAGGAAAAGGAATTAGATGTGCTGATTACTGGAACTGGGGGAAGTGTATCATCGTATCATTTAAGTAAATCATTGAATACAAAGAAATATGATTTTGTTATTCATCTTGGTCGATGCTTTTCATTAAAAGACAAATTGGAACCTGGTATTGTTGCTAGTGTGATTGATGATTATTTTGGTGATTTGGGTTTTGAATCGGAGGATCAGTTTTCTTCTATTTTCGATTTGGAAATACAGAATAAAAATGAATTTCCATTTTCGAACGGAATATTAGAAAACAACCTTGTCTTACCAGAATTTCAATCGGAATACAGAAAAGTTAGTGGTATTAGCTGCAACACAATACCCAAAAGTCTTTTTAGTATTGCTGATATGTATGTCAAAAATCATCCGGATGTAATAAGCAGAGACGGCGCTAGTGTCTTATATGCATGTCTAGAAGAGAAATTGAAATTAATTCAATTGTTTTATGTTGTAGATCGCATTGAAAAGGCAAGTGATAGCTACAAAATTGAAGAAGATGAGATTTTAAAATTAACGGAAGCTTTGCAGTTAACTTTACTCGAAATGTTTAAATTGAATTGAAACGAAGAAGAATAGCTTTTTTGTAATAAATAGCTTGGAATACTCCTCGAGCCAACATAAAACCTAACATGGCGATCCATAATCCATGATTTTGATAGTAATCACTAAGGATATAATAAAAAGGAATAAAAACGAAAAGGGTTGCAGCCATCATTGTTTTTCGCATGTAAACCGAAGCGGTTGCACCAATAAAGATCCCATCCATAAGAAAGGATGTAAAACTTAAAATTGGCAATAGAATAATCCATTTTAAATAAGCTTGTGCTTCTAATATTGTAGCTTCACTATTTGTTAAGGCCGATAAGATTAAGTTGCTGGTTGTACCGTAAAAAACAGTAAATGCCAAGCTGATTCCAATTCCCCATAAAAACAATAATCGAATTACTTTTTTTAGTCCGTTTTCATTATTTGCCCCAACAAATCGACCAACAAGAGCTTCTGCTGCATAAGCAAAACCATCCATAAGATATGAAAAGATGAAAAGGAATTGTAGTAATAGTGAGTTGACGGCAAGAATGGTTTTATTAGTGCTTGCAGATTCAGTTGTAAAGAAGGTAAATACAAAAATAATACAAAGAGTTCTCAGGAAAATATCTTTGTTAATGGCGATGAAGTTTTTCAATTCGCTAATTTTCATCATTCCTTTTCTGCTCCAGTAATGAAATAATCGGCGATAAAAGCGAAGAACAAAGAACATTGCGATAAACAAGACCACAATATTGAGCAATAACAGTTCCAAGAGCAACACCTCTGGCATCCATATTTAATCCATAAACAAAATAAGCTGATAGACTAATATTGATAGTATTACAAATAATGGCAATGACCATCGGTATTTTAGAATTTTGCATGCCAATAAACCACCCTGTTAAGGCATACAGGCCGATGGTAGCTGGAGCAGCCCAAACACGAATGTAATAGTACGATTTCGCTATTGATTCAACAGATTCTTCACTATCGATAAAGTAAAAGCTAAGTTCGGCTATTGGGACTTGTAAGAGTAATATACAGGTGCTACCTATCAATGCAACTAATAGTGCTCTAGATAGAGACAGAATGGTTTCGTTTAAATTTCGAGCACCATAAGCCTGAGCTGTAATTCCGCTTGTCCCCATTCTAAGAAAAGCAAAACCCCAATATAAGAAGTTAAATATTGTTCCTCCTAAGGCAATCCCACCAATAAAATCAACTTCTCCAAGGTGACCCATCAGTGCTAAATCCACTATACCCAAAAGAGGAATAGTGATATTACTAATAATATTAGGTATCGCGATATCGAGAATTCGTTTGTTCACAAGAATATAAATATTGAAGCCACGAAAGTAGCTAAAAATCTTCGATGTAAGAGGAGATCTGTAGGATTAAAAAATAAAAGACAAAAAAGTCTTTAAATAGCTTGGATTTAATCCAGATAAAAATTAGCTTTGTTTTAGTGATAAAAAAATAGATAATAATTACGATTAAAATACATACTATATATGGCCTTTGAATTACCTAAATTACCGTATGCATATGATGCTTTAGAGCCGCATATTGATGCAAGAACTATGGAAATTCACCATTCAAAGCATCACGCAGGTTATACTAATAATTTGAATGCTGCAATTGCTAATACTGATCTTGATGGAAAATGTATTGGTGAGATTTTAGCTGGTGTTTCAAAACAATCTTCAGCAATTAGGAATAATGGTGGAGGATATTATAATCACGATTTATTTTGGAAATTAATGTCTCCTGATGGAGGTGGTAAACCTTCTGGAGAATTGCAAAAAGCTATTAATGATACGTTTGGAAGTTTTGAGCAGTTTAAGGAGAAATTTTCAAAAGCAGCTGCAACTCGATTTGGATCAGGATGGGCTTGGTTGGTAAAACTATCAGATGGAAGTTTGAAAGTTTGTTCAACACCAAATCAAGATAATCCGCTGATGGACGATGCAGAAGTAAAAGGAACTCCAATCCTTGGATTGGATGTATGGGAACATGCTTACTATTTAAAGTTTCAAAATAGAAGACCCGATTACATTTCAGAATTTTTTGAAGTTGTTAATTGGGAGGAAGCGTCAAGGCGCTTTCAGGATTAGTTTTGTTTATTGTTTTTTTGATTTTGGGATCGGCTTTCTTTTGAAAGTCGGTCTTTTAGTTTTAGCTATTGAATAATTCAAAAATTATGTTGAAATTGT
Organism: Labilibaculum sp. DW002; assembly: GCF_029029525.1. Classification (NCBI taxonomy): domain Bacteria; kingdom Pseudomonadati; phylum Bacteroidota; class Bacteroidia; order Marinilabiliales; family Marinifilaceae; genus Paralabilibaculum; species Paralabilibaculum antarcticum. The sequence continues at coordinate 2,220,058 of NZ_JAKJSC010000001.1, read as the reverse complement.
ATAGTGAATCAAAAAAAGCAAAGACATGACACACGAACTACCAAAATTACCTTATGAATTAAATGGCTTAGAGCCTTTTATTAGCCAAAAAACCTTAGAATTTCACTTCGGAAAACATCATCAAGCATACGTTACAAATTTAAATAATTTGATAAAGGGAACTGCTTTCGAGAACGCAAGCTTGGAGGAAATTGTAAAGCATTCTGAGGGAGGCATTTTTAACAATGGAGCACAAGTGTACAATCACACCTTTTATTTTCTGGCATTAAGTCCGAAAGGCGGAGGAGAGCCAACGGGTAAGCTTGCAGATGCCATTACATCTACTTTTGGTTCATTTGCTGCTTTTAAGGATGAATTTTCGAAAGCTGGTGCTAGCTTGTTTGGATCTGGGTGGGCGTGGTTAGTTGCTGACGCACACAATAAATTGAGAATTATAAAGAAAACGAATGCTGGCAATCCACTTACCGATGGAATGACCCCATTAATGACTATGGATGTATGGGAGCATGCTTATTATTTAGATACTCAAAATGCTCGTCCGAAATACATTGAAAATTTTTGGACTTTGCTAAATTGGGAAGTAATTGAGAAACGATTTAATGAATTGTAAAAATACATATATCTGAATGGGCGATTTTATTGTGAAATCGCCCATTTTTTATGCTTGCAATTGATGAAGATCTGAATTTTTTAAATTCTTGTTCTTGCTTGGTTGTTAGGTGGTTATTGTTTTCTAATTAATAAGAGCTTGAAATGAGTAATGAATTTTTTGATGCTCAGAGAAATTTGGTTTAATTTAAGGATTAGCAAATAGTAAGAAACAGAATGAAAATGTTGAAAGAATTAGTAAAAAGGAATAGAAGTTATCGTAGATTTTTTGAAGAAGAAAAAATTTCATTGTATTTAATTCGCGAATGGATTGATTTAGCTCGTTTAGGAGCTTCAGGAAGAAATGGACAAACTTTAAAATATCAAATTGTACTAAGTGAAGACAAATGTGAAGAAGTATTTTCAAATTTGGCCTGGGCGGGATATTTGAGCGATTGGAATGGGCCAATTGAGGGAGAGAGGCCTGCAGCTTATGTTATCATGCTAAATGATGAGAAATTAAGCAGAAATTATTTTTGTGATGATGGGATAGCGGTACAAAATTTGTTGCTTGGAGCCGTGGAAGATGAATTTGGTGGCTGCATACTCAGAGCGTTTAAAGAAAAAGAAATAAGAGAGATTTTAAAGATTTCAAAGGATTATTCAATCATTCAAGTAGTAGCTCTAGGTAAGCCTAAAGAGGAGATTGTAATTGAAGAAATGAAGAATGAAGATATAAAATATTGGAGAGATGAGAATGGTGTTCATTATGTTCCCAAAAGAAAATTAGATGACCTGATTGTTGGATGTTTATAGAGCTTAAACTAAAGAATATGAAAAAGACAATTATAAGCTGTTTGTTTGTTTTGTGTGCAATTTTACTTTTTAATGATGCAAACGCACAAAAAATAAGAAACGATTCAATTTTTTTTACTGGAGCTGTAATGGATCAGGAAGTACTTTCAACTTTACCTTATTCTCATTATAGAGTAAATAACAAACAGGCAGGTACAACGAATTCCTACGGAAGGTTTTCCATTTGGGTAAGTTCGGGAGATACAATAAATTATTCCTATGTTGGTTACAACGATGTAAAAGTTGTGGTGAGCGATAGTCTCCAGCAAGATGATTATCTGTTTGGCGTATTTCTTGCGAAAGATACGATTGCCCTTCAGGAGGTATTAATTTTGCCTCGCTTTGGTGATTTTAAAGAAGCATTCATGAATGCAAAGGTGAATACACCAGAGTATGTGAGGGCAAAAAATAACGTCAATTCTGCAACCTATGAAGCTTTAACCACCAGACCGACAAAGATGGATGCCAAAGCAAATACTGATTTACTAATAAGAAATCATGTAGTGATGAATGAACATCATGTTATGATTGCTCCAGATCAGATGGTTGGTGTAAGTATGGGACGTACTTTACCAGAGGTACAAAGAATGAAAAGGAAAAGGAAATTAAAGATTCCCGATAATTTGGTAACCGACAAAGAGATAACCACATTAAAACAAATGTATCGATACGGAACAAAAAAGAAATAAAAAAAGCGGTGATTTTATCACCGCTTTTCTTTTATCCTCTACTAAATAGTGCTTTTATAATTAGCATTGCCATTTTAGGATTTTCCTTAAGTCTTCTGGTTGAGTAACCAAACCAATCTTTCCCAAAAGGAACGTAAACACGCATTTTGTGTCCTTTATCAAGGATTGATTGTCTAAGTTCCGGCGTAACGCCATAAAGCATTTGGAATTCATACTTATCCTTAGGCACGTTATATTTCTCAATTAAATCGTATGATGGCTGAATTAAATTTTTATCGTGAGTTGCAATACCTGGATAGATACCATTTTTTAACATGAACTCAAGATCCTTAATGTAGTGTTCGTTGATTTCTTCATATTTCTTATAAGCAATCTCTTCTGACTCCACATAAATCCCCTTACATAAGCGGTAGTTCAGCTTAGAAACACCATTTTGCATGTCCATCATATTGGTCAAGTCATCAAGTGTTCTTTTTAAATATGCCTGAACAACCAAACCTACATTTTGCGGGAATTCAGCTTTCAATTTTCGGAACATATCAATTTCCTTATCCACACATGGAGAATCTTCCATATCAATTCGAACGAAATTGTTGTATTCGGCAGCCTTAGCTACAACAGTCCTGATGTTTTCGTAACAAACTTCAGGGTCTATTAATAAACCAAAGAAAGTTGGTTTTACAGAATAGTTACCATCAATCTTATTTTTTTCAAAAGCTTCTATAATCTCCAGATAGGCATCTTTGTTTTCAGTCGCCTGATTCAAATCTTCAATAAATTCACCTAAAAGGTCGACGGTAACTTTTATGCCTTTTGCATTTAAGTCGAGTGAAGCTTTTACTGCATCATCAATTGTTTCTCCGGCAATATATCTTTTCGAAAAAAGCCAAACTAATTTTTTTGGCATGTAAGGCAGGGTCGCTGCTATCATTTTATTAAACATGGGGAATTGGGTTTAGTTATGTTTTTGTTCCTTATTTTCGACTGTAATGTAATTAGGATTCAAAAAAAAAAGAATGATGTTTATCAGGGTATCCTTTTGATTTGAATTATTAGGCAAAATATATTCCGATTTTAAAATTTGATAAGACTGAGTTTTTTAGTCTCCTTTTAAAGCTTATATTTGTTAGGCAAAATCAAAAAAACACTATTTGCCAGCTGAGGTAGGATACTAGAATTATAGTTGATTACTCATTTTGGCAAATCAGAAAACCTTGAAAAATTAATTTTAAAATACCTATGAAAAATTTATCTATTGCATTAAATGCTGTATTAATTGTAGCTGTTGGAATTCTTTATGTTCTTCATTTTTCAAATTCTTCAGATGATTCAACAGAAGTAAAAACTGTTGCTGGTGAAGGTGCTGTTGTGTATGTGAACACTGATTCATTGTTGTCGAATTATAATTTTTCTGTCGATTTGAATGAGAAATTTCTTAAAAAGCAGGAAGATTCTAGAACTGATTTTAACTTTAAGGCTCAAAAATTGGAGAAGGAAGCTGTAGATTTCCAACGTAAACTTCAAAACAAGGGTTTTTTAAATCGTGAAAGAGCTGAGGAATCACAGCGTAAATTAATTGCTAAGCAACAAAATTTGCAACAATTAGAGCGTGAATTATCAAACCAGTTGATGGGTGAGCAGCAAGCAAATAGCAAAAGATTATTCGATAGCGTAACAAATTACCTAACAGAATACAATGCAGCTCATAACTACAGCTTAATTTTAAGCACAACTAAAGGCGGAAATGTTTTACTTTCTCAAGATGGTTTAGATATTACTGCAGAAATTATTACTGGCTTAAACGGCAGATATACAGCTAAGGCAGAGTAATTCTAATTACAATATTTTTTAAGGGCAGATTAGCGATGCAAGCTATCTGCCCTTTTTTATATCTTTGTTGTCCAAAGAAAAAATAGAACCAATGGCTTTTGCTGATAAATATCTTAAAAAACAAAGACTGTTTCCGGATTATATTGAGGATACAGTATCCGAAGAATTGAATATTATTGTAACGATTCCTTGCTTTAACGAGCCAGATTTAATTCCTAGCTTGGATGCTTTGTGGAGTTGTGAAAGACCAAATTGTGCAGTTGAAGTTATTGTTATTGTCAATTCTGGTGAACTTGTTAGTAATGAGATTTTCGCTCAAAATCAGAAAACCATATCCGATGCAAGAGTTTGGATGAAAAATCATGAAGATGAGAAATTGAAGTTCTTTTTGATTGATCAACCCAATTTGCCAAAGAAATTTGCCGGTGTTGGCTTGGCTCGAAAAATTGCTATGGATGAGGCGGTAAGTCGTTTAAATAAAATAGATAAAACGAATGGAATTATCACAGGATTTGATGCTGATTCTGCTTGTGATACGAACTACTTTGTTGAGATAGAGAAGTTGTTTAAAAAATATCCGAAGGCCAATGGTGCAAATATATTTTACGAGCATCCATTAGAAGGTAAGGAATTTGAACAGCCAATATACGATGCAATCGCTCAATACGAGCTTTATTTAAGATATTACATGTTGGCCATGCGCTTTGCTGGTCATCCACATGCATTCCATACTGTAGGTTCTAGTTTTGCTGTCTCGGCAAATGCCTATATCAAACAAGGAGGAATGAATCGTCGTCAGGCAGGAGAGGATTTTTATTTTTTACAGAAAATAATAGCTCTTGGTAAGTTTTACGAAATTAAAACAACTCGTGTAATTCCTTCGCCACGAGAATCTGATCGAGTTCCTTTTGGCACTGGTAAAGCAATTGCCACATTTTTAGAAGAAGGAATATTGGATTATAAAACCTACAATTACTCAGCCTTTAAGGACATAAAGATTTTTTTCGATCGTGTTGATGAATTTTTTGGTGTAGATTACGACACCTATCTTAACAAGCTCATTGTAAGTCTTCCTGGCCCAGTACGCTCTTACCTGAAAGAAGATAATTTCTTTGAAGCTTTAGATGAGATCAATAGAAATTGTTCCAGTATCGAGTCATTCAGAAAGAAATTTTTTGGCGCTTTTAATGCTTTCAAGATATTGAAATACCTAAACAATGTTCACGAACAATTTATCGATGAAGAAAGCATTGTGGTTTGTGCAAAACAATTGTTAGTCGATTTGGGAATTGAAACCAAAGGAATTTATTCTGCAAAAGAGCTTTTGGAAATTTATAGGGAATATGAGAAAATGAATGATTAACTTATTTTTTACTAATCTTCATCAATTAGAATAAAAATATCTTCGTTTTCTTTTTTCATAAGGTATTGTTCGCGAGCAAATTTCTCCAAATTTTTACGGTTGGTTTTTAGCTCGTGAATTCGATTTTTATCATTCTCGATTTTTTCAATAAAGTAAGTCTTTTCTTTTTCTAAAGATTCGATTGTGTCTTCGTGACCTTTTCGTTCCCATATAGAGTGTTGATCGAAAAAGTACAACCAAAAATAGAAGATCAAGAAGGTAATTACGTATTTGTTACGTATGATTTTTAGAAATATATTCTGTACCTTTTTTTGATTCATTCTACTGACTTATTTTTGCGAAAGCTAAATTACAAAGAATAATCTGAAATTTAAGAATTCAAAATTTAAAAGTAGAAAAGTAAAAATCTTAATGTGTGAGTAGGTGATTTAGATTTCTCCATTTTTAGGGGAGATCCCGACAGGGAGAAGGGTGGTTAAAGGTTGAAAAATAAGCTTAGTACAATTGAATTCACTAAAATTTATTTAAAAAAAACGACCGAAGAAAACTCCGGTCGTTTTACCCAAAATAAATCATGTCGTTTTTGGCAAACTATTGCGAACAATAGTTAAAACGGTCTTGTATATTAGTCTTCTAAGAAGTTAGGGTACATATAATCTGTAGCTGGCACAAAAGTTTCCTTAATTGTACGTGGAGAAACCCAACGTAATAGGTTAATCATAGAACCTGCTTTATCGTTAGTTCCAGAACCTCTACCACCACCGAATGGCTGCTGTCCAACAACTGCACCAGTTGGCTTGTCGTTGATATAGAAGTTACCTGCAGTATGTGTTAAACGCTTAACTAATTTCTCAATCTCGTAACGACAGTCAGCGAAAATTGCACCTGTTAGAGCGTACATTGAACCTTTATCAAGGATATCTAATGTCTCATCTACTTTGTTATCATCGTATACGTAAATAGTCAAGATAGGGCCGAATAGCTCTTCTTCCATTGTAATATAGTCATGCTTAAGAGCTCTAATAATAGTTGGAGCAACAAAGTAACCTACAGACTTGTCGTAAGTACCACCTGCTACAATCTCAGCATCTGGAGAAGCCTTAGCCTCATCGATTGATTGAGCTAACTTATCGAAAGAAGTCTCATCAATTACAGCATTCACAAAATTTGTGAAGTCTTCAGTTCCACCCATCTTGATTTTTGCAAGATCTTCCTTAACATATGCCATTACCTCATCATACTTGCTTGCAGGAATGAATGCACGTGAAGCAGCAGAACATTTTTGTCCTTGATACTCGAAAGCACCACGAGTAATACCTGTAGCAACTTCTTTACAACTTCCTGTTGGGTGCATAAAGATATAGTCCTTACCTCCTGTTTCACCTACGATACGTGGGTACGATTTGAACATGTGAATGTTCTCACCTATATTCTTCCAGATATCCTGAAATACACCAGTCGATCCGGTAAAGTGAATACCTGCGAAATCAGGAGAAGAGAATAATACTTCTGAAGCAGCAGGACCTGATACATATACCAAGTTGATAACACCAGCAGGTACACCAGCTTTCTGGAATACTTCCATAAGAACCTGAGCTGAATATACAGCCGTTTTAGATGGCTTCCAAACAATACAGTTACCCATCATTGCTGGAGCTGTTGGCAAGTTACCAGCAATTGCAGTAAAGTTAAATGGAGTCAAAGCAAATACGAATCCTTCCAATGGACGTTGCTCAACGCGATTCCAAATTCCTTTTGAAGATACAGGCTGTTGCTTGTAAATATCAGTCATATATTGTACGTTGAAACGCAAGAAGTCAGCAATCTCACAAGCAGAATCAATCTCCGCCTGGAATGCATTTTTCGACTGTCCCAACATTGTTGCAGCATTTAGTTTCTGACGGTATGGTCCGGAAATTAACTCAGCAGCTTTCAAGAAAATAGAAGCACGATGCTCCCACCCTAGAGCCTCCCAAGCTGGTTTAGCAGCCAAAGCAGCATCAATAGCCATTTGGATATGCTTCTTCTCTCCTAAATGATAATGCCCTAATACATGCTGATGATCGTGTGGAGGTGTCATGGTAAATAATTTACCTGTACGAACCTCTTCACCACCAATATACATAGGTACATCGATCTCTTCAGAACGCATTTTCTTAATAGTAGCTTGTAATTCTGCTCTTTCAGGAGAACCTGGAGCATAAGAAAAAATTGGCTCGTTAGTTACAGCCGGAATGTTGTATATACCTTTTGGCATGATAATTTGGTTTAAGGGTTATTTTTTTGTCTTTTCTTTTCAATCTGAACAAATGTAAAAAAAAAGCAATTACTGATTTATGAGTATTATCATGCTTGCAAAAAAGCCGTAAAATCAAACAGGTTAAGAATTACACAGCTTTCTTAATTATTGATTAATTTTGAACTTATGATGATTTTTCACTTGTATCAGTAAGCTTTCTAATTTTAATATCGAAGTAAGCCATTAAGATGGTCATTATTGGGCTAATGATGTTGAAAAAGCAAAATGGTGCGAACGCCACCGTTGCCACTCCAAGTGCACCTGCCTGCGCAGCACCGCATGTATTCCATGGAACCAAAACAGAAGTTACTGTTCCTGCATCTTCTAATGTACGACTCAATACTTCAGGTTTTAAATTTTGATCTTTATACGTTTCTGAAAACATTCTACCTGTAACAACAATCGAAATGTATTGGTCAGAAGCGGTAAGGTTTAGGAATCCGCAACTAGCAACCGTTGTGGTAACTAAAGATCCTGTAGAGCTAACTGCTTTTAACATGGTTTCAGTAATTTTGTGTAAAATACCTGCAGTTTCCAGAATTCCACTAAAAACCATGGCAGTAAGAATCAACCAAATGGTGTTTAGCATTCCTGCCATCCCACCAGTAGATAGTAAATCTTGAATGTTTTCATTTTGAACAGGTACACTTACATCCGTAAAAATAGATTGCATTACCGTATGATAACATGCTTGTATGTAGGATTCATTTCCTGAGATTTGCTGTATGATTTGAGGTTGAAATATAATCGCAAAAACGCCTCCAATTAAAGTGCCTGCAAATATCGCTGGTAAAGCAGGAACCTTTTTACTGATGATTAAAAAAAGTAAGATCGGAACTAAAAATAGCCAGGGAGTTATTGTAAAGGTATCTTTAATGGCCACTTGTACCTCTCTAATACTTTCTGGATTAATTTCCCCTTGTTTGGTAAAACCAATTGCTAAAAAAATGATGAGGGTAATTATAATTGAAGGAATGGTTGTGTACATCATGTACCGAATGTGTACAAACAAGTCTACACCTGCCATTGCAGGAGCCAAATTTGTTGTATCGGATAAAGGGGAAACCTTATCGCCAAAGTAAGCGCCCGATATAATGGCACCTGCAACCAAAGCATTATTATATTCCATGGCATTGCCAACTCCTAATAAAGCCACTCCAATGGTTGCAATGGTTGACCATGAGCTTCCAGATACCACCGAAACAATAGCACATATAATTACTGAAAGCATAAGGAAAAGCTTCGGGTTCAGAAATTCCAATCCGTAATAGATCATTGCAGGAACAACGCCACTAATCATCCAAGTACCAGCTAAAGAACCAATCAATAGTAAGATGAGCATGGAAGGCATGGCGGTGCCAATACTTTTAACAATCCCCTTTTGAAGATCATCCCACGTTTTATGATATCGTAATGCGATTATGCCTCCAAAAGCTGCTGCAATTAAAAGGGAAAATTGGTTGGCACCTTCAATGGCTCCATCACCAAAAATAATGGCATTTATACTAAGCAGAATTATTAAGAGAATAATAGGTATAAGGGATTCCCCTAGAGAGATGGTTTTAGTTTTCGGGTTCATAATGGAGTTGTGCTGGGTTAATGAGCCAATGAACTTACGAAAAAAGGATGGGAAAATAAAAAGGGATATACATTAGTATACCCCTTTGCGCTATAATGATATTAATGTATTTTACTCTTCTAATGTTGTCAATTCATGATAACGAGTTGGAACCATACCTATTGTATCCAATAAATGCTGATCCTCGTTTACAGTCATATTTTCTACAGTAAGTAGCTTATTTCCAAAGAAAATTGAGTTTGCACCAGCCATAAAACAAAGGGCTTGTCCTTCTTTGCTATAGTGAGTACGTCCGGCTGCAAATGCAATTACGGCTTTAGGCATCAAAATCCTAGCCGTTGCTACAGCACGAACCATCTCGAAAATATCAATTACATCTTTTCCGTAAAATGGTGTTCCCTCAACAGGAACTAAAGAATTTAAAGGTACATTATAAGGGTGTTGTTCTTGATTTGATAGTGTACGTAGCATCTCAATACGATCCTCGTCATCCTCTCCCATTCCAAGTATACCGCCAGAACAATACGAAATACCCGCTTCTTGCAGATTAGCTAAAGTTTCCAATCTCTCAGCATAAGTTCTCGTAGTTGTAATATTTGGGTAATGACGTTCTGATGTATCCAAATTGTGATTAACAGCTGTGATACCCAGGCCAGCAAGTTTCTTCGCTTTGTCTTTATTAATCATACCCATGGTACAACAAACCTCCAGTCCAAGTTTTTTCACCTCAGTAATCATTTCAGCCATTTCGTTAAAACGATCGTCACGATTTCCATCACGACCAGCCGAACTTAAACAAACACGTTTTACACCATTCTCCTTAGCAACTTTCGCATCTTCGAGCACTTGCTCTAAGCTTAGTTTCTCTGGTTTTACATGCGTATTGTATCGAGCTGATTGCGCACAATATTTACAATCCTGAGAACAAGCTCCTGTACGAACAGAAATCAGCGTATTCATATTCATCTTAGATGAATCGTGATATTTACGGTGTATGTTAGAAGCACGGTTTACCAAGTCTAACAAGGGTAAGTCATAAATTTCTTTGACCTCATTGTGGGTCCAGTTGTTTCTAATATCAGTCATAACTTAGGTTCTTTTTTAATTTTTAAAATTGTGGGAATTGGAATAAAAAGAAAGAACCTTTTCTGTTTGTTGATGAGGTTCAATCTGACTGGTTTTGCAAGTGCTTTGATTATTCAAAACAAGTGCCTGCATGAGTTCGAAGCACAAGGCTTCTATTTCATCAGTCTCATTCTTATCCCTGCTGTTTAAGGGTACATAGCAAAAGCCAGAAAAGCCGCATTCAGATGATGGAACCAACAGATTATAACTGCTGTTGATATTGGAAATTTTAATTTCCTTATTCATGCTGGCAAATGCAGCATAGCCTTTACGGCTCCATCGGCTGAACACCTGCAAATCTGATCTTTGTAGACCTTTGTTTGTAACAGGATTCATATGATAAATATTTAAATTAAGAGAAAACAAGATAGTAATTCTCTTTATTTCGGAGTCAAAAGTATTCTTTTTTTTTTAGATGAAACTGCTTTTATAACATATGAAGCAAAGCTGTTTAGAAATGAGTTGGAATTTAAAACGTAGCAGTAGAATTAATGTTTTTGTATCCAATTAGCATGTCGTAGTTTAAAGCGATGTCATGATAATAGATGTAGATCACGTAATTATTTTCTGTCTCCCAGTGACTACCTTCAATATAGCTTAGGTCTGGTTCTGTTTTTCCATGTTCGAGTAAGGCAAATTGATAGTTGTAATATCCTTGTTTTAAGAAAATGGTTTTTCGGTAAGATCCAGTCTCGTAGTCGTATTCCATTTTTGTCTTATCGTTACACATCCAATTGCAAAAATCACCATAAACATATAAGTCACCATGTGTAATTTCATTGTCAAAAGGCAGCCAGAAAGTTACCATGCAGTAATCAGCTTCGGTTGCAGGTTCATCTCTTTCCTGTACATCAATTAAAAATCGACCATTAATATCTTGTTCGTAAATGTATTGCTTAAAATGGCGATTATTTCCTGGTGTTAGCAAAACGTTTGTTTGTCCTTTTTCACTAACAATTTCTCTAATGTATCTTGTTTGGTAGCGTAGACTTTTTAAATCAAAATTTCGAAATTCATTTCCTCCAGCAAAGACATTTTCCATCTCGTAATCAAAAACCAATTCATTTTTACGAATGAAAATCGGTTTTAAATTTTTTTGACTTCCATCTAATCTATTGTTTTGTGTTAAAATCACATTTAAGTCGGAGTGTGGATTATCAATTCTAAAATTAGGATGTAATATGCTAAAATCGACTTCTTGGTGTGTTTCTCTTTGGTCAATTGAAATTGGATGTTTTACTTTCCCTTGGACCTCAACTTTAGAGTCCAATAGCATAAAGCGTTGGCGTATGATTACTTTTTCAGGATCAAAATCTTCATAAACTTCAAGAACGTAATTTCCAGAAAGTTTCAATTGAATATCATCATTCGGTATACGTAAAGTATAATGAACAAAATCGATGTTGGTATTGAAAGAATGTTCGTAGTCTTTTATCTGATTTTCAGTAAAACCATCGATGAAATCGAATTCACTTAGACGAGAATCGAGCCAATTTGAAGTGCAATGAATAATTCTATAAGAGTAATCTTGAATATTTTCTTCAATCTCATCAAAGGAAAAAAGGAGCTGATTATCTCCATTGAGCTCAATTATTGGCTCTGTTAGTTCCCAGTCGAGAGGATACATTTGAACAGTATGAATGCTAGTCTTCCTAATTTCATTGCTATAGACTAATTCTGAGTCAATATCTGAAGCCATTAAAAGCTTCGAAAAGCTAATGAATACAATAATTATAGAAATAACGAAATTTTTAGGCATATGAATATGTATATATACTGGTTAAAAATAAACCAAAGGACTTCAAAAATACAAAATTGCTTTATATATTTGTGTTCGAATTTTTTACAAACTTAATAATGATGTGTTAATGTAACTTTATAACATAAATACTCAATTCATTAAGATTGTGAATTAGCGATTAAATTAGTTATTTTTGACGAAATTAATCATATCAAATAGTTTAACATGTCTGAAGTTAAAAAGATCAAAAAAGGCTTAGATATTAAGCTGATAGGAAAGGCTGAAAAAGTACTTGAAAAGGCTGATCGTTCTGAGACATTTGCAATTAAACCTACCGATTTCCCTGGACTTACACCAAAATTAAAAGTAAAGGTTGATACTGAAGTAAAAGCAGGTTCTGCTTTATTCTTCGACAAGTATCGTCCTGAAATTAATTTTACCTCTCCGGTTAGTGGTAAGGTTGTTGCCGTGAATCGTGGCGAAAGAAGAAAAATTCTTGAAGTAGTAATTCAAGCAGATGCTGCGATACAGTACCAGGAGTTTAAAAAGGCTGACCCAAATAGTCTTTCGCGAGAGGAAGTGAAGGAGGAAATGTTGAAGAGTGGTCTTTGGGCATATGTACGTCAACGACCTTATGATGTAATTGCTAAGCCTCAGGATACTCCAAAAGCTATTTTCGTTTCTGCTTTCGATACAGCACCATTGGCTGCTGATATTGATTTTCTATTAGAAGGCGAAGCAGAAGCATTTCAGGCAGGTTTGGATGCTTTAGCAAAACTTACCGATGGTAAGGTTCATTTAAATATCAATCCTAATATCAACCAAAGCAAAACATTTTCTGATGCTAAGAATGTAGTGGTAAACCAGTTTACTGGAATTCACCCTGCGGGAAATGTTGGTGTTCAGATTCATGAGCTTAGCCCTATTAATAAGGGTGATGTTGTTTGGGTTATTCGTCCGCAAGAAATTCTATTCATTGGTAGACTATTCCAAAACGGAACCTACGATGTAAGTCGTAAAGTTGCTCTTACCGGTTCAGAAGTTAAGAATCCTGCATACTACTCTACTATATTAGGTGGTTCTGTTCGTAATATTCTTAAAGCTCAGCTTAAAGATGACGATAAGATCCGTGTTATCTCTGGTAATGTTCTTACAGGGACTCAAATTCCTGAAGATGGTTTCCTTGGATTCTACGATTCTCAAATTACTGTTATTCCTGAAGGTGACGAGTATGAATTCTTAGGTTGGGCACTTCCTGGCTTGAAGAAATTCTCTATGTCTAAAACATTCTTCTCTTGGTTAACTCCAAATAAAGAATACCGCTTAGATGCGAACCTTCATGGTGAGCACCGTGCTTTCGTAATGACTGGAGAATACGATAAAGTATTACCAATGGATGTACTTCCGTTACAATTGATCAAATCTATTATGGTTGAAGATATTGACCAAATGGAACAATTGGGTATCTACGAAGTAGCTCCTGAGGATCTTGCTTTGTGCGAATTTGTTTGTACTTCTAAAATTAATGTACAAGACTTAGTTCGTCAGGGAATTGATCTGATGGTTAAAGAAATGAGCTAAGAATAAAACGGAAAACTATTTATAATGAAAGCACTAAGAAAATTTCTTGATAAAAAGAAACCCTTATTTCAAAAGGGTGGGAAGTTTGCAAAGTTGCAGTCCTCATTTGAGGCTTTTGAGACTTTCCTATACGTCCCTAATATAACGTCCCATAGTGGAACCCACATTAAAGATGCTATCGATTTGAAGCGTACCATGTCGGTTGTTGTATTGGCTTTGATTCCAGCTTTATTGTTCGGAATTTATAACACAGGTTACCAGCATTTCCTTTCTCTTGGCCAAACAGCTGAGTTCATGGATATCTGCATTTATGGTTTAATCGAAATCCTACCTATTATCGTTGTTTCATACGTGGTTGGTTTGGGTATTGAATTTGCCTTTGCACAAATGCGTGGTCACCAGGTAAACGAAGGCTTCCTTGTTTCAGGTATGCTTATTCCTCTTATTATGCCAGTTGGAGCACCACTTTGGATGGTTGCTGTATCTACTGCTTTTGCTGTGGTTATTGGTAAAGAGGTATTTGGTGGAACCGGAATGAACATTTGGAATCCAGCTCTTGTAGCTCGTGCCTTCTTCTTCTTCGCATACCCATCAAAAATGTCGGGTGATATTGTTTGGATTGCTGATAAAGCGGATAGCTTCTCAGGAGCTACACCTTTAGCGCATGCTGCTAGTTTAGCAGATTTTGAAGGAGGTTCAGGTGCAGCTACGTCTATAATTGAACAGCATTTAAGTAACTCTTGGGATATGTTTGTTGGTTTAATCCCGGGATCTATTGGAGAAACTTCAACTATCGCTATTCTAATTGGAGCTGTTATTCTAATTGCTTCAGGAATTGGTAGCTGGAAAATTATGGCTTCCGTATTTGTCGGTGGTTACACAATGGGTGCTATTTTCAACTTAGTAGGTGCTAATGCTTACATGGAGTTGATTCCTGCATGGCAACACCTTATTATGGGTGGTTTTGCTTTTGGTGCTGTGTTTATGGCAACTGATCCTGTATCTGCTGCTCAAACAGCTCGCGGAAAAATCATTTACGGTTTCCTTATCGGTTTCCTAGCTGTTTTGATTCGTGTTATGAACGCAGGTTTCCCAGAGGCTATGATGTTAGCAATTCTATTGATGAATACCTTTGCTCCACTTATCGATCATTATGTGATTCAAGGTAACGTCAAGAGAAGATTGAAACGTGTTAAGGTAAATGCTTAATTAAAAAAACGTTTAGAAAATGAATACTCAAAGCAATACATATACATTTCTTTATGCTGCCATTATGGTAGTTGTGGTTGCGGCTGTACTTTCTTTTACATCATTGTCATTGAAAGAGCGTCAAAACATGAATAAAGAAGTTGAGAAAAAGCAAAACATTCTAAAAGCTGTGAATGTTGCTTCGACTCCTGCAAATGCGGTTGAGCTTTACGACAAATACATCGTAAAAGCAATTATCGTAGACTCAGAAGGCGAAGTGAAATCAAATGATAAAGTCGAGACTTTTAAAGTAGATTTGAAAAAAGAGAACAAGAGAGAACTTTCAAAAAGAGATCTTCCTGTTTTTGTTTTCAATAAAGAAGGTGTTGGCGAAAAACTAATTATTCCTGTTCGTGGAAAAGGAATGTGGGGTCCTATTTGGGGGTTTATCTCAATGGAATCTGATCGTAAAACTATTTACGGTGCAACATTCGACCACCAAGGTGAAACGCCAGGTTTAGGTGCTGAAATTGCTAACGCAGATTTCCTTGCTCCTTTCACTGGAAAACAGATTTTTAATCAAGCTGGAATGTTTACTTCACTAAAATTAGCAAAGGGAACAGCTTCGACTAATCCACACGCATTTGATGCTGTATCTGGTGGTACTGTTACTTCAAAAGGTTTAGAAGATATGCTTCTAAAAAGCCTTGGCAGTTATGAAAAGTTTTTAAAATCTTCAAAATAAGCAAAAGATGAGCGATAAAGAACCATTATTCTCAGCTAAGAATCGAAAATTGCTTACCAATCCGTTGGGAACCGATAATCCGATTACGATTCAGGTACTGGGTATCTGTTCGGCCTTAGCAGTAACTGCAAAATTGGAGCCAGCTGTTGTCTTAACAATTTCTGTTATGGCCGTATTGGCGCTAGCTAATGTTATAGTTTCGTTACTTAGAAATACTATCCCTTCACGAATTCGTATCATTGTTCAACTGGTAATTGTTGCTGCATTGGTAATTCTTGTAGATCAAATCCTTAAAGCTTTTGCTTACGAAGTAAGTAAACAACTTTCAGTATTTGTAGGTCTTATTATCACCAACTGTATTATCATGGGACGTCTTGAGGCGTTTGCTCTTGGTAACAAACCTTGGCCAGCTTTTCTTGATGGTATTGGCAATGCGGCCGGATACGGTATCATTCTTGTAATCGTAGCTTTCTTCCGTGAATTGTTAGGGTCTGGAACTCTTTATGGTTTCCAGATTATTCCTCAGGCATTTTACGATATGGGATACGAAAACAACGGTTTAATGATCCTTCCTCCAATGGCATTGGTTGTTGTAGGTATCATTATCTGGGTACAAAGATCTCGTGATAAATCTCTTATTGAGAACTAATTTTAAAGATAAATCGAAACATGGAAAATCTGATTAATATATTTATCAAGTCGATTTTTATCGACAACATGGTGTTCGCATTCTTCTTTGGAATGTGTTCATACCTTGCAGTTTCTAAAACTGTAAAAACTTCTATGGGACTAGGTTTAGCTGTAATCTTCGTATTAGGAATTACAGTTCCTATGAACTACTTGCTAAACAAATATATTTTGGCTGAAGGTGCACTTGTATGGATTGACGCTTCAATGGCTGATGTTGACTTAAGTTTCTTAAGTTTCATCATGTTTATTGCGGTTATTGCCTCAATGGTACAATTGGTTGAAATGATTGTTGAGAAATTTGCTCCGGCACTTTACTCATCTCTAGGTATTTTCTTACCACTTATTGCTGTAAACTGTGCAATTTTGGGTGGATCTCTTTTTATGCAAGAAAGAGGTTATTCAACTTTGGCAGAAGCAACTTCATTTGGTCTTGGATCAGGTATTGGTTGGTTATTAGCAATTGTTGGTATTGCAGCTATTCGCGAAAAAATCCGTTACTCTAACATTCCAGCTCCTCTAAGAGGTCTTGGTATTACTTTTATTGTAACAGGATTAATGGGAATTGCCTTTATGAGCTTCATGGGTATTAAACTCTAAGCTGATAAAAAACAGTAAAATTTAGTTTTAAAAAATTAATCGAACTAGAGATGATATTATTAACAACACAGGGAACTGTTATTTCCATAAGTATAGCTGTCTTTTTACTTGTGACCCTGATTCTAGTTTCTATACTTTTATTTGCGAAGAAGAAACTAACTCCATCAGGAGAAGTAACGATTGATATTAACGATGGCGATCAACAATTGGTTGTAGAGCCAGGGAGTACCCTTTTAGGCACTTTGGGTGCTGCAAAAATCTTCTTACCATCAGCTTGTGGTGGCGGTGGAACATGTGCAATGTGTAAATGTCAGGTACTTGACGGAGCAGGTAGCATTCTTCCAACTGAAGTTGATTATTTTACTCGTAAGGAAGCGCAGAACAACTGGCGCTTAGCTTGTCAGGTAAAAGTAAAAGAAGACATGAGCATGTCAATACCTCAAGAAATCTTAGGTATTCAGAAATGGGATTGTGAAGTGGTTTCAAACGGTAACGTAGCGACCTTTATTAAAGAATTCGTTGTGAAATTACCTGAAGGTGAAATTCTTGATTTCAAATCAGGTGGATATATTCAAATTGACGTACCTAAAATCGATGTTGATTTTAAGGACATGGATATTGAAGAAGAGTATCGTGGCGAATGGGAACAGTTTAAGATGTTTGATCTTAAGATGAAAAACCCGGAACCAACATATCGTGCTTATTCTATGGCTAACCACCCTGCTGAAGGTAACATTGTAATGCTTAATATTCGTATTGCAACGCCTCCATTCGATCGTGTAAACGGTGGCTGGATGAATGTTAACCCAGGTATCTGTTCTTCATTTATCTTCTCGCGTAAGCCAGGTGATAAAGTGACTGTTTCAGGTCCTTATGGTGAGTTCTTCATCAAAGAGACGAATAACGAAATGATGTTTATTGGTGGTGGTGCTGGTATGGCTCCAATGCGTTCTCATATCTTCCACTTGTTCCATACCGTGAAAACAGGTCGTAAGGCTACTTTCTGGTATGGTGCTCGTTCATTAAAAGAAGTATTCTACGCTGATCAGTTTGATGCTATTGCAGCTGATTTCCCTAACTTCGAGTGGCACTTAGCTCTTTCTGAGCCACAGCCAGAAGATAACTGGGAAGGACCTACCGGATTTATCCATCAGGTGATCTACGATAACTATCTGACTAATCATGATGAGCCAGAGGATATTGAATATTACCTTTGTGGACCTCCAATGATGAATTCAGCTGTTACAAACATGCTGTATGATTTAGGTGTACCAGACGAAATGGTTGAATTTGACGATTTCGGATCATAAATATTTTAAAGCCTCGGATTTCCCGAGGCTTTTTTGTTTTTATAAGCTTGCTTACATTTGCCCAACTGAATATTTTTTAATATAATTAGTCTAATGTCATGAGAATAAGATTCAATTTTGTCCTGTTAATTGCTATTGTGGTATTTACATCTTGTCAAAATAATAGCAAGGAATACTATTTCGACGAAGGGCCAATATTTGGGACATTTTATCACATTGTTTACGAGTATTCAAATGATGCTAACTTGCATGATGAAATCATAGCTAAGATGGTTGAATTTGATCTTTCCTTATCGACCTATAAGCCACATTCGGTTATTTCTAAAGTGAACAACAATGATTCTACAGTTGTGCTGGATGAATACTTTCTTAAGGTGATGAAAAGGGCAGATGAGATATCGAAAGTAACAAATGGAGCTTTTGATATGACTGTTGCGCCTTTGGTAAATGCTTGGGGCTTTGGTTTTAAAAATAAGCTAGATCCTGAGATGATTCCTGTTGATAGTTTATTGGAAGTAGTTGGATATACAAAAGT
Source organism: Labilibaculum sp. DW002 (assembly GCF_029029525.1). Lineage (NCBI taxonomy): Bacteria > Pseudomonadati > Bacteroidota > Bacteroidia > Marinilabiliales > Marinifilaceae > Paralabilibaculum > Paralabilibaculum antarcticum. Next base: position 2,201,343 of record NZ_JAKJSC010000001.1, on the reverse strand, counting down.
CCAATTGGAAGCTGGAAAAGTGATTAAAAGCGATCCTAGAATCATGTTTGATGCCAGTGCCATTGCAAAAGGATATGGAGTTGATGTTGTTGCTGATTTTTTGGAGTCAAAAGAGATAATGAATTATATGGTTGAAATCGGAGGAGAGATTAGAGCCAAAGGGAAAAACAACAAAGGAAGAATTTGGAGGGTTGGCATTGACAAACCAATTGATGATCCATCAACCATGTCACGTGAAATTCAAGATGTAATTCAGTTAGAAAATAGTGCTTTAGCAACTTCTGGAAATTACCGTCAATTTTATATTAAAGATGGTAAAAAATATGCTCACACAATTGATCCTCGTATTGGCTACCCAGTGCAGCATAGTCTACTTTCAGCTACCGTTGTTGCGCCTGATTGCATGTCGGCAGATGCTTATGCAACCAGTTTTATGGTAATGGGATTAGAAGAAAGTATTGCAATAGTAGAAAATGATTCTTTATTAGAAGCTTATTTTATTTACACCGATTCGGTAGGGAATTACAAGACTTATAGAAGTGAAAAAATAAAGGATTTAATCGTTAAGTAGATTAAATCCTCTTTTTTATGAATTAAAAAGTTATCGGTTTTCTGATTTCCGAAGCTCGGAAAAAAAATGTAGTTGTTATGAAATAATACAAACAACAGAAGTCAAAAAACCGATAACCAAATACCTTATTTTATTTCGCAATTCTCCTCTTCGGGATCTGTGCATCCGCATGAACTGCAACCACCACCAGTAAATTTGGCATTTTTATCGAATAATAGTTTTATTCCAAGTCCTAAAAAAGCAATTAACAGCAGGAATAAAGATAAAAGCAAAATTTTTATGAATACTGCCATTCTGTTTCGTTTTTAAATGTACTTATCTAAGAATACGAGAGTTTATGTACTAGGTTTTAATTATCCTGTTAAAAAATCTAAATTCGATTTATAAAGAATTTAATTCCTTCTCCAATAGAGTATACTGTTTAAATTGGTGAGATTTTTTAGCTTTCGCTTGTTCCATTTTATCTTGCGATGTAGCACAACCAATTCCTTTTTCTTGCAAATGTTTATTTTTTCCGATGTGTAATTCTGGGAATTTACCATTCTTTTTAATTAGAATGGTAATCGCAAATCCTACAAATCCGATAGCAAGTAAAACAGCGGTTAAAAGTAAAACTGTAAGCATTATTTGTGTAATTTTTAGTTTGTCATTATAGTATGGAGTATTTTAAACTCCATTCCTAGCTCTTCTTCCTATCAATCCAAAATTCGTTAATGTCTTAATAGAGAGTCTAGAAAGATTATAAACAAGAAATGAATTGATGAAGAATAATTAAATGCAAAGATATTCATTAGGGATTGTTCTTCCAAACAAATGAAGATTTAAAGGTCTTTAAATACTTGTGGAATGACTTCTTATTTAGAATTATTCTTACTAAATTTGATCTTAAATTAAATGAGAATATTTTGTTAAACACTCACACCAACATATTTTAGCTTGTAGAGTAAGGGGGAAAAGCTTTACAGACTAAATAATACACAATAATATGTCAGAAATGGTAAAAGAAAATAAGGGAACAAAAGATAAAAATCTGTCTTTCGACGATTTTACTTCAGAGGTTCTTGAAGATTTCCGAATTGCAAATATAAGTCGTCAACTAAGTTTATTAGGACGTAAAGAAGTTCTTACAGGAAAAGCAAAATTTGGAATATTTGGTGATGGTAAAGAACTTGCCCAAATTGCTATGGCCAAAAGCTTCAAAAATGGCGATTGGCGATCAGGCTATTATCGTGATCAAACATTTATGCTTGCATCAGGCATGCTCACTCCGGAAGAATTTTTTGCTCAACTATATGGGGAAACTCAACTCGACAAAAATCCAGGTAATGGTGGCCGATTGATGAACAATCATTATGCATCAAGAAGCTTAAACGAAGATGGAACGTGGAAAAACTTAACGGAACAGAAAAACTCTTCGGCAGATATCTCGCCGACAGCCGGACAAATGCCACGTCTTTTGGGTTTAGCTTATGCTTCTAAACTATTCCGCCAAAATAAGGAATTACACAGCTTTTCAGAGTTCTCTGATAAAGGTAACGAAGTTGCTTTTGGCACCATTGGTGATTCAAGTACATCAGAAGGGCATTTTTGGGAAACAATTAATGCTGCTGGTGTATTAAAAGTACCCATGGCCATGAGTGTTTGGGATGACGGATGGGGAATATCGGTTCCTAATAAATACCAAACGACCAAATCTAACATCTCTGAAATCCTTAAGGGGTTTGAAATTGATGAAAATGGCGATGGTTACCATATTTACAAGGCAAAAGGTTGGGACTATCCGGAACTTTGTAAGATGTATACTGAAGGGGTAGAACTCTGTAGAAATAATCATGTCCCAGTTTTGTTTCATGTTACTGAAATGACACAGCCATTAGGGCATTCTACTTCGGGATCTCATGAGCGTTATAAAACGCAGGAACGTCTTGACTGGGAAAAGGAATTCGATCCAATTAAGAAGATGGCAGAATGGATTGTTTCAATGGAGTTGGCAGATGAAAATACCTTGAGAGAAATTGAAGAAGCTACCGTCGTTGAGGTTAAAAATGCAAGAAAAGCAGCATGGAAATCTTTTGCTGATCCGATTAAAATCGAACGAGATGAATTGATCGAATTGGTTAAAAATGCAGGCTGTGATTGTAAGAAGACAGAGCGCATAGATAAGATTGTAAATGATCTTAAAAAGATTATTAATCCGGTAAGGAAGGATAATTTTACGGCAGCGAAGAAAATTTTAAGATTTATTTGTAGTTCGTGTGAAAGTTTTAAGCCTCTTAAATCTGGATTGCAAGAATGGTTAAAGAATTCATTGAAAGAAAATGAAGAACGATATAGCAGTCACCTATACAGTGAAACGGCTTTAAAAGTTCAAAATATTAAAGCTTGTGCTCCTGTTTATTCTGCTGATTCAAAAACAGTAAATGGAAGAGAAGTATTAAGAGATAACTTCGATCAACTTTTTAGTAAATACCCTTTATTATTAACTTTTGGTGAAGACACTGGTTTTATTGGTGGTGTAAACCAAAGTTTAGAAGGTATGCAAGAAAAGTACGGTGAATTACGAGTTGCCGACACGGGTATTCGTGAAGCTACAATTTTAGGTCAAGGAATTGGATTAGCCATGCGAGGCCTTCGTCCAATTGCTGAAATCCAATATTTCGACTATCTTTTGTATGCTTTGCAAACCATGAGTGATGATTTAGCAACGCTTCAGTACAGAACAAAGGGGGGACAAAAAGCGCCTGTCATTATTCGTACAAGAGGACATCGACTTGAAGGCATCTGGCATTCCGGATCTCCACTAAGTATGGTGATCAATTCCATTCGAGGAATTCATATTTGTGTACCGCGTAATATGACTAAAGCTGCTGGTCTTTACAATACACTAATGGAGGCTGATGAACCTGCTTTAGTAATCGAACCATTAAATGGCTATCGTCTTAAAGAAAAAATGCCTGATAACTTAGCAGAGTTCAAAACACCTCTTGGTATTCCAGAAGTTTTAAAGGAAGGTAATGACATTACCTTGGTAACTTATGGCTCATGTGTAAAAATTGCTGAGGATGCCGTTAAACAACTGAAGGAGTTTCATATTTCTGTCGAACTTATCGATGTACAAACACTTCTCCCATTCGATGTCAACCATATGATTGTTGAATCTGTTAAGAAAACCAATCGTGTTATTTTCTTCGATGAAGATGTGCCTGGTGGAGCAACGGCATTTATGATGCAAAAGGTTCTTGAAGAACAGAAGGCATACTTCCATCTTGATGCAGAACCCAGAACCATAACTGCCAAAGATCACAGACCAGCTTACGGAACCGATGGTGATTATTTCTCGAATCCAAATGCAGAAGATGTTTTCGAAATTATTTATGATATTATGAGAGAGGCTGATCCTCAGAAATATTCATCGATTTATAAAAGTTAAAAAAACAGCATTCCTATAAAACTTGAGGCCGAATCTTTTTTAGATTCGGCCTTGTTTGTTAAGAGATGTTAAAAAGAGAAATAAGTTTAGAGCCTTGTCACCCTTTTTTTAATTCCACCTGTTATAGTCCTGTTCGAGAGAATCTGTAGGGGAGATACTCGAACTTTTAGTTGTAATTGTTAGTTGTATTTGGTGGTTCAACTAACCTTTAAATTCTAAAGGGCTCCAAAATATATAGGAGTTATAGTCATCTCGAAAGAGATGACTTCTTTTTCTTAATTTTTTTTGAGCCAATGCAACAATTAAAAAAGAACAACGTCGTTAGGGAACATTACTAGACTTACATAAAATGTGAATTAAATTAATTTACATTCATCCTAAAACAGCTTTAAGCTGTCTTGTTACTATTCAAGAGGATCTATAGGGGAGAATCTTGAATATTTTTAGTTAGTGATTGTTAGATGCAATGTGGTAATTCTACTGACAAATCAATTCTAAAGGGCTCCAAAATATACAGGAGTTACGGCCATCTCGAAAGAGATGGCTTCTTTTTTTTAAATCAAACAGGTTTAAGTAAAATTAAACAGACTGTTAAAAGATGTTAAAAACGAAAAAATAGAGCTTCGAGAGTCACCTTTTTCACTTTAATGTTGTCTTTAAGATATAAGCTTTTTAGTAAGTATTGATTTGATACATTGTGGTTAGTGGTACGTTATCGAATAGATAATAAACAAATCGATATAAAGGTTTTTAGGTGTATCTTCCCCAGATACGCCTTTTTTATTCTTCATGTTTTTTTCCAAAGAACTTCACGATGAGGAATAGTAGAATAAAACCTAATGGAATTAAGATCCACGATGATACGCCATAGGCGGCAGGAAGTAATCCTGCGAAAATGGCGATACTTCCAACGGTTAAGGCATATGGCAATTGGGTTCTAACATGTTCTATATGATTGCACGAACTTGCCAAAGAACTTAGTATTGTTGTGTCCGAGATAGGAGAACAATGATCGCCCAATACAGAACCTGCAAGGATAGCTGAAACAGTGATGTAGAAAATATCCATACTTTCGAGGTTATTCATTCCTGCTGAGTGACAGAGTGCCCAAGAAGCTGGAAGAATAAGTGGATATAAAATTGCCATCGTTCCCCAAGATGATCCCGTAGAAAAAGCTATGAGTGCGGAGAGTATAAATGTTAAGGATGGCAGCAGATAAGGAGAAACATTAGTTGCAATTAATGTATTTGAAATAAAATCTGCTGTGTGCATATCTTTCGTAATGTCAGCAAGTGCCCATGCCAATACCAATATTAGAATTGCGGTTAACATGGTTTTAAAGCCACTAACCAATGCTTCTACTGCTTTGCTAAGTGTTAGTATTCTTTGTCCAAGACTTAAAGCTACTGCTGCTAAAACGGCTGATAAAGAAGACCACAATAAAGCAAGGTATGAATCTGAAGCACCTATGATATGTGATAGTTTTTTGCTAAATGCGAGATTTGAATCATTCCAAATAGTTGTGTCCCAGCCCGTATAGACCAAGCCTGCAAAAGTTCCGAAGATTACTATGAAAACCGGTATTCCTGCATTGTACCACCTTGTCGGAATGCTCTTGTCAATTTCAATATCTTGTAATTCTGCAGATGGTTTATTTGTCTCTTCCTCTATTTTTAATTGCTGTCGGCATTTTTTCTCTGCTTTTAACATCGGGCCAAAGTCTTTCTTGAGAAGAATTAGCATTAAAATAAAAAACAGCGTAAAGAAAGGATAAAATCTAGTTGGTAAAGAATGCAAGAAAATGCTGTATGGACTTTCGTCAATGTTAATTTGCACGGTAGCCGATTGAATGTAGCTCAATTCAATACCAATCCACGTTGTAATCATGGCAATAGAAGCAACTGGTGCTGCAGTTGAATCAACAATATAAGCTAATTTTTCTCTTGAAACTTTTAATCGATCTGTAACAGGCCGCATGGTATTTCCAACCACAAGAGTGTTAGCATAATCATCAAAAAAGATTAGAATCCCCAAAAACCAAGTTACAAATTGTCCTGATCTGCGGCTGTTGGCAAATTTTGATAATTTATTTACAACACCTTGCATTCCTCCATTTTTAGTAATTAAATTAACCATGGCACCAATTAGCATCGAAAATAAGATGATTGAGATATGACCAGAATCGGCAAGAGATTGTAGAATATACGTGTCGGATATCGCAAAAATAGCCTTAAAAAAAGCTGAGAATATTGATGCTTCTTGATAAGAGAAAATGATTAATGTTCCTGAAAATAAGCCAATAAATAAGGCTGAAAAAACTTCTTTAAAAAAGAGTGCCATTAAAATGGCGATGAGTGGTGGAAGTATGGAGAGCCATAGTGGAATTGGATTAATAACTTTTGAAAAAGAACGATTCTCTATTTTGAAAGCTACATTTTCTTTTGTTTTAAAGATGTATTCGAATTCAAATTGCTTATTGCCTTTTACTGCCAAAACTTGCATGTTATTAACATCAAGCCAAATGCTATCCTGCTCTATAAAATCTGCTGTATTACCTTCAATGGGAATAACAATTGAAGTGGGAATATCAGCAATAATAATTTTTGGGAGTACTACTTGAAGAGTAGGATTAGAATTGTTGGATGAAAAACTAATTAATGGCAGAAAAATAAATACAATAAAAAGTAGAGAGGAAAAGTGGTTTTTAGGCATACAAGTTAGTTTTAGGCAGCTCTAATATAATAATTTTGCAATCTTTATGCTAATCGATTTATGGATAGAAAGTCCTTCTGTCAGTATAATATTTCTTTTTTTAATCGGTAAAATTGGTTACTTTGGAAATAGGAACTAAAATGTGAGAACGTGGACGGAACAGATGACCTTTTTAGAATGGAAAATAATAACATCATCCCTGGAAAGGGGAAGGTGCTTATTGCGGAACCATTTTTGGAAGGTCGATATTTTAGTCGATCGGTAGTTCTATTGACTGAATTCTCGGATGAAGGAGCGGTAGGTTTTGTATTGAATAAACCAGTTAATCTGAATGTTAATGAGGTGCTAATAAATATTGCTCATTTTGATGGTGATGTGTTTATTGGTGGCCCAGTGGATACTAATAGAGTTTATTACATACATACTATACCGGAATTAATACCTCAGAGCATACATATTTATGATAATTTGTATTGGGGAGGAGATTTTGCAATTCTGAAGGAGTTAATCAGCTTAAAAAAAATAGAAGTTCATCAGGTTCGTTTTTTTGCAGGTTATTCCGGGTGGAGTGCAGGACAGCTTGAAGATGAGATAAAAGAAAATTCATGGCTGGTGAGTCAGCTTGATGTTAAAGATGTAATGAATTGCAATAATGAAAAGCTATGGGAACGATCTTTACGAAAAATGGGCGGACGTTATAAAATGTGGTCTAACTTTCCAGAAAATCCTGGATTAAATTAGTTAGCATACTTTGTTAGAATTGAAAGGCTTTTTCGTTTAAGGTTTCGATTAATATTTTAGAAGTCTTGTTAAAATACCTTCTTTCTTGAAATGCCACAACCCATTGTATACCCGATATAGCATTCGTAAGAAAAATTTCATCTGCCTCTAAAAGATCTTCTGTCGTTAAATCACAGTCATCAAAAACAGTAATGTTTAATTGAGAAGCACATTCAATAATTTGTTCTCTCATAATGCCAGAAATTCCACCACTCTCTATCGATGGGGTAAGCAGAATTCCATTCCTAACAAGAAATAGGTTTGAACTTAAACTCTCCACCAAATTTCCTTTTTCATTAAGAAGAATACATTCATCCCACTTCATTTTTTTACGATAATTTCCAGCAAGAATAAATGGGAGAGAGTTACCTGTTTTGAATCTAGACAGAAAATTATACGATTTTTTCATGTCCGTGTAAATGCCAATTTTTAGTCCTTTTTTATTTAAATGGTAATGATCATTTTCAAGAGGTGAACTTTCAATTAAATAAGAAATGGTGTTGTCGGTTGGCGTATACAAACCACCATCGTTACGAAAGACACTTAAACGAATTCGATTGCCTGCAAAAGCTTTATTTTTGTTGATTAAAAAAGTGATGTCAGTTTTAAGTTTTTCCTTAAAATCGGCAGGAATAGTCATCTCTAAGGCATCCATTCCCTTGCATAAGCGATCTACATGTTCCGACAGAAATTGTATTTCAGTCCCATTGGTATGAATGGTTTCAAAAAGAGAATCACCATAACGAAAAGCACGGTTTGAGGCTCCGAAAAGCAATTCGTTTTTTGGATAAATATTTCCGTTGAAGCAAATGTTTTGAATTGTACTCATTACTATATTTCTCCTTTTAAAATCTGGTCACAATAAGCACTGATATTTTCATTAGAATCAATTTTGATTCCTTTAATTCCTGCAGCTTCCGCAGCTTGAATATCTCTTGGGCTATCGCCAATCATATACGATTGTTCTTTACTGATATTAAAATCAGTAATGGCTTGCTCAATAAAAAACGGACTTGGTTTTCTACAGGAACATTTACTTACACTTTCGTGATGAGGACAGAAATAGATTTTTTCAATTTGAATTTCTTCTTTTTTCAAAATAGAAAGTAGGTATTCATGAACCTTGTTTACGTCTTGTTCAGAATAAATTCCTTTCGCAACACCACCTTGGTTGGTTACAATAAAAAGTAAATAACCGGCTTGCGTGATTTTTTTTAATGATGGAATGATTCCTTCATTAATTTTAAAATCTTCTGTTTTGTAAATGTAGTAATGTCCTTCATCTGAGTTGATAACACCATCTCGATCAAGGAAAAGGGCCTTTTGCATGTTCTAAAAATTGAGAATCTGCTGCAAAAATAAGGAGAATAATTGGGGTTTAATAAGGATCGGAAATAGAAATCCGAAAAGGGCACCATAAAAATGTGCACTATGTCCGATATTATCAATGTTTTTCTTGCTCATGTAATACGAATAATACAAGTAACCTGCGGCGAAAATAATTCCAGGTATCGGAATGAAAAACATGAAGTAAATACTCTGTAAAGGTGCAAAAAAGATCGTTGCAAATACGATTGCCGATGTTGCTCCTGATGCTCCTACAGCATTGTAATGATAATGTTCGTGATGCTTTTTAAGATCGTAGAGAGTTGAGAAAATGATTGCTCCGATATAAAGCAGAATAAAATACAATACTCCCAGCTGCCCAAAATGATACGAAAAATAATATTCCAACGAATCACCAAAAAAATATAGTACGAACATATTAACCAGCAGATGATCCCAATTGGCATGAAGAAAACCATAGGTTAGCATTCGATACCACTGATTCCTTTTTAATACTTGATAAGCATTAAACTGATATTTGTATAAAAGATCAACCTTGTTAAAAGCTGCCATTGAAATTAAGACAGTTATTGCAATTATAATGATTGTCATTCTTGTGTGTTTAAAATGCCTCGATCAATTTTACTACAAGAGCAGATCGTCCAGAATCAAATCCTGAAGATTTATATTGTACTCTATTTGCAGTAATCCCCTTCGAAATGATATACTCTGCTGCAAGTTTAGCTCTTTTTTCGCAAAGTATTTTATTTTCTTTCTTTCCTTTATCTTGATCTGTAAAACCATTTATTTCAACAGAAATATGTGGGTTTACCTTCAATAAGCCTGCTAGGTTATTCAATTCCTGAATGGTGTTTTTCTTTAATTCCCATGCTCCTGGATCAAATTCTACAGCATATAATTCCATGTTTTGATTAGTGGAGAATTTCTGCAATTCAATTTGTTCAAATTTATCCGATTGGTACTTGTAGTTATTAATTACTTTGGTAAAATATCCTTCTTTTTGGATAATGATATCATAGCTTTTACTTGGATCAATATCTTGCTCGAAATCACCATATTCGTCAGAAATACTGACTGAATTACTTCGGTAAGTTTGATTAATTATTTGAACGCTTGCTTCTTTAACAGCTCGTGCAGAGAATTGATCGATAATGTTTCCATTAAATTTAACCCACTGAGTAGTATCCATTGAAATGTTTAATTGCTTTGGAGTATTTTCATCGTCTTGAGCAAAATAAAGAATACGCTTGGTTTTAAACCCAGGTTTGGTAACAATTAAGCTGTAATTTTTCCCTTTAAATATATCGAAGGTGAAGAGTCCTTTATCATCGGAAAGAGTTGTTTTTTCTTTCGATAAATTCTCCATTAATATAACTTCTACATCCTTTAAACCTGCTTTGGTTGTACTTGCAATTAATCTTCCACTTAGGCTATGAATCTTGTCTGGGTTTTGCTTAAATTCAAAAATATCATCGCTGCCATTTCTGCTAGAAGAAAAATAACCAATGTCTTTATTTTTACCAATAAGATATCCAAAATCATCTTTTGAAGTATTAAATGGAGGTCCTAAATTAACAGGATAGGTCCATTCATTTTGTTCGAAAATAGATTTGAAAATATCCAATCCTCCAAAGCCAATGTGTCCATCGGAAGCAAAATAGAGATAACCATCTTCTGCAATAAAAGGAAACATTTCATTGCCATCGGTATTTATCGAAGGGCCACAATTAATTGGTCGACTCCATGCGAAGCCAAATTTTCTACAGACATATATATCGGTTCCACCGTAGCCACCATCCATATTCGAAATAAAAAACAAATTTCTTCCATCAGGAGATATGCTTGGGTGAGCCATAGAGTAATTCTTACCTGAGAATTGAAATAACTCTGCCTTGTCCCATTTTTTGCCGTTGTGTCTTGCCGAATACAGGTTCAGTTCCGATTTACCTTCAAGGTTTAAATTTCCTTTGTTACGTGTAAAGAAGATAAATTTTTCATTAGCACTAAAACATGCAGGTCCTTCATGATATTTTGTATTGAACTCATCGGAAAAAGATTCTGGTTGAAGAAAACGATCTCCAGATTTTTCAGCAAAATACATGTCTAAATAATATTCACCCGATCTTCCATCAATTTCCCTCGAGGTTTGATTTTTTCTGCCGGAAACAAACACAAGTCCATTTTTATAAAAGGCGGAAGCAAAATCAGCTTGGGGTGAATTAATCGACACCGATTCTGTTGAGTATAATTGCTTGTCTTCTAATTCATTTATTAAATCACAAGAAAGAATTAGCTTATCTATGTTTTTATCATCAGGATTAAGTTCTGCATATTTTTTAAACCAAATCTTAGCCTTCTCGTAATTTCGAAGTCGCTTTAGTAAATTTGCGTACAGTAAATAATCTTCTGCAACAACATTTGGCGAAGCTACTATGTTTTCAAGTAAAAAGTTTGCTTTGGTATCTTTGAGGGTTTTTAAATAACAATAAACCAGTTTTCGTTTTACCGCTAGATTATCCGAATTTTCTAATTCTTTTTCGTAGTAGTGAATTGCGGCTGCAAATTCTTTGTTATTGTATAGGCGATCTCCTTTTTGTTCTGTATTGCTTTGTGCAGAAGAAGTAAGTACTCCTGCAAAAGTAAAAAGGAAAACGAATATAAATTGTGAGATTTGACTTCTATTCATATTACTAGAAATATCTTGGTGATGTAATCTGGCTTTTACGTAATGATAGATTGTAATTTAATATTATTTCATGATTTGTATATCCTTTTGAGCCATAATTTCCGAAAGATTTTTCATATGAGTATGAAAATCTAAGTTTTTGACTGACTTGATAACCCAACATACCTGCCCAAGTTTTGTCGCTTCTGTATCCAGCTCCAAGAGAAAAACCACTATCGTGTTCAAAGTTGGCATTAAAGCTGATTATGTTCGATGTTTTATGTGATGCCACGTACAAAACGGAAGGAACAAAATTTATTTCGTAGCTTATTGGTAGTTTAACTCCTGCGCCAAAATAATAGAACAAAGATTTAGAATCGAAATCTACATTATTTGAAATACCCTCTGTTGAAGGCTGATTATTTGCCAATAGTCTCGGAATAGATAGGCTTAAATAATAATCAGGAGAATGATAATAAAAACCAATACCAAAATTAGGTACCCAAGTTGAAAGATTATTATCTGGGATCATTTCATCATTTGGGGAGCTAGGGTTTGGATCGTAAAAAGTTAACTCGGTCCAATTGATTTGTTTGTTAACAAATCCGGCTTGAAGTCCCATTGAAAGTTTAGAATCATGGTTTATTTGTAAATGGTAAGCGTAATTTACAAAAATACCTATATCCGATTGTATACCAAATTTATTACGATAGACAATTGCTCCTATTCCAGAATTGGTATAATTAATTGGAGCTTGAAACGAGAGCATAGCTGTTTCGGGAGAACCTTCTACACCAACCCATTGGTTGCGATAGGCTAAAACAGCTTCCATAAAAGGACTACTTCCCGCATAAGCAGGATTGTAAAAAAGCCGATTGTGTTTATGATTTGAAAAGCGTATGTCTTCTTGTGCTTGCAATTGCATGGAGCACAAAAGAATTAATACGAAAGGAAGAAAGTTTTTAAGTTTGTAATTCATTCATTAGTACTTAATTACAATGTATCCACTTTTTACATACTCTTTGTCTTTAATAATCAGCTTAAAGAAATAGGTTCCTTTAGGAAGTTTATCCCCAGGACCTAATTTTACACCAGCTTTGTTGTATCCACCATCCCAAGCCTGATCATTAGAGTAGTTTCTTTTCTCGAATACCTTCGTTCCCCAACGCGAGAATACGATAAATTCATTTTCTGGATAATTCTCAATTCCCTTGATATAGAAATTATCGTTTGTACCATCATTGTTCGGTGTAAATGAAGATGGTATGGTAAGTTCAACCTGATTAGGATCCAAAACATTTACTACAATTAAACCCTTGTCACAATTGTTATCTCCATTACAAATTTGATAAGCTATCGTATCTATCCCATAGCTAGATTCATATGGATAGAATATGATAAGTGTATTGTTTTCAATTAGGTGTGCTTTCCCAAATTGGTCCGATTGACCAATGATCGAAGTTTCCAATTGATCGATATCTGGAAATTTATCGTTGCTTAGAAAATCAATTTCGATATAAACAACCTCATTTGTTGCACTATAATTTGTAATAGAAACGGTATCGTTCGTAGCAACAGGACGTTCTGTTAATTGCCCAAAACTTTCGGAGAAGCTACAGGTAATTAGGATTAAAAGCAGGTAAACGGGTAGATTAAATCTCATATTTGGGATTTACGTACAGTTAATTTTTGAATATTTATTAATTTACATATTAATGGAGAATTTTAAAAATTAATTCCTTTAAAAGATCTCCATGCTTCGAACTAACATCACCAATTCCTTTCGATTTTAGATCATATTCACGCAACATTGCGATAATTGAAACCAGCTTTTTAGGATTGTAATTTCTAGCTGCTAGTTTATAATCTTTAACGAAATACGGATTAATGCGCAAGCTTGATGCAACCGTTTTATCGTTTGTTTTATTTTTTATAAAATAATACTTTAAAACTTTTGAGAAATACGAGTGTAATAAGGCAATGGTTACAACCATTGGATTATTTTTTTCATTCGTTGAAAAATAGTTTATGATTTGATTGGCTTTAAAAATGTCTTTTTTGCCCAAAGCATTTTGTAACTCAAAGTTATTGAAATCTTTAGAGATCCCTATGTTTCGTTCAATGTCACTGGGAGAGATTGTCTTCCCGTCTGTAATATTTATCGTTAATTTATCGAGCGCATTTTTTATTTTACTTAAATCGTTACCTAAAAATTCAGCAAGAAGAAAACAAGCCTTCGATTCAATTTGATAGCCTTGTTTGCTTGCGTAATTTTTAATCCAATCAGGAACTTGATTTTCGTAAATCTTTTTTGATTCGAATAATATCCCATTCTTGGCAACTTCTTTTGTGAAGCTTTTTCGCTTATCTAAAGATTTATATTTGTAATTAATGACAAGAATAGTCGATTTTAGCGGATTTTGAATGTAAGAGGATAACTGATCAATATTTTTGATGTTTTGGGCTTCACGTATCACCACCAATTGCTTTTCAGCCATCATTGGAAATCTTCTTGCCGTAGTTACAATGGTGCCAATATCTGTATCCTTTCCATACAATATGGTTTGATTAAAATCTCTTTCCGATTCCTGCAAAGCATTATCGATAATGTAATCAGTTATTTGATCGATAAAAAAGCTTTCTTCTCCCATTAAAAAATAAACAGGAGCATACTCTTTCTTTTTTAAGCTTTTTAAAATATCCTCAAATGTCATATGGTAAATTGTTAGAATCGTAAATGTTTAACGGATTGTCTGTTGTGCATGATTTCTTGTAAGGATTCAATTCCAATTCGAATATGCTCTTCAACAAAGTTGTCAGTTACTTTGGCATCACTTTGATCGGTTTTTACACCATCGGAAATCATTGGCTGATCCGATACCAAAAGCAAGGCACCAGTAGAAATGCCATTGTAAAATCCCACTGTAAATATGGTAGCAGTTTCCATATCAATTGCCATGGCTCTTGTTTTGGAAAGGTATTTTTTAAATCGTTCGTCGTATTCCCATACTCGCTTATTGGTTGTGAAAACAGTTCCCGTGTAATATTCTCTATTTCTGTCTGATATTACCTGTGAAACGGCTCTTTGCAAACTAAAAGCTGGTAAGGCTGGCACTTCTGGTGGTAGGTAGTCATTAGATGTTCCCTCGCTTCGAATTGCCGCAATTGGCAGAATAAGGTCACCTAATTTGTTTTTACGCTTTAAACCTCCGCATTTACCTAAAAATAGAACTCCTTTAGGTTTAATAGCACTTAATAAATCTAAAATTGTAGCTGCGTTAGGACTTCCCATACCAAAATTGATGATGGTAATGTTATCTGCGGAAGCATTTGGCATTGCTTTGTCTTCACCTAAAATTTTAACATTGTGCCATTCTGCAAAAAGCTCAACATAGTTGTTAAAGTTCGTTAGAAGTATATATGGTGTAAAATCAGATAGTTCTCTACCTGTGTATCTTGTTAACCAGTTTTTTACAATTTCCTCTTTTGTTTTCATGTAGATATGGGAATTAAATATCAGGAATAATCTTCTACCTTTGCGGTAGTAATCGTAATCTTATGGAAAATTTAAATTTACCAACTTATTCCTTTAAAATAAAATCTGAGCTGCAAAGAAAACTAATTTTTGACAGTATTCGAAGGAAGTATGTAGTATTGACTCCGGAAGAGTGGGTAAGGCAAAATTTCATCCAATACTTGGTGGATGAGAAAGGATATCCTGCATCTTTAATTGCAGTGGAAAAAAAAGTTGACGTTAACTTATTGCCACAGAGAAGCGATATTGTTTTGTACAATAAAAATGCGAAGCCGGTGATCATTGTAGAATGTAAATCTGCCAAAATAAAAATCTCACAAGATGTATTTAATCAGATTGCACGTTACAATATGAAGTTGAGAGTTCCTTTCCTAGTGGTTACGAATGGTTTGCAGCATTATTGTTGCCAGATGGATTATCAGAAGCAAACCTTTAAGTTTATTCCTGAAATTCCGATGTACGAGTTGATTAGGGATTTTGAAGATTAATCTTCTGAAGGCTATATTCATCTTTCCAGCCATCTTTTGTGCGAATCCAATCTTTTTTATTTCCCATAATTTCGAATCCGTTGTTCTGAAACAAGCGAAGACTAATTTCATTGGTAGCCGTTATGTTGCAATACAATTGATGAACTTGAAGTGTGTTAAATGCATAAGAGCATAGGATATCTAAAGCTTCAGAAGCAAATCCTTTGTTCTTACTATCCTTATCATTAATCAATATTCCGATACCTGCTCTTTGATGAAAAGGATCAAAGTCGAACAAATCAATTAAGCCAATTGGTTTTCCTGAATCTTTAAGCTCAATAACTAATCGTAATTGCTTGGTTTCAAAAATATCCAGGTGCGAAGATTCCAAGTATTGTTTTAAAACGAATAAGGAAAATGGCTTTAATGTATGACTAACTTCCCATATGGAACTATCGTTTTCCCATTTGTAGAGAAGTTTTAAATCACTAGGTTCCACAGCTCGTAAGCGGATGTTTTTGGCTTCCAGAATTTGCATCTTAATGTTTGTTATACCATTTGATTTCACGAGTGAAAGCATCAAGATAACCTTTTTTTGTTACTGAAGGTAATTGATTTTTGGCTTCAGTTAAGGAGCGGTACTTTTGAAAAGTATATCTGGATAAACCATCTTTACCTTCGTGCATAATAAGATTTTCTGTCCCTAAATTATTGAAATAATTTAATGGTCTGGCATTTTTTAAAGCCATTACCTGTATGGTGTAAAAATTATCTGTTTCTGTCGAGTTTAAATCCAAAATATGCTCTCCCGATAATGATTTACGAACAAATGCATCCCAGTAACCTCTTTTCAATACATATCCTAAATCGCGAATAGCAGCAGTTTTATTCTTGTATACTTTAAAAGTGTAGCGATACAATCCATTTACATCCGTGAATACTTTTACTTTTCCTAAATCTGAAAAGAAGGATAAAGCTTTTGGATAACGTAAGGCCATTACTTGAATTGTATATGTACTTCTTTCAGAAAATTTCATTCCTGGATAAAGCAATTGATCGTTAATTACGGTACGAATAAAAGCATCCCAGTAACCCATTCTAATTAATCGGTTCATTTCAGTAAGCGCATCCTGATAGGATGTGAATTTTTTATAAGTATAGCGTGTAAATCCATCATCGCAAGGGAAAGCCTTTACGTTATCAAGGTTATCAAAGAATTCAGATTCCACAGATATGTTCAGCGCCATTATTTGAATGGTATAATAGGTTTCTCCACCTTTACCTTCTTTAACGATATTGTCGTTAGAAAGAATTCTGATTTTAGTGGCTTTAAATCCTCTTGCTGCAATCACTTTTTTAGCTTTTACGGCCTTTTTATAATCTTTAAATTTCCCGTAAGTGTAATGATATTTTTTATCTGGCCCAAGCGTTTCTTCAACACCATCTAATCCTTCAAATAAATCAGGACGTGGAGAATTAAAGTTCCCAAGGTCAAGCGTAAATGCAAGATCACTAGTGTCCAATTTCTTAAGTTGTGAATCAGGAGCTGTAGGAATTGCTTTTTTAATTAATTCTTCCGTTTGCTCAACTACTGGTTCATCTTTTACAATAACAGGTTCCTTAATAATCGGCTTTTTAATTTCCGCTTTAGGCAGTTCAATAACTGTATCCTCAATTTTAACAATGCTGTCTTTTTTAGCTGATTCGTTTGTTTTTGCAACTTCAGTTTCGCTTGTTTTAATTGGTTCTACAGGTAAAGCAGGACTAATTGTATCCTTTTTAATTTCTGGTTCTGGGAAATTTTTATTTTCAGGAATGCTATCTTTTTCTGATGGTAAAGAACCAATATCACTCAGTTTACTCTCTTCTAAATCAATTAGCTCTAGAGTTTGAGGATAATCAGGCTCACCCTTAGTTCTAAGCGTTAATGGAAGTAAAGTAATTACACTTCTGTTTTCTTTATTTGCAAATTCAGGTGGAATATTTAATACAGTTCTAAGCGTTCTGTAGCCTTCTGCAACAATTTCGATATCGTATTTTTTTCCAGCATCAACAATAAACAAGAATTTTCCAGTTGCCGCATTTGGTTTATAAATACCGATAACTTTTCCGTCTTTACTAACTGTAATTTTAGAATTTAAAACAGTACTACCACTTGTATTTACTACTTTCCCTTTTAACACAAAAAGACCAACCTTTTCTTCATCAGGTGTTTTAATTAAGAAGATATCAGTTCTACCTAAACTACCTTTTCGGTAAGAAGCAAAATAGGCTCTTTTTCCATCAGGAGTAGGAGTATAATAAATATCATCGTCTGTTGAATTAATAGGGTAGCCAACATTTACAGGAGTTGTCCAGCGTCCTTTTCGATTCACACTTTTAAAAACATCTAAGCCTCCCATGGTCTTATGCCCAGAAGAGCTAAAATATAAAGTTTTACCATCAGGGTGGATGAAAGGAGCATCATCATCATGCTCAGTATTAACTGCTGGGCCTAAGTTTTTTGCTCGTCCCCATTTTCCATTTGGTAGTTTACTTGTTTTGTAAACATCCATTCCGCCAAAACCTCCAGGTCGATTACTCGAGAAGAAAATTGTTCTGTGATCAGCAGAAATTGAAATGTGACTTTCTTTGCTTTTGGAATTGATGACAGGAGCAAGTTTTTCTGGTTCACTCCATTCAGTTCCTTCTAAACGACTAACAAAAATATCGCCACCTTCCGATTCACGACTATTTATAAAGCCAGCTTTGTAAATGTACAGTTCCTGACCATCGGCAGAAATTGAAATCGAAGCATCATGATCAATGGTGTTTAATTTCGCAATCCCAACAGGATTTGTCCATAAACCATTTACTAAATGTGAAATGAATATGTCTTCAAAATATTGCCCGTCAGAATCTATTTTGCTACCGGTGCCATTTCTACGAGAAGTGAAAACCATTGTGCTTTCATCTGCCGTTACTCCCGGGCTGTGTTCCGAAAATTCAGTGTTTATTTTATTGCCAAGATTAATAATGGAAATGTTGACTGGATTTTTCATCAGTTCAATTCCATTTTGACACATTTTCATTTGTCGCTGAATATCATTCCTAAAAGAGGTATTCTGTGGAGATATGATTTGTAATAAATCTTTATAAACTTTTATTGATTCGCGAAATTGATAATTCGCATGATAGGCTTTTGCTAAATTAAAATAAACATCCATCGAAACGTTGTTGCGAGAACTGGTATACTGTATTGATTTTTCCAGTAATCCAACCGATTTTTCTTTCTCTGAAACAATGTTTAGATAGCACAATCCAAGTTTAAAGTTTAGATCAGCATTACGAGATGACTGTTCGAGTAGTTCTTTGTATATAACTGCTGCTTTTGAGTAATTACGGTTCACAAGAAACTTTTCAGCAATCTGATATTTCCTTTTATCTGTGATTTTTTTCTTCTTTGGCGAAGCGGAAAGTGAGTAGGAGCTACTCATCCCTATAATGATAGAGACGAAAAGCATAAGAAAAACCTTTGCAATTATAGAGGTTTTTCTGCTCTGCTGATGGGCTTTTGGGCAGGCTATATGAATTTTATTTATTAACAATAACTAAATATAGTAGATAAGGGTTAAACACCAAAGCAAAAGTAATAAAAAAGCAGAATTGTTGATAAAAACTTAGTCTTTTACCTGCTTTTTTTAATATCATGCTAAAATAGACAACATAAAGCATTCTAAGTGTACAAAATAAATAATTTTGTTTGATATTTTGAGCAATAAGCCTGTAAGGAACATAAAAAAACCTTTGACGATGTGTCAAAGGTTTCTTTTTATCATTATTTGAGATTTTAAAATGTTCTAGTGGTGTCGAAATTTTCCAAATTCTCTGCAACACGTTTCAAGAACATGCCTCCAAGTCCACCATCAACCACACGATGATCATATGATAATGACATCACCATAATGTGTCTAATACCTATGGTATCACCTTGTGGTGTTTCAATTACTGCAGGTTTCTTTTTAATTGCTCCAACTGCTAAAATTGCAACTTCAGGTTGATTAATAATAGGCGTTCCTGTTGTACTTCCAAACGCTCCAAGGTTTGTAATTGTAAAAGTACTTCCCGTTATGTCTTCAGGAAGCAATTTATTGCCTCTGGCACGTTCAGCCAAATCGTTTACTTGGTGAGTAATCCCAATAAGGTTTTTCTCATTTGCATTTTTAATTACGGGTACGATTAAATTTCCACTAGGAAGAGCAGTGGCCATCCCTATGTTGATGAATTTTTTTCTGATAATACGATCTCCATCAACCGAGACATTAATCATCGGGTAATCTTTAATAGCACTAGTTACAGCTTCAACGAAAATAGGCGTGAAGGTTAGTTTTTGTTTTTCTTTTTCAAGGAACTGATTTTTAACCTTGTTTCTCCATTGCACCAAACCGGTAACGTCAACATCTATAAATGAAGTAACGTGAGGAGAAACCTGTTTTGAGTTGACCATATATTTTGCAATGAGCTTGCGCATACGATCCATTTCAATAATTTCGACATTCTCACCTTCGTATGATTTATGACTTGCGGTAGGAGCAGCACTTGGCCCCGAACTAACGGGAGCAACAATTGGTTCTGCCATTTTCAAGGAAGTTCCAGCAGATTTTCTATTTTCCAAATAGCTGAGTACGTCAGTTTTTGTAATACGATTCCCTTCACCAGATCCTTTGATTTGATTCAATTCTTCTGAACTAATATTTTCTTTTTGGGCTATTGTTCGAACCAAAGGAGAAATAAAAGATCCATTTTCTGTTTTGTTAGATATTGTTGGCGAATTTTCTTCTTTTACTACTGGAGTAATATTTTTTGCAATTGTATTTTCTGTTTTAACTTTTTCTGGAGTGTTGTCTGCTTTTTCTGTAGCAAGCTCTTCGCCTTCTGTAACAAGAATCGCAACTACATCGCCAACCTGTGCTATATCACCTTCTTCGAATAATAATTTTGCAATAACACCATTTGCAGGGGCTGGTATTTCAGAGTCAACTTTATCAGTTGCGATTTCCATAATAGAGTCTTCTTCTTCAACAGAATCGCCTTCGTTTTTTAGGAGCTTTGTAATTGTAGCCTCGATGATTCCTTCACCCATTGCTGGAAGAAAGATTTCGTATTTTGCCATATTGATTTTGTTTAGTGTTTGTTTATTTAGTCTAAATAGAACACAAATTTAATTAAAAAAGAGTAAAAGACAAATGGATCTGAAGCTTCAATTTTAATACCTTAATATTGATTGTTTTGATTAAATGGCATTCTGTTTAGAAGAGATCGTCCAAGCGTAATTTCATCGGTATATTCGAGTTCATCACCAATGGAAACCCCTCGGGCAATAGTGGTTACAGAAACCTGATGTGGTTTAAGTTTTTTGTACAAGTAGAAATTTGTTGTATCACCTTCCATTGTTGTGCTTAAGGCCAGAATAATCTCGGTTAAATCTTCTTTATCAGCCTTTTCTATTAGGGGTTGAATACGCAGATCGCTTGGTCCAATTCCATCCATTGGAGAAATGATACCACCTAAAACATGATAAATACCATTGTATTGTTGTGTGCGTTCAATCGACATGACATCACGAATGCTTTCAACAACGCAAATAGTTGTCTTGTCTCTTTTAGGACTGGCACAAATATCGCACATGGATGTGTCGGAAATGTTGTAACAAGAGGTGCAATGCTTAATTTCATCGCGCAATTGAATGATGGAAGAGCCAAAAAGATGCACATCTTCTTTTGGTTGATTTAGCAGATGCAAAACCAAGCGCAGTGCTGTCTTTCTTCCAATGCCTGGAAGTTTAGAAAATTCATTAACAGCATTTTCAAGAAGTTTAGATGGGAAATTGGTATAGCTCATTTTTATTATCAATTCAATTGTCTAGCTCAAAAGTAGCAAAATAGGATGAAAAAAGAGAATGAACTCTTTTTTGAATAAGATAAATCCTTTCTCTATTTTTGATATTCATTATAAAATTTAGCCTGTGTCACCAGTTACCATACTACTTGTAGTTGTTGGCTACTTTGCACTCTTGCTAAGCATTTCTTATTTTACCAGTCGAAAGGCAGACAATAAAGCCTTTTTCCTTGGTAATAAACAGTCACCTTGGTATGTGGTGGCATTTGGTATGATTGGAGCATCTTTATCGGGTGTTACATTTATTTCGGTACCGGGGTGGGTCAGATCTACTGAGTTTTCGTATATGCAAATGGTATTGGGATATATGCTAGGTTATATTGTAGTTGCAAATATTTTATTGCCTTTATACTACCGCTTGAATCTGACATCAATTTATACCTATCTGAATGATAGGTTTGGTTCGACATCCTATAAAACAGGAGCTTCATTCTTTTTGTTGTCGAGAACTATTGGAGCTTCGTTCCGATTATTTTTGATGGCAAATGTGCTCCAGATTACTGTTTTTGATGCATGGGGTATACCTTTTGCATTAACTGTTTTAATTACAATTCTGTTGATATGGCTTTATACCTTTAAAGGTGGGATTAAGACGATTATTTGGACTGATAGCCTCCAAACTTTGTTTATGCTTTTAGCTGTAGGAGTGAGTATTTACCTGATTATGGACAAGCTGAATTTGGATATTGCAGGTTTATCTGAAACAATAGGGAAGAGTGAGTATTCTCGAATATTTGAATTTGGAGATTGGAAAAGCAAGCAGAATTTCTTAAGCAGTTTTTTACTGGTGCTTTTATTACGATTGTAATGACAGGACTTGATCAGGATATGATGCAAAAGAATTTGAGTTGTAAAAATCTGGGCGAGGCGAAGAAGAATATGTATTGGTATGGTTTTGCTTTTATTCCGGCCAACCTGTTATTCCTAATGCTTGGAGCTCTACTTTTAATTTTTGCACAACACG
Source organism: Labilibaculum sp. DW002 (assembly GCF_029029525.1). Taxonomy (NCBI): domain Bacteria; kingdom Pseudomonadati; phylum Bacteroidota; class Bacteroidia; order Marinilabiliales; family Marinifilaceae; genus Paralabilibaculum; species Paralabilibaculum antarcticum. Next base: position 2,178,935 of record NZ_JAKJSC010000001.1, on the reverse strand, counting down.
AAGGTATTGCAATTCCTGAAAGAGGAGACGACCTGTTCCCTATGCTGGCAACTCAACATCTTGGGCCTGTTGTTGGTTTATTTTTTCTTGTAGGACTTATGGCAGCAGCTTATTCCAGTGCCGATTCAGCTCTAACTTCATTAACAACATCGTTTACAGTGGATATATTGGGTGCTGATGAGAATGATGAGGTGAAAACTCGAAAATTGAGATTCATATCGCATGTTCTGTTTTCTGTACTATTGTTAATTGTCATCCTGATCTTTAGAGCTATTAACGACGATTCCGTTATTGCTGCCATTTTTACCATTGCAGGATATACTTATGGTCCTTTGCTTGGTTTGTATGCTTTCGGTTTGTTCACGAAGTTAAAAGTGAAAGACAATTTGGTGCCTGTTGTAGCTATTTTATCACTTATCATCTGCTACATTTTAAAAGACAATTCGATGGAATGGTTCGGTTGGGCAATTGGTTTTGAATTGTTAATGATTAATGGAGCGCTTACCTTTATTGGCTTGTGGACTATTCGTAAATAGATTGAATTAGATGTAACTTCAATGGATTAAAGGTGTCAGATTAATTTTTTGTTACAATCAGATATGCCCAACTGGCAATTTGTTCGTTTTCAGCTCTGCCGCCTAGTGCTTGGATGATTGTATAATTCCTTAAGAGAATTGAGCCTGACAATTTAAAACCTCTTAATCAAATTCAGATACAGCCTAGACGAATTTTGTTCCGATTCAAAAGTTCCCTCGTAATTAGCCGATAGGGAGAATTTTTTGTTGATTCTCCACGAAAGATTTACTTCACCAATGTGTTGAAGCAATTCGCTATTGTTGTATTTGTATTGGTAATCGACATAGCTATAGTTGAGGCCAGCAAATAATTTACCCGGAATTAAATCGCGAGATAATCTCAGCTTGTAAACCATACCATCTAGATAATGAGTTTGCAGAATGGCTGTGGATAGGGTCGCATTGCTATTGATACCTGGAATATTTCGATAAGAAACATAGGCATAATAGTTCTTTGAATCTTCGAGTTCAGCCTTGCGCGATCGGAATCCAATTTTCCCACCAAAAGAAAGACGATTTGTTGGTCGGTAATTGACTCTAAAGCGAATTCCTTGTCTTGTTTCATTTTCTAATATCTGGAAAGCCAAGCTTTTGAAAGTTTCGTAGTAAATCACATTTTTACGACGATCGAAAGATCCAGAAAGAGACAATTGTTTCGAGATACGGTACCTCATGGATAGATACATACTTGTTAAATCGAAGGTGTTTTTCGATTTTTCTTCTTCTAATTTGTAAAGATCAACTTCGAAAGAGGCAAAGAAAAACAGATTTTTCAAAAGTGAATTGCTGTGCTGATAATAAGCAAATCTTCGGTCGGTATTCGAATTGTATTTTTGCTCGAAGAAGGAGATTGTATTCTGCATACTGCCTACCTGATTGTTTATTCTGTGTTCTAAATATCCACCAAACTGCATCAGGTCAAAATTGAAGCTGTAGTTTTCATAGTCGGGGCGCGATCCAGCTATTGCACCTAATGAGAAGTTGCCAAATCGTTTTTCTACCTGAACACCATCAATTGCTCCAACATTCGATACTTTTTGATTGATTTTTCGTCCCAACCAGATACTTGTACTTTCGTTCGCATCGTATCGCAAGGCCAAGTTGTAAATTTTAAGGGCGTTAAAAACATCATCTTTCACTTCGTCCCACTCACCAGAATTGTGAGAGAAACGGATGTTTGTTTCAGCCGAAATTTTTGAATTGTTAATATTCTTAGCATCCATTGAAAAGCCATATCGCATTCGGGTATTGCTATTATCCGAAGAACTAGACAAATTGGAATAGGAAGAAACAGAAAGTTTCCCTCTGATTTTCTCTTGCTGATTTGTTGGCTGCTTGAGAGGTTTTACGGGAGCTACTTCTTCACCTATTTCGGTGATGTAATCAGGATCTTTGGTAAGAACAACATCCTCTATATTTTCTTTTTTCTCAGGTAAATTGGCAATTATTTTGTCTCCTTTTTGCAAAGAAATGGAACCGATCGATTTTGCAATTACTGAGACAGAGGATTTGTTGTTCACGACCAAGACAGGAGTAAGTCCAGATTCTTGCTGAATGAATAGCGTATCACCAATAGAAATGTTCTCGGTACTTAAGAATTTCACATAGGTATTTTGGGAGCTTTTATAAGAAACTTCGCCTTCCAAAAACTTTTCTTGAGCACTTAAATTTGAATTTGCTCCAAGCAGTAAAACCGTTATTAATAGCATCAACTTTTTCATTCTATCCTCCATTTTATTCGATTAATCATCTCCGTTAGGATGACATTCCAAACAAGAATTACTGTTGTATACATAGTCGTTTACTTCATCATGATCATCATCGGTGTCGGTTCTGTTGTGCTCGTGGCAATCGATACAAGAAAATAAAGCATAATTGCTAGCTGTTGTGTGGCAATCGGTACAGGAATTCCACTCCTCGCGATGTTTGCCACTGTAAATTGGGAAATATTGACCATCATGATCGAAAGTGGCAGGTTCCCATGCATTCTCTGTGTGACAGGATATACAGTCGGTTGGAAAATTTGCTGCAGCATGTCCCGGATCAGATGTTTGGTTGTAATCATCCGCATGGCAAGCAAAACAGGTGTTTGGCGTATTCTGATAACTTCCCTCATGACAAGCAAAACAATCAGTCGCTATTCTGTTATGAGCACCTTGAATGACATAGAAATCATTGTGCTGATCGAATGAAGCGGGAGTCCAACCCGGTTCTGTACTGTGGCAAAGTGCACAATCATTTTGGATGCTTGCTGCCGCATGATTCGGATTGCTTGTTGCATTGTAATCGGCCTGATGGCAAGCAAAACAATCCGTAGATAGATTGGAGAAATTGTTATCGGTATGGCATTTGAAACAATCATTAATGGCATGGCCTTTTGTTAGGGCAAAAAATTCATGGTTAAAACCCGATGAGGACCACTCGAAAGCAGATACTTCGTGGCAATCTTCGCAATGAAAAGAGTAGCCGCTTGCAATATGATTTGGCTCTGTTGTGGCATTGTATTCAGTTCTGTGGCAATCGATACATTCCGTTTTTAATGGCTCAAAACGTGTAAAGTTGTTAGAGGTATGACAATCGAAACAATCTGCTGTGGCGTGCGCGCCCAAAAGAGGAAAGCTTGTTTGCTGATGAAGCTCTGTAATGTTGGTCACCAACCAAGATTGCGATGTATGGCATTGTGCACAATCCGAACCAAGCGTATTTTCATGCACATCGGTATGGCATTGCATGCATTGGTTTGGTGCCTCGTTAAACACGAGCTTGGTGTGACAAGATCTGCAATCGGTTACTTGGTGCTGACCTTCTAGTAGGAAGTTTGTTTTCTGATGATCGAAAGCAAAAGTCTCTGGGTTTACTTCCCATCCTTCCTGAGTATGGCAAGTTTCACAATCTATTTTCAAGTCTTTTCCGTGGGGTGATTTTTGGGAAAATACATTTACTGAAAACGATAAAATCAAGATTATTGATGACAAGTAGCGCATGTGAAATCTTTAAATTTATATTGTGTAAAAGTAATTTTTGATAGCTGTTGAGGCTTATGACATGCAGCACAATCTAAAGTGGCATGCTTTCCCTCCAGTTTAAAGTCGGTTTTGTCATGATTGAATTGGGCAATGGTCCAATTTTCATGTTGGTGACATTTGAGGCAATCGGTTTTGCCTGCTTTCTCGAATTGTTTCTGATGCTCATCCTGATGGCAACTCAAACATTCCTGATCGAAACCAGTGAATTTTTGAGTGGCTTCGCCCTGATTAAAATGACAAGAGCGGCAAGTTTGTTTCTCATGAGCGCCGAGTAATTTGTATTTCGTTTTGTTGTGATCGAACTGTATTTCGCTCCACCTGTTTTCTGAATGACAAGCTTCACAATTCTCTTTCGGATAATATTTTTCTTTCAACACCTCTTTGTGAATGTTGTTGTGACAATCAACGCAAGTTTCTCCAATGTTTCGAAATTGCCATTTTTCTTCTTGCTGATGACAGGCAAAACATGGTGTTGCCAAGTGAGATCCGCGTAAAGGGAAAATGCTTTTGTTATGCTGATCAATTGAATAAGTAGATCCTACAAAACCATTAAGTGTATGGCAATCTTTACAATCTGGCGAAAGCCTTTTCTTTACAAATTGGCCTTGATGATAATCCTGATGACAGTTGGAACATCGATTGTGTTCTATTGGTGCGGTGTAAGAACCTTTATGGCAACTCTTGCAATCAACGTTTTTGTGTTTACCGGTAAGTTTAAAATCAGCAATGTTGTGATCGAAATTATTTAATGCTTTTACAGTTCTGAAAGAATTTACGCTATGGCAATCGGTACAATTGGGTCCAAACTTGTTCTTGTGAACATCGGTGTGGCAGGAAGTGCAAGAGTTGAACTTTACGCCAGCAAATTGTTGAAAGCGCTGGCCGTTTTTTGTATCCACTCGATGGCAATTAATACAATCTACATTCTGGTGCTTGCCAAGCAAAGGGTATTTTGTGTTCTGATGATTGAATTTTGAAGCCGGCACAAAACTCTCTTCGGTATGGCAATCGTTGCAATTGGTAGAGAGTGTTTGCTGATGAACATCGGTATGACAGCTGGCACATTTTGGGTTTAAGCCAAGAAAAGTATAATCCTTTTCGGCAGCTCGCTTATCAGCAATAAACTTGCTTTGATGACAAGCCTTGCAATCTAAATTTTGATGTTTTCCTTTTAGCTTATAACCCGTTAATTCGTGCTTAAAAGTATTTTTATCGAAACGAATCAGCTCAAATTTTCGACCATGATGATCGCTGTGACATTCAATACACTGTTTGCCCTTAATATCGCTCGACGCGTGATAGCCTAGATTTTTACGGATTCGATCGTTTAGTAAGTTGTGGCAATCCAAACACTTACTATTCTCCACTTTTTCACCCAGTACATGACACTTGGTGCAGTTCGAAATACCTTCCAAATGAGCATGAGCTTTTGCCAAATCGCCAGGCGACAATTGGGCATAAGTCCATTGAGAAATAAAGAGGAATAATATGATATGAATGATTTTATACATTAAATTTTTAAGGATTAGTTATTAATGATAAATGAGTGTTTTAATTAATCTTTTATAATTACTAATTATTCATTTTTATTCGTGTTTCAAGATTGCCTCGCCAAATTTCTTTGTGATGTGGATGCCTGAGTTTTTAAGAAACTGAGTAGGCAGCTCGCCACCAGCAAAAATGTATACCAAATCGTTAGCTATGGTCATTTCATCTTCCGAATTGCTTTTCGAAAGTGTTAGAGATTTATCCTCTATCTGCATGATATTGGAATTGAAGATAACATCTAGTTTGCCTTGACTGATGGCAGCCTGAATTCGCTCACTGTTTTTAGGCTTCAATCGATTAAAGGATTCTTTGCGATACGATAAGCTAACTTTGTTTTGATCGGCTAATAAAAGAGCCGACTCAATAGCAGAATCCCCACCGCCAACAACGGTAATGTTCTTGCCAGATATATCTTCGGGTTCCAACAATCGGTAAGCTACTTTTTCCAAACCTTCACCATTTACATTTAGCTTGCGCGGACTGCCACGTCGGCCAATGCTAATGAGAACAGATTGTGCAGTGTACTCATCACCCGTTTTGGTTTTTATTTTAATGAGCTCAGGTGTTTTTTCAATCACTTCAACCTTTGTGTTTTCGCTTACGCTGATCTCATTTTTTTGCAGAACATCTTCCCATAAATTGAGCAGCTCCGTTTTGCTTGTTTCGTATAATTTTACTTTTCCGTAAAGTGGAAGATCCATAGGAGAGGTCATCACGATTTTTGAACGAGGAAAGGAAAAGACGGTTCCGCCCAAGCTATCCTGTTCAAGCGTAATAAATTTCAGCTTGTTCTTTTTAGCCATTAATGATGCAGCTATCCCGGCAGGACCGGCACCAATAATTAAAACATCGTATTCGGCTTTGCTATTTTTCTTAATCTGTTTGCTCAGATTTTCTATTGCTTGTTTGCCTTGTTCAACCGCATTTCTAATTAAACCCATGCCACCCAATTCGCCAGCAATAAAAATACCCGGCACATTGGTTTCAAAATTCTGATCGACATGAGGCAATTCGAAGCCACGCTTTTCGGTTCCGATGCACAAACTGATGGCTTGAGTCGGGCAGGCATGAAAACAAGCGCCATGCCCAATGCACTGCGATGCGTTAATAACGGTTGCTTTGCCGTTTCGGATTCCTAAAATATCTTTTTCGGGACAAACGGTAATGCAGGCGCCACTTTTGATGCAGGAATGTTGATCGACCACGGGATGTAAGGACACAGGTTCATGCAATCCGTCAGCTTTGGCTTGTGCAATTTTTTGCTCAACAATGCGAGATTCCCTTGTCTGTTTACGGATATAGATCACTACAACCAAAAGACAAAGCAAGAATACGCTTCCATAAATGATTATTTCTTCCAATAATAAATCCATATCAATATTGTCCTATTTATTTTTGTATTGGGCTATCCGCCCAAACCCGACTTCATTTTTTGTCTTAATACAAAAAACGGAAGCAAAAAAAATCAAGGCTACATTTTAAAAAGTTTTCTTATTTACCTTAAGCTTAAGTGCGGCCGGGTGATCTTCAAACAAGTTTGAAGCTTCCCGGTCTTACTAAATCTTAGAGGCAAAACAAAAGCTCTTTAAAATAGATGCCAGCCAACAGGCAACTTAAATATTAACATCTAAATAATTCGTAATTATTAATTCTTCATTTGCTGAGAATCAGAAGATCCACTTGTATCCGAAAAGGATGGTAACTGCTACATGAATTAGTAAAATAACCAACATTACCAGTGCAAAAGGCAGGTGGGCAACATGCCAATACTTAAAAAGCTTTTGCATGTAGTTTAGTCGATCGATTTTTCGATTCAGTGCAATTTCATTAATCACCAAACGCTTAATTTTTTGACGTTCGGTGCGAGAGAGATTGTTTTTTCTAAGTTCAGTATCTATTCTTTTGTAACTTTTCCGATCCTCTTTTGCCTTTGCAAGCAATCGCAGCAGTAGGAATTTAGATTCATTATCTGGCTGATCGGCTACCGATGCAACAATAGTTCCATAGCTTTCTTCGCTTAGGTTGTATTCTTTTTTTAGTAATGTACCGATGTCGGTTTTTGTTTCTCGAACTTCTGCTAAGCTTAGTTCCCGACCTTCAATTGTTCTCGGAATTTGAATGTAAATAAATCGGCCAATTACGCCGCTGATCACAACAGCAACCATGCTCCAAAACGATATGGACACAATTCCACCAAACTTAAAAGCCGTATGAAAAAGAACCAAAACCGGACCTAGTGTGCAAAGAAAAATATGAAACTCTAGCCAATATTTTAGTACTCCTATCCGCGAAAGCTTAGCGATTCGTTTTCGTGCCATATAAGAGAACACACCAGCAATAATCATCAAAGAACCAATAATGCCCAAACCATGTCCTAGAATACCACTCGGCTTTAAAAGCTGATGATTGGCATGATAAAATCGCTCCTCGATATTCAGCTGGTAATAGGTGAACCCATAATAGCTTAAAGCCACAATTGCTGCTATCACAATTAGTACAAACAAGAGTAAGAACAGTACATGTGTAATTCTCGACATAGGTGAGGTTTTAACTAAAATTACGGTTTTCTGTACGCATTATTGTTCTGAATCAGTAATTTAAAAAGGGTCTAGATTCGAAGAAAGTTGAAAGATGTAGAAGTGAAAAGGTGTAATAGACAAGATGTGTGTTATCTTTTATTTTTGATATCTTAGAAAATCGAAATACAAAAGCTGACAAATTCCATTGATCGATCAGCATTGAAAAGACATACACACATGAAAAAAATCTTATTTCTAGCCATAATCTGCCTAGCCTTTATCAATGGTAATCCAGCCTATCGAATTTTTAAAGAGAATGGTAAGCCTATTCGTTATCAGAAAATGATAAAGCAAATAAGCAATGCAGATATTGTGCTGTTTGGAGAGCTGCATAACAATCCTATCGCGCATTGGTTGGAGTTACAAGTCACCAAAGACCTGCATGAACAAAGGGGTGAGAATTTGGTGTTAGGAGCGGAGATGTTTGAGGTGGATAATCAAGAATTTTTGAGCGCTTATTTGGAAGGAGAGATATCGGAAGAAGCATTTATGGATTCTACACGTTTGTGGAAAAACTACAATACTGATTATAAACCATTGGTTGAGTTTGCTAAGAAGAATCAATTGCATTTTGTAGCCAGTAATATTCCAAGACGATATGCATCACAGGTATTTAAGGGAGGCTTTGAAGTTTTGGATAAATTGAGTGATGAAGAGAAAGCCTGGATTACACCTTTGCCAGTTGCTTATGATCCAGAATTGCCAGGATATAAATCAATGAAGAAAATGGGCATGCATATGAGCGCCGATAAGCTGGAGAATTTTCCCAAAGCACAAGCCATAAAAGATGCAACTATGGCTCACGTTATTCTAAGTAACCTTAAGTCCGGACAGCAGTTTCTTCATTATAATGGCGCTTATCATTCGAACAATTACGAAGGTATCGTTTGGTATTTGAAACAAGCCAATCCAAACTTGAAAATTGCAACCATTTATACAGCTACAGCTAATCAAGTTAGAAAGATGGATAAAGATCTTAAGGGAAAGAATAACTATGTTATTGTTGTTCGTGAGGATATGACCAAGACATATTGATAACCTAAGCTTGCTTAAGCATGAATGCAAAATATCTCAAGAAAATTATTTTCGTTTTATTGGTACTCCAATCTAGTGTCTCGATTGCCCAAAATGAAGAAGGAGAGACCAATCAGATTTCAGAATATGATACTTGGAATTATGGCATGACTTTTACAGTGCAAGCTGGAGTATGGATTCCAATGGGAGATTTAAAAAAGACTTTTACAAGCAGTCCAAATCTGGGTTTTCGTTTTGGAGTTCCCGTATCGGAAAGCTTACGCGTTGATTTAGGAGCCAGTATTAATATGCCGTTTGATTCGAAGCATTTTGAATACAACGATAATGGTAATCGATTTCTTGCAAAATCTGAGGAAACAATAAATGGTATTTTGGGCGTATGGTTGGCTCAGGAAACACGATTTAACCATCGTTTTATTTTTAGCAGATATGTGGGACTTGGTGTTGGCTTTATTCAAACAGATACAAGGAAAAATGATACAGAGGACGAAAATGATGAATGGTTTGGTGTGGAAACCCTGAATGTTAATTTCGGTCTTAGTATTAATCGAATTATTACTAATAAAAAAGCGATTGGTTTGTTTATTGAATACAATTACGCACCATATGCACTCTTTAATAAGGTTGATGAAGGATTTGGGAATCGTTATGTAATAACAGGATTGCAATATCGATTTTAAGCCTAAGTATAATGTAACATACTACTTCTATTTTTTTGGGTAAAGTCCCCTTTAGGGGATTTAGGGGTAGTTAAAAAAGAGGACAGCATGCTCCCTCTGATTTGTAACCTGAGCATATAAATTTCTATTGTTATAAAAGGGATATGAGATCCCTAACTCCCAACCTGTAAATTGCAAAACTACTGGAGCCCCTATGCTGCTGCGCGATTGTATCGTGTTCCAAATATTATGAAACTACCACTTAATGTATTTACAGTAGCTGAAACAACAAGAGCCCCACATTGTGAGGCTCTTGTTGTTTGTATATTCTTAATTTCAATAGCTGTTTTTTTACCCCAAACCCCTAAAGGGGCTTACGTATAATGTAAGCCACTACTTTAATTTTTTTGGTAAAGTCCCCTTTAGGGGATTTAGGGGTAGTTAAAAAAGAGGACAGCATGCTCCCTCAGATTTGTAACCTGAGCATATAAATTTCTATTGTTATAAAAGGGATATGAGATCCCTAACTCCCAACCTGTAAATTGCAAATCTACTGGAGCCCCTAAGCTGCTGCGCGATTGTATCGTGTTCTATAATATTATTAAAATTAGAACCACGAGAGGTTTTTAGTAAAAAAAAGGAGCAAGCCTTTCGACTTACCCCTTAGCATTAACCAAAATAATATAAAAAATGCAGATTTAATCTGCTACGGATTCTTCAAGTTCATTAGCCTTGCGAGTTTTGCGTGTGCGAACTTTCATGTTCAATTTGCCAATAGCTTCGCAGGCCATTTTATATAGCGGTTCGTATGTTTCAGGGAATACCTTCGATGAGGTTTGCAGGTAAGGAATCAGGTTTTCATTTATAATTTTACGAACCTCATGTTTTTGGGTCGATGGAGGAATAATGCTAAGCTTTTTAGATTCCAATTCGATTACCTTATCGTAAGCCGTTTTTAGCGATTCGCTCGATTTTGCGAGTTTCTGCACTCGATCCGATACGCCAACTAGTCGTTTCACTTTCGCTTTAAATTTATCGCTAGCCAAATTGCTTAGTAACGAATTGCTCAATGAAATTTGCTTTTCGTAGCTTAAATTATGAAGCTCTAAATTGTGAGAACTGATTAACTCCCAAACATCTTCGGCATCTTGCGCTTGTTTGGCATTTGGCAAATAAATATTTGCTTTTACAAACTGCTTTAAGCATACAAAATCAGCATCGGCAGTTTCGTTTTCCTCATGCAGATTTTCCCTTAATACATCGCCATTTGTTTTTTCAATCCCTTGAGTTAGTACGCTATTTTCACTTGTTAAATCAGCAAGTACTTTGCTAATCATTACATCGCCCGATAAATCAACTTTGTTAAGTTCTTTTATAAGGCCGTTGGCTAATGTCTCTGTTTCGTTGCTGTTGCTATCGCGCAATACCGTTTTTTCCATTTTTGAGTTTTAAAAGTGAAATGATTCTTTGCCCTTAAGCAGTACATTTCAGATGAATTTATTGGGTTATTTTTATCGGATTAGCCTTGAAATTAAGAAAATTATATCTAACAATAAAATTAATTATAAATAAATTATGATTTTTAGAATGTTTGATGTTCCATAAAATTGCACTTTGCAATTAAAAATTATATTGTATAATAGGCTTGCTATCTACTGAAATATATAGTTAATTAGGAGGTTTTGTTACAGTAATTTTATTTCAAATATCAGCCTCTTTTTATAGGATTGTTTTTTTTAATCGGGCAGATGCTTCTTTTTCTTATGGCAGCTGAAATAAACTTGAGGTAAAATGGACGATTTCCGATCGGCACGAAGACTATCTTTGAGCTGAAAAGACCGTTTTTACTTCGATGTAGCCAATTTGATTCACGATTTTGCCAGTTCGCATCGTTCATTAGCCTGTTCGGTACAGCTTTTTGACAAGTCCGATGCGATATTTTACATTTTAATTGAAGAAAACAGCAGTTCGGATGCAAAAAGGGTCGTTTTTATTGAAGAAAATAAGCTTTCGCGACCCGAATTGCTCGTTTTAGCTAAGGGGAAGACTGTTTTCGATGCAAAAACACCAACTCTGTTCAAGTTTACGATAGGCTCCTATACAACATCTACCAACACCAAATAGGTAAGGTCCAATTCCGATCGAAATGGATCAATTCAAGTGAAAATAATTAAAAAATGAATTTCTTATTGTTGATATTACAAACAAAATGGATAAAGGCGATTTTAAAAGCCGACTTATCAACAGTATTGTTAATAAGTGTGTGCTTCGAATTGATTATAATTTGTAAATTTGGAATTGAGAATTTGAAAAAGTGTATCGTATTGCCCTATATGGGTCGGTAAATACACTTTTTGATAGAATTACAAACGAAATAAAGCCCATTGGTTTTATTAAGAAGTTAGGCAAAATAATGAACAACCCTGAGAATTCAATAACTTATTAAGATTTAGAAAATGGAAATAACAATAACCCTTACCGACGAACAGAAAAAACGACTAAAGAGTATCTTTAATTTTGTAGAGAATTATAACGAGACTGAAGTGCTCGAGAACATTATGAAAGCTGCAAAAGAAGAATATATTGTGCAATTTTTAGATGATGGTAATAAGAATTCTGTTGGAGAAATAAGACAATTTCGATTATTTTTATTAGTAAAACATGTATTTAAAGGAAAAATTCCAAGCGAAATAGAAGTAGCGTCCATCTTTAAAATTCCGCAAACAAGTGCAAAAACCTTGATTAAAAATATGAAATCCAGATATCAATTTGAAATGGAGTCATATTTTAAAGGAACTATTAAGGATATTTTAGATGTGATTAGTGAAGATGATTTAGAAGATGAGGAATATTACAAATTTAATATACGTTCTGCGTACATGTATAGTGAAATGAATCAAATAATAGAGCTAAAAGACCAAAATTGCGAAAAAATAAAAAGATACAATTCGGTTTCTTCTTATTACAAAATATCAAAAAAATCTAAAGAGTTACTTGAAAAATACATTAATGAATAATCATGAATATAGCTGAAATCATATCATCACTTAGTTTACTTATTGTTTTTGTTACAGTGTTGTTTAGTTACTTTGTGACAAAAGCTGATGAACTATTAGATTTTAAATTAAGCACAATAAGTACTAATGAAGACAAGTTAAAGAAACAAAGGAAGAAAGTCCGAAATTTTATATGGTTTAATTGGGTTTTTCCAATTTTGTTGATAAACATATCTTCATTTTGGATTCTAATACCAACAGTTATGGAGATATTTGAAACTTATGATTTTGCTCCTCTTGATTTTGAGATTAAGCCGACAATCTTTGTTTTTATAGCTATTTATTTATTCATCTTTATAATACTTTCTGTTATTAAATTGATAAAACTATTTGGCGTGAATAATGAAATTAATAAATCTATTAATAAATTATAACAAATTACTTTGCCTAACAATAAATATACGTAATGCGGTAAAGTACTAAAAGTGAATGATATCACATTTTATAAACGATGGTGTAATTTGATAAGTTAAAGCTTTGAAATCCCGCAATACGCATATTCGAGCCGTTATCGTTTATATTAAAGAGACAAAACATTGAAACAGAAAAGACTTGCATTATTAATTGGAGTTTCAAATTATGAATCCCGCACTACACATACACCAACCGTTGTACACCATATAAAAACAAGATGAGTACTATTAATAGCATATCAGAATATCTTGAAATAATAAATAACCTTGATGATGATTTTATCTTTCGAGGGCAAACATCCGATTGGGAATTAGTACCTAAGATTGGTAGGAATTCTGTTAACGAATTAGGATATGAAGATTGGGAAACTCTTGAAGATGATTTATTGGATAAGTTTATTAGAGAAGTTTCTCTCCTTCTTGATAAAGAACCTGAAAGAAAGATTGACTGGCTTATACTTGGACAACATTATGGATTACCAACAAGATTGCTTGATTGGACTTCAAACCCTCTAAAAGCTCTCTTTTTTGCATGCACTGATAGGTTTGACGATAATGGAATCCTCTATCTCTTGAGTCCCAATGGTTTTAATGAAGATTCCTTAGATGGTAAATTCAATTTTTACGAAAAAGGATTTAATGTTTTTTATCCCAAATTAAACAATGAACGAATCGCATTACAAGAAGGCTGTTTCATAATCTACCCATTACCTAAAAACACATCAGAATTGGTCGAAATAAACAAGCAAAACTTCCCCAATGATATTGATGATATGAAAAAACTCACCGTTCCATCAATCTACAAACGAAAATTATTGAAAGAGTTAAATGTTTTGGGAATTAATCATAAAACAATGTTTTCTGGTGTTGAAGGAATTTGCAGGAAAATTTGTTACGAAATGGATTACCCCTGTTAGCGCTAGCTTGTAGCTCGTGTTCTGCAAGTGCAGATATGCATTGCAAATAAATGATTACTAAACTTAAGAAGACTAAAACGAAAATTTAAGCTCAAAGATAATATTGTTGTTCATGAAAATTTAGACCCAAAATCGGGAACAGAAAGAGGGTTTATTGATAAGAAAACAGGTGCCGGACTCATGGGTAAGCTTCATTAATTTTTAACATTGTAAAAACCATTTTATGAAATCTAATTTAATTCTTCTTGTATTGCTTTCTATAATTTTTATTTCTTGCGAAAGCGAAATAAAAGTAGCTTGTGTTGGCGACAGTATCACCAACGGCGGCGGAAAGAATCAATCATCGTTTTATCCATCTCAATTGGATAATTTATTAGGTGAAGGTTATCAGGTGTTGAACTGTGGGGAAAGTGGAGCCACCATGCAAAGCGATGGAAATAAACCTTATTGGAATCAAAAAGATTTGCACAATGTGTTTGTGTATGCACCAGATATTGTAGTAATCATGCTCGGTACAAACGATTCTAAAACTAATAATTGGAATGCTTCCAGTTATGAACGCAATTACCAATTAATGATTGATACATTAAATACTCTGGCTTCCAAACCACAAATTTACCTTTGTTCTCCACCTCCTGCCTACAGCTCTGCTTGGAGTATTAGCGATTCAACAATTCGTTATGATGTTATTCCAATAGTTGAAGGAATTGCAAAAAGGAATAATCTTCAAATAATTGATGTTTATAATGGAATGAACCAAATGTCTGATTTATTCCCTGATGGAATCCACCCAAACGAAAAGGGGATTAACATTATGGCCGAAATTGTTGCAAAAAGCATTGATAAATAAGTAGAATAACCACCACTGGTGCGCGATTCTATCGCGTTCTAAAGTATTGTAAAGTTACAACTACACGATACAATCGTGCGGTAGCGTTGGTATAGCATTGCTCTATATGGGTAGGTAAATACACTTTTTGATAGAATTACAAACGAAATAATGCCCATTGGTTTTATTTAGAAGTTGTAAGGCATTTTTAAGAAAAGACATGACAGATATTGAAATAAATAGGTTGCTTGCTAGCAACAAATTGACTATTCTGAAAAATAAAATTAGAATTTCACAGAAATCTGTGTTCAAATACATCGAGTACGATATTCCTCTTGAGAATATCATTCATAGCAAAACTATTAAAGTAGAAATTAATAGAGATCTAATATTTTGGGGTCTAACAATCTTTATAATTGGCATTGTATTTAATATGGCAGATGCATTATTCATTTTTACAATTCTATCTTGTATAAGCCTTATATTTATGCTAACGGGACTATTTACACGGAAAAGAACAATTACCATCAACACGCTTTCAACAACATCCATAGTCCTTTATTATCGTAAGAGTAACCAAAGTACAATTTGTAACTTTGCAGATACTATCTTAGATAAGTCTAAAGAATACATGATTAACAAATACAGCAAAATTGACAAGGATTTACCTATTGAGAATCAACTAAATAATCTAGAGTTTCTATGGAGTAGAGATTTAATTGATGATTTGAAATATGAAGAACTTAAAAATATAATATTAGACAAAGAAGCGAGAGGTAAAACAATTGGTTTTGAATAAAAAACGCCCTACAACAAAAGTTAAAATTAAAGGGCGGTGCCCCCGCTGGTGCGCTATTCTATCGCGTTCTAAAGTATTGTAAAGTTACAACCACACGATACAATCGTTCGGTAGCCTTGGTTCCATTAAAAAGCCAAATGTAGGGGGCTAACGGCATCGAGGTATTTTTCTATGGCATAGGATGGCTTATCACTTATTTAGAAATGAAATTGGTATTGTTTATGGGAAGGGTAAACGAAACAGTTGTTCCTTCGCCAAATTCGCTTTCAATTGATAAAATCCCTTTGTTTTTTTCAATAAAATCTTTTACAAGAATTAAGCCCAGCCCCGTACTTTGCTCGTCTTCGGTTCCCTTGGTGTGAAATGTATTGCTTATTTCAAATATTTTTAAGAGGTTTTCTTTTTTTATGCCCACCCCATTATCAATAATTTGAACGAGAGCTGTATCCTTGTTTTTGATCTCCGATTTTACAAGGATGGTACCATCGCGCTGTGTAAACTTAATGGCATTGCTAATAATGTTACGTACAATGGTTTGTAGCATGTTTAAGTCGGCAAGTACCGAAATTGGCTTGTTTAATTCTAGCCTGATGTCGATTTGTTTATTGTCGGCCGATTGTTTTAGGTTCTTTAGTTCATGATGAAAAACATCGTCAAGCACTAGCACTGTTGGTGTGTATTCTATTTTACCCACTTGCGACTGTGCCCATATAAGCAGGTTTTCGAGAAGCTTACTTACATTTACTGCCGATTTATGCAAAATAGATAACAATTTTTTAAGTTCATCCATGCTAAAATTATCGAAGCTGGAATTAAGATGTTCTAGCAGAGCGGCAAGGGTTCCTGTAGGACCGCGTAAATCGTGTCCAATAATTGCAAAAAATTTATCTTTGGCTGCATTTATTTCGTGTAATTCGGAGTTTTTCTGGCGCAGTTTATAGTAAAAATAGTAAATGATTGTTGCAATTAAAAGGATCAGAATAATCACTAAAATCATCCCATTGCGAGTGGTCTTTTGCTGTTTAATATTTAAGGCATTAATTTTATTCTGCTTTTCGAGTCCTGCTATCTGCTGGTTTTTTTCATCAATTTCGTAAATTGTTTGCAGCTGTTCTGTTTTTATAAAAGCATTACCCGAAAGAATTAAACTCTGAATCTCGATTTGTTTGTTTTTACAACGAATGGCATTTTTATAATCTTTTACTGCTAAATACGCCTCGCCCAATCTTGAATAAATTTCTAACTCAATTTTTTTCTGGTTGTTTGATATGGCTAGTTCTAGCCCTCGGTAAATGGTTTCGAACCCTTTCTCTACACGGCCTCTTTTAAAGAGGGTTAAACCCAAGTATTCATAAGTGCTGGGGAGACTTCGTCGGTAGTTTCCTGCTTCTTGCAGCTGTACGGCTTGGTTTAAATGCTTTTCTGCCAGTTTATAATTACCCATGGCATATTCTATTTTACCCAGATTTTTATGCACATTCGATATGCCTAGGGAAGAGGAAGCGTTTGTGTGTATTTTTAGCGTGTAAGCAATGTTTTTACGGGCTTCTTCGAAATTGCCCAATTCTAAATAAAGTAAGGCGATCTGCTCGTAACACATGGCTACGCCATTCTGGTTGCCATCGAGAGCTGCCTGTTTCAGGTAAATAGCAAGAGCTTCCTGCGTATAATCGAGCGCAATCTCTGGAACTTTTAAGTTAAAGTATATCTGCCCCAGCAAAAAGGCCGACCATGCACTCCCTTCAATAAAATTTGCTTTTGTATAATTTAGTTTTGCTTTTATGATGTACTCAATAGCACGATCGTACAGCCCGTTCATTCTAAAAGTAGAGCCCATCATAGAGTACGAAGCACCCATTGTCTTGAAATTTTTCGACTGCCGGCAGGCTTGGATAGCCGCATTAAACGACTCAAGAGCTACAATATTTTCACCCAATCTGTATTTATTCACGCCAATTTTGTACAGTATTTCTCCTTTGTACCAAGAATATTCAGTCGCTTCCTCCAGCAATAATGCACTTTCAAAATAGGCAACCGACTGCGAATTGTCTATACTTAGATAGATATCTCCAAGGGCTAAATAAGCGCGCATTATCAGGTTGTTGTCCTTGGCTTTAGTAGCGTTGTGTAATGCCGAATGAGCTAGTTTTTTTGCTTCGTCAACGTTTTTATATTTAACCTGACGGGCCAGGTCGAGTTGAATGGCAATTTTAGCTGTTCCCGTTTTAGTAGCCAATAAAGTGCGCAAGCTGTCGGTGCTTGTAATTGCACTGTTCTGACTGTAAACATCTGTTGAAAGGAGCAGTAAATGGAATAAGATAAGTAATGGCCAAATTTTAATATAGGTATTTTTATGCATGCAGTATCGATTAAAAACAACAGGAAGTTTATGTGTTTAAAGGTAGCTTAAATTATGATTATTTTAATAATGGCTGCCTTATTTTAGACCATGATTTTTTAATGCTGCCACAGAATTAATTTGTTCGCGATTCTATCGCGTTTTATACTATTAAAAAAATTAGAACCACACGATACAATCGTGCGGTAGCGGTGTAATAGATTACTTTAATTTTTTGGGTAAAGTCCTCTTTAAGGGTAATTAAAAGATAGGGCTAGGCTAAGAATTAAAAAAATACTAGAGCAAAGTCAATCACAGCAACCAACATTCCTACATTTTACTATATTTGTTGTTCTTATAAAAAACAAATTGATATGAAGTATAGCTTATTAGCCTTAGTGTTTGCCTTTATGGTATCGTGTTCGAGTTCGGATAGCGAAAAAGATTACAGAGTAGAAAATGATGAAGAGATTGCAGCTTATGTAGCGGCAAATGGCTTAGTTGCAACTAAAACTGCATCGGGCTTGTATTATGTAATTGAAGAAGAAGGAACTGGAGCTGCGATAACATATACATCTGATGTTGCTGTTACTTACAAAGGATATTACACAAGCGGAGTAGTTTTTGACAATACTGAAGATAATTTAGCTTCCTTTAATTTGCAAGGAGTTATTCCAGGGTGGACAGAAGGCTTGACTTATTTTAAAGAAGGTGGAAAAGGAATGTTGTTAGTTCCAGCTCATTTAGGATATGGTAATAAGGATTTCAATGGCGTTCCTGGTGGTTCGGTACTAATTTTCGAAATTACTGTGTTTTCTGAGGAGATGATTGCGGAAAGAAATGAAGAAGAAATTCTAACTTATTTGGAAATTGAGAATTTAACAGCAACAAGATCAGATTCTGGTTTGTATTACATTATCGATGAAGAAGGAACTGGAGAATTTCCAACAGAAACATCTAATGTTACTGTTTCTTATAAAGGTTATTTTCTTGATGGAACAGATTTCGATGAAAGTGGTGTAAGTGGAGTTGATTTTGATTTAGATGGTGTAATTGCAGGATGGAAAGAAGGAATCACTTATTTTAAACCAGGTGGCGAAGGAAAATTAATCATACCAGCGCATTTGGCTTATGGTAGCTACTACTACAATGGTATTCCAGGAGGTTCAGTTCTTGTTTTCGATGTAAAGCTGATTTCAATTAACGAATAGGAATTCAATATCTGCTTAAGCAATCATTAAAATATTAAAAAAGATGAAATATAGCTTATTAGCCCTTTTGTTTGCTTTTATGATTTCGTGCAAGAGTACTCCCGAGAAAGATTATGCGAGCATAAATGAGAAACAAATTACCAATTATATAAAGATCAATAAATTGGACGCAACAAAGAGTGAGTCTGGTTTATATTATACCGTTGATAATGCAGGAGAAGGCGCCCAACCGACAAGTGCATCAACGGTTCAGGTAGCCTACAGAGGTTCTTATTTAAATGGAGAGGTTTTCGACGAGAGTAGTGAGAGAGGTATTTCGTTTCCGTTGAAGCGAGTTATAAAAGGATGGACCGAAGGCATCACTTATTTTAAAGAAGGTGGAAAAGGAAAGCTTTTAGTTCCTTCACACCTAGGCTATGGACCTTACGATACAAGAGGCATTCCAGGTGGTTCTGTTTTGATTTTCGATATTCATTTGATATCTGTAAAATAATACATATGCAAACACTCGAAGCCAATCAGGTAATAGAAAAAGTGTCTCAGTACATCGATTTAGATGTTGTTCCGTTTGGACAAGACAAACGTTCGGTAGTACGTGTTGATACTCGTAAGCCAATGTATGGTGGCGAGGGAGTTGTTTATTTGCTGCAAATGTTCGATGTTGATGAATTAATTAATAATCGAATTGGTTGTTTTATGGTCTTTTTAAATAAGAATGATCAAGCCGGATTTCATGATCATGGGCCACGTAACGAGGAAGAAGTTTATGTGGTGATGCATGGCGAGGGAATGTATTCCGATAAAGCCGGTGTTGATGGCGAAGTTAGAGAAACGAAAATTACGAAAGGCAATATTACTGCTGTTAGTAAAGAGGGATTTCATTCGGTTCAAAACACCAGCGACGAACCACTTATTATATTTGTAATTACAACGAATAAGGCTTAAGCCGATACTTTTAAAATATAGAAAAGGAAGCAGAGATGCTTCCTTTTTTTTGTTTTATATCGTGAACTATTCTATTATGCCAATGCATGCATTGTCGATGATTAAAGGCAGGATATGGCATTCAGTTCGACGTTGGCACCCATAGGAGAAGAAGGCGTAAAAAACAGAATTCCATGAGAGAGGCACGAGCGAATATTATTCTGTTTAGACTTTGATCCGTTATGGGTAAGGAAGAACTGTGGCCTAGCGTTTTTGATTCTTTTGTGGTAATGACAAAAGAATAGCCTGTCTGGCTTAAAGACAAAAGTAAAAGCCATGCGGCTTGAGCAAAGAGAAAACAAGTGATCAGAATTGGCCTATAGTTATATCGATTCAATATTATTCTGTTTAGGCTTTGATCCGTTATGGGTAAGGAAGAACTGTGGCCTAGCGTTTTTGATTCTTTTGTGGTAATGACAAAAGAATAGCCTGTCTGGCTTAAAGACAAACGCAAAAGCCAGACAGGCTTGAGCAAAGAATGTAAATCATTTGTTTTATTGGAGAATAATCACCCCTTGGCTTGTCTGTGCTTCATCTGCAAAGGGAAGATTTTCAAATAATAATAGGCTTTTAGCTTAGAATAAAAAAGAGCCTCACAAAAGTGAAGCTCTTTAAATAATAAAATGTATTTCGCTTATGCCTCGATCACTTGAGGTTTGGTGTTGTATTTTTTAATCGAAGGTACATGCAATGTCGATTTTTATTTTTCATTTTGACAAAATGTGAGCGTGGTTTGTCAGCCTGCCGTTAGGCGTGATACAGGTTTAAGTTTGTAGAGCAAACAAGGATCAGGCTGACTTGATTCTTTTGTTTACTTTTCTCATTTAAGGAGAAAAGTAAAAGCCATGCGGCTTGAGCAAAGAGAAAACAAGTGATCAGAATTGGCCTATAGTTATATCGATTCAATATTATTCTGTTTAGACTTTGATCCGTTATGGGTAAGGAAGAACTGTGGCCTAGCGTTTTTGATTCTTTTGTGGTAATGACAAAAGAATAGCCTGTCTGGCTTAAGGAGAAAAGTAAAAGCCATGCGGCTTGAGCGAAAATAAATAATTTGTTTTATTGGAGAACAATCTTCCCTTTGACTGTCGGCACTTCCTCTGCAATGGGAATAATTCGAAAGAACAATAGATTTTAAATTAGAATAAAAAAGAGCCTCACAAAAGTGAAGCTCCTTAAAGAATAAAATGTATTTCGCTTATGCCTCGACCTCTTCCGGCACAGCATTGTATTTTTTGTAATTGAAATAAGCCACCATACTTAAAGCAAATAGTATCGCTACCGAATAATAAACCCATGTAGGGATTGGTACAGGATCTCCTTTTGCATATGAATGCATTCCAGCAAGATAGTAGTTCACTCCAAAATAGGTCATTAAAATTGAGCTATAGCCCCATACAGAAGCAATGTTAAAAGCATAAACAGATTTTAAGCCTGGAATAAAACGCATGTGCAGTACAAAGCTATACACCAATATACTAACAAGTGCCCAAGTTTCTTTTGGGTCCCAACCCCAATAGCGCCCCCATGATTCATTAGCCCAAATACCACCAAGGAAAGTTCCTATGGTTAGGAAGTACAAGCCAATTGTCATGGTCATTTCGCTAATGCGAGTTAAATCTAATATTTTACTGGAAATACGCTCTTGACTATTCTTGTTTTGTAAATTATACAGGCAAAGATTAATAATTCCTAAAATAGTTGCCAAAGCAAGGAATGCATAGCTAGAAGTAATAATTGCAACATGAATGGTGAGCCAGTATGACTTCAAAACAGGTACCAAATTGGTTACTTCTGGATTCATCCAACTCAAATGCGCTACAAATAAGAACAATCCTGCTAGCATTGCAGTCGCAGCAATGGCTAGTTTTGATATTCGTGCAAAAATAAATCCGGCAAGTAAACAACCCCACGATATAAACGTTAAGGTTTCAAAACCATTACTCCACGGAGCATGGCCTGAAATATACCATCGTGCAGCTAAGCCACCTGTTTGTAAAATAAATCCTATAGCAAGAATAAGCATCGCGATACGAACCACCCACTTAATTGGGAATCTAGGTCTAATGATATGAGTTACCAAAAAGATGATTAAGAAGAATCCTATTAGTAAGTAAAATGGGAATAGTCTTTTGAAAATATTGATGTTGTTGTACAATATTTCGGTTTTCTGTTTTGTTGCAGAAGGGATAATACTTTGCCCGAATCTATTCTGATAAGTTTTAATTCCAGCAATATAGTTATCTGCGTTTGCAAAATCTCCTTGGACTATTGCTTGGCTTAGCATGATAACAGATTTCTTTACGAATAATGAATCATCCCCAGTAAGTTGAACTTCAGAAGTAGGATTATACCATTCATGCATAACATCATTAGGATCTGGGAATATCTTCAGGAATTCGCCAGTAAAAACCATATAGGTAATATTGATTCTTTCATCAACATTAATAATTTCTTTGTCGTATGCAGATCGTTCAGAAGGTTTTTTTGAATAGGCTGCTTGAACTTTGGCAGATAGTTTATACTGACCTTGTTGATTTAAAAAGTTTTTAAAGCTTGCATGTTTACCAGAAATGCCAATTTCTTTTGCCAGTTTAGAACTTCCGACCTTAATCATGGCAATGTTTTGCCAAGCTTGAGGATTTACCAGCATACTAAGAAATACTTGTTCGGCTGTATATCCTTGAAATTTATTCTTTTTAGTAATTTTTCGGATTACTTCACTTGCCATCGTATTAACTGGCTCAAATCGACCACCATTATCCTGTACCAAAAGCTTACCAAAATCTTGGGCTTGCTTTAACGGAACAACGGGTAATTGTTGATTTTGGGCCGAAGCAGGAAATAAACTACTTGCAAAAATAACGGCTAATACAGTTATTACTTTTACTTTTCTGGATTGTCTTCCTAAATTTTTGAATCTAGTGAAAGGGCTAATTAATGACCAAGTCATTCCTAGCATAAGTACAAAATAGCCAAAGTAGGTGATTAATGTTCCCCACTGGTCGTGATTTACCGAAAGAACAGTTCCTTTTTCATCTGTGTCATAAGAAGCTTGAAAGAATCTAAAACCTTCGTGCTTTAAAATATTATTCATATAAATACGGTAGTCTTTTTCGATTCCCTTTGCATTATCGTACAATGTTACTTCACTCGCAAAAGAGGACGGACTGTTAGATCCTGGATATCTATCTAAGATAAACTTGTTTAATTTAAGAGAAAATGGAAGTTCAAGTGTTTTAGGCCCATATGCAATCGAAAGATCTATGCCATTAATATTCGCAGTACTCGGTGCACTCACATAATTACTAGCACCTTTTACAATGATTTCTTTTTGCTCATTGCCACTTTTTGCATGAAATACCAATACGGTAGGTGCGTTTTTATTTTCCCCTTGAATGTATTTGTATTTGGCAGCTGGGAAAAAGTTTTTAATTGCAAATTTGGTCCCTTTTAAATCATATAATTTCTTTGGTGAAATTGAATGCCAAAGATTCGCTTGCATCGGAATAGGCTCGCCACCCATCATACTCACTTCATGAAATGGGTAAGGAGATATCATTCTTAAACTATCTGTAAAATCAAATACTACCGTTTGATCATTTGGTAGTCCACCAAAGGCAAGCAGGTTGCCAGCAATGTTTTTCTGTCCTCGATATTCTAGAGCAAAATTTTGCATTCCAGACATTCCTTCACTTCCAACAGCAACCATTTCCATTATTGGAACACCGTTCATATCCTGAGCAATAGTAGATTCTGCATTAGGGATGAATGTTTTTAATTTGAGCTCTACGTTTTTATTGTCGATCTCCAAATCATCCTTATAATCGGTTGTTTTTACCGACGATACAGTAATCTTCTCGCTTTTTCTATTGAATTGTCCATTGGCTTGTACTTGCACATCAATATACGATTCCATTGTGGTAATCTGGTTTGTTGATTGTCCTTCTCGAATGTGCATGTTTCCTTCGTAACCAAAATAACGAGTAACACCAGAACCTATAAAAATGATTATGAAAGCCGCATGAAACAAAAATATAGACCACTTTTCTCGTTTGAAGAGCTTGTATCGGAAAATATTGACAACAAGGTTAATTGTAAGCAGTAATAGCATTAACTCAAACCACCATGCATTATATACAAGAACACGAGCGGCAGGAGTTCCAAAATCATTTTCTATAAATGTTGCGGTTCCAATTGAGAAAGCAAAAAGAATGATGAGCACACCCATCATTTGCATAGAAAACAGAAAATTTAGAAACTTATTCATTCGGGTAAAATTTTATATTTCGATTAAAGAATTTTATTGTTATTCGGTTAAAAGCCACTTAACGTGCTACTTCCCGAAAATTGGAGTTCAAGATACGCTTTTCTTTATAAATCCAAAATACTATAATTTTCATACTTCAACTACTTTTTGATGAGCCTTTTTCATTGAAATAATGTAACTTGTTGTAAGTAAGATGTTCCATTTGTAGTAAGATTTCAATTTATCTATTGCAGATAAATTTTCTTATTAAATAGGGGAAATGGAGTTACATATATAGGATGTTTCATGTTTTTATTAAGATTAAAGATAAATTACACTTGTTTCATATTTGTTATCATCGATATGAAAAGCTTGAAAACCAAGAATAGTAAAGGATAAAAAGGTATTAAAATTTAAATATAATAAATTTAAATAATCTTCTAATCTTGAAATAAAGCTTTAATCTACCTAGTATTGCAATATAATCTATGTAATTACTGTGGTGACTCACAGTTTTTTAAATTGAAATCTATCCATACTATGAAAAAACTATTTCGTCTAATGTTAGTCCTTTTTCTAGGACTAGTGCCAATGATAACGATGGCACAACTTACTTTTACAGGAGAACTTCGTCCACGTACTGAGTATCGTCATGGCTTAAAATCATTATTTAGTGAGGCTGATGATGCTGCTTTGTTCACTTCTCAACGTACACGTTTGAATTTAAAGTACAACGATTCTAAATTCCGTGTTGGTTTATCATTACAAGATGTTCGTACTTGGGGAGATGTAAAACAGCTAAATATGTCTGATAAGAATCAGTTGATGTTGCACGAAGCATGGGGTGAACTATTGTTTAATGAGAACTTTTCATTAAAAGTAGGTCGTCAGGAATTGGTTTATGATGATTCCAGAATTTTGGGTAATGTCGGTTGGGCTCAACAAGCAAGAAGTCATGACTTAGCTTTGCTTAAGTTTAAAACCGATGATAAAGGTAAATTTCATCTTGGTTTAGCTGTAAATAACGACTCTGAAGGATTAAAGAGAATGTTATACACAACAAATTATAAGAACATGCAATTTGCTTGGTATAACAGAAAATCAGACAAGTTTGATTTTAGCTTACTATTCATGAATGTAGGTCTTCAGACTCTTGATGTTGATGATGATCTTGAAACAAGATACAATCAAACTTTTGGTACACATATGAATTACCGTCCAGGTAAAGTTACTTTAACCGGATCACTATATGCTCAGTCGGGTAAAACAGTTGCGGATAAGGATATTAGTGCTTATATGTTCAACTTAGGAATGAAATTTAAGGTTGCGGATAACTGGAAAGGTAATGTTGGAATTGAAATGCTGTCAGGAACTGATGATGATGAGATAAAAGATAATAATTCTTTCACGCCTTTATTCGGAACCAATCACAAGTTTAATGGTCATATGGATTATTTCTATGTTGGCAACCATGTTGGTGATGTTGGATTACAAGATATTTATGGTGGTTTAAACTATTCAAAAGATAAGTTCTCATTTGGATCGGCTATTCATATTTTTTCTGCAGCAGCAGATTTATATAAAGGAGCTGAAAAACAAGATGCTTATTTAGGTACTGAGATTGACTTATCATTCGGATATAAGTATTCAAAATCAGTAACATTTAAAATGGGATATTCTCAGATGTTTGCATCAGATTCAATGGAAGTGTTGAAGGGTGGTGACAAAGATGAAACTCAAAACTGGGGATGGGTTATGGTTGTTTTCACTCCTAACTTTTTGAAGTAATAAAGCAAACCCAATACATCAAAACTTTTGCTAATGAGAAAACTATTCAAATTTCTAACACCACCTCCACAATGGAAACTGCCGGTTTTGGTGTCTCTAGGAATATTCGTTGGACTTGGCTTTTATGTGCTTTACCTTTCAAAGGCGGCATCATATCTTTCTGATGATCCTAAAACCTGCGTCAACTGTCATGTTATGGCACCACAATATGCGACCTATCAGCATAGTTCGCACCGTGAGGTTGCTACATGTAACGATTGCCATGTACCGCACAATAATGTGTTTAATAAGTACTTTTTTAAGGCAAAAGATGGTTTGAGGCATGCAACAATGTTTGCATTAAGAATGGAACCGGAAGTCATCTTTATTTTGGAAGAAGGACGCGAAGTGGTTCACAATAACTGTATTCGCTGTCACAGCCAAACGCTGACCGACCCTAAGTTGGCAACACAAGTTCCACAACATACACATAACACGCAAGGTAGAGTGTGCTGGGATTGCCATAGAGAAGTACCTCATGGAAGGGTAAATAGCCTTTCGAGTGTTCCAAACGCACGCGTGCCGGTACCTTCAAGTCCAATTCCAGATTGGTTACAGGAATACATGGAAGAATCTAAATTAGAAAACGAATAAAACCTAAATAAAATAGCATATGAAACCAATACAAGAATCTGTAGGCAAAAAACCAATGTTGGGATGGATCATCTTCCTTGCAACTTTGGTGGTTGTATTTCTACTTGGATTGTTAGCTTCATCGATAATGGAAAGAAGAGCCGAATCTGTTTTTGCTTACACACCGCAGGTTGAATATAACCAGTGGGAACCTCGCAACGAGGTTTGGGGTGAAAATTTCCCTCGCGAATTTGAATCTTATTACAACACAGCCGATACTAGCTTTAATAGCAAGTATAACGGTAATGCTATGATTGATATGTTGGAAGTAGACCCTCGATTGGTTGTGCTTTGGGCAGGTTATGGTTTTGCGAAAGATTATAATCAAGGTCGTGGTCATTATTATGCAGTTGATGACTTAAGAAATACTTTACGTACAGGTGGCCCAACTAGTGATAAAGATGGACCAATGCCTTCAACATGTTGGACATGTAAATCTCCTGATGTACCTCGTTTGATGAATGAAATTGGTGTTGCTGAATATTATTCAGGAAAATGGTCGTCAAAAGGACACGAAGTTGTAAATCCTATTGGATGTGCCGACTGTCACGATGCTGAAACAATGAATCTTAAAGTTACGCGTCCATACCTAATTGAAGCTTTCGAGCGTATGGGTAAAGATATTAACGATGCAACTCATCAGGAGATGCGTTCTTTAGTTTGTGCTCAGTGTCATGTTGAGTATTATTTTAACAAGAATCGTGTTAAAGGATCTGCTTTTGTTCAGTTACCATGGGATAAAGGAATGGGCGTTGAAGAAATGGAAGAGTACTACGATGAGCTTGAGTTTAAAGATTGGACTCATAAGTTAAGTAAAGCTCCTATGTTGAAAGCTCAGCATCCGGGATACGAAGTTTACCTAAAGGGTATTCACGCTGATCGTGGTGTTTCTTGTGCTGATTGCCATATGCCTTATAAATCAGAAGGTGGACAGAAATTTACTGATCACCATATTCAATCTCCATTGAATAATGTTGCTAATTCTTGTCAGGTTTGTCACCGTGAAGAGACTGAGAAGTTGATTAAGAATGTTTATCAACGTCAGGATCAAATTATCGAGAATCGTGATAAGCTAGAAGAACTTCTTGTACGTGCTCACGTTGAAGCTAAGAAAGCTTGGGATTTAGGTGCTACTGAAAAAGAAATGAAGCCAATATTGATGATGATTCGTCACGCTCAGTGGCGTTGGGATTATGCAGCTGCTTCTCATGGTGGTTCTTTCCACGCTCCAACTGAAACGGGTCGTATTATTACTACTGGTGTAGATCGTGCACAAGAGGCTCGAATCGCTTTAGTAAGAATTTTCCATAAGTATGGTTTCGACGGAGAGGTTGCTTATCCAGATATCGCTACGAAAGCAAAAGCTCAGAAATTTATCGGTCTTGATATGGATAAATTGAATAAAGAGAAAGAAACATTTAAGAAGAATCTTCTTCCTGAGTGGGACAAAAAAGCTGAAAAGCGTGAGAAGACTTACAAAGTGAAAATGTAATGAACTTTTCATTCTAAATAGATGAATTATTAATATGCCACTCAATTTGGGTGGCATATTTTTTTATATTAGTATCTGTAACAATAAAAATCGGCAAATTACGACTTGAATAATTTGTTGGATTGGATTAAGGAATAATATATGACAAAAATAAAAAAGGCTTTATGGCAATCGCCTTGGACATATTCTGAAGGATTCTTATTAGCATTTGGAATACTACTAGTTGGATTTGCACTGGAATTTACCATTGATAGTACAAATTTTGGGACCATTGTCTTTCCTCAAAATATAATAGTAGGTGGTGTTTATATATTGTTAAACGTACTTTTGTATTTTTTGATTAAGCGAAAATCAAGTTTTAAATTCTTATCGGGAGTTCCAGCTTCTATTGGTGCAATAACAGCCTTAAGTTTGCTTGTAATTGTGATGGGAATTATTCCGCAGGTACCAATCAAGAAAGATGGATTGGTCGGAATGCTTAATTTGAATCAATTAACTACATCCATTCCTTTTTTGTTTATTAATTTTTATTTGTTGCTGATATTGGGAATGGTAATCATTCGAAAGCTGTTTCCTTTAAAATGGAAAAATTGGGGATTCATTTGTAGTCATTTAGGTTTATGGATAACGGTTTTTGCAGCTGGTCTTGGCTCAGGAGATCTTCAGCGTTTACGAATGGATTTGCATGAGAATAGGATAGAGGCAAGAGCTTATGATGATTTTGGCAAGTTTTACGAATTGCCATTGGCCATTAAATTAAATGATTTTAAGATTGAAGAGTTTAATCCTAAGATGGCAGTTGTTGAAAATACCACAGGTAATTTATACGAGCCAACGAAACCTTCCATGATCATGATAGAGGATTCCTTAGAGTGTAAATTGCACGATTGGAAGATAATCGTAGAGGAGTTTTTTCTGACATCTGGACGATCTGGAGATCGATATTATTTCCTTTCGGA
Source organism: Labilibaculum sp. DW002 (assembly GCF_029029525.1). Classification (NCBI taxonomy): domain Bacteria; kingdom Pseudomonadati; phylum Bacteroidota; class Bacteroidia; order Marinilabiliales; family Marinifilaceae; genus Paralabilibaculum; species Paralabilibaculum antarcticum. Next base: position 2,149,806 of record NZ_JAKJSC010000001.1, on the reverse strand, counting down.
CTTAGGTGCAGCACCAGCAGCTAAAGTGAAGGTTATTTCTCAGCAAAAAGACACTATTTCTGGCTGGATCAGCTGTGGAAGTTTTAATCGTCCTCATGAGTCACTAAAAATAAACGATGAATTTTCATTGTTAATGACCGTTCCTGAAGCAAAAAAATTCTCTTCTGATGTTCGAATTTTTACGCCAGATGGAAAACAGCGAGATGAGGTATTAGAAGTAAACAAATCATTCACTGTTAACGGATGGAAAATCTACCAACTAAGCTACGATGAAAAGATGGGGATTTATTCTACCAAGAGCATTGTAGAGGTTGTGAAAGATCCTTGGCAGATATATGTATACATTGGTGTGTTTATGATGATGATTGGCTCTATTTACATGTTTTGGCGTGGAAATAAAGTAACAATTAGCAGTGAGCAGTAATTTTACTGATAACTGTTTACTGATAACTGTAAACTGAATAAAATGATTTGGAACTATTTTTTATTGTCAGCAGGTGTGAGTTCAGCAAGTTGGATTTTGTCTGCTTTGCTAGCTAAGAAAAATGGCATTCGAAATGCTCTTGTACTGATTGGTATACTCAGCATGGCTTTATATATTGGTTTTTTATGGACTAGCTTGGAACGACCTCCATTGAGAACTTTAGGTGAAACACGTTTGTGGTATGCATTATTTATATCCATAATTGGATTGATTACCTATTTCCGATGGAAGTATTTGTGGATGCTGTATTACTGTCTTTTTATGTCATTGCTGTTTCTGTTCATTAATTTTCTGCATCCCGAAAATTTCTCGAAAACATTAATGCCAGCTTTGCAAAGTCCATGGTTCGTGCCACACGTTGTGGTGTATATTATTTCCTATGCATTTCTTGCTGCATCTACATTAGTTGCTGTGTATGGCTTGTATCAAGTGAAAATGAACAAGTTTGACAATAAATTGATGTATGTAGCCGACAATTTGGTCTATTTGGGCTTCTCTTTTTTAACCCTTGGCTTACTATTTGGTGCTCTTTGGGCAAAAGAAGCTTGGGGGCATTATTGGACATGGGATCCAAAGGAAACTTGGGCATTTATTACCTGGATGGGATATTTAGTCTACATTCACCGACGACATCAAATGCCTTCGAAATACAAATCATCTTTATGGATTTTGGCCTTTGCCTTCGTAATACTTTTGGTGTGTTGGTTCGGAGTTAATTACCTTCCATCGGCACAGTTTAGTGTTCACACATACAGTCAACAGCCGTAAGATATTTTAGTATACAAAAAACGCCGTTTCAATTGAAACGGCGTTTTTTGTTATTTATATAATGATTATTTTAATCCAGCAGGACCTTGATAAGTAGCATCCCCTAATCCAAGAATTGGATAAAAAATGAATGGTAGAAAAATCATACCTATAGTAAATCCAGTACTTTTCCCAAAGCTTTTAGATAATAGATTTGTCATCCAAATTAGCCAGATTAAATTTATCCCTGGAAGGAAGATAATTAGAAGTATCCACCACCATGGTTTACCAATAATCTCTAAGGTTACTATAGCGCTATAAATTGGCACAATACAAGCCCATCCAGGTTGATTTGCTTTTGTGTTAATTTTCCACGCAGATACTATCATTAATGCAATAAGTGCAAGGTAAAAAACTACTCCAATAAAAATTTCCATTATTTTTTCGATTAAAATGCTTACTCGTATGGCTTTTCAGGTTCGCCCCGTTTGAATGGTTTCTGGTCTCCATATTCTCTTATTTGATAACGAGAAGTTAAATATAATGAAATATAAATATAAAATAATAATCCTATTGTGAAGTTTTAATTGAAGTGTGAGATACTTATTTTAGGACAAGACAATGAAAACAAAAAAAACGCCATCTCTCACGAAATGGCGTTTTTTATACTTGTAGCTTTACGCTTGTAGCTTTTTTAGCCTTCAATCTTGTGTAGAATCATTTTCTTAGCTGTACTGATTGCCGCATCAATACCCTGAGGATCTTTACCACCAGCAGAAGCAAAGAATGCCTGGCCACCGCCACCACCTTTAATTTCCTTAGCAGCTTCACGAACAATTGCTCCGGCATTCAAATCGTATTCTTTAACCAGGTTATCAGAGAACATGATAGTCAGGTTGGCTTTTCCACCAAGGTCTGCCCCAGCAATAAACACCAGGTTTTCAACTTCTGATTTAAGCGAGAAGGCAACATCTTTAATATCACCAGCACTTCCAACACTTAATGGCTCGGTAATAAAATTAACATCTTTGGTAACAGAAACATGTCCTTTAAGATCATTCTTAATCACCTTTAGGCGATCTTTCATGAATCCGTCCAGGTCTTTCTTCAAACCTGAATTTTCAGACATCAAATCTTCAATGTTCTTAATTAAATTTTGATTCGACTTGAAAGTACGTTCAATCTCTTTAAGTGTGTTTAGCTTATCATTGATATATTTCTCAGCCTTAACTGCTGTAATTGCTTCAATACGACGTACGCCTGCAGAAATAGCTCCCTCAGAAGTGATTTTGAATAAGCCAATCTGCCCCGTAGCCTTAACGTGAGTACCACCACAAAGCTCAACCGATTCGTTTAATTTTACAACACGGACCAAGTCGCCATACTTCTCACCAAATAAAGCCATTGCGCCTAAATCAATAGCTTCCTGCATAGGAATACCATTTTTTATTTCGGTTGTTGCATTTTCACGAATCTTGTGATTTACAATTTCTTCAACCTTAGCAATCTCTTCTTCTGTCAATTTTTGGAAATGAGAAAAGTCAAAACGTAAATGATCAGGATTTACCAGAGAACCTTTTTGCTCAACATGATCGCCCAAGACTTCGCGTAGAGCTGCATGCAATAGGTGTGTAGCTGTATGGTTATTTGCAATTAATTGACGCTTACCTGCGTTTACAACTGCTTTAAAAGTTAGAGTTGGATCGCTAGGTAATTCGTTTGCAATATGAATAATTAAACCCGTTTCTTTTTTTGTATCTACAATCGAAATTTTCTCGCCATTGGCTTCGATATAACCAGTATCGCCTACCTGTCCACCACTTTCGCCATAGAAAGGCGTAATGTTGAATACCAGTTGGAATAAATCTTTCCCTTTGATATTCATTTTACGATAGCGTGTAACTTTTACATCAGTTGATAAGTAATCATAACCAACGAACTCTTCCTTATCATCCTTCAGAATCTCAATCCAATCGCCGGTTTCCATTGCTGTAGCTGAACGTGAACGGTTCTTCTGAGCTTCCATGGCTTCGTTAAATTCTCTTCGGTTCACAACAAGATCATTCTCCTTAAGAATCAACTCTGTCAAGTCTAATGGGAATCCGTATGTATCGTAAAGTTCAAAAGCAACTTTACCTTGAACAACTTTAAAGTCGTCAGCTTTTGTTTTTTCAATAATCTGATCAAGTAGCTTGATACCGTTAGCAAGTGTTCTTAGGAAAGAATTCTCTTCCTCTTTCACCACTTTTTCGATCAAATTTCTTTGCTTAACCAGTTCTGGAAAATGCTTACCCATAACCTCGATTAGAACCTCAACCAAACGGTACATGAAAGGATCTTTCAAATCAAGGAATGTATAACCATAACGTACAGCACGACGAAGGATTCGACGGATGACGTAACCTGCTTTATTATTCGATGGTAATTGACCATCAGTAATAGCAAATGAAATAGTTCTGATATGGTCAGCAATTACACGTAATGCGATATCGATCTCTTCGTTGTCGCCGTATGTTTTGCCACACATCTTTGCAATAGCTTGGATGATTGGCTGGAAAACGTCAGTATCGTAGTTTGATTGCTTGTTTTGCATAGCCATACAAAGACGCTCGAATCCCATTCCTGTATCAACGTGCTGATGAGGTAATGACTCTAGTGAGCCATCAGCCTTACGGTTGAATTGCATGAAAACTAAGTTCCAAATTTCAACAACTTGTGGGTGATCCATATTAATAAGATCTCTACCATCAACAAGTTTTCTTTCTTCTTCCGTTCTTAGGTCAATATGAATTTCAGAACATGGACCACAAGGACCAACATCTCCCATTTCCCAGAAATTATCTTTCTTGTTTCCGTTGATAATGTGACTTACGGGAAGGTACTTCTCCCAATAACCTGCAGCTTCGTCGTCGCGAGGCATTTTGTCTTCATCACTACCTTCAAAAACACTAGCGTATAAACGATCCGTTGGAAGTTTTAATGTATCAACTAAGAATTCCCAAGCCCAATCAATTGCTTCCTTTTTAAAATAATCACCAAAAGACCAGTTGCCTAACATTTCGAACATGGTGTGGTGGTAGGTGTCATGTCCTACTTCTTCCAAGTCGTTATGCTTACCTGATACTCGCAAACATTTTTGGGAGTTGGCAATTCTCTTGTACTTAATGGGAGAATTACCAAGGAAAATATCCTTGAACTGATTCATCCCGGCATTTGTAAACATTAATGTTGGGTCATCCTTAATCACCATTGCTGCTGATGATTCAATTTTATGTTGTTTGGATTCAAAGAAATCCAAATAGGCTTGTCTGATCTCGCTAGAAGTCATATTGTATTATGTTTTAAATCAATGAGATTTTGATACTTAGCTTGCAAAGTTAGATTATTTCCTTAATTTTGTTACCTATAGAGAGCAAAAATTTTAGGCTTTTTTTAGTAAATACAACCTATAAAAATTACATGGCGAAGACTAAGTATCAGTTTAACCCAGAGTCTATTAGTTACGAAAAAGTAGAGGCCAACTTTAAGACGAAAATAATAAACGTTCTTAAACACATGGCTTCAAGTTCAGTACTTGCCATCGCAATGGTAGTGGTATTGTTCTATTTTTTCGGCTCCCCAAAAGAGAAAGCATTAGCTAGAGAGAATAAACAATTACTTACTCAGTATACTCGCTTAAACGCCGAATTAACTAAGATACAGAATGTTTTGGGTGATCTGGAGCAACGTGATGATAATATTTACCGTGTTATTTTTGAGGCAGAACCCATTCACAATAATATTAGACAAGCAGGTTTTGGAGGTGTGAATCGCTACGAGAATTTAGAGAACTTAAAGAATGCTGATCTCGTTATTTCCACATCGAAGAAATTGGATCAGTTATCAAAATCCATTTACGTTCAGACTAAATCGTATGATGATGTTGAAGAGATGGTTAAGAATAAATTTAAACTCTTAGCTGCTATCCCTGCAATTATGCCAATAGCTATAAAGGATTTTAATCGTATCTCGGCTGGTTATGGTTGGCGGGTACATCCTATTTATAAGACGCGTAAGTTTCATGATGGTATGGATTTTACCGGTAACATAGGGTTGCCAATTTACGCTACTGGTGATGGAGTCATTAAATCAGTTGGAAATCAGCGTGGTTATGGAAAGAAGATCGTTATAGATCACGGTTATGGTTACCAAACAATTTATGCCCACCTTAACGGATATAACGTTAAAAAAAGGCAGAAAGTGAAACGCGGTGAAGTAATTGCTTTTTTAGGAAATACAGGTAAATCAACCGGACCACACCTACATTATGAGATAAGAAAATCAGGAAAGCACTTAAATCCAATAAATTATTATTTCAATGATCTAAGCGCAGATGAATATGATCGTATGGTAGCATTCGCTGCTAACACTGGTCAAACAATGGATTAGATTCACCAAAAAGAATTTGGCAAGCATAAAAAAGTGGTGCGAAAAATTTAACTTCGTGCCACTTTTTTGTTAATTTAGGTAAGTAAACGGTTCAATTTAGTCATCTCTAAAGTATTGAACGAAGAAAATTCACTCTAAATAGCAAGACAGGTGCCATATAGAGAAACGAAAATAGAAAAACTCTACTACTCCATTGGGGAAGTTGCTGAGATGTTCTCCGTGAACACCTCTCATATTCGTTATTGGGAGAAAGAGTTTGATATTATAAAGCCTAAAAAGAATAAAAAAGGTAATCGCTTTTTTACAAAAGCTGATATTGATAATTTTCATTTAATCTATCATCTGGTAAAGGAAAGAGGAATGACTCTTAATGGTGCTAAGCTGAAGTTGAAAGAAAATAAAGAAGATACACAGAATAATTTCGAGGTTGTTTCAAGATTGAAGGATATTAGAACTCTTCTTCTTGAAATGAAAGAGATGATCTAGAATTCCAATTCAGGAATTATAACCCTTAAATTTTTTAGAATTGAAAGTAAAAGATATCGTAGCTGCAATCGAAGAAATGGCCCCCTTATCTTACCAGGAGTCTTATGACAATGCTGGCTTAATTGTTGGGAGATACGATTGGGAGCTTACGGGTGCTTTAGTTTGTTTGGATGTTGTTGAGGAAGTGGTTGAAGAAGCTATTGAAAAAGGCTTAAACCTAATTATATCACATCACCCAATCGTATTTAAAGGACTGAAACGTTTTAATGGCAATAACTATGTAGAACGAACAGTAATGTTAGCCATTCAGAATAATATTGCTATTTATTCGGCACACACCAACTTGGATTCAGTAAAAGGTGGTGTAAGTGATCGCATTTGCGATTTAATAGGATTACAGAATAGAAGAATATTATCACCTTTAGCAGAAGATTTAAACAAATTGGTAACTTTTGTTCCAACAGAATATGCCCAAAAGGTAAAAGATGCCTTGTTTATTGCTGGTGCGGGTCGTATAGGTAATTACGATTCGTGTAGTTTCAATTCGAAAGGTGAGGGGACATTTAAAGCAAATGAAGGAACTAAACCTTACGTAGGGAAACAAGGAGAATTACATACAGAACCGGAAACACGTATTGAAACTGTTTTTCCTAAGCATTTACAAGGAAAAATTCTAGCTGCTTTGTTAAAAAATCACCCCTACGAAGAGGTTGCTTTTGATATCTATCAATTAGAAAATGTGAACCCAAATGTCGGTTTAGGAATGATTGGTGAGTTAAATGAAGAGGAAAATACACTTCAATTTTTAAAAAGAATAAAGAAAATTTTTGGATCAGCTTGCGTTAAGCACACTGATTTGGTTAAGGATAAGATAAAAAAGGTTGCACTTTGCGGTGGTAGCGGAAGCTTTCTTCTAAGAAAAGCAAAGGCTGCAAAAGCTGACATTTATATAACAGGAGATTTTAAATATCACGAATTTTTCGATGCCGAAGGAAAGCTGATCATCGCCGATATCGGACATTATGAAAGTGAACAGTTTACTAGAGAAATTTTTTATGAGATAGTTACAGAAAAATTTCCTAACTTTGCGGTTCGTATCTCAGAGATAAATTCGAATCCAATAAATTATTTGTAAACATATGACAACACAAAATCCAAAAGCTGCAGATTTAAAGGATATTTCAGTTGAAGAAAAATTGCGTGCACTGTACGAAATGCAAAGTATTGATGCTGAGGTTGACAGAATTAAAACGCTAAGAGGAGAACTTCCTTTAGAAGTTCAGGATTTGGAAGATGAAATTGTGGGGCTTGACACCAGGATTAATAATCTTAACACTGAAGTGAGTGATCTTGGTGATACAATCGCTAAGAAGAAACAAGAGATTAAAGAAGCTGATTTATTGATTAAAAAGTACGAGGCTCAACAGTCTAACGTTCGTAATAATCGTGAATTTGATTCTATTTCTAAAGAAATTGAATTTCAAAAGCTTGAAATTGAATTGTGCGAGAAGAGAATTAGAGAGTTCAATTCGGAAATTACCAACAAGAAAGCTTTAATCGAGAATTCAGATAAAGTATTTGCTGACAAACAAGCTGACTTAGAAGGTAAGAAAGGTGAGTTAGAAGCAATTGTTTCTGAGACGAAAATTGAAGAAGAAAAATTGATGAGTCAATCAGAAAACTTCAAAGGTAAAATTGAAGAGCGATTGTTAACTGCATATACAAGAATTCGTTCGAATGCAAGAAATGGTCTTTCTGTTGTAACTGTAGAGCGTGATGCTTGTGGAGGTTGCTTTAATAAGATTCCACCTCAACGTCAAATGGATATTCGTTCTCGTAAGAAAGTTATTGTTTGTGAGTACTGTGGACGTATCTTAGTTGATAAGTACATCGTAGATTACGATCATAGCATAGAAGAAGCTGATAAAGCTGCTGCAGCTGCGAAGCCAAAAAGAAGAACTCGTAAAAAAGAGTAATACTACTCAATTACAATATAAAAAGCTGTTTCATTTGTTTGAAACAGCTTTTTTTTATGCTTGTACTATTATTGAGATTGGGAAGTAAATTTTAATACATTTGTTTTATGAAATTGTCCTTAGCTATTCTTGAAAAATTAAAGGAGGAAAGAGCCTCATTTTACATTTATTTTTCTGCGCCTAATTGTGGTGTTTGTCATGTATTAGCGCCGAAATTGAAGACTTTAATGGCTGAGCACTTTCCAAGGTTAGATGCCTACGAAGTAGACAATTCAATTCAGCCAGAAATCGCAGCTCAGTATAGTTTGTTTACAAATCCAAGTTTACTGGTTTTTCTAGATGGTAAGGAGTTTTTACGAAGAAGTCGGGTAATTGGTCTCGGAGAGGTTGAAGGCGAGCTAAAACGACCTTATCAGCTATTTTTCGAATAGAGACGCTTATTGGGAAGCGCCTCTAAAATATGGCTTGGTTTAATATATTCCGGTTTTTAACATCACCAAAGGACAAGCTTCTTCAGTTTCTATTCCTCGAGCGTTAGCTTTTCTGTAAAAATCAGGATTCTCGGTTCCTGGAGGAAACAAAATTCTCTCTGGTTTTAAGCCAATGATATAATCGTAATAAGATTCTTGATTTTTTGGTGAAAGGTAAATAGCTACTGTTTCAACTTTGTTTTCGCACGGACGACCAACAATAATTTCAACATCTTCAATTTTTCCTGCTTTATTGCCAACAGCAACAGTTTCAATGTTGTGTTCACGCAACAAGCGAATGCATTGATTTGAATATCTTTCTTCTTTTAAACTGGCACCTATAACTACTGTTTTTCTCATCTTTCGATCATTTAAAGTATTTAGATATCTATATAAAACAAATATAGCAAAAGAGAGAAATTGGCAAAGGAAAAAAGGAGTTAATGTTAACTTATTCGCATAAAAAACCTCTTATGAATTTATTCATAAGAGGTTTTTAACTAATTAAAATAACTGAGTGTTACTTCTGTATTAAAACTGTTGCATAGGCCGCAACACCATCTTCGGTGCCTATAAATCCTAATTTTTCGGTTGTTGTAGCTTTTATAGCGATATCTTCAATATCTATACCCATAACCTCAGCAAGTATTTTTTGCATTTTATCAATATGAGGATTTATTTTAGGTTTTTGCAAAGCAATAGTTGAATCTATATTACCAATTGTAAAACCTTTTTTAGCTATTATTTCAACTGTTTTCTTGAGTAGTATTTTACTATCAATACCTTTTAATTCTACCGAGGTATCCGGGAAGTGATAGCCTATATCTCTCATATTGGCAGCACCTAATAGGGCATCGCATATTGCATGAATTAGAACATCACCATCTGAATGACCAACACTTCCTTTCTGATGGTCTAATTGGATACCTCCAAGCCAAAATTCTTCACCTTCTGCTAGTTGATGAACATCGTATCCAAATCCTACTCTTATTTTCATCTGTTTCTATTTTAGAATTTTATCAAGATTTGCAGTTATGGTAAAGCGCAAAGTATTTTTTAATGGGTTGTTTTGACTTGATGGAATTAAATAAGAAAAATCCAGATCAAACATGCTTAGTTTTACTCCAACACCTGCTGTGTAGAATTTACGATTCCCTTTATCTTCATTTTCATGAAAATATCCTGTACGAACAGCAAATTGGTTATGATACCAATACTCTAGACCAAGGCTCCATGTTATTTCTTTAAACTCTTCACTCATTCCATTTGGAGCATCAGAGAAAGAACTAAAAATTCCGCTCATAACAGATTGATCGGAAGTTTCACTACCAACAATTACGGTTCCTTCAGGATTGTCTTCAACTGCACCTTTACCTGGTGTTGGAACCAGTAACTTGTTAAGATCAGCAGCAATAGTCAATGAATTGTATCGATCTAATTCCATTTTTAATGCAGTACCTAAACGCAAGTTAGTTGGGATAAACTCTTTCTCACTATCATCAGAATAGCTGATTTTAGAACCAATATTAGAAATGTTTACACCCCAAGACCAAAGCATTTCTTTTCGGTTTCGCTTAAATTCTTTCTGATAGTATACCGAAATATCAGCAGCAAAAGCGCTACCTGCTTTGGTTTCTACACCAGCAACATAATCAGCCTGAAAATCTGAACGGATATATCGAAAAGCAATACCTCCAGATAAATTATCTGTTAATCTTCTCGAATAAGCCATATCGAATGCCCATTCGTTCGGATTTTTAGAATTTTCGATCGCATCGGCACTTTCTAAAAATATGATTTCACCTAATGCAAAATAGCGAAGTGAGGTTGCAATTACCTGGTTTTTATCCAATCGGTAATACCCTGTTAGGTATGAAATACTCATATCGTCAACTAAGTCTCTTAGCCATGGAGTGTAAGAAGCGGCAACGCCGTAATCTCCATCAATCATGGCAAATTTAGCAGGGTTCCAATGCATTGAATTAGCATCTGGCGAAGTTGCAACACCAACGTCTCCCATTGCTCCTGCACGAGAATCGGGTGTAATAGTTAGAAATGGGACAGCCGTAGAAATATAATTTGCTCCGGATGTTGAGCTTTGCGCCCAGCTTGTCTTTAAATTTGTGAATAACAAAATGGACAAAAGGCTGGTGATTAGAGTTAGTCTATAATTCATAATAGTTTAATATAATGGTCTGCAAATATATTCAATTAACTTGTAATGTTTGAATTTATTATTTGAGGATGACTAATTTTTGAAATTTATTGACCACTTTTCCATCATCGGCCCGAACCTTTACACGATAGAAGTAAACTCCACGACCAATGGAGTTGCCAAAATCGTCTTTTCCATCCCATTGAATGGGTCCGACACGATTTCCAGAAGAATTAACGGTGGTTTCTATGCTTTTAATTAATTTCCCAGATATTGTTAGTATTTGAATCAATACGTCGAGTTCTCTAGCGGCATGATTGTGTTCAAAGTAAAAACCAGTATTCGTTGTAAAAGGATTAGGGTAATTAAGGATGTTTTTAAGAACAAGTTCTGCATCTTCAGCAACAATAAAGTCGAGGATATTCTCGGATGAATTGTTAACATTATCCCATACTTTTAGTTGGATATCATGTTCTCCAGGTTCCAAATCCGTTAAGCGATACGATATTTTACCTTCTTGATAATTATCCAAGTCAGATTCATAGAAATCATTTAATTTGATTGCATTATCTGATTTTTGATCCAAAATAGCCACGATATCATGCCCAATGGAATTGCCTAGCGTATTGATTCCACTAGAATCTTTAACAACAGCTAAAAGGAGAGGAGAGGAGCTTGTTAATCCGCCAGGAGTAAAATGTTCGTCATCCATAAACAGGCTAATTTCGGGCCCTAACTTATCATTATCAGCATTAGGATTTGTTCCTCCTATTACGATATTGTTTGTAAAACCTGTAGCATCAGTGTTTGTACTGTTCGCATAGTAAGTTATTTTTCCATTGCCATATTCATAGCTAATATCCTTAGGGACAAAGAAGTTAAAGTCGAATTTCCCATTTGTAACGCTAGCTTTTCCTTTAAATAGAATGCTATTTTGCACCTCGTATTCAAAGGGATCGTAATCATTTCCTCGCGTGGCTTTGGTTTTAACTTTATCGAAAACTGTCGGAAATAGGGTTCCTGAGAAATCATTTAAATCGGCACCATCTTCAGATACAATACGGCCTGAAATCTTAATTTTGCTTAATGCCTTTAAAGTGTCTATGGCTTGTGTAATATTTACATCATTTAGCTTGGTTGTTTCAGCAGTATGTTTTGGGTAATTTAATCGCAAAGCAGGATCTCCCAATAAGGTAAAATTCCTTTTGTTGATTCCTGATCCTGTTTCGTTTTTCGTTTTTCTCATGATGTCTCCCAAGCGGTTATAGTTGCCATCGGCATCTTTGTCGAAAACATGATGATAGAAATTTTGATTTAGTGTGAAGTTTGGAGAAGAAAAAACCAAGCGAGTTGTTGTAAACAGACCAATGCCACCTCCATTTTCTCTAAGCAATATCATTTCACCTGATGAACGTTTTTTATAATTGTCAAAACGGCTAAATTCGCAGGTAGCCGTCATGAATAAAGGTAGTTTATTCGGGTTTTTCCATGCTAAAATATCATCAAGCATCATTATTTGTTCATGCGCTAATCCATTTTCATTGCCATGCCCTGTGTAATTCATTATTAGCGTGCCTTTGTTTACGCTTTCGCTGATTTCAAAATTTACATCTGGATATACCTGTCCTACAGAACTAATAATTTGCTCGTAATCGTCTAGGAATATTCTTTGAGTTTGATATTGTGGATAGTTATTTTCGACTTGAACAGCTAATCTATTGGCGTCTCTCATATGAGTATTTCGATCTTCATCATCACCAATGAAACAAACATTTGTTCGCCAATCGCCCCATTCAGAATCATTGTAGTTTAAAATTTTATTAATTACAGTTTGAGCTTCTTCAATTGTATTTACGGGTAACCTACCAATTCCAATATCTAACATCCCCGAGGCTTCTCCTTCATCATCATCTAATAATCCGAAAAAATCGTCGGTAACAAAAGATTGTGTTGGACTTAAAGAATTTTGCGATTGGTAGGTGAGAACTTGATTGGTATTGTTTTCCTGATCTGATTTATTGTCGTATGAGCCATCGCCAAATAATAATAGATACTTTGGCATTTCAGATTCATTTGCAGCTCGATCGTAAAACATTTTAATGAAATTTCTAATAGCGCTAACATCTGGTGCACCAGATGAAAATTCATTATAGATCTCCTCAGGATTAATTACCTGAACGCTTAAAGCATCTTTTGTTTTATGAAAATCTGCGATTTGATTCGCAAAAGAGGTAAATTTTGTTGGGCTAATAATTAGCATGTCTTTCTGCGATAATGCGTGCAGATTTTGATTTTGAACTGTACCAACTAGTTCAGGACTTGGAAAGTCGCCTTTTACATCAACAGCAATGTATTCTTTTAAAATATTTGCATCAGCATTAAATGAAGTTGTGTTGTTGCTATATGATGCTAGAATCAATTTTAAAGACTTAGGCTTTGAGACATCCCAAATTTGAATTTTATCATTGGTATTTTGAATTGAGAAATTTGCAATATTGCCGGTTCCAATACTTTTTTTATCCCTAAATGACATCTGATCAGTAGTGAATATTAACTCGCGCCTCGCATTCACGCGCAGAAAATTTAGCCATCCTTTCGATGAGGCAGAACTTTTCTCATAATCAATTTCTATTTCAAATTGATCGGATGAAGGAGTGAAATTGGTAAAGGAGTTTTCCGATTGAGAAGCATAGCTTGCAGTATAACTTCCTGTGTTTACTTGATTCATGGGGATATTTCCAATTACCGTACTTCCAGATTGTAAAGTGAATTTAGTACTGGAAGAGGAACGTGCTACCAAGTTTGTTGTTATAGCAATTGGTTCATCATTTTTTAAGTTTGGGAAATTGAATGAGTAGGCGTAATTCGTGGTAACATCAAATTTATCACCTAGCCAAAGCCTACCACTTTCAAGTAAATTAATTTCGTCTTGATCAATTACGGCATAATCATTAAAATCATTAACTATTATGTTTGAAGTAGATAAGGATGGAGTGCTTTCCATTAATAAAGGCGATCCCATATCTGAACTTAAAAAATAGTAGGAGGCATCCGAATACAAATGATTTTCATGTACAAACTCATTCGTGTTTTCATCATGTTTCCAGGAGTTTGTTCCTTTTGCATAGAACAAAATGTAATCTCCCGAATTAAAAATGCCATCATCACCTCTTTCCATAAAGATGGGATTGTTCACAAGATCATCTATGTGTTCATCCGAATTCATTTTGGAAAGCATTCCGCCTCCAGAGCCATAAACTCGAACATTCTCAGGATTAGAGATGCCCATATCGATTAGTTGAGAATAGGTAATCTTGTGAATCGCTGTTGTGTCAACAGAAATTTTAACCCATGAACCTGTTTTAAGAGCCGAACTGCTAACATAGGATTTTACTTGACTAGCAGATTTGGATTGCTTTAACTTTTTAAAACGCAATGAAAATTTAACTAGTTTTTCATATTGTCCAGAAGTAGAATTTCTTCGAATAGGAATTAAATAAACTTCTTGATATGCCTTTTTTCGAATTAAAACCGATTTTATTGAGAGGTTTATGTTATTTGGCACCGTTTTATTTTGTAAAATCTGCTTTTCAATGGAACTTAACAATTTAAATTCCGTATCCACTAACTCAACTTCAAATAAGTCATTAGTCGATCCTAATAATTGCAAGTGTGAAAATTCAGGAAGCCAATTGTTTTTTTCTTCAATAGAAGCACCAGAGAACATTAGGGTACTAATACTTTCTCCATTTGGATAGAATACTTTGTTTTCTGTCCATTGTAATTGAAAAGGCTTAGATATTTGTGCAAATGCACTAATATTCAGAAGAGAGAAAAGAAGAATGACTAGATATCGCATAGGTAATAGCAGACGTTTTTGCATTTTGTAAGACATTTTCATGTTATTATAAAATAACAAGTATTACAAAATAAGTAAAAGTTAAGAGAATGTCGAGTAAATATATTAAGATAAAAACGAAGCTTTTGTAGTATTGAGAAGTTTATGTTTTGTTAAAAAATGTTTTGTATCAGTTAGTTATGTGAGTTGGTGGGTTTTACCGATTAAAATAATATAATCTTGTATTTTTTAGATGTTAGATTGTTTAATGAAAATGTTAAATAATTTTAAAAAAAAGTAAAATTAAATACAATAAAATCTGTACACTTTTAGTTATATTTGTTGAGTTAAGTATTTTTGAGATAAACTACATTCAATCTATTATGAAATTAAGATCGAGTATTGTTCTCTTTGTTTTTGCTATATCGTTGATGGTATTCCCATCATGTTCAAAGGTGAAGAACCTTGTTGGAAAAGGAGAGAAATCTAAAACCACTGGTTGGGCCTACAATGATCCGGAGAACGGAGGATTTGAATACAAAGAGGGTTATACACAGAAAACAGGACCTGGTTTGGTATTTGTTGAAGGGGGAACTTTCGTCTTGGGACGTACTCAAGATGATGTAATGTTTGATTGGAATAATATGCCTCGTCGTGTTACAATTCCTTCTTTTTATATTGATAAAACAGAAGTTAGAAACGTTGATTATAGAGAATACCTGCATTGGACAAAGCGTGTTTTTGTTGATTACCCGGAGGTATATAAAAAAGCACTGCCTGATACAATGGTTTGGAGATCAGAGTTGGCATATAATGAGCCATATGTAAATAATTATTTACGCCATAAAGCTTATTCAGAATATCCGGTTGTTGGTGTTTCTTGGGAGCAAGCATCTGATTTTTGCGAGTGGCGAACTGATCGTGTTAATGAAAGAATTCTAATTGAAAAGGGTATTTTGAAAGAGAATCCTGATCAGCGTAATGAGAATAACTTTAATACTCAGGCGTACTTAATGGGACAATACGAAGGTGTTGTTGGTACAAACCTTAAAGATTTAAATCCGGATAACGAAGAGCGTCGTGTACGTTGGTCTGATGGAATTTTGTTACCAAAGTATCGTCTTCCATCAGAAGCAGAGTGGGAGTATGCAGCTCTTGCAACTATTGGTAATTCGACAGATGAGCGTATTGCTGATAAGAAAATGTATCCTTGGAATGGACATTGGGTAAGAAATGATGACAAGAAGCATAGAGGTGAGATGATGGCTAATTTCTCAAGAGGTCGTGGTGATTTTATGGGATCTGCAGGAGCTCTTAATGATGCCGGAGATATTACTGTACCAGTTGAATCTTATTGGCCTAATGACTTTGGTTTGTTCTGTATGGCAGGTAATGTAAATGAGTGGGTTGCTGATGTTTATCGCCCATTATCTTCATATGATGTAGCCGAGTTTAATCCGTATAGAGGTAATGTTTTTAAAACACCATTGCTTGATGAGGAAGGAAATGTAGCTGAAAAAGATAGTTTAGGTCGTATTCGCTACCGTCAACAAAAAGATGAAGAATTGGTTAATCGTGTAAATTACAGAACTGCCGATAACAGAAACTATAATGATGGAGATGTTGCTTCAAGTATCGTTTCGGATTATACATGGAATAACCCAGAGCATCAAACAAAAGGTTCTAGCCGTATGTATGTTCAAGGTAGAGGTCAAGATGGTAGCGATTTTAGCTCTATGGTAACTGACGATTCTCGTGTTTACAAAGGTGGTTCTTGGAAAGATCGTGCTTTTTGGATGGCGCCAAGTGCACGTCGCTTTTTAAATCAAAAAGAAGCTCGTGATGATATCGGTTTCAGATGTGCAATGACACATGTAGGACATCCTGCAAATCAAAGAACAAAGTAGTTATCTTATATATAATTGAAACCCCATCTCGAAAGGATGGGGTTTTTTGTTGGAATTTGCTAATTTCGTTTATTGAATAAATTCAGAATAATATAGCATGGAAATAGCTCTAATTTATCGACTTTTTAAGCAGTATCCGCAGGTTGTTACCGATACTCGAAAAATTGTATCAGATTCGTTATTCTTTGCCCTAAAGGGTGATAATTTTAATGGCAATAAGTTCGCCTTATCTGCTGTTGAAAAAGGTTGTCGTTTTGCAATAATAGACGAGAAAGAATATGCGATCGATGATCGTTTCATCCTAGTAGATGATGTATTAACTTGTTTGCAGAATTTGGCTCGTATGCATCGAAGAGAATTAGATATTCCAATTTTAGCTATAACTGGAACCAATGGAAAAACAACAACAAAAGAGTTAGTTTTCGAAGTGTTAAAAAAGAAATTTAATGCTATTGCCACCCTTGGGAATCTTAATAACCATATTGGAGTGCCCTTAACCTTGCTTTCGATGAATGAGGATACGGAATTTGGAATTGTTGAGATGGGTGCAAATCATCCAAAAGAAATTAAGTTCTTGTGTGAGATCGCAGAACCTAATTTTGGATTGATAACAAATGTAGGAAAGGCACATTTGGAAGGTTTTGGTTCTTTTGAGGGCGTAATCAAGACAAAAAAGGAATTGTACGATTACATGTATAAAGAGAAAGGAAAGGTATTTGTTAATACTGATAATCCTCTCTTAAAAGAAATGCTAAACGATCAAGAAATTGTTAGCTATGGCAACAATGAGGCTGCATTTAGCAAGGCGAAATTTCTGCAAGCTGAACCATATATGGTGTTAGAGTTAAGATCACCTAAAATTGGAAAGTTATATGTGAAAACCAAATTGATTGGGGCATATAATTTCGAAAATGCATTGGCAGCAGTTACATTAGGACGTTTTTTAGGAATTGATGAGATTGAGATAAAAAATGCATTGGAAGAATATCTTCCAAGTAATAATAGATCGCAACTGAAGCAAACAGAAAAGAATGTATTGTTTTTAGATGCATATAACGCGAATCCAACTAGTATGAAAGTAGCGGTTGAGAATTTTGCGAATATGACGCGTAAAGGTAAGGTGTTGATTTTAGGTGATATGTTAGAATTAGGTGCAGATGCAGAAAAGGAGCACCATGATTTACTAGAATTGATTCAAGAAAAGCAATTGCAGGATGTCTATTTGGTGGGTGATTTATTTTGTAAGGTAAATGTGAATGATCAATTTCAGACTTTTGCAAAAACAACAGATTTGATTGAAGTACTTGAAAAGGCTAATTTGCAGAATCAGTACATTCTAATTAAAGGGTCAAGAGGAATTCGTTTGGAACAAGTAATTGAAAAATTATAGCTTATGTCTACTGCGTGGATTTATTTAATAATTGCTGGTTTGTTTGAAGCTGTTTGGGCAATCGGATTGAAATACACACAAGGATTTACAAAGCTATGGCCAAGTGTGATTACTGTTATTGCAATGGCAATTAGTCTGTATTTTCTCGCTTTAGCAGTTAAGAATTTACCTATCGGAACGGCTTATGCTGTTTGGACAGGAATTGGTGCTTTCTCAACAGCTGTATTAGGTATTGTTCTATTTGGTGAGCCGGTTCATTTCGCAAGAGTATTTTTTTTACTTTTACTCCTAGTGGCTATCATCGGTTTAAAGTTTTCAACACAGAGTTAATAACTTTGTTTTTTAGAAGTTTAGGTCAGTAAAATGCTGTTTCTTCCTTAAGTAATAATCAAAAATAATACTGTTTTTATAAATTTCAGAATGATTATTTGTACTTACATTTGGAAGTAGGCTTTTCCTCTTTTTTCTAGATTTTGAAAGGCTAGCATAAAATGACATGTGTGCTTTAAACACTGCTGAAAAATGCGAAAACTCACCTCCAACTAGAAATTTAAGGGCTGCAACACCATCGAGTAGCATTCTGGTTAAAAATGTAGTGTAAAATTTATTTCCAGGTAAATTCTTGTGCAACATGAAAAGATTGTTGCGGAAATTAAGAAATAACTTTCTTGAACTATGATTTGGAAGAGTGGCTCCACCAACATGATAAACCGTTGATTTTGGTTCTACAATAATCTTGTAACCACGATTTTTAATTCGCCAACACAGATCAATTTCCTCCATGTGAGCAAAAAAATCAGCATCTAAACCACCTGCAGCTTTATACACTTCCGATCTAATGAATAAAGAGGCTCCACTAGCCCAGAATATTTCTTTTTGTGAGTCGTATTGCTTGTTGTCAACTTCAATATTATCTAATATTCTACCTCTGCAAAAAGGATAGCCTAAGTAGTCTATAAAGCCACCAGCACCACCCGCATACTCAAAAGAATCCTTGTGATGGTAAGCTTTTATTTTTGGCTGTGCTGCTGCAATATCAGCATTGTTCTCAAATGTTTCGTAAATAGGATCAAGCCAGTTGGAACTAACTTCTACATCTGAGTTTAGGAGAACAAAATAAGTATGCGATAATTGGTCTAGCGCTCTGTTGTACCCGTCTGCAAAGCCATAATTTTCTTCAAGCTGAATTAGTCGAATGTCTGGATATTCAGTATTTAAAAAGGAAATAGAGTCATCTGTTGAAGCATTATCAGCAACAATAACTTCGGCCCATTCTCTTTGGGAATATTGAACAACTGAAGGAAGAAATTTTTCGAGTAAACTCTTACCGTTCCAATTTAATATGACTACTGCTATTTTATTCATTCAGCTGTTTCTTTCTTGTGCTTCCAACGCTTGTGTGACCATAGCCAGTAAGCTGGATTTTCCTTAATAATATCTTCAAGAACGCGAGTGTGTTTTTCACTTATCTCAAATTCTGCTGTTTCTTTAGGATTATCGAAAAGAGGAATGAGGTCAACTTCATAATAGCCTCTTTTTATTTTGTTCATTTTAATAAAAACAACGGCTTGGTCGAGTTTTTTAGCAATTCTCTCTGTGCCGATCAAAATAGCAGTGTCCTGATTTAAAAATTTAGTCCAGTAACTGATGCTTTTTTTCTTAGGAGTTTGATCACCAATTAAAACGGTTGCAGATAGTTTTTTCTCATTACGATACCTAATCATGGTGCGTAGTGTATCGTCTTTTGCAACAGGAATAGCACCAAAACGTTTTCTTATTTTAAGAAACATTTGATCAAACACTTGGTTGTGAAGAGGTTTGTATACCGGCAAGTAATTTGCATCTCTCCAAATAGCAAAAGAGGTTAGCCACTCCCAATTTCCGTAGTGAC
The DNA here is from genome assembly GCF_029029525.1 of Labilibaculum sp. DW002. Taxonomy (NCBI): domain Bacteria; kingdom Pseudomonadati; phylum Bacteroidota; class Bacteroidia; order Marinilabiliales; family Marinifilaceae; genus Paralabilibaculum; species Paralabilibaculum antarcticum. The sequence continues at coordinate 2,130,034 of NZ_JAKJSC010000001.1, read as the reverse complement.
CTAAAATAGTAATCACATTTTTATTTTGTTCTTTGTATCTGTCAAATATCTCAGGATTAAGAAATTTACAGCGCTTCTTCATTTCTTCTTCACTTATGGTCCAAAGCTTAATAGTCTCAATAAATGTGTCGCAGAAATGGCTGTAGAATTCTTTTCTAATCTTATGAATTTCTTCGTCTGATTTTTCTGGAAACGAATTTTTAAGATTGTCTGTAATTACTTTTCTTCTATAACGAAGAATGTAGCAAACAAAGAAATACACAATGTCTGAAAAAACATAAAGAACTGGGAAGGGAAGATAACTGATCAATCTAACCAATCCGTAAACAATATAGGACAGAAATTTTATCATTATAAATTATGAATATTTTAAATATGCGCTGAAAGTACAAAAAAAATGACAGTTTTACTTCACCATGAACTTATTAACAGTATTTCTAAATTCATCGTGAACTAAGGCATTACTAGCTATTATTTCTTTGCCAAAAATATAATTGGTGTCTCCTTTAAAGTCACAAACCTTTCCACCAGCTTGTTGAACTAGAAACGAACCTGCTGCAACATCCCAAGGCTGAAGACTGTATTCATAAAATGCTTCAAATCTACCACAAGATACATAAGCTAAATCGGTAGCGGCAGAACCTGGACGACGAACACCGTGTGAATTAATAATGAAATATTCCAATGAAGCCATGAAAGTTTTCAGTTGGTCGTAATCGTAATATGGAAAGCCGGTAGCAATTAAACTGGCATCGATGGTTTTTGCATTAGAAACTTGAATTGTTTTGCCATTCAAGAATGCGCCAGATGCACCTTTCCACGAGTAAAAACATTCGTCAAGACTTATTTCATAAACAACACCCAAAACAATTTCGTCATATTCCATTAAAGCGATGCTAACCGCGAAAGGAGATAGGCCATGAATGTAGTTGGTTGTTCCATCCAAAGGATCAATAATCCAGTTGTATTTTTCAGCTCTGAAGGTTTCTGTTCCTTCTTCGGCAATAAAGCCAGCATCCGAAAGTATTAGTTTCAGTTCAGCAACGATTTGTTCTTCGGCAGTTTTATCTACATAAGTTACAAAATCATGTATTCCCTTAACTTCAATTACATCCGATTTAATTTTACTTTGTTGTTCCTTGATAAAGGCTCCAACTTTACGAGCAATGTCGTTTGTTTTAAAACAAAGTTCCTTAAGATTGATCATGGTATGGTAAATTATTCAAGAATAGGTTTGAATTGAAATTGATTTTCGTTCACTAATAATCCGGTAACATTGCCATTTGAATTAATATCCTGCAATTTAGCAAAAGCTAACTCGTTACTAAAGTTTTGTTTGTATGGTATTTCTACTTTAATGTAGTTTTTTGTAAATCCGTACATTTTCCCTTTATCATTATAGCCTTCAAAAAGCACTTCCTCCTCTTTGCCGATATTCTCTTCATAAAATGCTCTAAGTTTCTTTTCCGATAGAATTTGAAGCATTTTGGCTCTTCGTTTTTTATCTTCCGGTCGCACAGCTTCTTTTATTTCCAAGGCTTTGGTTCCTTGTCGTTCGGAATATGGGAAAACATGAAGTTGGGAAATAGGTAATTCATTTATGAAGTCATATGCATCAAGAAAATCTTTTTCTCGTTCTCCTCGACTACCAGCAATTACATCGACACCAATAAAAGCGTCAGGGGTAAGTGCTTTAATTTTTTCAATTCGCTGTGCAAATAGTTCTCGATTATAGCGACGTTTCATTAGCTTAAGAACATGATTTGATCCAGCCTGCAAAGGAATATGAAAATGATTAACGAATTTTTTTGAATTGGCTACAAACTCGATTATCTCATTACTGAGTAAATTGGGTTCAATTGATGAAATACGGAATCGTTCTATTCCTTCAATTTTTTCTAATTCTTGAATTAACTCGAAAAAAGTTTCATTTGTACTTTGTCCAAAATCCCCAATATTAACACCAGTTAAAATAATTTCCTTTGCACCTTGTTGCGCAACCTTTTTTGCTTCTGCTACAGTGTCAGAAATGCTCATATTTCGACTTCCACCACGAGCAAAAGGAATAGTGCAATAGGTGCAGAAATAATTACAACCATCCTGAATTTTAAGAAAACAGCGAGTTCTATCACCCATAGAGTATGAGGCCTGGAAATCTTTCACCGATTCTACCTCACACGGATGCATTTCTCCAGTTCCTTTTTTCTCTAAATGATCGATATATTTATGGATATTGAATTTCTCATTTGTACCTAATACCAGATCAACACCAGGAATTTCTGAAATTTCTTCTGGTTTAAGCTGTGCATAACAACCAATAACCACAACAAAAGCATTAGGGTTTGTTTTAATGATTTTTTTTATGGCTTGTCTGCATTTTTTATCTGCCTGATCTGTAACGGAACAGGTGTTTATGACATAGATATCAGCTTTTTCAGTTGGTTTAACTGTTTCGAATCCCATTTCTTTGAAAGAACGTCCGATAGTTGATGTTTCTGAAAAATTTAATTTGCAGCCTAATGTGTAAAAAGCTACTTTCTTTCCTTGCGACATATTTTCTCCCCTTCTTGCTGATGAATTGCGATGATCTGAAAATCAGCTCACTGCTAAAACAAATGAACCATTTCAAAGCAGTATTGAAATAGTTCAAAATATCTAAATTAATTAAGTTGCAAATTTATAAAAAAGAATTGCTTTTTCAGCTAATTAATAGGGTCTTGCTTTTATATTCTTTGTAAAGTTGATGAACAATACCATCGGTTACTCCAATTTTAGGTACGTGAATCTTATCTGCTTTCGCCCATTCCATAATGCTAAGGAAGATGGTGGCAGCCGGAATAATAACATCAGCTCTGTCTGGATTCATGTCATAACCAATCATTAATTCATCTTGAGAACACTGTTTTAGCTCTTCGTAAATGTATTTTAATTCATGATAGCTTAGAAACTTGTCCTTTTTTGGTGCGGAGAGTTTTACCAAGCGGTTGATGTTTCCTCCAGAACCAATAATTTCAACGTCTTCACAATTAGGACAGACATCTAGCAAGCATTCTTTAATACGAATGAATTCACCTTTTGGAACACAATCGCGTAGAATTTTAATTGTTCCAACATTAAATGAAGCTGAAAAAGTACAAATTCCTTTTGAGAATAGTGTTATTTCAGTACTACCTCCACCCACATCAACATATAAATAGTCTCTAGAAGGATCTAGCTTGTCTGCTATTTTATTATCAAATATGATACTTGCCTCTTCTTTGCCAGCAATAATATCAATTGTAATATTTGCCTCTTTTTCTATTCGTTTGATAATGTCAATTCCATTTGCCGCTTCCCTCATTGCAGAGGTTGCACAAGCACGATAGCTTACAATTTCATGAACTTCCATAAGGTTTCGAAAAGCTTTCATTGCCTTAATCATTTTTTCTTCTTTGGCAGGAGAAATAAATTTATCAATGAAAGTATCGGTTCCCAATCGAATAGGGACTCGTATTAAGGAAGATTTTTTAAAGTGAGTATTACCACCTTCTTCAAACACATTCATAAACAACAATCGGATAGCATTCGATCCGATATCAATGGCGGCAAATTTCATTATTTTCATAGGAGTACAATTAGGTTATCAGTATCCGAAAATTAATTACTACATAAACTTGAGTTGTTATTAAAATATCATGATTAATTACTGAAACAATATTTTCAAATTTTGTAGTAATTAATTTAATGGAATTTTCTCACTAATCCAATTAATACATTTATAGAAGACTACTTGCTAGATCTGCAAGGTGACTTCTTTCTCCTTTCAGAAGGTTGACATGGGCGAAAATATCTTGACCTTTCATGCGGTCTGATAAATAGGCTAAGCCGTTCGATTTTTTATCTAAATAAGGAGAATCAATCTGTTCTATATCCCCAGTAAAAATCATCTTGGTACCTTCTCCAGCCCTTGTTATTATTGTTTTAATTTCATGAGGCGTAAGATTTTGAGCTTCATCAACAATAAAGAATGTATTTGAAAGGCTTCTTCCTCTTATGTATGCTAAAGGTGTGATTTGTAATCGATCATCTTTAAGTAATTCGTCTATTTTAAGATATTCTTTGCTGTGAATGTTAAACTTGTGCTTAATTACGCTTAGATTATCGAAAAGAGGTTGCATGTAAGGACCAATTTTTTCTTTGGCATCACCTGGTAAATAGCCTAAATCCTTGTCTGCAAGTGCAACAATAGGTCGAGCAAGAAAGATTTGATCGTACATATCTATTTGCTGCAGGGCAGTTGCTAAGGCTAATAATGTTTTGCCAGTTCCAGCTCTTCCTGTAAGTGCAACTAATGATATTTTAGGATCTAAAAGAGCATGCATCGAGAAGGTTTGTTCAGCATTTCTTGGATAAATACCATATGCATTTGGTTTTTCAACTCGAGACATGGTCTTTTCAACTGGATCAAAATGAGCTAAGGCGCTTGATGAATTATTTTTTAAAATAAAATATTCATGACCATTTATTGTTTTTTCAAAGCCTAAGTCTTCCTCCAGTATTCCTTCATGTGATTTATAGAGTTGAGAAATTTTGGCGTCGTCGAAATTTTCAATGGTTGTAATTCCTAAATTTATAACATCCTCAAGATCTTTAACCTGATCATTTTTATAATCCTCAGCAGGTATACCTAAGGATTTGGCTTTCATTCTTAAATTGATATCCTTGGTAACCAGAATGACCTTTTTTCTTTTGGTTTCATTGTGCAAATATTCAGCTATTGCAAGAATGCGATGGTCAGGAATGTTCTCTTGAAAAGAGTTTTTCATTTGAACTGAAAATTCTTTCCCTGTTTCGACTGATAATTTCCCTAGTTTATTTCCAAGTGGAACGCCTTTAGTAAAAAGTAAATCACCAGAAATTCGATCTAGTTCTCTGGTAAATTCACGAGCATGATAATTTATTTGATCATTCCCTTTTTTAAATTTATCCAATTCCTCTAGAACTGTTATTGGGATTACAACATCATTTTCTTCAAAATTATAAATGGAATTAAAGTCATGAAGAATCACATTAGTGTCGAGTACGAAAATCTTTTTAAGTTTTGCCATAATGAATGGTGTTAGAGGTTAATTTCGACTGGGATTGACTGTCGTATATTTACTTTACAGTGATTGCAAAATACTTGTGTTTAATTTGTTATACCTTTTGAAGCAGGTTTGTTCGCTTTTGTAATTTTTTATCGATTGATTTTTTCAATTAAACAGTAGTATTTTCTACTATTAAATTAGCAAAAAATGTAGGAAATTCAACTTGTTAAAGGAATTTTTAAGAAATTTTATTCTTCTTTGTAAAATCATTTATATTACTGGAGTTTTGAAAATGAATTACAAAGAAACATTAGATTACATGTTTACTAAACTCCCTATGTATCAACGCACAGGGAAGGCTGCTTACAAGGCAAATTTGGATACAACCTTGGCTCTTGATGAGTATTTTGATCATCCGCATAAGGAATTTAAGACCATTCATGTTGCAGGCACAAATGGAAAAGGTTCGGTGTCTCATGCTGTAGCTTCGGTATTGCAGGCGTCAGGTTACAAGGTCGGACTGTATACTTCTCCTCATTTACGTGATTTTCGAGAGCGTGTAAAAATAAATGGAGAGATGATTACTGAAGATCATGTGGTGAAATTTATAGCTGAACATCGTGAGAAATTTGAAGAATTGTGTCCTTCATTTTTTGAAATGACCGTTGCAATGGCTTTTGAATATTTTGCAGATCAAAAGGTCGATATTGCTGTTGTTGAAGTTGGTTTAGGAGGGAGATTAGATTCTACAAATATTATCAATCCCTTGGTATCGGTAATAACCAATATAAGTAAAGATCATACGAATTTGTTGGGTAATGATATCACTCAAATAGCTGGCGAAAAAGCAGGAATTATAAAAACGAATGTCCCGGTTGTTGTAGGAGAGAAGCAAGAAGAAATCTTTCCAGTTTTTGAACGTTTTTCAGCAGATAAAAATACAGAGCTTATTTATTCTGAGGATAAGTATGAAATTAAGTCTTCAGAATTAAGGGATCATCATCGACATATAATTTATCGAAGTATATCGAAGAACGAAGAAGTAAGAATAAATTGTGATCTGTTAGGTAGTTATCAGGTTAAAAATATAAGAACAGCATTGTGCGTTTGCGATAAATTGATTCAACAAGGACTTGAAATAGCAAACAGTGCTATTAAACATGGTTTGTCGAATGTTGTTGCAGATACAGGTTTGTTAGGACGCTGGTACACAATTAGTAAGGATCCTTTGGTGATTTGTGATACTGGGCATAATGTTGCTGGTATTAAAGAAATAATATCGCAAATAGAATCTATGGATTACAGAAATCTACACATTGTTTTTGGTGTTGTTGATGATAAGAATATTGATGATATTTTAAAGCTAATTCCTAAAAGTGCGAACTACTATTTTACCCGGGCAAATATTCCTAGAGCATTAGATCAGAATGTATTAGCGAAGAAAGCAAAAGCGTTTGGTTTGAATGGTAACACCTACGAAACAGTGAGTTTAGCTTTGAGGTCAGCCAAAGATAATTCGAATGAAAATGATTTGATATTTGTTGGAGGTAGTACTTTTGTTGTTGCAGAAGTCGTTTAAACAAAAGCTATAAATTTATTGCGGTGCTAATATTTTCTGTTTATATTTGCACCCGTTAAGGGCGATTAGCTCAGTTGGTTCAGAGCACTTGGTTTACACCCAAGGGGTCATAGGTTCGAATCCTATATCGCCCACTATTATAAGGATTTAAGAAGAATCCTTATTTTATCCCCAGCGCCATTTACTCAAAGAATAACTTGTATTACAAAAAAAACCATTAAAGAATTTTTTCTTTAATAAAAACTTGGTTACTTTTGTTTTCGTTTTAGGTGTAAGAAAGAAACTATGGTTCAAAGTTCTAAAAAAAATCAGGGGGTTCCTGAGCCGACTATACGTCGCATGCCGTCCTACTTGGCATTTTCTGAAGGTTTATTAAAGAAAGGACAAGAGTTTGTTTCTTCTACTCAGATTGCCAACTATATGAATATTGACCCTACTCAGGTAACCAAAGATTTGTCATATACAAGTATTGTGGGAAAAACGAGAGTTGGTTATGAGGTTAGGGCTATGGTTGATATTCTTTCTAGCTTTTTAGGGTTTACTGTTATGGATCAGGCTTTTCTTGTAGGTGCTGGTTCGTTGGGATCAGCTCTTTTGCATGATGATGGTTTGGAAAATTTTGGGCTTGATATTGTAGCAGCTTTTGATGTTAATCCTGGCATTGTAGGAAAGAAAATAAATGATATTGAAGTTTTCCATATTGATCAGTTTCGTGATTTAGCTCAAGAAATGAAAGCAATCATTGGGATTATAACTGTACCTGCAGAATATGCCCAATCGGTGGCCGATTTAATGGCTGCTTGGGGAGTAAAAGCTATTTGGAACTTTACGCCGGCACGTATTAAAGTACCAGATGATATAGTGGTTCAAAATACTTCGCTTTATGCCAACTTGGCAATCATTTTTAATAAGATTCATACCGATAAGGAAGAAGCTCTTTAAGAGATGAAATAAAGGATATAAAAAACAGGGCTGTTGAAATGAATCAACAGCCCTGTTTTTTAATTTATTGATGTTTACAAATATTAGGCATTTTCCAAAATACGAAAAGCGCTATTTAGAATTGTTGTGTCATCTAGTTCAACAATACCGCCATAAGGTCCTTGTTCAACGTGAATTCCAGTGCTTTTACCTTTTGTTCCACCAAAATAATTCCTAACTGTTTCTACTTCTAATTGTAATTCTTCCGCAATCCTTTGCATACTTCCATCTGGCAAACGATCTTTAATCTTTCTCAACTCATTGAATGTTATGGTTTTAGTCATATGCTCTAAAGTTTTTATTAATGGTTAGAAATTGATTTGCCCTTTAAATTTAGCGAAAGAATTTGTTAATTTAAAATTATTTCAATGTTAAAAAATGTTAAAATGTAAGTGTAAAACTAGTTTTTTCATTTGGAACAGATTGTGCAGTTATTGTTCCGCCATGCAATCGTAAAATTTGTTTTGATAGACTTAAACCAATTCCAGAGCCTTTTGGTTTGGTGGTAAAGAATGGGATAAATACCTTGTCTAATACTTCTTTTATAATCCCTTGCCCATTATCGCTAATTTGAATCGATATCCGCCCTCTTTTATTCATAAAGGCTTTCATCTCTATTTTAGGATTTTCGGTTTGTTCTAAAGCGTGTATCGAGTTTTTAATAAGATTGATGAGTACCTGCTCTAATAATTGTTCGTCGGCCGAAAGTTCAATAGACTCTGGATTGATACTGATATCGCATTCGATGCCTTTTCTTTTTATTTCTTCGGCCATTAAGCGATGAATGTTATCGAATAATTTTTGAACCTGAAAAATGCCAAAGCTAGGTTTTGGTATTTTGGTAAGGTTGCGATAGGTATCAACAAAATGCAAAAGACCTGAACTTCTTTTGTGAATTGTTTCAAGAGCCATTTTAACCTCGTTTAATGTTTCTAGGTCGTCTTCTTGGAACTTGTTTGTGTTGTTTGCACCAAAGTCATCTAAGATTGTTGTAAGCGTTGTAGAAAGCGATGAGATCGGCGTAATGGAGTTCATGATTTCATGCGTCAATACTCGAATCAATTTTTGCCATGATTCAATTTCTTGTTCTTCCAATTCGTATTGGATGTTTTTAATTGAAACCAAAACAACTTGTCTGTTATTGATTTTGAATTCGGTAGCATAAACTGACAGTTTCAGAATGTCTTCATTGTCGACGACTTTGATAAGTGTATTCTCACCATGCTTCAGGCTTAAAAGGTTGTCAACCAACTCTTGACTAAAGGAGCTTAAGTCTTGTATTTTCTTTAGATTACTAACTTGAAAGAGCTTTTTAGACGCATTGTTTATCATCTCTACTTTTCCATCTTTGTGAAAAGCAATTAAACTAATTCCAATGTGCTGTATTACGGTCTGCAGGTAAAAGTAATGTTCTTCTTTTTCCGCTCTTATTTTTTGAAAATCAGTAATAACGGCATTAAATGACTCTTGTAGTTTGTCAAACGAGCTACCAAGACCTTGGACTTGAAAGTTACGTGTGAAATCGGAGTATCGAATCGATTCAAGGAAATTCTTAAGTAAGCGGTTGGTTTTTTCCACATATTTAATAATTTCTATTATCTGATAAACGATGGCAATAAGAGTTAAGCTTGCAGTAAAGTATAAGCTCTTTTTTGCAACTAGATAAAACAATAAGAATATCGTTGCAGAAAGAACGATAATTCTTATTATAAAATTGACACGGAAGCTTTTATAAACCATATTTTTCTAATCTGCGATAAAGAGATGTTCGAGTAAGGCCTAATTCGCCAGCCGCTTTTGAAATATTCCCTTTGTTTGTTTTTAAAACTTTTTGAATGATATTTTTTTCAACTTCTTCAAGATTATAAGAATCGAATTCTACATCTTCCTGACCATTTCTTTCGGTGCTAACTTGAAAATCATTAGGGTCTAGATTTCGATCATCAGCCATAATTATGGCGCGTTCCATCAGGTGTTGAAGTTCCCTTACATTTCCTGGCCAACTGTAATCGTATAATTTATTTAAGCAGCCTTTCGAAAGCGGGTTAATTCCTTTTTTGTATTTCTTTGAATAGATTTCCAAAAAGTGATTTGCCAACAGTGGTATATCCTCATATCTCTCTCGTAGAGCAGGAAGTGTAATTTCAACCGTATTGATTCGATAGAGTAAATCCTGACGATATTTTTCTTCAGATGCCATTTGTTTTAGTTGCATGTTAGTAGCGCAAATCAAGCGGATATCAATAGGAATTGGTTTGTTTGATCCTACGCGAATAACTTCTCTGCGTTCCAATACGGTAAGTAGTTTTGCCTGCATTGGCAAACTCAAATTGCCTATCTCATCTAAAAATAAGGTTCCGCCAGATGCTATTTCAAATCTTCCTGGTCGATCGGTTCTTGCATCTGTAAAGGCTCCTTTTACATGGCCAAATAATTCGCTTTCAAACAAGTTTTCATTAATTGACCCCAAGTCAACGCTTACAAAAACTTCATCTTTACGAGCTGAATTTCGATGTAATGCTCTGGCAACAAGTTCTTTTCCTGTGCCATTTTCTCCGAGAATTAAAACATTGGCATCAGTAACCGCAACCTTAGTAATGGTAGAGAACACTTGCTGCATTTCAGGAGAAGTTCCAATAAAATCGTTAAAAGGTTGATCAAGAACAGCGTTTAATTCCTTTTGTTTGGTTTTCAATTCGCTAACTTCATCTTTCGATCTGCGTAATTTTATAGCTGAAGAAATTGTAGCAAGAAGCTTTTCATTTTGCCATGGTTTAAGTATGAAATCAGTAGCGCCAGCTTTAATTGCTTTGACTGATTTTTCAATATCACCATATGCCGTAATAAATAAAACAACAGCCTGTGGATCAATTTCTAATATTTTATTTAGCCAATGATATCCTTCCTGTCCACTAATTGCATCTTTCGTAAAATTCATATCTAATAAAATCACATCGTAATGATCCTGTTTCATTAGTTTTGGAATCATTTCTGGATTAGATTCTGTATTGATTAATTCCACGTGTTGCTTTAGAAGAAGCTTTAAAGAGAAGAGGATGTCTTCATTGTCATCTATAGCTAGTATTTTTCCGTTTTTTTGATTTGCCATAATTGAAAACTAATTTGTCGGTTCGGGTTATATTGTGTAAATATGAATTCAAGGTATCATTATTAATTCAGAATTAAAAGAAAAATGTTCGCATACGTACACTGTTTGTATTGTTTTCGTTCACAGTGTCATGTATATCAGTAGGTTTGACTTTTTTAATGAATTGTTAATCAATGTTAAAAGTGTTTTGGCATGATAGTGGTTATATTCTGCATGTGTTTGAAAAAGGATTAAAGAAGTCAAAAAAATAATGGATAGAATTATTGAAAAGAAACCCTGGTATTTACAAAAGAAGAATTGGTATTTGGCAGGAGCTGTTTTAGCTGTAATTATATTATATGCAGCCTTTTTAGGAGAACCAGGTTCTCGCTTACGAGTGGATAGAGATAAGTTATCGATCGCAGAAGTTCAATCGGATCATTTTCAGGAGTATATTGCTAGAACAGGGACGGTTAATCCGATAACCACTGTGTATTTAGACGCAATTGAAGGTGGTCGTGTTGAGGAGATTTTGTTGGAAGAAGGAAGTATGGTCCAAAAGGGAGATGTCATTCTTCGTTTAAGTAATTCAGAGTTAAATCTTCAAATTTTGAATTCGGAAGCAGCTTTTACCGAACAAGTAAATCGATTAAGAGATACTCGTTTGAGTATGCAGCAGGATCGTTTGAGTATTAAAAGAAGTTTGTTGGATATTGAATTGAGTTTGTCTAAAAGTAGAAGAGCTTTTAAAAGAAATAAAATTTTTTATGAGAAGGATCTTATTTCTAGGGAAGAATTCGATGAATCTAATGATAATTTTAAATATTTTCAGCAATCAAAGGATCTACTGTTGTTGCGACAAAGAACAGATTCCTTAGCAAGAACAATACAGATTCAACGTTTGGATGCCAACCTAAGAAATATGGAAAATAATCTTGAGTTGGTTCGTGCAAAACTTCAGAATTTGAATGTTAAAGCTCCTGTTACAGGTCAGTTAGGTTCCCTAAATGCAGAATTAGGTGAGTCGAAGGCTAGAGGTCAGCGATTAGGACAGGTTAATGTTCTTGATAATTATAAAATTAATGCCATGGTGGATGAGCTTTACATTGCTCGTTTAAGTAAGGGATTAAAAGCTAAATTTAAATTTAGTGGCAAAGAGTATAATTTGATAGTATATAAGGTTTATCCTGAAGTTCGGGGTGGTCAGTTTGAGATTGATATGAAATTTATTGGAGAATTACCTTCTGGTATTCGAACAGGACAAACTTTTCGAACAAAGATTGAACTTGGCGAGCCTAGAGAGGCGATATTGATTCCTCGTGGTGGATTTTTTCAAAGTACTGGTGGACAGTGGATATTTGTTATTGATCCAAGTGGCAGTTTTGCAACCAAAAGAGCAATTAAATTAGGCAATCAAAATCCGAAATACTATGAAGTTTTAGAAGGATTAGCCCCAGGAGAAAAAGTTGTTGCTAACGGGTATGAATCATATGGTGATGTTGATAAGTTGGTCTTAAAATAAGCTAATGCTGAAAATTCTGTTGAATACCGTTTTAAGAAGTCTGTACCGACAAAAAGTTTATTCTTTGGTGAATATTTTAGGTTTGGCAACAGGTATAACTTGTACTTTACTCATTTTAATATGGGTTGATTACGAAACGGGCTTTGATGATTTTCATGAGAATATCGATCAAGTTTATAGTGTTTATGAGAATCAAAATTATGCAGATGGCGATGTTTTTTCTGTTTATTCAACACCTTCACCATTAGCAGAGTCAATAAAGAAATCATTTCCAGAGATTAACTATTCTACTCGATTGGTTAGTACATGGGGACAATTGATTCTATCTGTTGATGGAGAAAGTTTTGTGGAGAATGGCGGTAAGGTTGTAGATCCTGATTTTTTTAAAATTTTCTCATTCCCAATAATAAAGGGGGAGAAAGAAAATCCTTTAAAGAGTGATTATTCAATTGTTCTTACGGAGAAATTGGCGAACAAATATTTTGGAGATCTAGATCCAATTGGAGAATTAATTGAAGTTAATTCAAAATATAGATATGAGGTTACTGCTGTTATTCAGAATCCTCCAGCAAATTCATCAATTAGTTTTGATTTTTTGATTCCCTTTTCTTTTTTTGAAGATTTTTGGGAGTATGATTTATCAGATTGGGAAGCAAATTCTTTTCATACTTTTATTAGGCTAGGGGAAGATGCAAAGCCAGTTGATATTTCTGAGAAATTAAGGAAGTTTATCAAAGCTAGAATTCCAAGTTCTAATGTTGAATTAGCATTGCAAGCATTTAGTAATTATCACCTTCATGCTATTGATGACAGCCGAGTAGGAGGAGTTTGGTATGTTCGTGTATTTTTGTTTGTTGCGGTTTTAATACTGCTAATTGCTTGTTTTAATTACATGAATTTGGCAACAGCTCGATCAGAAAGAAGATCAAAAGAGGTTGCGATACGTAAGGTTGTAGGAGCCCAAAGAAAAGGACTGATAAGTTTATTTTTAGGAGAGTCGATCTTCTTTACTTTTATATCCTTAGGAATAGCAATTGTTTTGGTTGAGTTATTGTTGCCTGTATTTAGTGACTTGACCAATAGGAGTTTAAGTTTGAGCTTTAGTGATTTTAATTTTTTGTTTAGTGTTGGTCTAGTTGTATTTCTAACAGGAATTGTTTCAGGAAGTTATCCTGCTTTATTTTTGTCCTCTTTTATACCTATTCAGGTGGTTCGAGGTGGATTAAGAAAAGATTCAGCCCGTCTGCGAAGAGTTTTGGTTGTAATTCAATTTACAATGTCGATCATACTCTTTATATGCTCTGGGATTATATATCAGCAATTGAAGTTTTTGCAGGAGTCAGATATTGGCTACAATAAAGATGATTTGATTTATATTGAAATGGGTGATGATTTTGAATCGGTATATGCTGATTTGAAAAAGGAGTTGGTTAAGATTTCTGGCGTTTCGTGGATTACAGCAGCCAATCAAATGCCGGTTAATTTTAGCAATTCAACCTGGGATGTTGAATGGCCAGGGAAATTAGTTAGTTCAGAAGATGTATTATTTCAATTGTCTTTTGTCGATTACGATTTTATTGAAACCTTTGAAATGGATGTTATTCAAGGAAGAGGTTTCTCAAAAATACATGGAGAGGATAGTTTAAAGTTTATCATCAATGAGTCGGCAGCTCAAAAAATGAATATGCTTCAAACAATTGGTGAATTTGTTACCATTTGGGGATATTCGGGAGAGGTGATTGGGATCGTAAAAGATTTTAATTTTAACAGTTTACAAGTAGGTGTTGAGCCATTAATAATGATGCGTCAACCAGATGCTTTCAAATATATTGGCATACGAATAGCTGATGATGCACAGCCAATAATAAATAAAATAAGAAGAGTATGGGATCAATTGGTTCCAGATATTCCTTTTACTTACAGATTTCTTGAAGAGGATTTTAAATATTTTTACTTGGCAGAATCTAGAATGAGTAAGATATTTTTATCCTTTACATTGATTGCATTTATTATATCTAGTTTAGGATTATTCGGATTGGTGTCTTTCGTTACAGAACGAAAGTCAAGAGAAATGGCACTACGAAAAGTGTTTGGAGCAAATATAGATATTGTATTTAGTTTGTTATTGAAGGAATTTTTTAAGTGGGTGATGTTATCAAATGTAATTGCATGGGTACTGGCGTATTTTGCAATGGAATGGTGGTTAAAAGGATTTGCGTATCGAATAGATATTGGGATTGGAATTTTTATTTTGGCAGGAGTAATTTCATTATCAATAACTTTGTTAACGGTATATCGACAAATTTATAGCTTAGCGCAAAAAGCACCTGCAAGAATATTAAAATATGAATAAGTGAATTTTTATAAAAGATAAAGCTATGATTAATACTAAAAATTTGGTTAAAGTTTTCAGAACAGATGAAGTAGAAACAACTGCTCTGAATAATGTGAACATGGAAATTAACGAAGGTGAATTTGTTGCTATCATGGGCCCTTCAGGTTGTGGAAAATCAACATTACTAAATATTCTTGGCTTGTTAGATAATCCAACAAGTGGAGAACTTTATTTCAATAAAACACAAGTTGATGGATATAGCGAACGCCAGAGAACCAATCTCCGCAAGGAAAATATTGGCTTTGTTTTCCAAAGTTTCAACTTGATTGAGGAACTTACGATTTATGAAAATATAGAATTACCATTGTTATATATGAAGGTTTCCAGTTCTGAGCGAAAAAAGCGTGTTAATGAGGTCTTGGAAAGAATGAAGATTGCGCATAGGGCCAAACATTTTCCACAACAATTATCGGGAGGACAACAACAAAGAGCTGCTATCGCCAGAGCTGTAATTACCAATCCAAAACTTATATTGGCCGATGAACCAACTGGTAATCTGGACTCTGCTAATGGTGAAGAAGTCATGAATTTATTAACTCAGTTGAACGAAACAGGAACTACGATTGTTATGGTGACCCACTCGCCTTCTGATGCTGATCGTTCGCACAGAATCATTCAATTATTCGATGGACATATTGTTACCGAGAATATGAGACAAAAACTATAAATAATTAATATTCGTATGATGGACTCGTAGAGAATAGGTATCCTTATTAATTTAATTGAACAAGAATGGTTAAGAATTTCTTCATTACCCTTTTTCGGAATTTTTCCAGAAACAAGTTTTATACTGCAATTAATGTGGTTGGTTTGTCTGTGGGGTTAATGTGTACGATATTAATATTGTTGTTTGTTCAAGAAGAATTATCATACGATAAATACAATGTGAACCACAAGCGTATTGTTCGTGTTGGTTCTGATTTTACCATAAGTGGGAAGAGAGATCGAACTGCAACATCAGCCTTGCCATTTGGGCCTACTTTTGTTGAAGAATTTCCAGAGGTTGAGGGATTTGTGCGTTTTCGTCAGTCTGGAAGGCAGCAGTTTAAATATGGAGAAAAAGAATTTTACGAGGAAAGAATATCCTATGCTGATTCATCTGTGTTCACAATATTTAGTTTCCCGCTGTTAAAAGGAGATCCTAAAAAAGCATTAACACAACCATATACGATAGTCTTAAATGAGACGTTGGCAAACAAATACTTTGGTGATGAAGATCCAATAGGTAAAGTTTTACATATAGGTGAAAATACTCCTTACACGGTAAGTGGTGTAATGAAAAATTTACCCGCTAACAGTCATTTTAGATTTCATGCTTTTTACTCCATGAAATCACTGGAGGCTATTAGGGGACCTGAGGCATTTAATAGTCAACAACCACTATCGTTTTGGTCATTTAGCAATTATACCTATCTGCTTTTAAATGAAAAGGCCAATTCTGATATTTTATTAGAGCGATTTCCTGGCTATTACGATAAATACATGAAAGCTTTGGGAGATCAGTTGGGAGTTGATTATAAATTGATTGTTCAGAAGCTTGCAGATATTCATCTAAGATCTCAACTACAGTGGGATGCACCAACTGGAAATATAAAATACATTTATATATTATCGGTTATTGCCATTTTTATTCTTTCAATTGCAAGTATAAATTATATGAATATGGCGACTGCTAGGTCGTCGAAACGAGCCAAAGAAGTTGGTATTCGTAAAGTAGTTGGAGCACAACGTGAAAATATTATTCGACAGTTTATGTTTGAAAGTATTTCATTAACTGTCTTTGCCTTAATTATAGCATTGATTTGTGTCGAACTGCTTTTGCCATTTTTCAATCAGTTGGTTGATAAGGATCTTGTGTTGAGTGTTTTCACAACTCCTGAGGTAATTTTGTTCAATGTTATTCTTGCCGTTATTTTGGGCATTATATCTGGAAGTTATCCGGCATTGTATTTATCTTCTTTTCAACCGGCCTTCATTTTAAAAGGATATAATGGAGCAAAAGGAGCTAATGGTTTGTTGCGAAAGCTTCTAGTGATTTCGCAATTTACGGTATCTACGATAATGATTAGTGGTACAATTATAGTAGCGTCCCAGCTCGTTTATATGAATAATAAGGATGTTGGGTTTACGAAAGAAAATGTAGTTGTAGCCGTAGTGCGAGATTCTGTTTTGCGAACAAGAATAGATGCTTTAAAAACAGAATTAAAGAAAAACCCAAATATTAAGGGAGTCACAACTTCTAGTTCAATGCTTATTTTCGGTGGATCGAAAACAGTTCATTTGTATGAAAGTAACGAGGGAATGCAACAATACGCTTTAAATTTTAATGTTGTTGATTTTGACTATCTCGATGTGATGGGAATGAATGTGTTGGAAGGTCGGGATTTTAATCGCGAGATTATTTCCGACACAGCTTCGGCTTTTATCGTAAATCAGGCGGCGGTTAATAAGTTTCATTGGCTGAAAGGACCACTTGGAAAAAAACTTCAATTGGGGGTCGAAATAGAAGGAGAAGACTCAGGTGGCGTGATGTTAGGAGAAGTGATTGGTGTTGTTCAGGATTATCACTATCAATCCCTAAAGGATGTTGTTGAGCCAATGAGTTTGATTGTTTCCGATGATCAAAACCACAAGAGAGTATTGTATGTGCGTATAAATTCAGAAAATAGAAAAGAAAGTATTGCTTATATCGAGAAAGTATGGGATGAATTTTGTCCTAATATGTCTTTTTCGTATGACTTTTTAGAAGACCAAATGAAAGAGAATTATGAGAATGAAGAAAGATTAATGTGGATATTTTCTTTATTCTCACTAATTAGTATTCTTATAGCTTCACTTGGTCTGTTTGGTTTGTCTTCATTTATGGCAGAACAAAGAACTAAAGAACTTGGTATTCGAAAAGTATTGGGAGCCTCCGTTAATAAATTAGTGTATTTGTTGACCAAAGAATTTATCCGCTTGATTTTAATCGCCAACTTAATTTCAGTGCCAATATCATATTGGGCTTTAAGTTTATGGTTGAGTGATTTTCCATATCATCTATCAATAGGTATCTGGGTTTTTGTGGTTACGTTAGTTGTATCCTTATTCATAGGGCTTTTTACTGTTGCATGGCAATCGTTTAGGGCTGCTACATCGGATCCAATAAAAGCCATTAAGTACGAATAAATACTGCTTTTTAAAATTTTAAACTTCGAAGTCATGAGAGAAATATGTGTTCCAATTCCACTAAGTGATGATAATCAGGTAGCAGAGGTAGAAGTTAAATTAGCGAATAACGACCAATCAATTTTTTTCAGATTAGAATCCTTTGCTTGGGATATTGCTGAAGAGATTAAGGATAAACCAGATGAAATTACGGAGAAGTTGCATAAGATTTATAATTTAAAAAAAGTCATTGCTAACTATGATTCTCATTGGGAGGTGCTACAAATTTTCACTCCTGCCGAGTCGTCCAAAAACATTCAAGTCCTCTTTCGTAAAAAATAGCCTAATTTATTATCGATATTTGCTGTAACTTTTGACCTTTCACTTCGTCTTACGAGCGGAATGGAATAATAATTAAATCAGGAAGTATGGATAATTTAGTGAAAAATATTTTACTCTTTTTTCTTTTTACATATCTATTAATAGGCTCTAAAATTGCTCAGAGTCAAAGCTATCCGTGTTATTTGTTTGGTGATATTGTTACCGTTGATGGTGATGTATATCGTGGTGCCATACGTTGGGATGACGAAGAAGTGTTTTTGACAGATGTTTTTAATGCTGAAAAGGAAGAAAATCCATATGTGAAATACTTACCTAAATCGAGAGAGCGTGTAAATCAAGATTTGAAAAAGAGAAAATACTGGGATCGAATTGAGCTAACAATAGATGGCGACCGTAATTCATTGCAGGGCGATTATGCCAGAAAATTTTCATGTCGTTTTGGCGATATTAAATCAATCTCTGTTACTGGTTCAGAATCTGTCAGTTTGGAATTGCGCGATGGCAAGTTCATTAATTTAACTGGTGGATCGAATGATGTTGGAACCAAGGTTTGGATCATTGATCAAGAATTAGGCTTGCTTAAAATTGATTGGAACAGAATCGATGTGGTCAATTTTAAAGCTCCTCCAAAATCTGGAATTGAAAATTTTGGAGAGCCTATATATGGGAAGTTAATAACTACGAAAGGTGAATTTACAGGTTTTATTCAGTGGGATCATGATGAACGATTAAGCTCCGATAAATTAGATGGAAGAAGTCGAGATGGAGATTTAGCAATCAGTTTTTCAAAAATAAAGGAAATCGAGAAAATTGAAAATGGTAGTAGAGTTAGTTTGCATTCTGGACGGAAGTTTGATTTAAGAGGAAAAAATGATGTTAATAAAGATAACAGAGGTATAATTATAAGTATTCCAAATGTGGGACGAATTGATTTCCCATGGAGCCATTTTCTTTCTTTAGAATTGATTCCATTTTCACAGAATGAGCTAAGTTGTCAAAAAGAATTTAGGGTAACCAAAAGGTTGTTCGGTACATTACTTACAAAGGATGGCAAATCGTACGAAGGAACAATTGTTTACGATTTAGATGAGGCTATGGATTCGGAGATTTTGAATGGATTAAATGATGAATTAGATTTTTCAGTTCCATTCCGAAACATTCAAAGTATTAAGCCAATGGCTTATAATTACTGTCTTGTTGAACTTAAAAATGGAAAGAGGTTATATTTAGGAGATCAAACGGATGTTTCAAATAAAAATGCAGGAGTTCTTGTGTTCTTAAAAGAAGATGAATATCAGACTTTTGAGTGGGAGGATATTGAGCGAATTGATTTTTTATGATAAAATCCCTATTTGGATATTGATCCCATTTTTGAATTTGTTCAAGAATGGGATTTTTTTTATAAACTACTGAAATTAATAGGTGTAATGATGTTTAAATTTAGTTAAATTATGAACACAAGTTAATTAATTCACTAAAATGGACTTTATTGAACGAAATAATATGGGGTAATAATCAATATGTTGAAATTTTTCCCCAAATTTGAAACTTATTTATTTTTCTCTCGTCAAAACAAATGATTCTTTAACACTAAGAATATATGTTTCTGCCTAAGGTAATTAGGAAGTCGGTTTATTGGAAAACAAATTGTTATGAAAAGGAATACAACTAGTATACTATTAATTATAATATTACAATTTCTTTATTTGTCTGCGGAAGCGCGTGATTTCTACTGGATTGGAGGATCAGGTAACTTTAATGATATTCAACATTGGAGTGATCAGCCAGGTGGAAAAGTGAATCCATTAGCCTTATTGCCGGATAAAGATGATAATGTCTACTTTGATCAGTTTTCATTTCCAAATCCTAATGCCGAAGTAACGATTACAAGTGTTGCCAGATGTTTAAATATGCATTGGGGGGATGTGCAGAATGTTCCTACCCTAAAAACAGATAATAATGTTGCGCATTATCTGGTTATTTATGGTGGTGTGAAATTCAATGATCAAATGATCATTGATTTGGATCGTCCACTTTATTTTAGAGCTAACACCTTAGGGAATGAAATTGATTTTGGAGGAAATACCTTTAATGGCGATTTCTATTTTGAAAACAATGGAGGCTGGAGAATAACCAGCACAATGGACCTTTTGGATAATACCATTTATTTTAATCAAGGAGTCTTAAGTATTGAGGCTGAATTAACATGTGGTAGTATTCTTTCAGAAAATTCGGTTTCTCGAGAGTTGTATTTAAACGCTTCAACAGTTAACCTTCAAAAAAGCGGTAATCCTGTCATCTCATTCCAGGCTGATAACCTAGACCTATATCCTGGAACATCCAAGATTGTAGTTAGTTCAAGTAATTCCACAATTCAAATATCAGGAACAAAGCGTATTGAATTTTACGATCTTGTTTTTACTGGAAACGAAGGTGCAATTGAAAGCTCGAATATACTTACTTCTTTTCATGACGTAACTTTTGATTTAGATGGAAGTTTAAAAGGTGAAAATGATTTTAATGATTTAACACTAAATGCAGGGCATACCTATTCTATCAATAATGGGACTCAGAATGTAAAGGGAACTTTTACTGCACTTGGAGAGTGTTTTGCATATGTTAATTTGATTGGTGATGCTTTTGGAGGAAATATTTCGGCGGCAGCAGTAAATCTAAATTATTTAAAAGTTCAGAATATTAATGCTCTTGGAACTGCAATCCCTTTTGTAGCAAACAACTCATACAATCTTGGTGGGAACAATACAAATTGGACGTTTAATGCTCCTTCTTCCGCCGATTATACCTGGATTGGAACTGCTGGAGATGGCAATTGGGGAACCCCTTCAAACTGGGACAGTGGTTGTGTGCCATCAAGGAATAACAATGCAATTATACCAGCTACTTTTGTAGTTAATGTAGATGTCCCTGCAGAATGTAAGGATCTTATTATTGACGATAACTCAACTCTTGAGGGTACAAATAGAATGGAGATTTATGGTTCTCTTGCAGCAGGTAATTGTACCTGGAATTTTTCTGGAGACACGCAGTTTAGTGGAGATAATTCAAATACCATTGCTTTAAACAAAGATATAATTGGTCCTGTATTCTTCAACGGATCGGGAGATTGGACATTCGCTACTGATCTTACGGTTTTAAATACAGTAGAGTTAATCGAAGGTGATGTTGTAACTGCAGGCTTTAAGCTTACAACAGCTCAATTTATTTCAACCAGTACTTTGTATCGAACACTTGATATTTCTAATTCGGATATTATTATTACTGATGGCGTTTCCAGAGCATGGAATGTAGCAGGGAATAATTTTACCATTACAAGTACCAATTCAGAAATACGATTGACGAAAGATGCTGCTGAATTTTATAATAACTCTTCTGATTACTTAACTTATGGTCGTGTGGTGTTTAATTACCCTGATGGCCAAGTGTTTTTAACCAATGAAGGAATTGTAACAGAGCCAAGTTTTGAATCCTTATTGTTTAACGGGAATGCAAAAATAGCAGGTAATCATCAGTTTGATAAGTTGATATTTAGCAAAGGTAAACAATACTTATTTTTGGCTGGAAGCACACAGAAAATAGTGGTTGCAGAAGGTTTAGTTGCTCACGGAACATGTTCTGATTACATTACTTTCAAAGGCGAAGGCGGTATTGCTTTCTTCGAATGCGATGTTGCTTCAACCGATTTGATTCGATTAAGAATTGAAGATGTAAATGTAATTGGAAGTATTGGTACACTTACTGCCGCCGAATCTATTGGGATTTCAGGATACGATGGTTGGGTTTTTCCTAATGATTTAGTAGGTGGAACCGTTTATTGGACTGGAAATACAGATAGTGATTGGTTTACAGCAGATAACTGGCTTGGCGGATGTTTGCCAAATCGTAAAGATATTGTTGTTTTTGATGATGCTAATGTTACCAATAGCTACGAGGTTAATATATCTGATAGAGGTAAATCAGCCGAATGTTTAGATATGACTTGGACAAATGCAAACCTGATGAGTTTTACTGGAGATCAGCCAATTTGCATTTTCGGATCAACTGATTTTTCAGGAATGGATGGCTCCAATTTTGCTTATTCTGGCGAATTTTATTTTAAATCGATTTCATCAGCGACAATAGATGCTGGTGCAGTAACTTTGCTTAGTGATTTGAATTTTGAAGGAACGCAGAAAGATGACGGGACTTGGGATGCTGGAGATTGGACATTAAATAGCGCTTTGAATACGACAGGAACAATAGTATTGGAGAATGGAGATTTAATCTCTAATGATCAAGATATGGAAGCAGGAAGTTTCATTTCTAATTTCGGTATTGACAATACCAGATCTTTAACTCTAGGAGCTACAAAGTTTAGATTAGAACGATTTGAGATTTCCCCTGATGGTTTTGCATTGAATTCAGGAACTTCAGAAATTATATTTACAACCGGAGGAGATTTAATAATATCTAAAGGAGCTGTGCCAGTAACATTTTACGATGTAACGTTTGAAGACGCTGATGGCAACGCATATATTGATACATTTTCAGATGACATCACTTTTAATAATTTAGTACTAAATGGCAATACATATTTTAGAAAGAAAAATGATTCTGAAGTAAGTTTTGCTGTGGAAAGTATTCAGTTAGCAGTAGGTAAAACTTATGTGTTTGAAAGTACTCAAAAATATATTCTGGGCAATTTAATCGCAAATGGAGCTTGTGAAGGAACTATAGATATTACAGGATCAAGAGCAGATCAGGCTATTTTTGAAGCCAAAACAGGAGTTACTAGTATCACTGCAAATTCAGTTAATATTTTAAATGTAAAAGCGCAGCCAGCGGATGTATTTATCGCTAAAGCTTCTATCGATTTAGGTGGGGCTGATGGTTGGAAGTTTGAAGATGAACCAGCAGGGACAGATTTGTATTGGATTGGTGGAACAGGGAATTGGGATGATCCTAGTCATTGGGCTACAACATCAGGAGCTACTGTAGCAGATGGTTGTGTGCCGACAGCTAAGGATAATGTGTTTTTTGATATTGCATCATTTACGGATACGGAACAAACTGTATATACAGGGGCAAGTGATATCCGCTGTAGAACAATGGATTGGACTGGTTCCGAAGGGGCGAGACCTAATTTTGAAATGGGAACGACTGATATTACAGGTGTTTATATCTATGGGTCATTAATATTTAATTCTGCTGTTGATATTGATTTATCAGCGATGGTTGATTTTTACTTTAGAGCAGTCGAACCACAGGTGATTAATACCTTTGGTTATGTGTTTCCAAATATCGTTGAGTTTGATGGTAATGGTGGAGAATGGAAATTGCTCGACAACATGCAAATAGAGGGTGATTGTTTTATCAGATATGGTAAGTTGATTACTGATGGTAATGACTTGGAATGCAAGAGTATCACTTCAACAGATCCTACTGAGGGGATCAATACTCGTGGATTAGACATTCAAAATTCGAATATTACCATTACGGGTAAGGAGGATGTATTAGGAAGATCTATTTACATTAATTTGGCTGATGCATACCTAGATTTAGGTTTTGAGTTTTTATCAACAAACAGTACAATTACTTTTGTTGATGATGCGGAGGTATTTATTGCAGGTGCTACAACTCACAATATTTCATTTAATAAATTAATTTTTGAGAAGGATGGAGAGTTAGATTCTGGATTTTCTGGAATTACACCTTATGTTGATTATTTGCAATTTAAAGAAAATGGCTCTGTAAATGGCAAAAATAAATTTGGAACGGTTGAATTAGGCCGTGGTTTCGAATTTAAATTTCAAAATGGGAAAACGTATGAGATGGATTACCTTTTAGCAGAAGGTAGCTGTTTTGCACCTATATATTTACATTCATCAAAGGATGGAGCTGGAAAAGAGACAACAATTTTAGCAGCTAATGATGTTGTTGGCAATTTCTTGCAATTAAAAGATATTGTTGGTGACGCTTCTAACGGAGCAAGCTATACTGCTGCGAATTCATTTGACCTTGGTAATGTTGCAGGATGGACAATAGATGGAGTGGTTGCTCCGATTGCTTTGTATTGGACTGGAAATGGTGATGACGATAGCTGGGGTAATCACGAAAATTGGAGTCGTGCTGCTGATGGTAGTGAAGAAGGTTGTGTACCTACTTTGAACGATGATGTGTTTTTTACTGCAAACTCATTTCTAGGAAGTAAACTAGTTGAGTTGCTTGCCGATGGCAAATGTCATAACATGACTTGGTATGATGATGTTGATCCAGATGCTAATTTTACTGTTGATGCTCGACTTGAATTAGGTGGTTTTATGGATTTAACAGAAACCATGTCAATGAGTATGAGAGGTACCTTTGATTTTATAGGTGATGGATTAGCTGGTGATAAAGTGGTTGATTTTGCTAATAAATCAATGGATGGAGATGTTATTTTTAACGGTGATGATCAAGCTTGGGTATGGAATTCAAGTCTGATTACGTCGGGAGATTTATATATAGAAAGTGGTTCTGTTACAACCGGTGGAAATGATTTTACGATTGGTAAGTTTAGTTCTTTATCATTAGCAGATTTTTATGCAGTTCGAAAATTTGATATGTCTGGTTCTTTAGTCAGTGTAATTTCTGATGCGAACAATTCATGGAATATGAAAATGAATACCGACGGAGGTTTGGATTTTATTGCAAGTTCTACTGCAATTACTTTTGAAAATGGCGGAGGAATTTATTGCGAAACAGATGCGAATGTAACTTTCGGCTCTGTAGATTTCAATAACAATGGAATAATAAAGATTCTAGGTAGTGGCAAAGGTACTTTTGGATCAGTTCGATTTATGGAACAAGGTCAGATTTTTGGAGACAATACTTTCGACAACCTTGAATTTACACTTGGATACGAGAACAATACAATCGAATCAGGAAAAACAATTACTGTTATTTATGATTTAAAAATGGAGGGTGTTCGTTGTTCATATGTTTTTCTAAAAGCAAGTATTCCTGGAGATAAGGCATTTATTCATAAACCATCAGGTTTATTTGAAAAGATTTACAATTCGGCATTAACTGATATTGCGGGTTCATCGGGAACAGCAGGAGATCATCCTGTTAATTATCATTATGAGAATGACAACAGCACAGGATTTTATGAGAAAATTGATCCTACAGGAGAAATAGATCCACCTTCGTTCGAAGATAGTTTTGATCAGCCAAGGGAAGAGTGGTGTAGTGAAATTGCTGTATTGGATCACGTAACTCGTTTCCCAATTAATAACAATACAACATTCCAATGGTATTATAGTGCAGATGGTACAACAGATCCTTATGAAGCATTAACTGGAGAAACAAATGCTATTATTGAAGTTGATGCAACAGGTTTCTATAAAGTTGATGTCAACTATGGAATTAATATTGTTGATGGTTTACAGTGTAAAATTGAATCAATTATAGAGGTTGTATTAGGAACAAAATCAAATGTTTCTTTGGCAATAACGGCAAATAATGTGAAGTGTTTCGGTGAAGGAAATGGTCGTATTATTGCTGAGGTTACTAATCAGTTGTACCCTGAATATCAATTTACTTGGGTTGATGAAGCGGGAACTGATTTTACTCCTTTAACTTCAACCAATAAATTGACTTGGGAAAGTACAGCATTAAACCTAACTCCTGGAAAATATAACATTACGGTAGCGGATGGTAAAAATTGCGAGTTTGATACGGTCGTAAATATTTTCGACGCGTACGAATTATTGGTTGATGATATCACGAAAAAAGACCTGACTTGTTTTACGGTTCCAGAAGGAGAAATTTTAATTACTGCAACCGGCGGTACAGGAAGTCTTTCGTACTTTTTAGATAATGTTCTGCAGGCTAGTGAAAATATCACAGGTCTTTATTCTGGTGACTATACAGTTCATGTTGGAGATGAGAATTCTTGTACAACTCTAGATGAATTAGTGACGATTAATTCAAACCCGGAAATTGTTATGGATTTGAATGGTACAGATTTGCTTTGTTACAATGATAATAACGGACAATTTGCCCCTAATATTACTGGTGGAGTTCTTGATTATTCTTATGCATGGACTGGTCCATCTGGCTATACTGCAAGTTCAGCAAATATTACAGGATTAGCAGGAGGTACTTATGAGCTAAGCGTAACTGATGCGGTTAATTGTGTATCTGTATTAAGTTATGAGTTAAATGAACCTTTGGAATTAGTGCCAAATGAGTTGGTGATTGAACCTGCTAATTGTAATGGTGAAGATTCTGGTGAGATATTTATTGAAGCAAAACAAGGAACTCCTTCTTACCAATATTATTTAGATGGTGTAGAAAGTTCCACAGGAATCTTTCCAAACTTGACTCCTAAAGATTACATACTGCGAATTGAAGATGCAAATTCATGTGTTTATGAATCGAATGTAACAGTTACAGAGCCTGGTGAAATAGGCTTCCTAGTTGAAGATGTAGTACTACCTACTTGTGAAAATTCTAATAATGGTATTATCAGAGTTACTCCTTATGGTGGAGGTAGTGGTTATAACTATAGTTGGTCAGGACCAAATGATTTTAGATCTTACGATCAGAATATCGAAAATATTGCCGCTGGAGATTACAGTTTATTAATTACAGATAAAAATAATTGTTCTTCCGAAGATGTTGTTGATTTAAATCTCGGTTATACCATTCAGTTAGGTTTGGTTGTAGAGCAACACATAACAATCGCTGGAGTGAATGATGGTATTCTTGCTATTGAAACTCAAGAAGGAACAGCTCCATATATATTTACAGTAAGTGGACCTGGTGGTTATACTTCTACAAGTCCTGATGATTACGATGATCATTCTTTCTTGATAGAGAACTTGGCTGGAGGTGTTTATACTGTTGTAGCAACTGATGCTTCAGGATGTTCAACCGTTGAGAAATCAATAATAATTGATGAACCGGGTATGGTTTTCACTTACATTGAAGAACTACAAGCCGTAGGTTGTGTTGGTAGTCCGGTTGGAGAATTAAGAGCAAATGCATCTGGAGGAAACGGAAGCTTTACTTATACTTGGTCTGGTCCTGCGGGATACTCAGGTGTTGGGCAAACAATTTCTACATTAGCTGCAGGAACTTATACTGTAACTGCAACTTCTGCAGGGCAAACAGTTTCAACCACCTATGAGTTGTTAACGCCAGATCCTTTATTGGTGAGTATTGCTAATGTAAAAAATGTGAGTTGTAATAATGCTGCCGATGGAGAAATAGAATTAGATATTGATTTTGGATCTGCAGAATATACGATTGAATGGACAAACGGTACAGGTTTCTTATCTACAGCAAAACACATTTTAGATTTAGAGCCAGGTACGTATGATTATACTGTTACTTCTGAATATGGATGTTCAGTTTCGGGTAGTCAAGTTATTATTGAACCAAACTCTCTTGGATTAACAGTTGCTACTGTTGATATTTCAGCGGCAGGTGAACGTGATGGTACTTTAACGGCTGATGTAACCGGAGGAACTGCACCATATATATTCTTAGTTTCAGGTCCAAATGGATATTCTTTTTCTGAATCATCAAACGTAAGTGGAAATATTTCGATTTCTGGTTTAGAAATGGGTGTTTACGAAGTTGTTGTTTTGGATGCGAATGAATGTAGAATTGAAGATTCGAAAAAAGTTCACGAGCCTACAAAATTATTATTGTTTGTAACTTCAAAAACCAATACAACTTGTCCGGGAGGTTCTGATGGGGCAATTGAAGTTGGCGTATTAGGTGAGAGTGATGTCGCTAACCTAACTTATAGTTGGACAGGTGATCATTATTTTAGAAGTACAGATAAGGATGTAAGTGGATTGAAAGCCGGAACGTACACCGTAACAGTATATGATTCCGCTGGAGATCCTGGCTACGAAGAGCAAAGCCTTCAAGTAACAGTTGCAGAACCAAAAGAATTGGTTGCTGAATTCTGGAAAAAAGATATTTCTTGTTATGGATTAAACGATGGATACATTAATATTCATCCACAAGGAGGAACACCAGGTTATACTTATTTATGGGGCGGTGCAGGAGTTGATCCAAACGCAGAAGATCAACAAAACCTAGCGGCAGGTTCTTATTCAGTTAAATTGACCGACAGCAGAGGTTGCCCATCTGAGACTGTTAACTTTGAAATTACAGAGCCAGCAGAAATTATTGCCTCTATTGTTGATTTTTACGAACCTACTTGTTATGGTTTAGAAGATGGATGGCTTAAGCTTGAAATAGAAGATGGTACAGGTCCGTATTTGGTAAATTGGGATAATTATGGTAGTATCACTAAAGATATTTATGATTTAGAAACAGGAGACTATAATTACATTATTGTTGATAAGAATGGTTGCGAAGCTAACGGAGGAATGACTTTAAATCAACCGGATACATTAATCGCTGAAGTGAATAATTTCACAGATGTGTTGTGTTATGGAGAGAATAAAGGTAGTGCCACGGTTGATATTAGTGGAGGAACCCCTGCTTATACAATAGAATGGTCAGATGGTCAGGAGACGGAAGAGGCGACTGAGCTTTATATTGGTAGATATGAGGTGAAAGTAATTGATGATCATGGTTGTTCCGATACTTCAAGTGTTGTTTTAGATCAACCGGAAGCACTTGCATTAGAAATAGAGGCTGTAAGGCCAACGACAGTGGATGCTAATGATGGAGCTATTAGTTTAGATGTTGTAGGTGGAGTTGAAGCATACACGATTAATTGGAATGGCATTGATTATACTGGATTGTATAATGATGGTCTTCCTAGAGGAAATTATGATATCAATATTATTGATGCCAATGGATGTGTTTTAGATTCGACTATTAATCTGGAGTATTTATTTGAGAAAAGAATTAAGATACCAAAAGCATTTACACCAAATAGTGATGGTTATAATGATTATTGGGATTTAGAAAGAATAGAGTTTGTGCAATATCTTAAGATCGTTATTTACGATCGATGGGGGAAAGCCGTTTACAAATTTAGTGGAACAGGTAACGAGTATCGCGGTACTCCTTGGACAGGAGCAGATGGCAATACATCACTGCCAATTGGTTCGTATTATTATGCCGTAGAGCTTGATGATGAAAAGCCAATAATGGGAACTGTTACTATTCTTCGTTAATTGATTACTAATAAAACTGACCCTAAAATTCGAATGAGAATAAAAATAATTGTTCTGGGAATGTTACTTTTTGCATTCACACAAGGAAAGGCCCAACAACTACCTCTTTACAGTCAGTATGTAGAGAATGGGTTTTTACTGAATCCTGCAATGGCGGGAAGTAGGATGTACTCACCTTTGCGATTAAGCTTAAGGCAGCAGTGGTCTGGAGTCGAAGGAGCTCCTGAAACACAGGCTTTAAGTTTTAATAAAAATATGAGTAACAAATGCACAACCTGTAACGTGAAAGGAAATCCTTTGTCGCGTCGTAATAAGTCAAGAGGTGTTGGTTTGGGAGGATATTTTTTTAATGATCGTGCAGGAGAAGTAGCCAGAACAGGAATTGAATTATCATATGCTTATCACATTCAATTAACAAGATCGAAATTAGGGCAAACTGGCACTAAGCTTTCATTTGGTTTGGGAGGTGTATTTTATCAGTTTAAATTCGATAAGAGATACATTCCAGTGAATGATCCAAAGGCTGGTCCGGATGAGGTTTCTTACGTTCCTGATGCCAATTTTGGTCTTTATTTATACAATGATGATTATTTTATTGGTGCATCGGCTGCACACTTATTCGAATCATCTGTAAAAATGGGTGATAACAATATTGATGATGATATCATGAAACGTCATTTTTATGCAACAGCAGGTTATACATTTCACTTGCGTGATCTTGTAGATATCGAGCCATCGGTAATTGTTCGTAAAACAATGGATTCAGATTTGTATTACGATATTTCAGCAAAGGTATATATTCATCATTTTTGGATGGCTGCATCATATCGAACAAACGATCAAATTGTTGGAATGGTTGGTGTTAATTACAATCAATATTACATCGGTTATTCATACGATCATTATACCGATAACTTAATTGCTGATAGTAGTGATGGAACTCATGAAATAACTTTAGGAATTAATTTTGATATTCCTAACAAGATGAAGAGGGAAAATAGATTGAGAGAAAGAAGAGCTGCAGATCGTAATTTTAGTAAAACAAAAACATCTCGCTACAAGCGAAATAGTAAAAGCTATATTTTCTTTTAGAAAATTTACACAAGATATGAATCCGGTATTTTCACATAAAATACCGGATTTTTTTTATCTTCAAGTTTGATTTAAATAAGTAAGCCATGTTTTCAATACGTCTTCTTTTTTTCTTTTTGATATCAATTTCTATACTTTCTTGTGATAAAGAAGATGACTTTGTTTCAGATCCTCATTTTAAGTTTACATTTTCGACAGACACAGTAGCTTTTGATACTTTGTTTACTGGATTTGAATCCACAACCAAACAGTTGAAAATTTATAATCCATCATCAAAAGCGGTGAAAATTTCAAGTATATATCTTTATAAAACCGAAACACCATATCGTATAAATGTAAATGGTAAACAATCGAATCTAGTTCAGAATATAGAATTGAATGCTAAGGATAGTTTGTATGTTTTTGTAGAGGTGAGTTTAAGCCCAAAAGATGAGGATGCTCCTCGCTTGTTAAAAGATCAAATTGTTATTGAAGCAAATGGGAATGTGCAGAGGATAACTTTAGAGACTTTTGCGCAAGATGTTCATTTAATTGATGAAGATATTACTGAGTCTGCAATTTGGACCGGAAACAGGCCTTATGTGCTTCTTAAGCCTACTTGGCTTACTGAAGGAACAGAACTTAGCATACAAGAAGGAGCGAAAATCTATTTTTACAAAGATGCAGGTATACATGTTAAAGGGAAATTGAGTGTGAATGGCACTTTTGAACGACCTGTTTATTTTGGCAGTACTCGTTTAGAAGAATTGTATGAAAATGCTCCGGGACAGTGGGATGGAATCTATTTTTACGAGGAAAGTACCTCTTCCGTGTTGGAGCATTTTGTTTTGGAAGATGGCATTAATGGTTTAAGTTTTGATCGTACAATGGCAGGTGTTCCTGTTAATTTATCTTATGCTTTTATTCGAAATTTTTCACAAAATGGAATTTCAGCCAAGAATGCATCGATCATTGCTCATGATTTATTGGTTACGAATTGTGGCCAAGAATGCTTAAGAATGGAAGGTGATGCAATCTATGAGATTTATCAATCCACATTCTACAATTTATGGTCTTTTTCTCCAAGAACCGATCCTGTCATTTTTTATAAAGGAACAGGAGAAGGCAATCTGAAAATCAGTAATAGTATTGTTTGGAGTGGAAGAATTAATGAATTAGAAGTGGAGCCTTTAGAGAAAGTTGAAGTTGAGAATACACTCTTAAAACTAGGAAGTACTTTTCAACTAGACTATGCGGCTGTTTTTAAAAATTGCATTTTCAATGAAAATCCTTTATTTATTGATCTTACTGAGTTTGATTTTGGACTGCAAGTCGAATCTCCTGCTATTAACAAAGGAAATATTGAACTAAACAAGGACAATTGGTTAGATCTAAATGCTAATCGCAGAGATCAAGACATTGCTCCGGATATGGGAGCATATGAATATTTTGAAATGAATTAAAATGAAGAGAACAATTCTTCTTCTAACGTATTTATTAGCACTTTCAGTAAGTGTCTTCGCACAATCCATTATTGATGGAAGTGAAAAGGATAAAAGGGGCGATTTTCGAGTTCTATTTTATAATGTGGAGAACCTATTCGATTGTTTTAATGATTCTCTTACCCTGGATGATGAATTTCTTCCTCAGGGAGAAAGAAGTTGGACATGGGATAAGTATCAAAAGAAATCTCAAAAAATAGGGAAAGTGATTTTATCAGCGGGAGCATGGGAGTTTCCAGATTTAATTGGCCTTTGTGAAATTGAGAATCGTTTTGTTTTGGATGGTTTATTTAAAATTGGGTACCTAAACAATGCAGGATATCAAATTATTCATCGTGAATCACCCGATAGAAGGGGAATTGACGTTGCTTTAATTTATCAGGCAAGAACCTTTCAACCCATTGATACATCCTTTCTGCAATTAGTTTACAAAGGTGAATGCAGTTCTACAACCCGTGAAATACTGTATGTGAAAGGAAAAACACATACGGATGATACGCTGCATGTATTTGTAAATCATTGGCCTTCGCGATGGGGCGGTCAGTTTGATTCAGAACACAAAAGATTATCGGCTGCTGAATTACTGAAAAGTAAA
Source organism: Labilibaculum sp. DW002 (assembly GCF_029029525.1). Taxonomy (NCBI): domain Bacteria; kingdom Pseudomonadati; phylum Bacteroidota; class Bacteroidia; order Marinilabiliales; family Marinifilaceae; genus Paralabilibaculum; species Paralabilibaculum antarcticum. The sequence continues at coordinate 2,097,596 of NZ_JAKJSC010000001.1, read as the reverse complement.
CTAGTCGAAATCCTTAAAAGTGATTCCAAGGCTAAAATTATAATCATGGGAGATTTTAATGATTATCCAGACGATAAATCCATACAGATGGTATTAAAAGCGCTTATGCCTAAGGATTCTTTTGAGAACAACCAACTCTATAATTTAGCAGGCTTATTTCTGAATAAAACGGGGATAGGTAGTCATAAATACCAAGGAAAGTGGGGAATGCTCGATCAATTTATTGTATCGGGAAGCTTGCTAAATAAGACGGGTTGTTTGTATTGTGAAAGTACAGGAATGAGCCTATTTAAGCCTAGTTTTTTGTTGGAGGAAGATCATACTTATTATGGCGAAAAACCATTTAGAAGTTTTGTAGGATACAAATATAACAACGGCTTCAGCGATCACTTGCCTGTTATTTTAGATTTATGGAGAAAATAAAAATGGCTACCAATATTTGATAGCCATCTTTGATTTTTTTATTCTGCAGAAATTATTTCTGAGAGATTCTTTTCGTATAATTTACTACCTGTCTTAGGATCGTAGTTTGAGCTAGGTCCCGCAATGCAACCGCCTTCACATGCCATAACTTCAATAAAGTTACCACTTGTTTTCCCTGTTTTGGCAAAAGCTTTTAGCATGTTTATTTTCTTTTTATCGATACCGTTAACAATAACTGGTTTAATATTAACGTATGGTTTAACTTCAAGTACCGATTGAGCAACTCCACCACTAGCAGCATATGCACGTCCATGATTTTTAATGCTTCTATCCAATTCAATAGCATTACCATCAATATTGATATTCCAACCTGCAAATAGTCCGGATAACTCTTCGAAAGTCATAACGTAATTAACGTTTGGATCTGACATTCCTTCGCGTCGTTTAGCGATACAAGGACCTATGAAAACAACTTTTGCATTAGGATATTGCTTCTTTGCTATCTCTGCTGCGTAATACATCGGGCTTTTTGTATGAGATACATATTGCTCCATATTTGGGATGTGTTTTTTCACAGCTGAAACATATGCAGGACAACATGATGTGGTCATAAAAGGAGCTTTGTCTTCCAGACGCTCTAATAATTCATCAGCTTCATTTTCTGTAGTTACATTAGCACCCTTAGCTACTTCAATAACATCGTGAAAGCCCAATTCTTTTATAGCTCCAATTACATTCTCTGTTTTAAACTTGAACTGACCATATAAAGCAGGAGCGACTAATGCAATAGTTTCTTGATCAGATTTAAGCGATTTCATAATATCGATAATCTGAGAATTCTCCATGATAGAACCGAAAGGGCAGGCTGTAATACATTTTCCACAGTCGATACACTTGTCTTCATCTATTTGCTCTTTACCATGTTCATTTTTAGTAATAGCTCCGACGGGACATGCATTCTCGCAAGGAACCGGCATATAAATAATCGAATGGTAAGGACAAACATTCATACAAATACCACAGTTGATACAGGTTTTAGGATCGATTTGAGCCTGTCCGTTTGCGTTCCAACTAACAGCTTCTTTAGGACAATTCATCATGCATGGATGAGCCACACAACCTTTACAAAGATTCGTAACGATATATGAATTTTGTACACAAGATGTACAAGCTTCATCTACTACGGTAAGGATTTTATCTATTGGATTTTCTCTTTCAAGAGCTTCAGTAGCGTATTCACCTAAGGTTTTAAGTTCATCACGATCTTCTTCCAATTCGAAACCCAAAAGAGGAATAAGCTTTTCTTTGATGATAACTCTTTCTTTAAAAATGCAGCAGCGATCAGAGTTTTCTCTGTTTCGAGGTGCCATTTCCAGAGGAATACGATCCAATCCTTCCACTAATTTCCCGTCATTAAAAAGGTCAGCCATTCTTGCCAAAAGATCCCTTCTAATAATCATTGTATTGTCAACGTATGCCATGTGAGTTTAGTTTTATATTAGGTTCTCAGTTAGATTTTTTTCAGGCAGCAAAAGTAGATATTATTGTTTTATTTGATACTGCTATTTAGCATGCAAAGGTTAGCAAATCAAAAAAAAACCTCTGAACGAATTCAGAGGTTTTAATTGTTGTTATTTTTTGACTGGCTCGAGACCTAATTCTTTGCCCTTTTTTATCATGAATTCGTAAGCGGCATCATGTTCATTAGGAATTATACCGTCTAATATTGCATCCTTAATTGCTAGTTTTATGTCACCTATTAATCTGCATGGCTTAAGGGCGAACATTTCAATAATTTCTTCACCACTAATTGGTGGCTGGAAATTTCTGATAGCATCCTTTTCTTCAACTTCTTTCAGCTTGCTACGAACCAATTGGAAGTTATCGAGGAACTTCTTGACTTTAGCTTCATTTTTTGAAGTGATATCTGCTTCGCACAAGAGCATTAACTCTTCAATATCATCACCAGCATCAAAAAGTAAGCGACGAATAGCTGAGTCAGTAACAACTTCCTGAGCCAGAACAATCGGTCGCATATGCAGAGAAACCATTTTCTGAACGAATTTCATTTTTTCATTCAAAGGTAGTTTCATATTCTTAAAAATCTTTGGAACCATTTTCTCACCAATAAAATTGTGAGCATGAAAGGTCCAACCAATACCTTTTACAAACTTTTTAGTTTTAGGCTTGGCAATATCGTGAAGTAAAGCCGACCAGCGTAACCATAAGTTGTCAGAGTGGCAGCACAGGTTATCCAGCACTTCAAGTGTATGGTAGAAATTGTCCTTATGACTGATACCATTTCGTGTTTCTCTACCTTTTAGTTTCTGAAACTCTGGGAATATCAATTCCAGTAAACCAGCCTCGTCAAGTAATTTAAAACCAATTGAGGGTTTAGCCGACATAACTATTTTGTTCATTTCTTCAATAACTCTTTCCTTCGAGATGATATGAATTCTATCCTTATTGGCTTTAATTGCTTCAAAAGTTACATCTGAAATCTTGAAATCCAGTTGCGTTGCAAAACGAATTGCTCGCATCATCCTTAGCGGGTCATCCGAGAAGGTAATTAAAGGTTCCATTGGAGTTTTAATGATTTTTTTATTTAAATCATCTATTCCATTGAATGGATCCAGTAGTGTGCCGAAATTATCTCGATGTAAACTTAAGGCTAATGCGTTAATTGTAAAATCTCTTCTTTTTTGATCGTCATCCAAAGTCCCGTCTTCAACAATTGGGTTACGAGATTCACGCTGATAAGATTCTTTACGTGCCCCAACGAATTCAACCTCGAATCCTTTGTATTTAAGCATGGCTGTACCATAGCTTTTAAAAATAGAAACTTTCGTATTGCCAGCTTTTTCAGCAACTTTCTTAGCGAGTTCAATGCCGCTACCAATCACAACAACATCAATATCTTTTGATCCTCTTTCTAGAAACAGATCTCTAACAAAACCTCCTATCACATAAGATTCAAGGTTTTCTTTGGTCACAATTTCTGATAATATTGGGAATATAGGGTGTGTTAAATGTTCTTTCACTTGATTTCTTTTCTAACAGATTTAGATCTGTGGTGTTATATCTATTTTGGCTTTGAGTATGTCAATAAAATAAAACCAAAGCTCTTTTCGCTGACAAAATTACAATTATTTATATGGAATCTATAAAAATAAGTGAATTTTGAATATGGCATACAAATTGCATAATAAAAATATGTAGATTTATAGATGTAATAATAAGTAGATTATTTTAATAGTAAAAATTATGGTAGAACATTTAACATTAGCATCTTTTAAAGAAAAGGTGTTTGATTTCGAAAATAATAAGGACTGGAAATTTGAAGGAAATAAGCCTTGTGTAATTGATTTTTACGCTGATTGGTGTGGACCTTGTAAAGCTGTAGCTCCGGTTCTTGAAGATTTGAAGAAAGAGTATGGTGAGAAGCTTGAAATTTATAAGATTAATACAGAGGAAGAGAAAGAATTGGCTTCGATCTTTGGAATTCAGAGTATTCCTTCATTATTATTTGTTCCACAAAATGGACAGCCACAAATGGCGCAAGGTGCTTTACCTAAAGAATCCTTTAAGCAAGCTTTCCAGGATGTATTAGGAGTAAAAGAGTAATTTTTTGACTTAAATATTTGTTAAAGCTCCTTACCGATTAAGAAGTTTTTAGAAAAATCATCATTTTTGTTGGAGAGTAAAAAGATGAGGAAGTTAAATTTGAGGTAGTAAGTTTGGGAAAAATACCTCCAAAATTAGAAAAGATGAAGAAGTTATATTTTATATTATTTGCAACATTACTTAGTTTAAGCGCATTTTCGCAATCGTCACCTAAAGTAATTCATTTAGATGATAATAGTTTTAAAGAAAAAGTGTTTGATTTTACAAATAGTAAAGAGTGGGCTTATAAAGGTGATAAACCAGTGATTGTTGATTTTTATGCAACCTGGTGTGGTCCTTGTAAACGAGTAGCTCCTGTTTTGGCTAAGCTTCAAAAAGAATATGGAACTGACATTCAAATTTATAAGGTTGATGTAGATAAATCCCCTCAAGTTTCGGCTGCGTTTGGTATTAAAAGCATGCCAACATTTTTGTTTATCCCGAAAGAAGGAAAACCAACAATGGCTAAAGGAGCCTTACCTAAGAAAACATTTATTAAAGCCATCAAGGATATTTTTAATGTGAATCATCCTGATGCAACAAACTAGAATTAAGAGAAAAGTTTTTAAAAAAAAGTCGGCAATTTGCCGACTTTTTTGTTTTTGAACTATTTCAGATTACCTTTGACGCAAAATCACAGTGGGGTGCCTTAATAATACGGGCTGAGATCATACCCTTATATCAATTATTATTAAAATTGATATTTACCTGATCCGGGTAATGCCGGCGTAGGAAAAACTTGCGAATTAACTCTTCGCCTACCTGATCTTAAGAAAACCTCATTGCAATATTTTATTAACGTTTTAACTTTTAAACAATGTTTACAAGAAAGATGAACTCTGTATTGCGCAGAGCTAGCGTGTTAATTCTATTGCAATTTGTTTGTTTTATCGGATTCTCTCAACTTACCCTAACAGGTAAAATAACCGATAAAGCAGGGAAAGCACTTCCAGGTGCAACTATTGCAGTAAAAGGAACTTATTTAGGAACTGTAGCCAACTCTTATGGCGATTACAAGTTTCAAAACCTAAAAGAAGGAAAATACAATTTTGTAGTCTCATTTTTAGGTTATCAAAGTACTCAAAAAGAAATTCAGGTAACAAAATCCACCAGTCTTGATTTTAGTTTAGAATCATCTGCCATTATGGCCGATGAGGTACTAGTTGCAGCCACTCGTGCAGGAAATAAAGCGCCAGTAGCGGTTACGAATTTATCAAGCGATGATGTTAGAAAACAAAATACGGGTCAGGATATTCCGTATCAACTTAATCTAACTCCCTCTATGGTAGTGTCATCTGAGGCTGGAAGCGGTGTTGGGTATTCAGCATTAAGAATTCGTGGAACTGATGCTTCTCGTATTAATGTAACCGTTAATGGTGTGCCTTTGAATGATTCTGAGTCTCAAGGAGTATTTTGGGTAAATATGCCCGATTTTTCTTCTTCAGTTGATAACATCCAGATTCAACGTGGAGTTGGAACATCAACTAACGGAGCTGCAGCTTTTGGAGCAACAATTAATTTCCAGACCGAAACGATTAATGCAGATCCTTATGCTGAAGTGCAAAGTGTAGCTGGTTCGTTTAATACGTTTAGAAATACAATTAAAGTTGGAACTGGATTAATAGATGGTAAGTTTAGTTTTGATGCACGTTATTCTCGTTTAAAATCAGATGGTTTTGTTGATCGTGCATTTTCAGATCATGAATCTTTCTTTGTTAGTGGAACTTACTACAAAGAAAAAAGCATGTTGAAGTTCAATGTGATGAGTGGTGATCAGAAAACTGGTATTTCTTGGTGGGGAAATCCTACTGTTAACAACCCGGATGAAAGTGTTGTAGAAGACAGAAAATATAATCCAGCGGGTGAATTTACCGACGAAAATGGTGTTACACGTTATTACGACAACCAGACAGATAACTACAAGCAGACACATTATCAGTTATTCTATTCACAAGAACTGACTTCGAATTTGAACATGAATGCGGCCTTGCATTATACCAAGGGTAAAGGATTTTACGAGCAATACAAAGAAGATGAAAGTTATGCTGAATATGGATTAAGCAATCCAATATATGGCGCAGAAGAAGTTAGCTCAACAGATTTAACTCGCCAAAAATGGTTGAAGAATGATTTTTACGGATTTACCTACTCTTTAAATTACAAGAAAAATAGCGTGGATGCATCTTTTGGGGGAGCTTGGAATCGCTATGATGGAGATCATTTTGGAAATATTCTATGGGCTCAAAATGGCGGTGTGAAAAATGGTTATCAGTGGTATTTTAACAATGGTGAAAAAACAGATTACAATACCTTTGCTAAAATTAGTGTTGAGTTGAGTGATCATTTAAATGTATATGGAGATGTTCAGTATCGTCACATTTCATACAGTATGACTGGAAATGATGATGATTTGAAACCATTAGTTCAAGATCATAAGTTTGATTTTTTCAATCCTAAAATGGGCTTGTATTATACTATTAACGATAGAAATACTGCTTATGCTTCATTTGGCTTAGCTCATAGAGAGCCAACAAGAGCGAATTATAAAGATGCAAAGGAAGACATAACAAGTTTTCCAAAGGAAGAATCATTATTTGATTACGAATTGGGATACAATTTTAAATCTGCGAAAGCGACTTTTGGTGCAAACGTATATTACATGTATTACCGTGATCAATTGGTTCCAACTGGTGAAAAAAATAATGTTGGGTCGGATATCATGACAAATGTTGACAAGAGTTACAGAGCAGGAATTGAATTTATTTGGGGAGTACAACTTCTTTCGAATTTAAAATGGGATGCGAATTTAACTTTAAGTCGTAATCGCATTAAAGATTTTACAGAATATTCTACTTATTACGATGAAAATTGGAATGAAGAATACAAAGGTAAAGAATTAGGAGATACACATATTAGTTATTCTCCAGAGGTTATTGGTAGCAGTGTGTTAAATTGGACACCTTCAAAAGGCTTAGGTCTAAGCTTTATAAGTAAGTATGTAGGGGAACAGTATTTTGATAATACCTCAAACACGGAACGTAAGTTAGATGACTACTTGGTTCATAATTTCAGAATGGATTATGCAATTCAACCCACTTGGATGAAAGAAATTTTATTCCACGTGCAAATAAACAATGTTCTTGATAAGAAATATGAGAACAATGCTTACGGTGGAAACTGGTACGAACAAGGTGATGAAAAGACTTGGAGATATTATTACCCACAAGCAGGAATTAATTTTCTTGCAGGAGTAACACTAAGATTTTAATTAAATTTGTAGGGACACATGAAGTTGTGTCCCTGCAAAATATAGCCCAATAAAATGAATTGGATTCTCGATAATATTATTGAAATAGTTGGAACCATTGCTGGTTTAATTTTCTTGTATTTGGAAATAAAACAGAACAAATGGTTGTGGCCAGTAGGATTACTTACTTCGGTAATGTATATCTATGTGTTTTTTGTGGCTAAACTTTACGCTGATATGTCACTCCAATTCTACTATGTTATTATCAGTATTTATGGATGGATTGTTTGGTCCAAAGGAATTAGCAAAAAGGAGCTTCCAGTAACTAGATTAACAAAGGAATTATTCCTCATTCTTTTTGGGGTAAGCATGCTAATTTATGCCCTTATTTCTTTTGTGTTGGTTAATTATACCGATGGATCAATTCCTTACTGGGATGCTTTTACAACTGCTCTAAGCATTGTTGCTACTTGGATGTTGGCAAGGAAAATTTTAGAACAATGGTTGGTTTGGGTTGTTGTAAACGCCGTTTCGTTAGGATTGTACATTTATAAAGGCTTGTATCCAACTTCTATTTTATTCTTTTTCTATACTGTATTAGCTTTGGTTGGCTACTTGCAATGGAAAAAAGATATGCTTTCTTCCGAAGCAATCTCCAACAAATAATTACTTTTGCTTCAGTAAAATCAAATTCAGGTACTTATTAGATAAATAAGCATGCAAAAGAAAGCTGTTATTCTGGCAAATGGATCATTTCCTAAACACGAAATTCCTTTAAAAGAACTAAAGTCCTCTAAATACATTGTTTGTTGCGATGGAGCAATTAATAAATTAGATAAGGCTGGTATTGAACCTTATGCAATTGTAGGAGATTTAGATTCTTTAGATTCTGATCTAAAATGGAAATATCGTGATATTATTCATCATTTTGCAAATCAGGATACAAATGATTTAACCAAAGCAATTAACTGGTGTCTGGAAAATAATTTTTCGGAAGTTGTCATTGTGGGAGCTACTGGTCAGAGGGATGATCATATGATTGGGAATGTATTTTTACTTCCGGGATATGCCAGAAAAATTAAGGTTAAAATGTTGACCAGTTATGGTGTGTTTACGCCGATTTTGAGAGCCAAAAATTTTGAAAGTTATACCAGACAGCAGGTTTCAATTTTCTCACCAAATCCTGAAACCCTTATTTCTACTGCCAATTTGCGCTATTCTCTAACAGAACAGAAACTTGAAATGATGTATCAGGGAACCTTAAACGAATCGATGGGAGAAAGTTTTCGTATTGAGTTTGAAGGTGGTCCATTAATCATTTACCAAGAATATTAAAACTCCTTGTTGTTGCTCAATTAGCTATCTTATAGGGTTTTATGTTTTGTCTTTCTGTTCGGGAAAGACAAGATGTAAAACTGTTTTACAATACCCCTAAAACAAATATTACTGTTTATATTTGTGGCGCAAAAAACGAACAATATCTATGAAAAAATTGAATTACCTATTACTACTTGTATTGATTATCACAAGTATATCTAATCTATCTGCTCAAAAAAAAGAAAAAGTAATTACTGCTAAATTCGGAGGTTACGCACATTCTTTATTTACCTATGATACACGTCAGACTGTAAGTGCGCGCGAAGGCCTAATTTTATTGTATCCCCAAAATGAGAAATTAGATGCAAGTGGAAAGGATATTAATAAAGGAGGCATTTACCATATGGCTGTTATTCAATCAAGAGTAAATGCAAAATTTACTGGTCCTGAAGTATTAGGAGCAAAAACAAGTGCAATGATTGAAGCTGAATTTGTTGGTAATGGAGAATCCGATGTAAATGGAATGCGTTTGCGTCATGCCTTTTTTAATTTAGATTGGGGAAAAACATCATTACTGATTGGTCAAACCTGGTCTCCATTATTTGTGACAGAAGTATTTCCTGGAACATGTGGTGCAAGTGCAGGATTGCCTTTTAAGCCATTTGCACGTAATCCTCAGGTGCGCTTAACGCATAAATCAGAAAACTGGAAATTGATTGCTGCCATTGCATCGGAACGTGATTACACAAGTACAGGTCCTGATGGAGGTAGTAATAAGTATCTGAGAAATGCCGGACTTCCTATTTTTCAAACTCAAGCACATTATTACGCAGGCAAACATTTAATTGGTGCTAGTGCTGAGTATAAGAATTTGAAACCATCTCTAATGAGTTCAACGGGATCTATAGAGAATGGAGATGTAATGAATTGGAAGAATGATGAAACGGTTGCATCTTGGGCTTTAATGGGATATTTTAAATTGAATTTTAAACCAATTACTTTTAAAGCTCAAACAACATATGGATCAAACCTTACAGATATGCTGATGTTAGGTGGCTATGCTGTAAAAAGTATCAATCCAATGACAAACGAAGCTAGTTATTCAGGAATTAAAGTGTCGGCAACTTGGGCTGATATTTCTTATCAGAAAAATAATTTCGAGTTAGCATTAATGGCAGGGTATTCAAAAAATATGGGCGCTGACGATAAAGTTGAAACAGGAATGATTTATAGTCGTGGTAAAAATATTGGTGAGCTATATCGAATAGCTCCTCGTATTTCTAAACGAATCAAAAATGTAAAGTTTGAATTAGAAGCTGAATATACTGCAGCAGCTTATGGTGATGTTACGGAGAAAGCAGAAGTAGAGAATACCAACTGGGTAGGTAATACTCGTATCGCAGTAGGCCTTTACTATTTTTTCTAAAAAATATTGAATTCAATATAGCAAAGGCGAACTGAAAAGTTCGCCTTTGTTATTTTTAGATTGGTAATGAAAAATAGAATGAAGTGCCATGGTCAGGTTGTGACTTCATCCAAATTTCACCTCCCAATAATTCGACTAAGCTTTTGCAGATTGCTAGGCCCAAACCTGTGCCGCCGTACTGTCTTGTGTCAGCGTTTAAATCGGCTTGTCTAAACCGGTCAAAAATTATCTTTTGTTTGTCTATAGGAATTCCAATGCCTGTATCTTTTACAAAGAATTGTAATTTATCACCTCTAATCTCATAGCCAATAGCTATAGTTCCAAGATTCGTGAATTTAATCGAGTTTTCGATCAAGTTCATAAAAATTTGATGCAAACGAATGGTGTCTGTCGTGAATTCTAAAATACTACTTTCTTCGGGAGTAGAAATCGTAAAAGTTAGCTCTTTATCTCCGTGTTGTTCAATAAGCGTATCGAAGTTTTCTTGCAGTGTAATGAACAGATTATCAAGATTACATTTACTTTTTAGAATTTTCAATTGATTGGTTTCTATTTTCGAAATATCAAGAATATCGCTAATTAAGCGAAGTAAACTTTTTGTGTTTTTTTGAATGATTGATATGAACCGGTTTCTTTTTTCCTTTTCAATTTCCCCACTCGATAAAAGATCTGTAAAGCCCAGAATAGCATTCATAGGAGTTCTAATTTCATGAGACATATTTGCTAAGAAAGCTGATTTCAGGCGGCTAGATTCCTCTGCAGCTTCTTTTGCAATTTTCAAGTTCTCATGGTTTGCTTGTATTTCCTGTAAATGTATTTTCTCCTTTTGTGCTCTTACTTTTCTCAAATGAATATTAATCGTCATAACAATAATGATAATTGTTAGTAGTATTAAAACAGTTAAAGTAAGAATTACAATCTCTTTGTTCTGGCGAACAAAGTCGTAAGGTTTATTTATGATACGTGCATTTTTCGGAAGCTTACTTTTCTTGATACCATAAGCAGATATTTGTTTGTAGTCGAAAACAAATTCATGTTCGGCCATTAGGGGAGGAAGATCATCAACAGGAGTGCCTGAGAGTACTTTTTTAGCCATGTTTGAAACTTGTTTACCTTGATTTCTTCCAGTAATTAGAGCACCACCAATAGCACCTTTATTCAAATAAAAATCCCAAACACAGTAAATAGGTACCGAACAATAAGGCTCTACACTTTCAAAACTACTTTCGTAATTTAGGTAGTTACCTTTACTATCTCTGTTAAATAAAAGGTATAGAATAATATTTCCTTTTTTCAGAGAAGATAGTTCTAATTGTAAATCGTGTATGTCATTTGGTTGAAGAATACGATAACGAGGAGCCTTTTTCATGTGATCGAGATCTTCAAGCAAAGCATTTACAACCGTATTTCCTGTAGTACTATGATCGCTAACAACTACAATTTCTTTATAATCAGGATGATTATTCTCGATGAGATGAATTGTTGAGCAGAAACTGGTATTTTCGAAGACACCACTAAATCCTTTTGGTGGAGTAATAACAGAATTTAAACCACAAAACAATACTGGTATAGATCCAAAAATCTCCTCTTTATACAGTATTAAAAAATCGTAAGCATTATTATCTGTCGATATAATAAGATCCAGATTTTTATCTGCATATTTTTGCTTGTAATAATCCTTAAGAGTTTGGAAATACTTCTCCGAAAAATGTCTTTTCGTATCCATATCTTCAAAATAGACGGAGTAGTTTAGTTCATGACACAACTCTGTTTTTATGCTATTTACTAAAGAATCGGTCCAGCTAAGGCCATTGTGATAGGAATTTAAAACAAGTATTTCCTTCTGGTTTGAGGAGTATCCTTTTAAACAGAAGATTAGTATCGTTAGTAAAAAAGCAAAGTGTTTTCCGATAATTCTCATAAAACAACAAATTGTTTGTTTAACAGATGTCTGTTCAATTTAAGAATTATAAAGTTTAATTAAAAGATTATGAAGTTTATTATTTAGAGCAGAGGTGGAGGAAGAATAATTGTTAATCAAAATACTTACAGAATATTTTTTCCCATTTTTAGTTGTTAGGTAGCCACAATAGGTTCTAACACCAGTCATCGATCCGGTTTTAGCAATCCAATTTCCGTTAATGGCACTATTTCGCCCAAAGTTTTTTAATGTGCCAGACTGGCCGGCAACAGGTAAGGAAGCAATAAAATCACTTCGATATTTGCTCTGGTTCATGTGTTTTAGCACTTGATCGAAAAAATCTGCTGAGACGGTATTAAAATGGGAGAGTCCACTTCCATCGTAAAGAGAAATGTATTTTGTATTTAGACCTTTACTTTCCCAAAAGTTTTTGACACCGCTAATCCCACTTTCCCAACTTGCTTCATCAGATTGGTTTTGTCCAATTTCAAAAAGTAAATGATCTGCAAAGAGATTTACACTCTTCTGATTGGTAATTTTTAAAATATCATTCAATTTTGGAGAATAAAGCGTAAAAAGAAGCTTGCTTTTTTTCGGGGGTAAATTTTCATTCTCAATTCGAATTCCAAGAGCAGTAATTGATTTGGTAAGAGCCTCTATTAAACTATTCTCTGGTTGTAAAAGTGCACCTTTTACTTTAAATAGAGATCGATTTTTTGGTATGCTGCCTTCAATTCTTCTTTTGTTACTTATGTTTCCACCAAAAATATAGGCCAAATCTCTATTTATGGATGAGCTGACAACCTGGTTGTCGAATAGTAAGCCAGTGTTTTTGGGTTCTGTTTTACTAATTTCAGTTTTACTACCAGCTTGTCCAGAAGCAAAGAAAAGTGTGTAAGTATTGTCTTTGTAAGTCAGCCCATTAGGTACGGCTCCGTAATAATTTCCGATGTCCTCCCAAATCCAAGTTGAAGGAATTTTAGCTTGTATATAAGAGGCATCGGCAATGATTTTTCCGCTTATTTTTTTGATCTTATTTTGTTGTAGTTTCTCTGCAATTTGAACTTCAATTGACTTGTCGTTGGCAAAGTACTTCGATCCTAAACTAGGGTCTCCAAAGCCTTTTACAATTACATTTCCATTTAAAGTACCATCTTGAAGAATCTCTCCATCGATTTTAATCTGTGTTTTAAATTGGTAGTTGATACCCAAAATTTCAAGCGCAGCTGCACTCGTAATTAGTTTTTGTGTTGATGCAGCAGTTAAGCCTAAATGCGCTTGATTGCTAGCCAGTAATTCTCCCGTTTTTAAATCAGATACCACAATACCAACTCCAGCAGCATGAAAGCAAGAATCAGCAACAAACTCATCAACAAACTGCTGAGTTGATAAGGATTTTTCTGATTGTGCCTTGCAAGAGATATTGCAAAGAACCAATAGAAGGATGAATACAGACTTATTCATCCATCTCATTTAAAATTTTCTCAACTTCTTTTTCAGTATTGTGAAGCTTGTCTTTGCAAACGACCAAAAGTTCCGAAACACGTTTTACCTTTTCCGACAATTCATCCACATCCAATTCTCCATTTTCAATTGAAGCTATGGTTTCTTCTATTTCGCTAATTGCATCGCGATAACTTATTTTCTTTTTAGCCATTATATTATCGTTTATTTTATTTTCTTTTTAGTGATCTTTTGAATCTGACTCTTAACACTTCCGTTTGTAAATCGAGTTTCAATAACATCCTTTTCTGTTAGTTGGTTGATGTCTTTAATAATTTTACCATCTTTCATGCTTAAGGTATAGCCTTTTTTTAAGATGTTTTCAGGGTTGAGATATTTTATTGACTGTTCGAACATCGAAATTTGATGATTCTGCGATTCGAAACGTCCTTTTATTTTCGTTTTTAATTTGTTTTTTAATTGATCGATAAGAATCTTTTCACTGCCAATACTTCGTTCTGTGGAATATTGAAAACGAGAATTTAACCTTTGATGGTGATGCTCCTGATCGATTATTAAATTAGCACTTGCCGATTTTAACTTTTGTTTTGCCAATTGCAAATGACTCGATTTACGTTCTAAAATTTGCTTTACAAGTGGTGAGAATTTATTGGTAAGGTGCATCAAATTTTCTGAAGAAGATAGTAGAATTTCATTCACCTCTTCCAAAAATTGTTCTCTTAAATTATTTTGATGTTCACGACATTCATCAAAGCAATCAATTAGAAATTCAGCTGCTGCCGTCGGTGTTTTTACTCTGGTATGGGAAACCATGTCAACAATCGTTTCATCTCTTTCGTGGCCAATTCCTGATATCACCGGAAGCGGAAACTGAGCAATGTTAAAAGCCAACCAATAATTATCAAAGCAGTTTAAATCGGCTTGAGATCCACCACCACGAATAATAACGGCTACATCAAATACATCTTCATGCTCATTAATTTTATCAAGTGCATTAATGATCGATTCTTCAGCATTATTTCCTTGCATAATAGCGGGAAAGAGCTTGTAGTGAAATTGATATCCGAAGGAGTTATTTTCCAACTGATTGATAAAATCTTCGTAGCCAGCTGCTGTGGGCGATGAGATTACAGCAATACATTTAGGAATTTCAGGAAAGTCAAGATCCTTATTCATCTCCAAAACACCCTCTTCTTCAAGACGAGCTATAATTTCCTTTCTTCGTCTAGCAATGTCGCCTAAAGTATAAGTTGGGTCAATATCTTTAATGTTTAAAGAGTATCCGTAGATTTCCTGAAACTCTACACTCACATTAACCAAAACTTTCATTCCTGCTGAAAAAGCTTGACCCGTAGTGGTTTCAAAGTACGGTTTTAACATGCGAAAGGTGTACGACCAAATGGTTGCTCTCGCTTTTGCGATAATTTGATCGCTCGACTCATCCTTTTCAACCAGTTCCAGATAACAGTGTCCGTTCTGATTGTATCGCAATTCACTAATTTCTGCAACGACCCAAATGCCAGAAGAAAACGACTCCGACAAAATGTTTTTAATTTGTTGATTTAAGTTGAAAAGACTGATTCCTTTTTGACTCATGAAATAAGAATTGGATTTGGAGTGAGTTGGCTAACAAATAGAATTATTGAAGTTGTGATCGAAGATAAGAATCCGGATCATCAACATATTTTTCAGGATCAACTAAACTGTCTTTCTGTTTTTCCATTTCCAATAATTTATTTTGCTGAAGCTGATCAAGCTCATCTTGATTGGCTGCAAAACCATTTTTGTATTCCAGGGTATAGAGCAAATCTCCTTTTACCGAATAAAAATCCCATGTTCCTTCTCGCTTGTTGTTTTTGTATTCTCCGCCAAATTCAATAACACCATTCGGAAAATTAGATTGAACGCCACCATTCAATTGACCATTTAGGTATGTAGTTTCGAAATATACCTGTCCATTTTTAAAGAAGCGTTTCCAAACACCATGCTTTTTTCCATCTTTAAAAGTGATGCTTTCTGCCATGTTTCCATTTTTAAATAGAAAGGTATTTGTACCGTTTTTAACACCTTCTTTGAATGATTCAGTGGCACGGATATTCCCATTTTTATCGAAATAATTCCAAATGCTATCTTTTTTCGATTCAATGAAATTTCCTTCGGCAATTAATTTCGCATAATCATTGTAAAGACTGGCTTTAGCTTTTTTTCCTTCCTGAGAGAAGAACATTATTGCTTTTAACTTGCCGTTGGTATGGAACCTTTTCATTTCTCCAAAAGGATAACCATCTTTAAAAGTACCAGAGTACTTTACTTTCCCGTTGTGGTATTTTTTCTCCCACAATCCTTGTTTTCGACCGTTTGCATCGCTTTGATTTAATTGCTGAGCAAAGTTTAAAAGTGGTAATATGATTAAAACTAGTAATAGTAATTTCTTTGTCATCTTATTTTTATTGGATCTATACAAATCTACTAAAAGATTGATTGATGATAAAAAAAACGTGCAGCTTTTCTCTTAATTCCTAATGCTTTTGATCATGATAATTAAAAACATGTTGTAGATCACTTGTAATATTTTTTCGATCGTATTGATATTTTGTATTTTATGAAACGGAATTCAGTAAGTTTTGTGATATTATGTAATTTACTAATGGCGATACGGTAGACGTAAATTAAATTAATAAAGAGAACAAATTACTGACTTTTCAACTTGTTGATGCAAAAGTTCCGTAAGTGGTGAGATGGAATTTCAACAGATATTAAACGATTAAAAAGAAGCATAACTAACAAAATTGGTGGTATGGAAACAATTGATTTTCCTTTTAATTTTGATGAAATGCCGGTAGCGGCAAAATTTTTATTGGATAGCTATTCACGAGATATAGCAGATTTTAATAGATCTTATCCAGTATTCGATGAAGTATTTAAAACAAAGTTGATGGATCAGATTCAACGTGCAAAAGAATTTGTGAGTTGTGGTCCCGAAGGGATTAAAATACAAAAATTACGCATTGGTATTTATCGAAAATTAGAGTCCTTAAATGGGATGATACTCGAAGTTCAAGATAATTTTCCTGTTTCGCGAATTAAAGAGTTCGATAAAATTGTAGAGATTGTTGAGCGGAAAGATCTGAACTCTATTCTTACAATTATTCCAAACTTTGTAGTGCAGTTAGAGGGTAATATTCCTCGTGAAAATGCAGAAACTACTCAAACGATAATCGATCGAATTCTAACGCTTTTTCAAGTGTTAAAGTTGGATAAGATTGAGCTTAATCGTTTGTTAAATTCTCGAGGCTTACTGAAAGAAGAAGTATTTCGTTGCTTAAATCATTTGTGGGCAACCATGCAAGATGTTATGGAGATCGGACAAGACTTATACAAAAAGGATGATCCAATGAAGTGCGTGGAGTATGAAGCAAATTATTTAAAAATGAAAGTGAAAACTTTTTGGATTCACAGCAGTCATGATCCTTTAACAATAGAGATGTAATTAGATTAATTAGCATTTATTTTGTTAATCCATAATGAGCATGTAAAATAATTAAATGATTGTTTTACATGCTCATTATTGTTTTGTAGTTTCACGTGTTATAGTTTAATTTGAAGCGATACAGCCACTCGTTATAAAAAGTTTGTAAAAGAAATCAGTCTATAAAAATGGAATCTAGAAGTATGAAATATCTGAATAATGTTCTTGTTGTTATTATTCTTCTTTTAGCGACATCCTGTGGCTCAAAGGAAAATACCAAAATCCCCTTAAAAGAGGTTGATCAAAAACTTAAAAGTAAAGGTTCTTTAATTGTTGGTGATATACTAAAGTCATTAAATCATAGTGAAGGAGCACGTTATTTACTAGGTAAAGATTATGTAACTCCTATGGTGCATGGGAGGATTGTGATGAACGAAGAGATGTACGAAAAATCATATTCAATGGGTTCATTGATATTGGGTACGGTATCTGAATACAAACTAGTGCAGGTTATTGATAAAGGATTGATTAAATCGATGCGCTACCAACTTACAAGCGATAATAAAGATTTAAAATTTGTTGAATTAAAAATTGATATTAATATCGAAAACACCCTTGCAGATTTTTATCTGTACGTAACGGATTTTGATGGTATTCTGAAAAGAGAAAATATTCTACCTACTGCCATTAAGTAAACAATCTCCCTGTACATACAAAAACCATCATAAAATGAAAAACCTAATTTATTTAATTGCTTTACTTGGTATTGTTAGTTGTCAAAATTTTAAAAAGGATAATCGTGATTTTGTTGCATTCTTCGAAGTCATGACAGATTTTAAATGCATCGATAGTACTACCGATCAATTTGCGTTGGATTTTAATTACTCCTATTATAATCAGGAGAATATGGCAATAGAGTATCGAGTTCCAGATAGCATTCCTAATGCAGATTTTTATAATGCTTATGCGGGTAGAATTGTTTCGGCTTTTTATAATAAAGTCAATTGTGATACAACGGTAAAGTTTGGTGAATTGTCAAGAATTAAGGAGAGAGACTATGAGGTGGGAAAGCAGAAGTTTATTACTTATTGCAAAAAAGATGAAACGGTAATGGGAATTTTTGATTTAGCTAAAAATAGCTTCTATAATAATGAAGAAACTAAAAAGGTAAAGGTGTCAATTGATAGTTTAGTCAACATCTCCATGTCATATTTTGACATTGCAGCTTATTCAGAAAAAAGAGGATTTGCATTTCACTTTGGCTGCGGACAGAATCCATTTGATTTTACTTTCGAAAATAGAACAAACTTACTAATTTCTGATTTCTGTATAGAAGCCATAAAAAATCCTAAAATGAGCAAGGCACATTTTAAAATCACAGCCAATATCAGTGAATTAATAAAAAGTGAGAATGAAGATTTATCCAACTTTCAGGCCATTAAAAAGGCTTACGAACCAAAGTTGTATGCACTTCTAAAAGAGGAGAAAGTGTTAAAGAAATCTTTGATTTCCTACTACGAAAAACGAAAAGATATAGAGCCATTTATTCTGGAATATTAAACTAACGTCAACAAATGGATATTGTAAGGGTTCAATGGTAATTTTTAGCTTTGAACCTTTTTTTAATGCACAAAAAAATGGCGATCAATAATATTGATCGCCATTTTGATTTTATCTGAAGTTGAATTACTTCACTTCTTCAAAACTAATCGGTGCTGATTATTAGCGTTTTACAATCTTAAGGTGCAAGTTTGGTACAGATTAGTACTTTATAATTATTGCCATGAAACTGTTGTTACCATTCAAATTTATATAAAAAATATACGAATATACAAAATTGAATTCAAATTAGTTTCATCACAATGAATGCAGTAAAACATACAATATTCCCATCTATTGTATGTTTTGAAGAGTATACGCTAAAAAGTGAGTTGTTCTAAGAAGGTTGACACTTTTTAAAATATTTATATCTGATTCAGTTAGGCTAGCCTAATATAAAGGAAGTTATTTTAATTGGCTAAAGACTCAAATTAAATTCTTTAGAAGAGTTGATGAGCTTGAATGAATTTTACTGAAAATATATGCTTCTTTATTTTCGTTCTTAGAAAGTTATCATGTTTTGAAAGTTGAGAAAGGTTTGAAGAAGTTTATGTTTTATGCTGCCCGGATAAATCTCTGTAAGTAAATTTTATTTCTTGCTTAAGAAATGCAATTGTAATTAATGCTTGTTCATTTCTAAGTATATTATACTTGATAGCTATTTCTTTGATTAATAGCATTTGACTTGCTATCTATAATTATGCAGATTGTTATTGTCCAAAAGGTAATAATGTATAACATATAAATGGCAGGTGATTTTTAAAATTGATTATAATAAAAAGGTCAGAGTAAGAATTTTTTATTGTAATTCATTCTTATCTTTGAATGATAAAATAATAAAATTACTGATGAAGAATATATTTGCTATTTTGTTTACTTGCTTACTTCTGGTTATTGGGAAGGATTCGAATTGTCAAAATCAAATAGAAAATCAAATTTCAATAATAGAGGATAAGCTTTATTTTCATCCTGCAGAAGGTGAAATGATGCTAGAGGATCTGATCAGTAAAACTGGCAAAGATGAGTTTGAAAAATATTATGGGCAGGTAAATTTTTTATTTGGTCTTTTGGCTTATAAAAAAGCAGAGCAGGATAACGCCATAGATTACCTTGAAAAAGCACTTATTACATTTGTTAATAATGAAAATGAGCTGTACCAGGGCAAGGCGCAGTTGATATTGGGTTGGTTAGCGGAGAGGATAGGTTATTGGCAACAGTCAAAAATCCATTATTATAAAGTAATCGATCTGGTTAATAAAAAGAATAAAAGGGAACAAGGCCTAGCTTATTTAGGTTTAGCAAGGTGCAAAAACTATTTGAGAGAGGCCAAAGGCAATGACTTGCAAAAGGGAACGGGATTATTAAATTCCATGGAAGTCAAAGAATATAGTTTGTATGCTGAATTCCTTAATCTGCTAATTAAAAAAAGTAATAACGAAACACCCGGTAAACTTTTAAATATTGCAGATGAGTATGAGAAATTGGATCTCTATACTAATGCGGCTAGTGTGTATAAAGTACTTGCACAGCATTCAAAAAAGTTGAGAGAGTGGAATGTTGCGCATAATTATTTGGATAAGGCATTAGGTTTGGCTATTTCTGATTATCCTTCAACGTCATTATTACCTTCACTGTTTCAGCTTAAAGGATTGGTGTATTTTTATCAGGGAGATTATGAAGATGCGAGGCTGAGTTTAAATAAATCATTGACTTTGAGTGAGGAGTATAATCAAGATTTTTCAAAATATTATGCATATAAAGCTTTGTGCAGAATAGATACGTTGATGGGCGATTATAAATCTGGTTTTACTCACCTTGTTAAAGCAAATGAAAACCACAGATCTAACGATCGTAAAGCAGAAAAACAGCTAGCTAGGCTGATGGAGACTTCACTCAATTTGATAACACTTGAGGAAGAAAACACAAGATTGAAATCTCAGACTAAGAATATACTACTTATGTTGCTAGGTGCTGTTGTTGTATTGTTTTTTTCATTTTCAATAATAGGTTTAAAATTTAAATTAAAAAATAAAGAAAAACTTGAAAAAGCAAAAGAGAAAAAATTGGCCTTGCAAAGTCTTTTAGTAGGATTAGGAGAGAAACGGTCATTATTAGGTTATAAAGAAAATGCATTAGAATTACAAAAGAGAATGGATACGAATTCATTATTTCATGACGATTTTGAAGAGTGTTATCCTGAGAGTATCAATAAAATTGAAAGTGCATATCCCCAATTGACAAGAAGTGACGCTCGTTACGCTGTAATGTTCTCGCTAAAATTACCCGATGATGTAATAGCTGAAATTAAAAATGTTAATCCTGATAGTATCCGTAAAACAAAGTTTAGGATGAGAAAGAAATTATCTTTGGAAACAGGATGTGATTTAGGACATTTTTTTAGTTCTGCTCTTAAATTAAGGCAAAAGAATTATAGATAGTTGGTTTTATTAAATTAGAAGAGTAATAATTTCTTGTTGAGATAGTATCCTGACACCAGAAGGTTATAGTTTTTCTATTTAGTTAATGAAGCCAAACCAATGTTGTTTTTCTTTTTCATCAATTGTAAATATGTTTTCTTCTTTGCCTCGAGTTAAATTCCTTAACCAAAGAACGGCATTTTTTGGAACATTACGGTATGTCAATAATGTATCGGTTGCCGTTTGTGTACCCAAAGTCTTCCATTTGTTGTCCCAATAAACAAGATTATAGGTATCGCCTATTCTAATATGATTATCATCGTTTCTGGCTTGATATTTTACATAGCCAATGACTTGCGGTTTATTTAGTTTTATACCTATGCAATAATTTGTGCCACCAGATAAGCTTAGTGGATCATCATCAAAAGCACCATCCTCCCAGTAGAGTTTATCTGTATTTGATTCAATTATAGAACCTGATATTTTTTTGCCATCGGGATCATGAAATTCCATCAGTGCAAGATGCGATTTTTTTTTGTTAGAATGGAACCATGCATACCGAAATGGTTTTTTATTGTTAATAGGAATAATTTGAGCATGGGTGCTTTTCTGAGAAATAATTTGGTGTACGATAGGGGACTGTTTTGCAAAAGGGGTGTTGCCAATTTGAAAATACCCTCCTTCTAGATTTTTTAACCATCGTTGTTTTGTTTTTGACCTATGCGTAATAAAACCTGCTTTACGAAGTAGTATTACAGAATCATATTGTTTTGTATCTGGTTTGTAAAAACGAATACTTTGGTCGGGTGAAATATAAAAAGGATAGTTGGCAGCTGATTTTTGTCCTTCATTATAAAATGCAGACAGATATAAAGTATTTGTTCCAAGGTTTTTAAATTTGATTGAATCATTTTTAATTACTCCTGCATCAACCATAAACCATTGTTGATGTACATCAAACACACATGCAAGAGGTATAACATCCTTATCTGTTTTATTTATAACCCAAGGAAGGCTAACATCTACTGTGGTTTTATATTCAGAAGTAACATCTATGTTTAATTTAATCTTGTTTTTCTCTGTGATATTTGTATCAAATGTTCTTCGGAATACTTTCGGAATACTTTCGTATATATATTTTTCGAGAACATTATCCTGATAATAAATGTCCTTTCCATATTCAAGTCTAAACCATGAATGTCCTGAAGAATGATGATTTCCCCAGTGTTGAACTGATTCATCCGAACTTGGAATGCCCAAGGCACGGAACAAGTAAATAAAATAATTCACATTATCTTGACATATTCCTATTCTACTTTTTTCATATTCGTTAATGCTTAGTGTGACTGGATATTTAGTGCGAATTGATGGGATGTTGTTAGCTTGGAACTTTTTTACAATCGAATCGACTATTGATTCCAGTGGTACATTTGCATTTAGAGAATCAAATACCCAATCATATTTTTCCATTATTTTTTTTCGAGTTTCAATTCCCATTTCAATTGGCTCGTTACTGTTTCGATAAGGCAAAATATTGTTGCAAAAGGTATTGAAATTTGAGCGTTTATCTGGGGGATGTCGATACCATGCTTTGAATGCTAAATCAATATTTTTAATTAGAAATTCTGAAGTAATAACTTCTATATCCTTGAATTCTTTTTTCGGAACTTTAACTGTTTGTTTATTTATAGAGTCCAATAGCCTTGAAAATATGGTTTTACGCTCTACAGTCATTGGGAATTTAGCAATTGAATCAAATGCGAAACCAAACTCCTTACTCCCTTTTTTGAAAGAGTAAAAAGGCATATTCCTTATTAAGAATTTAGCAGCTTCTAATTTAAGCGAATCATGCTCATTTTCACCATAATGATCAAGTACTTTTTGGAGCTCTATTCTATTAGAACCAGAAATTTCCAAGGCTGTTTCATAGGTAAACAACTGATCTTTTTTTGAGGAAAGCATATATACAATTAGCACAATACTTATAATAATAAATGCGTACAAGGGAAGATTTTTTATTTTATTTATTACCATATGTTTTTAATATAAACTTTAAACTTATTTAATTAATAAGTTCATCAAATACGACTTCTAAAGGTAGTTTGTTTTTTTAAATTATGTAGAGTAAATTTTCACAAGGTATTGGATTATCTCCAAAATTCAAATAAAATCATAATATGTTTTAGTTTGATGTTTTTAATTTTATTTTACAGAACGGATTTAGAGTGTTTTTCTATATTGAATTGTTAAGTAGTGTTATTGTACTTCAACTTGTAAGTAGTTGATATGTTGCATTATGATATTTGTCCCGCAAATGTCCCGTTAAAAAATTATTATAAATAATTTTATTCAGTTTCATTTACATCCTAATTGATAAACATAAAACGGATGAAGACAAAAAAGAAAATTTTATTTGGAGTGGTCGTTGTTATAATGGGTTTCAACTTATTATTACAAGGAAATAAAAACCAGCCAAATGTTAAACTAGAAAACATATCTACCATGGCAATGGCTACAGGAGAGGAAGATCCAGATGAGGTGGATCCAACAATTTTACCAACAGGTTTCATCGATTGGTTGGGTGAGATTGTTGGTTTTTAATTTATTGAAACTCTTGAGTGGTGAATAATGGCATTAGTTGATTTAGTAACTGTTTAGTAAATTTTGCCTATTTAAATTATTACTCTTTAATTGTTCTTTTTTTTTATTACACCACATTTTGATTGAAATACGAGTACGTAAGATACAATTAATGCTAAAAATTGTAAACAAATATAAAGGTCAGATTATTCCCTTGTTGCTAATAGCAATATTGCTGAGTAGTTGCTTTGTTGTTGATAATAGCTTGTTTCGTGGTAACATAACAGCTAAGTGTTTGTGGATACAGCAGTTTGGCATTTTAGCAATGGTATTTACAGGGATGAAATTGCTCTTTAGGAAAGGAGTAAATATCTACTTTATAGACATATTTATTGTACTTTTTGTATTATGGATGTTAGTAAGGGAGTTGTTTACTAATATGCCAAATGATAACCCTCAACAGTACTTGATAACTAGTGGCATCTACTTTGTTTTGTATTTGTTTTTTAGACAGATAAGGAACAGTTCGCTAGTAGTTTTATCTGTTATTTTAATTTATCTGACTATTGTATCGGTGCAAGCTATTATCGGACTTTTGCAATTGTATGGTCTGATGTATTCTTATCACAGCCTTTTCAATATAACAGGTTCGTTTCATAATCCTGGACCTTTCTCTGGGTATATTCTTAGTGGTGTTCCTATGGCTTTAGGACTTTATTTAACAACGCGAAAAAAGCTTGATGAAAATATTATAGAGGATATAAATGACAGCAATTCAAATCTTAAAACCATTATTAGGTGGAAGATTAATATTCTTCGCCAAATAAATGCTCTGAACTCAAGAATATTGATGAATTATTATTCTCAAATTGTTTTAATAGTGCTACTAATTGCCTTATCAGCAACTCATTCTAGAGCGGCCTGGTTAGGTGCAATTGCAAGTAGTTTATACATTTTGTGGTTATTTAGATCGGAATTGAAAAAATATCCTGGAATACATCATGTTCTTATGGCATTTAATGCATTACAAAAAAAGGTGATTGCTGTAAGTGTCGGTTTAACCATAGTTATTTCTCTGTTTGGTCTGTACAAATTCAAGGAGGGATCGGCAAATGGGAGATTGTTGATGTGGCAAGTTTCGTGGGAGATGATAAAAGACAAACCTTTAGCAGGGTGGGGAGTAGGAGGTTTTGAAGCGAAGTATGGGGATTATCAGGCTGAGTGGTTTAGAAATGGTACTGGAACTGTAGAACAGAGTATGGTTGCCGGCATACCAGATGCACCTTTTAATGAAATAATACGATTGGTAGTAGCATACGGTGCTGTTGGCGTATTGTTTTGTATTGGTTTTCTGGTGATTTTGTTTCGTAAGCAGGTATATAGTGTTCGATCGGAAAAGAAACCGACTGAAAATATGGTGGTACTATTAAAAGGAGCCTTACTTTCCATTTTGTGTTTTAGCCTGTTTTCCTACACATTAGATATTGCTCCCATAGTCGTGCAATTAATTATACTATTCGCTTTAATTATAAGTCTTCAAGAGTATAAAACAGTCATTTTGCCTTTAAATATTTCTGGGAAATTTAAGCTGGTTTTAGTAAAGGGAATTGGTCTTATTTTATTGGTTCTTCTACCTTTTTCAGGTAAAATAATATGGCAACAATACGGTGGATATCAATGTTGGAAAGAAGCCTATCAGTTGTATCAATATCCGATTTATGACGATGCGGCTGAGGAATACCAAAGAGCTTCGGGAATTTTATCAAACAATGGATTGCTACTACAAATGCATGGTAAGTGTTTACTTATGAATGAAGAGTTCACAGAGGCAAAAATTGTATTAGAAAAGGCAAAATTGTATCGAAGTGATCCTATTTTATATACTGCACTTGGTGATACTTACAGAGCACTAAAAGAATATGAAAAAGCGGAAAAAGCATACTTACAGGCTTGGTACATTATTCCACATAAATTTTACCCAAAGTATTTGTTGGCAAAACTGTATGATGAAACAGGACAAACAACAAAATCCAAGAGGATTGCCAAGGAATTATTGAATAAAAAGGTAAAAGTTAAATCCAAAGCAATAGAGGAAATGAGAAGTGAGTTGGCAAAAATATTAGTAAAATAAAATATGGAAAGTAGAAAAATCATAAAAACAATTTGGAACATCTTGGAGAGAGGAGTTTATATTGTTTTCATAATTGGGTTTATTATCTTTTTACTAAAAACTTTTTTTATTTCTGCATATAAAATTCCATCTCATTCGATGTCGCCCAATTTAATAGTTGGTGATTGGATATGTGTTGATAAAATTGGTTTTGGTAGTTCGAAACAGATGTTTGGTAAAATATATTCATTGCCAAAGTTTAGAGATATTAAAAGAGGAGATGTGGTAGTATTTCATTTTCCTGAAGGGGATACTGTTTTTTGTAATAGACCTATGCAAAATTATTATGAAATGCTTGAGCGGAAAAGAAAGAATAAAATAGATAATATAGGATTTGTAAATTATGGAGAGAAGTGTTTTCTGCCTATTCGTAATAGGCCTGTATACGTGAAAAGATGTATTGGATTACCAGGGGAAATAATCCAAATTGTTCATGGAATTGTGAAAATTAATGGAGATTCAATAACTGAAAATTATAATTTTAAAAGATTGTGGCGAGTTTATTATCACGATAAGTGGGCATGTGAAAAGGATATAGGATCTTCTAACTATTGGCGGAATAGGGATGAGAGGATTACCGATTTCTCTCTAACGGATAAAGAGAGGAAGGTATTTCAAGCAAGAGGTGATATTGATAGTATTAAGGTTCGAATCAGACAACGGGCTTCTATTTATTATTTCCCGAAAGAACTAGATGAGAAAATGAATTGGGATGCTATTAATTATGGACCTGTTAAAATTCCGAAAAAAGGAAGTGCCTTAATATTGAATGGAGCAAATATTGCCTTTTACCGTCGCTTAATTGAGACTTATGAAGGGAATCGTATTGAAATGAAAGAAGATGGTATTTATATAAATGAAATACATACAGATTCATATGTGCCAAAACAGGATTATTATTTTATGATGGGAGACAATAGAGATCTGAGTATTGATAGTCGTATTTGGGGGTTTGTGCCTGAAGATCATTTAATAGGGAAAGTATTTATGATAGGATGGAGTAGTGATGTGGAAGAAAAGACTTGGAGTGGTATTCGTTGGAATAGGATAGGAGAATCAATAAATAATTAAAGAATGAAAAAGATTTATTTAGTGCCAATAGCAGTGTTGAGTCTCTTATTTTTAGTTTGGGCTTTTGTTGGAGATTATTCTTTTGTTACAATTAATACAACTCCCACCCAAATTGAGTTTGATAAAACAGAAATTGATATGGGAAAATTGGAGCAAGGAAAACCAAATGAAGTTAGTTTCCAATTTGTAAATACAGGTGAATACCCACTTTTAATAAAGTATGTAGAAACTTCTTGTGGTTGCACCAAACCTGAATGGCCCAAACATCCTATTAACCCGGGTAATAGTGAAGAAATAAAAGTGACTTACGATGCTAAATACCCAGGGAGGTTTTTTAAAACCATCACGGTGTTTTGCAATTCTAAAGAAGGGATGATTACACTGAAAATAAAAGGAGAAGTAAAACTCTCAGAGAATAGTAAATGAAATGGGAAAAAGAACAGAAGCTTGTTACGCCTTAGAAACAAAACAAAGCTCCTGTTCGGGTTCCCTCCAAAATTAGAAAGGAGGTAATACGGCAAAGATATATTAAAATAAGAAAAGGTTTATGTGACCTGCGCTGTGAAAGGATAAAACAGGACTAATAGTTACTAGTATCAATTAGAGTAATTTTATTTTTATTACTCGGGAAATTAAAAAAAATGAAAAATACATTATTAAAAAATATCGGTGTTGTGGCAATAATATTGTTGACAGTTATAGCGTCTCATACTTTCACTTCTAGTGAAGGGCAATTTTCTTTAGATGCAATAGAATGTGTTGCAATGGCTGATGGAGAATCCGGAGGATCAGGAGTTTCATGTTATTGTGGGCAAACGTATGGAAGAGGTTGTAAGGCTGATAATCGTGGTTCAAGATGTAATCCTGAAGGATCATCAGATTGTTGGAATTATGATAGAAATTGTAACTAACATAATGAATGGACTGTATAGCTTTTAAAGCTATACAGTTTATTCTTAATAAATTTTAAAAAAATGAAAAACACATTATTAAAAAATATCAGTGTTGTGGCAATAATATTGTTGTCAGTTGTAGGGTCTGATACTTTCACTTCTAGTGAAGGGCAATTTCCTTTGGATGCAATCGAATATGTTGCAATGGCTGATGGAGAATCCGGAGGATCCGGAGTTTCATGTTTTTGCGGATCTACAATAGGTTTTGGTAAGGGATGTAAAGCTGATAACGGAGGTCAAAAGTGTAATGGATCATCTGATTGTTGGAATTACGATAGGAACTGCTCAAGATAATTAATTATTGATAATTATGATATACAATGTGGTATCTGAGTAAGAGAGCTTTGATACTATTTTGTATGTCAAATAAAAAAAGGGTATGCATATAAAGTATAGATGTTTTATTTTCATAATAGTTGTATTTCTTGCAATCGGTTGCAAAAAGGAAAAACTAAATATTGTATGGGAAATAAATAATAATAAGACTGTAGTATTAAATGAGATTAATCTCGATACAATAAAACTTGACAAAATAGAAGCATCATATGTTGGAGATATTAAATTATGGACCGATTCCATATATTTCATTGATAAGAGGTTTTGTTGGGTTTTTTCATTTGATAAAGATGGACATTTTATCAAAAGGATGCTTGGTCAAGGAAGAGGTCCTTCAGAACTTAATACAGGTTTGATTGATTGTCATACAAGGTTATCAAATGGAGATCATCTCATCGTTGGGAGTGGAAATGATTGTCATTTATTTGATAAAAATTTTATTAGAAAAAAAACATTTCTGATAGATAAAGGAGATATGCGAAAAAAAGGAATGGATGCAAGTGATTTTGGCATATATACTTTAATGTACCCTAAACTAATCTTTAAAAACAATGGGGATAAGATATATTTCAATCAATTTTCAGAGTATGAGGGGTATAATGTAGTTAATAATCCAAGTAAGTATTTTAGGGAATGTAGACTTCTGTCCGAAATGAAATTAGATGATGGCAAAGTATGCGAAATGTATGGTAGATATTCAACGTACTATGCAGATAATGATAATGTAAAACAGGTTGCATTATTTAGTTTTGATATCAAAGAAAATGGAAATTTTTTGATATCCTTCGAGGCTGATTCCTTAATATATGAATATGATAATGAATTCAATCCAATCGAAGCGTTTGGATATTCAGGGGAAAATATGAATATAAAGTATAAAGAACTTAACAGTTTAAAAGAGTTTCAAAAATACTATTTAGTAGAAAGAGAAACGAAAGGATATTATGATTGGATTGAATATATAGATGAGTTAGATATGTTGTTTAGGAGTTATAAAAAAGGTGATAATTCTTCAACGGATGGATTACAAATATATAAAAGTAATACAATGATTGCAGATGTTGAAGTGCCAAGAAATCTCAAAGTAATAGGTTTTATTGATCCATATGTTTATGCTAGCTCCACTATTGATGAAGAAAATGAGGAGATGAAAGTGTATCGGTTTACTGTTCCCAAAAAAAACAATTAATATGAATTTCAGAAAATATATTTGGGTGGGTGTTTTATTATTAACATTTGTTGGCTGTAAAATACGCCCCAAAAGGAGTAGTGAAATCATAAATGTTAATCATAGATTATCATCTTTGATATTTATTAATAAGTATATAGATTTTGGGAAAGTTCGCCAAGATACTTTACTGATAGGTAAATATAGATTTTACAATTCTGGAAGTGATACATTATTTATAAAATACGTAAATCCAGATTGTTCATGTACTGGTTATAGTTTAAGTAATGATACAATTCAACCCTTAGATACTGCATTCATCGAACTTAAATTTGATACAAAGGAAAAATTGGGTTTTAATAAGATCTATACAACGGTTAGGGCTAATACTCAAACTGAGTTTTATAAGCTTACTCTTAAGGCATACGTTGAAGAAGAATAGAGATTATGATTTACTGTGAAATGAGCTAGAATTGCAAAGTTCTATTTTCAGTAAATCCTAATGTAGAAGGATAATTATCCGGTTATAATAAGTTCCACGTGGTAAGTATTTAAAGTTGTAAATGTATTTTATTTGTTATGCGAATATTTTTAATGTTATTATGTGTTTTTTGCTTGGCAGTTAGTTGTAAGCCTATACAGGGTAAAACCGACGAAGAATCTTCAAAGATTGCTTTTCGTGAGGAATTAAACGAAGTGAAAACAATTAAATTAGTTGCTGGTACTTTTCAAAAAGAGTTGGTAAGTAACGGTAAGCTTAGAGCTTTTTGCAAGAGCGATTTATATTTTTTGCTCTCCAATGTGGTGAAAAAACTAAATGTTAGCAATGGAGATTTTGTACAGAAAGGGGAAGTATTGGCAGTACTGGACGATTTTGAGCAAAAAAACAGCTTGGAGGAAAGTAAACAGGTATTGGCGAAAGCCGAACTCGAACTGGCAGATGTGCTCATTGGTCAGGGGTATAATGGGCAAGATACCCTTGAAATACCAAAAGAAGTGTTGCGAATTTCGAAATTAAATTCTGGCTTTTCTTCTGCTAACTTAGAATATAAAAATGCTCAACATGATATGATGGGCACCTGTCTTATTGCTCCTTTTGATGGAGTAGTAGCCAATCTTGATGGTCGAATTTATGATAAAACAGATATTAGCAAGCCTTTCTGTACACTGATAGATCATAAAAATTTCGAAGTTGAATTTTCGGTAATGGAATCGGAATTACGAGAATTGCGAAAAGGTCAAAGAGTGAAAATATTTCCTTTTGCTTTTGAAAAGGAGTATTTCGGTAACATCACGCAAATTAATCCGGTGATTGAGGATAATGGATTGGTGAAAATTACTGCCAGAGTAAATAATAAAGGAGGAGACTTGTTGGAGGGAATGAATGTGCGGGTTTTGATTCAAAACAATTTGCCAAATCAACTTGTTGTTCCCAAATCGGCAGTACTGCTTCGTCAGAATAAAGAAGTTGTTTTTACCTACAAGGAAGGAACAGCCATATGGCACTATGTAAGTACAGGGAAGGAAAACAGTTCATCTTATACAATTATTGAAGGTTTGCAAGCTGGTGATGAAGTGATTGTTGATGGAAACTTGAATTTAGCACATGAGGCGAAGGTGAGAGTGCTTGTGGATTAGACAAAATAAAAGGAGAAGTAGAATTCTCTAAAAAAGATAAAAAAAATGGGAAAAAGAACAGAAGCTTGTTGCGCCTTAGAAACAAAACAAAGCTCCTGTTCGGGCTCCTTCCAAAATTAGAAAGGAGGTAATACGGCAAAGATATATGAAATAAACCATTGATCCCTAGAGGAAATCTCTAATGAGATAATTATTTTATAATGGTAATTTGTTTTGCAAAAGCAAAACACCTCATAAGACATCAAAAAATAAAGTATCAAATTATTTCTCGGGAAGTAGAACTTCTCAAAAATAAATTAAAGATTATGAAAAAAATAATTGGAAGTATAGTAATTATAGCACTCACTGTAGCTATAAATATAAATCATTCGATAAATGACTCTAGTAATTCGAATATCGATTTAGCAAGTTTAATAAGTTTAAATGCTTATGCCAGTGGTGAAACGGGATATTCATGTACTGTTAAATCAGTTTGTCCGATCAATGGATTTGTAAAATGTACAGGTCAAAAATGTTCTAGAGGATCTGGGTATGTTTCATGTGATGGAAACAGAACAGATTGTTAATTGTTATAAAAAAGTAGTTTGTCTTTCAAAAGTGATATCCCTCGAAAGAAACAAATTATAAAATTATTTCTCGTAAAAAAATAAAAATTATGAAAAAGACAATAGGAAGTATAGTAATTCTAGCATTTACTGTTGCTATAAACATAAATCATTCGATAAATAACTCTAGTAGTTCGAATATCGATTTAGCAAGTTTAATAAGTTTAAATGCTTATGCTAGTGGTGAAACAGGATACTCATGTACTATCAGCACTACTTGCGACACCATGGGATCAAATGTTGAGTGCACAGGTATAAAAACGTGTATTAAGGGGTGGAGATACGTTAAGTGTGATGGGAATTCAACATATTGTTAATAATAAAGGAAGTATTGTTAAGTCAATACTTCCTTTAGTAAATTTTGGTATATGATTATACAAAAGAATGTTATTAAATTGTTATTTGCCTGTTGCCTATTAACAGGATGTACACAGAAGTCAATTAAAGTGGAAAAACTAAGTCTAAAAAGAGACACATCTTTTTATAAACTTTCAGACAGTACTTATTTTTCTGATGTAAGAGGAATAGTTGCAAGCAACAATAAATTCTATTTTACGGACTATAAAAGAAATCAGATTTTAATTTTGAATAAAGATCTAAAGTTAATTAGAACATTAGGCTCTGGGGGTAAAGGTCCTGGAGAGTTTATTGGGGCCGCTCATATTACTATTTTTCAGGATACATTATATATATTAAATGATGGCAAACAATCAATAGAGGTTTATGATAAGAATAAATATATAAGTACTATCAAACCAACAATATCGAGTGCGTATTTACCAAATACTAGTTTTGTCAAAAATAAGAATGGTTTATATTTATCAAATGTAAGCATGGGTACTAGCATAGTTAAACTCTCTTCACTCGGAAAAATAAAAAAAATTGGATTAGTTCAACAATATAGAACAAAAAAAGAAACGTATGTAAAAAACAAAAAACATCTTTTAAATAATAAAGAAAATATAATAGCAGTATCAGACAATAAATTAAATATTGAAATATATAATAGCGAAGGTGTTATCCTTAATAAATTAAATTTCGAAAATATTGCTATTTTGAAAGATCGAATGACTCTTATTAATAAAGAAACCCCCAGAGAAAACGGTTACTACGAACTAATCTCTTATGCCTATATTTTTAATGATAAGTTATATTTATTACTAACAACAAATAAAGGAGTTAAGGTTAATACAAACAATATTTTGGAAATAAAAATCAATAACAATAATTTTGAAATAACTCGAATATTAAGTTTAGGAAAAGGTTGGTTTACTTCATTTTGTGTTACTGAAAACCAAATTCTTGCATATGATGGTCAAAATGGAGAAATGGTTAAATTTAAATTAAATTAAATTTTTATGAAAAATCTTTTAATTTGTATCATTATACTTTTTGCTATTTTCACGTCATGTAAAAACAACAACAATAATACAACAGATAAAACATTGTCAAAATATGACATCATGCTTAAAGCTCAAATAGAGGAGATTAAAAATAAAGAAGTAAAATCCCTAATTTCTATCTTAGATAGCACAACTAAGATTTCAAATAAAACTATTTTTCTATATAATGGTTTTGATTGCCAAACATGCATTGATATTGGATTTGAAATATCAAAAATGATTGACTCGGTTTTAAACAAACAAGTGGTATATATAATATCTACATCTGCAAATGTTGGACAAGACCAATTAAAAAACAATTATAAAAAATATGTTTACATCGATGAGAAAGATGTAATTCGGAAAGAACTAAAATTTATTTATACTCCTGTTTTTCTTTCATTTGACTTTGAAAATAAAATAAAAAACGTTTTTTTTCCTAATTATAAAAATAGAAATTTAAAAGAGGAAAAGGCTTTCATTAGAAGTTGTATCGAAAAAGAAAATAAAAAGTCAAAATTAAATAACACTATCCCGTAAAGTGTATAAGTTATTTTTTTTAGGGTTTGACTTTATTGTCTGACTCTAATTTATATGATTAAACAATTGTATTTTGAAAAAATACGTAAGAAAATGACAGAAGCTTGTTGCGCCTTAGAAACAAAACAAAGCTCCTGTTCGGGCTCCCTCCAAAATTAGAAAGGAGGTAATACGGCAAAGATATACTAAAAAAAGAAAAGGTTCATGTGACCTGTGCTGTGAAAGGATATAATCGGCATTTAGCTAAAATGAATTAGGATAGTTTTTATCCGTAATAATAAAATGAAATTAACAAAATATTTATTTGCAGTAGTTATCGTGGTAACAATAAGCCTAAATTTCTTTACCAATTCTTCAACAGATCAGTATAATGCTTTAGAAATGATGAACGTGGAAGCTTTGGCGAGTGGTGAGGGATCAGGGGGATATATTTGTGTTTCACCTCCAAGAGAATTGTGTATTTTTATTGAGAGGGATGGACAAATAATACCTCTTTATGGATATAGGAGTGCCAATTAATTTTTCTAAATCATTTTTGATAGAAATTTTTTTATATGTATTGTTGGTAGCATTCATGCTACCAACAATACTCTTGAGGATAGGTTTTTGCTAGTCAAAGCAAAACAATTAAACAAAATACGAATAAGATGAAATTACTTGCAATTACATTAGTTATGTTCTTTTCAATAGAGGGGCAGATTCCATCTGGAAATATTATGAAAGGTAAAGTAGAGGATTTTTTTTATAATAAAAGAGAGCATGTTGTTATTCTCAAATTTGAAAATGAAGGCAAAGAAACAAAGACTATATCTATTGGATTATTTAATCGAGGTACTCTAATGGAAAATTGGGATAAAATAAGCATTGGGGATTCAATATATTATCAACTAAAATCAAATACTTTTCATATACTTAAGTATGATGGTCGTGAAGGGGGTAAAAAAATCAAAGTGTATTTTAAAAATAAACCAAACGAATTAAAATGATGATAAAAAAAATAGCTTGTTTTATAATTGTATTACTTTCATTTTATTCATGCAATGAATACTCATCTTTTGAGGAATTTGAAAATAGTTTTCCTTTAAAAAGAGAACTTAATTTTCAAAAAAATAGGGCATGATAAAGATTTATTTGGAGACCCAACTAATTTGAGAATCTCGGATTCTTTACTATTTGTTTTAGATCCCGATTCTCGTAATTTTATTAAGTTAATTAGTTTGAATAATTTATCCTTAATTAAAGATTTATGCTTAAAAGGTAGAGGTCCAGAAGAATACGGGATGATATGTCGGTTTGAATTATTAGAACCTAGGAAGATTGGTTTTTATGATGATTTAAATACTACTTACTATGAGGCAGATATAAAATCTAATCAATATAATCTGAAAACAACTTTGAACAGAAACCTTAAAATTGAAAAAGAACGTGTTGCAAATACTGTGCGTGTAAATGATTGTTTTGTAAGTTCAGGATTGTTTCAAAATAAAGGAAGATTATTAATAAGTTCAATGGATAGTATTGGTTTATGTGAGTATGTTGACGATTATCCGATTGATGATTATCCAAAAATGTCGACAATGAATAAAGGAATGGCTTATCAGACACATTTCACCAATAGTATTAATGGTTATTTTACAGGATATACATTAGCTTCTGGTGAGATATTTTTTTATTCTAAAAATGGGAATGGTATTGTAACGGAAAATGCTTACCAATTATTTACACCAAATTTTACACCTAATTCAAATTTCGGTTATGGTGTTGTTTTTGCTAAGGAATCCTGTACAGGTTTTTTAGATGTTGTAAGTAAGGATGATTTTATTTATGCATTATACTCAGGACGTACTCGTAAGGAATTTGGAATGGAAGCGTATATGGGGAATAAAATATTCATTTTCACACATTCAGGAGTACCTGTTGAGTACTATGAACTTGATGTGGATATTAGAACTTTTGATGTTGATGAAAATGGGACTATATATGCTTTGACAATAAATCCTTACCCACAATTGGTAAAATTCCCTACAAAATGAATGTAAAGTGTAAATTATCTTATCCTTTTGGATTAATAATAAGTTCTGTTATTCTAATAATGATATTGTTTAGCGCCTGTAACAGAAATAAGAAAAGTCAAGAATATGCTAAAATAGTTAAATATTGGATGAATCGAGAATTGGTTTTACCAAGCGATACAGTAATTATTGGAGCTATTGGTCGCGATTTTAACTTAGAGTGTATTGATAATAAAGAATTCAAAATTGTAACAAGAATTGATGGAGACTGTTCTGTTTGTATCGATGAGTTATTAGAGTGGAAAAAAATGGTGCAAGATTACGGCAGTGAATTAAATTTATCATTTCATTTTTATGTAGCTACAAACAATTTTGAAATTTTCAAGAAAATAAATAAAAGTACAATTAGGTTTCCATATCCTCTTATTTTTGATCGCTTAGATGATTTAAGAATTAAAAATAACTTAAAAAAAGACAAGCGCTTTAATACTTTTCTTTTGGATAGGGATAATAGGGTTGTATTAATAGGAAATCCGATACGTAATAAGAAGATTAAACAATTATATTTTGAAAAAATACGTAAGAAAGCTGTTGAGTATTCTCAAGATGAAAGAGGGGGCTAAATCATATTTTTTAGTTTCTAATTACTTCATAGTATATGTTTACTATACAAATGTCAAGATATAGCTATGTGTAGTCTGTCTTGTTAAACCCTAAAAAAACTATGGTTCGATTCCTACTTTCCCGCCCCATTGCTGTTACAATGACCTTTATTGCCATTCTCTTGTTGGGGGTGGTATCTATTGGGCTATTGCCAGTGTCCTTAATGCCTGATATTTCGATACCGGAAGTCACGGTACAGATGAATTATAAGAATTCATCAGCCCGCGTACTCGAAAATTCGGTTGTAGCTCCCGTCCGTCGGCAATTGATGCAAGTGGCTCATCTCGAGGATATATATAGTGAAACCCGTGATGGAAGTGGAATAATTCATTTGAAATTAGCCTACGGAAGTGATATTAATTTAGCCTACATCGAGATAAACGAGAAAATTGATCGGGCCATGTCTTCCCTGCCAAGGGATATGTCACGACCTAAAGTGATCAAGGCCAGTGCAAGCGATCTGCCGGTATTTCATCTTAATTTGAGTTTAAAGCAAGATGGCAATGAGCAAAAATTTATGGAACTGAGTGAATTTGCCGATGCTGTAATTCGAAAGAGAATAGAGCAAATGCCCAAGGTGGCTATGGTTGATTTAACAGGACGTAGTTTTCAGGAAATATTAATTGTACCCAATGAATCACAGATGAAATCATTGGGATTTACCTTGAAAGATCTGGAGACACTTATTCAAGAGAATAACATCGATTTTGGAAATTTAAGTATTCGTGATGGCTACTATCAGTACAGCATTCGTTTTTCGTCTCGTTTGAGAAACAAACAGGATATTGAAGCACTTTACTTGAAGGCCGAAGATCGGGTGATTCAATTGAAAGATTTGGCTCAGGTAAAAATTATTGCTCAGCCTCGAAAAGGACTTGCCTTAATTAATGGTCAAGAAGGTATTTCATTGGCCCTAATTAAACAATCTGATGCTCGCCTTCAGGAAATGGAGGAGGAGCTAAAAGAGATGGTTGGGGTTTTTGAGAAAGATTATCCTGAGATTGCTTTTGAAATCTCTCAAGATCAGACCCGATTGTTAGATTATTCAATTAATAATTTGAAACAGAGTTTGTTGTGGGGAGCAGGCTTGGCTTTTTTAATTATGTTCTTTTTTCTGAAAGACTTTAAAGCACCCTGGCTTATTGGTGTATCCATTCCGGCCTCTTTACTTATTTCTCTTTTGTTTTTCCATATTGTAGGCTTGTCATTAAATATCATTTCATTATCGGGTTTGGTATTGGGTATTGGAATGATGATTGACAATTCAATTATTGTAATTGATAATATTGCTCAATATAGAGCAAGGGGAGAAAACCTGTTAAATGCTTGTGTTAAGGGTACCAATGAAGTGATTCGACCACTTTTGAGTTCTGTTTTAACTACTTGTGCGGTATTCATTCCCATGATTTTTATTTCGGGAATTGCAGGAGCTATGTTTTACGATCAGGCTATGGCTGTAACCATTGGTTTGTTTGTTTCACTTTTGGTTTCAATTAGTATACTGCCAGTGTATTACCGTCTATTTTATCTGAAACAAAGAAGTGGAAGAATGGATCGCTTTGTTTCAAAAATTAGTGGTCTCGATTATGAGAATCTTTACGAAAAAGGCCTTCGTTTGGTATTTCGAAATCAGTTGGTTTCTTGTGTATTCTTTTTTATGTTTATTGTTGTTGGGGTGGTTTTGATTTCTAAAATGGAGAAAACTCGATTGCCAAAGGTTGAGCAACATGAATTGATGTTGCAGATAGATTGGAATGCCCGAATTCATGTCGATGAGAATAAAAAACGTGTGAAGGAATTACTTGCCTTGGTGGCAGATTCTCTTCAACAGTCAACAGCCTTAGTTGGTAAACAACAATACCTGTTAAACAAAGAACAAGAATTTTCCAGTTCTGAAAGTAGATTGTATTTGAATGTAGAAAATGAAAAACAGACGCATGAGGTGGAAAATGTGTTGCGTAATTATTTGGGAGAGAAATATTCTTCTGCCAGAATTCAATTTTATCCCCCTCCGAATTTATTTGAGCAAATTTTTGGTAGTAATGAAGCTCCTTTGGTTGCCAGACTTAGTGTACAAAAGAATGAGGAAACTCAACAAGTAGCCTTATTGAAATCATTAGAAAAAGATTTCCGAATGTATTTTCCGGATCAATTGGAGATGTCGCAAAGTATGCAGAAGCAATTGCAATTAACCATTGATCCTGTTCAGTTGCTAAGTTATAACCTGGAGCCAGATGTGGTATATCAAAAGTTGCGAACAGCTTTTAACGACAATCAGTTGGCTGTGATTAAGGAGAACCAGAGTTTTGTGCCAATTGTTTTAGGTGAGGGACAAAAGCAGATTTCTGATATTTTGGCACAGACCTTTGTTCAGAATTCCGAAGGAGATGATTATTCTATGAGTCAATTAATCAGAGAGGAATCTCGTAGTAGCTTGAAAAGTATTATTGCTGGGAAAGAAGGGGAATATCTCCCATTTAATATTGATATAAAGGAATCGGAATTGTTATCTTCTCAAAATAGGATTCGAGAAATAGGAAGAAAGTATCCAGGTGCTAATTTATCCTTTTTGGGAAGTGTTTTCTCAAATAAGGTGTTAATAAAACAACTGGGTCTTGTATTGGTAATTTCTCTACTACTGCTTTACTTTATTTTGGCTGCACAATTTGAATCATTAAGTCAGCCACTAATTGTATTGTTAGAGGTACCAATAGATGTTGGAGGTGCTTTGTTCCTTTTGTGGCTGTTTGGAGGTAGCTTAAATTTGATGTCTCTAATTGGAATTATCGTGATGTCAGGAATCATTATTAATGATTCTATTCTGAAAATTGATACGATTAATCGTCTTCGCAAAGAGGAGGGGTATGGATTGATTCGTGCTATTAGTATGGGCGGACAGCGAAGATTAAAGCCCATTTTAATGACTTCCTTAACTACGATATTGGCTTTGATGCCCTTTCTTTTTACAAATGGTTTGGGGGCCGATTTGCAAAAACCTTTGGCTATAACAGTTATTGGAGGCATGGGAATTGGAACCATAGTTAGTTTATATTTTGTTCCCCTTTGTTACTATTATTTGAATAAGAGAAAATAATTCCCGTTTAGTAGCAATTTGCTACTGTCGGAAATTAAGTTGTTACTAACAGTTTTAAGCTGATTGAATAAAATATATTACTTATGCTTCAAAAAATAATTTTATTAAGTGTGATATTGATGAGTCTTATATCAGTACAAGCTCAAAAACAAAATCTTACTTTAAATCAAGTATTGGATAGAGCTCAAAGTAATTCTTTAGATGCCTTTCTTCAAAAAAACACCTATTTGGCTAGCCGATGGGAATACAAGGCTTATGTGGCCGATGGTTTACCCAGTTTAAGTTTAACTATGAATCCTTTTAATTACAATCGATCTTTTACGGAGAGGTATAATTCGGTAACCGAATTGGATGAATATAAAGAACAGCAATCTTTGTATTCTTATGCAAACATGACTTTATCACAAAATATTAAACTCACTGGCGGTACTATCTATATCGATTCTGATTTGGGGCGATTGGAGAGTTTTGGTGCGAGTAGCAGTAAAAGTTATAGTTCTACTTTTGTTCGGGTGGGTTTATCTCAACCCTTGTTTGGTTTTAATGAATTTAAATGGGAGAGCAAGCTGGAACCTTTAAAGTTTGAGATTGCAAAAAAAGAATATTTGCTCAATTTACAAAATGTGAATGTAACAGCCGTTGGATTATTTTTTGATCAGGTTCTGGCTCAGTTAAACGTTGAGATGGATAGTTCTAATCAGGTTAATGCATTTGCCTTATACGAAATGGGGAAAAAGAGGTTTAAGATTGCCGCAATCAGACAAAATGACTTATTAAACCTGGAATTGAATGTTCTAAAAGCAAAAACAAGTCTGGCAAAGTCATTAAAAGAATTGCAACAAACAAAGTTTGATTTGAATGTATTTCTGGATTATAATGAAAATGAATCTAAGTATTTGGTTTTGCCTGATGCTGTTCCTGAATTCATTATAGATGTTAATATGGCACTTGAGTTGGCTTTTAAAAATCATCTTCTTTTACTGGAAGAACAGCAAAACATATGGGAAGCTGATATGGAAGTGGATGAGGCAAAAAAAGCTCGTCGTTTTCAAGCCGATCTTGTGGTAAGCTATGGTTTGAATCAAGAATCTGAAACATTCAAGAATGCTTATCAAGACCCTATAAATCAGCAAAAAGTACAGCTAAGTTTAGAGATTCCTCTTTTGGATTGGGGAAAGCGGAAGGGGACTTATAAAATGGCACAAAGTGATCGGGAGGTAATTCGTTTGTCTTCAAAACAAAAACGGATTGATTTTAAGCAAGATGTGAGCCGTAAAGTTATCGATTTTAACCTTCAGAGGGAATTGGTTTACAACGCTCAAAGAGCCGATGAAATTGCCGGTAAATCTTATCGGGTTACTCTGGAACTTTTTAAAGAAGGGAAAGCTAGTGTTTTGCAATTGGATGATGCTTTAAATAAACATGATGAATCCAGAGTGCAATACATTACGAGTTTAAAAAATTATTGGGAATATTATTATACCATTCAGATGTTAACATTCTACGATTTTAGATCAGGAAAACTCTTAGAAGCAGAATTTAATTTCTAGTTTTTATTCGCAATCAGTTATAGATATATCATCATGAAATTTTAAAAGCCATACCCAAATGTCTTCTAAGCGAAACGTTTCCTTCTCAATTATCATTATTTTTATTGTTCTGTTTATTATTGGATGCAGTCTTGTGCCTTTATTGAGTGTAAAACTGAATCCATCACGTGAATTACCAGGTATTAAGGTTGC
Source organism: Labilibaculum sp. DW002 (assembly GCF_029029525.1). Taxonomy (NCBI): domain Bacteria; kingdom Pseudomonadati; phylum Bacteroidota; class Bacteroidia; order Marinilabiliales; family Marinifilaceae; genus Paralabilibaculum; species Paralabilibaculum antarcticum. The sequence goes on along the minus strand of NZ_JAKJSC010000001.1, from coordinate 2,056,696 downwards.
TTATTCGTGGGCAAAGTGCAGTGGGCGAATTCTTGAAAAAGAAGTAACTGCCCGACTTGAGGGCGTTTTTAATTCCATAAAGGGCGTAAAGGAGATTAAGTCGCAGTCGTCTTCAGGTCAGGGTAACATTCAAATATCCTTTAACAAAGGAACCAATATGGATGTGGCTCGTTTCGAAGTAGCGACCTTAATTCGGCAGGTGTATCCAGAATTGCCTGAAGGAGTCAGTTATCCGTTTATAAAGGTGAAAACAGGAAATGAGGAGAGTAGTTCTTTATTGGTGTATACTTTAAATGGAAGTTCTAGCCCCTATTTTATCCAAAAATATGCTGAGGAAAACCTTGTACCACATATTAGTTTGCTAAAGGGCATAAATGATATCAAAGTTTATGGAGCTAATCCTTTCGAATGGGAAATCTGTTACCAAACTAAGAAATTACAGCAATTGGGTATTAAGGCAAATGAAGTACAAAAAGCGGTAAGTAATTTTTTTGACAGCAAAGAATTGGGAGTTGGTTGGGAAACTACTTCCGAAATGCAAACGCCCATTTTAAAGCAGGTGTATTTTTCATTTCGTAACAATACTGAATTTAAACCTGAGAGAATTCCTGTAGGAAAAGTTGAGCAAAGAATAGTTTATTTGGGAGATATTGCCAAAATACGTTATAAAGAAAAAGTGCCAGATAGTTATTTTCGGATCAATGGATTAAATACAATTAATATGGTTGTATCTGCCGAGAAAACAGCTAATCAGTTGGATTTGGCTAATAAAGTAAAAGCAAAGATCGAAGAGATGAAGACTGGTTTGCCTGCTGGTTATTCAATTTTATTAAGCTACGATACTACTGAGTTCATTCAAAAAGAATTGGAGAAAATTGCTTGGAGAACAGGCTTGTCTTTGCTGATCTTATTACTGTTTGTACTATTGATTAGCAAACGCTGGCGCTATTTATTATTGATTCTGATTAGTTTGCTGATTAATTTGGCAATTGCGGTGGTTTTTTACTATTTGTTAGGTTTGGAGCTTCATCTTTATGCCATGGCTGGGATTACTGTCTCCTTGGGGATGATGATTGATAGCAGTATTGTAATGATTGATCATTTGCGACATCAGGGCAATAAGAAGGCTTTTTTGGCAATATTGGCTGCAACACTTACTACCATAGGTTCTTTAAGTGTTATATTTTTTTTGGGCGAGGAGCAAAAAATTAAATTAATTGATTTTGCTTTGGTAATGATCATTAATCTGGCAGTATCCTTAGCAATTGCTCTGTTCTTAATTCCGGCTTTGTTGCAAAAATTACCTCTTGCACCAAAAAAGAATAAACTGTTTTTTCGGAGGAAGAGGAGGGTGTTAATTTTCACAAATATTTATGCCTCAGTACTTTTGTTTATGAAACGCTGGCGGGTGGCTTTTTTGATAATAATTGTGCTGGCTTTTGGTTTACCATTGCATTTACTTCCCGAAAAATTGGATGGAGATGGTTTTTGGGATGGTGTGTATAACAAAAGCTTTGGTTCTTCTTGGTATCAGGATAATGTAAAAGAAACTGCAGAAAAGGTGTTGGGGGGAAGTTTGCGGCTTTTTGCACAGAATGTATTTGCCAATTCCTTTTACAGCGAACCGGAACGCACCAAATTGAATGTTAGAGGAAAAATGCCTGAAGGAGCAACCCTTATTCAATTGAATGAGGCGATAATGCTAATGGAGAATTTTTTGTCGAAGTTCGATGAAATCGATCAATTTCAAACTTCGATCTATAATTCACGAAACGGACAGATTCAAATATTGTTTACCCAAGAGGCTGAAAATTCATCCTTTCCCTATCAATTGAAAAATTTAATTACGGATAAGGCCATTAGTATGGGGGGAATGGATTGGGGAGTGAACGGAGTAGGTCGGGGATTTTCCAATGAGATTTCAACAGGAAATGGAAACTCTCACATAACTTTGTGTGGTTACAATTATGAACAATTGTATGCCTATGCCGAACGCTTGAAAATGGAATTATTGAAACATTCACGAATTAAGAAAGCAGATATTGTAGGGCGTGTGGGTTGGCATTCTGAGTCAAAACACGAGTATAGATTTTATGTAGATGAAGGTTTAATGGCAACTTATAATTCATCTTATAGTCAAGTTTACAATTACTTAACAGAAGTTTTAGGAGCTGGAAACTCTCAGCAATTTCTAATGGGAGGAGAATTAAAAACGCTTAGAATGGTATCCGATCAGGCTGGAGATTTTGATATGTGGCAACTGCGTAATTTGCCCATTCCATTAAAAGATCGAAGTCTGAAATTGCATAAATTAGCACAAATAAAAAAGGAGCGTACGGGCAATAGTATTTATAAAAAGAATCAAGAGTATCAGTTGGTTATTCAGTACGATTTTATTGGGCCACACCAGCTTGGTAAAATTGTCTCAGACGAGCAGATAAAAAAAACACAACAAGTGTTACCTCTTGGTTATCGGGTCGAAAAATCAAGTTACGGATCATGGTGGAATAATGAAAATAAAACATCCTACTGGCTAATTTTATTGGTTGTTGGTATAATCTATTTTATTTGTTCCATTTTATTAGAATCGCTTCTTCAACCTTTAGCGGTTATTGGAATGATTCCCATCTCTTTTATTGGGGTGTTTGTTACTTTTAGCTTATTCGAGCTTAATTTTGATCAAGGGGGCTATGCTGCGTTTATTTTACTGTGTGGTATCTCTGTAAATGCAGCATTATATATAATTAATGATTTAAACAATCTAAAAAGATTGAGACAGAAGAGAATTGATTTAAAACTTTATTTAAAAGCGTTTAATCATAAAATCATTCCTATTCTATTAACCATTATTTCAACCATTTTAGGACTTATTCCCTTTTTGGTGTCCGGACAAAACGAAGTGTTTTGGTTTGCTTTGGCGGCTGGTACTATTGGAGGTTTATTGTTTTCATTATTAGCAATTATTTTTTTCTTGCCTTTATGGTTTATAAGAGCGAATTAGTAAATACAAATTAAACAGTTTTTTTGACGATGTATAGCATATACATTGGTATTTATCTTTAAAATCTATTTTAGGCATTCATTTACAATGCAATAGCTATTCTCATTGCAACAGGAGTACTGTACCCTTTCAACGAATTCCTTTTGAATTTAATGATAGTAGGAATGGTCATGTCTCAGATTTACATCTCATTACTCATTAATAGTTTAAGATTAAGAAAACATTCAATCAATTATAAAAGGATGTTAATGGATCTGAAAATAGAAGTGTTGATATTGCTTATTTAAGTGGTTTTTGGATTTATATAACTGATAATAAGGGATTATCAGGAATTTTCAGGTGTTGTTTTTAATTATCAAGATGTTGGTTTACAGAAGAAAATAAAAAAATGAGGTATAATGCTGAATATAAGGAATGATATCATTCAATATCACAACAAAATTTATGGTGTACTTGATATTTCCATATCTTTTGAGAAGGAAGAAACCATTCAACGTAATCGCTAAAAGCATAAATCTTCTTTCGTTTTCCGTAGTTTGAATTAAGGAATTAAATCAAATGCTTTAATATGGAGCAAATTTTTATTAAAAGATTGATTGTTTTTTTATGCTTTACTAAAAGCAACTGCCATTAATTCTTGTTCGGTTCTCGAAATATTATACTTAACACTTAAGTTTCTCCATTCTTTTACAGCAGTCCTTACTTCTTGTATAATTTGTTTGGCGTCTTTTTCAGAAAGACGAAAATATTGGTGCACTTCTAGGGCTAGGTCAAGATTGAGGGAATTATCATCTTCTGAAATATTTAAGGATAGTCCTGTACCTGTTGCTACAGGGTTAATATCATAGGCTGGCGAGAGTAACCAACCTTCATTAGAATATATGAATCCATGATTTCTTAGGTGGTCATCGGTGTTCGACACACAGATATTGAATACAATTCTTCGCCAAAGTTCTTTTAAATCTGTCCAGATATTAGCCCCGTGAGTTGAAATAAATTCGACCAATTCCAGGTAACTAATTCCATCTTCATGATTAGCTCCATCGGTATATCCTAAAAGAGTCATTGCTGATGCAAAATGAATACGTTCCCCTTTATCTGTACGATCGAATCGTTTTGATAAGAATGTATGGTGATCACTAGAGAATATTTTTGCCATACCTTCAGCGACATTTAAACCTGCTTTTTTGGCTAGTTCGTTGGTAATCATCTCCCAAGCGCCAATATTTGTGTCGTCATTTTTGCTAGGGAATTTAGCAATCCAAGGATGCTTGTTATTGTCTAATACTCCAGCTTTAGGTCTTGCTCCTCCAAGTGATGAGCCTGGAGCGATTAATAGGTTTAACCACTTCAAATATTCTGGATCATCAACAATATCATGCTCTTCGAGTCGCAAACTGATTTCTTCCAATTCTCTAATTGATGTCCATGGTGGGGTAGCTAATTCATTATTGGCATTAAGAAATTCACCATCAATAGAATCTTTAAATCTAATGGCTCCCATTCGATGCTTGTCATACACTCCCAAAAGATAATCTGTTTCGAATAAAGTTTTAGCTGGTCGATCTTCGATCCTAGCCAGAGCAAGTTCCCTTCTGCGCATTAGTAGCCTTCCCCAACGATCGGGAGAGGAATCAAGGAATATTCCAAAATTTGATTTGTTCTCATCATTTATATACTGAGGTCCTGAATAGAGTTGTAGATCGGGGTCGAGGATTTGAATATGAGGTGATTTGATCCAAATTTTATCGTATTCAAAAGAAAAAATTTCTTTTCCTCTTAATCGCTCAGAGCTTAGGATGCCCATGAGAGTTGGGGTCTGCAAATTGAGCCAATCTGCATAAACAAATATTTGTTGCTTACTATTTCTCTTGTTCATCTCGGTTTTTCTTTGGAGCTCTTGTTTTTGTTGTTATTGAAATGTCTTGTAGTTTTCGACCCAGCGTATCATCCTTAGCGACTTTTAATAGATCTTTTTCTAATCCTAAAACGAATAAGACTTGAAGATAAGCCCTCATGCTTGTATTTGCCGCACCCTTTTCAATGGAGAGTAAGGTAGGACGGCTGATATTTGCACGTTCAGCAACCTGCTCAGCACTTAATTTTCGTCTTAAACGTGCTAGTCTAATGTTTTCACCTAAATCAGTAAGAATTCTTTTTGATTTGGGTAATAAGATGATCTTGTTTCTGCCCATAATGATAAATAGTTTTTACAAATATAGTAAAATTTGTAAAAAGTATTTCGCTTTAAATATATTTCACTTTACTATTAGCAAATTGAAGAGAAATTTTTTTTGACTAATTATGAACTCAATTTCAATTATTCAGTAGCGGAAATAATTTGAGAATTCCCAAATCTTAAGCATCCTTCAATTAATTTAATTCAAATTACAAAAGGAATCGGAATAAATGGGATCGTGGGTTTATGGCAAATTAAAGAACAAGTGTTTTTACCGCTTATTTGCAATGAATTTTCCTTTCGAAGAATGAGAATGGAGTATTCATGCAAAAGAGAAAAATTAATTACAGAAACTCTTGTGCAATGATTTGTTGCGTTTATGCCGAAGTCTTTTTTAACCGCAGGCTTGTTTGAATTCAATAGAACATCTTTGTTGTTGATTTGGGATTACATTAAACTAAAAATAATATTGAACCTTTTTTATTTCTGGTGAATTTGATGTTTTCAATTGTGTCAGTTTGTTTTTAAAAACAATTCTTTTTTAGCTTTTGATTCGTATTCGTTCACATTCTTACGGATGTTATTTATTAATTCTTCATCTCTGCTGATATGAAATAATGTTTCGATATTTTGCAAGCCGGTTGAATCTATACTATGGATTGAATTAATATATCTGAATTTTAAATCATTGTCTGTCAGTCTTGAGTTTTCAATTTTTATTATAATTACACAAAATAGGAGTGATGCTGCAATGATAATTGAGCTGATTTTCCAAAGTTTAAGATTATTAATTAGAGTATCTTTTTTCAAAATTTCAGGATGACATTTCTCTTTTTGAAAATTAGATTGTAGATCACAAATTCTCTCTAAAAGTTCTTTGTTAGAATCTTTAAGTTGCGGAATAATCTGTTGAAATTCTTTTTGAGTACAATGAATTATGATTTTTTGCATCAAAGCTAAAAGATCATTTGTTGTAATTGTTTTATCTTTTTTTTCTGTTTCAGCAGGAGACTCAGCTTGGGCTGGAGAGATATTTTGTTGCTCTAATTTTTTCTCAATAACAGAAATTTTCTTTTTGATTTCTTCAAACATGGCGCTAATAAAACTATTGTCATTCATATCTAATGATTTTTATCTTCTTAAACCTTTTTTTCTTTTTTTTTGCTTTTGGAATTTTTGTTTTAATAAACCTGCATCATATTCACTATTTGCAGTTGAATTCAGCGTGTTGACTAAGTCTTTCAATAAAGCATGTTTTGATGTTGTGTCTGTCTTGTTTTGATAACTTGGTTTTGATTGCAGATTCAATGACCATTCGTTTTGTTGCAGGCGTAAATTAATTTTGGAATAACTAAGCGATCTGTCAACCTTAGAGCCATTGAATTTATAGCCATTTTTACTAAAGAGAACTCCTTGAATTTTGTTCGTGCTTCCATTTTTTCTCAGTTCAATGCTGATTTCCGATTTCCAAAGTTCATTTTCCAGTTCTTTCCAATTTCTTGATTTGGGAATTGCGAGTTGAAGCGTTCGGTAGATTTCATATTTACTTTTATCGGGTTCCCTTAGGCGGTGTTCTTTTACATTCTCTTTCCCTGAAGCAATATATAAACCATACTTTTTTGTCAGTTCCATACAGATCTTGGAGTTGCGCAACTTTTCTTTTTTATCGGATATTCGATTTCCATTATTATCAATACGGTTAATCATTAAGTGTATGTGTGGATGCTCAGTATCAAAGTGACGAACAATAATGTATTGTGTGTTTTCATATCCCATTTTTTTCAGATATTCCTGAGCCATATCAGTCATGAATTGATTCGTTAAACGGGCTTTGTCTTGTGCTGAAAAATCAAGTGAGATATGTGCTACAGGTTTCGATATATTTGGTTTCATTTTACTTTGTGTGATGAAACTTTGAATGATTGATGCTTTATCTTTTAAGCGAACACCTTTCCCATAAAGCAAGTGAGCATCTTTTTTTTCCAGAACATAGTTTACTGCTCCCTTAAAGCCGCTTCCCTGAACAATTTTAGCAATCATTTTCAATTCGTTTAATTAATCTATCCAAGTTTTTAGTCATGCTAATGCATCTACTATGTATATCTGAATAGCCTACAGTATTTGCTGTACGAGCAATCTGATTTACATTGTTTGCCATACCACAAAGCTTACGAATGTATCCCATCAATTGGGGCGTTAGCCTTTGTTTTACCACAGAGGAACGAATGCATCTCCGAATAAATTCGCTATGGTTAATTCCGGCAAAACTGGCTTTAGCTTTCAGTGTGTAAAATTCTTCTGTAGCCATTTTAACAGTTACTTTATAGCTCTTTTTTTCATATAGACTTTTGCTTGGGCGGCCATTTGTATTTCTATTTTTTATTCTTTTCATATCTGTTATGTTTATGAGACCGGCGGGATGTTTTGCCTAGAAGAGCAAGGTTTTGGTCAGACCAAAACACAAACTTGCTTCTCTAAAAAAATGATGTTTGCGCGACATCTTATATTCTTTTGCTTTCTCCCTGTAAAGTGATAAAGTTGAACATCATTTTTAAGCGGTCTCCAATCATTTGACCATAGAATTCATCAGAGGAAAGTGTGTTTAAAGTAAAATTTGAAGTGCCATGTGTTAGGGATCCAATATCGCTTCTCAAGCTTAGTAATTCTGATATTGGACGAGTTAGATTTCCATAATCTTGAACTGTTTTTGATTCACGTCCAAATTCATCAATAATTAAAGGACGGCGAACAAAATTATTCATTGATTGTTTTCGAATTTGCTCTTGTAATTCTACTGCTTTGATAAATAAAAGCAGGGGATGGTTGATACAGTACTTTCTTACAATATGATTGTGAAGCATGGAAAAAGTTTCAAGAAGTATGGTTTTTCCACATCCATATTTGCCTTGTAATAATATTCCTTTAGTCAGATCACCAGCAAAAGCAGGATTATTGGTTGCATAATAGTGCAACTGCTGTATTGTTGGCTCATTCTTGTCATCTATAAAAAAGCTTTTGTTTTGGAATCTTTTATGCAAACAAGCAGTACCGAATAGGATGAATAAGTTTCGAAAATCGGAATACTTGAATGGTAAAAGGAAACGCTGTTGCCGAATCTTTTTCTTTGCATCAGTAATAACTTTTTGAGCATCATTTTGCAATATCTTAACAGAATTTCGTTTAATCAAAATCGCTTCCTGTGTGGACAAATCCTTTCTTCTTTCCATTTGAATTCATCTTTGAGTTTTTGTTTTTAGTATTATTATAATAAGGTGAGAGTTTAGGTTTGGGACTAGGTGTCAGAATCTGATACTTAGTTTTGACCCTATAGCCACCTCCTGGGATATAATTTAAGAGTCCAGCCTCTTTCAATCTTTCCCTGGAGGATTTCAATACTTGTAAGGATATATTGGCATTGGCTACCATTCTTTTGTCTGCAAATTCAATCCACTCTGCCCAAAACGAACGATTTGCTAAATGAATCAGGAAAAAATACAGACGAGTTTCGTTTCCAGAGAAATTTTTCTGTTCATCTACTCGCCAAAAAATTGCCAATAATTGAAAAAGATTCATCTTCGGATTCCTTTAGGGCGTTTTTTGAATTCTATTTCTGCTTCTTTTTCAATCTCCTGCAAAGTTTTCTTTTTGCCCTTGGTAATCCATTTTAGTAGTTCATCTTCAAAAAAGTAGAGTTTCTTGCCATTTTTGTAGCAGGGGATCATGTGTTTTCTGACGAGTGCATAAATGGTAGGTTTGGCTTTCCCAATGACTCGACAGGCCTCTTCAATGCCAATTGGGATACGTTTTTGAGGTGAAATAGGTGTTTGACCTTTCTCAACAAGAACTTTTAGTTCTTCCACTTCATTTACCAAATGAGCAACTGCTTTTGGTAAATTTTCAAAAGAAATCTCATTTACATTCATAACTATCGTTTTTAATGGTTATAATGTAAATAAAACATGTGTTTTAGCCGTGTTTCGCTTCACTGAAAAAAACACTATAAAAACACAGGAAATAGTAATTCTTATTTATTGTTATTGTTCTGAAATGCTTTTTCGAATTTTAATGATGCCTTTCAGGTCATCATCTTTTAAGTGGCTTTTTATGGTATTGGTTTCAATATCTTCCAGGTAATTCGCAAATACACTTTTGAGAAAAAAAGATACTTCTTCTTGTTTGCTTACTCTAAAATGCTTCCAGATATTCCATCCAAAATGATAAAAATCAAGATTTGATAAGCCGTTAGTAGTTATGGGTTTTATATTGGCAAGAGGTTTTTTCTCTGCATAAAATATTACATACTGACAAAGTAAAAGCAAGTCTTCATCTGAGCAGTACGCAGCAAACTCCTTTTGAATGTATTGAATGGCAATATCTTTTTTATCCTGCTCATTTTTATCATTCCACTGTTGTTGCTCTGTTCTAATCTCTTTAAGCTTTTTTGAAATATTAGACTTTTTTAAGTGCTTTTTTTTTGAAAAAAAAATCCGAACAAATGTAAAGTAAAGGCCTTCGATAAAGAATGTAAGAATGAAATAAACTAATATACCTAATAAGGAAAATCCCCAAAATACATTTCTAGCAGTGAACTCATCTGCTCCAATATTAATTACAAACATTCTTGCAACAGTACCCAACAATATACACGCTAATAGAACAGATAAATAGATTATGATATATTCAAAATATTTGGAATTCATTTTGATACCGGGCTTTATTTATAATTATTTTAGTAATAGTTTATAGGTCTGTGTTTTTTATATCATCCAATTTTATGGCTTGTGCCGCTTTATTTTTTTTCTCATCCACCACTTTGGCATAAATTTGTGTTGTTTTCACATCAGTATGCCCTAGCATTTTGCTAACTGTGTATATATCAGTCCCACTTGTTAATTGTAAGGTAGCAAATGTATGGCGAAAGCAATGAAAAGTAATATTCTTTTTAATTCCTGCTGTCTTAATCCAATGTTTAAGTGGTCGGGAAATCCACGAAGGATTAGGTAAATCTTCAAATACTAATTGCTCGGGTCGACCTGGTTCTCCACAAAGTTGCAAAGCTTGGTCCGAAATAGGCATATACTCAACACCTTTAGTCTTTTTTTGAGTGAAATTAAGTCTTGTCTGATCTCTATCCATGCTTATTTCACTCCATTTCAGTTTCTGAATATCGATATGTCTTAATCCAGTAAGAGCAGAGAAAAGTGCCGCTCTTTTAAGAATATTACGCTCGCAAGGTGTAGCAACAAGTATATTCAATTCGTCAATTGTCAAATATTCACGACGTGACTCTTTTTCCGGAATCCCTTTAAGTTTAGCAGATAAATCTTCCTGTAGATATCCATCTATAAAGGCCTGTTTGAGAGTTGCTTTAAAAATTGTATAATAGGTTGAAGCCGTATTCTGAGAAATAATTCCACTTTTATTACCTCCCATAGGTGCTGATAGAAGGAAAAGCTTAAAATCTTCAGCTGTCGCAACATCTATTTGAGAAAACAAAAGTGTATTTCCTGCAAAAAGTTTTAAGAATTCAATTGTACGCTGCCAATTAATTAGAATAGATTTAGAGTTATTAGCATGGCGTTTAAAAGTTACTTTTCCAAAATATTCGATGAAGTTATGTTGTAAACGTTCTTTTTGTTCAGCTTGAGAATTTTCTGTGTCATTGTACAAATCTGCATGATCATATTCTTGTTGGCGGAGTTTTCGAATACTATCTGCATACAATATACTTTCTGTATCAATTTCACTGCGGCATATAATTATGCCATTATCATTACGTTTGGGTTTGTATGTTTTTTCACCATTAGAATTGGTTCGGGCAGTTCGTTTCTTATCCCATTCAACAGTAGTAATACTTCTATTTAGATATTCTCGAATGCGTTGAGGAGTAGTTTTGCCTGGAATAAATACCGGATAACTTTCCAAATAAACATACCATTCTTTTCTATCTTCTGATTTGCGAAGTCTAACGGTTACTTTTGTTTTTGAAAGTTGTTTCATGGGGTGATCGGTTTGGTTTGTTAAAACAATTTGTCAATTTGTTCCTTAGGTACATACACAAATTTTCCAATTTGTCGTCTTGGGATGCCATATCGACGAATTATTTTGTTTACTGTTGAAGGAGATACTCCAAATTTTTCAGAAACTTCACCAATTTTATAACATTCGTTTATTTCATAATGTATTCTTATTGGCTCTTCTTCGGGAGCTTCTGGCAAGTCAACAGTGCTAAACATAGCTTCCATGTGTAAACGACTAATTCTTGTTAATCGTTGTCCAAGGTTAAAGGCTGGAATTTTTCCAGCTAGAATTAGGCGACGAATTGTGTCTTTTGATATCCCAAAAAGAATAGTCGCTTCCGTAATAGAAATATAAGGACGGGTTTGAATATCTGCGATTTTATCAATGGACTTTTCCAGTAATGTTTGTTTTAGTTCAGTTTCCTTTGCTCGTTTTTTTCTTTCTCTTCCTGATTTATTTGCACAGTAAGGACTACAAAAGCGAGTGGCTACAGTTTTGGCTTCGAAAGGCTGTTCACATTGCTCACAAACCTTGGGTATTTTCAGATTGCTTTTCGCCATAGTATTTTACTTATATGATATGTCATTTTAATTAAGCCTTGATAGGACTGTTTAGGGCGCACATCATCACTTGATAACGCGCGGTACTATAATGGTACAAATATAGGGTAAAAAACAATAAAAATCCACTAATTTTAAAAGTTGAATATAAAAGAAAACCCCAGTAAAACAATGTTTTACTGGGGTTTAGTTATTTTTAACTATCGTTTATGATAGGGAATTACTTAACTTCTTCGAAGTCAACATCAGTTACTTCGTCATCTTGTTTTGCACCTGCATCAGCTTGAGGTTCTCCACCTGGTTGTCCACCAGCCTGAGGATCTTGTGCTTGAGCATTGTAGATATCCTGAGAAGCTGCCTGGAATACAGTATTCAATTCTTCAATTGCTGTATTGATTGCTTCAAGATCCTGAGCTTTGTGAGCTTCTTTCAACTTGTTAAGAGCATCTTCGATAGGTTGCTTCTTATCAGCAGGAAGTTTATCTCCAATTTCAGCTAATTGCTTTTCAGTTTGGAAGATAGTACTGTCAGCTTTGTTCAAAGTATCAACTTTTTCTTTAGCTTGGTTATCAGCTTCTTCATTAGCCTTAGCTTCGTCTCTCATACGTGAGATTTCTTCGTCAGATAATCCTGAAGATGCCTCGATACGAATTGACTGCTCTTTTCCTGTTCCCTTATCCTTAGCAGATACGTTTAGGATACCATTTGCATCAATATCGAAAGTTACTTCGATTTGAGGTACACCACGCTGTGCCGGAGGAATATTATCCAGGTTGAAACGACCGATAGTTTTATTACCGTTAGCCATTGGACGCTCACCTTGTAGTACGTGAATATCTACAGAAGGCTGGTTGTCAGCAGCAGTAGTAAAAGTCTCAGTTTTTTTAGTTGGAATAGTTGTGTTAGCTTCAATAAGCTTAGTCATTACTCCACCCATAGTTTCGATACCCATTGAAAGTGGCGTTACATCTAAAAGAAGTACATCCTTAACCTCACCAGTTAATACACCACCTTGAATAGCAGCACCTACAGCTACAACCTCATCTGGGTTAACCCCTTTTGAAGGCGCTTTCCCGAAGAATTCCTGAACGATGTTCTGAATAGCTGGAATACGAGTTGATCCACCTACTAAGATAACTTCATCAATTTCTGATTTAGAAACACCGGCATCTTGCAAAGCTGTTTTACAAGGCTGAAGTACAGCTTGAATCAATTTATCAGCTAATTGCTCGAATTGTGCACGAGACAGAGTTCTAACCAAGTGCTTAGGCATACCGTCAACTGGCATGATATATGGCAAGTTGATTTCAGTACTAGTAGAACTAGAAAGCTCAACTTTAGCTTTTTCAGCAGCTTCTTTCAAACGCTGAAGAGCCATAGGATCTTTACGAAGGTCAATGTTTTCGTCCTTAATAAATTCTTCAGCTAACCAGTCGATAATGATTTGGTCAAAGTCGTCACCGCCTAAGTGAGTATCACCGTTAGTAGACTTAACTTCGAATACACCGTCACCTAATTCAAGAACTGAAATATCGAAAGTACCACCACCAAGGTCGAATACTGCGATTTTCATATCGTTATCTTTCTTATCAAGACCATATGCTAAAGATGCAGCAGTAGGCTCATTGATAATACGCTTAACAGCTAAACCGGCAATTTCACCAGCTTCTTTAGTTGCCTGACGTTGTGCATCGTTAAAGTAAGCAGGAACTGTAATAACAGCCTCTGTAACTTCTTGTCCTAAGTAATCTTCAGCAGTTTTCTTCATTTTCTGAAGTGTCATAGCTGAAATTTCTTGTGGAGAATATTTACGATCGTCGATTAATACACGAGGTGTATTGTTATCGCCTTTAACTACTTTATATGGAACACGTCCAATTTCCTTAGATACCTTATCGTGAGTTTCACCCATGAAACGCTTGATAGAGTAAATTGTTTTAGTAGGGTTAGTAATCGCCTGACGTTTTGCAGGATCACCAATCTTTCTTTCTCCGTTCTCAATAAAAGCCACAATCGATGGTGTGGTTCTTTTTCCTTCACTGTTAGGAATTACAACTGGTTCATTTCCTTCCATTACAGAAACACAAGAGTTGGTTGTTCCTAAGTCGATTCCAATAATCTTACCCATTTTAATATTTATTTAAGTTTTTAATATTCGATTTTGTTTTGAGTTCTTTTTCAAACTCGATTGGATTTAATCAAAGCCTGTGCCAAGATGTTTTTTGCCAAAAGAAGTGTAATTCTGACATCGGAAACAGAAAAAACGCCTTAAATCCTGACATTGTTTCTGTCTTTTTGGCAGAAACAGTAATTGACAATTAAGAATTCGCAAATTTGAATAGTCGGATCTTACTTAAGTTGTTTCAGATTATTCTCCCTTTTTACTTTCTACTAGTTGTAAGCTTTTTACTTGTTACTTTTTTCTACCTTTGCATTTCAATATTAATTCTAGTTGGCTAGCATTGATTTGTCTAACTAGTGTCAAAATTTTAAAAAATGTCAATTCATAAAGAATCATTCAAACGAGTAACGACTCATATTCTTTCAGAGATGAAACTGAAAGGAGAAAAAATCGCCATGTTAACTTCTTACGATTTTTCAATGGCAAGCATTGTTGATAAGGCAGGAGTGGATGTGATTCTAGTTGGAGACTCAGCATCTAATGTGATGGCTGGTCATGAAACAACACTTCCGATTACACTTGATCAAATGATTTATCACGGCGCTTCAGTGGTTCGCGCAGTCAATCGAGCACTGGTTGTAGTTGATCTACCTTTCGGTACATATCAGGGAAATTCGAAGGAAGCTTTGTGTTCTTCTATACGTATAATGAAAGAATGTAGCGCTGATGCAGTGAAATTAGAAGGTGGTCGTGAAATCCTAGAATCGGTAAACCGAATTCTATCTGCAGGTATCCCGGTTATGGGGCATTTAGGATTAACTCCGCAGTCAATTCATAAGTTTGGAACATACGCTGTTCGAGCTAAGGAGGAAGAAGAAGCGACTAAACTATTGGAAGATGCAAAAATGCTGGAGGAGGCAGGTTGTTTTGCTCTTGTGCTAGAAAAAATACCTGCCAGTTTAGCGACGAAAGTTGCTGAGTCACTTACAATTCCTGTTATTGGTATTGGTGCCGGAGGTGGTGTTGATGGCCAAGTTTTGGTTGCTCACGATATGTTGGGAATTACTCAAGAGTTCTCTCCTCGTTTCTTAAGAAGATATCACAACCTTTTTGCTGAGATGAAAGGCGCAGTCGAAAATTATATTGAGGATGTTAAATCGAAAGATTTCCCTAGCGAAAGAGAGCAATACTAAGAATTAATAAATATAGAGTTGGCGGTTTTTTAATTGCTAATTAGGATTAGGATATGGCAAAAGAAAAAAGATTAGATGTGTTATTCGAGGATAATCACATTATAGCTGTAAACAAACGCAGAGGTGATATTGTTCAGGGAGATAAGACTGGAGATGAGCCTTTAAGTGACATGGTTAAGGCATACATTAAGGAAAAATACAATAAACCTGGTGATGTATACTTAGGTTTGCCACATAGATTGGATCGACCGGTTAGTGGTGTTGTAATATTTGCAAAAACGAGTAAAGCTCTTACACGTTTGAATTTGATGTTCCAACAGAAAGATAATGAAATTCGTAAGGTATATTGGGCTATTGTAAGTAATTGTCCAAGGTTAGAAGAAGAAGTGTTGACACACTACTTATTAAAAAACGAGGAAAAGAACAGAACTAATGTTTTTGATAAGCTTAAAAAAGGAGCGAAGGAAGCAACATTGGAATACAAGTTATTGACTCGTTCTCAAAAATATTTCATGCTTGAAGTGAAATTACACACAGGGCGTCATCATCAGATTCGCGCACAGCTAGCCAAAATAGGTATTCCTATTCGTGGAGATCTAAAGTACGGAGCAGCTCGATCTAAATCAGGTGGAGGAATTGGATTACACGCTCGTGAAATTTCTTTTATACATCCGGTAAAGCAAGAGCCTGTAAAAA
Organism: Labilibaculum sp. DW002; assembly: GCF_029029525.1. Taxonomy (NCBI): domain Bacteria; kingdom Pseudomonadati; phylum Bacteroidota; class Bacteroidia; order Marinilabiliales; family Marinifilaceae; genus Paralabilibaculum; species Paralabilibaculum antarcticum. The sequence goes on along the minus strand of NZ_JAKJSC010000001.1, from coordinate 2,040,924 downwards.
TTATAGCTCCAGTGCCAAACCAGGATAATCTCTTTAAAGAGTTTCAAAGTATGCTAAAATAAACAGAAAGGTCGATACAATTGTATCGACCTTTTTTTATTTTCCATCCAACATATCTTTTTCAAAATACAAGGGAAGCATTTCTTTACAGCTTTCAATTATTTTAATTTTCTTTTCTCCACAGAGAATCAATTTTATGGCTTGCTCATATCGATCTTCTGTTTCAAGTAATACTTGGCGACACGATCCACAAGGGGGTACAGGTGTATCTAAAAAACTACCATTTGTTTTCGAAGTAATAGCAATTGCTTTAACCGGAACGTTTGGAAACATCGAATTGGCATAAAAAATAGCCACTCGCTCAGCGCACAAACCAGATGGATAAGCTGAATTTTCCTGATTATTCCCTTGAATAATTTCATTGTTTTCTAACAAAACAGCAGCACCTACTTTAAATTCAGAATAAGGAGAATAAGAACGCAAAGCTGCTTCTTTTGCTTCTTTTACCAAATTTTGTTCCGATTGAGATAATTCATCTACTGAATTATATTCGTATACAGTTGTAATTATTTGACTTTTCTTCATTGCGTTACTCTTTGATCAGATTGTTTTGAGCTTGTTCGGCACGATTAAATCGATACTTTCTGAAATTTAAACAAATTTTATTAATTATAATAAACAAGCTACAATAGGCGTTTCCTAATATCAGTAACAAATTGTTTATTAATTTATTCTTTAAAGTAACGGAGGATAACAGGATTGTTATATTTTTATGGTTGTTTTGGAAATCGCAGCTAATATATACATAAATAGAGTGATTTCCCATTTTTACACACGATTCAAAATTTGAACCGAATGAAAAGAGTTTGTTTATATATACTTCTGAGTTTTTTTATAAGCTCAAGTATTTTTGCTAAAGGATACACAAGACAACAGTACATTCACAAGTATAAAGATTTGGCTATTAAGGAAATGATGCGAACAGGAATTCCTGCTAGTATTACTTTGGCGCAAGGATTGTTGGAGTCTGGAAATGGGAACTCCCAGCTGGCTACTAAAGCGAATAATCATTTTGGGATTAAGTGCCACGATTGGACTGGCCCGAGTGTTAAAATGGATGATGACAAGCGGAATGAATGTTTTCGAAAGTATGATCGACCGTACGATTCATATAAAGATCATTCCAAGTTTTTAACAACTCGTTCTCGTTATGCATTTTTGTTTAAATACAGTTCGGATGATTACAAACGTTGGGCTCATGGATTAAAAAAAGCAGGTTATGCTACCGATCCTAAATATGCACATCGATTAATAAAGATCATTCAAGAATCGCAATTGTATAAATTAGATGTCAAGGGTGAAGGACAAGATTACAAAATTTACAAGCCAGATGGAACAGATTTAGCCGATATTGATTCTGATTTGGAAATTGATCCTTTCGGAGCAAGACTAGAAATTGCCAATGGAATACATTATATCAATGTGAGAAAGGGAGATACCTTTTTTAGTGTTGAGAAAAATTTAGGCGTAAATCGCAAGAAACTACTGAAATATAATGACCTGCCTAAAAACTATATTTTACAGATTGGACAAAGATTGTATTTACACAATAAGCGTGGAAAAGCGGCAAGAGGTTATAATTTCCATAGAGTAAAAGAAGGTGATAGTCTTTACGGCATTTCGCAAGAATACGGCGTTAAATTGAAACGACTAAAGAAATTTAATGGCGTTAGGAGAAATTATAAAGTGAAGCTTGGCGAGAGGATCTGGCTAAGAAGCAAAAAACGATAAATTTTAAATCCGGTTCAAAAGAATCGGATTTTTTTATTTCTAATAAATCGGGTTTAACTTCGCTTAGACGATTAATTAACACATTGTCAAATAGGATATTCTTGTGAATTCTCGTAAATTCAACATGCAAATTATTTACACACATTATTAGTCGTTTAAGTTTGGTCTTATTCGGCTGAACTCAACCTAAAATAAACCGAATGAAATTGACTACAATTAGCTTACGGCGATTGGTATTTGCTTTCGCAATTACTGGGATTGTATTATCTCCTAGCATCGTTTCTGCAAAGAAAAAAACAGTAGAACCAAAGGTCGATACCTTAATTAACTCGAGTTTGGTTAGTGGACTTAAATTTAGAAACATTGGCCCGGCAACAACTTCAGGTCGAATTTCAGACTTTGCTGTAAACCCTAATAATCACAGTGAGTATTATGTGGCCGTTTCGAGTGGTAATATTTTCAAAACAATTAATAACGGTACAACTTGGAAACCTGTATTTGATAAGTATGGCTCTTACTCTATAGGAGTTGTTACTATGGATCCGAATAATAGCAATGTTGTTTGGGCTGGTACAGGAGAAAATAATCACCAACGAGCTTTAGGGTATGGTGATGGTGTTTATAAAACCATGGATGGTGGAAAGACATGGAAAAATATGGGTTTGAAAGAATCTCGTCATATTGGAGGACTTGTTATTGACCCGAGAAATTCTGACATTGTTTTTGTAGCTGCCGAAGGATCTGCTTGGGGATCCGGTGGGGACAGAGGTTTGTATAAAACCACTGATGGTGGTAAAACCTGGAAAAAGGTTCTGACAATTAGTGAAAATACAGGTGTTAACAATGTGATAATTGATCCTGTTAATCCTGATATCATGTATGCCACATCGGAACAAAGACGTCGACATGTGCATGCTAAAATTAATGGAGGCCCGGAATCGGCTATTTATAAATCGACTGATGGTGGTAATACTTGGAGAAAGTTAACTTCAGGTTTGCCCAAAGTGCATAAAGGAGGAATGGGTATTGCTGTTTCACCTGTAAATCACAACTATGTGTATGCTATAATTGAAGCTGCTGACGGGCAGAGTGGTTTTTTTAGATCTACCGACAGAGGCGAGTCTTGGAAAAAAATGAGCAAGCATGTTAGTAGCGGACAATATTATAATGAAATTTATTGTGACCCGATTGATGCAGATAAAGTGTATTCAGTTGAAACGCGTTCTCATGTGACAACAGATGGTGGTAAAACATGGACTCGGTTGGGTTTAAAAAATCGTCACGTAGATGACCATGCTATATGGATTGATCCTAATGATACCAATCATTTCATGATAGGTGGGGATGGTGGAATTTATGAAAGTTTTGATGCCGGATCTAATTACTTATTTAAATCAAATTTATCAATAACTCAATTCTATCGTGTCCAAGTTGATAATGCCTTACCATTTTATAATATTTATGGGGGAACTCAAGATAATAATACTTTAGGTGGACCATCCAGAAATATCAGTAGAAGAGGAGTAACCAATGCAGAGTGGGAACCAATTTTAGGTGGCGATGGTTTCTGGGCACAGATTGACCCAACAGATCCTAATATTGTGTATTGCGAATATCAGTATGGAAATTCTTTTCGTTACGATAAAAAAAGTGGCGAAAAAATTAATATTAAACCGAGAGAAAAAAAAGGAGAATTGGCATACAAATGGAATTGGAACGCTCCGATGATTTTGTCTTCTCATAAAAATACGAGACTATATGTAGCGGCTAATAAAGTATTTCGTAGTGATGACAGAGGAAATTCCTGGGAGGCAATAAGCGATGATTTGTGCTCTGGAAAAGATCGTGACTCTTTTAAAGTTATGGGAAAATATTGGGCCTCGGATGCAGTGAAAAAACACGTTTCGACTTCTCAGTTTGGAACTATTGTTTCTTTAGCCGAATCACCATTAAAAGAGAATCTTCTTTTTGTTGGTACCGATGATGGATTAATTCAGGTAACGGAAAATGGAGGAGAGCAATGGACAAAACATGCCTCTTTTACTGGAATTCCTCAATATACTTATATCAGTGATATCTTACCATCTAAATTTGATGAGAATATTGTATATACAAGCTTTGATAATCGTAAACGTGATGATTTTAAGCCCTATGTTTTAAAAAGTTCTGATAAGGGAAAAACGTGGGTTAATATTGCTTCAAATCTACCTAAGAATGGTACTGTTCATACAATTGAACAAGATTTTATAGATTCTAACTTATTATTTGTAGGAACAGAGTTTGGTATATTCTTCACTAAAGATGAGGGCAAGAATTGGGTGCAGTTAAAAGCGGGTATTCCAACTATTGCAGTTCGTGACTTAACAATTCAACAGCGAGAAGGTGATTTGGTTGCTGCTAGTTTTGGGCGTGGTTTTTATGTTTTAGATGATTATTCTCCTTTGAGAAATGTAAACCCGGCTTTTGTGAAAAAATCAGCACATCTATTTCCTGTAAAGGATGCTTTGATGTATATAGAAAAAGGTGGTAAAGGTAATATGGGATCAACTTATTTTACGGCTCCGAATCCTAAATTTGGTGCCACATTTACCTACTATTTAAAAGAGGTACCTAAAACTGCTAAACAAATCCGTAAGGAGAAAGAGAAAAAGTTGTTTAAAGCTGGCGAATTTATTCCACAAGCTAGTTGGAAAGAATTGGAAGATGAGGAGAAAGAATTGGCTCCTTATCTTGTATTTGTTGTAAAAGATGCTGAAGACAATGAGATACGAAGACTAACCACTGCCGCAAAGAAAGGCATTAATCGCATCAATTGGGACCTGCGTTACCAGTCCTTAAATCCTGTAAAGGATACTGAGTTTAAGCCGACAAAAAAGCCTCGATCAGGAATGATGATTATGCCGGCTAAGTATCAGGTTGAAATGGGAATTGTGAGCAAGGGAAAATATGAATTATTAGCCGATGCTGTATCTTTCGAAGCACTAACTTTAAGTAACAGAAGTTTGCCAGCAAAAGATCGTGAAGGCTTGGTTGCATTCCAGCAAAAAGTAGCTAAAATGTCGAGGGCAATACAAGGAAGTATGCAACTGAGTAATGCTTACAAGAGTAAAATTAGCGCAATTAAGATGGCAATTTTGCAAACACCTGGAGCAAATGAAACTTTAAGTACAATGGTGAACGACTTGCAAATGGAAGTTGATGCTATTGATTTCTTATTTAATGGAGTTGATGCCAGAGCGAGTGGAGAAGAAATTCCTCCTGCTCAAATTCCGATTTCTAACAGAATCGGAAATATTGTGGGTACGCATTGGGCCAGTACTTCTGGTGTTACACAAACGCAACAGGAGCAGTTTGAAATTTTGAAAGAGGAATTTCCTACTGCTTTGCAAAGACTGCATAAGTTAGCTAAAGAAATAAAAATACTTGAAAATGAGTTGGAAAGTTTAGGTGCTCCTTGGACACCAGGGCGTATTCCTACTTATGAGGTAGAATAGCTATTTTAAAAAAATAGAAAGGGATAAACTTGATAGTTTATCCCTTTTTTTATCATCAAATTGAAATTATTCTAATCGATCTTTGGTTCTACTCAAGAGAAACGAATCTGCTAATTGAATCGAAGTAATTGTAAGCAAACCAAAGGCAAGCGGATATTTGAAGTTGATGGCAAAATCGAGAATAATATTTGCCAAATCTATTTTAAAGTAGAATAGTATTCCAACTGCAAAACCAACAATTACAATCAAACCAAGACTCATTATGGCATGTTTAAGCAGCGCCTCACGAATCGATTTTCGTTTCTCGACAAGCTCCGTTACATTATCAGCAAAATTTACAGGAATATGAATCTCAAAATTGTCCTCTAAACTTTCCTTCAGCATCTGATCGATGAGATTCAATTCTTCCAAATCGAATTCATCATTTGTGTATTTATCTTGATTATTTTGCATATCAGTTCAATTTATATTTAACTAATTCGCTTTTTTCAACTAATTCTTTCAATAATTTTCTAGCTCTAAAAATGTAGTTTTTCACTGTCCCTTCAGGTAGCCCGGTTATCTCTACAATTTCTTTATAGCCCATTTCTTCCAGATGATACAAACTGAGAACTGTTTTGTATTGAGTCGGAAGTTGATCCACCATTTTCCGTACATATGTTTTCAATTCTTTTTTCTCAACGATATTCTGAGGATGATCATTTGTTATCATATCAGGATGTATGAATTCACGTTCTGATTCATCAATATCAGTTCCTGTTTTTTTCTTTTTGATATGATTGACCGCCACTCGATAAGCTATGGTTGCAATCCAAGTTGATAATTTTGATTCTCCTCTGAACTTGGGGAGCTTTTGATGCACCTTAATAAAAACTTCCTGACACACGTCTTCCAAATCTTCCTGACGATTCAATAAACGGGCAGCCACGTGAAATACGAGACGCTCATATTGCTTCACCAAAAACCGAAAGGCCTGTGGATTGCCATTACATATTTGGTGTATCAGCTCTTTTTCCTTCATCTTTGATTGAGTAGACAGGCACTCTTCTTTAATTGTTGCAAAATTTTACAAATTAATTATATTTTTCTTTGGGTGTTCCCCTTCGGGTCGGGCCATACGCTATTACTCCTCGCTCGTACCTCGCTGTGGGGTAGTCGCTTCTACCCCTAACACATGTTGCAAATATTATGAGTATTTTTAAAGTTAAAGTATTTTCTGTTCACACATCCAATTTTTCTTATTCCATTTGCAATCTGAGCTAACCCTAGTTGTATCGATACTAAAAGAAGTAAATCCTCTGTGTTTCTCAGTGTACTATGTGGTAGAATTATTTTTGCAAATTAAAATTTGTTTAGTCGATAACGAATTTTGAACTACCACAGAGTAAAAAAAGTATATTGGGAATCCGAACCAAAGTAGGAATCCCAAAGACAAAATTTTGTGCTCCGACTTCAAGTTCGGAGCACGAATAAATAATCATTCTACTTTTATAATTTTATTTGATCTCTGACTCGAAGTCGGAGTCCCAAGAAATGGAATCGAAAAAAAGTTTAAGCTTTTTGCAACATTTTAAAACGAAGCATGGTCTAATGAGCAAAACAAATTGAAAAACTAAAAATTAGAGATATGAATATTGGTGAATTGTTAATGGCTGCAGTGGTGTTCTTTAGTATCATCACATTTGTAAAAATGATGTCTTCGCACTTTTTGAAAAGAAAGATAATTAAAACAGGTCATTTTGATCGTGCAGAGATTTTGGATCAGAATACTGAAGTTGAAGTTAAGAAACAAGTGAAGTATGACCAGTTTCCTGCATTAAAATGGGGATTAGTTGCCTTTTTTGGAGGTTTAGGATTTATAGCAATGGAAGTTATAGGTATGGAATATCCTATTTTTAAGGAATATAGAAGTGCTATGCCTTATGGAATATTCTTTGTTTCAGTTTCTATTGGCTTTTTGGCTTATTACTTTATAATGAGTAGGAAAATTAATGAATAGTCTTTTTCAAATTAAATAATTTTCCAAAACCTCCATTAGATTTTTCTATTGGAGGTTTTTTTACGTCATCGAGAAATCTTCTAGTTTACGCTAATTGTATTTTTTTGGTGAAGTAATTAATTACAACAAACCTGGCCACTGCTTCTAAATTCTTTAACCGTCATACCATAAACCTTTTTGAATGATTTAGCCAGATGACTGCTGTCGGTAAAGTTTAGCTGATAGGCAATTTCTTTTAAGGACAAATCGGTATGCAGCACCTTTGTTTCCACAATGCGAAGTTTCGACTTGGTAATGTAATCTGCCAAACTAATACCTGCCTGCTTCTTAAAATACTCCGAGAAATAGGTTTTCGAGATACCAAACTTATCAGCCAGCTTCGGTACTCTCAAATTGTCGCTAATAAAAATATGAGTGTTTATATACCTCAGAACTTCCCCAAAACGATTATCAACATCATTGGCCTGATCTACATATCTTTTCTCAATACTTCTGGCCAAAATATTTAGAATTGAGGCTATGGATCCCGCAATAATCGCTTCTGAGTAATTATCGGCAGACAAGTGTTCCTGGTAAATGGATTTGATGTTATCGATGATAAACTTCCTTTCTCTATCGGTAGGTATAATATCTCCAGGCACCTTGTTGTAATTGGCTATGATATAGGCAATACGATCGAACCAATCCTTATAACTGGTCAGTCCATCTTCCTTTAAAAAGAAATGATCGGTAAAGCTTATGAAGTAAAATCTGGAATGTTCTTCAATTTTAAATGAATGGCAATCTAAGGGAGGAAGTAGAAATATATTCCCCTCTTTATATTCAAATTCATGCTGATTGATACACTGATAACCGGAACCTTTCTCTACATAAACAATCTCGAAGAAATTGTGCTTATGCGGTCTCTTTCCCCACGAAGACATTTCTTCAATCTGGATTTCGAATAATTTGTTAGTTCTCTCTGTAAACATTGTATCTATATTGGTTTGTCTTTGCAAATGTAGGGATAAACTAATGATTAAAGATGTTAATAAAAGGTTAAAGTAACTTTTCCACACATAAAACCATTAATAATACAATAAATCTCTTTTATATACATAGGCTTCAGGTCAAGGGGGTAACATAATGTAAGTGTGAGATACCATTTTTCCCAATCTCGATACAATGAATAAACTTATCGGCAGATATACTTTTGTAACATCGATAAATAATAAGGGATTTCCTTCGATAGGGTGATTAAATAGAAATAAAAATATGAAGAAATTAAGTGTTAGCGATGTAATCAATATTATACTGGCGGCAGTAGTAATTATTTTATTATTGGCATTATGATGAAAATTGGGATAGGTCAAACTTCAGTTCAAAAGGTTTATGCCATTACTGTAATTATTTTATTGCTAGGTGTATTGGCAATGCAAAGGGATAAATTTTTTGGCTATGAATTATTTACTAGCAAAACTGATGTAAAGCAAGATGCAAAATATACAATTAATGATATTAGGATATTATTCTCAGATGCCTCGAGCTATAAAGTTCAGAATGATAGTATCATCGTTTTTTCAAAAGAACATCAAATTGGTTGGGCATATAATACCAGTCCAATTTCCGATTCAATTATCGGATTTGCTTCCTCGGTACCGCTACTCTTAGCTTATAGTAATCAGGATAGTCTTGTCGGAATTAGGCTGCTTAAGAATTATGAATCGCCAGATTTTGTACAAAAAATAAAGGAAACCGGATTCATGGAATCGTGGAACAACTTGAAAATTCAAGATGTGCTGAATGCAAAGGTTGATGTTGTTTCCGGAGCTACGTTAACTTCAAAGGCAATTATAAAGACAGTAAAACATAGAACAGGAAAAATTTTAAAGCAGTCAGTTTCTCTTGCTGTGCAAACTGATTTTTTAGCAATCTTTAAAAGTGTCCTGGGGGTCGTTTTACTAATTCTGGCATTAATTCAGTTTTTCAGACCTAAAACGCTAAAAAGATTTCGACTTATTTATCAGATTTTGCTTGTGGTGATTTTAGGATTTTGGTCGGGAACATTCCTTTCCTTGTTCTCTTTCAATAATTGGACTGTGCATGGAATTGATTTGCCAGCAAAACTATTTGTATTTGCAGTTTTAGTTTTGAGCATTGTGCTTCCCTTACTTACCAGTAAGGCGTTTTACTGCAGTCATCTTTGTCCTTTTGGAGCATCACAAGATTTATTGGGAAAAGTAAGAAAGAACAAACTGAAATTACCCAATAATGTAAAACAATTCGTGGCAACACTGCGCGAAAAAGTATTTGCAACTATCATGTTGTTATTATTTACGGGAGTCAGTTTTGATTTGACCAATATAGAGCCATTCTCAGCTTTCCTATTCAGATCAGCTTCTATTCCAGTTATTGTCTTAGCGGTTACATTTTTGCTGTTATCTATTTTCATCCCTCGTCCTTGGTGCAATTATGCTTGCCCTACAGGATACCTATTAGAAACAATTAGAAAACCATTCAAAAAATAAATCATGAACAAGAGTCATTTATTATCCTTATTGTTAGTAATCGCCTTACTTCTTTCAACCTATAAGTTGGTTGAAATGAAACATGAGGTAGAAGAGATTTCTCAATCTGCAACAACTAAAAAAGAAGCAATTTTATCAGTTATTCACAGTCGCAAGAGTGTTAGAAACTACACCGATCAACAAATTTCTGACGAAGATATAACAACTATTTTGAGAGCAGGTATGGCTGCTCCTACGGGCTTTAATGCACAACCATGGCAATTTATTGTTATCAAGGATAGAAATACGATGCTCGAATTAAGGAAAGAATTAAAGTATGCACGAGGTTTAGATGGTTCTCCTGCTGCTATTGTTGTTTGTGGTGATATGAATAAGGTAAGAGAAGAAGCTCCTGAATTTTGGATTACAGATACCTCTGCAGCAACACAGAATATGCTTTTGACTATGGAAGGAATGGGACTAGGAGGTGTTTGGAGTACTTTATATCCTGGAAAGGATAGGATGGAACATGCACGAAAGGTGCTGAATTTACCGGAACACATCATGCCGATGTGTGTGATTCCTTTTGGTTATCCTGCAGGTGTTGAAAAAGCTAAAGATAAATTTGATGTTGCTAATATACATATGGAAAAGTGGTGATACCTCTAAGAATAAACTAGTATTATATCTCTTAAAGAAGCATCAGAATAAATTATTCTTGATGCTTTTTTTGGTTTAAGCTTAGATACTGAGATGTCTACTAATTGTATAATTATTGGTTGTTTGGTTTGGTATTTAGATTTAAAAACTCATTTGTTTCAATTATTCAGTCATATACCGTTTTTTTTAATTAAAAACCTTTTAATATACAATACTACCCAATTCTCTTACAATCATTGAATGTCATTCAGGATGTAACTTTGTCATCTCGATAAATCAAACAAGAGTATAAAAGAATTACTACAAAAAATATTATTTCATGAAAGATCAAAAAATAAGTATCGTAGCACGAATATTAGTTAGGGAAGGTGAAGCAGACACAGTAAAAGCTGAATTGCTGAAACTTGCTGACTTGTCAAAATCAGATAAAGGATGTATTAATTACGATTTACATCAGGATAAGGAAAATTCAAACCTATTTTTTGTATATGAAAATTGGAAAAATCCTGACGCTTTGCAGAAGCATGTAGAAAGCACTCATTTTACTGAATACATGAAAGCAACTGAGCTTGCAACTGAAGAGTTTGTAGTTAATAAAATGATTCACATTGCTTAGTTAGTATTTGAAACTGAATTAATATTGAAAATTAAAAAGAATCATAGAAATGAAAAATTTATATATTAAGTCATTAGTAGCAACTATCCTTATATTGTTTACAAGTGCGAACATCAATGCCCAAACAGCTAAACTTGCTGAAACAGTTCTTTCTTCTGAAACGGTTAGAACTGGAAATATGACGATAAGCCCATCGGGTAGAATGTTTGTTTCAATTAATCCTCTTTTAGGAGCTGATGTGCGCGTATACGAGATTGGTGAGAATGGTGAAACTAAGGTTTATCCAAATGCTGAATATTCAAAAGGAGAGGATTCAAAAATTAAAGCTATTATAGGTATTAGAACGGATCGCAAAAACAATCTTTGGTTGTTAGATATGGGAGCCAAACAGTTTATTGTTTGGGATACTGAAAATGAGAAGTTGGTGAAGACGATTGAAATTCCAGAAAATGTTGTGACGCCAGCCAGTTTTCTGCAAGATTTCGTAATCGATGAAAAGCACAATCGTGTTATTATTGCTGACATGACTCAAGGAGACTTAAAAAGTACTCCAATACCTGCCTTTATTGTTATTGATACCAAAACTGGCGCTGCAAGAAGAATGATAGAAAGCCACGCATCGATGATGCCTGATTTTGAAGGAGGATTTGCTTTAAATCCAATTGCTATTGACCCTAATTTTAAATGGGTATACTTTGGAGCCTTACACGGTAAAAAAATATATCGAGTGCCTGCAAAAAGTTTTGACTCCGATGAAGAGTTAACTGCAAGTATTGAAGAGTATTCTGCAAAATCATACAGCGATGGTATTGCTGCAGATAAAAAAGGGAATGTTTACATAAGCAATATCGAACAAAACGAACTTGCTGTGTCTAATGCTAAAGATGGATTCAGAACTATTGCAACACTTCCAGTTGGTCAAACATGGCCAGATGGATTGCATCTGGCTAAGGATGGCTATTTATACAGTACTGTTGATCAGTTAAACAGAGTACCTGCTCTTAATAATGGAAAAGACGATAGTGTTGGACCATTTATTATTGTGAAAACAAAGTTAACTAAATAATAAGCTGAAATGGTTAAGAATATACTAATTACAGGTAGTACAGATGGAATTGGAAAACTTGTTGCGGCAATGTTCGCAAAAGAAGGACATACAGTTTATGTACACGGAAGAAGCCAAGAGAAGGTAAATGCCACAATTTCTGAGCTTAAAGGATTGACAAAGAATGAGTCTATTCATGGCTTTGTGGCTGATTTATCAGATTTAGATGCTGTTAAAAAAATGGTTTTGCAAGTGAACGATGAGGTATCGCACATCGATATTTTAATCAACAATGCCGGTGTTTTCAAAACTCCTTTTTCTGTGAATAGAAATGGTTTGGATCTGAGATTTGTAGTCAACTATTTGGCACCATATTTACTAACCAAAGGACTAACGCCATTGATCAAAAAGGGAAGTAATGCTCGTATTATTAACCTGAGTTCTGCTGCACAAGCTCCTGTTTCTTACGATGCGATTGTTGGTAAAAAAGAAGTGTCGGTTAACGAATTTTATGCAATAAGTAAATTGGCATTAACCATGTGGAGTTTCCGATTGGCAAAAGAGTTGGAAGATATAGCAGTAATCGCTGTAAACCCGGGATCCTTGCTGAATACAAAAATGGCTAACGAAGCATATGGTCAACATTGGTCTCCGGCCAATAAAGGCTCTAATATTTTATACGACTTGGCCGTTTCGGAAGATCATAAAGGTATTACAGGAAAGTATTTTGATAATGATAATGGTGTTTATGCCAAAGCTCATCCAGATGCATACAATGAGACCGCAATTAATGAACTGATTGATTTTACAAATAAATTAATCGATTAAGAAAAAGATGAATTATACAGGACCAGTTTACAGACCTCCTTATGAGGCAAATACACTCTTGCTGCAAGTAACAGTGGGATGTGCACACAACAAATGTACGTTTTGCACCATGTATCGTGATGTGAAATTCTCTGTTGATCCGATTGAACAAGTTGAAAAGGATTTGCAGGAAGCTCAAATGAGAAATGGCAATGTAAAGCGAGTATTTTTGGTAAATGGAGATGCTTTTGTTCTTTCCGCAAAGCGTTTAAAGGCAATTGCCAAATTGATTCACAAATACCTACCTGAGGTTGAGATCATAACAATGTATGCCTCAATCAACAATATTATCGGTAAAACGGATGAAGAGCTGGCTGACTTGAGCAAGCTTGGTATTGGTGATTTGTGGGTTGGTGTGGAAACAGGTTTGGGTGAAGCTCTTGATTATCTTAATAAAGGTGCGTCGTTAAAGGATGTCCATGAACAATTAGAACGCTTGAATAAAGCTGGAATCACCTTCTTTTATGGATTTATGTTTGGCGCTGCGGGTAAGGGGAAAGGAATTGATAACGCTAAGGCCAATGCACAACTTATTAATAAAGTTAAGCCTGTGGGTATTGTTCCAACATCACTAAATGTAAATGAAGGAACTCAACTTGCTAAAGATGTTGAAGAAGGTATTTTTGAGATGGCTACTGAACGTGAAGTGCTCGAAGAACAAAAGAAAACATTAGAGCTAGTGGATGTGGAAACCTATTATATGGGAATCCATATTATAAACACAGTTAGTTTTGATGCGAAACTACCAAAAGAAAAACAAGCTGCCATCGATAGGGTCAACTACGTTCTTTCAGATATGGATGAGGCAGTTTTGAACAGTGTTCCTGTACGTCATACGATTTAATCGGATTTTAGACCAGATATTTAAAGCTTAAAACATAGATTGAAAACTAAAAAAAAATAAAGTAATGGATGCAATTGAAATGATTAAAGAACGCAGAAGTGTGCGTAAGTTTAAAAATGAAATAGTAGACCACGAAACAATGACGGAAATTGTTGAGCTAAGTAGATGGGCTCCTTCTTGGGGAAATTTTCAAGTTGCCAGATATACTTTGGTAGATGATAAGGCGATAATTACTAAGTTGGCAAATGATGGTGTAGATGGATTTGTATACAATGTTAACACTCTAAAAGAAGCTAAAGGCGTTGCTGTATTGAGCTTTGTAAAAGGCAAAAGTGGCAAATTGGAAGGTGACGATTATGCAACTTCAAAAGCTAGTGTTTGGGAAGTATTTGATGCGGGTATTGCTTGTCAAACTTTTTGTTTAGCGGCACATGCCAGAGGTGTTGGTACATGTATAATGGGTGTTATTAACGATGAGAAAATTTCTGGAATAGTAGGATTGCCAGAAGAAGAAACCGTTGCAGCAATGATTGTTTATGGTTACGAAGATGGGGAACATGCACCTGCAACTCCAAGAAAAAATGTTGAGGATATTATGCGCTTTGTATAACATACAACTAAAAAAACTGTACGCAAAGTGAATTGATTACAGTATCTTAAATCCTAAAAAACATAAGAATTAAAACCCCTCCAAAGGCAAATAATTGTCCAATGGAGGGGTTTGTTTTTAATATGCTATTCTAATTTAAGAGAGCTTGAACTTCTATCTTAACTAGTTCCCGATTAGAATATTCAATTGGGGTTCATCAATTTTATTTTTTGATACTAAAAAGTATTTTTTCATCTAAAAACAATAAGAATTTTCTTCAATTAATTTTTTCGCAATTTGGCGACGTTCATCTTTAGTGTTTAGTCCGCTATGTTTGGTGAATCGTTTGATACCAAGAAGCATCATTCTAAGTTCATCACCAGAAGCCAAAGAGTTAAGCGCATCCTTAGCATTCTTATGAATGCGGTCTGCAGCATCGTAAATGAATATTTCCACCATTGCTACTTGTTCTTTATAAGTATCAGCATCTTTTGAGTCAATTAGTTTCTGAACTCGTAATAACATTGATTCAGCTAAATAACAATCCATAATAATGTTTGAGATATTCATTAATATTTCTTGCTCATGACTTAATTTCTGCATAAATTTTTGTGCTGCTGCACCTGCTACCAATAAGGCTGCTTTTTTGAAATTAGTTACAAGCTTATTCTCTCTAACAAATAAACTTTCATCAGCCTCGCCAAAGTCTGGAATTGCCATTAGTTCTTTTACTACAGCTTGTGAAGCTGATAAAAGAGGCAATTCATTTTTGAAAGCTTTCCTCAAAAGGAAATCAACAGTAAGCATTCGGTTGATCTCGTTTGTACCTTCAAAAATTCGATTGATACGAGAATCGCGATAAGCTCTTTCCATAGGCGCTTCTGCTGAGTAGCCCATGCCACCATAAATTTGAACACCTTCGTCTACAACAAAGTCAAGGGCTTCTGAGGCTGAAACTTTAAGAATAGCAGCTTCGGCAGCAAATTCTTTTTGTGCTTGAATAACTGCTTGCTCTTTTGGAGTGCCTTCCTCCATCAAATGATGCATGGTATTTTGGATGTCGTTACTACATCTGTAAATAGCCGATTCTACAGCATAAGTTCGCATAGCTTGTTCTGCAATTTTGTGTTGAATAGCACCAAAGTTTGCAATTGGCTGACCAAACTGAATTCTTTCATTGGCGTATTTTACAGAATTGTTGATGACATTTTTGCCAGCTCCCAAAACAGCTGCTGCTAATTTAATTCGACCATTATTCAAAATGTTTAATGCAATTTTGAATCCTTTACCTCTTTTTCCTAGTAAGTTTTCAATTGGTACCGGGCAACCTTCAAAAAACATCATACAGGTCGAAGACCCTTTTATTCCCATCTTTTTTTCTTCTTGCCCGAGCTTGATTCCACTGAATGATTTTTCAACGATAAAAGCACTTAAATCTTTATCATCATCAATTTTTGCAAAAACGGTATAGACATCAGCAAATCCACCATTGGTGATCCACATTTTTTGTCCGTTAAGGATATAATGAGATTTGTCTTCTGAAAGAATCGCTTTACTCTTTCCAGAGTTGGCATCTGAACCTGCACCAGGTTCTGTAAGGCAATAGGCTCCTTTGAATTCACCACTAGCAAGTTTCGGTAGGTATTTATTTTTTTGCTCCTCAGTACCATAATATAGAATAGGGAATGTGCCAATACCCACATGTGCGGCATAGGCAACAGCAAATGAACTAAATGTCCCCATTATTTCGGTACTAAGCATAGATGTGTTCATATCTTGTCCAAAGCCTTCATATTCTTCGGGAACAGATACGCCTAATAAGCCCAACTCGCCGGCTTTTTCCAGTAGTTCAACCATCAAGCCTTCTTGTTGATTGTCTATATTATCCAGATTGGGAAGAATCTCTTTTTCCAGAAAATCACTACAGGTTTCTTTAATCATGATTTGCTCTTCTGAGAATTCTTCAGGAATAAATATGTCTTGAGGCTTGGTCTCTTTTACCAGGAATTCACCGCCTTTTACTGTTTTTATCTTTTCCATGTTTGTTGATGTTTAATAATTAGTGATCAATATAGAATGGTTAATGTCATTAATAATTAAACATTAATCATTGCTCATTAATTCGAATATGCCGGCAGCTCCTTGTCCCGAACCAACGCACATACTCACCATGCCGTATTTTTGATTTTGTTTTTTCATTTCATGAATCAGCTGAACACTTAATTTTGCTCCGGTGCAGCCAAGTGGATGGCCTAGTGCAATGGCGCCACCATTCATATTGGTCATGTCAGGATTGATATTCAATTCTCGCATTACGGCAAGAGCTTGAACAGCGAAAGCTTCATTCAATTCTAATTGCTCAATCTGATTCATATTTAGACCTGATCTTTTTAAAACTTTTGGAATGGCTGCAACTGGTCCAATTCCCATATGTTTAGGCTCAACACCAGCTACGGCATAATTCACAAATCTAGCCAAAGGCTCTACGTTCAGTTCTTTTAGCATTTTCTCTGATACGACTAAAACAAAAGCAGCACCATCTGAAGTTTGTGATGAATTCCCAGCCGTGACACTACCTCCTTGTGCAAAAACAGGTCTTAACTTGCTCAAGGCTTCTTCCGTAGTTCCCAATCTTGGACCTTCATCTTTACTAATTAGGTGTTCTCTACTTTCAGCTTTATCATTTCCATTAACAAAAGTCTCCATCACCTTTATGGGAACAATTTCATCCGTAAAGCGATTTTGTGCCAATGCTTCGAGAGCTTTTCGGTGTGAATGAAAGGAGAATTCATCCTGATCTTCACGTGAAATATTATATTCCTTACGCAAAGCCTCGGCAGTAATTCCCATATTCCAATACCAATCTGGGTTTGATTTCGCTATATCAAGATTTGGCACAACTCGCCAACCTCCCATAGGAATCATAGACATCATTTCAACACCTCCAGCGAATATGCAATCAGCCAATCCAGCTTCAATTTTAGATGCGGCAATGGCTATGGTCTCTAATCCAGAGGAACAATATCTGTTCACAGTCATTCCAGGAACTTGAATATTATCGAGCCCCATTAAAGCGATCATTCGCCCAACATTAAGGCCTTGTTCTGCTTCAGGAGTTGCATTCCCCACAATCACATCATCCACCATTGTTGGATCCAAATTTGGAATCTCTTTCATGATATGCTGAACTACTTGAGCTGCCATATCATCTGGACGAATAAACCTCAGTTTGCCTTTTTTTGCTTTGCCTACAGCACTTCGGTAGGCTGCTACTATATATGCGTTCATAAATTTCAGTTATCAGTTATCATTAAACAGTTATCAATTACGAAGAATTTTCCCCTTTTGAAGCAGACTTTGCATCCGTTCTAGGGTTTTTTTCTGCTGACATAATTTTACAAATGCAATTCGTTCCAAATTCAATAGATAGTTCTCCGAAACTTCTGCAGGTTCGCTTAATTCTCCACCACTAAGTACTTTTCCCAATTCAATTGAGAGGTATTTGTCGTACTCCGAAATGTAGTTTCCAACTTCCATTCCATCTGCTCCGGAATAGACTAAGGCCAATCCTTCTGCTCCCAATACACGAATGTCTTTTGTTGGTAGAGGAGGCGTGTAGCCTTTTTCGGTCATTAGCAAAGCTGCTTTTTTAGCATAGAGCAATTGATGTTTTCTACTTACAATTACTTCATCAACATCTTTGCGTAAGTAACCCAGTTCGAAGGCTTCATAGCCCGATGTGGATACCTTTGCTTGTCCTATGCTTAAGAATTTTTCGCGAAAACGGTTGGTTCGAATGTCATCATGTGCAATTTCTTGCGAAAGGCGATAAGCAAATTCTTTAGATCCACCACCAGCAGGAATAACGCCTACTCCCAACTCAACTAATCCCATATAGGTTTCAGCATGAGCAATTACTTTATCACAATGCATACTTATTTCGCAACCACCGCCAAGTGCCATATTATGTGGTGCTGCTATTACCGGGAATGAAGCATATTTTAATTTGAGCATGGTGTTTTGGAATGTGCGAACGACCATGTCAAGTTCTTCATATTCTTGTTCTATAGCGAGCATGAAAACTAAACCAATATTAGCTCCTGCAGAAAAATTATCTCCTTCGTTAGAAATAATGAGAGCTCTATAACTTTCCTCTGTTAACTCAATAGCTTTGTTGATACCCTGAATAATTTCACTACCAATGGTATTCATTTTAGTATGGAATTCTAAGTTGATTATTCCATCTCCCAGATTGAGAATACTACAACCTTCGTTACTCCATATGCTGTGCGATGGTCTAAGATTGTTGAGAATTACCAATTCTTCTGTTCCAGGAATGGTAATGTATTCTTGAGAGTTAATCTCATAGAATTGTTTGTTTCCTTCTTTTAACTGATAGAATTTCTGATCTTTTTCAGCCATTTTGTAGACCCAATCAGCCGGTTTGTAACCTAGTTCTTCCATCATTGGAATGGATTTTTTCAAACCCAAAGTATCCCAAATTTCGAAAGGTCCCATTTCCCAGGCAAACCCAGTACAAATGGCATCATCAATCTTATATATTTCATCTGATATTTCAGGAATTCGATTCGAAACATAGGCGAACAATCCTAAAAATAATTTGCGGTAGAATTGATTTATTTTTCCTTCTCCTTTTAACAAGAGTTTGAAACGCTTATTAAGATGAGGAATCGCTTTAGCAGCTTCAAATTCAGCAAATTTTATTTTTTGCTTCGCTTGATATTCAAAATTGGAAAGATTTAAGCTTAGAATTTCACTTTTTCCTTCCTCATTTTTGATTTTTTTGTAAAATCCTTGTCCCGTTTTGGCTCCTAACCATTGGTTTTCTAATAGTTTTTGAATAAAATCAGGTACCGCAAAAATCTCTTTCGATTCGTCATTAACGAGAGCTTTTTGAAGGTTTTGAGCAACAAAAACAAGCGTATCTAACCCAACTACATCGCAGGTGCGAAAAGTTGCAGATTTAGGACGGCCGATAATTGGTCCGGTTAGCTTGTCTATTTCCTCAACCGAAAGATCAAATTCTTTTAGTAAATGAAATACCGACATCATGGAATACACACCAATACGATTGGCGATAAAGGCAGGTGTATCTTTACAAATCACAACCGATTTCCCTAAGTGCCTTTCACCAAATTCTTTTAGAAAAGCAATCACTTCCTCAGAAGTATAAGTAGAAGGAATGATCTCCAACAATTTCAAATACCTTGGCGGATTAAAAAAGTGGGTTCCACAAAATGATTGTTTGAAATCTTCAGATCTACTATCCAGTAACATTCCTATTGGTATACCTGATGTGTTTGTTGTAATTAAAGAACCAGGTTTTCTGTACTCTTCAATTCTAGAATATAGGCTTTGTTTGATTTTTAAATTTTCAACGATTACCTCAATTACCCAATCGCAATCTTTAATTTTGATAAGGTCATCTTCAAAATTACCCAGGCTAATTCTTTTTGCGAAACTCTTTAGATACAGTGGATCTGGTTTATTCTTTACTATCCGACTAAATAATTGGTTAACGATTCGATTTCGAACCCTTGGGTGTTCTAATGAATATCCAGCTTTATCTTCTTCTGCACTTAGTTCCTTGGGAGGCATATCTAGCAATAGAACTTCCATACCAATGTTGGCAAAATGACATGCAATTTGGGCACCCATTACTCCGGCTCCCAAAACGGCAACTTTCCTTATTTTACGATGCATATTTAGTATTTTAGTGTGTGTCAGGAATAAATTTCTTCAATCAGTAATTGATATTTATTTTTTAAAACTTTTCGTTTCAATTTTAAAGTAGGCGAGAGTTCTCCTGATTCTGGAGTCCAAACATCAGCAACCAATCGGAAGCTTTTGATTTTCTTAGGTCGATCGAGATTTACATTCATTTTTTGAACCTCTTTCCAAATTCGAACCTGAATTTTTTGGTTGAAAATGACATCTTCAGGACTCTCAAATGGGATCTTTTTTCGTTTACAATATTCCTTTAAGAACTCAAAATCAGGAGAGATGATTACCGATGGGAATCTTTTAAATTCACCAATAACAATGTTTTGATCGATAAAAGGAGATTCTTTTAATCGGTTTTCAATTACCTGAGGGGCAATGTAAATTCCACCTGAAGTCTTGAAAATTTCTTTCTTTCGATCAGTAATTTTTAAAAAACGATCCTCTTCCCAGCAACCAATATCTCCTGTATGGAACCAACCGTCTTCATCAATTACTTGTTTGGTTAGTTCTGGATTTTTATAGTAGCCCAACATGATATTTGGTCCACGCGCCAATATTTCACCATCATCAGCAATTTTTACCTCGACACCTTTTAAAACGGGTCCCACGGTTCCAAATTTTACATCTGGGTAAGCATTTTGATTGGCAGCAATAATAGGAGAGGTTTCGGTTAGGCCATATCCTTCTTGAACAGGAATGCCTGCAGCCCAAAATAAACGTTCTAAGCGCACCTGTAATGCGGCTCCACCCGAACACATGAACATGATATTACCACCCAAAGCTTCCTGCCATTTGCTGAAGATTAGTTTTCGCGCAATTTTTAATTTGAATTCATACCAACTGCCATTGGCGCGGTTCAATTCATATTTTGATCCCAGTTTTACAGCCCATAAAAAAATCGATTTTTTTATAAAAGGTAAGCTCTTTCCTTTTGCCATAATTTTGTCGTAAACTTTTTCTAGCAAACGTGGTACCGTTGCAAATCCATGAGGTTTCAATTCTCGTAAATTATCACCTATTGTATCCATGCTTTCGGCGTAATAGATGCTAACTCCTTTGTATTGGTATTGATAATTAACCATTCGCTCATAAACATGATTGATGGGTAGGAAACTTAAGGTTTTGTGAGATGAATCAAGTGACAATCGAGCAGCGGAAGCCAATACATTACTCATGAAATTATTATGAGAAAGCATTACGCCTTTCGGATTACCAGTTGTACCGGAAGTGTATATTATTGTAGCCAAATCATCTGGCTGAATACTCTCTTTTATTGCAGTTAACTCGCTTTTTAAATTTGCTTCTGCCTTTTCTCCAGCTTCAAGTAGTCTGGTCCAATGAGCAACGGCTTTAATTTTTTCGAATGAATAAACCAACTTTACAGATGGATGATCCGCTAAAAGGGGTTCAATTTTTTCGTATAGTATTTGGTCCGAAACAAATATTGCAACTGGTTGGCAATGCTGAATAATGTAATCGTAACTTTTGGCGTTAATTGTTGGGTACAATGGAACATGTACAGCGCCGATTTGAGCTAAGCCCATGTCAAGAAAGTTCCATTCTGGTCGATTGTTAGAAATGCTTATTACACAGTCATTCTTTTTTAAACCATTTTCCAGCAATGCATAACTTATAAAATTAGAATAAGTCAAATATTGCTCTGAAGAATAGGTAATCCATTGTTCACCCTCTTTTTTTGCAAAAGCATCTATTTTGTCAGGAAAACATTCTCTGTAGTTATCTAGTAGATCAAAAATTCGCTTTACCATAAATTAAAAATTGTTGGTAGGTAAGGTCTATTAGTATGTCAACAAAAAAATCATGTAAATGTTGAGGCATTTAAGTATTCTCTGTGGAAAAGAGGTGAGAGAGAAAGGTAGCTTACTTTTTTTGAGGAGAAATCTCTACTAGGATGATAATTTGGTTTTTAGAAGAGTTTTTTTTACTTCTATAGAATTTACGAAAAGGTTTTCGAAAATAAAAGAATTATTGGTGAGTTTTACTTTTTATTTGGTGAGCGTAAAAAAAGGAAGCTAAAATAGCTTCCTTAAATATTATAAATGGTAATTGTTTATTTGTTGAAATCCCCGGAGGAAATCTTCTACTTTCATCCGTTTTTTTCCAGCTTGTTGAAGCATTTTAATGGAAATAAAGCCTCCATCAACAGCGACTTTTAAATAGTTTTTTCCGTCGGTAGATATAGTTCCAACAGTTTCGGAATGTTTAACAATTTCTTTTTCGGTGCCAAATACTTTTAGCCCAATTGCTTTACCTTCTTCCTTAGGAAGTAGTTCTGTCCATGAAGCAGGGTAAGGACTCAATCCTCTAATTAGATTGTGAATTGAGTTAATATCTTTTGTCCAATCGATTTTGCAATCTTCCTTAAAGATTTTTGGAGCTGATTTTAATTCCTGAGCAGATAAACTTTCTTGAGGTATTTGTGGGTAATCACCAGCCTCAATTGCTTTAACCGTTTTTACGACTAACTGTGAACCTACATTCATCAGTTCGTCATGAATAACTTCTACGTTATCATTATCTCCAATTGAAATCTTTTCCTGAAATAATATATTTCCAGTGTCGATAGCATGTTGAAGTAGGAAGGTTGAAACGCCTGATTCTTTATCTCCATTCATGATTGCCCAATTGATAGGTGCAGCACCACGATAATGTGGAAGGAGAGAGGCATGCAGGTTTAGAGTTCCATATTTTGGCATATTCCAAACTAATTCAGGTAACATTTTAAAAGCAACTACGACTTGTAAGTCAGCATTCAAAGCTTTTAGTTCAGCCAAGAAAGCTTCATTTCTGAATTTCTCAGGTTGAAGAATAGTTAAACCTTTTTCAAGGGCATATTTTTTAACCGCTGATTCCTGAATCTTTTGACCACGACCAGCAGGCTTGTCCGGATTTGTAACAACTCCGACAATATTGAAACCTGCTTCAATTAAAGCATCAAGAGGAGCTACAGCAAATTCCGGTGTCCCCATGTAAACAATTCGTAAGCTATTTTGATTCATATTGGATTTTGTATTATTCTTTTAAAGTTCGATTACCTTTGGTGTGTTTTGGAAAATAAGGGCAATGTTTACACCCATTTCCACAACAATAACCTCTTTCACTTAAATATTTATGAGTTAATATGCGATAACCGTCGGGGCTCATATAATAATCGATATCTGGTTTTAAATCGTCGAACATTTTAATTTTGATTAATTTGAAGAAATTCTTTAACCTTTTCGTTTTTAATCGTTACCGATAGGTGATAGTGAGTTATTAGGAGTGTGTTGTTTTCATTACGGATAACACCTGAAGCTCTGCAAACACCCATCCAGGTATTTAATAATTCATTGAACCATGCTGTTTTTCCATCCTCAGAGAAATAGATTTTTCTATCGAAAGCCTTAAAATCCCAAGCTTTTCCTTTTGCGAAATGAGGTTCGCAAAATTGGAAAAATTCTTTTTTTGTCCATCTTTCGCTTGCATCAGTACCAATATAAATAGCATCTTCACTCATCATTCCAAAATAGGAATTGATGTTTGCGTCGGCTGCAGCTTTGTGCCAATTAGTAATAAATTCAGCAACTTCTTTTTCTTTGGGTGGCTCGATAGTATTGCACGAACTTATCATTAAAATGAAAAGAAATCCGAGTAATCGAAATTGATTAGGCATTTTTCTTTTTTAAGAATTTCAGAGGGTTAATCTTTTTAAAGAAATCAATATAATTTTCAATATTGAAAACAGAAGAGTCAGTAGTTGCTTTATAAGTTAAAATAATACCTAAGGGCAAAATAATTATTGAAGACAACCACATTCCCCAGAATGGTGTAAGTACAAGTTCTTTTGAAAATCGCTCTGCAGTCATTGAGATAATGTAGTAGGCAATAAAGAACAATACTGAAATAATTACTGGCATTCCTAAACCTCCTTTACGGATAATTGCACCCAGAGGAGCACCGATAAAGAAAAAGATAAAACATGCAAAAGGAAGAGTGAATTTTCGATGCCATTCGTTTGTGAATTTTCGAATCCATTTTATTTGACCTTCTAATTCTCCATTTTTTCGGGAAATATTTTCTCTAGCTTTTCTTCCTTTGTTAAGGGCAGAGTTTATGGTTATTTGTTTATTAGGCGATGACATACTATTGAAAAGTGAGTCGGCGTCTAGAGTTTGTTCCGTTACTAAGTGAGCTTGAAGAGTGTCTTTTAATATCCTCTTTGGCTCTTTCTGAAAATAATGTCTGGTAATTAAATTTTTCGATAAAGACTCTTTTTCTTTGATTAGCTTATTTGTTAGTGAATCTTCTGTCCCCACCAATTGACCTAGGTTAAGCATTCGATAACTATTCTTAAAGCGATCTTCATTTCCTCTTTTTAGATCAGTACCTGGAAGAGAAATATTTTGTTTGAAAATTTTGTATTTAATTCTTTGAGAGGGATGATTTTTATTCTTTTTACGGTTCTTTGTTTTAATATCCTTGTAAATATTACCGCTATACAGCGTTAAATTCATTGTTAGTTTGTCGGCAGAAGTGACCATTGTTCCTGAATCGGCAACGGTTACATTTGTATTTCCTCTATTTTCACGGTGATCGTAAATTAGAAGGTCATACATCATTCCATTATCCTTATTGATGTTACCAACCTTAACACTAAATTTTGGCAAATCATTGGTGAAGATTCCTTCTTTTAAAATTAATTCAGGATTCTGTTTTTTAATATCATAAAGTAAGTTGGTGGTCTTTAAAGAGGCAATTGGCATTACATTATTAGAAAAATAAAAAGCACCCAAACTAATCAAAATGATCAGAATGGTTAGTGGTTTCATTATTCTTTGTAGAGAAATACCAGCAGCTTTCATTGCTGTTAGCTCATAGTTTTCTCCCATAGTACCAAAGGTCATGATAGATGCCAAGAGAATAGCCAAGGGTAAAGCCATAGGAACCAAAGTTGCAGAAACGTAGAAAAGAAATTCTGCGATTACAGTCCATTCCAGACCTTTACCAACAAATTCGTCAATATAGCGCCATAAAAATTGCATGAGTAACACAAACATGCAAATAAAGAATGTGAACGTTAAAGGCCCTAAAAAACTTTTTAATATAAATGAATGTAATCTTTTCATTACTCGCCATTTTAACTGATTTGTCGATATTTTAGTTCTCAATTATGAAATTGAGTATTGAAAATATCTGTTAACCAGATTAATAAACCATGTTTTGAAACGTAATAATTTGTTCCATAAAAAACAAGACCAATAACATTAAGAAACTGGCCCTGAAACATACAAAAATAGGTTATTTTAATTAGGTTTCGTAAATGTGGAGTGTTAAAAAAATTAAATCCCTAAAACATGTTTTAACTCAGCAATTTGGGTATCCCAAAGTTCAATGCTTTCATCAATTTCATCTTCGTAGGCAAAGTCTGTAATGATCAACGACAGGTCATTTGTTAAGGCATCAATTTCGATTTTAAACTCAAAAAAGCTTTCTTCCATATCGCTATCTAACCAATGAAAACGAACAAGTCTATTGTCTTTTTTAGTTAACAATTCAGCTTGTTGTTCGGATCCATCCCACATGAATGTATAAACTTTATCTTTTTGGTTTACATCATCGGCAAACCATTCGGACAAACCACTTGCGCTGCTTAATCGATCGAAAATAACTTTCTGGGAAGCACGAAGCACATATTCTAGTTCAAATTGTTTCATTGGTTGGGGCTTTGTATTTATTATAAGTAAAGTGAAAATATGTAAATACCAATTTTACAGGTCTACAGTCTTTGGTTTAGCTCTGAAATCTAGGTTTTCTTAAACTAAAAACGTGAATTGTAAGTCGATACTGAAATTTTGCGCAAGATACTTAAGAATATGGAATTAAAAAAAAAGAGAATGAAAACTTGTTCATTTTTCATATTGTTAAGGTATTTTTTCCATTTACTTAAAGTTCCGTCTTATAATATAAGCAAATTTTCAGATAAGTAGATTGAAGCATTACGAAAAAAGTGTTCAAGTATTTTTTTTAAATGAAAAAGGATTCTATATTTGCAGTCCGTTAGAAAAACGGCGAGGTAGCTCAGCTGGTTAGAGCGCGTGATTCATAATCACGAGGTCGGCGGTTCAAGCCCGCCTCTCGCTACTAAAAAGGAATAACTGAAAAGTTGTTCCTTTTTTTATTTTCTAAAGATGAGGAAATGATTTTTGAAATGGATTTAGGCTGGTTTGGGATAAAATTCAGTCTAAAATAATGATTTGCAATTTTTTTTTAAAGAAAAATTTTAATGCAATAATTCTGTAATAGAGATACTTTGGATTGTTCTTATGAAAAGAGAATTCTTTTTTCAATAAAAAGATTTTTTTTAGAAATAAAATGCCATTATATTTGCACCGCAATCAAGCAAAAATGGCGAGGTAGCTCAGCTGGTTAGAGCGCGTGATTCATAATCACGAGGTCGGCGGTTCAAGCCCGCCTCTCGCTACTCAAAGGGAATAACTTTAAAGTTATTCCCTTTTTTTATTCCTCAATTTGAACAATATAAAGTAGGTTATTTTATCTTTGTTAAGCGAAAAAAAATAAAAATAATATGATGACAAATAATTGGTTCGAGTGTAAAGTTAAGTACGTTAAAATTGACGAAGTTTCAGGCAAAGAGAAAAAAGTTTCGGAGCCTTATTTAGTAGATGCAGTTTCCTTTACTGAAGCCGAGGCTAGAATTCATAAAGAGTTAGAGCAAATGATTGGTGGCGAATTTAATGTTACAAACATAAGCAAGTCTAACGTTACTGAACTTTATCCAAACGAAAATGGTGATCGTTGGTATAAAGCGAAGGTTTCTTTTGTAGATGTTGATGAGGCATCTGGTAAGGAGAAAAAAGCGAACAACTACATGCTAACTGAAGCAAATAATGTGAAGCAGGCATATGAGTTCTTAGAGGAATCTTTAAGCACTATGATTGTACCTTATGAAATTCACTCAATTACAGAAAGTCCATTAATGGATGTATTTCCATTCTTTAAGGATGAATTGAATGAAGAAATTCCTGCACACCTAAAACCGCTATCGGAAGTTGAAGAAAATTCTCAAGATTTTGAATAGATCAGATTTTTCTGATCCCTTTTTGTCGAAAACGTTTGTATTCTGTTGAGAAACATACCAAAACCAAACGAATATGAGTTGTGAAACCCTGTTTTAACTGATGTAAAAGTCATTAAAACAGGGTTTTATGCTGTGTGGTGTTTTGCTGGTTGATTTTTTATTAAATCTTGGTATAAATTTGATTCTTATTTTACATTTGTGGCAACAAACAAACACTATTTACAAACGGGTTTAGCAGATTTTTTTTGAAGGGGGAATTTCAATTAAGTAATTGCTAAAGGGAAAAGTATAATCACAATGAGTACAAGAACTGAACACGATTTACTTGGTTACAAAGAAGTTCCATCTGAAGCATATTATGGAATTCAAACTTTAAGAGCAGTTGAAAATTTTGATATTTGCGGTGTTAAACTTAGCGCATATCCAAAATATATAAAGGCTCTTGCTATGGTTAAGTGGGCAGCTTCAAAAGCTAATAACGAGTTAGGTTTATTGAATGATGATCTTAATGATGCTATTACAAAGGCTTGTGAAGAAATTATCGATGGAAAATTGATCAATGAATTTCCGGTTGATATGATTCAAGGTGGTGCTGGTACTTCTACCAACATGAATGCTAATGAGGTTATTGCAAATCGTGCCTTAGAAATTCTAGGATACGAAAAAGGTGATTACAAGAAGTGTCATCCAAATAATCACGTTAACCTTTCTCAATCGACTAACGATGCATACCCAACTGGTATTAAAGTTGGTTTAATGCTTAAGAATGAAGATTTGGTGATTGGATTAAAAAGCTTAGTTGAAGGATTTCGTGCAAAAGGGGAAGAATTCAAGGATGTAATTAAAATGGGAAGAACGCAGCTTCAAGATGCTGTACCAATGACTTTAGGGCAAGAGTTTGAAGCATGGGCTGTTAACCTCGAAGAAGAAATCTTACGCTTAAATGAGAATGCTAAGTTGTTCTTAGAAGTTAATATGGGTGCTACAGCTATTGGAACAGGTATCAACTCTGAACCTGATTATCCTGAAAAATGTATTAAACACCTGCGTGATATCACAAAAATGGATATCGTATTGGCTGGTAACCTTATCGAGGCGACTCCGGATACAGGTTCATATGTGATGTACTCATCAGCAATCAAGCGTTTGGCTATCAAACTTTCTAAGATTTGTAACGATTTACGTTTACTTTCTTCCGGACCGCGTTGTGGATTTAATGAGATTAACCTACCTAAAATGCAGCCAGGTTCTTCTATTATGCCAGGAAAAGTAAATCCGGTTATTCCAGAGGTGGTAAACCAAATTGCTTATAAAGTAATAGGTAACGATTTGACTGTAACAATGGCTGCTGAAGCTGGTCAACTACAATTGAACGTTATGGAGCCAGTTATGGTTCGTTCTATCTTCGAATCAATGGAGATGTTGAAGAATGGTATGGCTACTTTAAAAGAGCGTTGTATTGATGGAATTACGGCTAACGAAGAGCACTGTAAGGAAATGGTTCTAAACAGTATTGGAATTGTTACAGCAGTAAACCCAACTTTAGGTTACGAAGCATCATCGAGAATTGCTAAGCGTGCGCTAGCTGAGAACAGAAGTGTATATGATTTGATTCTTGAAGAAGGTTTATTGACTAAAGAAAAACTTGATGAGATTCTTGCTCCTGAGCGTATGATCAAACCACAGAAATTTGTTGAGGCTTAAACAGTAATACTCTTCAT
Source organism: Labilibaculum sp. DW002 (assembly GCF_029029525.1). NCBI lineage: Bacteria > Pseudomonadati > Bacteroidota > Bacteroidia > Marinilabiliales > Marinifilaceae > Paralabilibaculum > Paralabilibaculum antarcticum. Next base: position 2,011,968 of record NZ_JAKJSC010000001.1, on the reverse strand, counting down.
AAGAGTTTTTGGCGCACTAAAGAGCTTGCTTCGTTTTTCGAGGTAAGCTCTTTTATTTTATATTGCTAAATTTGATTGATTATAATAGAAAAAGATATGACTGAAATTGTATTCAAGCCAATTGGTATTATTCATACGCCGCATGTTACCAAAGAAAACATGCCAATTCAACCCTTAAGTGCTAAAGGCATTAAGGCTAAGGTTGTGGTAAATCCAGAATATGCAGATGGTTTAATGGATTTGGAAGGCTTTTCTCATGCAATCTTACTCTATCACCTGCATGAATCAAGTGGATTTGATTTGCATGTAAAGCCGTTTATGGATAAGGTTGAGCATGGCATTTTTGCCACGCGAGCTCCTCGTCGTCCGAATGCAATTGGTATGTCGACAGTAAAAGTATTAGGTATTGAAGGTAACAACATACTAGTTGAAGATGTTGATATTCTAAATGGAACACCTTTAATTGATATTAAACCTTTCTTTTCAAAATTTGATAATCGTCCAGATGCGGTTTCTGGCTGGCTGGATGAAAATTGGCATGAAAAAAATAAGACCTTAAAATCAGATGATCGATTTAATAAATAGCTTCGAAAATTAAGACTTAACTACCAAGTCTTTTAAAGTTTCAATCCATTTAGGATGATCGTTAAGGCTTTCTACCAAAGCTAGTTTTTCGCCACCGTTTTCTTCAAATATTTCTCGATATTCAATGCCAATTTCTATGGTTGTTTCTAAGCAATCTGCAACAAAAGCAGGGCTAAAAACCATAATGTTCTTCTTACCCTCTTTTGCTAGCTTAACCATCAGTTTATCTGCAAATGGCTCAAGCCAATCTTTGTCTAATCGAGATTGAAAGCCGACTGTATACTTTTCTTTAGGAATATTTAGTTCTTGGGCGATTAATCTGGCATTTTCGTAACAAGTAGATTTATAGCAATAGTAGTCGGTTTCACGATTGAATTTTTTATCACAATCACAGGTTTTACAATTTCTTCCAGGGTGTACTTTATTAATTTGTCTGATGGGAAGTCCATGAAATGAGAAAACAAAATGTTCAAAATCATCCAAATTATTCTTGCGTGCATTATCGGCAATAATTTTGATGTAATCAGGGTCTTCGAAAAACTGATTGATGATATTAACCTCAGGAATAACTTCCCATGATTTCATCAATTCCATAACCCTTTCTATAGTCGAACCTGTTGATGAAGAAGCGTACTGAGGATACATTGGGAAAATGATCAGTTTTGCGGGCATCTCTTTTTGGATTTTAGCCAAGACACTTTTCATGGATGGTTGCTGATAGCGCATTGCCATTTCAACCGTATAATTATCATCCAATTTGTCTTGAAGCAGTTTCTGTACCTTTTCAGCATATATCATTAAAGGAGAACCTTTAGGTGTCCAGAGCTCTTTATATATTTTTGAAGAAGATTTTGCCCGAAATGGAATAATGATAAGGTTGACTAATATCTTACGAAGAAGCCAGGGAATATCAATAACTCGTTTGTCATTTAGAAACTCCTTTAAGTATGAGCGTACGTCTTTAACACTTGGGCTTTTAGGGGTGCCAAGATTGATAAGAAGAACAGTTGTTTTTTTCGACATGTTGCTTGTTCGTTTAAGAGAAATAGAATGGACTAATGTATACAGAACTTTCGTTTACTAAAAATAATAAAAATTTTCTTTTACAGATAAAACAAATATGCAGCTACTTTGTTGTACCTATTTGAAGAATTAGGCAATCCAATCGATATCTTTCTTTAATAGATTTAAGGTTTGTTCCTCTTTGGAATTTGATTTAATCTCGTATTGATAAGTCCACTTTACTTCAGGCGGCATACTTACTAATATGGATTCGGTACGCCCATTGGTGTCTATTCCAAAACGAGTTCCTTTATCTTGTAGAAGGTTAAATTCCACATAACGTCCACGTCGATGCAATTGCCAATCTTTTTCTTGCTCAGTGTATGAATAATCAGCTTTATTTTTCATGATTGCTGCATAGAGTGGAGCAAAGAGCTGTCCAATTTCAATTACAAAAGCGAATAGGTCATCTTTTGATAAACCTGTTGAATCATTTAGATGATCGAAGAAAATCCCCCCAACACCCCTTGTCTCATCTCTATGGCTTAAAAAGAAATAATCATCAGCCCAAGTTTTAAATTTTGGATAAAAATCAGGATTGTATTTTCCACAAATTGTTTTTAGAGCCTGATGAAAGTTTGCGGCTTCTTTCTTGTCAATGTATATTGGTGTAAGATCAATGCCTCCTCCAAACCAATAGGTACCATCATTAAGCTCAAAATATCTAACATTCATGTGAACAATGGGTACATAAGGATTCTCTGGATGCATAATAAGCGATACGCCAGTTGCAAAAAACTCATCGCCTTTTACATTGAGCTTAGTTTTAATTTTTTCAGGAAGAGGACCATGAACAGCGGAGAAATTAACCCCACCTTTTTCAATTGTATTTCCCTCTTTTATTACTCGGCTTCTTCCGCCTCCACCGCCATCTCGTTCCCAAAGATCTTCAATAAAGGATGCTTTTCCATCAGTAGTCTCAATGGCCTTGGTAATTCTATCTTGTAGTTGTTTAAATTTCTCTGCGATTTCTTCTTTATGCATAGAGGATTATTGTTGCGTGTGTTGTCTTTAGTAATATTCTGAATTATGCTTCTTTGTGAATGGTGTTTTTCTTTTTCTTAGATGAAAAGCGACTAATCATTTTCTTTTCAAAATTCCAGAAAAATCGAAATTGCCCTAGTATACTACCTACAATTAATAATAGGATTTGATAAGCTGGAGTGATGATAATAATACTCATTATTATTTTGATCATCAGGTTGGTTTCGGGCCCAATAGAAAGGTATTCAAATATTGGTTTCCTCACCATAACTGAAAGACTACCAGTTATGGAAAAGGTAATAAGGATTAATATTAGTTGAAGATTTGAATTGATCTCCCAACGTTTTTTAAGTTTCTCAAACATGAGGTTTTATTTAGAATAGTTTTGAATAAGCAAATATAATATAAAATACCTTTAAGTCTGAAATAGGAGAGGGATTTTCTGTTTGATTTTATTGATTAACCAATAGAATTTTAAATAAGGAAGTTTATGGCATAAAAAAACCGCCTCATATATGAGGCGGTTTTTGATATATTATTTGTATTTCTTATTCAGAAACTCTTTCTAACCATTTTACCATTACAAGCATGATGATCATTGAGATAGCACATGCACCAATAAATACTGTCCAAGTTAACCAGATAGGTACTCCAACGTAAAGCATAGCACCAAATACTAATAACTGGTTACCAGCACCTGTTGCACCTAACCAAAGACCTTGCATTAGACCTTGATACTGAGGAGGAGCTACTTTCGATACGAAAGAAATTCCAAGTGGACTAATGAAAAGCTCAGCAACAGTTAAGATGAAGTAAGCACCAACCAATAGGAATGGAGTTACTTTATCAGCCTCAGGAAGACCACCCATCTCAGTTACTTCAGAGAACAATGGTACATTAAGAGAACCAAAAGTCATCAATACATAAGCTAATGCAGCGATAAACATACCAATTGCAATCTTCTTAGGGGTAGATGGCTCAATTCCACGGTTACGTAACCATCCGAAGATACCTACAACAACTGGAGTTAAGAATACTACGAAGAATGGATTAGCCATTTGGAAAATCTCTGGATCAAAACTAAAGCCACCAATATTAAGTACAGTATAATCTCTAGCAAACATAGTAAGAGTTAAACCATTTTGGTGGAAAGAGAACCAGAAGAAGATAACAACTCCGAATACCGCTAATAAAGCGTAGATTCTTTGCTTAACTTCCTTAACATCCATCTGAGTAACGGTTGTGTTGTTTGCTTTAGCTTCAGCAGCTTTTTTCGCAGGATCTGGGAAGTTAGCTTTATTCTTAAGATAGATAACCAATGAAATTAACATAGCAACAATCGCAACAGCAAATGCATAATGGAAACCTTCATTAAATACATTTAAGTAATCATTACAAAAAGCAGTATAGTCAGTAATAGGAGAAGCACTTACTTGGTTTGCAATTTCATGAAATCTTTCCGCTGCTTTTTCTGTAAGCGTACCGCCTAGGTGTTGATGACATAGCTCAGGAAGATTGGCATTGTATTCAAAACCGGATCTTGCTAACCACCAACTTCTAATAGATGGAGCAATCATTGGAGCAAAAATACCACCAATATTAATAAACATATAGAATAAAGAGAAACCTGAGTCTCTAACCTTATCATACTTAGGATCATCGTACATCTGACCTACTAAGGCTTGTAAGTTACCTTTGAATAAACCATTACCAAATGCAATTACAGCTAAAGCAACACAGGTTGCAACTAGGTATAAAGTTAAGTTTGGAACTGGAGTTGGAGTTGGAATTGCAAGAAGCACGTATCCAAAAGCCATCATTAATAAACCTGCGAGAATAGTTCCTTTGTAGTTTTTAGTTTTATCGGCAATAACACCACCTAAAATAGCAAGGAAATAGATAGATGAATAGAAAGTTGCATAAATCCAACCAGCAGCGGTTCCATCTAAACCGAATTTAGCTTGTAAGAATAATACCAAGATAGCCATCATGGTATAGAATCCGAATCTTTCACCCATATTTGCTAAAGCAGCAGGAATCAGACCTTTAGGATGTCCTTTAAACATAGTTGTTTGTTTTAATTATTAATAGTTTTTACTTGTTTTCATGAGATGGACAAATATATAAAAAAAAACAAAAGAGAGTAATGATTTGTTAGCAGAATGAGTCTATTTAAAACGTTTTCGTAAGCAAATATGGAATTGAAAAGTTTAGTATCTTTGATATACAAGCCCAAAGCATTAGAAATAGTAAGATGTAACCGAGTATTTTCGGTATTGTAGCCAACAAAAAATTGACTTATGGATCCTGCACTGAAGACGATGATTGAAAATATGCCTGAAAAAACGGGTAAATCATTAGAAGAATGGAAAAAAATATTGAAAAAAAAATCATTCGAAAAACATTCGGAAGGGGTTAAATATCTAAAATCTGAATATAATGTTACACATGGGTTTGCGAATACAATTGTAACACTATCAAAAGAAGAAGATAATACATCAGAAGATCTTGTGGAATCTCAATACAAGGGAAAAGAAGAATTAATTCCGATCTACGAAGAACTTATCAAGTATCTTAAAACCTTAGGTTCTGATGTTACTATTACTCCCAAAAAAGGAAGTGTCAGCATTATTCGTAAACGACAATTTGTTTTAATTAAACCCGCAACCAAAACAAGAATTGATTTAGGCTTGAAAATAAAAGACAAGCCAATAGCGAATAGGCTTGAAAGCTCTGGACCTTTTGGAACAATGTGTACCCATAGAGTGAGAATTTCTGAATTGTCGGAAATTGATAATGAATTGAAAGCTTGGATACTAGAAGCATACGAAAAATCGAAATAAACTGGCTACCATTAAATGCAAATTAGCAAGTGGTTAGATACTTATTTTACGAGCAGTAGTCTAATTCTTTTTTCTTTATTTCAGAGTCAAAATTTAAAACTTAATTGATATGAAAGTATTCTCGGCCGAACAAATTTCAAAAATTGATACATTCACTATAGAACACGAGCCAATTGCTTCTATTGATTTAATGGAAAGAGCTTCATCTAAAATTTATAATTGGATCGTTGGGAAATTTCCTTCTCCTCAGAATTGCAAGATATTTATTGGACCTGGGAATAATGGAGGAGATGGTTTGGCTGTAGCTCGAATGCTTGCTGAGAAGAACTACTCTGTAGAAGTATTTCTGCTAAAAATAAGTGATAAAATAGCTTCAGATGCTCAGGTAAACTTGAGCCGAATTCAAAACAAAAAGAACCTGGATATTTATGAGCTTACCTCCATTGATAATATGCCTTGGTTGTTTCCAGATGACATCGTAATTGATGCTGTCTTTGGGTCAGGTTTGTCAAGACCATTAAGTGGATTGGCTCTTGAAATCGTGAATGCTATAAATGCTAGCGAGGCCAATGTTGTTTCTATCGATGTGCCATCAGGATTGATGTGTGAAGATAATTCTACGAACAATACGAGAGGAATTGTTCAAGCAGATTACACCTTAAGTTTTCAGTTTCCTAAATTGGCTTTTCTATTTCCTGAAAATGCTAAATATGTAGGCGAATGGGAAGTACTTCCAATCGACTTGCATCAAGAAATTATAAAATCAGAATTGACCCCTTATAAAATACTAAATAGAGAATTTGTAAAATCTCTTTTAATGCCAAGAAAGAAGTTCGATCACAAAGGAACTTATGGGCATGGTTTACTAATTAGTGGTAGTTATGGCAAAATGGGCGCAGCTATTTTGGCATCTCGCGCTAGTTTGCGTTCGGGAATAGGTTTGCTGACTTCTCATATTCCACGTTTGGGTTATCAAATAATGCAAACTGCAGTGCCTGAAACCATGGTTAGTATCGATCGATCGGATATTATTTTTACTGAATTCCCAAATTTAGATCAATTTAAGGCAATAGCTATTGGTCCTGGAATTGATAAAAAACAGAATTCCTACAAGGCAATGATCGATTTGCTAAAAGAGGTGAAAGTACCGATGGTCTTGGATGCAGATGCGATCAATATTATTGGTGAACATCCTGAGTTAAAAGATGACTTGCCAATGGGCTGTGTATTTACGCCTCATATGAAAGAATTTGAACGTTTGGTCGGAAAATCAAAGGATAGTTATACAAGAAACTGTATGCAAAGAGAATTTGCTAAAGAACATCAGCTTACATTGGTTTTAAAAGGAGCTTACACTGCAATTTGTTGTCCGGAAGGAAGTTGTTATTTTAATCCGACAGGAAATCCTGGAATGGCAACCGCAGGAAGTGGTGATGTACTAACTGGAATAATATTATCTTTGTTATCGCAAGGGTATTCTTCCCATGTGGCAGCAATAATAGGAGTGTATTTACATGGTTTAGCTGGCGATTTGGCATCTGTTGATCTTGGAATTGAAGCGCTTACAGCAAGTGATATTATCGACTATTTGCCAAAAGCATGGTTAAAACTAAAAAAATGATTACTCCAGCATAATTAAGCTAGGTCGTCTAGCGTTACTAATAATAGCGAATTCAAAAATAAAAAATATAGATTGTAATGAGCCGAATGATATTTAGAACCTCAATGGTATTTCTTACCATTATCTGCTTGCAATGGAATGTTAGTGCGCAAAAAAGAAGAACACTTGAAACTCCAAGTACAGTAATTTATGCTTTACCGCAAACAGTTATAAAGCTTGATGTAACAGCTGAGAAAACAATTTTGAAACGAGGACCTTTTGCCGAATATGCTAACAAATACCTCGGTATTACAGATGTTGTGTCAGCAAATGGAGTAGAGTGGAAATTGAAAACAATTAATGCTTCTTCGGTAGGAGAGGTTGATCCAGAACAATACCATAAATTAACCACTTCGGTTGATTATGAACCAAGTTTAATTGCTTTGAGCCCAACTGGCCTGATAAAAGGTTTTAATTTGAAGAAAAGCCAGATTATCGATGAGGATAAAGAGTTACTATTTACTTCTGTAGAGGATGTTGATATTGAGTATGGAAAATTCTCTATCGATCCAATAATAAAGTATAGAGAAGATACGATTTATAAGGTAGTTGAAACAGATACGGCTTTTATTAAAATACCTGTTCTTGAAAAGCAGGCCTTAACCAAGTCGTTAGAAGAAAAGGCCGAAGAAGCTGCTCATGAGATTTTTAAATTACGCAAAAGAAGATTTAAGATTTTAACTGCGAATTTTGAGGTTTTACCTCCAGATGGAAAAGCTTACGAAGTAATTGTAAGAGAACTTAGAAAGTTAGAAGATGAGTATTTATCTCTTTTTATAGGTAAGAAAGTAAGTTCTCTTCGGAATTTTCATTTTTCTTATACACCCAATAAAGGAGAAAACGGAGGTGTCGTTTTTAGAATGTCGCCACAAATGGGACCAGTTGGTGTGAACGATTTGGGAGGCAAACCAATTCGTATTGATTTTAAAAATTTAGAAAGCACTAGAGAATTAGCAATTATTCCAACAGCAGGTATCGCTCCACAAAAGCTAATTTCTTATCGTATTCCTGGTATAGCAGATGTTTCTATTTCTAATGGAAAACGAGTTTTGTATAAAGATAGAATACCAGTGGCTCAATTCGGTAAAATTGCAAATTTGCCAGCAGAGGTTTTGTTGAATGAAAATTACAGTATTGAGTTTTATCCTGATTTAGGATCCATTAAAAATGTGAGTAAATAAAAGATTACAAATTATAAAGCATAAAAAAATCCCGCCTTGAGCGGGATTTCTTTCTTATATAAGAACTTGATTAATCAAGCATTCTTTCAATAGTTTGAGAACGATTGGGTCCAACTGAAACAACAGTAATTGAAACACCGGTTGCTTTCTCGATGAAATCAACATATGCATTGAAATCTGCAGGGAATTCATTTTCACTCGACATAGCTGTCATATCAGTTTTCCAACCTTTAAATTCAGTGTATACAGGCTCGATATCTTCAGTCATTTCATAAGGAACATAGTCGATTTCTTTGCCATCAAGCTTGTAACCAGTACAAATTTTGATTGTGTCAAATCCATCTAACACATCCGATTTCATCATAGTTAATTGAGTTACCCCATTAATCATGATTGAATATTTAAGAGATACAAGGTCTAACCAGCCACAACGTCTCTCACGACCAGTTGTAGAACCGAACTCATTCCCTTTAACTCTCAGCTCTGTTCCATCAGCATCGAAAAGTTCAGTTGGGAATGGTCCCATACCAACACGAGTACAATATGCTTTGAAGATTCCGATAACTTCGCCAATTCTGTTTGGAGCAATACCTAATCCAGTACAAGCCCCTGCACAAACTGTGTTTGATGAAGTCACAAATGGATATGAACCAAAATCAATATCAAGAAGTGTACCTTGAGCACCTTCAGCAAGAATTGATTTGCCATTCTTCATGCTATCATTTAAGAATTGCTCACTATCGATAAGTTGGAATTCTTGTAGAAGTTTGATGCCTTCGAACCATTCTGCCTCGTACTCTGACAAATCGTATTCGAAAGAAAAGTACTTATCAAGCATTTCGCCATGCTTCTTAACCAAGGCTTTATATTTTTCATCGAAATTAGTAAGAGTATCACCTACTCTTAAACCATTACGACCCGTTTTATCCATATAAGTTGGACCAATACCTTTAAGAGTAGATCCAATTTTAGATTTTCCTTTTGCAGCTTCAGAGGCGGCATCTAAAATACGGTGTGATGGTAAAATTAAGTGTGCCTTTTTTGAGATGAAAAGATTCTGACTTAAATCAATACCAATAGCTTTGATTCCTTCAATTTCCTTTTTGAAAATAACAGGGTCAATTACGACACCATTACCAATAACGTTTAATTTATCATCACGGAAAATTCCAGAAGGAATTGTATGTAAAACGTGCTTGATTTGATTAAACTCAAGTGTATGGCCTGCGTTTGGTCCACCTTGGAATCGAGTTATAATATCGTACTTTGGAGTAAGTACATCTACAATTTTGCCTTTTCCTTCATCTCCCCACTGGAGGCCTAAAAGTACATCAACTTTCATAGGGTAATAATTTGATATTAAATCTTACAAGTATAATATCCGTTCCACATTCGAAGTGTTTGGACTTGCTAAAATGGTTCGGTTTGCGGTTAAAGCTTGAGGATGGTTACAAGTTTTAACAGTCAAAGGTAATAATTATTTTCATTTAGCGAAGGTTAAAATGGGGCTTGTTAATAAGTCGCTAAAGAGCACAAAAAAACCTCTTGTTTAAAGAGGTTTTGATCAATATCTATTGTTAATATCTTAGTTGTCTTTCTTTCTACACTCTTGACAGGTACCATAAATGTATAAAGAATGGTGTGAGACCAAGAAGTCCATATCGTCAGAGACGTTATTTCTAACATCTTCCAATCGTGTATCACAAAATTCTAACACTTTACCACATTTAGTGCAAATTAGATGATCGTGCTTATTGCTATCATATGCTTTCTCGAATTGAGCAATGTTTTTTCCAAACTGATGCTTAATTACAAGTTTGCAATCTAAAAGAAGATCGATGGTATTGTAGAGTGTCGCTCTACTAACACGATAGTTCTTGTTCTTCATAAAAATATAAAGCGATTCAATGTCGAAGTGACCTTCACGCGAATATATTTCGTCAAGTATGGCATATCTTTCAGGTGTTTTTCTGTGTCCCTTTTTTTGAAGGTAGTCAGTAAACATCTTTTTTACAATTTCTTTCGTGTCTTCGCTAATCATACTCTTAAAGCTATATTACTATCTAATCTAATTTTAAATAACGGGACTAAAATAGTGTTTTTTTTTGATTACTTCCAAGACTGGAAGCAAAAAAAACGTATTAACTGTATTCTTCTATGTTCTCGATTCGTCTAACATTGTCGAGACCTTTAATTTTTATCAGCTTTTTCATTAGATTGTTTAGGTCCTCTGTATTATGCACATAGAGGTGTATTAAACCTTCGAATACGCCATCGTGACTTTCAAAATGCACGGATCTCATGTTTACATGATGATCTTTTGAGATGACAGAAGTGATATCGTTTACAATTCCTATCTTATCAATCCCATTTAGTTCAATAATGGCAAGAAATGACATTAATCGATGACTTGTCCAGTTGGCTTCTAATATTCTGTCACCTTGACTCGACATTAATTTAAGCGCATTGGGACACTTACGTTTGTGAATCGTTACGTTATTTGCCATATCAACATAACCGAGAACATCGTCACCAGGAATAGGCTTGCAACATGGAGCTATTCGATAGCTTTCATTTGCGGCCAATTCATTAAGCATTAGTGTTTTCTTTTTATCTACTTCGGGCTTTGAAGTTGCTGTTTCAAGAATTTCTTCTTCTTCCTCTTTAGAATCTCCAAAGAGTTGAAGTTTCCAATACTTTATAAATTTATTCTTCGATTTTTTCTTGACAATATCCTCAATTTCATCAAGCTTGATTTTTTCCAAACCAATCTTGTAGTATAATTCTTCTTTATTTGACAGTTTATAGTGCTCAAGCATTTTGCGATATGCTTTTGCATTTAATTTTAGTCCTGAATCTACTAGTTTATCTTCAAGTACTCTGGCTCCTTTAATCGTATATTCTTTTCGCTCCTTTTTAAAAGCTGATTTAATTTTCGATTTGGCTTTTGCAGTAACAACATACTCCAACCATTCAGATTTTGGTTTTTGTTTATCCGAAGTTAAAATTTCAACCTGATCACCACTTCGTAATATGTAATTAAGAGGAACTAATTTATGATTCACCTTAGCTCCAATGCATTGATTACCAATGTCAGTGTGGATTTCGTAAGCAAAATCGAGTGCACTTGCGTGCTTGGGTAATGTTTTGATTAATCCTTTAGGGGTGAAAACCTGTATCTCCTGAGAGAATAAATTCAATCGGAATTCGTCAAGAAAAGCTAAGGCATCCGATTCCGGATTTTCTAATATTTCACGAACATCCTTAAGCCATTTGTCAAGCTCTGATTCACCAGAACCATCACTGTATTTTGAATGTACAGCAAAACCTTTTTCTGCAATGTCATCCATTCGGTCTGTTCTAATCTGGAATTCAACCCAATTACCTTGTGGTCCCATTGCCGTTACGTGAAGAGCTTCATAACCATTTGCCTTAGGTGTACTCATCCAATCACGGATTCGTTCAGGCTTTGGCTTGTATATATCTGTAATCAGAGAATAAATATTCCAACATTGGTTTTTTTCAGGAATTCCTTTTTCAGGCTCAAATACCACACGTACCGAAATCATATCGTAAATTTCCTCGATACTTGTGTTTTGAGTTTGTATTTTATTCCAAATCGAAAATATGGAACGAGGACGGTTCTTAATAGAACATTTTATATTGCCTTCCTTTAATTTTTCTTTAAGAGGAGCAATAATTCGTTTGATGATTTTTTCCTGTCTCTCTTCTTGTTCTGTTATTTTTTCAGAGATGAGCTTAAAGTCATCGGGATGTTCGTATTTTAAACTTAAATCTTCAAGCTCCGATTTGATCGCATACAAACCCATTCGAAGTGCTAAGGGAGCAAATAAAAATAAAGTTTCACCGGCAATTTTCATTTGTTTACGCAAAGGCATAGAACTTAAGGTTCGCATATTGTGTAAACGATCAGCAATTTTAAGAATGATAACACGTATGTCGTCGGAAAGAGTTAACAACATCTTTCTAAAATTCTCAGCTTGCATGGATGTTTGCTGGTTAAAAGCTCCGGATATTTTTGTCAATCCATCTACAATGGCAGCTACTTTATCTCCAAAATGATGAGCAATATCTTCAACGGTATACTCGGTATCTTCAACAACATCGTGCAATAAAGCAGAAACGATTGATTTTGTTCCAAGTCCAATTTCTTTTGCTGCAATTTCGGCAACTTCAATGGGGTGTATTATATAAGGTTCTCCAGATTTACGGCGTACGCCTCTATGTGCATCCCAGGCAAAATGGAATGCCTTTTCTATAAGTTGTTTACTTTCTGCTCCACGACTTCTTTTACAATGCTTTATAAGTTCTTCGTAGGCATCAAGTATTAATTTTTTATCATTTTCGGTCTCTCCACTCATAAAAACCTATTTCTTCTAGTTGTTTGTTGTGTCGCTTAAATGTAGCGAAATCTAATAATTATTTAATACTTAATTAAAGACTTATTTGCCTTTTTTTGTATGAAAACCTACAAATTTTAACGATTTACAGGCTTTAACCCATCATTTATCGCCAAGTTTATCCTGTTTAGTAAAAAAGAATTTATTTGCGATCTATTATTGCTTCCTCACACTCTTTAGGACCACTAACAATTAAATAAAGATCTTCGGTTTGCAGATATTTATTGGCTAAGTCTTTTATTTCTGAAGCCTTAACTGCTTTTAAATCTTTTATGAATTGAATGTAATAGGTGTTGTCCAAGCCGAATGGTAAGTTTCCTTTTAGACTATCCGATAAGGCAAAAGGACTATCTAAGTTTCGAAGCATTTCACCAGAAATATAATTCTTCACCAAAGTCAATTCTTCTTCAGAAACCAATTCTTCTCTTAGTCGAGCGATTTCTTTGAAAATTTCAGAAATGGCAGGCTTACAAACTTCAGATCCAACTTCAGTTACTATAGTTAAATGACCTGCAGTAAGGTGTGAAATCATTATGGAGTTGATCCCATATGTATAGCCTTTGTCTTCTCTGATGTTTTGCATTAATCGGGAGCCAAAATAGCCACCTAAAATAAGATTAAGTAACTGCATTCCTGTATAGTCAGGATGGCTTTTTGTGAATAGTTTTCGTCCAATTCGAATTGTTGATTGAACAGCATCATCTTTGCAAACAAAGGCAGATTTCTGCTCTGATTCCTTTATTTCATAATTGAAAAGATCAGATTTGTTTTCTTGTGGCCATTTGTTAGCACCAAATAAGTCTTCAATTTGATTTAAGACTGCTTCATCAACTTTACCCGCAACAATGATATGACAATTGCTTGCTGTGTATTGTTTTTTGTGAAAGTTCTTAACATCATCAATGCAAATAGTATCAAACTCGCTTATTGAAAAGGTATTGGTATAAGGATGTTCTTTACCGTAAATCAATTCGTTAAACTTTTCCTTTGCTAAAACATTTGTTTTCTGATGTTCAATTTGGAATTGCTGTTTTTTATTGGTCAATATGGTATTGAACTCCTTTTCTGGAAAAATAGAATTCTTAATAAGATCTTCCGTTACTTTAAGGGTTTCAGATAGATGCTTCTTTAAGGAATACAAGCTAACACTCGCATCATGTTTGGCGGTAGAAAAACCAATGTAAGCACCTAGGAAATCGAATTTTTCCGCAATTTCTGATGCATTTAAAGAACTCGTTCCTTCATTCATCATTGTGTTTGCAAGAGTTGCAACAAGAGGTTTATCTTGTTGCCATATTCCAGCATCAAAAACAAATTCAATTTTTACTACTTCCTGACTTCCACCATCAATTATATGAACAGGGATGTTGTTGCTCAGGATATGTTTCTTTGATGGCAATATTTCAATGCTATCAATCGTCTTGAATTCCGGAGCTATATTTCGGTATATATTTTCCATTCCTATTTTTTAGAGTGATAGTATAATGTTGAGCAATTTTCTTTTCTAAAGATTTCTGCCGATTTATTTAAAATATCCTCAGTATTCACTTTCTGATATTTTTCTACTTCCTTATTAATGTCATTGGCATCACCCAATAGTTCGTGAGTTGCCAAATTCATAGCTTTGTTTAAGAAGCTAATTTCAGAGAAAACCAGTGATGATTCAATCTTGTTTTTCACCTTCTGTAACTCATATTCATCAACCTTTTGGCTTGCTATTTTATTCAGCTCTTCCCAAATAGCATCCTCAGCAACTTTCATATCCACTCCTTCAATCAATTTTCCTGAAATGAGAAATAAACCAGGTTCAAATTCTCCAGTAAGGTATGCGTCAATAGAAGAAAATAGGTTTTTTTCCTTAACTAATGATTGAAAGATTCTTGACGATTGTCCATTCGATAAGACATCAGAGACCAAATCCACAATGTAGAAGTCTTCATCCATTCTTTTTCCCATATGGAATGCCATATAAATAGCATCGTAAGGTACATCTCTTTCGAGATGTAATGAACGAAATTCAGTTTGTTTGGGTTCAGCAGGTAGTTTGCGTTCAGGTATTTCTCTGCGTTCTATTGGACCAAACCATTTTTCGGCAAGACGTTTGACTTCTTCAGTCTCAGCATTTCCCGAAACAACTAGTACAGCATTGTTTGGTGCATAATGGTGAAAGAAAAAATTCTTTACATCTTGCAACTGCGCATCTTCAATATGCTCAAGGCATTTCCCAATAGTAGACCATTGGTATGGGTGTTTTTTATAAGCCAGAGGTCTCAAATGTAACCAAACATCACCATAAGGTTGATTGAAATAATGCTGTTTGAATTCTTCTACAACTACTGCTTTTTGTACTTCCAAGCTCTTTTCTGTAAAAGCTAAACTTAGCATTCTGTCAGATTCAAGCCAAAAACCTGTTTCAAGATTTTCTTTAGGAACCGTTAGGTAGTAGTTTGTAACATCGTTATTGGTCCAGGCATTATTGTCGCCACCTACTTTTTGAAGAGGCTCGTCGTAATTTGGGATATTAACTGATCCACCAAACATAAGGTGCTCGAAAAGGTGAGCAAAGCCAGTTTGCTCAGGATCTTCATCTTTGGCACCAATATTATATAGTATGTTAACAGCAGCCATTGGTGTGGTTTCATCGCGATGGACAATAACCCGCAAGCCATTCTTTAGTGTAAATTTGTCAAATTCGATCATAATTCTCTTTGTGTGATTTTGAATGGCAAGTTTTAAAACTGATATTTTGACGACTGCAATTGAGTCAAGGCTTCTTTGTACTCTGTATTAATTTCGTTGAAGATCTCCGATACAGGCTGAATTTTGCTTATTAAAGCTGAAACTTGGCCAATTTCTAATTCACCTTCTTCAAGATCACCTTCGAACATGCCTATTTTAGAGCGACCTTTTCCTAGCAATTCTCTCATTTCTTCGGGAGAAGCACCTCGACACTCAGCTTCATTAACTTGTTCGAAGAAGTTGTTTTTGATCAATCGGGTAGGAGCCAGTTTTTTCAAGGCAAGTTTTGTTCCACCTTCTCCTAATTTTACAATTGCTTCTTTAAAATTGATATGTGAAGAAGATTCTTCTGAAGCAGCAAATCGAGTTCCTATTTGAACGCCATCGGCACCTAAACTAAGAGCTGCCAGTATACTTTTACCGCATCCAATTCCGCCAGCTGCAATTAAAGGAAGGCTTGTTGCTTTTCTTACATTTGGAATTAAGGCAAGAGTCGTTGTTTCTTCACGACCGTTATGACCTCCAGCTTCGAAACCTTCTGCAACTATAGCATCAACGCCGGCATCTTCACATTTTTTTGCAAAAAATGCGCTAGAAACAACATGTACCACAGTAATACCATGTTTTTTTAAGAACGGAGTCCATTTTTTAGGGCTTCCAGCAGATGTAAAAACAATTTTAATACCTTCTTTGACGATAATATCCATGATTTTATCCATTTCCGGATAAAGTAAAGGTACGTTAACCCCGAATGGTTTATTGCACGCAGTTTTGGCTTTTTGAATATGTTCCTGAAAAGTATCTGGATGCATTGATCCAGCTCCAATTAAACCTAAACCGCCAGAATTACTTACAGCTGTAGCAAGTTTCCATCCAGAGCACCATACCATTCCACCTTGAATAATAGGTTTTTCGATTCCAAAAAGTTGAGTAATTCTATTTATCATATTTTATTGAATCAATTGTCTTTCAACCAAAAAAGACACAAGAACAAAGATTGTATGCTTGTGTCTTAAAGGATAATTTCTATGCTGCAAATTTAGAAAAATTCTTGATAAGAATAAGATCTGGAAGTATGATTTTAAGCATGTGCAAAATCCAAAGAAAAAATTATCCAGACAGAGGGAGAGAGCACAATACTCTTTAGAATTAATATATATATGAAAATATATCAAAATATTGCTTTCTTTTGGATAATGCTCCTTGTATCTTAAAGAAGATATTCTTTATTTTAGGCTCCAATAAAAATTAGGGGTTAACCTTTATCAATCAGTAAGTTTTGGGTTTGCTAGATTGATGATATTTAGATATAAGAGTGAAGAAAAAATCATTATTAGCCCGCTTTCTTATTTGGCGATTGAAGCATGTAAACGATCGCCAGTTTATATCATTTTTAGGTATTCTTATTGGAATTACCTCTGGATTGGCAGCTGTTGTCATTAAAAATTCAGTGCATTTCATCAGCTCTTTGTTGCAAGAAACTTCAGAACTTGAGTATGCGAATTTTCTATACATGATTTACCCGGCAATTGGGATTAGTGTTGCCGTTCTTTTTATAAAATATGTAATAAAAAGGCCTGTGAGACATGGAATTCCTAATGTTCTTTACAGTATTTCTAAGACCAATGGGCAAATAAACAGCCACAATATGTTTTCGTCTATTGTTACTTCTGCTTTTACGGTGGGGTTTGGAGGGTCGGTCGGACTGGAGGGGCCAACTGTATCAACAGGTGCAGCCTTAGGATCTAATATCGGGCGACTTTTTCATCTCAATTATAAGCAAACCACTCTACTTCTAGCTTGTGCTTGTTCAGGGGCTATGGCTGCAATTTTTAAGGCTCCCATTGCTGCTATTGTATTTGCCATGGAAGTTATTATGCTTGATCTAACTATGTGGTCACTCGTTCCACTTTTGTTAGCATCGTCTACAGCTGTTATCACATCATATTTCTTTTTGGGAATGGATGTTTTATATCCATTTGAGGTTGATAATGGCTTTGTCATGAAAGATCTGCCATATTATATCGTCTTAGGAATTTTCACAGGACTATTGGCTACATATTTTACCAAGATGTATATGTACATTCATGGTTTGTTCGATAAAATAGATAAACGATATGTGAAGCTTCTTATTGGAGGCTTGTCATTGGGGATGATCATTTTCTTTTTCCCATCTCTCTTTGGAGAAGGTTACCATGCTATAAATGCTAGTTTATCCGGAGATTATTCTTATCTGTTCAATAATTCATTATTCTACGGTTTCAGCGAAAGCTTTTGGATGCTTCTAATTTTATTAGCTCTGGTTATTTTTTTCAAAGTGATTGCGGCTTCTATTACTTTTGGAGCAGGTGGTGTAGGTGGTATTTTTGCTCCAACTCTTTTTATGGGAGTAAATGCCGGTGTTTTGTTTGCAAAGGTTGTTCATTATTTAGGTTTTAGAAATATCGAGGTGAATAACTTTGCTTTGATTGGAATGGCCGGAATGATTGCTGGTGTATTGCATGCTCCACTTACCGGATTATTCCTTATTGCCGATATTTCGGGAGGTTATCAGCTATTTGTACCACTAATGATTACGGCTACTGTTTCTTATGCAACGGTCAAGAGTTTTGAGCCACATTCGGTGTATACAGTTCAGCTTGCCCGTCGTAAGGAACTGATGACTCACGATAAGGATCAGAATGTGCTTTCTTTAATGCGAGTAACACGTTTGATTGAAAAAAATTTTAATACCATCAATTCTGATGCAACTTTAGGTGACCTTGTAAAAGTGATAGCGAAATCGCAACGTAATCTCTTTATTGTTATTGACAAAGAAAATAATTTTGAAGGCATTGTTAAGCTTGATGACATTCGAGAAATCATGTTTCAACCAGAAAAATATGATGTCATGTTTGTGCGAGATTTAATGATTATGCCCTCTGTTGTGATTCAACATGACGAATCGATGGCTGATGTAGCTCGTAAATATCAGTATTCAGATAAATTCAACCTGGTTGTTTTGCAAGATGGCAAATACTTGGGCTGTGTTTCTCGGGCTCAAATCTTCTCCACCTATCGCCGAATGTTAAAGCACTTTTCAGAAGATTAAATTTAAGTGGGTTTATAAAGAAAAAATCCTGTAATACACAACAAACGTTTGCTTTGTTAGTATTGTGAATCAGCAGGTTAGATCTTTATTTGAAAAGTTTTGAAAATTTCTTTTAAAAAGGGTTTTATCTGTTTAATTATCTATTACTTTTGCACTCGATTTGAGAAGGGTTTATGTAAGATTTATTATTAACTGTTCAGAAAATCAAGAGAATACATGATTGTTAAGAAATCGCTAGATTTTGTTATGTACTCTTTATCAAAGGCCGCCTGACTTCTTCAGCCATCCGACCTTTACGCAATTAAATTATAGACGTAAACGTTGAATTTTTTACAATGAAGAACAAAAGTTTGTTGTCCCGATTTCTAATTTGGAGAATGAAGAATATAAAAGAAAGACAATTTGTTCTAATTCTTAGTTTTTTAGTTGGTATTGTAAGTGGGCTGGCAGCTCTCTTGTTAAAAACAACCATTCATCAAACCCATCATTTTCTGACTCATAATCTTCATGTCGATTCAGTGAACCTGTTGTATTTAGCTTATCCTACTGTGGGAATTTTACTTACTGTTTTGTTTGTAAAGTTCTTTGTCAAGGACAAGATAGGACATGGGGTATCGCGAATTTTATATGCCATTTCCCAAAAAAATAGTCAAATAAAATCACACAACAATTATTCATCTATTGTTGCAAGTACATTAACCATTGGTTTTGGTGGGTCGGTAGGAGCTGAGGCACCAGTAGTTTTAACCGGAGCTTCAATTGGATCTAACCTGGGTCGAATGTTTCACCTGAATTACAAAACCATTACTTTGATGGTGGGGTGTGGTGTTGCAGGTGCCATTGGAGGTATATTTAAAGCGCCATTGGCAGGGATGATTTTTACATTAGAGGTTTTGATGTTAGATCTAACAATGGCATCACTGATTCCTCTTTTGATATCTTCTATAACAGGAGCAAGTATAGCTTATTTCTTTATGGGTAAAGGTGTCTTGCTGTCCTATGATGTAACGGCACCATTTGTAATTAATAACATACCTTATTATATAATATTAGGCATATTTGCAGGTTTGGTTTCTCTTTATTTTACTCGTTTTTCCATGTACTTGGAATCCTTGTTTGATTGTGTAAAGAATTCTTATCAAAAAATGCTGATTGGTGGACTTTCATTGGGTGTTTTGATCTTTTTGTTTCCACCACTTTATGGAGAAGGTTACAATACAATTCAAGCTCTTTTAGATGGAAATCATACTCATCTGGTAAACAACAGTATTTTCTATTTCTTAAAAGATAATTATTGGTTGTTGTTAGGATACGTTGTTCTGATACTAGTATTTAAGGTTGTTGCTTCCACAGTTACTACCGGAAGTGGTGGTGTTGGTGGTATTTTTGCGCCATCCTTATTCTTAGGTGGTGTTTCTGGTTTTTTAGTTGCTCGAGTGCTTAATGGTTTCAATTTTGTGAAGTTATCGGAGAGTAATTTTACGTTAATAGGAATGGCAGGTATGATGGCAGGTGTAATGCATGCACCACTAACGGCTATTTTCTTAATTGTTGAAATAACGGGTGGCTATGCCTTATTTATTCCGATCATGATAACGGCAACCATTGCCTATCTAACCATCATGTATTTCGAGCCACATTCTATTTATACAAAGCGTTTGGCAAAAAGAGGTGAGTTAATTACCCACAATAAAGATAAAGCGATTCTCACATTAATGAAATTAGGAAAAGTGATTGAAACTGACCTAAAGAGAGTTGATCCGAATGCAACATTAGGCGAATTGGTTAAGAAAATATCACAATCGCAACGAAATATTTTCCCGGTTGTTGATGAGGATGAGAAATTGTTGGGAATTGTACTTTTAGATGATATCAGAAATATCATGTTTAACCCGGAAATGTACGATGATACTTACGTACATGATTTAATGATTATGCCACCAGCCATATTGGATGCGAATGCGCCAATGGATAAAGTAATGCGAAGATTTGAAGAAACAGGCGCCTGGAACCTTCCGGTTGTTCAGGACGATAAATATTTGGGATTTGTATCAAAAGCAAAGATTTTTAATGTTTACAGAAGAGTCTTGGTACATTATTCCGACGAATAGTAAGTTAGGATTAGTTGTTAGATTTAGTTGAGCTCATTTTGCAATTGCGGAATGAGCTCTTCTTTTTAGAAGAATAATGGCTTAAATAATTCACCAGCAGTTCGTATTTTTCTTCTCGATTTATTAAATTAGGAGTTCACCTATCCTAATAAATGGCAACAAATACTCGATGGCGTCGCTTTCTGATTTGGAGATTGCGCCATATTAATAATCAAACTTTTATTTTAATACTCAGTGCTCTAGTTGGAATTGCATCTGGTATGACAGCACTTGTGCTTAAAACAGCTGTGTATCGAGGTCGTGAATTCCTGTTGGAAGGGATTAATTGGAGTTATCAGAATTATCTGTTTTTTTTATATCCAATGATTGGTGTTGGTTTGACTTTGCTTTTCAAGAAATACATCATTCGTGATTTTATTAAGCACAACATTACTTCTCTGTTGCATGCTATATCAAAGCGAAATAGCATTGTCAAACTGCATAAAACATACTCATCGGTTATAGGTTCAATCATTACAGCTGGGTTTGGAGGAAGTATTGGTTTGGAGTCTCCTATTATTTCGTCCGGAGCTGCAATAGGATCCAATATGGCACGAAACTTTCATCTCAATTATAAAGAAATAACTGTGATGATGGCCTGTGGAGCATCTGGTGCAATTGCGGCAATTTTTAATACGCCAATTGCTGCTATTGTATTTGCATTAGAAGTATTGCTAATTGATTTATCTCGTTTTTCTCTAATACCTCTGTTGATAGCCTCGGTAAGTGGAGCTATTACAACCAAGTTATTTTTGGATGAAGATATTCTGATTGAGTTTGCAATTAATAACCCTTTTGTAATAAAGGATATTCCATTTTTCATTTTGCTGGGTATTCTTTCGGGACTAACATCAGTTTATTTCACGAGGGTGTTTTTATGGATAGAAAATCGCTTTGAAGGGATTAGGTTGTTGCGTAATAGGCTACTCGTGGGTGGTTTGTGTTTGGGAGTTTTAATTTTTTACTTTCCTGCTCTATATGGTGAAGGTTATAACATGGTAAAGGCTTTAATGGTTGGGAATTTGGAAGAAGTTTTCCAATCAAGTTTGTTTGAAAATTCAACAGATGTGTGGTATATGGTTGTTATTTTCATTGGAGCCATGGTTTTTCTAAAGGTGATAGCTACTTCAATTACAATAGGTGCAGGAGGAATTGGAGGAATTTTTGCTCCTTCTGTTTTTACAGGAGCAATGCTAGGTTTTCTTTTTGTGTATGTGTACAATCATTTTCAGTTTGGTCAAGCACTTTCCCCTGGTAATTTTACATTGGTTGGTATGGCTAGTGTACTTGGTGGTGTTTTGCATGCACCATTAACGGGTATTTTTTTGATAGCTGAAATAACAAGTGGTTATGAATTGATTGTGCCATTGATGCTTTCTACGACCATTTCTTTTATCACAGTAAAAAGTTTACAGAAGGAGTCTATTGTAACTGCACAATTGGCTAAAAAAGGTGAGCTTATAACACACAATAAAGATCAGGCAGTGCTACGGTTTATGCAATTATCAAAGGTTGTTGAGACAGATTTAAAAAGCATAAATGAAGATGCAACTCTAGCCGATTTGGTTAAGGTTATTTCTAAATCGAAAAGAAATATTTTTCCGGTTTTGACTGAGGAAGGATTTTTACTGGGTGTTGTTTTGTTGGATGAGGTTCGTGAAATCATGTTTAATGAAGAAATGTACACGACTCCAATTAGTAATCTTATGATTATGCCTCCAGCCTCAATATCTTATGATGATTCTATGGAAGTTGTTCTAAGAAAATTTACTAAAACCGGAGCTTGGAATTTACCTGTAATTGATAATGGCAAGTATATTGGTTTTGTATCCAAATCGAAACTTTTCTCTGCTTATCGTCAACATTTGGTGGAAATTACAGCAGATTAAAAAATGTTTAGATATCAATTGTTCCTGATTTTTTCTTTCTGTTTTGTTGATATATAGAATCTCTCTGCTTGAAATATTTTTTTCGCTGTTTCATAAAGTTTTGTCGAATGGAATCTAGCTTGTGATGCATTTGATTTCTATTTTCATCCTCAAAATTCATGCGATCTTCAAACATCTCTTCGAATTCTTCAAAGAAATTGTCTCTACTTGAATCCCTAGAGAAGAAATCGTTTTGGAAAAATTGTGGTTCGAAGAAATCTCTATTGAAAAAGTCATCCGAAAAGAATGGATGATGAAATGATTTGTAAGCCGAACTATCTCTTTTAAAAAGATGCTCTAAATGCTCTTTCATTTTTTTTCTCATTTCGTGCGAATTAGAAAAGTTGAAAAATGATGAGTCGGGATTAAAATGATAACTGCTATCAGAAGACCAAGAATAGACATAAGTAGAGTCATAACGAATCAGATTCCCATCTTCATCGTATTCTCTTTGTACTTTGATGTTTTTGTTTGGAAGTTTTGTTGTGTCTTGTTTTTGGGTAAATCCTGTAAAGGAAAAGAGTAGGATAAAAACAGACAAGGCCGAATTAATTACAATTTTCATTTGATTGAGGTTTTATATTATCACAATAAAATTACAAAATCGCTTATTTTAATCCGAGTTAAAATATTTTAAAAAGTATTAAAAAAGCCGCCCTGATTGGAGCGGCTTGATTTATATAGCTTGGAAATACTATTCCATTTGTTTAAGATTTATAGCATACATAATTACAAATAAGGCCGTAATTGCTGCTCCAATCATTGTCATATTAAACATTGCATCGAAATCGATAAGAGCTAATGGGACTAGAAGCCAAAAAACATTTGCGGCTGTGTATAAATAAAATCCGTTCTTTTTCAATTTAAACATCATGAATACTCCTAAAAGGCTAAGTATTGCAAATAAACAATTCACTCCTGTTATTAGTTCTAGGTTTTCAGATAATGCCTTTAGTTGGATGATACTATTTTCTGTCATACTGTAAAAGAATCCAGATTCCATTCCTGCTTCCTCCATAGCTTCAAGTCCGTCAGTTGCTTGTTGCATTTTTTCAGGATAAGAATTTTCAAAAGTTACATAGGTATATACAGAGTTTAATAATCCAAAGCCACCACTACCTATAAAAGATAGTATGCAAAGAACAGTTAGAAATGTTGATCTTTTTTTAGGGGCTTCAATAGTTGTTACATTTTCTTCCATAATAGTCTGGTTTTTTAGGGATAATAAATATATTAATTCATTTTTTTTAGGTTAACAGCATAAAGGGCAATAAATAGTATTGCAAAGAAACTCCCAAATAGAATTCCAATATTAGTAAAGAGATTGAAACCAATAAAGGCAGGAGCTACAAATAACAGTAAAACTTGAGCGCTTGCATAGATGTAAAAACCGAGTTTTTTTAATTGAAACATTAATATTGCTCCGGTAAGGCTAGCTGCGTATAGAATAAAATTGGCAAGGGAGATTTCAAAAATATGATCGATTGCTAATTGGGCCATTTCAAAGGCTTGTTCTACAAATTTTTTAACTGGTTCTTCAGGAATGTCCTGCAATGCCATTTCGAAAAATTCGGGTCCTAAAAAACTTTTAATAGGAGACATAACCATTCCCATAAGATTACTAAAGACATTTACACCACTGCCTATAAAAGTAAGTATGCACAAGACGGTTAGTAGAGTTGGTCTTTGTTTAGGTGAAGTTTCAACGATTTCCATATTGGTTTGTTTAGGGTTTATTCTAGACTGAAAATTACAATGTTAAATGTACAATAATTGTATCATCTAATAAAATGAATAAAAGGAATTTAGATTTTTAGTGAATATTGTCGGTTAAGTACTGTTTTTTACATGATGATTGTAGATTTATTCGGATCAAAGAAGCTAAAAACCATGCCTCTGTACCTTGCGATGAAAGGTGGTGTTGCTATTTCCTTACTAAATATTCATTTAAGGGTGAATTAAGAGAGAAATAATTTTTTTAATATGCTGATTTGTCTAATTTTGAACCTGCACTTTTAGGAATATATTTATAATAAATTTTTGTAGTGCATCATCTTTTCAAGGGGGAATAAATACTTTATCAGTAAGGAATTATATTCCTTTTAAACACTAACAAATCATTAAATCATTTCGATTAATTTCGGAAAAAGAAAAAACAACAATGGAAAGAGATACTCTTATTTTCGACCTGATTGGCCAAGAGCACAATCGTCAAAAAGAAGGAATCGAGTTAATCGCTTCAGAGAACTTCGTAAGTGAGCAAGTAATGCAAGCAATGGGTTCATGTTTAACTAACAAGTATGCTGAAGGATATCCTGGTAAGCGTTACTATGGTGGTTGTCAAATTGTTGATCAGACTGAGCAATTGGCAATTGATAGAGCTTGTGAATTATTTGGTGCAGAGTATGCTAACGTTCAGCCTCACTCAGGTGCTCAAGCGAATGCTGCAGTTTTTTACGCTTGCATGAAGCCAGGTGATACTTTCTTGGGATTAGATTTGGCTCACGGTGGTCACCTTTCTCATGGTTCTCCGGTAAACCTTTCTGGTAATCTATATAATCCAGTTGCTTATCACGTAAGTGAGGAAACAGGAATGGTTGATTATGATGAGGTAGAAAAATTGGCTTTAGAAAATAACCCAAAAATGATTGTAGCAGGTGCTTCAGCATATTCTCGTGATTGGGATTTCCCACGTTTACGTGAAATTGCTGATAAAGTAGGTGCTATCTTGATGGCTGATATTGCTCATCCAGCAGGTTTAATTGCTAAAGGATTATTGAGTAATCCAGTTCCTCACTGTCACGTTTGTACTACAACAACACACAAAACTCTTCGTGGACCTCGTGGTGGTTTAATCATCGTAGGAAAAGATTTTGAAAATCCATTTGGTGCTAAAACGCCTAAAGGGGTTACTAAAATGATGTCTGCAGTACTTGATTTTGCTGTATTCCCAGGACAGCAAGGTGGGCCTTTGGAGCATGTTATTGCTGCTAAAGCTGTTGCTTTTGGCGAGGCTTTAACTGATAGCTACAAAGACTATGCAATCCAAATGCAGAAGAATGCTAAGGTTATGGCTGAAGAGTTCATGAAATTGGGTTATAAGGTAATTTCTGATGGTACTGATAACCACTCTATGTTGGTTGATCTTCGTTCTAAGTTCCCTGAGATTACAGGTAAGAAGGTTGAGAATACATTGGTGAAAGCTGATATTACTATCAATAAGAACATGGTTCCATTTGATACGCGTTCTCCATTCTCTACTTCAGGTATTCGTATTGGTACGCCTGCTATCACAACTCGTGGTCTTAAAGAAACTGAAATGCCAGTTATCGTTGCAATGATTGATGAGGTAATCTCTAATATCGACAATGAAGAAGTAATTGCTTCAGTTAGAACTCGCGTAAATGAATTGATGACTGAGCGTCCAATTTTCGCTTACTAATTCAACCTTACAAAATATAGAATTGAAGAGGAGAACTTGGTTCTCCTCTTTTTTTGTGCTCAAAAATATGTTAAGGGAAAAGGTGATGTGTTTTGCATTTTGTTTTTAAACATACTTGGTTACGATTTTTATCCTTAGTTTAATGGCCTAAAAGTGAAAAATTATGGAATGGTATTATTACGTTTTGGTTGTTTTGGTAGGTGTATTTGCAGGGTTTTTGAATACGCTTGCTGGAAGTGGTTCCGTTATTAGTTTAGCGATGTTAATGTTTATGGGCTTACCTGCAAACATTGCTAATGGTACTAATCGTATTGCCATTTTAATGCAGAATATTGTTGGAGTAAGTAGTTTTAAAAAACAAAAGGTTTTTACTTTTAAAGAAGGGATTTGGTTAGCCTTACCAGCAATAGTTGGTTCTGTTATTGGGGCCAGCTTGGCTGTCGAAATAAATGAAGAAATTATGGAGAAGACCATCGGTGGACTTCTTGTATTTCTCTTCTTTATTATTCTTTACAAGCCCGATGCATGGGTAAAAGGCCAGGCAGGTTTGATTCGCTCGAAACCGAGTATTATGCAAGTTGTAATTTTCTTTTTTATTGGATTGTATGGTGGGTTTATTCAAGCAGGAGTTGGATTTTTTCTATTATCAGGATTAGTTCTTGGAGCGGGTTTCGATTTGGTAAAAGCAAATGCGATTAAAGTATTTATTGTGCTTCTTTACACTCCGTTTGCTTTGGGTGTATTTATTATGAATGGACAAATAGATTATAAAATTGGGATTATTCTTGGAGTAGGAAACATGCTTGGCGCTTATATCGCAGCGAATTTTGCAGTTAGTTGGGGTGCAAAATTTGTACGATACATTCTTATGGCTGTTATTGTTTTTGCTTCCCTAAAATTTATAGGTGTTTACGAAATGATTGGTTTGATATAGTTGATTTTCTACTAGCATTTCGGTACTCTGTACCTGAATAATTAACTTTGTGCTAACTGCTAACTGCTAACTGCTAACTGCTAACTGCTAACTGCTAACTGCTAACTGCTAACTGCTATTTAATCTAATTGGAAATGATAAGTAATTGTTCCACGTTGGTAAGCTGGAGCTTTACTATCTGAATTGAATTTTGCTTTTAATGCTGCCTTCTTTGCAGCTTCAAGTAAGGTAATATTTGCTGTAGTAGATCCTGGCATTCCAGGGCGAGCACTTGTAACTTTTCCATTACGATCGACAGTAACTTCTACAACAACTTTACCACTTTCCTGTAGGTTATACTTGGGTTTAGGAATAGATAAAGAACTTCTGCCATTTAAGGAGTAGGAAACGCCTTTATTGCCTAGGCCTGAACCATTGTAGTTATCAGAATCGGGAGAGCCTGTAGGAGCTCCTTGATTGCCTGATGGAAAAGTTTTGCCTTGAGACGTATTGGAAGAAGTTCCTTGACCAAAAACATTTTTTGCTTTGTTGTTGATATTGGCAATCTTTTCTTGGCGTTCGGCTTCTTCTTTTCTTTGTCGTTCTATTTCGGCTAACCGTTTACGTTCTGCTTCTGCCTCCTGCTGTCTTTTTATTTCTTCCTTACGTTGTTTTTCTTTCTCGATCTTATTCAAACGATCTTGTTCCGCTTTTAACTTTCTGTTTTTTTCTTCTTTAGCTTTTTTCTTAGCTATTTCTTCAGCAGAAGGTAATGCAGGTGCATCTTCAGTATTTTGAGTGAGAATCTTTTCAGTTGCCGAAGCTGATGATTTCTCAGGTGTTGATTGACTCACCTGAGGTTTTGGCTTTGCTGCTGGAATGATCACTTGTTTTGCTCGGGAAGGAGCAGGATCTTTTTTTCCTTGTCCTTGATTACTGTTCCCAAAATTTACAAGAATACCTTCTTCTTCAGGTAAGGGGAGTGGAATTCGAAAGCCTAGATAAAACAATATAGCAAGTAATCCTATATGGAAAATTATAGTACCCACATAACCGATTCTTTTGCTTTTTGAATTGCTCATCTACTTGTTTATTATCAGGAGAATAAGCCTGCGAAAATGCAAGCTTAAGAAAACTATTTTGCTGAAGTTGCTAAAATCAGTTTATATTTATTGTTTTTTGCAATATTCATAACTTTTACGACCTGTTCCATTGGTACCGATTTGTCAACATGAAGTGAAACGGTTGGATCTTCATGTTCAGCTAAAAGAGCTTGCAATTTGCCTTCAAGTTTCGCAAATGGAGTAGGTGTCGTTTCTATATAGAAATTATAGTGCTTATCTATAGAAACTGAGGTTATAGGATTTGAAGCTGTTTGACTACTACTTTTTGGTAACAAAAGTTTTAATGCGTTAGGAGCAATAAGGGTTGATGTTACCATAAAGAAAATCAACAGTAGGAACACAATATCAGTCATGGACGACATGCTGAAATTGGCGTTGACTTTATTTCTTGATTTTAATGCCATAATTCGAATTACTTAATTGGTTCATTCAAAAGATCCATAAATTCGGTAGTTGTTGCTTCCATAGTGAAAACAACTTTTTCAACCTTAGCGACTAAAATATTGTAAGCGAAATAAGCAATAATACCTACAATAAGTCCCGCAACTGTTGTTACCATAGCTGTGTAAATACCATTAGCAAGTAATGAAACATCTATATTATTACCGGCATTTGCCATAGCATAAAAAGCTTGAATCATTCCCATTACTGTTCCAAGGAAACCGATCATTGGTGCTGCTCCAGCAACTGTAGCAAGGGTAGGTAAGTTCTTTTCCAGTTTCGATACTTCAAGATTACCAATGTTTTCAATTGCGGCATTTACATCATTTAAAGGACGGCCGATACGTTTTACACCTTTTGAAATCATTCTTGAGACAGGCGTATCATTGGTTTCGCAAAGAGAAAGTGCTGAGTCAATTTTTCCGTCGTGAATGTAATCTTTGATACGATTCATGAAATTATCATCCTTTTTAGAAGCTTTTCTAATTGCATAAAAGCGCTCAAAGAATATCCATATGGCAATTATTGATAAAGCGAATATAGGAATCATGATCCATCCACCTTTAAAAGCAAGATCAATGAAATTAAGTGTGATTTCACTTGTCTCTGTTACAATTTCTTCATTTTGAGTAGCATTCTGAAGACCAGCTAAGAACAAAAGGTTATTCATATCGTCAATTTTCTGATTTATCTATATATATAAAAACGAGATATAATATAAAATATTATATCTCGCTAAATTAATATTATTGTTTCTTATTCCCCACACAAAAAATGGGAAAATAATACTTTAATGTAATAACATTGCTTGAATGTAGTAAACACCAGCTCCAGCAAGGTATCCAGCAAGTGCGAGAAGAGAAATTTTCTTTAAATACCAGATGAAATCAATTTTCTCCATTCCCATAGCAGCAACACCTGCAGCAGAACCAATAATTAAGATAGATCCTCCTGTACCAGCACAGTATGCTAAGAATTTCCAGAATACACCATCTTGCATAAAATCTGCCACGTAACCTGCAGTTTCAGGACCTGCAATATCGTACATACCCATTGCAGCAGCTACAAGAGGGACATTATCTACAATTGCTGAAAGGACACCAATAATCAAATTGATACCGTAAACGTTATGTATGTTTGAATCTAACCAGCTTGCTAAGATATCCAAATGACCAGCAGATTGCATACTTGCAACAGCTGAAAGAATACCTAAAAAGAATAAAACAGTAGGAACATCAACCTTCTTTAAAATGGCAGTTACATTTAAACGAGATTTGTACTCTTTACCCTTATTGCGATGCATGATTTCTGTTACAACCCACATCACACCTAGTCCGAATAACATGCCTAAGTATGGTGGCAGATGGGTTACAGTTTTAAAAACCGGAACAAAAAGAAGTGCACATACACCTAAACATAAGATAAATAGTTGTTCTTTATGTGTGGTGTACTCTTTTCATCTCCACCCGATATTTCTGGTCGTGTAATATTCCCTTTGATGTACGTAGT
Source organism: Labilibaculum sp. DW002 (assembly GCF_029029525.1). Lineage (NCBI taxonomy): Bacteria > Pseudomonadati > Bacteroidota > Bacteroidia > Marinilabiliales > Marinifilaceae > Paralabilibaculum > Paralabilibaculum antarcticum. The sequence continues at coordinate 1,981,895 of NZ_JAKJSC010000001.1, read as the reverse complement.
TACAATAAGTAGAGGTACAAGCATGGTAAATAAACTAGGTACTATTACTCGAGTAATAATATTTAAAGTTGTTACTTGTCCACCAATCCATAGCATAATGGTTGTAACATCACCAATAGGAGACCATGCACCACCGGCATTGGCAGCTAATACGACCATGGATGCGAAAAACCAACGGTCCTTCTGATCATCAATCAGTTTACGTATAAGAGCAACCAAAACAATAGTGGTTGTAAGATTATCTAAGGTTGCAGACATGAAGAAAGTAAGAATACTTAAAATCCAAAGTAGCTTTACTTTATTAGTTGTCTTAATTTTATCTGTAATAATTTTAAAACCTTGATGCTGGTCTACAATCTCAACAATGGTCATAGCTCCCAAAAGAAAGAATAGAATTGCTGCAATTTCAGAAAGATGATGAAGAACTTCATCATGAACAATAAATTTCATCATCCCATCGACGGTATCTTTATCAGGATTAGCTAAAGCGAACTCATTCCATGCCGTACTTACTCCTGATGATAGGATGTCAACGCCTCCAAAAACATAAAGTGCCCAAGTTATTGTTCCTATAAGAAGAGCAGAAGCTGCCTTGTCAATTTTGAGTGGATGTTCGAGTGCAATTGCGATATAACCAAGAACGAAAACCACTACCATTAGTGTAAACATAGTAATTGATTTATTATTTAGTTAATTTAATTTCAAAAGTAAGCTACTAATATAATAATATTTGAGCTTTATAATCAGGGCCAATAAAAGAAAAAAAACCATTATTAATTCTGTTGAAAAACATTGAGAATGTATTTCTTAAACACTAGTTCGGTAAATTTAAGCTAGTCTTTCTTTTCCTCTTTATTAGGACTAAGGAAATTGAGGTATTTTTTTATTAATCCAGAAAAAGTATTGAATTCTTCTTTGTAGAAAATACCGATTCCTTGTGTATTCCTTGAATCTTCATATACCAAATACTCGTTAGAACGGGTAAAAGCTTTCAGTTGTACCTTGCCTTTTTTGTCAAGCCGGATGTTGACATCCACGTCACCAACAATATCATTATCTCTAGTTTGGCTGTTGCTTGTGCCAACATTTCCATTAATGGTAACTTTATCGTCAAATACCTGAGTAGAGAGTGCTAATTCCACTTCATCACTGGTTAGATTATCTCCCGGACGATAACTTACTCCAATATCAAAATCATTACTAATTTGACTTAGCCAATTTGATAATTGGTTCGATAATAATTCACTTGTGGTTACTCCAACTGCATAGCTTGAATTCTTATTTTCAAAATCAGGATCAGTTGACCTTAGGTGTTCTGGAGTATAAAAGCGGTTCAAAACCAATAAGGATAGAATTTGTTTATTCATTTCATCCTCGGTAGAGAATAGACCTTCCAAAATACTTTGCGTTTGTTGATCTAAAGTTGGGAAATCGATATTGAATTTAATATTAGGATTGGAGAGTTTCTGACTCAAATTCATATTGCACTGTACAGGTACCTTTTTGGTATTGTCGATGTATGGAGTGTTTAATAGTAGATCGTATAAAGTGGTTTTTACATTGTACATGGCATTAATATTTACCGTTGCGTCGTAAGGATCTCCTGCCCATTTAATAGTCCCACCATTTGCCAAATCAAATTTTTTGCTGATTACATTCTGAAGTGTAAACATGTATCTACCGTCTTGGATTGTATAATCGCCAAATATTTTGAAATCTCCTTTGGTATCAATTTCAAGTTTTAAATTTCCAGTTCCTCGAGCCTTTAAAACATCTCCAATTTTTGCATCCATAATAATTTGGATTTCAGTTTCCGGAGTAACTTCCAAATCACAATTCATTCTAATACCCGACAAATCTATTTTGTATTCTTCTTTTTCTTCTTCAGAACTTTCAGAATGATAGTTTGTATTCACAAAGGTGATAAAATCACTTTCTTTAATATCTCCACTATTATTTAAAGGAACATTCAGCTTGGTGTTTTTATCGGTTCTAGCAATAATTTCAATATCTAAATCGTCAACAGAACCAAATAGTTGAGTTACACCTGTCACATAAGCTTGTCCATAAAATAACTCGTTATCTGTAATTTTTGTATCTAAAACATTAAAGCCTAGGGTATTTATTGCGAGATCTAAATTGAAGTTGCTGAATTGCTTATGAGATATAACACCAAAAATACTAGCTATGTTTTTATTTTCGTCATAAAGCTTGAAATCCTGAAATTGGAATTCGTTGGGTGTTATCTTAATACTGTCGTTACAAGTGTATGTTGTTTGCAATTCATTTACTGTAAATGCAGCATTTTCCAGATTTAATTTTCCAATTGATGTCGGATTATCAATAGGTCCTTCAATGCGTAAATTCCCTGAGGCATTTCCTTTAATATTCGAAATGTTCTCCTGAAAATATGGATTCAAGAGGTTCAAACGTAGTTTGTCAATTTGAATATTCATATTTAAGGAATCTTGCTCAGGAAAATAACTTCCAGTTAATTCTAACTCTTTATGAGATTTATAATCGGTAAAAGATGAAAAGGACAATTCCTTAGCTGTTTTATCCCAATCGCTTAGAAGGTAAAAATTGCCTAATGTATCGTTGTTAAGAACCAGATCTTCAAGCATGATGTTCGAATTGGAAAGACGATCACCATAAAAGTCCGATAATTGCAGGTAACCTCGAACTGTACCATCGATACCAATGTTTTGTTCACGAGTAAGGTCATTTAAATTCTTTAGGCTTATATTTTCAATTTGAAAATTGATACTATCCTTAGGATTGCTTGAGATTTTTCCATCTAAACCAAAATATTGATTTTCTCTGCTGACTTTAAAGTTATCAATCTCATAGCTTGTGCTGTCTAAAACAAAACGAGATTTCGGAATGTTCCAGATGCTATCCGCCATAATTATTGTACTAGGCAGTAGGTCAATATCCCAAACAGGATTATTACTTACTTTAGATTTTTCAACTTGTGCTTCGGCCGAAATAAAACCGCTATAAGTAACAGCATCCCAATTGTTCCAAAGCACACTAAGTTGTACTTTATTATCGCTAGCAACTATTTTTTCTGATAAATTATACAAACGGAAATTATCAGAAAAGCTAAATTTATTGGTGCGACCTTTAAGAACTAACTCTTTATCATCAGTTGATAAATCGATTTTTAATTCGTCGAAAGTTTTGTTTTCAAAGCTTAGTTTTGGAGAGTTGAAATTCATTTCAATTTTTTGCTCTTTTGCATTTAAACTTCCTTGTAAATTGGTATTTGGTGCTAATGTGATTTTTGGAAAAAGAAGTTTCGTAATTGGCTCGGTTTCCTTCAATTCTACCGAGAATTTGAATTGGTTTGTAGTATCAGTATTGACAAATTCTTTGTCTGGAGCATAAGCTGGCAAATAAGAATAAGCAATGTTGGTAATTGAAGAAATTAGTTTGCCAACTTCATAATTCCCTTCAATTTTGGCATCGGAGATATCTGAATTTAGGATGATTCGCTTAAAACTAGGAGATGAAAAAGAATTAATTGTAAATTTTTGCAGCGTAAATTCTCCAAGGCTGTTGGTGTATTCAGTATCACTAATTTCAATTATTCCGTTGGCATTGTCAAATCCACTGCCTGCGAAATTGGCATTCATTGTAAGGCTTAATTCGGCTTTAGGATCTTCCCAATTTAAATGGAGAGGAAATAATTTAGCATTACGAAGGTGTGAGCTAAATTTCATGGTTGGTATTTCCGTTGAGAAATCAACATTTCCTTCAAAATCGAAACCAATGTTTGGATCTTCTATCGATACTTTTCCATCAAATCGTGAGTTTGAGAAGAAACCATCTAAGGAAAGATTTTTGTATTCGTAGTTGTTGAAATCTACTTTGCTAATGTTTCCTTTCATGATTCCTTGAGCAGAAGAAGATTCTGTAAATCCATTAACAGAAACATTCAAGGATACGTTTCCTACTTTATCTTGCTCTAAAAATCCGCCAAGGTTAAAGTCGCTAGCACTTAAATCTCCCTTGAAATTTAATCTGTTGCCTCCTGTAATGGGCTTAAACAATAAATCGGTTTCTAATTTTCCCAAATCAGTATCAAAATCACCGTAAAAGACAAAATCATTTAAAAAACCATTAAATTTCCCATTGTAATGAATTAACCCAAGATTATCGAAGTACTCCGGCAAGTTGAAATGTTCTTTGTCATAGCCAGGGATATAAACCTTTTCTACATCTGAAATACTTGTTGTTAATTCCTTAAAATCAGCTTCTAAATAAGCATCTCTTAGGTAGGGAAGACCATTCATATAAAATTTACCCTTCAGAACAGTGTTTTCCCCATAAACAACGTCTATATTTCTACCTTTTAGGTCATAAACCGTTCCATACACATGGCCAGATAAATAGCCGGTTTCTCTAAATCCTAACAAGAGCTCATTAAAATAAGCTACATCTAGAAAGCTAATACGCGAAGATGTAAATTGGAAGTCTAGTTGCATTTTTTTTGTAAACTGTTGCCAATAGTTTTTACCTGTTTCATAATTAAAATACAGATGCTCGGCTATTAGTTTACTATTCTTAGATACAATATTAACATCCTTTAATCCCCATTGGTGACTTGTAATCCAAGTTCTTGCCTTAAAATCTTTTAGTTCGAAGCCCGATTTTTCAATGCAATGCATGTGTTGAAGCTGCAAATCGATAGAGTCTCCGATGATTTTTATATTTCTAGCTTCTAAATTCAAGTTTGTGACATAAATGTCTTCATAGTTCATCCCAAAATCTTGAGGTTCCCGAGTCGAGGTTCGATAACCAAATTGAGAATCTTCCAAGTCAATATTTGCAACAGATATATTCCAAACTTTTTTATTCTTCGATTCTTGGTTTTTTGTGGCTCCTGAACTTAAAGAATCGAGAAAAACATCATAGTTAAAAACTCGATCTTTATCTTCATGTAGATTTACGTAGGCCTTGTTTAAAGTTAGCTTGTTTACGAAAACTTGCTGTTTTTTGAAATTGAAGGAATCTATTTTTGCTTTTAGGCTACCAATATAGAGTAAAGTATCTTTACGGTAATCTTCTACATAAACACCTTTAAGGATAATACTTTTAAAAGGAGAGATGTTAACTCCTTCAATTGTGATAGGTGTTTTTGTTTGTTCAGAAAGATATTTAGCAATTTTTTGGCTTGTATACGTTTGAACATGGCGATTTAAAAAAATTAAATAGCTTAAAATGGGTATCATAATGATAACCACAAGTGTCCAAATTGATATTTTGAGGAATTTTTTAATAGTTTTGTGCTTTTGAGTGCAGTTGCACAAAATTAGACAAAAAGAAATAGAATATAACATCCCATTATTGGGATTAAGAAGATTTTTGATTTTTTTAACCATTTATGTGTGTAATACCAGTATTATAAGGATATAAAACAAAAATATGAGTATAACGATATTAGGAATTGAATCTTCATGTGATGACACATCGGCTTCAGTTTTGCGCGATGGTGTGATTCATTCTAACATTACTGCCACTCAAACTGTGCACATGGCTTATGGTGGAGTTGTGCCGGAATTGGCTTCTCGTGCCCACCAGCAAAATATTATTCCAGTAGTCGATCAGGCATTGAAGGTGGCAAACGTAACTGCTGATGAAATTGATGCAGTCGCATTCACGCGTGGCCCAGGATTATTAGGATCTTTAATGGTTGGAACATCTTTTGCAAAAGGCTTTGCTCTTTCTAAAAACATTCCACTTATCGAGGTGAACCATCTTAAAGCACACATATTAGCTCATTTTATTGATGATTTGAAGAATACTTATGAGCATCCAAACTTTCCATTTCTTGCCTTATTGGTTTCAGGAGGAAATTCTCAGATTATAGTTGTGAAAGATCACATGGAAATGGAAGTTATTGGTGAAACGATTGATGATGCAGCTGGTGAAGCTTTCGATAAATGCGCTAAAGTCATGGGTATTCCTTATCCAGGAGGACCAGTAATTGATAAACGTGCTAAAGAGGGGAATTCATTGGCTTTTGAGTTTAACCGACCTAGAATCCAAGGATTGAACTATAGTTTTAGTGGTTTAAAAACTTCATTTCTGTATTTCTTGCGCGATAGAATTAAAGAGAACCCCAATTTTATAGAAGAAAACATGAATGATTTGTGTGCTTCATTGCAATACACAATTGTTGATGTGCTTATGAATAAGGTGAAACGTGCCGTACGTGAAACAGGGATAAAAGAAGTTGCAATTGCTGGTGGAGTTTCGGCAAATTCAGGTTTACAGAATGCCATGAAAGAAACTGCTGTTAAGCAGGGCTGGAAGGTTTATATTCCTCAGTTAGGTTATTCATTAGATAATGCAGCGATGGTTGCAATTACTGGTTATTTTAAATATCTGAAAAAGGATTTTGTGGAACAGGATACAGCTCCTTTTGCCCGAATGACTATTAAATAAATGAAGGAAACGGAAGAAATTATTCTTCCGTTTCTTTTATAGGTTTAAATAATTCTTCAGAATAATTATGGCTCTCTCGCTTAAATTGTTCAGGTCGATTTGTAATTTCTCTTTACTCTTTAGATTTAAAATAAGATTTCGATCCTGAATTGAGAAATCTTTAATGTCTTTTAGGTAGACCTTTAGTTTGTTATTTCGCCAACCAGTTTTATAGGTTAATTTTCTTGAGTTAATGGTGAGGTATTCTTTTGGATATAGCAGTTTACATCCTAAAAGCAAGCCAATAAAGTAAAGAGAGAGTACAACTAAAATAAGTATCAGATATTCGTTAAAAGGAAAGAATTCTAAATACTTTGTAAAAGCATAAAATAAAGCCGCACAAATCAAGAAGGAAATACTCAAGGCAAGTTGAATTCCCTTTGATTCGTTATTGTTGATTTTATGATTTCGGATATCAAATTCAAATTGAAGCATGAACAGATAGCTTTAGGTTGTTCATACAAGTTACTAAATTGTTAGCTTAAAAATGTAGAAACTCGCCCAAATTAATTTAGTTTTTATTCATCCACTAAAATTTGATTGAATAGATTGTTTTGTTGTAAGAGTTCTTGATACGTCAATGATACAATTGATTTTGCGTTGATTTCTAAAGTTTTAAGGTGTTTGTTGCATTGTCCTTTCAATTGTTCTAAACCGATGGTGCCATCTAAATCATTAGCTTCTATAAGGATAAAATCACCTAAGCCTTTTACACTATCTAAATGAAAAGAGATGTTTTCTAGCTGGTAGCTTTTTCTTTCTTTATCAACAATACAGCTCGAACCAATGGTTTTTTCCAGAATCTCTTTTAAGCAAGATTTCGGAATTGTTTTGTAAGAATTTAGTGTGTTTTGAATTGTTTGTTTTCCGCTTTCAATATTGTAGTGAAGGAGTTGACTACCATAAGTGCCTTCTCTTAATTTTAAAATTCCTGATTTTGAATGAAAATAGGTGTCAGTTTGATGATCTGTACCAAGTTCTTTAGCTTGAATAGCGAGAAGAATATTTTTAAGCTTAGTAAGATCTTTGCAGTATGCCTTTATCTCCACAGAAGTAGTCATTATTCAATTGTTTTGGATGTGTTATTTGCCCGAAAGTTCGGAAAAAATATTGGTTTTGTTTTACTATTTAAATGGGGAGATCAATTAATTGTCACCATTTGAAGAATGGGTGAATGCTAACCTGTATTTGGAAAGAAATTTAGCCTATTTAATGAGTTTGGTTATTTCACTGGCTATTTGGTCAATTTCTAAAATGAAATCGGGTTTAATTAATTTAATTGCAGAAGCCGGCATTATGGAAGCCATAGCATTGTTCGGGTTTTCAACAATCGTGAGGCCACCAAATTCTTGTATTTCTTTTAGCCCAAGTGCTCCATCCTGATTTAAACCGGTAAGCAATACCCCTATAAGCTTGTTTTGATAATGCCATGCAGCCGATTCAAAAAGAACATCTATGGATGGTCTGGAATGATGTATTCTAGAATCTATGCTCAATGCAATTTGTGAATTGTCATCAACTAGTAAATGATAATTAGGAGGAGCAAAATAAATTGTTCCAGCCTTAATAATTTCCTTGTCTTCAGCTTCTTTTACGAATAAATTACAATGGTTATTTAAGTAATTTATAAAGTGATCATTATTGTTTTCACCAATATGCAAAACAATTAGAATTGCCAAAGGAAAATCTTTTGGCAATAGAGGAATAATTGCTTTAAGAGCTTCCAAACCTCCAAATGATGTTCCTATGACTAATGCTTTATACATTAACCAATTCTTTTTTTGAATATTCTTTGTGCTACATCAATTTCGGTAAAATTTCTTTCTTGACTTGTAAAACGAAGAGATTCTTTTGTTCCCAGACATAAAAAACCGCTAGAGGATAAGCTTTCGTGAAATAGGTTGATAACCTTGTTTTGTAAATCTCGATTAAAATAAATTAAGACATTACGACAAATAATAAGATTCACCTCTGCAAATACAGAATCAGTAACTAGGTTATGATCTGCAAATACGACTTTTTTAACGAGAGACTGGTCTAGTTTTATTGAACCATATTTCATGGTGTAAAAGTCGGATAGTTTTGATTTTCCCCCTGACTTCGTATAGTTTCTTTCAAATAGTTCTATATCTCGAGTTGCATAAATCCCTTGTTTAGCAACTTCAAGTACTTTTCTATTAAAATCTGTTGCGTATATCTGGCAGCGATCTAGAATACCTTCTTCTCGTAAGAGAATGGCAAATGAATAGACTTCTTCGCCAGTAGAACAGCCAGCATGCCAGATTTTAATAAAAGGATAAGTTTTCAAATTAGGCACAACATTCTCTCGAAATGAAGCATAGAATTCAGGATCACGAAACATTTCTGTGACATTGATCGACAAATCTGCTAATAGCTCAACAAAAAATTGTTTATCTCTTAATATTTTATCTTGGATTAAAGAGATTGATTCAAATTTACCAATAGCCATTCTACGCATCAATCTTCTCTTAATATGCGCCTTGGAATAATTCCTAAAGTCGTATCCATATTTTTGGAAAATTGCTTCTAAGAGTAAAGGTATTTCAATATCAATATTATCTAGGTTCTCCAGTTTGTTTGGATTCATATGCACTTTCTAACGTACTATTTCTTTGAAGCTTGATTCAATACTTTCCTAAGAGCCTCTTCTTTAAATGGTTTGCTAATAAAGTCGTTCATGCCAGCTTCAATACATCTTTGTTTGTCCTCAACAAAGGCATTCGCGGTAAGTGCTACAATAAAAGCAGGATCATCAATGGTTTCTAAATTTTCAAATCCTCTAATTTTTTCCGTTGCGCTAATCCCATCAAGAACAGGCATTTGCATATCCATTAGTATGATTTGGTGACGTTTTTCTTTGTACATTTCAAATGCTTCCAGACCATTTTTTGCGATCTCACATTTCAATCCCATTATCTTTAGCGTCATGGTAACAACCTTTTGATTGATAGGATTATCTTCTGCAACCAGAATTGAGATTTCAGAAGGGATGTTTGTATTTTGTTCGTCTATCATTGTTGCTTGTTTTTCTTTGTAGTCAAAATTAAGTTCTACCATAAAGTCAGAACCAACACCTAGTTGGCTTTGAAGGCTAATTTTCCCACCCATTAAATTGGTTAGGTTTTTTGATATGGCTAAGCCTAAGCCAGTTCCCCCAAATTCACGAGTAATGGTACTATTAGATTGTGTAAATTCACGAAACAACTTTGTTTGTGCATCTGCCGATATTCCTATGCCAGTATCTTTTATTGCAAAGAATAAGGTAACCTGCTCGTTTTTCTTTTCAAGACATTTAATCGAAATGGTAACTGATCCTTCTTGAGTGAATTTTATAGCATTGTTGGCTAAGTTCATTAAAATCTGATTTAATCGAAATGAATCTCCAATTAAATTTTCAGGAACCATATCATCAATTTCAATCTTGAATTCGATCCCTTTTTCAATAGCTCTAAAATTTAGAAGTTGAAAAATGGTATCACAAACTTTTCTGATATCAAAATCGATACATTCAAGTTCAATTTGCCCAGCTTCAATTTTCGAGAAATCTAGTATGTCATTAATAATCTGCAATAAATGTTCACCTGAATTACTCATTACTTCGAGCATGTCTTTTTGTTCATCATTTAAATCTGACTGCAACAAAAGTTTAGATAAACCCAAAATACCATTCATAGGAGAACGAATTTCGTGAGACATATTAGCGAGAAACATTGATTTTGCATTAGTGGCCTCTTCAGCTTTGTTCTTGGCTATTATAAGTTCTTCATTTTTATTCTCGAGATATTTTAAAACAAGATCCAGCTCTTTTCTTTGTCTGTATAAATCGAGAAAGATGCTAACCTTTCCCTTTAAAACTTCAGGAGTAATTGGTTTGGGAATAAAATCGACAGCACCTGTTTCAATACCTTTTACAATATGAAAATCGCTCTGATGAATAGCGGATACAAAAATAACTGGCAGGTATTTTGTTTTCTTTCTATGGCGCATTAATTCAAGGGTTTCATAGCCGTCCATACCAGGCATCTGCACATCTAGAATTGCCATTGCAAATTCATCTTTCAATGTACATTTGAGAGCTTCTTCACCAGAATAAGCTTTCACAACCTCCACATCGAAATCAGAAAGAATATATTCAAGACTTATTAAATTCTCTTCTTTATCGTCTACGATTAATATTTTATCTTCTGCATTATAGGTAGTTGTTGTTCTTTGTTCAATTCCATATTTCGTATTGGGTTGCAGTTAATTGTATAGCCAAATTTTTAGCATTGAAAACAGCTTATTCTCGTCAATTGGTTTAGATAAGTAGTCGTTTGCACCATGTGCAATAGCTTTGTCGTAATCTTCTTTCATTGCTTTAGCAGTGGTACAGATTACTGGTATGTTTTTTATTTTTGGTGTTTTTCTAATATGTTCGATTGCCGTATAACCGTCCATTTCTGGCATCATTACATCCATCAAAACTAAATCGATATTACTTTCTTCCTCGAGAACTTCAAGAGCAATTTTTCCATTTTCAGCTTCTAAAACTTCCATATCTTTATCCTCGAGAATTTTTCCCAGAGCAAAGATATTTCGTATCTCGTCGTCCACAACCAAAATTCTTTTTCCTTTAAATATTGATTCGTCAATATCGGTTATTTCTTGGGTTTGTATTTGGGGGTTCTTTATTGCTACGTGGTGCAAGAATAAAGTCACTTCATCCATAAGTCGAACATCTGATTTTAGTCCCTTAAGAATAATGGAATTTGTATATTTACTTAAGTCTCGATGTTCTTCTCTTGAAAGTTCTTTACCTGTGTAAATAATTGTATTTGGGATATCGATATTTTCCTTAGAGAGTTTGGCTAATAATTCGTTACCACTAATATCAGGTAAGCCTAAATCTAAAACGATACAATTGTATTTGTTTTCTTTAATTAGCGCTATTCCTTCAAGACCTGTTGATACTTCTTCTATAATCGCATTGGTCGGTTCTAAGAGTGTTGTGAGAATCTTTCGAGTTAATGGATCATCTTCAATTATTAGTATTTTTTTATAATCAGAAAGTAATTCCTTTTCAATTTTTCCAATTGCGCTATTAAAATCTGTTGCGTTAACCGTTGACAATTCTCCTTTTTCTATTTCGCCAATTCCTTCAACAGGATTAACAATGTGTATTGGTAAAGTTGATGCAAAAGGGTGCGCTTTCAATTGTTCTAATTCAGCTTCTCCATTTTCTCTTAACAATTCCAGACCAATTATAATTGCCGAAGGTTGATGCGCTTCAATTAATAACAATGCATCGCTAACATTTGAAGCTGCAAGAGCATTGAATTGAGTGTCATGAATTTGAGAATAAAGCTGACTTGCTTCTTTTTGATTTGGATGAATTACAACTACCGTAGGTTTTGAATGAGGTATGTCTCTATCATCATCTATGAACTGTGGCAAGACAACAGGTTTTTCAACTATCTTGTCTTCTATAATTGTCCTAGAGTTTACGTCTGATTTGCTACTTTCTTTTTGCTTTAATGGCAGTATAATTGTGAAGATAGAACCTTTATTCGTTTCACTTTCGAGATGAATTTCGCCACCTAACATAAATGCCAATTCCTTAGAAATAGATAAACCTAAGCCTGTACCACCATATTTGCGAGACGTACTACCATCAGCTTGTTGAAAAGCTTCAAAAATAGCTTCTTTTTTATCGTTAGGAATACCAACTCCTGTGTCTGTTACCAAAAATGCACACGTATCAACATCTTTTAAATCTGTTCTTCGCAAGTTTTCTTTATCGGTGACCATTTTCATAGCTACTGTAATAGATCCTTGTGAAGTAAATTTAAAAGCGTTTGATAAAAGGTTTTTCAGAATTTGAGATATTCTTAATTGATCTGTTTCAATGGTTTTAGGGAAATCTGAAGCGATGTCAATATTCAAGTCTAATTTTTTCTTTTCCGCTTGATGTTTAAAATTGATTAGAATATCCTTAGCAATGCTTTCAGTGTTAAGATTTTCAAATTCAACAGTCATTTTTCCTGCTTCGATCTTCGATAGATCTAATATTTCATTAATTAATTGCAATAAATCTTTACCACTCTTATTTATAATTTCTACTGACTCAATGTCTTCAGAAGTTAAGTTTCCCTTTTTATTTTTAGCTAACAAACTAGACAAAATTAATAAACTGTTTAGGGGAGTTCTTAATTCATGAGACATATTGGCCAGAAAATCAGTTTTGTATTGACTTGTTTGTTCTAATTCACGGGCTTTTGTTTCTAACTTATCGTGTGTTTGAGATAAATTGAGATTCTTGTTTTGAATTTCGTCTTTTTGTATTTCAAGTTGATTTGTTCTTTCTTCTAATTCTTCGTTAGCAACTCGAAGTTCTTCTTGTTGTACCTGAAGTTTTGTTTCATTATCAATTAATGTTTGTGTTTGGTCGGCAAGTTCTTCATTTGCAATGCGAAGTTCTTCTTGCTGTACTTGTAATTCATTAGCTTGATCTTGTGTTTTCGTGAGCAGTACCTCTAACTGGGTTCTCGCTAAAGTAGAGGAGATTTTAACGGCAACACTTTCACGAATCGCTTCTATAAAGCTAATTGCTGATTCGTTAAGCGTGTTAATTGTCGCTAATTCCATAACTCCTCGTATCTTTTTATTGAAAGTAAGCGGAATGAGTAGGATATTATTTGGTTTCATTTTTCCCGTTGCCGAAAAAATTGAAAAATAATCATTCGGAACATCTTTAAAATGCTTTATTTTCTTTGTTAGTGCTGCTTGACCTACCAAGCCATGACCTTTTGGTATGTGTCTATGCTCTATATCCTTTGGCATTCCAACCGAGGCATTAAGCTCTAAAACTTCTTGATCTTCATGATAAATGTAGATTGCTCCAAGTTGAACTTCTAATAATTCACTGATAAAAATAAGAGATTTATTTGTTACGTTTTCTAAGTTCTGATCTCCTTGAAGTATGGCATTAAATTTATTTACACTAGATCTAAACCATAAGGTTTCGTCGTTTTTTGACTTTGCATCTTTAAGTGTTTGTACCATTTGGTTTAAGGAGATGGATAATTCATCCTCTTTTGATTTTGGCGAAATGGTATGGCTTAAATCTCCTTTTGCAATCTTACCGGTGTGGTTTACAACATTCTGAAAATCAAGTTGTATTGTGTTGAATGATCTAGCTAGGTTTCCAATCTCATCTTTTGATTCAATATTTAAGGGAGTATGATAATTCCCTAATGCAATTAATTTGAAATTGTTAACAATTTTTTCAACAGGAACAGAAATTGATTTTGAAATATATCTTGCTAAAACAAATATTATACCTGCAATAATAAATGCTATTGTAAATATTATAAAGATTAAAGCCGAATTAATTTTATGCGATAGATCATTAACTTCGTTACTAATGTTCGAGTAATGCTGTTGAATTGTACTCAGTTTAACTTGAATAATATCAATATCTATATTTTCCCCGTTACTAAGCAGTTCTTTTTTAATATCGTCAATAATATTAAGTGCTTTACGCACGTTTACTCTTGCACCGCTTAAATTTTTGTTGCGCACTTTGTTAAGTACTTTTAATCTGCTTACTAGTAATTCTGCATTTTTAATGTCGTTACTATAAACTTCGGGAGAACCATTAAAAAGATAGGAAGCTATTTCTGCCGTACTCTTAGAGGTGTAATCTTTCTCTAGTTTTAACAAATCTTCAATTAAGTGATTTGCTTTTGTTAAATGTGCTGCTGATTTTACCAAATATGTAGAATCTTTTCGAATTCTAAATTGATACAATTCTTCTACCGAATTTTGAAGTAAGGTCTGGTGAACACGAACACCATTTATCATGATGCCTAAAGTTCTGCTGGTATTGAAAAAATAGCTAGAAATAAGACCAAGGAATAGGATACTTATAAGGGTGATTAGAGTAGATAGAAATAACTTTGTTTTGATCTTCCAATCTTTAAATCTTCTAAATTGTATTTGCATAATATATCGAGGTCTGTAAAATCTAAATCAACAAATGAAATTAAGCTTTTAATGATGTCGCTTATAGTACGGCATTTCTTGTGAATGGTTACTATACTTGCATGAAAGGTGGTTTTTTTTAGGTTAATATCTAATGTTTGAAAAAGCATTCTTATTTAAAATCATTAAGGACAAGGAATTAGGCCTAATTATTAACTGATTTTTTGGTTCTGGTTTTTTGTTAAAGAAATGTTATTTCTCTTGTTTTTGCGCCTTGCTAATCATAAGTTTGTAAAAACCAAACAAACAATTAATAATCCTAAAAAGTTTAATTATGAAGTACTTAAGCATTTTTGTAGTTAGTTTGCTATTCATATCATGTAATATGAAGCAAAAAGAGACTAATAAAGAAACAAAACAAGCAAGTCAAACTGTTTATTCTATTGATGAATTGATGGTAGTAGCAGATCAAATGGTTGGAAAAGAAGTTGCCTTTAAAGGATTGGTCAATCATGTATGTGCACACTCGGGCAAGCGTTGTATTTTAAAAAATGCTGAAGGTAACCTGTCTCTTAGAGTAGAAGCAACAGGTGATTTGGAAGGCTTTAATAAGGAAATTGCAGGGAATGATATTAAAGTGGCTGGTACGCTAAGAGAAAAGCGCCTGGATGAGGCTTCAATAAATGAGTGGGAAACGGAAGTGCTTGAGAAACACAAAGGAGAAACTGAAAGCGGACATTGTAGTTCTGAAATGGCTAACATTAAAGAAATGCGCGATTGGATGAAAGCCAACAATAAAGATTACTATGCAATTTATTATGTAGACGGAACAGATTATGAAGTTGTGGAGTAAGAAAAATATAAGAAAGTGGCTTCGGTTTATTCACCGTGATTTAGGCTATTTCTTTGTGGGAATAACACTAATTTATGCGATTTCAGGAATTATCCTGAATCATAAAAAGAATGATGAAGACCCTGCCTATAAAACGGAATATAAAACGATGCAATTGGCTTCAAGTTTATCCCCAGATAAGCTGACTAGCTATTGGAAAGAAAATATTACAGAATATTCTTTAAATAGAATAATACCAGAAGATGATTCTTATAATATATATATCAAGGGAGGCTTAGGAAGTTATAATCCTGTAAATGGTAAGCTATCCTTCGAGGTATATGAGAAAAAAGAATGGGTGTATTTTATGAACAAGCTGCATTACAACAGTAAAAAAGGTTGGACTCTGATGGCTGATATATTTGCCGTTGCCATGCTTATTTTTGCACTCTCGGGTATGTTTATTGTTCCTGGCAAAAAAGGTATTGCAGGGCGAGGTAAATGGCTAATTGCCATTGGTATTATTATACCTTTCCTGTTCTTTTTATAGTTTAGATTAATGATATTGAGGTTCGTTAAAAGGAAGTTTATTCTTTTTAATGAACCTCTTTTTTTATGACAAAATAGGTACATTAGAACAATTTGTTTTTATGGAATGATTATTGATCAATGAAATCAGATTGTTTTTTACATTTTACTGTATTGTGAAGTAATTATAAGAACCTAAACTTAATTTTAGCATGATTAAAATATTTATTACTTTTTTATTTATCCTTTTTCAGTTTAGCTCCATAGGGCAGAGTAAAGAATTAAAGAAATTATTTTCGAAAGGAAAATACGATCAGTTAATTGAAAAAGCACAATTAATGCTAAAAGAAAATGCCTCAGATTCTCATTTGAATTCTATTTTAGGTCGAGCATATACGAATTCAAAGCAATTTGAAAAAGCGATTCCTTATTTGGAAAAAGCAATTGAATTGGAGAATGTTTCAGATGATGTTAGAGGGTTGAGTAAAGCTTATTTAGCAAAGTGTTATTTTACACGTGGAGAAAAACAAAAGGCCGTTGCATACCTAAAAGAATGTCAGAATGTCAGAGGATCTAGGGATGGTAATAGATATGCAAATAAATATTTGCGCTTGTTTCAAGAAGATATCTATTATAAAGCCTGGGAGCTTATCGAATCTGATAATATCCGTTTTCATTTTCAGGATAAAAAGAAGTTAAAGAATGCAGGAGAGTATATGCAAAAGGCAATTGTGAATTACAACAGAATCGTTACTTTATTAAATGCAAAGCCAACAAAGAAGATCGATTTGTTTATTTGGACGGATAGAAATGAAGCTTTTCGAAAATTAGATAGGCAACTTGGTTTTTCAAATGCTGATTTGGCTATTGTCAATGTTTATTATGCAGAGGAAAATGAATATGAGTTATGCCATATGATGAGCAATAGGTCATTGCAACCTAAATTTACCTCGATGATTATTAAGGAGGGTTTAGGTGTTTATATTGATCAGAATGATAAAAATTTACTTCAATTCGCCCGAGATCGAGTTACAAATGATCAATTTTCATTTTTCGAATTATGGGAAGAACCGTTAAAATATGAGCGAAATTTAAGTTATCCAGTAGGAGCAGCTTTTATCGAGTTTCTTCTAAATAAAGGTGGAAAGAAAAAACTCAAAGAATTTCTTAAAACTCAAACTATTGAAAATGGGGAAAAAGTTTATCCTGATTTTTTAGAATGGGTGAACGTATTTGAGGCGATGTTGGTTCAGAAGTAGATTGATAAAAAAATAATAAAACCGTCTAGGAATGATTTCTTAGACGGTTTTTGTGTTTAAAAGGATATGTTAATTATTCGTACTTCAAACTTTTTATTGGGTTTTGAGTTGCAGATTTCCAACTCTGGTAAGCAACTGTAATAATGGAAATTGCAAAAACCAGCATGGCAACCGATAAAAACACCCACCATGGCATATCAATATGGAAAGCATACTTGCTTAAATAATAATCCATAATGTACCATGCAATTGGCCATGCTATAATATTTGCCAGGATAACCCATTTTGTAAATTCTTTGGAAAATAGTGCAACCAAATTATAAACAGTTGCTCCCAATACTTTTCGTACTCCAATTTCTTTTGTTTTTTCTTCGGCCATAAACGAGGCTAAGCCAAATAAACCAAGGCAGGAAATAAGAATGGTAAGAATCGTAAAATACTTTAGAATAGCAATGGTACTATCTTCCTCTTTGTATTGGGACGTGTAATTGTCTTCTAAGAAATTAATAATTGTTGGAAATCCTGGATTGTATTTTTGGCAAACTTTTTCAATATGTGCCAAGGACCTACTGTTACTATTTGTTTCGATTTTAACCGCTAGAAAATTATAATGATATGATGGTATGAAGGCCATTGGACCAATTTTTTGCTGTAAACCTCTAAAATTGAAATCTTTTACAACACCAATTATTCGTTTATTTGATCCCCAATGCACAATAGTATTATCAATAACCGAATTCTGGTTAATCATTTTAGCAAATGTTTCGTTTATCACTAATGTAAGAGAATCGGCTTCAAAGTGATCTTTATTAAAAAAACGACCTTCAACCAATGGGGTTTTATATACATCAATAAAATCTGGATCTGAATAATACATGTGAACCAAAACATCTTTTGTTGTTTCGTCATTATTCCATTCATATCCACCACCATTACTGCCAAGACTTGTTGGCAGATCGGAACCAAAAGTTGAGCACAAAATACTAGGATCCTTTGATAACTCTTCTTTTATGCTTTCACGATTTTCATTCATATTTCCGTTTAGAACTACGAAAGCAACGTTCGATTTATCGATTCCAGTCGAAGCTGTTTTCAAATATTTTGTTTGAAGAGTAATGGTAAGAGTGCAGATAAGTAGAAAAACAGTTAGTGTAAATTGGAGAACGACTAATACCTTTCGGAAAGCCGTAGCTTTTTTTCCAGAACTTGTAACTCCTTTTAGAACTTCAATTGTTTTGTACGAAGTAATGTAAAAAGCAGGATAAGCACCGGCAAATAGTCCGGTAAATAGCACAACTGAAAGCATAATGCTAAGAAATTTCCAGTCGGTATAATTCAATTGCAAGCGCTGTCCGAGGATACTGTTGAATTCAGGAATAAATAGTCGAACCAATATAATTGCAAAATTAATTGCGATAAAAGAGACCAGTACCGATTCAAAAAGGAATTGCCAGATTAACTGTGGTTTAGAAGAGCCTATTGCCTTTTTTAAGCCAATCTCTTTCGCTCTTTTAGAAGCTCTTGCGGTAGAAAGATTCATAAAGTTAAAACAAGCAATCAGCAATATAAATAGGGCTATAATTAAAAAAATGCGAATGTTTTTCAAATTTGTTTCTTTGCCTTCCAAAGAGTATAAATGAGTTTTGCTTACTGGGAATAATGATATTCTTTCAGTAGACTCAGGATCTACATTATCTACATAAAAAGTACGTAGTTTTTCACTTACAGTATCAGGGTTTGCATTTGCATCTAATTCAACAAAACCAGAATAGGTATGGCTACCCCAGTTTTCCCAATATTTCCATTCTTTCTTTTTAAATTTAAATGGTGCAATAAAATCAAATTTAAAATTAGAGTTGGAAGGCAGATTTTTTAATACTCCCGTAATGGTGAGGTCGTATTTTGTATCAAACTGAACAACTTGCCCGATCGGATCTTTATCACCAAAGTATTTTTTTGCCATTTTCTCGGAAATAACCAATGAAAATGGATCTTCAAATACTTTATCAGGTGAACCTTTTAGTAAGGGGAACGAAAACATCTGGAAAAAGTCCGCATCAGCATGCATTACCTTTTCATAGTTTTTAATCCCATTTATAAATACTAGTGAATTATCACCCCATCCATTGTAGTTTGTACCCCTTACAATCTCTGGAATTTCCTCTTTTAAAGCATCAACAAGTTTCCCGGGAATACTTCCCCATCCATACTCTTGTCCACTGTAGGTTTGCCAGTTTACAATTTGGAAAAGTTGTTTGTCTTTTTTGTGAAATTTATCGAAACTCATTTCGTGGTTTACCCACAATAGCAGTAGTATGGTGCAGGCCATGCCTATGGCTAAGCCAAATATATTGATGAAACTGTATCCTTTGTTTCGGATGAGGTTTTGGTAAGCAATTTTAAGATTGAATAGAAACATGATTTTACGAATTATAATACTTCTGAGTTCTGTTTTACAATAGTTACTTTCTTTTTATGGTTTTCGCTAACCAAATGACCATCGAAAAGTTGAATGATTCGGTCTGCTCTATCGGCATCGGATATAGAGTGTGTTACCATCACAATAGTAGTGCCTTCCTGGTTGAGTTGTGAGAGTAAATCCATAACTTCTTTTCCGTTTGCAGAATCTAAATTTCCTGTTGGTTCATCGGCTAATATTAAGTTGGGGTTGGCTACAACAGCTCGTGCAATGGCAACTCGTTGTTGTTGTCCACCTGATAGTTGTTGAGGATAATGTTTGTATCTATGATCTAACTGAACTCTTTTTAAGACCGCCTCGACTTTTTTCTTGCGCTCCTTAGCTGAAATTTTTTGATAGACTAAAGGAAGTTCTACATTCTCGAAAACACTTAGTTCATCAATTAAATTAAAACTTTGGAAAACAAAACCAATGTTCATTTTACGTAGTAGGGTTCTTTGTTTTTCGGAATATGTTGATACTTCGCTTTCTATAAATTGAAATTTTCCGTTCGAAGGCTTATCTAATAAGCCAATAATGTTGAGCAAGGTCGATTTTCCACATCCCGATGGGCCCATTATAGCAACAAATTCGCCTTTTTTTATAGATAGATTTACATTCGATAGCGCTAAAGTTTCTACTTCGGCGGTTCTAAATGATTTGTTTAGATTGTCTGTTTTTATCATGTTTACTGGTTTTGATAATATGGATAAGAATAATCTATATTTGTGCCATCATACTTAATACGCTGATATTAAGCGTCTAGCGTAATTATTTTACTAATTTCGTTTTACAAAGTGTTTCAAAATCATCCAATAATTGTATCAAATTGGAACAATAGATTTTTTACCTTATCAATTTGACTTAATTTTATTCGAAAATCGTTACGTTCATATTGACCCCAATGAAAAAAAAAGGCAAACTTCTCATAACAGATGATAATAAAAGTGTATTAAAATCATTGCAACTTTTTTTAAAGCATCATTTTGAAGAACTGGTTACGTGCAATAATCCTAATCAAATTCCGGACCTTATGCGTCAAAACGAATTTGATGTTGTATTGTTGGATATGAATTTTGCAGCAGGTGTGAATACAGGAAATGAAGGGTTGTATTGGTTAAAGCAAATACGAAAAATTAGTAAACGAACAGTTGTAATTTTATTTACCGCTTATGGCGATGTAAATCTTGCGGTAGAATCAATGAAACATGGAGCCACTGATTTTATTTTAAAGCCTTGGGATAACAAAAAGTTGTTGGCAACCTTAAAATGTGGAGTTGAGCTTTCCCGAACCAAATTAGAGTTAGAACATTCTAATCAACATCGGAAATTGTTAACGGCAGATTTAAATCAACCAGCAATTAAAATGATTGGGGAGTCGAAGGCAATTAAAAATGTTTATGAACTTATAAATAAGGTCGCTATAACCGAAGCAAATGTTTTAATTCTTGGTGAAAACGGTACTGGTAAGGAAATTGTAGCAAGAGAAATACATAATCAGTCAGAAAGAAAAGATCAAGTTTTTATGAACGTAGACTTGGGAGCTTTAAGTGAATCGATTTTTGAAAGTGAATTGTTCGGGCACGTAAAAGGATCTTTTACCGATGCAAAAGAGGATCGAATAGGGCGATTTCAAGCAGCTTCTGGAGGTACGATATTTTTAGATGAAATTGGGAACCTGTCTCAAGCGATGCAAGCTAAATTACTATCAGTCTTGCAAAATAGGATCGTAATTTCTCTTGGTTCAAATAAGGAGGAGAATGTCGATATGAGACTAATATCTGCAACAAATGCAGAGATCTTAAAATTAGTTCAGGAAGGAGCCTTTAGAGAAGATTTATTGTATCGGATTAACACAGTAGTTATTAATATGCCTCCACTGCGAGAAAGAGGGAATGATATTTTATTAATTGCAGTTCATTATTTAAAAAAATATGCAGATAAGTATGGTAAGAATTACACCGGCTTAAGCAAAACAGCCAAAGACAAGTTGTTAAATTATTCATGGCCAGGTAATATTCGTGAATTAAAACATTGTATGGAAAGAGCTATTATTTTGGCTGATAAGTCAAGCTTTGAGGCTGCTGATTTTCAGTTGGAGGAAAGTGATGTTACCATTGATTTAAGTGAAAAACCGATCAGCCTTGAAGAAGGTGAAAAAATTCTAATCTATAGTGCTTTAAAAAGGCATAAAGGAAACATTAGTAATGTGGCGCGTGAACTGAATATTGGAAGGCAAACGCTGTATAGAAAAATTGAAAAATATAATATCCTGTAAACCTTTAGTATGATCTATAGAAAATTATATACGACGGTAATTATTCGAGTGATTGGAATTTTAATTAATTGTCTTTTACTAGCTTTTTTCTGGTTTAAATATGATGACGTATTATTGGTATCGAATTTAATACTAGCATTAATTGTACAGACATTTTTTTTAATCAGGAAATTAAATCGCTTGAACTATGATCTTGAAATTTTTTTTACTTCGATACGGAATAATGATACCTCAGTTCGATTCAATTCTCGAAAAAATGTAGATTACCCTGAATTGTACGAACAATTGGATTTGGTAAACAGTGATATCAGTAAGATTAAAATAGAAAACGAAAATCAGAATCAATACTTTAAAGTTTTAGTTGAACATGTTGGAGTAGGATTACTTTCTTACGATTCTGATGGTAAAGTGACTCTTTTTAATAGAGCAGCTAAAGAATTATTTAATAAAACTCACTTAAGTCATATCAATGACTTGGATCGAATTCAGCTTGGATTGTCGGAGTATATAATGAAGTTAGAACCATCTGAACAGAAATTATTGTCCTTGTCTCGGAATCATGAATTGATACAGTTATCTGTGAAGGCAAGTAATCTGAAAATGACAGACCAAAATATTAAATTAATCTCTTTCCAGAATATTAAAAATGAACTGGATGAAAAGGAATTGGATTCTTGGCAAAAATTGATTCGAGTATTAACGCACGAAATAATGAACTCTGTAAGTCCGGTTAAATCTTCAATTTCTACATTAGTTGAAATGTATACCGACCAAGATAGTGGCGAACACATTAGTCAGTCGAAAATTAACAAAGAAGTAATTGAAGATACTGTAGAAGGCTTAGATATAATAGAAGAAAGAATGGCTGGGATTGTCAAATTTGTTGAACAATTTAGAGATTTAACCTTACTTCCAGCACCTGTATTTAAAAAGGTAAACTTGGTTAATAAAATTGAGAATTTGCTAAAATTGTTGAAAGACGATCTAATTAAAGAGAATATTGAATTGACATTTACTTATCCCAAGAATGATATTTTAGTTCATGCGGACCCAAGTATGATAGATCAAATTTTTATTAATTTGATGAAGAATTCAATTCAAGCGTTAGCGTTTCAAGCGGAAAAAAGAATTGAAGTGCGAATAGACACGAACAACAAGAATCAGCATTTTATTGAACTTGAAGATAATGGTTGTGGAATTAATAAAGAATATCAGTCAGAGGTGTTCGTTCCTTTTTTTACAACTAAAAAAAATGGAACTGGAATTGGACTTAGTCTTTCAAGGCAATTAATAAATCTACACGGAGGTACTTTATCCTTTAAGTCCGAACCATTGGTTTACACACAGTTTACGATTCAATTTTAATTTTTTAGAGAAATCGTTAAATTTCATTAATAGGTTTGTGAGAAAGTGATTTTTGATTACTTTTGTACTGAAAATACTAAATGAGTTCAGTTATGGCAAAATCAGATAAAGCAGAAATTCAAGAGAAAGTAACCAAGATTGCTATGGATATGATGTTGAAGTTTGGTCTTCGCGGATTGAATATGGTTGAGCTGGCTCGTGAATGTGGTTTGGCAAAAGCTACGCTTTATAAAATAATTGGTTCAAAAGAGGATTTGGTTACAGAAATAGCACTTGAAATTTTCAGGATTAATATTGTTGCCGTTTTGGATCCGATGATGAAGCATGATGACCCAGTAATTGCCACAAAACAATTTTTAGATAAATATTTTGATTACGCTATAGAAAGCCAGAAGATTCTGATCAATCAGATCTATAAAGAATATCCATTAATTGAAAAGGATGTAGAAAGTAACTACAATGAAATGATTGTAAACATACAACATCGATTTAAGACATGGCAAGATAAAAAGCTAATTAGAACTGATATTGAAGTTGATTACATTTTGGAAGCTTTAGAAGCTTTAAATGAATTTTACGTTAGAAGTGATTATTCTAATGAAGAAATAATTAGACGAATGCGTGCAGCATTTATATCTGTGTTTAGAGGTATAGGAATACCTTTATAAGTATTTTTAATCCGTATTGAAAAAGGACGTATTTGTTGGATTTAGGATGATGTAGTAAAATGAAGTCTTATACTTCACTTATTTTTTTGAATAAAATGAACCAAATGAACCGTAAGAGTTCAAAAAAGATCACAATGAGAAAAATAACAAAAACAAGAATGTTAATTCTAGTGGTATTGGTTACCGCAAGTTTATTTGGATGTAAGAACAGCCCAAAAGAACATGTTGCCATTGTTCAACCAGTAAAAGTTTTTAGGGTTGGAAACAACAATGGCAGTTCATCTGTTAAGGTATTTACAGGCTTGGTGAAGGAATCAAGAGAGGTGAAAATCGCATTCCAAATTGCAGGCCCTTTGGTGAATTTAAATGTAGATCAAGGAAAGTTTGTGAAAAAAGGGGAGTTGATTGCAGCTATAAATGAGCGTGATTATTTAGTGCAATTGGAAGCGGCAAATGCTCAGTTCGAGAATGCAAAATTGCAAGCGGAAAGATATACTGCTTTGTACGAGAAGAAGAGTACTTCAAAAAGCGTTTATGATCAAATACAAGCAGGCTTTAAATTGGCTAAAGCACAAAAGGAAGCTGCTGAAAATGCACTAAAGGATACTAAAATATATGCGCCGTTTTCGGGTTATGTGCAAGCAATGTATGCCGAAAATTATGAGAAAGTTGGTGCAGGGCAACCTATTGTATCACTTCTTGATCTAAACAATTTAGAGATTGCTGTTTCTTTAAGTGAGAATGATTTTTTACAATACAAAACGTTTTCTGGATTTACGGGAAGATTTGAAAGTTTTCCTGGTGTTGATTTTAATTTGAAACTTATTGAAATTGAGCAAAAACCGAATGGTGATAACTTCTTTAGAATGAGATTAAAAGTTGATCGTCAGGGATTTCAAGTGGTGCCTGGTATGGTTGCAAGTATTAAAACAAACCTTGAAACAACGAAGAGTTCGATGTGTAAGGTTCCTGTAGAATCTGTTTTTAATAAAAAAGGAAAGTCTTACGTGTGGATTTACGATGAAGCAAACAAATGTGTGAAAGGTAAAACGGTTAGCTTAAAAGATTTTGACTCTAAGGGCATGATTAATATTGAAAGTGGTGTTGAAATTGGGGATATAATAGTTTCTGCAGGAGTTCATAGCTTAATAGAAGGTCAAAAGGTAAAGATGTTAAGCAAGAAAGCTAATTCGAACATAGGAGGGCAATTATGAGTTTTACGGAAGCTGTATTAAATCAGCGGAAAGTATTGTTATTTGTTTTAATAGCAATTGTCTTTGGAGGCGCTATTGCATTTTCAAAAATGTCGAAGCTTGAAGATGCTGAAATTAGCGTAAAGCAGGCCGTGGTTATGACGAGCTACCCTGGCGCTTCACCTCATGAGGTTGAATTGAGGGTAACTGATATTTTGGAAACTGCTATTCAGGCAATGGATAATATTGATTTTATTGAATCAAGATCTTTAGCAGGATATTCAGAGATTACAGTTAATATTAAGCCTTCGGTTGTAACAAGTGAATTACAACAAGTTTGGGATGTTTTACGTCGTAAGGTAAACGATATAAGTGTTTATTTACCTCAGGGTGCATCGCATCCAATGGTTGTGGATGATTTTGGTGATGTGTATGGTATTTTTCTAGCACTAAGCGGAGATGGATTTGGTAGCGACGAGATACAGGATTATGCTCGTTATATGAAGAGAGAACTTTTACTTGTTGATGGAGTAAAGAGAATCAATTTATTTGGAGAGCAAAGAGCTTGTGTAAATATTGAATTGTCGCAAGAGAAAATGGCTTATTTAGGTATTCATCCATACAAGGTCATCGAAATTCTGAATAGTCAAAATAAAATTGTAGATCCAGGAACCTTTAAAGTCGGTAGTAATAGAGTTCGTATTGCATCCGAAGGAAGTTTTCATGAATTGGCAGACCTAAAAAATATTTTGGTGTCGGGTAGAGGTGAAACTTCAGTATTTCTTAAAGACATAGCTAGTATAAAGAAGGATTATATGACTCCTTATACTAACAAGATGAAATATAATCAAATTCCAGCAATAGGTTTGGCTATTGCGATGGAAAAAGGTGGGAATGTAATTGAGTTAGGAGAGGCTGTACAAGGTAAAATTGATGCTTTAAAGTCTAACATTCCAGTAGGAATAAACATTAATAAAGTTTTTTATCAGCCAGAAAGAGTAAGTTCGGCAATTGAAGTATTTATGATCAATCTAATTGAGTCAGTACTGATTGTAGTAATTGTTCTTTTATTCGCCATGGGCTTCCGAACAGGTCTTTTGATTGGTAGTGGTTTGATATTTACCATATTGGCAACTTTTATTGTCATGTTGAGTTTTGATATTGCTTTACAAAGAGTTAGCCTTGGTGCCATTATTGTCGCCATGGGGATGCTTGTTGATAATGCAATTGTAATAGCAGACGGCATTTTGATTGATTTAAAAAAGGGAGTCCGTCGTCAGGAGGCATTGACAAAAACTTCGAAGCAAACAACCATGCCACTTCTGGGAGCAACATTAGTTGCAGTTTTAGCATTTCTACCTATTTATCTTTCACCAGATGCAACAGGGGAATTTTGTGCTAGTTTGTTTATTGTTATTGCTGTTTCCTTATTTATTAGCTGGTTATTGGCATTGACACAGACACCTTATTTTTGCGATTTATTTTTAAAAGGAAAGAAGTATTCAAAGGATGAAAATGATAATTCAGATCCATACTCAGGTAAGTTTTATCAGAAATTTCGTCATTTCGTAAAATTCTCCTTACGTCATAAAACGCTTATAATTGTACTTACAGTTTTGGTTTTTGCATCCTCTGTTTTTGCATTTAAAAATGTGAAACAATTGTTTATGCCAAACTTGGCTTACAATCAGTTTATTGTGGAATATTTCTTGCCGGATGGTACTGATATAACTACAGTTGAAAAAGAATTAAGTGAGCTTGAGGAATATTTGCTTAAACAAGAGGATGTTATGAGTGTGACAACCAGTTTGGGAGCTACACCTGCAAGATATACTCTGGTAAGGCCTTTTACCAACAATAAGAGCAGTTATGGTGAATTAATTGTTGATACAAAGGATTATGATACCACTAAAAGATTTGGAAAAGACTTGCAACAATACCTGAACGAAAATTACGCTTGGGCACGTTGCAGGGTGAAATATTATTCGCCAATTTTTGCTGAGTATATGGTTGAAGCAAAGTTTTCGGGTCCAGATCCTGAAGTATTGCGAGATCTATCAGAAAAGGCTGAGAAAATTATGCTTGACGAACCAAGTGCAATTAAAGTAACGAATAATTGGAAAAACAAGGTTAAAGTTTGGAACCCGCAGTTTTCACAATCTCAATCTCGATTAACCAATATTTCACGATCGGATGTTTCAAATGCCTTGGCATGTGCTACTGATGGTTTGCCAATAGGATTATTCCATCAGGCAGATGACATGTTGCCAATTGTTTTGAAAACAAAAGCCAATAAAGATAATTACATCGAAGCATTAGAAAATACTCCAGTTTGGGGTCAAGTTGCTCATAGTATTCCTTTACGTCAGGTTGTTTCAGATATAAATATTGATTTTGAGGATCCTATGATCATACGTTACGATCGCAGAAGAGCCATTAAAGCACAATGTGATCCAGCACCTGGTTATAATGCTCCAGATACTTTTAAAAATCTGCAAGAAAAAATCGAAGCAATTCAGTTGCCAGCAGGTTATGATTTTGAATGGTTAGGAGAGCATAAGGATAGTGTAGATGCGAATAATAACATTAATAAATTCTTGCCTTTAGCATTTCTATTGATGGTTATTATTATCATGATGTTGTTTAATAATTTCCGCCAGCCAATTATCATTTTGTCAATTCTACCGCTTGCATTTATTGGTATCAGTTATGGCTTATTAATAACAGGAAAGCCTTTTGGATTCATGCCAGTACTTGGTACGCTTGGATTAATGGGAATGATGATTAAAAATGCTGTTGTTCTGCTCGATCAAATTAATGTTGAAATAAAGGAAGGTAAAGATGTACTGTTAGCTGTAATTGATTCTGCGGTTTCAAGAATGCGTCCAGTTATTATGGCTTCGTTTACTACAATTTTAGGAATGATTCCTTTAATCAGCGATGAATTATTCGGCGGAATGGCGGTTGCAATCATGTTTGGATTACTAATTGGTTCCATAATAACTTTAATTGTAGTTCCAGTTCTGTATGCAATTTTTTACAGGTTGTCTACTAAAAATGTTATGGATTTATAAGCAAGTAAAAATGAAGAATAAAATATACTTTCTTTTGATCTTTTCCCTGATTGTTGTTCAGGGAAAAGCTCAAGAAAAATTGTCACTTCGCGAAAGTCGCGCCTTGGCATTGGAATACAATCAGAAAATTAAGATTGCAGATGAAATGATTTCTGAGAGTAAATCGACCATGAGATTTGCTTATACTCATTTCTTGCCGAACCTATCGGCTAGTGGATCTTATAACTATTATCATGATATCACTGATTTAAGTTTACCTGGTTCTTTTTTACCAACTGCGAATAGTTTAGCCGATGCGGAGGCAGGTAATTATAGTGGTCTTAGCGATGTTTATTTTCCTGGTTTTAACCTCGAAATGGGAAATGTAGATTATTTCTCTGCCAATTTAACACTTACGCAGCCAATTTATATGGGAGGGAAAATCAGAACTTCTTACGAAATGTCGAAAATTGGATCTGAGATTTCAGTATTCAATAAGCAATTGCAATCTTCTGATGTTTTAATGGAAACCGACCAAGCTTATTGGAACTTAGTATCTATTAACGAAAAGAGAATTTTAACAGGAAAATATGTGAAGATGTTGTCGGCATTGGTACAAGATCTTCAAAATGCTTTTGATTTAGAGATCACAACAAAGAATGAGTTGTTAAAAGCTCAGGTGCAACTAAATCAGGCAAAATTAAATTTGTTTCGAGTAGAGAATTTAACGGTTCTTTCGAAAATGTCTTTGTGCCAGGTAATTGGAAAAGACTTATCCGCAGAAATTATTGCAACAGATACTGCAATTGTGGTTAATCAATCGTCTATTGATGCTGATTATAAGCAAAAAGCTTTGCAACAAAGGCCTGAGTTATTAATGTTAAGCAAGCAAGTTGAAATATCACAAAAGCAAGTGAAGAATACGCAGGCAGATTATTTGCCTCAGTTGGGAGTGGGAGCTTCGTATTCTTACACAAGTAAAATTGAAGAACTAATTGGTTCGTCGAAGATATTAGCAGTGCAGGCAAAGCTATCTGTACCAGTTTTTCATTGGCAAGAACGCAAGCATAAAGTTGCTTCTGCTCGCTATCGAAGTAAGCAAAAAGAACTTGAAATGGCGCGCACGAGAGATTTGGTTTCATTACAAGTTCAACAGTCGTATTTTACTTTGCAAGAAGCATTTCAGCAAATTGAATTGGCAAAGATTGCAATGGAGCAAGCAAATGAAAATGTTGCTTTAACAAAGAACTCCTACTACGAGGGATTAGCCAATACAACAGAATTACTCGATGCTCAAGCCTTTTGGCAACGTGCACATAGCGAATTAATTGATTCAAAGATCAATTACAAGCTGAGAGAAGTAAGTTTCTTAAAAGCGATTGGTGAATTGAAAATATAATAGTGGTAGAAATGACCGAGTCGGCCAGTAGGATGGGATTGATGATGGTGCATCAATTTTTGGCTTGGTCATTTCTTTATATACCACTATGTAAAGAATAGGCTTACTGCACGAAATTAATGGTTAGTACAATTTTTGAATTGTGATGAATAGTAGTATTAAGAATTACATAAAATCGATTGGTGCGTACTTTTTAACTATAACGCTTACCTGGATTGTTGCCTTCTTTTTTCTTGTTGTTTTTCAGGTTGATGAAGATGGTATGTTTTCTGTTTTTCGGATTCAATCCTTTCAAAATATTTTGTTGTCTGGAATAATTTCAGGCATTGTTTGGGGAGGGATTTATAAGTTTGTACAATACATTCGGTCTCAGATTCCAACTTATTTTCTTGCTGTTGTCATTTCGCTTTTTACTAATATTTGTAGTGCTTATTTACTAATGTATATTAGGTTTCATTTAGCTGATATATTAATTATAGAAGATATGCCAGTTGCTTTTACAGGCTTATCGCAACTTTATAATTCACAATTATTTTATACTATTCTGGTCTATTTCTTTATTATCGGAACACTTATTGAAATATTTTATGATGTAGATCGAAAATTTGGAAAAGGGATACTGCTAAAATTTCTTTTAGGTAAATATTACAAGCCTAAGGAAGAGGAGCGAATCTTTCTTTTTATGGATTTAAAATCATCTACCTATTATGCCGAAAAATTAGGTCATTTTAAATATAGCAGGTTGATACAGGATTGTTTTAAAGATATTTCAAGTGCAGTCACAAAAAATAAAGCTGAAATTTACCAGTATGTAGGTGATGAGGTGGTGCTAACTTGGAAGATGAAGAATGGCCTTGGGAAATCTAGATGCTTACAAGTTGTCTACGATTTTATGGAAGTACTCGAAAAGAAAAAAGAATATTATCAGAAAAACTATGGTATGGTACCTATTTTTAAAGCAGGTGTTCATTCTGGTAAGGTTATGGTTGCACAAGTAGGGGAATTAAAATCCGAAATAGCTTATCATGGCGATGCAATTAATACTGCGGCAAGAATTCAAGGACTTTGCAACTCATACCAGTCTCGATTGCTTGTTTCAGGGAACTTGTTTAATCAACTTAATGGTGAATATTCTCAAGGAATAGGTTGCAGATATCTTGGTGAAGTTCTACTTACAGGAAAGGAAACAACCACAGAATTATACACTTTCGTATTGAATTAAAGAATTGCCTTTTTATCTTTTTTAAGATATTTATTAATCGTTGCCAGTAAATTGTTTTCTTCAAATGGCTTCGCTATAAAATCATCACATCCAGCTTCGATACTTCGGTTACGATCCTCTCTAAAAGCATTAGCTGTTTGTGCAATAATTGGGAGGTTATCTCTCATTTTCTTGATGGATTGAGTTGCTTCTAATCCATTAATATCAGGTAATCTTAAATCCATTAATACCAAATTAATAGTTGGGTTTCTAAGGCTTAATTCAATGGCTTTATTTCCAGATATTGTATGTAATATTTTTACTTTAGTTGGTTTTAGAGCTGCTTCTATGTATTTGAAATTGGTTTCATCATCTTCAACAACAAGAATAAGTTTATCATCCCATTTATAACCACTTTTTTTTGGTTTGATAATACTTACATTTTGAGCTTCTACAGGATTGTAAGGTACCGTAAAATAGAAAGTCGTCCCCTTATCTTCCATCGTTTCCATTCTAATTTGTCCACCCATTAACTCTACAAAACCTTTAGATATTGCTAAGCCAAGTCCTGTTCCTCCATATTTTCTGGTAAAAGTTTCTTCTACTTGGCGGAATCGTTCAAAAATAATTTCCTGTTTTTCTTTCGGAATTCCGATACCTGTGTCTTTTACGAAAAACTCTAAGAAATTCTCATCTACTAAATGATAACCAAAATCAATGTATCCAGAAGATGTAAATTTGAAGGCATTGCTAAGCAGATTGGAAATTACCTGACGCAATTTACGATCCTCTGTAATTACATACGCCTCTTCGTCCGATAGCGACTTCGTAAGGGTGAATTCTATTTCATCATCAGTACTGTTCTCTTTTGAATATTGAGCGTGTAGATCATCTAATATTATATTTAGAGAGCATTCCGATTCTTTAATAAAAGTTTGTCCAGCATCTAACTTCGAAATATCAAGAATATCATTTATGATTTTAAGAAGTTGGTTTGAACTCTTGTAAATGATATCGATATAGGTTTCATGCTGTTCTGGCGTTTTTCCTGGTCTGCGAAGCATGTCTGCAAAACCAATAATACCATTCATTGGAGTTCTAATTTCATGCGACATATTAGCCAAGAAAGCAGATTTAAGACGATCACTTTCTTCCGCCTTATTCTTTGCATTAACCAACTCTCCTTGTGTCGAAATAATATCTGATATATCATTAATGATAATCATCGATGAAGTGTCAAAAGGAACCATGAAAAATTCACAATGACGAATATTTCCATTTTTTATCGTCATATGGAACTCTTGCTTTTCGATATCAGTTTGATTCTTTATTGCCTCAGCGATAGCATTTTTCCATTTTGTCATTACCTCTTCACGGTATTCTTTAATCGGGAAACAAGATTTGTACCAGTCATCGGAAGTTTTAACATCCTGCATGGTGTATCCAAATAGTTCAACAAATTTATCATTGAAATATTCAATATTTTGTTTTTCATCAGTAATAACAATCGGTAGAGGAGACTTGTGAATCATTTTCTTCAAGCGTCGTTCACTTTTTACAATCGCTTGTTGTGCATGTTTACGCTCCGTAATATCTCGCGACGTAGATAAGATCACATGTTTTCCATGAAGTGTAACGAGTTGACTTACCGTTTCCATTGGTGTTTTTTTACCGTACTTGGAAACAAATACTTGCTCATGCGTAAATTGCTTTTCTCTGGTCAATCTTTTAATAGAATCAACAATATGATCTTTGGGTAGGTCTTCAATAAAGTTGGTTAAAGACAAGTTGAACAATTCTTCACGAGAATAACCAAGAAGAACACAAGCGGTATCATTTGCTTCAATTAATTTAGAAGTTCCATCTCCCATATATTCATTTACCAGAATAATATCGGTACTACCGTTAATCAGGTTACGATATTTTTCTTCGCTTTCGGCTAGAGCTGTAGTTCTTTCATTAACCCTTTCCTCTAACTTTTCATTAAATAGTCTTAGCTTTTCAGAATACTCATGAATTTCTTGATATTGAGTTCGAATTGTTTCTTCTCCCTTTTCTCTTTCTTTTATTTCCGTTTGAAGTTTCGTATAAGTTTGGGTTAGTTCCGTCATGGAATGATCCAATAGTTGTTCTTCACTTATACGACGAATTGATGTATTGCCTTGATAAATTGCCTGAGCTTTTAAAATGAATTTTTTAATTGGACGAGCTATGCTTTCTGATATCACGTAAGTGATAAAAATACTAGCCAGAACAATTAATATCGAAATGGCAATAAAAAGGTATAGCGTATAGGTATGTGTTTCGGTAGCTTCTCTGTAGATCAGATTTGCTTTGTTCTCTGCAAAATCTGTCATTACCTTAGTTTTTTCCTTTAGTTTGTTGAGATGAACAGCCGCAACACCATCAACCATTTTTTTAGCGCTAAGTTCCTTGCCACTAACTTTTAAATCAATAATCTGATTTCGAAGTTCTTCCCATTCAATAAAAGTATGGTATGCAATTCCAACATCACGTTTATCGCCAAGGAATCGATTGAATACAGTATCGAACTGGGTCATGACCTTTAGGTGGTAAAAATTGATTGTATCGATTGCTTGATCGAACTCTTCTTGTGTTTTAGCCAAGAGAATATCCTTCATGGAACTTTCCATGGTTTGGATGTGCGTGTTGATGTCTCGTACGCTATTACTAACCTTATAGGTGTGTGTATAAATGAATTCGGACTCGTTGCGAAGGCTTTTTACTTGAAAAATAGAGAGGACAACAAATGATACCGTAAACAGTAGAATTAAGCCAAAACCGGAAAGCACTCTCGTGCGGAATCTCATTCTATTTAACATGAAATCGTAACAGGTTTAAGTGTAACTTAGTGGTTGAAATGATCGGTTTAGATCACATTTGATTGTAAGTTAATTATTATTGTGGATTTTCACAAAAAATTTGACAAAGGGCTTATAATAGTCAATGTATAGAGAAAAAATGGCAATAAAAAAGGCAGCTCTAACAGAGCTGCCTTGATAATATATTGAATTGTTTTTTGTTAAACGATTCCTGAGAATCCCATAAATGCCATTGCTAATAGACCAGCTACTACAAGAGCTGCCGGAGCGCCTTTCATTCCTTTTGGAAGATCAACTAAATCCAAGTGTTCGCGAAGTCCTGCAAATAGCACTAAAGCTAATCCAAATCCAATTGCTGAAGCTCCTGAGAATACGACTGCCTCAAGTAAGTTGTAATCCTTTTGAATGGTCATAATAGCCACACCAAGAATGGCACAGTTTGTTGTAATCAAAGGTAAGAATACACCTAGGGCTTGATATAAGGGTGGACTTACTTTTTTCAGCATAATCTCTACTAACTGAACAAGTGATGCAATAACCAAAATAAAAGAGATGGTTTGCATAAAACCGATTCCAAAGGCATCTAAGATATATTTTTGAATCAAGTAGGTTACAATAGTCGCAAGAATCATAACAAAGGTTACGGCTCCTGTCATACCTACAGCAGTAGATACTTTTTTAGATACACCAAGGAAAGGACAAATTCCAAGGAATTGTGCCAATACAACGTTATTAACGAATATGGCTGATATAATAATTACAATAAATTCCATAATTTTCCTCCTTAAGCTTTTCTCAGTTTGTTAATAAATGCGATTAAGTAACCAAGGGCAATAAATGCTCCGGGTGCGAGAACAAAAATCAACATACCGTAATTTTCGCTAAAAATGGTAATACCAAACATTTTACCGGCACCAAAAAGTTCTCGAACTGCTCCTAGCATAGTAAGAGCCATTGAGAAACCAAGTCCCATGCTTACACCATCAATAATTGAAGGAAATATTTGATTCTTAGAGGCAAAAGCTTCTGCACGACCTAGAACAAGACAGTTTACAACAATCAGTGGAATAAATACACCCAATTGCTCATGCAAAGCAGGAGCATATCCGGCCATAATCAAATCAACCATAGTTACGAAGGCTGCAATAATCACAATAAATGAAGGAATTTTAACCTTGTCAGGAATAAAAGAACTAAAGATCGAAATAAACACGTTCGACATAATTAGTACAAAGGTTGTGGCTAAGCCCATTCCTAAACCATTTATTGCCGAAGAAGTTACCCCTAGTGCAGGACACATACCCAATAAAAGAGTAAAAACGGCATTTTCTCTAAAAAAACCTTTTAAGAAATTTTCTTTATTCGTCATTACTTGGTTCCCCCTTTCATTTGTTTTGAGTACTCGTTGTATGCAGTTTGTACAGCTTCAAGAAAAGCTCTTGAGCTGATAGTTGCTGCCGTAATTGCATCGATTCCTTTAGGATTATCTTTGCTAACCACGAATGGTGATGTAGCTGGATTTTTACCTAGGATACTAGCTTTTTCTTTTGCTGGGTTTTTAAACCAGTCGGCCATTTTTGTTCCCAAGCCAGGAGTTTCTTTATGCTCCAAAACTGAATAGTTGTTAATAGTACCATCTGGTTTGAAACCAACCATAACCCAGATATATCCGGAAAAGCCGTTTGTTGTGAAGGTTTTTACTGCTGTACCAACCAATTTATTTCCCTTTTTAGCAGGATAGAATTCAAGTTTATCACCTGTAGGCATATCAACTGAATACATTTCGTCGCTTGGGTTGTTGTCAAATTCAGGAACAACTTCCTTAATAGCTTTTAGTTTTTTTGCCAGCTTTGCTGCTGCAATCGGTTCTTTGGTAAGCTCGTAAAGGCCTCCCAAAGCAGCTGATGCCACTAGTGTTACAATAAATAACACCAGAACCATATTTATAAATGTAGATTCTTTTTTACCAGCCATGATTATTTCCTTTTTTCGCCGAAACGCTTAGGTTTAACATACACATTAATAAGTGGTACAAATGCATTCATAATTAGAATAGCGAATGACACACCTTCAGGATAAGCTCCGAATACACGAATAACAACGGAGAGAATACCAATTCCAATACCGTAGATCAACATGCCTTTATTCGACATTGGTGAAGTAACATAGTCGGTTGCCATGAAAATAGCTCCCAATAATAAACCACCAGTTAGAATATGGAAAGCAGGACCTGCATAAGCTTCCGGGCTAGCCATATTAAGTATGCCAGAGAATACCACAACTGTTCCAATAATTGATACCGGAATATGCCATGTGATAATTTTCTTAACCAACATGTAAAGTAAACCAAGAACCAGAGCTGCTCCGGCAACTTCTCCCAATGAGCCGCCCATGTTTCCAAGGAACATATCCATATTGGATGGAAGTTGAGCCATTAAATCGGTTAGAGAATCGCCTTTGTTTAAGCCTTCTTTTATAATAGCAAGTGGTGTTGCTCCGGTCTCTGCATCAAGATATGAAGTTTGGAAACCTAAAGCTTTAGGCCAAGACGTCATTTGAACAGGGAAGGAGATAAGAAGAAAAACACGACCCACAAGTGCCGGATTGAAAACATTGTTTCCTAATCCCCCGAAGGTTAATTTACCGATACCAATAGCAACCAAGGCTCCAATTATAATGATCCAAATTGGAAGGTTGGCTGGCATATTAAAGGCCAAGAGTATACCGGTAATTAAAGCTGAACCATCCTTAATAGTTGGTTCTACTTTTAGTAAATATTTTTGAATTAAGAATTCGAAAAAATAACATGATGCAACGGCAGTAAGGGTAACAATAATGGAACCCAAACCAAAGTAATAGAAAGATAACAGAAGAGCCGGAAGCATCGCGAAAACCACACCATACATGTTTTTCTGTATGGAATCTCCACTGTGTATGTGTGGCGATGGTGCGACAAGTACTTTGGTGTTCATATTTATAGTGATTAGTTAATTTGTAAATGAGTGAATGTGGAAATTAAAAAAGAGTTAATCTCAATTCGTAATTTCTAATTTGTCATTCGTAATTTTTATTTCCTAGCTCTCATAATTTGACCAACTTTACCTTTACCCAATCGAATATAATCCAAAAGAGGTCGGGTTGCAGGACATGTAAAACTACAAGAACCACACTCGATACAATCCATTACAGCATCGTTTTCAAGCCTCTCGTATTCTTTTTTATCAGCTAATACCATTAATAAATATGGCTCTAATCCCATAGGACAAACTGAAACACATTTACCACAACGAATACAGGCCTTGGTTGCTTTACGAGCGGTTTCTTCTTCAGCTAATAAAAGTAAACCAGAGCTACCTTTTGTTAAAGGCACATCAACACTTACAAGAGCTTTACCCATCATTGGACCACCACCAACAATCTTGGCTGTATCTTCTGGTAGTCCTCCAGCTGCTTCAATGATGTCGCTAACAGGTGTACCCACTCTGAATTTCCAGTTCGAAGGATTCTTTAATGATTTACCAGTGATAGTCGCTACACGCTCGAACAAAGGTTTATTTTTTTGAATTGCTTCATAAACAGCAAAGGCAGTTCCTACGTTCTGCACAACAGCTCCAACTTCAATTGGAAGTGCTCCGGAAGGAACTTCACGTTTCATTGTAGCAGAAATCAATTGTTTCTCACCACCTTGAGGGTACTGTGTCTTTAAAGGGCAAACTTCGATTCCTGAATATTTAGTTGCTACCTGAGTCATGTGGGCAATAGCATCTGGTTTGTTGTTCTCAATACCGATAATTGCTTTTTTAACCTCAAGAGCTTTCATTAGAATTTCAATTCCCACCATAATTTCATCTGCTTTTTCAAGCATCACTCTATGATCAGAAGTTAGGTAGGGCTCACACTCAACCGCATTGATCACAAGTACCTCGGCAGTTTTACCAGGAGGAACTGAAAGTTTCACATGAGCAGGGAAGGTCGCACCACCAAGTCCAACGATACCTGCATCTCCAACACGTTTGATGATTTCTTCCTTAGTCTGAGTTATTTCTGTTACAAGATCTTCACTTCTGTCGATATGTTCTAACCACTCATCACCATCAACTTTAATGATAATAGACGTACGGCGGAAACCAGTTGCATCCATTACATCATCAACCTTAAATACCGTTCCCGATACCGAAGAGTGAATGTTGGCAGAAACAAAACCTGACGATTGAGCTATAACTTGACCTACTTTTACTTCATCGCCTTTTTTAACGATTGCTTTAGCAGGAGCTCCAATATGTTGAGCAATTGGAATAGTTGCTATTTTAGGGATTGGCAATTCCTGGATTGCGCTTTGAGCAGAAAGTTTATTTTCTTCCGGATGAATACCCCCTATTGAAAATGTTTTTAACACTGATTGTCCTCCTATTTATTTGTTATCAGATGTTCCGTCTTTAGCTTCTTTTGCTTTTGGCTCAGGCTTAGCTTTTGGAGCTTCCTCTGTTTTTGCCTCAGCTTTTGGTGCAGCAACAGGTTTTACAGTTGCAGCAGTAGGTTTAGTAGCTGGCTTTTCTTTACGAGGTGGGAAATTCAACTCGTGAATCGCATTGGTTGGGCAAACAATAACACATTTGCGACATAACTTACACTTGTTGTAATCGATATATGCCAGGTTATTTTCAAGTGTAATAGCGTCGAATGGACATTCTTTCACACATTTACCACAACCAATACAAGCTACAGAACAAGCTTTCTTAGCGACACCACCTTTGTCTTTGTTTACACAGGAAACAAAAATACGACGACTTTTAGGACCTTTCTTTCTAAGTTCTATAATGCTGTTTGGACAGGCTTTAACACAAGCGCCACATGATACACACTTGTCTTCAATAATTACAGGTAAACCTGTTTCCTTATCCATATACATGGCATCGAAATTACAAGCATCAACACATTCGCCTAATCCTAAACATCCATGTTGACAACCCGTGTCTCCAGAATAAAGAGATGCTGCAATAGTACAAGATGTTGCTCCATCGTAAATATTTGTTTTAGGACGGTTGTCGCATGTTCCATTACAGCGAATGACAGCAACAGTTGGGTCTGCAGCTTTTACATCGTGTCCTAAAATACCTCCTACATGTGACATGACTGCAGCTCCACCAACAGGACAGTTAAAGTTCGAAATATCATCAGCTTTAACTAATGCTTCAGCGAAACCTCTACATCCTGGGTAACCACAACCACCACAGTTGGCAGCAGGTAATGCTTCTTCTACCTCGTCAATTCGAGGATCTTCATACACTTTGAATTTTTGTGCTACAAAGTAAAGGATGATTGCCGCGGCAACCCCAATAGCACACAAAGCAAGAATAGTAATTACTATAATGTTCATTGTTTTAAATATTTACAATTTTGTGTATTGTGAACGAAAACGTTTTCTTAAGTCGATCTTTAAAAAAGGTTAGTATAATGTAATAAGGGATTAAAATAGCTAAGGCTGATAATCCACTGATTAATTCGTTTTCTGTTATTGCTGTCGCAACGAAAAGTGTAATTAGCACTATAATAAAAGGCAATACATAAGCTAGAAACATGGCTAACCAGCCTAAAGATTCCCTGTAGCTTAAGTTAACTTTTTCACCTACCTCAAATTTGTTGCTGTAATCAATAACATCGATTGACTTCTCTTTCATATCGGACATGGTACATGCTCCTTTTGCATGACAACCCGAACAAGCTGATACGTTTACGATACCAACACTAATCTTCCCATCCTTTATTTCAAGGATTGTCCCCTCGTGATCAATCTTTTTGGGATCTTGCATTTCTTGTTTCCCTTTTAGTTACTTTTTTCAAGTTGAAAATAGCTGTCTGAATTGGTGGTGTTTTTGTATTAACCATCATCTAATCAGTATGCTAAAATCAGGGTGTTATTTAACACATCGCAACAAAAATAATACTTTAGGACACATTCTATTCTGCAAAAGTCAATTTATAGTGTGTTTAAATAGAGGGACTTCCCTACTTTTGTAAACTAGAGATTACAATTTTACTTCTATCTCTGTTGATTACAGTTAGTTTGGGCGATTATGGAAAAAAATCGGTATTTTAAGTCCTTTTTGCAATCGTGTTAATTTAGATTGAGTGTAAATAAATCTTTAGGAATTGTAATTATCCATTGAGATCTCCCTAGGATATTTACAAAAGAGGATTCTAAAAACTTATTCGCGAAAATGAAGGAAGGAGCGTCTTCTTAGCAATTAAAATAATTATGATATAAATTTAGATCTAATGATAAAGATTATTAATTTAATGCTTCAATTAAAAATAACAGACTTATGAAGAAATTTTTATTACTAGCATTTCTGCTTCTGCCTGCCATGTTGATGGCTAAAACTCAAAAATTAGAATCTTTTGATCAAGTGATGGATGCTTTAAAAGAAGGAAAAACAGTAAAGGCAGTATTTTATTATAAGGATTGCCAGTTGATTAGTGATAACGAAATTGAAGAGGAAAGTGTGGATGCTATTGGTGGAATGAAAATTGATACATGGGAGTATTTCGCAAAAATGTCAATTCGAAATAAAGAAGCATTTGTTGTTTGCTCTACCGCAAAAATGATTGCTAACCCTAAAGGGAAAGGTTACGTGTACAATTACGTTAAAATAAAAATAAAGGAGACTGGGAAAGTAAAGATTACCGCGAACTATGTTGATTCGGTTACTCATGAAGAAACAATGACTGAAAATTTCTTTACTGAAATAAACAAAGGAGAAGTAGGAGCAGCTCATTTTTTTGCTGTAGACTAAAAAAAATCATATAAAATAAGAAAGCGCAATCCAATTGGATTGCGCTTTCTTTATGTGTTTGTGTTTTATTTAGAATTGAAATCTTAAAGCCATGTAAGGCATTACTGTATTGTCAGCCTTGTAAGATCCATTTTCCTGCTCTGTCCAAGACCATCGGTAATCAATACCCGTTACTAATATTGGACTAATTTTATAAGCAAATCTCATTACAGCCAATGAGTTTTCATCAAATGTAAATGTGTCACTCATTTTTGTTAGGTTTCCTTTTGTATAATACCCTTCAATGATAATTTTGTCGAATAAATCTTGAGTTCGCAAGTTTAACTGAACTGTTGCTGGAGATTCTTCACTCACATGATCTGGTAAGAGTAAATTACCACCTACCATTATTTTATCTAAAATAGATGCAGTTACGGATCCATAAATGCCTTCTTGGCTTTTTACATCACCTAAAGTTGCAATTTTGGCATCTTTATTTACTTCATAAATAGCATCAAAAAATTGAGGCATATAGTTGTCGGTGTACCATAAGCGTTCAATACGAGAATTCAGTTTGAACAAATTGCCAATAACATTCATATTCGCATTTAAACCAATACCTGTTCCTTTACCAGCTCCGTATCCTTGAGTGGGAGGGACCAATTGATGAAATGCTACTAACGAGTCTGATTTTACTTTTCTTAACCTGCTGTAGTGAGCATATCCCGTAAGGTTAATAAAGTTAGAGTTGATCAATAGAATTCCCATGTCCAGTCCATAAGCTTCGATACCATCAGATAGGAATTCATTTTTCCCACTGTTTTCGTCAAATCGATCCGTTTGATCTTTATCAGTAATGTAGGTAAAACCAAAATCAAGGGTTTTAATTACTGGAATTCCACTGGCTCCAAAAGGACGAACATAAGGACGAACGGCAAAAAGGTTGAATGATTTACTGTTGAAATCACTGTACATTCCTTCAATACCGAAAATCTTTTTTATTCTGATATCGTAAGCAAAACCTACTTTTCTTTTCTCGTAACTAGGAGAGTTGCTGTAGTTGTTTACTAAACTACCATAACCAATTGCTTCTCCTTTAAGTTGTCCTAATTTTAGGTAAACAGGGTCTTTTTTCTTTCTACCATAGCGTAAATAGCTAATCAAACGAAGAATTCCTGATCCATTTTTAAATTCATCTGTGTATAGATCTCCATTGTCCAGATTAAAGTATAAAGGTACATCCAGACCAATTCCAACTTTTCCAAAACTCAAATCGGGTTGAAAACGAACACCTGCGTAATTTTCACCTCCAATTTGGGCGAAAGCAAATGCACCTGTAAATGAACTAATAGAGTCTGGATTGCTAAGATTAGTGAAAGAATTATCGAAACCAAAAACAGGGTAATCGTTTTGTGCAGAAGTACTTGTTGCGAACAAAAAGATGCTTAGCGCAAATAGAATTGATAGTTTTAGTGATTTTTTCATAGATATAATAGAATAGTTAATGTTAGAATAGAACCGAAAATAGGCTTTGTTACCCTACTTTATCAGTATTGTTTGGTAATTTGATAATAAAGATATTGTTTTCTGTCAAATGAACAGATTTTATTGGGGATTATTGAATGACGATTAGGTTTAACTGATTACACTCCAGTTGAATTGAGCTTTACTTAGACGTTTGACTTGTTTTGCAAGTGTATGATTGATTTCTTTTTCGAGTAATGGATCTTTGTCGAGTATACTTTGAGCAATATCACGTGCATATTGCAGTACTTGTCCATCTTTTGCCAAATTGGCTATTTTTAGATCATATGCAATTCCACTTTGTTGCGTTCCTTCAATATCTCCAGGTCCTCTTAGTTTCAAATCAACTTCAGCAATTTCGAAACCATCGTTGGTTCTGACCATGGTCTCAATCCGTTTTTTCGATTCGTTGGAAAGCTTATAATCTGACATGAGAATACAGTATGACTGATCGGCACCACGACCAACACGCCCTCTAAGCTGATGGAGTTGAGATAGGCCGAATCTATTGGTACTTTCAATAATCATGACAGAGGCATTAGGAACATTAACACCAACTTCAATAACGGTAGTTGCTACCATTATCTGGGTTTCTCCTCTGGCAAAACGTTGCATTTCAGTGTCTTTTTCTGCAGGTTTCATTTTGCCATGAACCATACTGATTCCATACTTCTCAGGTGGAAAGAAACTGGCTACAGATTCATAGCCTTCTTCAAGGTTTTTGAAATCCATTTTTTCTGATTCCTTAATCATAGGATAAACCAAATAGATCTGACGTCCCAAATCGATTTGTTTTTTCATGAATTTGTAAACCTCTTGTCGCTTGTTCTCAAAATAGTGAACAGTTTGAATGGGTTTACGTCCTGGTGGAAGTTCATCGATAACAGATACCTCCAAATCACCATAAAGCGTCATCGCTAATGTTCTAGGAATAGGAGTAGCGGTCATAACTAAAATATGCGGTGGGATTGGATTTTTAGCCCATAGTTTAGCTCGTTGTGCTACGCCAAATCGATGTTGCTCATCAATAATAACGAAGCCCAGGTTTTTAAACTGTACAATATCTTCTAATAAGGCATGTGTTCCGATCAAAATTTGCAATTCGCCACTTTTAAGTTGCTCGTGAATTACTCTTCTGTCTTTTTGTTTGGTTGATCCTGTTAGAAGGGCAACTTTAATATTTAAGCCTTCTAAAAACTCACAAATGGTTTCAAGATGTTGGGTTGCCAGAATTTCCGTTGGAGCCATCAAACAAGCTTGGCATCCGTTGTCAAGAGCCATAAGCATACTCATTAGTCCAACAAGGGTTTTTCCACTCCCTACATCTCCTTGAAGCAAACGATTCATTTGCTTTCCAAGACCAACCTCTTTTCGAATTTCTTTTAATACGCGCTTTTGTGCATTGGTCAATTCAAACGGAAGATTGTTATTGTAAAAGGCATTGAAATATTCTCCAATTTTAATAAACTGGTGTCCCTGATAAAGAATTTTACGCTTCATCTTCTTTTTCAGAATATTCAGCTGAATGTAAAAAAGTTCTTCGAATTTTAATCTGTATTGTGCCTTTTTTAAAACTTCAGAATTCTCAGGGAAATGAATTTGAAAAAGAGCATCATGTAAATTGATTAAACCTAAGTGTTTTACTAAATAAGCAGGAAGTGTCTCCGGTATTTTGCCA
The DNA here is from genome assembly GCF_029029525.1 of Labilibaculum sp. DW002. Classification (NCBI taxonomy): domain Bacteria; kingdom Pseudomonadati; phylum Bacteroidota; class Bacteroidia; order Marinilabiliales; family Marinifilaceae; genus Paralabilibaculum; species Paralabilibaculum antarcticum. The sequence continues at coordinate 1,938,368 of NZ_JAKJSC010000001.1, read as the reverse complement.
TTTAATGACTTAAGCGCATTTTCTTGAAGTTTGTGTATTGCTTTCGAGTTAAGAAAACTGCTTTTCATCCTTTCAGTAGTAAGATAAAAAGCTTGTAAAGAGGCATTTAATTTGTCATTTTTACTTGCACTCTCTTCAAGTTCAGGATGAACAACATTTATTTTCCGATTGAACTCAGATGGCTTACCAAAAACAATGTATTCTGTATTTGGTTTGAGGCTAGCTTTAATATACTTAATGCCTTTAAACCATACCAATTCCAATACATTTTTTCCATCGGTAAATTGGGCAACTAGTCTTTGTTGTCTTTTTTCGCCTACGGTTTCGATGCTTGTGATTTCTCCTCGTACCTGTATGTAGGGTAATTTGGAGTGGATTTCACTAATTGCATAGAATTTAGTTCTATCAATATATTTAAAAGGAAAATGATATAGTAAATCTTCGTAACTATAAATTGATAATTCCTTGTTCAGGATGGTGGCTCTTTTGGGGCCAACACCAGCTAAAAATTTTATGTCGAGTCCAGCTAATTCAGACATGGATTTTGTTCTATTCTATAATGGCAATGCTAAATTTTAGATTTAGCTTATTGAAAAATTATTTAAATCATAAAAGTACAAACAAAAGTAGATTGAAAAACAATTTTTAAAAAGAAATGAAAGCCTAAAGTTGGCTTGTGAGCTGAAAAGATGAAACCGGTTAAATTGATCTCTTTTGGTTTGGGTTTATTTTAGTAGGTTTTTTGATAAATGAAGGAAATTCGATTTAACGAAATTATGCATGAAAGTATCCTTTTTAGCTATTGTAAAAGTTCAGCGAAATTTTATCTTTGTAGTAGCGTTGATATTTGACGAAAAAGTGAATGGTTGAATAGAAGCTAAATAAAATTAAAGATGACAAAGTTCAAAGTATATACAAAAACGGGAGATTCCGGAACCACTGGATTAATTGGTGGTACTCGAGTTCCTAAGCATCATCTTCGTCTCGAAGCCTATGGGACAGTTGATGAATTGAATTCATATATTGGTTTGATTCGTTCACACGAAATAGAGAAAAAATCAAGCGATATTTTACTTATGATTCAAAATAAACTATTTCTTATTGGTTCACGTTTAGCCACAGATGATACTAAATCTGATCTGAAAGAGAAGTTAATTATAGAAGAAAGTGATATTCTGTTGTTAGAGAAGGAGATGGATCGAATGGATGAATCCTTGCCAGAATTAAATAACTTCGTTTTACCTGGGGGAGATCCTCTTAATGGCTATTGTCATATCGCTCGTACGGTTTGTCGTAGAGCAGAAAGAAGAGCTAATCAATTAGCTGCAGAAGTAGATGTTAATCCATTATTATTGAAATATATAAATAGACTATCAGACTATTTATTCATTCTTTCGCGTAAAGTACTGACAGATTTGGGCAAGGATGAAATTAAATGGATGCCGGACTTGTAGATTCAGAAAAAAAAATTATATTCGCAAACTGTAAAAAAAGCAAAAATAAGACTATGTATTGGACTCTAGAATTAGCTACGAAGCTAGAAGATGCACCATGGCCAGCATCAAAAGATGAATTAATTGATTACGCAATTCGTTCGGGAGCGCCATTAGAGGTGATCGAAAATTTGCAAGAAATCGAGGACGAGGGTGATGTGTATGAGAGTATTGAAGATATTTGGCCCGATTATCCAAGCAAAGGAGATTTTCTATTCAACGAAGACGAATATTAAAAAAAAAAATGGGGTTTTGTATAAAACCCCATTTTTTATGCTTCAAATTTCTTTGAGCTCCTATACCAGCTTAATGGTATAAGTATTTTTAATGAAATTATTCTATTTCACGTAATAGTTCTGGTTTTAGTTCAGGCTCACTTATTTCTAAAAGTTTTTTATCCCAAATAAAAATATCCTCTTTTCTTTTGGGCTGATCTGATTCTAGCCATTGGAATTCTTTTAGATATAACATTTCCTTCTCAACTTGGAAGAGGGGATACATATTGCCGTCTGGCTTTTTGATAAAGATGATCTGATCAATCTTATTCTCTTTTATTCTTATGCTGATATTGCTACTTTTAGCAGTATTCATTCCCATTATTATTCCTTTATCCATAGGATAGTACAATGTCTCTCCATTCCCACTGATGTCAAGTTTATACAACTTATTATCTTTCACATGTCCAAGCATGTTTTTGCCTTTTATTTGATTGTAAAAGGTCGTGTCTTCCTTAGAGCAAAGAAATGATGATCCACGAAAGTGCAAGTATCTAATGGCTTCATTTTTAGTTTCAATACCAATTGTATCCGCAACTATTTGATTTCCCTGTGCCCATAAAACAGGATTGTTAAAAAGGCGAATGGTCGAATCTTGCATAGTATAAACCAGAGAATCACATTTACCTTGCAAGTCCGGTCTAAAAAACTTCACGCGATGAAAGGCTTTTATTCTTTCAAAATTAGATGTGTCTTTGTCAAGGCGTAAACTATCTGCATGCAAAAATAAGGAATCTTGTTCTGTAACTTGAATAAACACTGCAGAATCGGTCATTAAGGCTTCCTCAGTACTTTTAAAAGTCTCTAAGTAATTTCCTTTAAGAATAATATTATTGATCGTATCTCGCAATTCTACATGATCAAAAATTCTAGCCAATTCGTTGTTTCGATCTAAGTAGATGCTATCTCCTTTAATCTGATACGATTTGCTGTTTAGTTCTGTGTTTTTTAAGAATTGAGAAATATTAGTTGATGTATTGTACCATCCATCTTCAGAATACAAAGTTTCTTTTTCACCTACAATATCAGTTGGGCCTAAAATAAAGGCAGTTTTACTAACGGTATTGTATTTTAAAGTGTCTGAGAATAAGTCGTAATCTTCAGTATGAACCTTAACGCTATCCTTAAAGAATAACAATTCATCTTTGGTATAATACCTGCCAATTTCACTGTTTAGAACATTGGTCGAATCAATAATTTGGCCGCCATTAAAGTAGTAACCAACACTTTCATTCATATCAAAATCAAGAAATTGTGTTGTAACGGTAACCGACTTATTTTCCAGTTTCACATTATTTCTCAACTCTGCATATTTTCGGTTGCCATAATACTTCAAGTAATCACCGTAGATGTGAACGGTGTCAGCATTAATGATGTGTACCTTGCCAAAAGCTTCCAAGCTATTTTCTTTTTCATACTGGTAGGCACTATCGCAATACATTTTAATATCTCCGTGAGTAATGAAAACATTACCAAGAAATTTGTTAAGTACAGGATCGGTGTTTCTAACAAACTTGACTATGTCCGAGTTTTTAATATCTACTTTCGACTTCTTTTGAGCCAAAGTAGATGTGTAAGCCAAGCACAAAAGGCTTGTGAGAATAATTAATATGTACTTGTTAGCTTTACTAAGCATTATATTTTTACTTTAAAAGTTCTGTAATGATGTCTTCAATACTGATTCCTGCAGCCTCAGCTTTGTAATTCTTCATAATTCGATGTCTAAGTATGGAAACAGCAACTTCTTTAACATCTTCGATATCTGGTGAATATTTTCCCGACAGCAGAGCGTTAGTTTTTGCCCCAATTACCAAATATTGTGATGCTCTTGGTCCAGCTCCCCAATTGATGTAATCATTTGCCATTGGATGTGCATGTTCTGTGTTTGGCCTTGTTTTGGCAGCCAGGTTTACAGCATATTCCAATACGCTTCTATTAATTGGTACTTTTTCAATTAATTTCTGATAATAAAGAATTTTATCTGCTGATATTATTTTTTCTAGAGCAATTTCTTTGCCAGAAGTTGTGTTCTCAACAATGGTCAGTTCATCTTCAAGTTTTGGATAATCTAAATAGATACTAAACATGAAACGGTCAAGCTGAGCTTCAGGTAGCGGATAAGTACCTTCTTGTTCGATTGGGTTTTGCGTTGCCAATACGAAAAAAGGCTTCTCTATTTGGTAGCTTTTGCCATTTACCGTTACCATTTTTTCTTGCATTGCCTCAAGTAATGCCGATTGCGTTTTTGGCGGCGTACGGTTTATTTCATCAGCAAGAAGAATGTTTGCAAACAAAGGGCCTTTAATAAAATTGAATTTTCTATCGTTGTTTAAAATTTCAGTTCCAATAATATCCGAAGGCATTAAATCTGGTGTGAATTGAATCCGCTGATATTTTAAATCAAGAACCTGAGATATGGTGTTCACAAGAAGTGTTTTAGCCAATCCAGGAACACCAACAAGTAAGCAATGTCCATTGCTAAAAATGGAAATCAGCACTTTTTTAATGATGTCATCCTGACCAAATATCTTCTTTCTGATTTCAGCAGTTAATTGTTGGTAATCTGCTTGCAAAGCATTTGCAGCTTCTACTTCAGTTTTAAAATTCATCAGATTTGGTATTAGTTATTGCCTTTAATAAATCAGACACAGCATTGGCTGTGTCTGAAAAATATATTGGTATTTCGTTTATTTTAACCAGCCTTTAAATCTAAATTTACCGTTTTTATAAGAGTCGTCGATATGAACGTAAGTACTCTTTTGTCGCGATGAGATCCATTTGTTTAGAATTTTTTGCTGTTTCTTATTGGTTAGCATGTTCTCAAACTGGCTCCAGTCATCGCTCAAGTTCGCTTTGTGCGATTTCGTTTCCGACTTTATCTTAATAATTTTATATAACTCTTTACCTTGAGAATTGTCAAGAAAAGCGGCAGAAATCTCATTAACTTTTAAGGTGTTAATTTGTTTGGCAATAGCAGGAGGTAAATTGTCTTTTTCAAATTCAGACGTTCCTGTGTATGGATTCACCATTAAACCACCGTTATTTTTAGTATCCTTGTCATCTGAATAATAGAATGCTGCTTCTTCGAATTTGATTTTCTCATTTCGAATATTATCTGCAATACTATCTAAGATATTAGTTGCTTCTGTTCTGTCAGTTTGCAAGATACGTGGCTTAAGAAGAATATGACGCACGTTAATTCTCTCACCTTTACGATCGATAAGTTGAATGATATGGAAACCATATTCAGACTCAACAATTTTAGAGATCTTGCCAGGCTTCAAGTTAAAAGCTTCATTCGCAAATTCAGGAACTAGATTAGCTCTGGGTGTGAAACCAAGTTCTCCACCACGTTGAGAACTACCTGGATCTTCAGAATAAAGTACAGCAAGTGTTGCAAAACTTTCACCTTTCATAATACGATCACGATAGCTTCTTAGTTTCTCTCTAATACGATCCTTCTCATTATCTGAAATTTTTGGATTTTTTACAATTTGTTGAACTTGTACTTCGCCAGGTATAATAGGTAAACTATCAGTTGGTATTGTATTGTAAAATTCTCGAACTTCAGCTGGAGTAATGCGGATGTTCTTTGTTATCTCAGCTTGCATTTTTTCTTTGATACGCTCGTCGCGAGTATCATCGCGAAGATCGTTTTTCATTTCAAGCATGGTTTTACCAAAATATTGCTCCAGTTTCTCTTTAGAACCAACTTGCTGAATGTACATCTCAATCTTACGTTGAAGATCGTTTTCAACTTCCTGCTCTGTAACTTCAATACTATCAACTTGTGCTTGAGCAATCATCAGTTTTTCAATCAAAAGGTCTTCAAAAATCTCTGATTTTAAATCTACGCTTCCAGAAGTATATCCTTGATTTTGTAAGCTTAAAAATCTATTTTCTACATCCGATTTAAGAACCACTTGATTTCCAACAACGGCAATAACTTTATCTACCATGTTATCTTGGGCATTGGCAGAGAAAGCACCAATCACAACCATGATCAAGAGGGTATTAAATTTTTTGAAAATGTAATGCATATGTGAAAGTTTAGTAAATTTTGAATTTGTTTTTTGATTCGGCATCTCTGAAAATGCTTTCCTCCATATTTTTAATAAACTGAATTTTTCGTTTGTTTATTAATATTTTCTTAATGTCTTCCTTAACAAATGGTAAAGGAGCTAAATTGTTTTTAAGCTCATATTTTTGAATTTTAACAAAATAATGATGAGTTGAATCACTAATTTCATAGTGTTTTCTCGTTTTTAAGAATCTCTCTTCATTATTTATCTTGCTTGGAAGCATATTTAAAAGCTCTTGGGCATAAATCCATTGCTCGCTAAAATTATCAAATTTTGTGGCATTTTGAAAACAGTAGTCTTCTAATTTATCCCAATCTTCATCTTTTTCCGATTTATACAGTTTTTGGATGTCCTTAAGGTTTGGAACTGGAATGGGAACTTTAATGTATAATGCCTTGATAATGTTTCTGTTTAGTGTGAAGTTGGCAGCATAATCTTTGTAATAATTATCAATATCAAACTGACTAACTAGTGTATCAATTTTTTGTTCGATTAACTGTTGTTGATATTTGTGAATAATTAAGGATGAGCGGTAATCTTCAACCATTTTGCTTACATCTTTGTCGCTTTCCGTTAAATTTAGTTCAGCTCTAGAAATAATAAGCTGTTTTTTAATCCATTGATGAATGTAATTTTCGGCAATCAGAGTACTGTCTTCTTTGTTGGTTTCATTAGGTATTGCCTCTTGAATAGAGCTCAGGTATAAGATTTTATCCTTTACTTTTGCAACAGGTTTGTCGTTTTTAGTTTTATTCGTTTCGCAAGAATAAAATAGTACTGTGAATAATAATAGTAGCGAATATTTAGTCATCTTATTTTTCTGCAATTTTGTTAAATGTCGACTGTGATATTTTAATTTTGTATTCAGAACGCAATTTTTCTTCCCAAATTGCATTTAAATACGCTTTGTAGTCAGCAACTACTTTAAATTTTATGCTCTCGAAATCGACATTTTTATCGTATTTGCTTCGGTTCTCGTGATAATATTTCAGCAAATTGAATTGGCTATTAGTCGCAGGTAACCAAACCTTTTGTTTCGTAATGTTCTTTACCAGTATTTTATTTTTGTAATTCTGAATCCGATTTTTCAAGGCAGAATTGTTCTCAAGCAACTGTTTTTTGTAAAAGGCTAAGATACTATTGTTTGAGAAATTATCGTAAACTCGGTTAATGTATTCTATGAAATTTTCATAAATATCTTTTGATGCCTGTTGGCTTAAGTAAGCTGCAAAATCTTCTTGCGAATATTCAATCCCTCCAATGGTAAATAAAGGCTGCCATAAATCAGCATAAGCATAATCTAAAATAGAGTAGAAGTTAGAGAGTAATTCTCTATTTTCTTTAAACTGATATTCCTTCTTAATTTTTGATAGAAGTTCACCTGAGCTAGTTTTTGATCGACTATCCTGCGAAATTAATCGACTAATTTCTTCTCTGCATTCCTCTAACGATGAATAATCTTTACGATCTATTAATTGCAATATATGATAGCCAAATTCTGTTTTTACAGGATTCGAAATTTCATTCTTTTCTTTTAATTTAAAGGCAGCTCTTTCAATTTCCGGATGCGTTTCAAACAAGCCAAACCAGGGTAGTACACCGCCTAAATTTGCTGACCTTTTGTCAGAGGAGTGTTTTTCAGCTAATTTTTCAAATTGATTTTCCTTTTTGAGTATAGCATGAATCGAATCGATTTGCTGTTTTATTTGAAGGTGATTCCGTTTGTTGTACTCAAGTAATATGTGTCTGATTTTTACGCTGCCAGGATTTGGGATTTTATCCATTACCTGTATGATGTGATAACCAAACTGTGTTCTAATTGGGTTTGAGTATTCATGCAAGTTTAGCTTGTAAGCAGCAGATTCAAAAGAATAATCCATATCGAATGCTGTAAAATATCCAATTTCGCCATTGTTTCTTTTTACCGATTGATCATCAGAATGTTTTTGAGCTATTTTCCCGAATGATTTACCTTTTACAAGATATTTTTGAATTTTCTTAGCTTCTGTATAGGCAGCAAGGGTGTCTTTAGGGGATGCATGCCCGTGTATTTTTACTAAAATGTGTCTTACCTTTATATAATGTTGAATCCGTTCATGCGCCTCAATAATTTGCTCTTCGGTAATTGTTGTCGGATACAGAAAAGAATGGAAAGCAATGTCTGAGTAGATTTGCAAATCTCTTAGTACTTCCTCTCGTTTGTTGATATTGTTTTTTTCGGCGGCTTTTACTTTTAGATGGAATAGAATAAATTGATCTAACTTTTCCTTTGTTGTTAATCGATAGATGTTTGTATCTGCTAATTGTTCGTTTTTGCAAAAGTTTAAAAACGCTTCTGATGAATAGACAGTATCATTAATTGTAAAAAGAGTATCCTTCGGATTACTTTGTCCAAAGCTTGCCGATTGGCAACAAGTAAATATCAATAGATAAAATAATACTCTTCTCATTTAACGAATTTAAATTATTCATTGAAACACGAAAAAAATAGCAGCCTGCGCAGTTCGCCGACCAGCTTGAAATCTCAGATGCAATTATACATTGTGCATTACTTTAATGTAAGCAGAAAAAATTAAATCTTCAGAATTAATTTATCTGATACAAATGATATTATACAATGATTTTAGCTTTAAATTGCAGACGAAATTACAAAAAATAGTGGAACGGATATTGTTCAGAATTCTAAAAAGTGTTAAATCGCTGATTCTATCTAAAAGTTACTATTTTTAATTAGTTTTTTTAATTTATTATGGAGTTAATTTAGTTCAAAATGAGTGTAATTCAGTTGGATGGATCGATTTAATAAGATTCTTAAGGAATATTGGGGATATGAAGGTTTTAGACCTTTACAGGATGAGATTATCAAATCGGTAGCGGATGGGAAAGATACGCTTGGATTGATGCCTACAGGTGGAGGTAAATCTTTGACTTTTCAGGTGCCAACATTGGCTATGGATGGACTTTGTATTGTGGTTTCTCCCTTAATCGCTTTAATGAAGGATCAGGTTTTAAACTTGAAAGAAAAAGGCATTAAAGCTGAACTTTTGTATTCTGGCTTGTATGCTCGAGAGATTGAAATAATCTTAGATAAATGTTTATTTGGCGGGATTAAATTCCTATACATTTCTCCAGAACGAATTCGATCGGATGTTTTTCAGAAGAAATTGAAGCAAATGAATGTTTGCTTAATTGCTATCGATGAGTCACACTGTATCTCTCAATGGGGATACGATTTTCGTCCCTCTTATTTAAAGATTATCCAACTTCGGGAATTGTTGCCTCAAGTTCCTGTTCTTGCTTTAACCGCTACAGCGACGCCCGAAGTTGTTGATGATATTCAGGATCGTTTGGGTTTTGCAAAGAAAAATGTTTTTAGAAAAAGTTTCGAAAGGGAAAATTTAGTGTATTTGGTTCGCGAAATAGAAGACAAAAGACGCTACCTACTAAAGATCTTAACCAAACAAAAAGGAAGTTCTGTTGTATATGTTCGAAGCAGAAAAAAATGCAAAGAGCTGTCTGAGTTTCTGAAAACAAACGGAATTAAAGCCGAGTTTTATCACGCAGGTCTTGATAATGCCGTAAAAGATATGAGGCAGGAAAGATGGCGTGACGGTGTTGTGCAGGTTATGGTAGCTACAAATGCTTTTGGTATGGGAATTGACAAATCAGATGTTCGAACGGTAGTTCATCTTGATTTGCCGGATACACTTGAAGCCTATTTTCAGGAAGCTGGTCGAGCAGGTCGCGATGGAAAACGTGCCTATGCCGTGATGCTTTATTCAAATCCGGATAAGGTGAAATTGTTAAAACGAATTTCTACGACTTTTCCAGAACCAGATTTGGTGAAAAGAGTCTATCAATCGGTTGGGAATTTTTTGCAAGTAGCTGAAGGAGCAGGACGAGATTCTGTTTTTGATTTTGATTTGGGCCTGTTCTGTCAGAATTTTAAGTACAATGTGTTGCAAGCATTCAATAGTCTTAAGATTTTACAAAGAGCAGGCTATCTTGAATTAACAGATGATTTGGAGCATGAATCAAGAATTCATTTTCAGGTTGAAAGAGATGATTTGTACAAGTTTCAAGTAAGCAATAAAGATTTTGATGCATTCATTAAGATGCTTCTTCGATCATATACCGGTTTATTTACTGATTTTGTTCCTTTAAATATTGATTTGCTTGCAAAAAGATCGAATACCAAGAAAGAAGTAATTGCGAATTATCTTAAAGAGCTTTCCAAATATAAGGTGATTCAATACATTCCGCGAAAGAAAACACCTTACCTTATTTATACACAAGAACGCTTACCGCTTAATTTTATCAAATTAACAAAAGAGGTTTATCAGGAAAGGAAAGATAATTTGTCTTTGAAAATTAATTCAGTAATTAATTATGCAGAGACAAAAACAACTTGTCGTTCTAAATTTTTATTGGAGTATTTTGGGCAAGGAAATGCTCCTAAATGTGGTTTCTGTGACATTTGTAAGGAGGCCGAAGAAAAAGGTCTGACAAAGGCCGAGTATAAGGAGATTTATGAAGAAATTATTTCTATTCTTGGGACGGAGATCGTAAGCGTAACGAGGCTAATTGAGAAATCGACACATTCTGAGGAAAGAGTATTAGAAGTGATTCGATTTCTAAAAGATAATGAAGAAATAGAGTCATTAGATGGCAATAAGATTCGTTTACTTTCTCTATAAATAGCTTTTATTTTACAGTTTGTGCGCAGTAGTATCTTGTTATTCTGCCAAATATTTGTAAAATCTTGTTATTTTTGCATTTGGACAGTAAAAATAGAAGATGGAAGAGAAGTTTGATCATGTCGTTTATTCGAAAAATGTTATTGAGTTTGTTACCGTAGCAAATGAGTTTTGTTTGTTATTAGAAACCTGTGCGAAAGTTTCAAAAATAGAGTTTGTTGAAACGGCACAGAAACTATTACCTCTGATTTATTTAAAGGCATGTTTATTGCCCAAAAATGAAAGTGAATTAGAAGAAGAGGTTGAGAAGTTTGTAGCTGAAGCAGATTGGGAATTTATCCATTCATCAGTGCAAACAAAAATGGGAGCCCACGATCAATATTTAGAAGTTTTCGAGCAAGATATGGAGTACAGTGAAACACCTGTAGTAGCTTCTATTTCTGAGAATTTTGCTGATATTTACCAGGATCTTAAAGATTTCCTTACCTCGTACAGAATTGGAAACATGGATGTAATGAATGAAGCTCTATGGGATCTAAATAATAATTTCTACCAGAATTGGGGACAAAATTTAGTAAATTCGTTGCGTACAATTCATAATTTGGTCGCAAGACAAGAAAATTTTGATGAAGATATTGATCCATCTGATGCCTCAAATTTAGATGAGATTGACTTAAGTAACTCTATTTTTTCGCAGCGAAAAAAAGAGTGGGGAGAAGACTAGTAGACTAGGGAAATAAATTCATGTTTCCCTCAGAAAAAGAGTATAGATGTTATCATTTCAGAAATCAATTACAAAAGAAGAAATAAACGACCTCCCATTAGAAGCTTTCGAAGGTGAAATTATTTTGGTTGATCAGGGAGAGGAGCTTCAAGAGGCTGTTGACTACCTGAAACAATATCCAATTCTTGGATTTGATACTGAAACTCGACCGTCATTTAAAAAAGGAAGAGTAAATGATGTTGCTTTGCTGCAACTAGCTGCAAATTCTAGAACTTTTCTTTTTAGAATTAATAGAATTGGATTGCCTCAGCAATTAGTTGATTTATTGGCCGATCCTGAAATCATAAAAGTTGGTGCAGCTATTAAAGATGATATTCGAGGTTTACAGGATATCACAGATTTTGATGGTAATTCTTTCTTAGAACTTCAACAGTATGTATCAAGTTTTGGGATAGAAAATTTTTCACTTAAGAAATTGGCTGCAATTGTTTTAAGAATTAGAATTTCGAAGCGTCAGCAAGTATCCAATTGGGAAGCTGAAGAATTGAGCTGTGGTCAATTGAGATATGCGGCAACTGATGCATGGGTCTCTTTAAAAATATTTGAAAAGTTAAAGGCTTCTTTAAAGTAATAAACTACGAGTTGCCATAATAAAATTCACATTCGGAAACATTGCCGAGTGAGATGTTAATTAATGAATTAAATCTGCACGACAGAAGTCTTTTTTGTCGGGATTTTATTCAATCAATCAGAAAAGAAATTTCCAAAATGATAAATTATCCAAAAGTAATCCTGAAGCAAGGGAAAGAGAACTCGATTAAGCGTTTTCATCCTTGGGTATTTTCCGGAGCTGTTGCTCGCGTTGATGAAGGTTTAGAAGAAGGAGATTTGGTATCGGTTTATACTGCAAAAGAAGAATTTTTAGCGATTGGACACATCGCAATTGGTTCAATTGTTGTACGAATTATTTCTTTTGAAGAAATAGAAATCAATCTTGATTTTTGGAAAAATAAATTCGAATCTGCATGCAACATGAGAAAAGCAATAGGCTTGTATGGTGTTGCAAACAATAATGTGTGTCGATTAGTACATGGTGAAGGAGATAGCTTGCCAGGTTTAATTGTCGATTATTATGCTGGAACGGCAGTTATTCAAGCTCACTCAGTGGGAATGTATCTGCATCGTGGTGAAATTGCTGAAGCTCTAAAAGAAGTTTTAGGTGATGACTTGATTGCAGTTTACGATAAATCGGAAGGAACGATTCCATTTAAATCAGGAATAGAGCCAACTAACGAATACCTATTAGGAGAGACTAAAGATTTTACTGCTATAGAAAATGGCTTGAAATTTAAGGTAGACTGGCTAGAAGGACAAAAAACGGGTTTCTTTATCGACCAACGTGAAAACAGATCTTTATTGGAACGTTATTCAAAAGGACGATCTGTATTGAATATGTTTTGTTATACAGGTGGTTTTTCATTTTATGCCATGCGAGGCGGAGCCAATTTGGTTCATTCAGTAGATGCTTCAGCAAGAGCTATTGAGGTAACAAACGAAAATGTTGAGTTAAACTTCCCTGGTGATAAAAGACACGAAGCATTTGCGACTGATGCGTTTAAATATCTAGATGATTCTGATCAGAAATACGATTTAATTGTTCTGGATCCTCCTGCTTTTGCAAAGCACAAGAAAGTCTTGTCAAATGCACTTAAGGGGTATAAACGATTAAATCTAAAAGGTTTCCAAGCTATAAAAAAGGGTGGAATCATGTTTACTTTCTCTTGCTCGCAAGCTGTTAGTAAAGAGGATTTTAGAAAAGCTGTTTTTATAGCTGCTGCAAATGCAGGACGTCGTGTTCGTATTTTACACCAACTAAATCAACCTGCTGATCATCCTGTGAATATTTTCCATCCTGAAGGGGATTACCTTAAGGGACTGGTATTGTACGTAGAATAGGAATGATATTTTTATGTGGGAATCGGCAAAGAATCAGCACTTTTTTGTATCTTCCCATTTGCTTGATATTTAGTTGGTTTTCAGTAAGGAAAGCCGAATAATGAATAACTAAATCGAAAAAAATTGAAGTTTTCTGAATTTAACTTTACTCCTGAATTAATGGATGGGCTTAATGCCATGGGATTTGAAACTCCTTCTCCAGTTCAGGAACTTGCTATACCTCAAATAATTGCAGATAAGGATTTGATTTGCTGCGCACAAACAGGAACGGGTAAAACCGCGGCCTACTTGTTACCAGTAATGGATAAAATACAAAAGAATAAAATTGATGGTTTTAGTACCTTAATTTTAGTTCCAACTAGAGAACTTGCCATGCAAATTGATCAGCAAATGGAAGGCTTTGGATATTTTGTATCGATTACTTCTCTTTCGGTTTACGGTGGAGGTGATTCCTCTGTTTGGGATCAGCAGAAAAAGGGATTAATTGAAGGTGCTGATGTGGTAATTGCTACTCCAGGACGAATGATTTCTCACCTGAATTTAGGCTATGTAAATACGACTAAATTAAAGCATCTTATTTTAGATGAGGCGGACAGAATGTTGGATATGGGATTTTATGAAGATTTAATGCAAATCGTTAATCACCTGCCAAAAGAACGTCAGAATTTAATGTTCTCGGCTACCATGCCATCAAATATTCGTAAGCTGGCAGGAACCATGATGAATGATCCTGAAAGTATTAATATTGCGATTTCGAAACCTGCGGCAGGAGTATTGCAAGCAGCATACATGGTGTATCCAGAACAAAAGATTCCTTTAATTATTAATTTGTTAGCAGAAAAGGATATCAAAAGTGTTATTATTTTTTCTTCTACCAAGTTGAATGTAAAAGCAATTACCAAAGATTTAAAAAAGCATAAATTTAAAGCAGCGGGAATACAATCTGATTTGGAACAGAATGAGCGTGAGGAAGTTCTTCGTGATTTCAAAAATAGAAAACATCAGATTTTGGTCGCTACCGACATTATTGCCCGTGGTATTGATATCGACTCGATTGATTTGGTAATTAACTTTGATGTACCACGCGATGCGGAAGATTACGTACACAGAGTTGGTAGAACAGCCAGAGCAGAGACTGAAGGTGTTGCCTTAACGTTTATTACGCCAAAAGATCAGATCGATTTTAAGAAAATTGAAGATTTAATAGAATCTGAAGTATATAAAATTCCTGTACCAGCAGAATTGGGTGAAGCGCCGGAATACAATCCGAAAAGCAGACCAACTGGGAAGAGGAAGTTTGTAAAGAAAAAGAATTTCAAAAAGAAATAGAAACCTAAACAAACCCACGCATGCCCCATTCTAATACTTACGACATGATTGTTGTTGGCGCTGGAATCAGCGGTTTAACACTGGCAAATAAAATAGCCAAATCTGGCAAGAAAGTACTTGTACTTGAAAGCAAAGAAAAAGTAGGTGGTTGTCTTAATACGCATTATCATGCAAACAATGATTTTTGGGTAGAGATGGGAGCACATACATTTTATGCTACTTATGCCAATCTAATTCAACTATTGCAGTCGAATGGATTGGAATCAGATATTGTAGCTCGTGAGAAAGTGGGGATGAAAGTGTTTACAGATCAACACGAAAAGATTTTTTCGAAGATTGGGAAATTTGAATTGCTAACTTCTGTTCCCAATTTGTTTTTCTCTAAACGAGATGGCAAAACGGTAAAAGAATATTTTTCGAAAATTGTTGGTAAGAAAAATTACGACAAGCTCTTTACGCGTATGTTTAGTGCAGTAATTGTTCAAAATGCCGATAATTTTACCGCTGAATACTTCCTGAAAAAACGAAATACCAAAAGCAAAGAACATCCTAAAAGCTTTATCCTGAAAAAGGGAATGCAAAGCTTCATGGAACGATTAGCTGAATCAGAAAATATTAAGGTTTTAACAAAGCAGACTGTTGTTTCTATTAAAAAGGAAAAGGAAGTAAGTGTTACGACCGAAGGAGGCGAGTTGTTTACCGCTAAAGACATTGCCTTTGCGGTTTCTCCGGAGTTGGTTGCCAGTATGGTTTCCGAAATCAATCCAAAACTATCTGAGCGACTAACAGAGTTCCCTACCCAGAATATTATATCAAGAGGAAATGTATTGGCAAAAGAGAAGGTGAATTTTGAACCCGTTTCTTTTGTGATCCCATTGCAAGGACCTTGTTTTTCAATGGTTACGCGTGATGTATTGTCACACAACGAATCAAGAGGCTTTGCTTTCCATTTTGAAGATGGTAAAATCTCGAATGAGGAACAAGAGCAATTCATGTCGGAACTTTTGGGAATAGAGAAAGCTGAAGTTGGAGATACAATTGAGGCAACACACAAATTACCTTTACTCACTTTAGGACACAAAGAAAGAATCCAGGAGATTCAAGATTTATCGGAACAAGAAGGGATTTACCTGTGCGGCAATTATTTTAACGGACTTTCGTTAGAAGATTGTGTGGAGCGTTCTGTGAATGAATTCGAGCGATATTGTAAGAATTATAAGTTATAAATTAAGAATTATAACGAGTATTTCTTAATTGAGTAATCTATTTAAAGTTATACAAATCATTTTATGCAATTGAGTAAAAAAGAGATTCAGTACTCTTTGTTAGGAGTTTTATTACTCGTATTTGTTGTGTGGCTTGGATTGCGAATGAACAAATGGAACAAATATTTAAATTCTTCTGAAAGGTTAATTACTGTTGCGACATTTTATGATAGCCATCGATCGGGAGGATCTAAAAGTGATTCTAGGACCTTTAAATATTTTTATAAAATTAATAGGAAAATTTACTTTGAATCAGTTGTTGTAGACTACATAAAAAAGGATGAAGTAGGAAAAGGAAAGATTGTACAATTTTGTATTGTTATATCTAAGATAGATCCAACGATTCATTGTGTTATTTGGAATAAAAAAATTAATAACTTTCAAAAGATCAGACATATTTGCAATTACAAAATTGATGAAAGAACCATTCAATATTATACAATGATGATTGGTTTAACCCCAAGAGGGAGGCTTGATCCTGAGGAAGAAGTGGAATTAAGAAAAATAAATTTACTTCATTAGAATTGTTCTTTAAATGATGAAAAAATATATAGAATACATTACGAAAAGCTTGCAATTGCAGGTTTCTCAAGTTGAAAACACCGTAGAATTGCTAAACGAAGGGGCAACTTTACCTTTTATTGCGCGCTATAGAAAAGAGCGTACCGGAAGTTTAGATGAGGTACAAATTGGAAATATAAAAGATGAATTGGCTCGGTTGAAAGAGCTGGATAAGCGAAGAGAAAGCATTATTGAAGCGATTGATAAGCAAGATAAAATGACTGATGAATTGCTTGCAAAGCTTAAGGCTTGCACCCAGCTTAATCAGCTAGAAGATATATACCTGCCATACAAACTTAAGCGTAAAACCAGAGCCGTAAAAGCCAGGGAGAAAGGTTTAGAGCCTCTGGCTAAAATTCTAATGAAGCAAGCTGAACGCGATGTGGAAGGCAGAGCAGCTCAATTTTTATCGGACGAAGTACCAAACGAAGAGGAAGCTCTGCAGGGTGCTCGCGATATAATTGCCGAATGGGTAAATGAGAATGAAGTAGCCAGAAATTCGGTGCGTAGCATTTTTCAGCGCCAAGCAGTTATTCGATCGAAAGTTGATAAAAGGCAAAGAAGAGGAAGGAGCAAAATTCAAAGATTATTTTGATTCAGAAGAATCTTTGAAAAGAGTAGCTTCTCATAGAATATTGGCTTTACGAAGAGGAGAGGCCGAAGGAATTTTGCGTGTTAGTATTGCACCTGATGAGGATGAGGTTTTAGATCGTTTGGATCGAATTTTTGTAAAAGGACAAACAGATTCTTCGAAACAAGTTGAATTGGCTGGAAAAGATGCTTATAAGCGTTTACTAAATCCGTCTATTGAGACAGAGTTTGCTAAAAGTTCAAAAGAAGCTGCCGACATAGAAGCAATTCGTGTATTTGCGGAGAATCTACGACAATTGTTACTTTCTTCTCCTCTTGGACAGAAACGTGTTTTGGCTATCGATCCTGGATTTAGAACGGGATGTAAAGTTGTTTGTTTAGATGCGCAAGGTAACTTGTTGCATAACGAAACGATATATCCTCATGCCCCACAAAATCAGGGGAAGATGGCTGCTAAGAAGCTCACTAATATGGTTGAGACTTATAATATCGAGGCCATTGCAGTAGGGAACGGAACCGCAGGACGAGAAACGGAACGTTTTGTAACCAACTTGCATTACGATAGAAAGGTTCAGGTATTTGTGGTAAGTGAAGCAGGTGCTTCAATTTACTCAGCATCAAAGGTTGCAAGAGAAGAATTTCCGGAATATGATGTAACGGTTCGTGGAGCTGTATCTATTGGTCGTCGATTGATGGATCCACTTGCCGAATTGGTGAAAATTGAACCGAAGTCCATTGGAGTTGGGCAATATCAGCACGATGTAGATCAGAATCTTTTACAACAAAGTCTCGATCAGGTTGTGGAATCTTGTGTCAACAAGGTTGGAGTTAATTTGAATACGGCAAGTAAGCATCTGCTGACTTATGTGTCTGGATTAGGACCACAATTAGCCCAAAATATTGTTGATTATCGGGCAGAAGAAGGAGCTTTTACGTCACGTAAGCAATTAATGAAAGTAAAGCGAATGGGAGCAAAGGCCTATGAGCAATGTGCTGGATTCTTAAGAATTCAAAATGCTAAGAATCCACTAGATAACTCAGCTGTTCACCCTGAAGCGTATGGCATTGTAAAGCAAATGGCGAAGGATTTAAAGTGTTCGGTAGCCGATTTAATTGCCGATAATGAATTGCGAAAGCAATTGGATCTGAATAAATATGTAAGTGCAGAGGTGGGATTGCCAACCCTAAAAGATATTATGGAGGAGTTGGAGAAACCAGGACGTGATCCGCGTCAAATTATTAAGGTATTTCAATTTAAAGAAGGAATTTATAAGATTGATCAGTTGGAAGTTGGGATGGAATTACCTGGTATTGTTACCAATATCACTAACTTTGGAGCCTTCGTTGATGTAGGTGTTAAGCAAGATGGTCTTGTGCATATTTCACAATTGGCTAATCGTTTTGTATCAAACCCTGCCGATGTGGTACAATTACATCAGCATGTAAATGTAAAAGTTACTGAGGTTGATGTCGTAAGAAAAAGAATTCAACTATCGATGAAAGATGTTGAGCAGTAGATTGCTGTTAAGAATATTGAATAGTCCTGGTAAAACTAATTTTACTGGGATTTTTCATATTTACAGGTTGATCGAAATTTAGTTGATTTTGTGAAATTTTCAATCCAATGATAGTTTATCACCACAAGTTTGTGAAAGCTTCCTGCTCATGGCAGCAACAATCCACAAGGCTGTGAAAGCTTCCTGCCTATGGCGGTAACAATTCACAAGGCTGTGAAAGCTTCCTGCCTATGGCGGCAACAATTCACAAGGCTGTGAAAGCTTCCTGCTTACGGCAGCAACAATTCACAAGGCTGTGAAAGCTTCCTGCTTACGGCAGCAACAATTCACAAGTATTTGTAATATTCTAGCTTGTAGAATAGCCTTTGTGTCCAACGATAAAGTAGTTCAAACTTTGTGAGTGATGCTTACACAGTAATTTTATAAGTGAACTCGGCTAATTATTAAATACTGCGGAAAATGTGAATTATTTCTGATATTTTTGTGAATCAAGAATAAATAATAAAAGCTATGGAATTTAACGATCAGGAAGTAATTGTTGATTGCCCACATTGCAAGGGCGAAATCATTGTAAATATATTGGAGATCACCAACCATCATACGGTAAGTTGCCCTAATTGTAGTAAGAAAGTAGATTTAGCAGCGAACGATCCGTCAGCAAAATTAGGAGTGCCTAAAACTTACATGCCATTTGATGGTTTGGCTGACTACATGAAACAAGTGGAAGAGAAGAGAAAAAAGAAGTAAAACTGTGCGGTTTCACCTCAGTGTAATTCAGTCCTCTCTGTGGTGAGAAAAAATAGTAAAAGAAGATACTTGCCAGAAGAATGTCATTCATAAAAGGTTTTGACCACGGAGAATACGAAGGAGCACAGACAAAAAATTAGATAATAAAGGGGTTTAATTAAAAACTTGAGTTTCTTTTCAAGTAATTCAATTTAGATGGAACTGGCTCTGGCATTCAGCTCGACGCTGGGACCCATAGGTGAAAAAGACGTTAAGAACAGAATCCCATGAGTGAGGAACGAGTGAATATTATTCTGTTTAGACTTTGAGTCGTAATGGGTAGCGAAGAGATGTGGCCTAGACTTTTTGGTTCTTTTGTGGTAATGACAAAAGAACAGCCTGTCTGGCTTGAAGACAACAAAATAAAGTGGATTCTTAATAAAGATTTGACCACGAAAAACACAAAGGAGCACAGACAAAAAACAAAAGAAAAGAGGCATTTCCCAATAGGAAATGCCTCTTTGTAGCTCTAACGACGATTAACATCTCCACCGCTTGAGTCACTTACATTTACTTTTTCAGGATTTCCGTAATAGCTAACATCACCACCAGAACTGGCATGAGCTTCAATAGCTTCCGATGCATAAACGCTAACGTCACCACCACTTGAGGCTTTCGCCTTGCATGTTTTTGCGATTAATTCTTTTGCTCTAAGATCGCTACCACTGCTTGCTTTTCCAGCAAAATAATCTGCTTTTCCTTGCAATCTTGCATCAGCTCCAGAGCTTACGCTACAGCTTAATTCTTTTGCATTAATTTCCATTTTTGCGTCGGCACCACTGCTCACGCTAATGTCTAAATTACTTGCGTTAATAAGACCTCTGGTTTCCAAATCGGCACCGCTCGACACATTAATTTCGTGCACATTAACGAGCGTTACGTAAACACTCATTTTTGTAGCTCTGCGAATATTGCCATCAACTTTAAGAATTAGTTCATCACCTTTTACACGAGTAATAATGTGTTCCATTAAATTCTCGTCCGCTTCAACGGTCAATGATTCTTTGTCACCTTGAACGACATATACATCTAGGCCACTACTAGCCGATATTACTGAGAAGGATCTTATTTCACGATCTTGTTTTTGGACATTACCATTCCCTTTTTCGCCCCAGAATTGTGCATTTACACTACCGGATAGCAAAAATGCAAGGGCTACAATTAGGAAGCTAGTTTTTTGAATGAATTTTTTCATGTGTATATTATATTAGTGAAAATGTTAATCTATAAATAAGACGCCGTTAGTAAGAATTAAGTTACAGCTCAAATAAAAAAAGTAGATTGTTAATCTGAGGTAAAGACGATTAGCGAATATAAAGTGTTGCATTGGCATAAAAAAAGAGGTGCGAATTACCGCACCTCTCTTCATTAATTCGTTTTATAATCCGTTTAAAACAAATTAAGAAATGGTTGTTTAATAAAGTTTTTGACTTTCATAGAAATTGGATACTTCTCTTTTGCTAACACATTTTGCGTTCCTGGTATTTGCGTATGATTACCCAATATAATTACAGCGGGAGATTCAGGCAGATCCTCTTTTTTAATTTTTGAGAAAAAACGAGTGTTGCCACTAAGTACATCGCTGGCTTGGTAACTTACTTTGGAAACTACATTGATATTTGTCTCTTTGCTCAGTTTTTGATTTAATTCTTGAGCCATCGCATTCAACTGTTCCAATCCCATGTAAATTACTACGGTATCGTCATTTTCAATTTCTTTGATGATGCCATTTAAAGTGCTTTTTTCACCACCAACTTTAACTGCCGAGTGAAAATGAATACCAGAGGATTTTCCTCGTTCGGTAAGAGGAATCCAGAACTCATTCGATGCAGCCATAGCAGCGCTAATTCCTGGAATCAATTCAAAATCCAATCCTATTTCCAATAAATATCGAATCTCTTCCACACCTCTGCCATAAACCATCGGATCGCCCGATTTCAAACGCACCACCTGACTTCCCAAAAGGTAATACATCAATAGCTGATCGTGAATGTATTCTTGTCGAGATACTGGATTTTTACCATCGCCTGATCGCTTTCCCACATTAATAAGGATAGCTTTTTCAGGAAACAATTCTCGTACTTCATCAGTTATCAATGCATCATATAGAATCACATCTGCGTTTTGGATGCTTCGCAAAGCTTTTATTGTGAGCAGATCAGCAGCACCTGGTCCGGCACCAACA
This sequence comes from Labilibaculum sp. DW002, assembly GCF_029029525.1. Lineage (NCBI taxonomy): Bacteria > Pseudomonadati > Bacteroidota > Bacteroidia > Marinilabiliales > Marinifilaceae > Paralabilibaculum > Paralabilibaculum antarcticum. Next base: position 1,916,907 of record NZ_JAKJSC010000001.1, on the reverse strand, counting down.
ATCCATATTTTTCCTTTTTTCATACTTGTATGTATTTGTCCTTTTCTTTTTACCCCTAAATCCCCAGAAGGGGACTTTTGGTCAATGTAAAAGATAAAGGGAGTGCAATTAAATTTGAGTGCTGTAAATCCAAGTCCCCTTCAGGGGATTTAGGGGTTTTTTGATTTTTTGACCTTCCTAGATTTAATGCTTAAAATCTTTAGCATTCACAATCTCTTTCACATATTCTTTACGGATAACAAAATTGCCAAACTCTTCTCCTTTGGTTCTGTTTTCGGCGTAATCTTTTAAAATCGGACGTAGTTCGCTAAGAATTTCTTCTTCGTTTATGTTTTCACGATACAGATTATTTAAACGAGTACCTTTAAAATTACCTCCTAAGTAGAAGTTGTATCTTCCAGGGGCTTTTCCAATGAAACCTATCTCTGCAACGTAAGGTCTTCCACATCCATTGGCACAGCCTGTCATTCGAATCACAATCTCATCTTTTGTTAAACCAAATTCCTGAAGGCTTTCATCAATTTTATCGATTAAGATAGGAAGGTATCTTTCAGCTTCAGCAAAAGCTAAACTACATGTATTTAGTGCGACACAGGCAATTGAATTCGCTCGTGTTCCCGAAATAGCCTGTGGTAATAGGTTATGCTTTTTCAGGATTTGATTTATTTTTTTCTTGTTTGTTTCTTCAATCTTACCAAGTACTAGATTTTGATTTCCTGTTAATCTAAAATCAGAAATGCCTAATTCGGCAATTTCCTGTAAAGCGGTTTTAATCTTTAGCTGATCAACATCTTTTACTCTACCACCTTCTATAAACAAACCAAGATACCATAAACCATCTTTTGCTTTTTGCCATCCAAATTTATCACCATTTCGAATTAGAGCGTAGGTTCTTTCTTCTTCCAAAGAGTAGCCCAATTTTTCGTTTAGTAATTCTTTAAATTTAGCAACTCCAATACGATCAATCGTATATTTTAAACGGGCATTCTTTCTCACTTTTCGATTGCCCAATTCTTTCTGCAACAGAACAACTTTCTCCGCAACATCTACGGTGTTCTCTACCGAAGCAAAACCCAGAACATTACCTAATCGAGGATAAGTTTCTGTATCTCCAAAAGTGGTTCCCATTCCTCCTCCTACAACAATATTAAATCCTTCAAGTGCACCATTATTTTCGATCGCGATGAAGCCTAAATCTTGCGTGAATACATCCGTATCATTGAAAGGCGGTGTGGTAAATCCAATCTTAAATTTTCGTGGCAAATACACCGGACCATATAAGGGTTCCACTTCACCAGCGCTTCCTTCTGCAACTTTTTTCTGGTCGAGCCAGATTTCGTAATAAGCCGGTGTTCTAGGCGTTAAATGATCACTAACTTTCCCAGCCAATTCTTGCACCTGATCGAAAACCTCAGAGCCATATGGGTGTGGACTTGCCATCACGTTTCTATTTACGTCTCCACAAGCAGCAATGGTATCCAATAAAGCTTTGTTGATCGATTGAATACTAGGTTTCAAGTTTCCTTTCAAAACACCATGAAACTGAAATGCTTGTCGCGTTGTTAATTTGATGGTTCCATTGGCATATTCATCGGATATTTGATCGATTTGAAGCCACTGTTGTGCATTTACAACTCCTCCCGGTACTCTTACTCGAATAAGAAAAGAGTAATCAGGTTCCAATTTGGTCTTCTTTCTTTCTCGTTCGTTATCACGATCGAATTGTTGATAAATGCCATGGAATTTAGATACCTGACGATCATCGACTGCAATTGCATCTGTAATGGGATCGGCAAGGCTGGCCTCAAGTGTACCGCGTAAATAGTTACTGTCGGTTTTTATTTTTTCTACTTCGGACAATTCTGCCCAATTGATATTATCTGACATAGTTTTTTGATTTAGGAGAGATAAGTTTTTTATAAATAAACTATCGTAGCTGTTTCACTGGTATTTACAACTTGTTCAATTAATAATTTATAATTCTTAACTCATAATTATCTAATACACATCAAGCAGCAAACGCTTTTCTCTCTTCAGGTTTTTCAAATATTCTTCTGCTTTATCGGGTGTTATGCCACCTTCATTTTGAATAATCTCAAGCAGAGTATCCTGAACATCCTTCGCCATATACTTCTTGTCTCCGCAGATGTAAAAATGAGCTCCATTTTCAAGCCATTGGTACACTTCGTTGCCATTTTCTTTCAATCGATGCTGAACGTATTCCTTATCTTCCTGATCTCTTGAGAAAGCTACATCTAGCTTTTGTAGTGTGCCTTTTTTTAGGAATTTTTGCCACTCAACCTGATACAAGAAATCTTTTTTGAAGCGTTGATTACCAAAGAACAACCAGTTTTTTCCTTTCGCACTATTTTGTTCTCGTTCTTGTAAGAAACTTCTGTATGGAGCAACACCTGTTCCTGCTCCAACCATTATTAAAGGCTTATTTTCATCATCCGGTAAACGGAATGCTTCATTTTTATCGATGTAAATAGGAATGTGATCGCCTGCATTAATTTCATCGCTAACATAAGAAGAACAAGCACCCTTACGGTCTCGCTTTTTTTGCTGATATCTTACCGATGCAATGGTGATGTGAACCTCTTCGGGATTAGCACTAGGCCCAGATGAAATGGAGTAGAGGCGAGCGTACAAAACTCTAAGAACCGACAGGAATTGATCGCTTGTAATTTCACCAGGATAATCTTCCAGCAAATCATATGCATCAGCGCCATACAAATATTCTTCTAGTTTGTCTTCATTGTTTAGCAGTGCTTCCAGATCTTTATTCTGAACAAGAGCATTGTATTTTGTCAGTACTTCCTGATTTAAAACCGTTATTTCCAGTTTGTTTTGTAAGGCTCTAAACAAGCTAAGTTCTTTCTCGCCAACTGTTACAATTCGCTCTGGATCATCTTCGAATTTATTTATTAGTAAATCAACCAAATCGATTGGGTTATTAGGAAGAATACCAATGCTATCACCTGCCTGATATTCAATTCCAGAATCTTCTAAAGAGATTTCAACATGATAAATTTCCTTTTCAGAATCGCTTGTTGTGATTCTTACTTTTTCCAGAACCTCAGCATAGTAAGGATTTGAACGGTTAAATTTCTTTTTTGGAGCAGAAGTCGACTTGCTTTGCGGACTGCTCGCTATTTCTGGAGCTAGAGTTTTTAATTCATTCAGAATTGTTTCGATCCATTTTTCTGCAACTTCTTCGTAAGCTACATCGCTCGTTTGCACAGGAATTATTGCTTGTGCTCCCAATTTTGTAAACTGTTGATCGAAATCGATACCTGTTTGGCAATATTTCTTGTATGTTTTATCGCCCAACGCAAGTACAGCATATTTGGTATCTGGTAGTTTTGGCGCTCTTGTGCCATGCACATATTCGTAAAAATCTTCTGCCTGAATTGGAGCATCACCTTCACCATGAGTACTAATTATTAGGAAGACATACTTTTCTTTCTTCAAGTCATTCTTCTTATAATCATCTACACCTTGTAGTTTTGCATTAAAACCTAAGGCAAGCACTTTATCGTATAAATCGAGCCCTATTTCTTTGCTGTGTCCTGTATGTGTCCCGTACAAAATTGTTATGCTTTCCGCTGATTTTGGAACAGAGATTTTGGGGAGCAAGAGTGCATCATCTTTTCCATTAATGATTCCCGATATGTATCCATTTACCCATACCAACTGATCGGCAGATAAATTTTGAATCAGCTGATTAAGCTGAGCTAATTGTTCTTGATTGATTTGATATTCTTTTCCCATCTTAATTGGCAATTAGTAGTTTTTGAAGCTGATAATTTTCAAAGTAATCTTTCAATTGGTTCCTAACTCGTATCGATTCGTAAACATCTTTACCGTTAGAGCTAACAGCAATACTGACATTCGATTGCTTGTAAATTGCAGGAGATACAAATTCACACAAATTAGGTTGATCGTGAACATTTAATAGTACGCCTGCTTCTTTTGTATCTCTTATTAATTGTCTCACAAATGCAGGATCTTCAACACAACTGTATATTAAAAAGTAATCTTTAAGAATGCTCTTATCGTATTGTTTCTCGTGGAAAATCACTCCTGCATTTTTTATCCAGTCGATGATTTTAGGAGCGATTACTTCAATTAAATCTGTACTCCTCTGTAATATTTTCAGTTTTTTATAAGCGTCTTCATCGCCACCAATAATTAGTATTTTCTTATCTGTAATATCTAAGGCGATTGGTAAAAATTGTTTATTATGTTTTGACATGATCTTGCTTTTTAAATGTGATAATCAATAGGATGCTCTTTTTCTTTGCCTAACTGAATTTTATTCCATGTTCGTTCATGAACAAAATAGAGTCCCATTTTCGTAAACAATTCAACTCCGCCAATCGACATGGCCCATTTTAAATCTCCAATAACGAAGTAGGAAATTAGTATGGTGTCAATTGTTCCTATCGTTCTCCAGGATATGGTTTTTAGGATGCTTCTGTAATTCTTCTCTTTCATTTCACTTGACTTACAAGAATAAAAAAAGTCCTTCTGCAATGCAGAAAGACTCGATATGTAATGTTCATTTAGGTACATAACGATTTCTGCTAGGGTGGATACCTTAACATACACATACAACAACATAATGCTAGGTTGGATCTGTTTTTTGTATGGTCTGAATTTCTTTTCATCCTTTATAGAGAAATAGATTCTTGTACTGTTTACATTTCTTGTCGAGATCATTATTTTGGATATAAAAAAAGCCTTTCTGCTAATGCAAAAAGGCTTATGAAAATATCCTGATACCGAATTTTTTTCAATTAAGCTGTTCCTTTTTGCATAACGCGACTTTCCATACACATACAACAGGTTGTACACATAGACATAGTCATTTTGTTATTTTGAAGGAAATTGCTCATTGCTAATTCGGATATTTTGATCTGTTTATTTGATACAAGTTTAGGAAGATATTCTGACTAATCCAACAAGAAAGTAATAAAATAATACCTGCGGGTCTTTTTCTAATTTATAAGAAACGTTTGCATAGAAAATCATATTTAGATTGTAATGGTGTTCATTATCAGTGTTATAAGTTTATGATTTGTGTGGTTGTTATTTATACACTCTCCTTTTGAAGTTGATTTATAGGATTGATAAGTAAAGTGGAATGAAAGCAGAACTGATAAAATAGTTGTAATTCCCTAACTAAGGTAGATCCAAATTCAAAATGAAATGATGAGCGACGAGATTGAAATTGAGCTGTCTGATCTTGAAGATGCACGGCATATTGATAAAAATGCTTAAATTATAAATAGTTAGTCTAATTTTGTTGCTTGGAATTCAATCTCTTCCTATATTTACATCGAAATTAAAAAATAAGTTATGCTCCCAAAGTTTTTATTAGCAGACAATTCACAAGAGTTACCAGATACTCTTTTTATCATCCACACACATTCTCCTAAGTGTATTATTGAATGTGATGTAGAGGATTTTACTTCTAATCAGACGGTACATTGGTTAGATAAAGCTCCTGAAGATGAAAATCTGATTGTAGATCTAATGGATGAGGCCGAGACATTCTACAATGATGAGTTGGAGAGTCAGGAAGATCTTTATGACGAAGAATTTGATGATTAATTAAAAACAGTATTATGGCAGGAAAATTAAGAAGATCATCAGATAAGATGATTGCTGGTGTATGTGCAGGAATAGCAGATTATTTAGGATGGGAAACAAGCATTGTCCGAATAGCCTATGTATTGCTTTCAATATTTAGTGCGGGTTTTCCCGGATTATTGGTTTACATCATTCTTTGGTTTGTAATGCCTGATGAATATTAATAAATATTTCAATTAAATATAGAAGGGAAAAAGCGAGTGCTTTTTCCCTTTTCTTTTTTGATAATTAGCTCATTATTAACAGGTAATCGATAGCGCTATCGATTGTGTTTTATAACAGATCAGAAATAAGATAATTATCATGATTTGCACCTTCTTTTTCTTCTATTTTTGCAGCGATTTTGAACAAGGGGGAAGTGAAAATCATACAGTAGCAGTTTAATCTTGCATTCGTAAATTAGCTTCCGTCAGACAAACAACAACACTTAATAAATTTACTGATGAAGTTTTTAAAATCTATCTTTTTGATAGGATTATTGCTAATCTGCGGGGGAGTAAAAGCAGACGAATTACCTTCGAAAACGAGCGTTAATACAAGTATTGATCTTGTGAGTAGACACTTGTGGCGTGGTTTTAATAGTGGAACAGCTCCAACTATTGAGCCTACAATCGAATTGCAAACCGGACGGTTTACAGTTGGTGTCTGGGGATCATATGCACTTGATGAATCTTATCAAGAAGTCGATTTCTATGTGAGTTATAATACACCCTTATTTCAGTTTAGTCTTTACGATTTTTACTGTCCTAATGTTGACTTTGAAAATTCAGATTTTTTCGACTTTGACAGCGATAAGAGTGTTCACTTTTTTGACGCTGTAGCAAAATATAAAGGTTGTGAAAAATTTCCTATTTCGATTATGACCTCTGTTTTGTTTTATGGTGAGTTCGATCGTGATGCAAATAATGATCAACGTTATTCAACTTACGTAGAATTGGGATATTCTAATTTTATTGGAGGTAAAAAATTTGCCTACGCGTTGGGATTCACTCCTTTTGATGGTATGTATGATGATAAAATCAATCTGGTAAATGCCAGCATCACAACTTACGATGAAATAAAATTGTCAGATTCTTTTTCTTTACCAGTTAGAGGTGGTCTTACCTTAAATCCTGTATCGGAGCGCTTGTTCCTTACTTTTGCGGTAACACTATAAAGATCCACTAAAATATATTTGATAGGCTGCCTTAATGGTAGCCTTTTTTTTTGTGCATTCTTTTCGGCTTTCACAAAAGAAATCATGATATTTAAGTTTGTAAAATAGATTGATATCAAATATGAAAGCTTTAGAAAATGTAAACGAATTTCACGCAGCCTTTGGGGTAAATGTGGAAAAGAAACCTGTTATACCAAATAAAAAAAGATGTGAGTTGAGGCAGAATATAATTCAAGAAGAAGTTGATGAATTAAAGGCAGCATGGGAATCGGGAAATTTAATTGAGGTTGCTGATGCTTTAGCTGATATTCATTACGTAGTTATGGGAACAGTGCTCGAATTTGGTTTGCAAGATAAGTATCCCGATATTTTTAAGGAAGTACACCGTAGTAACATGAGTAAATTAGATGAAAATGGCAATGCTATTTATCGAGAAGATGGTAAGGTGATTAAATCCGAATTGTACTCAAAGCCTCAAATCGAGGAAATTTTAAATGACAATTGAAATCTAATCGTACGCTGAAAAATAGGCCCTATGAAATTGACTAAATATCATGTTGATGCATTTACAGATCAACTTTTTGGTGGTAATCCCGCTTGCGTAATTCCATTGGAAGATTGGCTGCCAGATGATTTGTTAATGAAGATTACAAAAGAGAATAATTTAGCCGAAACGGTATTTTTTACAAAAACTAATAATGGATTTCACATTAGATGGTTCACACCAGAAATCGAAATGGATTTGTGTGGTCATGCTACTCTTGCTTCTGCTCATGTCATCAAAAAACATTTGAATTATTCTGGAAATAAGATATGCTTTAGCTCTGCCAGTGGAGAATTAGCTGTTACCTTCGATGAGGATCGATACGTATTGGATTTTCCTTCAAGAATGCCCGAAAAAGCAGAATTGCCAACTATAATTAAAGCAAGTTTAAATGTGCAGCCACAGGAAGTGTTTTTGGCTAGAGACTATGTTTTAGTTTATAAATCCGAAGAGGAGGTTAAGGCACTAAATCCTGATAAGAACAAGTTGGAAGCAATCGATTTGGGGCATGGAGGGATTGTATGCACATCACTTGGGGAGGAAGCTGATTTTGTATCCCGTTTTTTTACGCCAGGAGCTACTATATTCGAAGATCCAGTAACGGGTTCGGCACATTGTAGTTTGGTACCATTTTGGAGCAAACGATTAAAGAAAAAGGAATTACTTGCTCATCAGATTTCAGATCGTCAAGGAATCTTATTTTGCGAGAATAAAGAGGAAAGAGTACTACTTGCTGGAAACGCAATAACCTATAGTGTAGGTGAGATTTATTTAGACTAGTATTTATCTCGTGAGACTATTTAACAAGTAAGTAAATTATATCTTGTTTCGCTTGATTGTTTTTATTAGGTTTGTTAGTTGGTGTAAATGAGCAAGAGTTTTGCAATAGGTTCATCTTGTATTATAAAATAATTAAAAAAAAAGAAACTATGAAAACCGAAAATTTAGCCCTAATGAGAAGTGCTAGAGAATCTCTAAGCGGAAAATGGGGAGTTGCTATTGGAACAACAGTTGTTTATCTTTTAATTGTAGGTAGTTTACAATTTATTCCTATTGCAGGAGCCATTGCAGGTTTAATTATTACTGGACCATTAATGTTAGGCTTAACAGTATTCTTTTTGTCAATTTCTCGTGATGAAGAAGCTGAGTTAAATCAATTATTTTCAGGATTCAATAATTTTGGAACAGCATTGGGAACTTATTTATTGATGGTGGTTTTCACTTTGTTATGGTCTCTTTTATTGATTATACCTGGAATTATTGCTGCAATTTCCTACTCAATGAGTTTCTTTATTCTTGCAGAGAATCCTTCAATTGGTGCGATGGAAGCGATTGATAAAAGTAAAGCAATGATGTATGGTTACAAATGGAAAATGTTTTGTATGATGGTTAGATTTTTCCTTTGGTCATTACTATGTATGTTAACTTTAGGAATAGGTTTCTTATGGTTGATTCCTTACATGCAAGTTAGTTACGTTAAGTTCTATGAAGATATTAAAGATACTCCTCTTGTTGCTGAAATAGAGAACTAGGATTATTATTATATTAAGCAGCCTCAGAATTCTTTTTTTGAGGCTGTTTTTTTATAATAGAATGTAAGGTCAAAATAAGGGAGGAAGATTATTACTTGCTGGAAACGCGATAACCTATAGTGTAGGCGAGATTTATTTGGATTGAAATAAAATGATCATTGAAGAATTATTAAAAAGTAATTCAAATGTAGTTTTATTGTTAATTAAGGTTAATCAGTATAAAAATTTTATTTTTCAGGATGTTTCTCTATAATAGTTTGTGTAGTTTTAGATATGCTCAAATTTAAAACAGACGAACAAACGCTAAATGATTTAAAAATATTTCCAAAATATCGTAAGGATACTTCAATTTTCGGATACTTTGATAAAACAAAAACTAGAGGTGGTTCAATTGCTTTGCATAAGTTAATGGATTCTCCTTTTAATGCTTATAAAGATATTGTTGATCAAATAGATGCAATTAAGTATTCTTTTAGACTGGAAGAGGAAATTAATTTGTGTTTAAACGATGACAAGCTCGATATTATAGAATATTATTTAAATCTAAACACGGCTTCTCTTAGAGATAATTTATTGGATGCATTGTTTGATAAAATCTCTTATAAATTAAAGCCAACAAATGGTTACTATTTAACTTTACAGGCATTAAAATATATTCAGGAGCATTTTAACTTTTTGGGTTTATTAATTGAATCATTCAAAGGAGAAAAACTTCCAGTATTTTTCGCTGGACTTAGAGATGATGTTATTGCCATTCAAAAAAATCAAGATTTCGAGTCATTATTTAATAATGAGAAAGAAAAAATATCCTTCAGACAGATTAATCATTTTGACGCATTGTTAAAGGATAAATACAGTGAGTTACTAAAGCAAGTAATCAAGAAAACATATTTATTAGATGCGTATTTATCTGTAGGTAAGATTGCTCAAGAAGGTGATTTTACTTTCCCGAAATTTATAAATTCTGAAACTCCGAAGTTTAATGCAAAGCAACTCTTTCATCCTTTTGTACCCAAGCCAGTACCGTGCGATTTCGAATTAGGAAAAAACAAGAATCTTTGCTTTTTGACAGGGCCTAATATGGCAGGTAAATCAACCTTTTTGAAAGCTGTAGCTTTAACTATTTATTTGGCACATATAGGTTTTCCTGTTCCATCAAAAGATTGTACGCTAAGTGTTTTTAATGGTTTATTTACCACGATTAATCTATCTGATGATATCGAAATTGGGTATAGCCATTATTACAGTGAAGTAAAGAGAGTAAAAGAAATAGCAACTCAGATTAAAGAACAGAAGAATTTGTTGATTATTTTTGATGAGTTATTTCGAGGAACCAATGTGAAAGACGCATGTGATGCCGGTTTATTGGTAACAAAAGGATTTTTAAATTCTAAGAAGTCACTATTCTTAATTTCTAGTCATATTACTGAGATTGGAGAGGAGTTAGAATCAGAAAAATGTGTTGACCTTAAATATTTTGAGTCAAGATTAGATGGGGATGTTCCTGTTAATACCTACCAAATAAAAGAAGGAATTTCTAGCGAAAGGCATGGTTTAGCGATTGTAAATAGAGAAGGAATAGCTGAGATTTTAGAGAATGCAATTTAATTAATATGGAATACGTAGAAGATAAAGTTATTGAAAAGAAAGATTATTCAGCAGAAGGCTTGCCAAAAGGAGAGTATGAAAATTGTCGTTTTGTGAATTGTTCATTTGCGAATTGCGATTTGTCTGAGAATATTTTTCTTGAATGTGAATTTGAACAATGCGATTTAAGTCTGGCTAAATTAAATTACACAGCTATTCGCGACACTGAATTTAAGTTTTGTAAGATGATTGGTGTTGGATTTCAGGATTGTAATCAATTATTATTATCGGTAAACTTTCAGGATTGTCAGCTTAATTTGGCTTCTTTTTATAAATTAAAATTGAAAGGGACTCAATTTGTAAATTGTAATTTACAGGAGGTCGATTTTACGGAAACAGATTTAACAGGCTCAAATTTTGACAATTGTGATTTAAGTAGAACAGTTTTTGAGTATACCAATATTGAAAAAGCTGATTTAAGAAGTTCCTTTAATTATCTAATTAATCCAGAAGTTAATAAAATAAAAAAGGCAAAGTTTTCTCTTTCGGGAGTAGTTGGTTTGCTAAGTCAGTTCGATATTGAAATTGAATAAAAAAGCTGCTTCAATTTTTTGAAACAGCTCTTGTTATAAGCAAAATGAATAGTATTGATATATTAAGCGGCTTTTTTCACCAAAGCTTTTGCTGTAGGGAAATCTACCGGAACCTCTGTTAAGTTGTGGGTATAATTAGTAAACGTGATTTCAGTCACTACTGCAAGAATATCAATAAGTGCTTTTTCATTGAATCCAGCTGCAAAAAAGTTTTCTTTAGCTTCATTACTTGCCTTTCCATTGCTTCTGGAAATTTCAGCTGCTAAGTTGCTTATAGCGCTCAATTTAGGATCATCAATACTACCATCTCTTAGCTGCAGTGTCTCATTTTCTGTAAAGCCATTCATTTTAGCGATAGCCGTATGTGCCGCTAAACAATATTGACATTCGTTCACTTCAGAAACAGCCAACCTTATTGTCTCCAATTCTTTGTTTGAAAAACTTCCTTTACCTACTTGACTTGAAAAATTTAGGAAACTTTCTAATGTATCACTAGAGTATGCAATGGTGGCAAAAAGATTTGGAATCATTCCCAATTGTCCCTTTACTTTGTCTAGAATTTGTAGTCCTTTTTCGTCTAATTGTTCTCTCGTTGGTACTGAAATTGTTCTCATCTGTTTTAATTTTTATAATGATTTATATTTTGATCTTTTAACGATTATATGTCTTTCGATCTAATGACATTACAAAGATGGAGCAATAAAAAACGGGTAAGAATGGCTATTCTTCCCCGCGACTTGATGATTTTTCCCTTCGTACTAAATAATGGATGATTTTTTGAATTCGCTAGGGCTTTTTCCAACCGATTTTTTAAAAAAGCGACTGAAATGAGCTGCATCATCAAAGCCAATTTCAAAGGCAATCTCCTTGGCACTTTTATCGGTATAAAGAAAGAGACGTTTGGCCTCTAGTACAATCCGTTCTTGAATTACCTGCAAAGGACTTTTGCTATTGTATTCACCAAATAGGTTCGATAAGGTTTTTGGTGATTTATTTAAAAGATCGGCGTAATCAGCAACCTTGTGTTTGTTTTTAAAATGCATTTCCACCAACACATTAAATTGGCGAATGAGATCCAATTTGTCTTGGTTAATTTCAGGGTTCTCAAGATTTTTTCGTGCCAAACGTGTGCATTTAATCAGAAACCTTTTCAATAAAACTTGTAACATTTCTCCCTGGATTTGATCTTGATTTTCAAATTCTTCAAGCATGACTTGATAAAGTAAATCAAAACTATTTTGCTCTTCAGAACTTAGGCTAACAATTGGTACATCAGAGGAACCAAAGAATAAATAGCCATAACAAGATACCTCTTGATCATGCTGCTGAATACAATAGAATTCTCGATTAAAAATAAGAGCAAGCATGTTCTCTTCCGTATCGATAATTTGTATTTTATTTAAAGGTGTCAGGAAAATAATTTGATTTTCAATAATTGTATAATCAATACCATCTACACGAATTGTGGCTTTTCCATTTTTTAGCCAAAGAATTCGATAATATTCATTTTCTTTTAAGAGAAGTTCATTGTCGGTGCAAGGAAGTGTACTTAGTGAGAATAAAGATTCGTTTCTCTCATTCTTGTATATGTGTTTCATGTTTCATTTACTTTTAGGTAAAAAGTAAAGTACAAAAAAAAAGAGACTCCTTAGAGCCTCTTTTACAATTTATAATGCTTTACACTTCTTCAGGATGTTCCTTTTTGAACTTATCCCAATAGGTATTTAGGGTCGTTTTCATGTCTTTGTGTAGCATTAAAATTCCAATTAAGTTTGGCAATGCCATAAGCACAATTGTAATTCCTGATAATGTCCAAATAATTGTTGTATCTGCAAATGATGCGATAAAGAATCCGATGCAATAGATAATTCTATAAGGTAATACACCTTTAGCTCCAAATAAATAGGTGACAGAACGACCTCCGTAGTAGGCCCAGGCGATTGCTGTAGAAAATGCAAATAACAATAAACCGATGGAAACAATCCAACGTCCCCATTCACCTAGATAACTTCTGGTGAAGGCTTCAGCTGTTAAAGGTGCAGAGTGCATAAGTGAATTTCCTTTAAAGTAGGCTCCATTTTCTGAAGTAAATTTCCCTAGTTCAATTTTTACTTTACCAGAATATAAATCTCCGTCAGTATTGTAGATCAAAACATTTTCGGCAATTGATCGTGCATTTATAATGCTTACCTGATTCTCGATATTGCCATTTTTCACCTTCAACTCACCATTGAACAAAGGAAGCTTCTTCTGATTGCCTAAGAATTGATATAACTCGTTCCTGTCTTCTTTATTGGTATCATCATAGACATCAGCCATTATACTCATATCGGTAGTTTGGAATTGATTTGGAAGTTTCTCGTTCCAAACACCGGATGAAAGAATAACTAAACCTGTAAGTGTACAGATAATGATGGTATCGATAAATGGCTCCAGGATGGCTACCATACCTTCTGATACAGGTTCTTCTGTTCTGGCAGCAGCATGAGCAATAGGAGCTGATCCCTGTCCAGCTTCATTACTAAATAAACCTCGATTAACACCTTTAGTTAGTGCATAAGAGAAGCCAGCACCTAAAAAACCACCAACAGCAGCAGTACCTGAAAATACATTTGTGAAAATGGATATAAAGGAGGGTATGATATTTTCGTAATTGTAAAAGATAACAGCTAATGCACCTACAAAATAAATGATGGCCATGGTTGGAACCAATTTTTCAGTTACTTTGGCAATTCGCTTAATTCCACCTAAAATAACGATGGCTAGAAGAATTGCCAATACTCCACCACTCAACATTTTTTCAATACCAAAAGTTGAATGTAAAGAACTTGATATGGAATTGATTTGTGGTAAACTTCCTGTCCCAAATGATGAAACAATTGTCATAGCAGCAAAAAATGCAGCTAACCATGGCATTTTAAGTTTGTTTTTCATGTAATACATCGGACCACCGGAAATAAAGCCTTGTTCATCTGTTTCACGATATTTATGTGAGAGACTAACCTCTACAAACTTGGTTGTCATACCTAAAATAGCCGTCATGAGCATCCAGAAAAGGGCAGCTGGACCACCCAAATAAATTGCAAATGCTACACCAGCAATATTACCTGTTCCTACAGTTCCTGAAAGGGCAGTAGTTAAAGCTTGAAAATGTGATGTATCTCCTTTTTCGTCGGCCTTGTCGTATTTACCACGAACCACCTTTAAAGCGTGTCCGAAAAATCGAATTTGGGGAAATTTAAGATATAGAGTAAAGAAGAGTCCGGTTCCAAGTAATAAAAGAGTGAACCATTGGCTTCCTCCAAGGTATTGTTCTATTCCGGCTAAAAAGTCGTTGATACTATGCATAAAAATAATAGGGTTACGGTTAGTTACATTTTCTGTTTTTTAGAAAATCAGTCTAATATAAAGGATAATTTTTAAAACTTGACTACTATGGACTAACTTATGGGGTGAAACATTCTTTACTTTCATTAGCTTAGATTATTTCTATATAATCATAATACACATGTGAGATAACCAACATAAAAATGTAAAGTGTTACATTTATCTATTGAATTTATTTACTGTGTTAATTTAAATTATGGATATTGTAATTCTTTCAGCCATTGTCATTGCTATTGTGTGGTTTCTATTTAGGAGGAATAATAAAAAGAAATGGAAAACGCCAAAGTCACCTTTCCAAAAAGAATGGCGAATCATACTTGTTGAAAAAGTAGTGTTCTATAATGCATTGTCTGCAGATGAGAAAAAAAGATTTGAATTTAAAATTCAGGAGTTTCTTTTGAATTGCAGAGTTACTGGTGTTAATATCAATGTTGACTTAACCGATCGAATTTTAGTTGCGTCTAGTGCAATTATCCCTGTATTTGCATTCCCTGAGTGGAAATATACAAACCTTGATGAGGTATTAGTTTACCCAGGTAATTTTAACGAAAAATTTCAAACTTCTACTTCAGACTCAAATATCTTAGGAATGGTTGGTAGTGGGTATATGGAAGGAAAGATGATCTTATCTAAACCAGCCTTGCTGCACGGTTTTTCAAACGAATCAGATAAGAAAAACACGGCTGTTCACGAGTTTGTTCATTTAATAGACAAGATGGATGGCAATATTGATGGTTTGCCTTCTATACTTTTAGAAAAGCAATATGCAATTCCATGGTTCGATCTTTTAGATAAAAAGATTGATGAGATATATGAGGAAAGATCTGATATAAATCCTTATGGAGGAACAAATAAAGCAGAGTTTTTTGCAGTAGCTAGTGAATATTTTTTTGAGAAACCTAAACAGTTTGCAGAAACACATCCTGAATTGTATGAGATAATGACCGAGGTTTTTAACCAAAATATGAAAACCCGAAATTTAAAAAAGACAAAGCAGAGTTTTGGCAGAAATAGTCCATGTCCTTGCGGAAGTGGTTTGAAGTTTAAGAAATGTTGTGGTCGAGTACATTACAATTAACACATCTAAGTTTACATATTTAAAAAAGAGATTGCCGAAAATCTTAAGAGTAGGCCAAATACATCAAAAAGAAATCTATGAAATTAATTTTTACTCTTTGTGCATTTTTTTGCTTTGTAGGACTTTTATCTGCTCAAACTGAGCAAGGTAGATTATTAATTGGAGGTAGTTCAAATTTAAATTTTACATCCGTAAATAATAAATGGAAAAATGATGGTGGAGATGGTGACCTTGGCTCATCAACAAAATTTGAATTTGCTCCTCAAGTTGGGTATTTTGTTGCGGATCGATTTGCAGTTGGCCTGCAGTTACCCGTAAGCTTACAAACAGAAAAAGATGAAGATGATGATGAGTTCAAAACAAATAGTTTTGCGTTCATGCCATTTGCCAGATATTATTTTGGAGATAATAATGTAAAACCTTATTTACATGGCGGTTTTGGAATTGGATCGCTTAAGTTGGAAGATGTATCTGATTCAGAAGAGACGAAGCTAAAAACTTTTGTTTACGGAATAAGTGGTGGAGTTGCTATTTTCCTAAATGATAAAATTGCTTTGGATTTAGGTTTAGGTTATCAATCTACAATTCTTCGCCCAAGTGAGGATATGGATGGAGATCCTAGAAATATTTCGAGTGGTGTTGCATTTAATGTGGGCTTCTCATTGTATTTGTAATTTGAGGGATTACTATTTAATACATCAGTAAAATTTAAAAATACACTTCTAACAAAAACAAGTTCTCTTTGCAATTGTTGGGAGTGTTTTGTCTAAAAGAAAACAGAATGAAATTAAAATTAGTTATTATTCTCTTTCTCCTGATTTCAAAATTGGGAGTATCAGCTCAGGAAGTACATCAAGTATCACTTGCGGATAAAAATAAAGCGATTGTATTAACAAATCAGGCCATTGAGAAAGTTAAAACTGATAATGTCGGGGAAGGATTCAATCTTTTGATTCAAGCAATTGCTCTAGATTCTACAAATCGGAATTCATATCTGCAATTATATCGTGTAGGGATGAATGATTCAACACGAATTGATACAGCTATTTCCATACTTCAAAAATCGAAAAAAATATTTCAACAAGACGATGAAATTTGTTATTACATTGGAGAAATGTACAATTTGAAAGGTGAGGCTAAGAGGGCGATGGCTGAATATAGTATGGCAATTGCTTATAGTAAATTAAATGGAGAAGATTTTCATTTGGTACATCGTTACTATTTTAATCGAGCTAATATCTGTTTAGCAAAAAAGATGATTAGTACAGCTGTTTTGGATTATACCTATGCCCTTAATCTAAAGCCTGATTATGGTGCAGCCTATGCCAACAGAGGTATTTGCTTGTACAAGATGGGAGAAAAAGATGCCGCCTGCAAAGATTGGAAAGAAGCTGTGAAGTTTGGAATAGGACAGTCGGAAGAGTACCTAAAGAGAAATTGCAATTCCAAAGTTATTAAATAATAAAAAGGAATAACACCTATGTGTTGTTCCTTTACTTTTGCCTCTTCAAGCTCTTTTGTTAATTTTGCAGAAGAAATAACTAAGATTGTACAGACACACGTGATATATCCAGATAATTTTGAAACGAAGATACGCTTCGATAAGGTTAGAGAACTACTAAAGAAACAATGTTTAAGTCAATTAGGAAAAGATTTAGTCGATGGGCTAAAGTTTTCCGAATCCTTTAAGCGTGTTACTCGCCGGGTTAGCGAAACCAATGAATTTAAAACCATTTGTCTTGAGGAAGAGAATTTTCCTTTGGGACATTTTATTGATGTACGTCAGAGTTTAGAGAAAATTCGAATTGACGGGACTTATTTAGAACTTGATGAATTATTCAATTTAAAACGTTCTTTAGAGTCAATATCTGCTATTCTGCGTTTTTTTAAGAACAAAGAGGAGGGAAGTTACCCATACCTTATGAGATTAACGGGGAATGTGAAAATGTACCCTTATATTTTTGAGAGGTTAAATGCCATATTGACCAAGCATGGTCGGATGAAAGACAATGCATCGCCAGAATTGCAACATATTAGAAGTAGCTTGATTCAGAAGCAATCGACCATTTCGAAACGTATGCAAGGAATGTTACGTATTGCCCAAAAAGAAGGTTGGGTAGAACAGGATGTGGCACTTTCTATTCGTGATGGAAGAGTTGTTATTCCAATTCCATCGGCACACAAACGAAAAATAAAAGGTATTGTTCATGATGAATCGGCAACGGGTAAGACGTCTTATATTGAACCTGCTGAGATTGTAGAAACCAATAACGAAATTCGTGAATTGGAATATGCTGAGCGTCGCGAGATAATTAGAGTTCTTCGTGAATTTACTGAACAAGTCCGTCCTTATGTCAACGACTTGTTTTTAGCCTACGAATTCTTAGCTCAAATAGATTTTATTCGAGCCAAAGCAAAGTTTGCGATTCAAGTTAATGGTCTAATGCCTCTAATGGGTAAAGAGCCTAAAGTTTTATGGGAAAATGCAGTTCATCCTCTACTTTATTTAACCTTGAAGGGGGAAGGAAGAAAAGCAGTTCCATTAAATATTGAAATAAACGATAAGCAACGTATCGTTCTTATTTCAGGACCCAATGCCGGTGGTAAATCGGTGTGTTTGCAAACGATGGGTTTGCTACAATACATGTTCCAATGCGGTTTATTGGTTCCAATGGGTGAGAAATCGAAGATGGGAATTTTCGATAATATTTTCATCGATATTGGTGATGAGCAATCTATGGAGAACGATTTGAGTACCTATAGTTCGCATTTGATTAATATGAAGCATTTCTTGAAATACTCAAATGCTGAAACCCTGATGATGATTGATGAGTTTGGTACAGGTACCGAGCCTGCTGTAGGTGGTGCCATTGCCGAATCGATTTTGGATAAGCTGAATAGAAAACAAGTACGAGGTGTTATCACGACTCACTATACAGGTTTGAAACACTACGCTTCAGAGGCCGAAGGAATCGAGAATGGTGCTATGTTATACGATTCTCATAAGCTACAACCTTTATTCCAATTACAGGTAGGTAAGCCAGGTTCGTCATTTGCTTTTGAGATCGCCCGTAAAATTGGTTTACCAGAGGAAATCCTGAAATCGGCCACCGATATTATTGGTGGCGATCATATCAACTTTGATAAACACTTGCGTGATATTGTGCGTGATAAGCGATACTGGGAAACCAAACGTAACAATATCAGGAAAAGCGATAAAAAGTTGAACGATTTGGTGGAGCAGTACGATAAGGAATTGAAAGATGCCAGTAAGCTTCGAAAAGAAATCATTGAAAAAGCCAAAGAGGAAGCTGCTCAGTTATTGAATAGTGCGAATAAGTCCATAGAGAGAACCATTCGTGAAATTAAAGAGAGTAAAGCGGATAAAGAAAAAACCCGAAAAATCCGTAAAGAGTTTGAAGAAGTAAAGGTTAAGCTAACTAAAGAGGAGCTGAAAGAAGAGGAGCGCATAAATAGAAAAATACAGAAACTAAAAGAGAGAGAAAAAAAAGGAGGAAAGAGAACTACACCAGAGACAAAAGAACCTGTTGCTACCGATTCAAAAACAATTGAAAAAGCTAAAAAGAAATTTAATCCAGATGTTATTGAAAAAGGTGATTTTGTGAAATTAGATACACAATCGTCAGTTGGTGAGGTGGTAGAGCTTAATGCAAAAACAGCAGTAGTTGCCTTCGGAAATATTCTTACTTCCGTTAAAAAGGTACGATTGACAAAAGTGAGCAAGTCTCAAGTTAAGAAACAGGAAAAGACCTATAATAAAACTTCATCCTTAATTCAGGAGAAAATATCCAAAAGAAAATTGAGTTTTAAAGCCGATTTGGATGTGCGCGGTATGCGTGGTGAAGAAGCTGTTCAAGTCGTAATTGATCATATCGATGAAATTATCATGCTCGATGTTGGCGAGTTTCGTATTCTGCATGGAACAGGAGGAGGAATTCTTCGTCAGATGATTCGAGAACAATTACAGACTATTGATTTGGTTCAACACTTTCGTGATGAGAAAATTCAGATGGGTGGTGCAGGAATAACAGTAGTAACGATGGAATAAAAGTACAATAATATAAGAAATGAAAAAGGAAATCAGTCGATGCTGATTTCCTTTTTTTTATTGATGTTATTTCAAGCCTTCGTTAATTGCTTTTGCATATGAACTGGTTGAGCCATAAGCTTGACATTTTTGGATGTCATCGTATAGCCAAATAAAGCCACCAGAAATATTTTCTTTTTGAGAAGCTATTTTCTTTTTTATCTCATCAGGATTGTCACCTTGTTTGCAATCGCCTCCATTCTTAGACCACAATCCGTAAGAAACTTTTATGTCTCCAAAATATTGATTCCATTGCGACGGTAGATTTTTATTTCCTCCAGCATAGCATTGGAGGTAAACTCGATCAATTGCACCTGGTTTCTTTGCTTCAACTTGTTCGTAAACCGATTTCCAATATGCTACTTCGTTGTATGGGCAAAGTCCAATTTTGTAGCCTAAATTATCTAGCATTAAACTGAATTGAACTGTTGATTCTACGTCAAAAGTTACTTCATCATCGTAATTTACAGCAGCAGCTCCAGTTATTTCTTGTAATAACTGAAAGGCCTTGTATAGTTTCGTGTCAGAGCCGGTTCCTTCGCTAGCAATTAAGTTTTTTATATTCTCCCACGATTTAGCTCCCCAAGCGCCAACACCAATCTCAATTCTTTCAACAGAACTTGGTTCTTCCTGAAGACGAATCAATCTATTCTTCCATTCAGGATCTCCGATATAATTACCATTTTTATCAATAATGGATTGATCATTTAAATTCATGCTACCATCTTCGTCAATATGAATGGTCCAAAGAATTACCGTGTTGAAACCAGAATTTCTTAAATCGTCGATAACTTCATTTCCTCCAGAATAAAAAGGACCTCCTCCAAAAATAGCTGAATATTCATTTTCTGGAGCTTGATTTGTAATCTTGACTTCGTTATTGGATTTTTTGTCGCAGCTCGACAAAAAGAGAATGAGCAATAAGGATAAGCCTAGAGTTTTAATAGAATTCATATAAGTGTGTTTGATTTAGTAATAAGGTAAATGTAGAATTCAATGGTTAATGGAGAAGTTAATATCTAATTAATTGTAAAGAATATGCATTAATTCCATAAAAAAAATGCCATCTCAAACGAGATGGCATTTTAAAATATAGGTGTGAAATATATTTATAGAAACATATTTACAAGTAAATAAAGGTAGTGGGCAAATGTTCCTGCCAAAATACCTCCAATAGTATGAGAAAGAAGTGCTTTTGATGTTAGTTCACGATAGTTTAAAGTGTCAAGCATAGCTGTGTGAGTACTTAAATAGCCACTCCAACACATACCCATTGCTGTAAATACAGCAATCACATTACCATCGATAATTCCCTTAGCGATAAATGCTTTTACAAGAGATAAAGCAGCACCTACAGCTCCCAAAGAAGTAACAGGGAATGCAATTAATTCAGGGTTTTTGAAACCAAATAAACCTTCGAATAACCACCAAACGTGACCAGCAAGATCTGGAAGTAAGGTAACACCTTCGTAAGCTAAACCTTGGTATCCAATGGCAGGATCTTTAGGTCCGAACGTTAGCATCATCACCATAGTTGAGATAATCAATACACCAGGTATAATAGCTAATCCCAAATCTACACCAGATTTACCACCATCTAATATGGAATTAAGGAATCGAAGAAATACGCCACCTTCCGATTTAAAGCTAATTTTTTCAGTTGCTCCTTCATAATCTTTATCTTCTCGAACAGGAATATGCCCTTTGATTAATCTTTGCATTAACCTTGTCGAAACAACAGCTCCGAATAAAGCACCAACAAGTCCAATAAGAGCTGGAATAAATAAGTTTTCGTCATTACCAGGAATCTTAAGTGTAGACATAAATGTAATCACAATAAGTCCCATACCGAATGCAGTACCAAAATTGGTTAAGGATACCAATTGGTAATTCTTAAAATACTTGCTAAAGTTCTTGTCGTTAGCTAAACTGATGATAGCTGGATTATCAGAAAGAAAAGTTAAAACTCCGGCTAATGCACCTACACCTGGAAGGTTAAAAAGAGGTTTCATTAGTGGGGCTAGAATTTTTTCTAACAGACGTACGACACCAAATTCGATAAGTAGTTTACCTAGAGCTCCAGATAGTACAGTAATACCCATAATGTAGAATACTGTGTTCATAAGAAGATCCCAGGCTGTGTTCATAATAGTGTTTAGCATGTTAGCTACTCCCATCGTGTGACCTACATAGCCGAAAATACCAAAGAAAGTGATCAGGAACATCACAGCTTCGTATCTTCGTTGTTTAAGGAAATTAGTCTCTTTAATCGACTTAATTGCGTTCATAGTTTTAACTTGAGTGTTTGTTGTTTGTTGTTGGCGTCAAAAGTAATTTTTTGCTCGATATGGAATCATTTTATTTGTATGATCTTTGTCAGTTTTTTGAATTATTTTGTGTGTTGTAAAAACATCTTTTTCAAAGTTACGAACAATGGGTTTTATAGAAGTTTAACAGCCTTGTTAATAAAATCATTTTTTACCTATCAGCAATTGTACTAGCTTTGTCATCCCAATTAAATGTGATCAATGTCTACAGCAAAACGAGCCTTAAAAAAATATTTTGGATACGATAAATTTCGTCCCTTACAGGATGAGGTTATTCAATCAATTCTTGAAGGTGAAGATGCTTTAGTTATCATGCCTACCGGAGGGGGTAAATCTTTGTGTTATCAGATTCCGGCTTTAATGATGGAAGGTGTGGCCATTGTAGTTTCTCCTTTAATTGCATTAATGAAGGATCAGGTTGAAGGTTTGCAAGCCAACGGAGTAAAAGCTGGCTTTTTAAATAGTTCTCAATCGACTCAGGTTCAAAATGAGATTATTGAAGATATACACGAGGGGAAAATAAAATTGCTTTATGTGTCTCCCGAGAAATTGGTAAGTCAAGAATTCTATTACTTGCTTTTACAACTTAAAGTGAATCTTTTTGCTGTTGATGAGGCTCATTGTATCTCGGTCTGGGGACACGATTTTCGTCCTGAATATTCTAAGATGGCCTATCTGAAAAAGCAATTTCCTTTGGTGCCGGTTGTTGCTTTGACAGCTACTGCTGATAGTTTGACTCAAAAAGACATTATTAACCAATTAGGTTTGAATGAGCCCAAAAGGTTTCTTTCATCATTTGACAGACCTAATTTGAGTTTGAAAGTAGCACCTGGGAAAGATAAATTTAAGAGTATTCTTGGTTTTTTAAGACAACGCCCACATCAATCTGGTATTATATACTGTTTGAGCCGTAAAGCTTGTGAAGGTTTATCTGAGAAGTTAAGAAATTCGGGTGTTAATGCCAGTTATTACCATGCCGGATTATCGCCGGAAGAAAGAGCGAAGCGTCAAGAGGATTTTATTAACGACGATATACCAATTATTTGCGCAACCATTGCTTTCGGAATGGGAATTGATAAGTCGAACGTGCGATGGGTAATTCATTATAATTTACCTCGAAATATAGAGTCCTATTATCAGGAAATTGGGCGTGCTGGTCGCGACGGTTTAAAAGCTGATACACTATTGTTCTATAGCTTTTCAGATGTAATTGTTCACCGAAAGTTTATTGAGGAATCGGCTTTGAAAGAAGTTTCAAATGCTAAACTTGAACGTATACAACAGTTTTGTGATGCACAAATATGCCGAAGAAAAATATTGTTGAGTTATTTTGGAGAACACTTAGAAGAAGATTGTGGTAATTGTGATGTTTGTAAGGATCCACCAAAGCAATTTGATGGAACTTTAATTGCACAAAAAGCGCTTTCTGCTATTGTTCGGCTAAAGGAGCAAGTCGCTGCAGGAACAGTTATAGATGTTTTACGAGGTTCTTCCCGTCAAGAGGTTCTTTCTAAGGGATATGATAAGGTTAAAACTTATGGTGCCGGTAAAGATGTTCCGCATCAGGATTGGCAACAATATATGCTTCAATTATTGAACTTGGGCTATATTTCAGTTGCTTATGATGAAGGTAATGCTTTAAAACTGACAGAACAGAGTAGGGAAGTATTGTTTGGGGAGCGTATGGTTAATTTGGTTCATTTGGCTTCGATGAAGTCGGAACCAACTATTAAGCCAATTGTTAAAACGACCAAACAAGAAGCTCGCGAAGGATTGTTCGAGGCATTAAGAAAATTACGTCTTCAGATATCTCGAGAAGAGAATATTCCTCCCTACTTAGTCTTTTCTGATGCAACATTGCACGAGATGGTTGATGAAAAACCAACAAGTGAATTCGAAATGAAAATGATATCTGGAGTTGGTGAACGAAAATATCAATTGTATGGCGAATTCTTTATCAATGAGATATTAGAATTTGAACAGAAAAAAAATAAGGAGGCAAAAAAAAGCAGCCAATCATTTTATGAAACTTATGAATTTTATAAGCAAGGTTATTCGGTAGACGAGATTGCACAGATTAGGAAGGTTAACCCTGTAACAATATATTCTCATTTGGCTTCTTTATACGAAAAAGGTGCGGATATTGATCTTACAGAATATTTAAATCCTTCAGAAATAGAGCAAATAGAAAGTGCGTATTATTCTTTAAATAAAACATCTAGCGTAAAGGATTTGCATTTGTTTTTAAAAGAAGATATAGAATATTACAAAGTTCGATTAGGAATTTCTTATCTGAAAGTGCTTTCGTCTTGTTAATTATTCGGTTAATCGTATCAAATCCGAGTCCATCTAATTTTGTATTGAATAAAGGGTGATTTTTGTTAAATTAGGATGTCAAAATTTACGTAAGGATGAATTATCGTTGCGTATTTGAAATTCAGTACTAACAAACACTTATAAATTGCCTATAGTTATGAACATTAAATTACTTATGGGAGTCACATTAACTTCCTTTATTGCTATGTCTTGTAGTCAAAAAACAACAGCGCCAGAGCCACCGGTAGCTAAAAAGGTGAAAAAAGAACTTACGGTTCATGGAGATACTAGAATTGATAATTACTATTGGATGAATCAAAGGGAAGATCCAGAGGTTATCGATTACCTAAATGCGGAAAATGCATATACAGATGCTATGATGAAGCATACGGACGATTTTCAGACAAAATTGTTTGATGAAATGGTTGCCCGTATTAAAAAGACAGATGAGTCTGTGCCCTACAAATCAAATGGATATTACTATTACAGCAGAACAGAAGGGGATGCAGAATATCCTTTGTACTGTCGTAAAAAAGGATCTTTAGATGCTGATGAGGAAATCATGCTTAATGTTCCTGAAATGGCAAAAGGCTATAGTTATTTTGCAGTTGGAGATTATTCAGTAAGTGAGGATAATAAAATTTTGGCTTTTTCGGAAGATACAGTAAGTAGAAGAAAATATACCATTAAGTTTAAAAGTTTAGTGGATGATCAAGTTTATACCGATGAAATTGGGAATAACACAGGAGGTATTACTTGGGCAAGCGATAATAAAACCATCTTTTATACCATAAAGCATCCTGAAACATTGTTGCCATACAAGGTATTTAAGCATATATTGGGTACACCTACCGAAGAGGATGAGTTGGTGTATGAAGAAAAAGACAATACATTTTATACTTTCTGCTACAAAACGAAATCGAAAAAATATATCATTATTGGATCTACCAGTACTTTATCTGCAGAGTATCGATTTGTAGAAGCAAATAATCCAAATGGTAAATTTGAAATATTCCAAGCTCGTGAAAATAATTTGGAATATGGTATTGATCATTATCAAGGCGATTTTTATATCAGAACGAATTTAGAAGCGAAAAATTTCCGTTTAATGAAAACTCCTGTGTCAAAAACAGAGAAGTCTAATTGGACAGAAGTAATTCCAAATCGCGAAGATGTTTACTTAAGTAATTTTGAGATTTTTGAAAACTTTTTAGTTGTTGGAGAAAGAAAAAATGGCTTAAATCAATTGCGTATCATGAATTGGAATGGCAAAGATGAGCATTACTTAGACTTTGGAGAAGAAACCTATAACGCGGGAATTTCAACAAACCCTGAATTTAAAACAGATGTTCTTCGTTATCGATATACGTCTTTAACTACACCTTCTTCAACCATAGATTATAATATGGTTTCTAAAGAAAAAACAATCAAGAAGCAGCAAGAGGTTATTGGTGATTTTCAGAAAGATAATTACGAAGCAAAACGTGTTTGGGCTATTTCTGAAGATGGTACAAAAGTTCCAGTTTCATTAGTTTACCGAAAAGATAAATTTAAAAAAGGAACCAATCCACTTTGGTTGTCAGCTTACGGTTCTTATGGTAGTAGTTCAGATGTTTATTTTAGTTCGGTTCGTTTGAGTCTATTGGATCGTGGTTTTGTTGTTGCAACAGCACACGTAAGAGGAGGACAGGAAATGGGTCGTTATTGGTACGAAGATGGAAAGTTGTTAAAGAAGATAAATACTTTTACCGACTTTAATGCTTGTGCTGAGTTTATGGTCTCAGAAGGATTTGCTGCAAAAGATAAAGTATTTGCCTGGGGTGGAAGTGCAGGAGGATTGTTAATGGGAGCGATTAGTAATATGCGACCAGATCTTTACAAAGGGATTATTGCAGCAGTCCCATTTGTGGATGTTGTAACCACTATGCTCGATGAGACAATACCTTTAACTACAGGTGAGTTTGATGAGTGGGGAAATCCAAAAGACAAGGAATATTACGATTACATGCTTTCTTATTCTCCATACGATAATGTAGAGGTTAAAGATTATCCTGCAATGTTAGTAACCACAGGTCTACATGATTCTCAAGTTCAGTATTGGGAACCTGCAAAGTGGGTGGCAAAACTTAGAGACATGAAAACCGATAAAAATCCATTACTTATTAAAATTAATATGGATTTTGGACATGGAGGAGCTTCAGGTAGATTTGAACGTTATCATGAGGTTGCATTGGAGTATGCTTTTGTTCTTGACTTGGTAGGGATTAATGAATAATTGTAACATAAATATTTTTAAAAGCATCCCATTGGGGTGCTTTTTTTATATATTTATGATCTGTAAGAGTTCTAAGTAAATTGTGAGCTAATGATAAAAGCATTAATTATTGATGATGAATTGAAGAGTCAATCGACACTTCATAAATTATTGGAGAGATATTGTACAGGTGTTGAGGTGATCGGCTTTGCTCATAATGTTGAGTCGGGTATTTTAGCAATCAATAATTTAAAGCCAAATCTGGTTTTTTTGGATATTTCGATGCCTGATGGGGATGGATTTGAGGTATTAGAAAAAGTTTCTAATCGTGATTTTGAAGTCGTTTTTACAACTGCATTTAATGATTTTGCGATTAAGGCTTTTCAATTTTCAGCTCTTCATTATCTGCTAAAGCCAATTAACTATATCGAATTGCAGGCAGCAGTAGAGCGTTACAAAGAAAATAATCAGGATGTTGATTTAAATGAAAAGATAAAAATTCTTTGTGATAGTTTAAATAATCATCATCAAAAGATCATATTGCCAACTGCAAATGGTCTTAGGATAATTGAATTGAATCAGATTTTAAGATGTGAAGCAGATGGTAGTTACACAAAGTTCTACTTAAGTGACGAAACTGTTTTAATGGTTTCAAAAGTCCTTTCCAATTTTGAAGAGATTTTACCTCCAGATGTATTTTGTAGAGTACATAGTAAACATTTGGTAAACCTTAATTACACGAGTCAATACATTAAGGGACGAGGTGGACGTATCATTTTAACAAATGGAAAAGAAATTGAAGTTTCTGAAAGTAAAAAGAAGGTTTTTTTATCAAGATTAAAACAATTGGCTCATTCACTTACCAAAACAAAAAAATAGGATAAAATAAATATTGATTTTCAAAAGAGAAACGTTTAACGTTTCTCTTTTTTTGTTTTAAATTATTGGAACATAATTATATATGTGGCTATTAGTTGACCTATTAAATACTCATAATATATCAATACATAACTTTTTTATCAGATGAAATATTGATTTGTTATGTTTTTTAATTATTTTGAAATCGCTTTTATAATTGCTTTAATAGACGTAGTTATGTGCATTTGTAACGTAGTTGCATTGTGTAAGTACGTATTTACATAATTATAGTTGTATCATAATTTTGAATGTCATACATTTGCACTGAACAAAATAATAGTAGTTTTTAAATTCATTATTTAGCCTGTTTTGTTCTGGAAATAATTTTTAATGTAAAATCAAAAACAATTATGAAGTTGAAATTTTTATCTCTAGGCTTATTAGCCTTAAGTTTTGTTGCGTGTGAAACTTATGAAGAATCTGATTCTGTAGCAAATATGAGAAATGCTAGAGCAGAATATTTTAAATCTGAAGCGGCTGTTAATCTTGCAAAAGCAACTGTTGAAGAAGCAAATGCTGCCTATAGAACTGCTGAAGCTGCTCTTAAGAACTTTGAAGCTGCTCTTAAAGAAGCTCAAGTTAAAGCTGCACAACTTGCAAATGCTAAAACGGAAGCTTTAAATGCAATTGAAATTGCAGAAGCGCAAGTAGAGAGTGATAATGCTATGCTAGCGTTGGCGAATGAAAAAGTTGCTTTAGCTAACGCATTAATGGCACTTGAAAACATGAAAATTATTTTGGACGGACAAAAGCTTCAGGCTGAATATAATTTTTCTGTTATCGCTAACGGTTTAATTACTGATAAAAATGATGATTTAAATGATGCATTTGATCTTTACACAGATGCTTATGGAGATTGGAACGATGCAACAAATGACTTATTAGAAGCAAATAATAATTTGATTGATAGCAAATATGCATTGGCTGGTTTTAAGTATGCTTTTGACAATATTGATGTAAAAGGTAATAAAGAAGCAGATATTGCTCTTCTAAACACTGCTAAAGCTGAGCTTGTGGCTAGTTTAACTGTAGTGAACGACTTAAAAGAAACCAACGATTGGGATGCTTTTATTGTTGAAAGAGATGCTAAGGAAACTGAAAAAGTGGTAGCTGAGGTGATTCAAACTAATGAGACTAATGCTGATGTAGTTGCTACAAAAGCTGCTAAAGTTGCTGCAGATGCTGCTGCTGAAGTTGCTGATGATGCTGCAGATGCTGCTGCTGACGTTGTTACTGATGCTAGTACTGTTGTTACTGATGCATATGCTGATATTACTACTTGGGTAGGAGAAAATGCTGGTGCTGCTTCTAACGAAGAAAAAGGTATTTACTTGACAGTTGCTGCTAGACAAAATGGTTTTGATGTTGCTAAGGCAGAAACATCTGCTGCTAAAGATGCTATGGATGCGAAGCAAGACGAACTTGACGCTCCTGATCTAACTACATATGAAACGGAATTATTAGAAGAAGAGTTAGCTGCTTTAACTGAGGAGTATGCTGCTAAAAAAGCAATCTCTGATGCTTTTGTAGCTACTTTTGATGCTTCTGTAGCTGATTTAAATGCTGCATATTTTGCTGCTATTGCTGCTGAAGATGTTGCTAAAGATGCTAAAGATGTTGCTGATGAAGCTGCTGCTGATGCTGCTACTGCTGCTGCTATTGCGGCTTCAGATGCTGCTGATGCTAAAACTGCTGAAGCTGATGCTATTGGTCTAATTGCAGATGAGGTTGCTCGTTTGAATGCTTTAGTATTTATCTACAATACTTCTACGGAGAATACAGAAACAGCGAAGCTTGAAGATATGGTTGAAAATATTGATGATGCAATTGAAGCCTTAGAAGAAGAGATCAAGGATGTTGACGAAGATATCTACGCTGAGGAAAAAATGCTTGCTGAGATTGTAGCAGGTGACTATGGTCAAGCTGAAGCTGTTAGAGATCAAGAATTAGCTATCGTGATCGAGGAAGCTGAAATTGCAAGACTAACATTAAAGGTTGCAGAAACGAAAGCAAATCTAGATAATAGACAAGCTGAATACAATGCTTTATTAAACTAAAAGTGAAAATACTAAGTCTCCTCTCACGAGAGGAGACTTTTATGAAATCAAATTCAAAAACAAAGAGTTATGTGTAGAAAAATTATTTCTTTGATTTCCCTATCACTTTTATTGTGTACTGCTGTAAATGCTCAAGGTAAAATGGAATTGCTACCAAAAAAAGGCAACCTTACTGTTGCTTTGGTGTTGGGAGATAATGATGTTACTGATATAAATCCATCCGTACTACCTAATTATTCAATCTATAATGGTTCAGATAGTTATTATGTTTCGAGATTAGGTTCTGATGATAATTTCTCAGTAAAGGAGCCAGCATCATTAACAAATATGGCTGGTATTTCGTTAAATTACTTTTTGAGTGATAAGATTTCATTAAACCTGTTTGGTTCATATGGTTATAAATCTACACCTGGAGAAGAAGCTTATACTGGCTTTTCGCCATTGAGTGATTCAAATGGATCAGTTATAGTAGGATCTGAGATTCCTGCTATTCAGGGAAGCCCTGAAACAGTAAACCATAAACTTTACATGTCTGCAGGTGCCGATTATCATTTCAAGTTTAATAAAGATGTTAGAGCACTAAGAAATACTGATTTTTATTTAGGAGGCCGCTTTAACTTCATGTATGAACGTCTTGAGAAAACTCAGATTTCATGGTTGGAAAAGGAGAATGGTGATTATGAAGTGAATTCTGGTGGTGGCGGTGTCGCAACAGCAACAGCTATTGGTTTAGGTGGTGCTGTAGTTGGTGGAGTTGATTACTATTTTACCCAGTCCTTATTTATTGGTTTGGAAGTAAATGTATTTAATTTCATGTATCAACATACTGAAATTGTTAAAATGCCTGGAGTTCAAGGGGCAGATCAAAAAACAACTTTTATGAATGCTATTTCTTATCCAAGACTTAAGATTGGATTTAAAATCTTTTAAGTCTAAGTAATAGCGTATTTATTTAAAAGGAATATTCAAATTCCCGGTTTTACTTATTGTAGGACCGGGAATTTTTTTTTAAAAGATTATATTCTAATTATTACCTATGATCGTGATTGATGTTTGTAATAATAGACAGTTTAGTGCTATGGGTTGACTACTAGTGTGCTGTTAGTTGTTTGTTTTGTGTTTTTGGTTTTTATAGTATTTACATAATTAATGAACTTTTGAATGGTCTTTAAATAATTTGAAAACGTTTTCTTGTATAGCTTCGAAATGCCAATGATTATAGGGAGTTCAGAAAGTTCAGATCTTCGATAACGCTATTATAGACTCAAACAACGTAGATATAAATTTATCATGCTTGAAGATAAATTGGTGATTGCCTTGGTGACATTTCTTTTCTAATTTCAACCAGAATTTGAGAAAATCACTATTTCTAGCACTACTACGACTATGTTTGAACACCTAAAAACTGAAGTTTTAAAGAAATTTGGTTCCCAACTTTTGTACACTAAGGATTGTAGAATACTGGCGGATGAAATATGCGATAAAACTGGAAGTCGAATAAGCACCACAACAGTTCGGCGTATTTTTGGATTTTTAAAATCTAGAACATCTCCTGCAAAATTCACATTAAACATTCTTTCTCTTTATATTGGCTTCGAGTCTTGGCAGGATTTCTGTTCAAAACAAGAAAGCGTACCAGAAAAAGTAAATGAGCATGAAAATGCTTGGTCAGATCTGCACAAAAAAGCATTTAGTTTTAGTCAAGAAACCTATCAATTAATAAAAGGTCAATCAGGACTTCCGTTTGATTCGGTTGTGAGTAGATCTAATGCAGAACAAAGAATTGATTCTTTTCTGAAATCCACTAAGATGGCGACAGCTTTTGTTGCTCCAGGTGGATGGGGAAAGTCCACAATGCTTGCAAAATGGTTTGAAAATAATTGGGTTTCAGGAGATAGTGAAGATGTGATCTTGTATTTAAATGCCTCTTTTATGATTGGTTTTTTAAATGAGGATTTTAGGTTAGAACGTTGGGCGCAAGAGCAGTTGGATTTAAATCAAAAAGATTCATTAAAATATTTTTTAGAAAAGCCAGAAGAATGCAAGGGGCGTCTTATTTTTGTTATCGATGCTCTTGACGAAATAACATATGACAACAATAAGCTAGAGCGTCTTTTTCTTCAAATAAAGCAATTTATATCAAGCCATAAGGATTCTCAAAAAGTCAAATTAATCATTACGTCTCGAAATTCAACTTGGGAGAAATTTGCAATTCCTTTTGTTATAAAAGGGAATGCGATACAAAGTAGCTGGTTTGAGTTGGAATTAAAAATAGAACAACTAAACCCTCAAAATTTAAACCCTTTAACAGGGAGTGAAATTCAGCACGTTTTTGATCGGACATTAAATCAAGATTTTGAAGCAAAATTGGAAGTTGGTGAGCTGTCTTTTAGTCAAAAAGAGATGATTTCAAATCCTTTCTTTTTGGAATTGTTTGTTAAATTATATAATCCTAATAAAGGGCATGAATACAGTGAAGGACAGGAGCTATTGGCCGAGTTCCTTCGAAATAAAATTTTCTTTTCTCGTTTTGCCGAGGAGAAAATGGATATAATACAAGGTATTATTAGCTTGATAAAGCATGGACGAAATGGTACTTCAGCTAAAAAAATGGAGTTGAGAGATCTATACCCAATTCATTTAAAAACTGCAGGTAATTATTTTTCAGCATACGAAGAGTTGGTTTCATACGGATTGTTAACCGAGTTTATTACAATAAATGAATTAAACAGTTATTGCAAGTACGTTACCATCTCCAATGATCAATTATTTGAAGCATTAATTGGAATGGATTTGATTCAGAAAAATGGAGGAGTCGATTTTCAATTGATAAAGACTGTTGATCAGGATTATGCCGGTTATGAGATTAAAAATAGACTGATTTGTTATTTGTACAGTAGTGCTTTATTAAGCGATAAACATTTAGAATTAAAAGATTTTTTTAGTTTAAGTGAAGATACTTTGTCTGATATCAAGGTGGTTGAAACAGTTCTTAATTCTTCGGTTAATTTGGATGAAAAGAATTTGGAGTTGATGGAGCATTTTGCAAGAGAAGAAAATGCTGAAAAATATCTATTTGGTAAATTTCCAGATGTGTACACTCTGACAAAAGGGAATCGTATGATTTTAGGTGTTTTTGCAAATAAAGCTTATCGCAAAAGTGTACGTATCAAATCCCTATCTTTACTTTTACTGAGTGCAATATTTACCCTTGAAGTTAATGGAACAAAAGAAATTTACAAGAAACTAAAAGCAGAAGAACCCGATTCTAGCTGTTCAGCTTTTACCATATCTATTCGTCTAGCGAGTATTTTGATTTATAATCATTTCATTATCGACGAATCGAATGAGATTGATATATTGAAAATGTTTTATTATCGAGAAATGGCTTACCAACAACATGATGGTGACTACGAAACACTTAATGGCGAGTTTGAGCTCATTCTTTGTATGGTTTTAATTTATATGAAATCATTCCATAAGGTAATTCAATTGATTGATGATGTTGAGCATTTATACAATAATGTTAAGTCTAAAAAGGCAAATATTAATTATAGAATTCTCCAATGCTATAAGTTATCAGCTCAGCATGGTTTAGGAATGGAATTGGATGATGATCAGCTTACCTTTTTGGAATCATGTGAAAAAGAAGTTTTTTCTTCTCAGAATTACTTCCTACAAATTTTTTATCATGCTTTTCTTAGCTCAATTCACTTTTCAAGAGAAAGTAGAGCGCAAGTTGAAAGACATTTTAATGCCGCATTAGAAGTTAGCGAATATGCTAATTATGCATTGTGTACTGCTGGAATTTTAAAGAGGATGGCAAAGTATTACAATGAGTGGGGAGAAAAAACAAAAGAAGAAATTTGTTTGCGTGAAGAAAAAGTACTTTTACCAGATACATTAAGCATTTTTGATAAAGAAACCCTTTTTGTTTAAATATTCACAAATACTTTTACAAAGCCATTTGCTCCTGCAAATGGCTTTATTTTGTTAATAAAGCCTGTGTTTTCGTTACAAAATTTTAACTTTACGTTTATTGTAATCGTATTTATTGTTTTTTGATCAAACAAGTAAGTGATTATATTTGTGGATTAGGCTAATGCAAAACCGTTGATTTGATATGGATAAATTCTCACTAATTAAGACTATTAGGCTAGTCTCAATCGTAATTTTCATTTTTTTATTAAACCAAAACGCGAGTTATTCTCAAGAGAAATATTCTGTTTTTGGTAAGGTTAAAATTGAGAATGGTACCATTGATAATACCTATATCACCATTTTAAAGAATGCTGAAAAAATGGAAACTAAAATGGTTGATAATAGTGGCAAATTTGAATATGGTCTAGAGTTTGGGCATGAGTATATCTTTGAATTTTCTCAGGAAGGTTTTGTAACCAAAAAAGTCAGTATTTCCACATTTGTTCCAATTGAAGTATTAAGTAGAGATAGTCAGTTTCCGCCATTTAAGTTTATGGTATCCTTATTTCCTGCATACAAAGGTCTTGACCTTTCTGTGTTTGATCAACCTATGGGAATGATCATGTACGATAAAGAGTTAGATGATTTTGACTACGATAGAGATTACGATTCTCAAATTAGAGATGCAATAAAAAGAGCGGAAGAGGAAGCTAGGAAAAGAGCAGCAGAGTTAGAAGCGCAGCGATTAGCAGAAGAGAGAGCTTATAAGGCTGCTATCCAAAGAGGAGATATTAATTTCAAAGCACGTAAATATGATTTATCAAAAGCTGGATATAACGAAGCATTAACGATTAAGGAAGAGGAAGAGTATCCTAAAAGTCAGTTGTTAAAAATAGAAGAGCTCTTGAATCAGGATCTGGCAAATGCTGCTGAACAAGCACGTTTAGAGGCCGAAAAGAAAGCTTTAGAAGAAAAATATGCTGCGATAATTGCCCAAGCAGATATCCAGTTTGAGGCTAAGAATTATGACCTATCCAAGACCTCTTACACAGAGGCATTAGGGTTAAAAGCTAATGAAGCGTACCCTAAAAATCAAATTCAGAAAATAAACGATCTTTTAGCGAATCAGGAAAAATTAGCCGCAAAACAGAAGGCCCTTGAGGATAAGTATGCTTCAATAGTAGCATTAGCAGATTCACAATTTGATTCAGGGGATTATCCATCTTCGAAAACGAGTTATTCTGATGCATTGGATTTGAAAGCTGATGAAAGCTACCCAAAAAGCCAAATTCAGAAGATTGATGAGATTTTGGCTAGTCAAAAAGCTGAAGCAGATGAAGCTGCAAGATTAGCAGCAGAAAAGAAAGCATTAGATGAGAAGTATGCTTCAATAGTAGCATTAGCAGATTCACAATTTAATTCAGGGGATTATCCATCTTCGAAAACGAGTTATTCTGATGCATTGAATTTGAAAGCTGATGAAAGCTACCCAAAAAGCCAAATTCAGAAGATTGATGGAATCCTTGCAAATCAGCAAGCAGAAGCAGATGAAGCCGCAAGATTAGCAGCAGAAAAGAAAGCATTGGACGAGAAATATGCAGCTATTATTAACTTGGCAGATTCGCAATTTTCATCGGGAGATTATCAAACTTCTAAAACGACTTATTCAGATGCATTGGTCCTAAAGTCTGCTGAAGCGTATCCAAAAAGTCAAATTCAGAAAATAGATGGGATTCTTGCAAATCAGCTTGCAGAAGCAGATGAGGCTGCACGATTAGCAGCGGAAAAGAAAGCATTGGATGAAAAATATGCGGCTATTATTAACTTGGCAGATTCGCAATTTTCATCAGGTGATTATCAGTCTTCTAGAACAAGTTATACCGATGCATTGGCTCTAAAATCTGCTGAAGCATATCCGAAAAGTCAAATTCGGAAAATTGATGAGTTAGTAGCAAATCAGCAAGCAGAAGCAGATGAGGCTGCACGATTAGCAGCGGAAAAGAAAGCATTGGACGAAAAGTATGCAGCTATTATTAACTTGGCAGATTCACAATTTTCATCAGGAGATTATCGATCTTCAAAGACTAGTTATTCCGATGCATTGGACTTGAAATCTGGTGAAACTTATCCGAAAAGCCAAATTCAGAAGATTGATGAGATGTTGGCAAGTCAGCAGGCAGAAGCAGATAATGCAGCACGATTAGAAGCCGAAAAACAAGCTTTGGATGAGAAGTATGCATTGCTTATTTCGCAAGCAGACTCACAATTTTCATCAAGTAACTATTTGTCCTCTAAAACAGCTTATGCCGATGCATTAAACTTGAAAGCTGCGGAAGCATATCCAAAGACTCAAATTGATAAGATTAATAAAATACTAGAAGAGCAAAAAGCAGATGCAGATGCTGCGGCTAAATTAGCGGCAGATCAACAAGCATTAAATGATCAATATGCCTCGATACTTAAAAGAGCCGATTCGCAATTTTCATTAGAAGAATACAAATCTGCTAAAATTGCTTACAATGAAGCATTGGCTTTAAAATCTGCCGAGGTATATCCTAAAAAGCAGATTCAAAAAATTGATGAGCTATTAATTAGATTGAAAGCGGAAGCAGATGAAAATGCAAGGTTGGCATCTAAAAAACAAGCATTAGATGAAAAATATGCCGCTATTATTGCATTGGCAGATTCTCAATTTTCATCAAATGATTACCAATCATCTAAAACAACTTATCAGGATGCTTTGGACTTAAAAACAAATGAAGCTTATCCTAAGTCTCAGATCCGAAAAATTGATGAGATTTTATCAGAGCAAAGGCGATTAGCAGAAGAACAAGAGCGATTGGCTATGGAGAAGAAAGGTATGGTTGAAAAATTCAATACTTTTATTGCTTTGGCAGATTCTCAGTATTCTTCGGAAACATATGAGTCGGCTAAAAAGAATTACAATTCAGCACTTCAAGTTAAGCCTGATGAAGCATATCCAAAAAGTCAAATACAGAAGATTGATGAGATCTTAAGTGAACTAAAAGCTAAAGCTGAGGAAGAAGCAAGAATAGCTACGGAATTAAAGGCCAAAGAAAAAGATTATAAGAATCACATTGCTCTGGCAGATAAATATTACGAAGGAAAAAGATGGCAATCGGCAATAAATGAATATTTAAATGCTCAAGAGATTAAGCCAAACGAAACTTATCCGCCTAATAGAATTGAAGAAATCAACTTAATTTTGGTTGAATTAGAGAAATTGGAAAAGGAGAAATTAACGGCTCAATATCAGTACAAAGCTTTAATTGAAGAAGCTGATAAATACTTGAAGGAAGAGGAGTACAGTTTAGCTGTGAGAAAATATCAAGAAGCTTTGGATTTAAAGCCAAAA
Organism: Labilibaculum sp. DW002; assembly: GCF_029029525.1. Lineage (NCBI taxonomy): Bacteria > Pseudomonadati > Bacteroidota > Bacteroidia > Marinilabiliales > Marinifilaceae > Paralabilibaculum > Paralabilibaculum antarcticum. The sequence continues at coordinate 1,880,095 of NZ_JAKJSC010000001.1, read as the reverse complement.
GAAGCTTATCCACAAAATCAGATAAAACGAATCGAAGTTTTATTGGAAAGAAAAAAGATTGCAGATCGTAAGCAAAAAGAATTGGATGAGAAATTTGCAGGTGAGCTCGAAGAGGCAGATAAAGCATTCAAATTAGAGCAATTTAGTGTCGCACGCCATCATTATAAAGCAGCTTTGGGAATTAAACCAAAGGCAGAATATCCAAAGGAAAAATTAGCTGAGATTGCTAAATTGGTAGCAGCCTTAAAAATTGCAGATCAAGAATCGATCGCCAAGAACCCTGCAAACTTTGAGTCAAAGTTATCAATTGCTAGGGAACGTGAATATACTGGCTTGATCGCTAAAGCAGATAAAGCTTTTAATTCGTCACAATTTACAGTTGCGAAAGTGATGTATGATAGGGCATTGAAATTGTTTGACAGAGAATATCCTAAAAAGAAGTTAAAGGAGATTAAGAAAATAATAAAAGAAGGCAAAGACTCTCATCTTACGGAAGAATACCGTAAACTAATTGCTCGCGGAGATGGAGAATTGACGAAAAATAATTATTCGGTTTCGAAGTTTTATTATCAAAAAGCACTTCGATTAAATGGCTCAGAAAAATATCCTAAAGAGCAGTTGAAGAAGATTGATGAATTGATTGATTCAAAAAAGAATTCGCAGATTGATAATGAATATAAAGCATTGATTAAGCAGGCAGATGATGCTTATGCGAAGAAGAGCTGGTCGGTAGCCCGTTTCTATTATAATAAAGCGAAGAGCTTGAAGCCAAGCGAAACTTATCCGAAGGAAAGATTGAAATCGATCAAATCGAATCAGAACAAAAAATAATACCAATTTAAAAACGATCAAAATAAAACTATATGGCATTAAATTATATTTGGGTTTTCTTTTTTGTTCTGGCTTTTGTTGTAGGCTTGATTAAGTTGATTTTTTTCGGTGATATGGAAGTTTTTCCTGCCATGATAAATTCAACTTTTGATATGGCAAAAACGGGCTTTGATATTTCACTCGGCCTGACAGGTGTACTAACACTTTGGCTAGGTATAATGAAGATTGGCGAACGAGGTGGTATTATCAAAATTTTCTCTCGATTGATAGGTCCATTTTTTAACCGTTTGTTTCCTGAATTGCCCAAAGATCACCCGGCTCATGGTTCCATCATGATGAATTTAGCTGCCAACATGCTAGGTTTAGATAATGCTGCAACGCCAATGGGACTGAAGGCCATGACACAAATGCAAGATGCTAATCCAACCAAGGAGAGAGCTTCGAATGCACAGATTATGTTTTTGGTATTAAACACTTCAGGTTTAACTATTATACCAATTTCTATCATGGTTTACAGGGCTCAGTTGGGAGCTGTTAACCCTTCAGATATATTTATTCCTATCCTATTAGCGACTTACTTTTCCACTATTACCGGACTTATTGCAGTTTCAGTTATGCAAAAAATTAAGTTGTGGGATAAAGTTATTTTGATGTACTTAGGTGGAATGACTGCTTTTATTATTGCTCTAATTGCCTATTTTTCATCATTAGAGAAAGAACAGATAACTGAGGTGTCTGCTGTTGTGAGTAATGTGTTTTTATTCTCAATAATTATTGCATTCATTCTTTTAGCAGTGCGAAAAAAGGTTAATGTATACGAGAGTTTTATTGAAGGAGCTAAGGATGGTTTTAATATTGCCGTAAAGATTATTCCTTATCTGATTGCAATCCTGGTTGCCATTGGTGTTTTTAGAGCATCAGGGACAATGGATTTAGTGATAGAAGGAGCTGCAAGATTATGTGGTTTTTTAGGCGTGAATTCTGATTTTGTTGAGGCTTTGCCAACTGCTCTTATGAAACCATTGAGTGGAAGTGGAGCGCGAGGGATGATGGTTGATGCTATGCAAACCCATGGAGCAGATAGTTTTGTAGGTAGGTTAGCTTCAACGCTGCAAGGAGCCACAGATACGACCTTTTATATTATTGCAGTTTATTTTGGTGCAGTTGGAATTAAGAATACGAGATATGCTATTACATGTGGTTTAATTGCCGATTTTGCTGGCATTATTGCTGCAATTGGTATTGCTTATTTATTCTTTCATTAATCTAAGGAAAAAGGATACCTTTGCCTTTCAAAATTTTAATAACACCATAAGCTTTAAACCATGATTAACTTCAAACTAGATACAGAATATATCGAATTGATAAAACTAATAAAAGCATTAAGTCTTAGTGAGAGTGGAGCACAAGCAAAAATCTTTGTTGAAGATGGTCAGGTGATTCGTAATGGTGAGATTGAATACCGTAAGCGAGCAAAAATTCGTCCGGGAGATAAAATTGAAATATTTGACGAAGTGATTATTGTAGAATAATCATTTTATATTGTACTGTAGAAAATAAAATAAGGAAGTAGATTTGGTCTGCTTCCTTATTTTTTGTGCTTTATTTTAAGAGACGATTAATAAAATTCTAAGAAGTTTTTCATCGAACCTAAATAGTAATCTTTCCAACCCTCTACTATTTCATCATATGCATCAGATGGAATGTTAGTGTGTTTTAATTCAATGCGAGTTTTATTACCCGCTTTTTTTAAGAGCATACTAACAATTGAAGGCTGTTCTGTTTCTCCAAAAAACCATTCTTGAACAAGCTTGTAATCTTTAGCAACCTCTAAGTTACAGCCAGTAATATCTCCCTCCCAAAGAGAGAAAATAGTTCCAACCTTTTCGTCCATTACAGCAGGATAACCTGTCCAAAGTTCAATTTGGAAAGGATTGGTTAATGCGTTAAATACTTCTTCTTGTGAAGATGTGATTTCTATATTATATGTGAATTCTTTCATTTTCTTGTTTTTTTCAGTTCCAAAATTAATCTGATTAATAAGAAAATGGTAACTTTTAGTAAGATAAATTCTCCATATCAAGGAAATCTATATCTAAATAAATAATTGTAATCTCGACATTACAATTATTTTAATTTAAATCAGTCTAAATAAGAATAAATTTTTATATTTGTATCGAAACATTTAGATAAGATTATAAATATTAAACTATAAGTTATATGTCAAGTTTTGAAATTCTAATGCCCAAGTTGGGAGAGAGTGTTCAGGAGGCAACCATCACCAAAATGTTTGTAAATCTAAATGATGTTATCGAAGAGGATGACATGCTTTTTGAGATTGCAACCGACAAGGTGGACTCTGAGATTCCATCTCCTGTATCTGGTAAAATTATTGAAATTCGTTTTAAAGAGGATGATGTTGTACCAGTGGGAGAGATCGTTGCAGTAATTGCTTTGGGTGATGCTGATGATGTAACGGAACCAGTTGCAGAAGTTGTAAGTGCTCCTGTTGCAGAAAGCCAAGCTCAAGAAACTAAAGAAAGTGTAAGTACTTCTGATATTCAATCTACCTCGGGTCGATTTTATTCCCCATTAGTGAAAAGCATTGCGAAGAGCGAAAATATTTCAGTTCAGGAATTAGAATCAATAAAAGGACAAGGAACCGAAGGAAGAGTTCAAAAACAAGATGTCTTGGATTATTTGGCTCAACGAAATGGTTCGACTGTAGCAGCACCTCAAGAAAAAGAAATTGTGAGTCCGGCTCCAGCACCAAAAACTGCTGCTGAAAAGCCAAAAGTTTCAATGTCTGTTGGTGCAAACGACCAGATTATCGAAATGGATCGTATGCGTCGAATTATTGCTGACCATATGGTGATGTCGAAGCAAACTTCGCCACACGTAACGGCAATGGTTGAGGCTGATGTAACTGATATGGTGAATTGGAGAAATAAGATTAAAGATGAATTCTTTGCTAAAGAGAAAACAAAGATCACGTTTATGCCAATTATCATCGAAGCGGTTTCAAAAGCATTACGTGAATTTCCTGGTGTTAATGCATCTGTAGATGGATACAATGTTATTCTTCGAAAGAATATTAATATTGGTGTTGCAGTTGCTCTTCCAAGTGGGAACCTAATTGTCCCGGTAATTAAAAACTCCGATCAGAAAAATTTAGTAGGTCTTGCTAGTGATATGAATCGCTTGGCAAATGATGCTAGAAACAATAAATTAGGTCCAGATGATATTCAAGGTGGAACATTCACGATTTCGAATTTTGGATCGTTTAAAAATGTAATGGGAACACCGATTATCAATCAGCCTCAGGTTGCGATTCTTGCGGTTGGAACCATTGAAAAGAAACCAGCTGTATTGGAAACACCAGCCGGCGATGTCATTGTTCCACGTCAGAAAATGTTCTTATCACTTTCCTACGATCACCGTGTGGTTGATGGGGCTTTGGGTGGCGCTTTCCTTAGAAAGATCGCCGATCACCTGGAGGAATTTGATACTAACAGAGCGATTTAATCATGGAAACACTTGAAATAACATCCGTAGACAAAACAAACAAAACAGAGAAGATGACTGAAAGTAAAAAATTTAGCATTAAAAAAACGTCAAAGGAATTGCTTTCAGAGTGGTTTAATTTAATGACTTTAGGTCGTGCTCTTGACGAAAAAGCACCTAACTATTTGAAACAAGCTATTGGCTGGTCCTACCATGCGCCTTATGCAGGACACGATGGTATTCAATTGGCCATAGGACAAATTTTCGATAGAAAAACAGATCACCTATTTCCTTACTACCGTGATATGTTGACATCATTGTCAGCAGGCTTAACGGCTGAAGAAGTTATTTTCAACGGTATTTCAAAGGATAATGATGTTGCGGGTGGTGGCCGACATATGTCAAATCATTTTGCTAAGCCAGAATGGAATGTGCACAATGTTTCATCATGTACAGGTAATCATACCTTGCATGCGGTAGGTATTGCCCGAGCGGTAAAGCATTATAAAGGTAAAGGTGTTGCCATTAGTTCTCAAGGGGAATCTTCAGTTTCTGAAGGATACGTGTATGAGGCGATTAATGGGGCGTCGAAAGAACAATTACCAGTGATCTTTGTCTTCCAGGATAATGGTTATGGTATCTCGGTTCCTAAAAAGGACCAAACTGCTAATCGTAAGGTTGCTGATAACTTTAAGGGATTGAAGTATTTGAAGATTTTCCATTGCAACGGTAAGGATGTATTCGATTCGATGAATACAATGACTGAAGCAAAAGCTTATGCTGCGGAGAATCAGATGCCAGCTATCGTTCAAGCAAATTGTGTTCGTATGGGATCTCACTCAAACTCTGATAAACACGAATTGTACCGCGATAATGCTGAGTTAAGTTATGTTGAGAAATATGATCCATTGGCTAAATTTCGTCGTTTGTTGATTCGTTACAAGCGATTTACGGAAGCTGAATTGGTGAAGATTGAAGATGATGTGAAGTTGCAAGTTAAGAAAGCACACCGTGCTGGTTTAACGGCACCAGATCCGGATCCAAACTCAATTCACGATTTTGTAATTCCTGATGCTTACCCAGCTGAGAAATATCCGGAAGGTCTTCATAACGAAACTGGTGAACCTAAGAAATTGATTGAGGGATTGAATGAAACTTTAAAGGCTGAATTCCGTAATAATCCTGATACTTTTATCTGGGGACAGGATATCGCTAATAAAGATAAGGGTGGTATTTTCAATGTATCTAAAGGGATGCAGCAAGAGTTTGGTATTGAGCGTGTATTTAATGCACCTATTGCCGAAGACTTCATTATGGGTACTGCCAACGGTATGAGTCGTTTTAATGACAAAATTCGTATTGTAGTTGAAGGCGCTGAGTTCGCCGATTACTTCTGGCCAGCTATGGAGCAGTTTGTTGAAACAACCCATGAATACTGGCGTACAAAAGGTCAATACTCACCTAATATTACGGTAAGACTTGCTTCTGGTGGTTATATTGGTGGTGGTTTGTATCACTCACAAAATATTGAAGGTGCTTTGGCAACTTTCCCTGGTGTTCGTATCGTTTACCCATCATATGCCGATGATGCCGCAGGCCTATTGCGTACATCGATTCGATCGAAAGGTATGACTGTATTTATGGAGCCAAAGGCTTTGTATAACGATCCTAAAGCGCAGGCTGTTGTGCCAGACGATTTCGAGGTGCCATTTGGTAAAGCCCGTGTTCGTCGTGAAGGTACAGACTTGACGATTGTAACTTATGGTAACACAACGCATATGTGTGTTGAAGTAGCGGATCAAATAGTTAAGGATCTTGGTAAGAATGTTGAAGTAATCGATATCCGTACGCTTGTACCTTTGGATAAGGAAACCATAATTAAGTCGGTAGCTAAGACCAATAAGGTTTTGGTTGTACATGAAGATAAGGTATTCGCCGGATTTGGTGGTGAAATTGCTGCTACAATCACAGAGGAGGCTTTTAAGCATTTAGACGCTCCGGTAAGACGTGTTGGGTCGACCTTTACACCGGTTGGATTTAATCGAATTTTGGAAAAGGCGACTCTTCCAAACACGGATAAAATTTATGCTGCAGCTAAAGAGCTTATAGAGTATTAAATATTAGACAATCAGATAGTGGATAAGAGATTTGAGTATCCTTCGAATCTCTATCTTTTCTCTTCATCTAATCCTGGAAATTTTCGGGATAAAATCTAAAAACAAAATGAAAAAGATAGGTTTATTCTATAGTTTCAATACCATTAAAACTTCTAAGAATGCTGAGAAGGTAAAGAAAGCCTTCGGTAAGGATTATGATGTGGAAATGGTAAATGTTGAAGAGATTGATGAGGATTCTTTCTTGTCATACAAAAATATGGTGCTAGGTGTACCAACTTGGTTCGATGGGGAATTGCCAAACTACTGGGATGAGTTTATGCCAGCTATCGATGATATGAAACTTAAAGGCAAAAAAGTTGCTCTTTTCGGGCTAGGCGATCAGGTAGGTTATCCTGAAAATTTTGTTGATGCCATTGGCTTATTAGCTATTGCTTTGGAAGATAGAGGAGCTAAGTTAATTGGATTTACTAGCCCTGAGGGTTACACTTACGAGCGTTCTGCCGCTTTGCGCGATGGACAATTTTTGGGCTTAGCTTTGGATATTGAAAATCAGGCTGCTTTAACTGATGAGCGAATTAAGGCTTGGGTTGAGCAATTGAAGAAAGAATTTTAGTAAGTTCCTTTTATTGTAATATATTGTGAAAGCTTCCTCGAAAGGGGAAGCTTTTTTTGTTACAGTACTATGTACCTTAATATGGACATGTATTATCTACAAATATGTTGATATTATTTAATAGTTAAGGTTTTAGGGTATTTTGCAGTCAGAACATTAGTAGATATTTGACATTCAGTCCGGAGATCGGGACCCGTTCAGTAAGGATGGCGTTAAGAACAAAAAACTGTTTGAGCAGAGCGAGTTTTTTTTGTTTAGTCATCAAGCTGATAACGGGTGATTGAGGACGCTGTCAATGATTTTTTGTCTACTTTTTCATCCATGTACCGAACGAAGTGAGATCATGAATACCCGTAACAATTGAGAATGAATCAAAAAGTAGAAGCCCGTCTGGCTATAAGACAGAGCTATAGAAAATGATGCTCAATATAATGAATATCTTTTAGGAGTTAAGGTATTTAATTAGAACCATTTTAAATCAATCCCTTAGCAAATCATCATGCTTTGTCAGATCAAAAAAAAATCATAGATTTACAACAAGCGAGAATAAATTTATGAATAGAATTATTCCCATACTGCACAGGCACTCCTACAAAGGCCTATACGAATGCTGGATTTGTTGATCTACTAATATTTCTATTCCCTTAATTTAAAGGGAACAATCTACATTTTTCACAGTTTAAAGAATGGTCAATTGTACTTGGCTACATTCTAATATCTATTATTTTAAGATTAAAATATATGAATGGTATCGTATTTGATATCAAGCGATATGCTGTACATGATGGCCCAGGAATTCGAACAACCATATTCTTGAAGGGCTGTCCTTTACGCTGTTTGTGGTGCCATAATCCAGAAAGTTTTTCTCCACTAGTTGAGGAGTTTTATCAGGAAAAGAGATTGGGCGATAAAGTAGTTCAAGATAAAGTTCAGATCGGGAAAAAATATTCTGTTACTGATTTGGTCAAAGAAATTGAAAAGGATCAATTGTTTTTTGATGAATCGGGTGGCGGTGTTACTTTTTCGGGTGGAGAGCCATTGCTACAAATTGATTTTCTGGAAACGATGCTGAGAGAGTGTAAAGCAATGGATTTTCATACTGTTGTTGATACTTCAGGTTTTGCTCCCAAAGAAAATTTCGAGCGCATTACTAAAAATGTAGATCTCTTTTTATACGATCTAAAACAGTTGAATAATAAAGAGCACAAACAATTAACTGGTGTATCCAACCAACAAATTTTAGATAATTTAAGCTACCTAATCGAGCAGAAAAAGAATTTGATTATCCGATTTCCTATGATTACGGGCTTCAATGATTCTAAGGAACATATCATGGAAATGATAAAATTCTTGACCGACTTGACTTACCAATCAGAAATCCATATTTTACCTTATCACCGAATAGGGAAAGATAAATATTCTCGTTTCGAAAAAGAGAATCGAATGCCTGATATACCTTCTATGAAAGAGGAGGATACACTTTGGGCGAAAGAGCTTTTTGAGGAGGCCGGATTTAGGGTAAGTATTGGAGGTTAAAGTTCAGTTATCAGTGAACAGAATACAATTAAAGGCTCAATAATTCGAAAAGTATTCTCCCTTTTTAGGGGAGATGTCCGATAGGACAGAGGAGTGTTTAGTCAGTTATCAGTGAACAGTTATCAATTAATAATAAGTGAAAGAATTTCCGAAGAAGTAAATCAACTTTGGACTTATTACTTTCTACTTGATACTTGAAAACATGAACAACAGAATAAAACATCTCAGAGAACAAAGTTTAAACGCCATTAACTGTATATCGCCTGAGCGCGCTCTGTTAATGACTGAATTTTATAAATCAGATGAGGCACAAATGGTTTCTACACCAGTGAAACGTGCTCTGTCTTTCAAACACTTTTTTGCCAACAAAAAGATCTGTATCAACCCTAATGAATTGATTGTTGGTGAACGCGGACCTGCACCTAAAGCCTGTCCAACTTATCCGGAGATATGTATTCACTCTTTAGGTGATCTTCAGATTTTGAATGAAAGAGAGAAGGTTTCTTTTAAAGTAGATGAGGAAACATTTAAAATTTACGAGGAAAGTATTATTCCTTTCTGGACTGGGAAAACCAATCGAGATAAGCTAATTGGCAATATGACACCAGAATGGTTGAATGCCTATGAAGCGGGGATTTTTACTGAATTTCAGGAGCAACGCGCACCAGGACATACTGTTTTAGGCAAGAAAATGTTCCAAAGAGGCTTTCTTGATGTCAAGCAAGATATTGTAAAAGCGATCGAAACTTTAGATTTCCTAAATGATAATGAAGCTTACGACAAGCAAGAAGAGTTGAAAGCTATGGCTATTGTTTGCGATGGTATTATTCATTTTGCCGAACGTCATGCTGATGAACTTGAAAATCTAGCTAAGGCAGAATCTAATTCTGAAAGAAAAGTTGAGTTGGAGGAAATGGCTAAGGTTTGTCGTCGTGTACCAGCTCATGCACCAGAAACCATGCACGAGGCTTTACAGCATTACTGGTTTATTCATCTGGGTGTTATCTCAGAACTGAATCCTTGGGATTCATTCAACCCAGGTAGACTGGATCAGCATCTGCTACCTTTTTACGAGAAAGAAGTAAAGACGGGTAAGCTTGCTGAAGAGAGTATGTACGAATTACTTCATGCTTTCTGGATTAAATTTAATAACCACCCAGCGCCACCTAAAATGGGTGTTACGGCTAAGGAAAGTAACACATACACAGATTTCTGCTTAATTAATGTTGGAGGTTTGAAAGAAGATGGATCTGATGCGGTGAACGAAATGTCTTATGTTATTCTGAATGTGATAGAAGAGATGCGTTTGTTGCAGCCTAGTTCTATGGTTCAATTGAGCAAGAAAAACCCGGATCGTTTTATCAAGCGGGCACTTCGCATTGTAAAAACAGGTTTTGGTCAGCCTTCTATTTTCAATACCGATGCGGTTATTCAAGAGATGCTTCGTCAAGGGAAAAGCATCGAAGATGCACGAAATGGTGGATGTTCAGGCTGTGTTGAAACGGGAGCCTTTGGTACCGAGAATTACAGTTTAAGTGGCTATTTCAACTTGGCTAAAATTCTTGAAGTTACCATGAACAATGGTGTTGATCCTCGTAAGGGAAAACAAATTGGACTGCAAACAGGCGAATTGTCGAGTTTTAATTCTTACGAAGAACTATTTGCGGCTTGGCAAAAGCAAGTGCAACACTTTGCTAATATTAAACTTAGAGGAAACAATGTGATTGAACGTTTGTATGCGACTTACCTTCCTGTGCCATTCCTATCTGTTTTAGTTGACGACTGTATCAGCAAAGGAAGAGATTATAATGCAGGCGGTGCGCGCTACAATACATCCTATGTTCAAGGTGTTGGCTTAGGTAGTTTGAGCGATATGTTGGCTTCGATCAAATACAATGTATTCGATAAGGAAAAAGTGAGTCTTGATGATTTGAAAAAGGCTATGGATGCTAATTTCAATGGATACGATCAGTTGAGAAGTGACTTGATCTATAAAACCCCTAAATATGGTAACGACGATGATTATGCTGATGATTTAGCTATCGATATTTTTGAAACATTCTACGAAGCAGTTAATGGCAGACCAACCGCAAAAGGTGGGGTTTTCCGTATTAATATGTTGCCAACGACTTGTCATGTGTATTTTGGAAATATAATGGCTGCAACGCCTGATGGACGTTTGGCTGAGATGCCATTGTCCGAAGGCATTTCACCTTACCAAGGAGCCGATACAAAAGGACCTACTGCCGTTGTGAAATCAGCAGCAAAAATCGATCACCTTCGTACTGGTGGTACCTTGTTGAATCAGAAGTTCAGTCCTCAATTTATGGAAGATGAAGCGGGAATCACGCAAGTGATGAATTTGGTGCGTTCTTATTTCCGTATGGATGGGCATCACATTCAATTTAATGTGGTTAATGCGGATACACTTCGCGATGCACAAAAGAATCCTGAGTCTTATAAAGATTTAATTGTTCGTGTTGCAGGATACAGCGATTATTTCAATGATTTGGGTGAAGATCTTCAGAATGAAATCATCCGTAGAAATGAACATACAGAATTTTAATATAACAATAGAGAATGGCAGATTATTAGCGCAAAATGGTACATCTGTCATTTTTGTTTTTTGCCTTATCCCTCTCCTTTAGGAGAGGGTCGGGGTGAAGTGTAAAAGTTCAAAAAATAATAAGCAAACAATGAAAAAATTAATAGTAACCCTCCTTGCTCTTTTAAGCTTAAATTTAGTACAAGCACAAAAGAGTTTTACATTAGAAGACATCACAAATAAGGGTACTTTTCGTGCACGTTCGGTTTACGGATTACGTTCGATGATGAGCGGAGAATCGTATACCGTGTTGAAACAGGGAATCAGAATTGAGAAATATGCATACGCTACTGGTGAAGTCGAAGAAATAATTTTTGATTTAGCAGTGGTAGGAATGGATAAAATTAAGAGAATCGATAGCTATCAGTTCTCGTCAGACGAACAGAAGTTATTATTGGCAAGTAATCGACTTGATATTTATCGTCATTCTTATTCAGCAGAATTCTATGTTTACGATAGAAAAGCAAACAAGCTAGAAGCTCTTTCAACAGGGCGTCAACAGTTGGCTGATTTTTCTCCTGCGGGCGATCAAATCTGTTTCTTTCGCAACAACAATCTTTTTATCAAAGATTTGAAAACAAGTGATGAGAAACAATTCACTTTTGATGGGAAATACAATCATATCATTAATGGTGCACCAGATTGGGTCTACGAAGAAGAGTTCTCTTTTTGGAAAGGCTTTCAGTGGTCACCTGATGGTAAACGAATTGCATTTATGCGTTTCGATGAATCTCGTGTAAAGCAGTTTAATATGACTGTTTTTAAGGGAACTTACCCTGAGAAAAAGGCGAATACTCTTTATCCGGAGAACTATACGTTTAAGTACCCAAAAGCAGGAGAAGATAACTCAATTGTGAGCATCCATGTTTATGATTTAGAATCGGAGAAAACACAAACCATGAATGTGGGTGAGGAAACCGATCAGTACATTCCGAGAATTAAATGGACTCGTAATCCTGAGGTTTTAAGCATGGTTCGTATGAATCGTCATCAGAACCATTATGAACTTTTATTCGCCAATGTAAATACGGGTGATACTGAGCTAATTTATGAAGAGAAAAATAAGGCTTGGATTGATGTAAACGATGATTTGACTTTTTAAAAGATGGCAAGCACTTCATTTTTACAAGCGAAAAATCAGGATTCAATCATGTTTATTTGTACGATATGGAGGGAAATCCGGTAAGGCAAATAACCAATGGCGATTGGGAAGTGACGAAATTTCTTGGCTATAACGAATCTCGCAAACTGTTTTATTATCAGGCAGCAGCCTTAAGTCCATTGCAACGAGAAATTTATGCTGTGGATATAAAAGGAAAGAAAACAACATTGCTTAGCGCAGATAAAGGAAGCAATTCTGCTAGTTTTAGTAAGGGATTCAAATATTACATCAACTATTTTTCGAGCAAGCAACAACCAACTTTGGTAAGTTTGCACAATGCCAAAGGAAAGTTAATACGAATATTGGAAGACAATAAAGACTTGCAGAAAAGATTGCAAGAATACCAATTGCCAACACGTGAATTCTTCACATTTACAACAAGCGAAGGAGTTGAATTAAACGCTTGGATGATGAAGCCAGTTAACTTCGATGCTAACAAAGAATATCCATCCTTACTTACTTTTTATGGTGGCCCAGGCTCGCAAGAGGTTTTGGATCGTTATCGATTCGATTGGTCGGAATATTTAGCTCAGGAAGGTTTTGTAGTGGTTTGTGTCGACAATCGGGGAACTGGTGGAAGAGGCGAAGAATTTAAGAAATGTACCTACATGCAAATTCAGAATTTAGAGGCTATCGATTTAATCGAAACAGGAAAGTATATGGCAAAACAACCATTTATTGCTGCCGATAAAATTGGCGTTTACGGATGGAGTTTTGGCGGACAAATGTCATCCTTATGCATGTTTCGGGGAGCTGATGTTTTTGCTGCAGGAATTGCTGTTGCACCCGTAACTACTTATAGATATTACGATAGCATTTATTCCGAAAGATATCTTCGCACACCTCAAGAAAATCCTGACGGATATGACAAGTACGCACCAATTTACTTTGCAGATCAATTAAAAGGAAAATTACTTTTGGTACACGGAACATCAGATGATAATGTACACATGCAAAACACTTTAGAGTTGGCCGAAGAATTGGTTCAGCACAACAAAAAATTCCAAATGCACTTGTACACCAACCGAAATCATGGCATTTATGGTGGTCAAACTCGTTTACATCTATTTGGCATGATGACTGATTTTTTAAAGGATAATTTGAAATAATTAATTACACGTTATCAACGTAAAGACGCACGGCCGTGCGTCTTTACAATTAGGTTTGTAGATAATTAATTTTACATATTTTTTATTTGTTTGAATTTTGATAATTTCATTAGGTTAACTAAAACTAAATTTAGCTAATGGAAAAATTCAAAAATAAATATCGGATTCAATCAGCACGCGCAAGCTGGTGGGATTATTCCAACGAAGGATTGTATTTCATTACGATTTGTACAGTTGGTAGAGAATGTTTTCTTGGGAAAATTGAATCGGGAAAAGTGCAATTATCAGAATTTGGTAAAATTGTAAAAGAGGAATGGGAAAAGTCATTTGAAATCCGATCCGAATTAATTTGCGATACCTATGTGATCATGCCAAACCATATTCATGCCATCATCGAAATCAAAAAGGATAGCTATGTAGATCCGCACGGCGGTGCGGCTAATAAAAACGAATCCAATTTAGTAAAGTGCAAGGCCTTGCGTCTGTACAGTGTGAATCTATTAATATAGATTTGATGCAAAATTAATGCTAAGAAAATCTAGAAATACAATTTCAATGCGATATTTGAATTGTCCTTTTACTTAAAATAGTACAGATTAGAATTATTTAGTTTAGAATGTTGTTGTTCAAGAGCTCTCGGTGGGGAGCTCTTTTTTTATGTAGTTTATTTTTCCAAGTAAAAACATAGGCTAAGCTCTTGCGAGAGCTGTTTTTACCATTAGAATTATCTCTCGACAAAGTGTAATGCCATTTTCGAGCTTAGAATGAGCTCTCGACAAAATGTAATGGTGTTTTTTATATGCAAATAACACTCTGTTAAATTAACAAGATAATATTTTTGTGAGCCACATATTGTTTCGTAAATTCACATACTTAATATAATAAGCGTTCATTATCGCCCTATATGGATCGATAAATACACCTTTTTAATAAATATAAACGAAATAAAGCCAATAGTTTTTATTTAGGAGTTGGGGCTAATTGCTGCAACAACAATCATTTCAAAGTATACTTATGAAAAAAAATATATTTATTAAGGCTTTAGAATATGGCGAAGATAAAATTGAAATAGGAGTCTCTTTTAATGAGTTGATCGAATTTTTAGAGCCAGATTTGACTAAGACTTTTAAAAGCCCAGAAAAGAAAGATGAGTTTAAAAAATCATTTAATGTTTGGTTCTATGACCATTTTTATTTGAGAACTATCCAAACAACAAGAAATGGCATTTATTCAATTCCTGCATTTGATTTAATGGATAAGCACAATGGTGATAAAGCGAGATTAAAAGGTGACGCATATTTTAAGCTGATTGAGTACAAAGAATTAAATGAATCAAGAAAATCATCCAGAAATGCATTTATCATTGCTAGTGTTGCTGCGCTTTTAACCTTCATTTCTGTTTCATATCAAGTGTTTTATGATGGTCAAGTATTAAATGAATCGAATCCTAAAAAGGAAATTGTTATGGATACGTTGAGAAATTCAAATATTGAAGTGGTGAAAAATTTAGAGAAGCAACAAGCCCCAACAAAAGTTAAAATTAAAGGGCGGTGACGCTCAAATTGACAATAAAACAAAACTTTAAAAGGTAGCGACTTTGATAAGGCGGTAGTTGTAAATCGCCCTCAAATTTTAGCAAGACCGTTAAATCATCAATTGTGCTGTGAATTTGAGCGTTTGAGATAAAATTTCAGGGATTGGGATAAGGAAGGATTCTTGTGAACGAAGTTCATCAAAGTCAACGCTTGAAGCGTGTGAGTGTTACACATTCAGAACGTAAAAACGTTTTTGACTTTGAGAAGTTACGAGACTTTTTTATAAAAGTCAAGTATGGTAAGAATCCTGGAGTGTTGCAATCTCTTCTTCCCTCATTGAACAGATCCATACACGGGTGTATAGACAATGCAAAAGGGAATGAAATTTTAAATAGGGCAAATTATTTTTAAAAGGGCTGAAATAATTTATCCTAAGTGGTATTCACAGCCCAACAGATGATAACAGGCGGATATATTTCAAAACAAGTGACGAAACATATCGCCATACCGTTAGCATTAATTGTTTAAGAACGATGAAAATTAAACTATCAAACTCAGCCACTGATTTGCATAAAATACAAGTTTATGTATTTTATCTAGTTGACCTTGCCATACTTGTTGTTCTTATTGTCAATATAATAGAGGGGAATAGTTTAGTCATCCTACTTGCTTTAATGATCCTTGTTTTATTTTCAACAATTACCTTAATATCGAGAAAATACTCTTCGAGATTATGTGAGGCATATATTGATGATGAATATTTGTATTTAGAAAATGGTAAGCTGACAGATAAAATTGAATTGAGTAATATTAAATCTTTGAAGTATCATCCATTTTATATACATCCTATGACTGAAGATATAATTGTTGTTCTTTTTCAAAAAGAAACTACACTAGGAAGAAAAATTTATATTTATCCAACAAATCTGAATAAGGAGAAAGAATACAAATCAAATAGACAGATTCTAAGTTTGATAGCTGAAAAGGCAAATAATTATATTAACGCAAAAACAACAAATGCTAACAAAAGTAACCCTTGCACAACTAAGTAATTTCTCTAAAAAGTATAATAGAAGCCTTAAATTTTGTCAACAGGAAATTTTTAAGGCTTCATTTTTTTAAGCTAACTAGATTGAATTCTCCTATCAACTTTTAATGAAAGATGTTCTAATTAAAGAAGGTTACCTAATAAAAGCAATTAGTAAAAAGAATTAGACACAATTTATACTTGAGAATTCTATTTAAAATGATCACCAGGAATTTTTGTTAATGGATTATCCTTTTGTAGTTTTGTGAGAATATTCTCGATAGCAATTGGTGGATTATTCAAAATAAAAATATAAGTAAAATGAAAATAGCAGTACCAGTAACAAGCAGTAATCAAATCGATGGTCATTTTGGTCATTGCGAATTTTACAATCTTTATACAATCTCAGAAAAGAATGAAATTGTTGCAACAGAAAGAATGGACTCACCACAAGGTTGTGGTTGCAAGTCGAATATTGCATCAGTTTTAGCTGAGGCGGGCGTAAAAATTATGCTTGCAGGCGGAATTGGAAATGGAGCGATCAATGTTCTAAACAGAAATGGAATTGAAGTAATACGTGGATGTTCAGGAACTACCGAAGAGGTTGTAAAATTGTTTATCGAAGGACAAGTAAGCGATAGTGGTTCATCTTGCAGTCATACACACGGAGAAGGTCATACCTGTAATCATTAAAATAGTATGAAAAAGAACATTTTCTTTTTAATTCTGTTCTTGGTAATTTCGATTGGTGCAAAGGCACAAGCAAGTGCAGAATATCTTAGTTTTTCAATTGATCAATTAGTGGCAAAAGCTGATAGTTTAGTTGGCAAAAAGGTTGAAGTTATTGGTTTGGTTGTGCATATGTGCGGAGTTGATGGTCAAAAAATGAAATTGAAATCGCCTAGTGGTGCAATTCTTAAAATTGTACCCAACAATCCAAAAGATAGTTTCGATTCAGAGCTGAAAAAGCAATTGGTTTCTGTTCAAGGAATAGTGGAAGTAAAGCGTATCAAAAAAGCATACATTGATAGAATGGAAAAAGAAGGAACCTTACTTTGCCATATCGATCAGTCACCTTGTAAAGATAAGCCTTGGGTAAACAACAAGATTGAAACTGGAGCCGATGTTGAAATCGTAAAAAAGGACATTGCTAAGCTCAGAAAAATAATGGCAGATAGTGGTAAGAATTATATTAACAGTATTTGTGTTCATGCCACTAAGGTATGTCTGTTAAATAATTAAAAAGGGAAGATCTATTTAAACGAAGCTTATTTTTTATACTAATAAAACGAATTCTATGAGCGCCAATATCATTGTGATATTGGCACTTTTTTTTAGTCAAAAAGTGATGGATTGCTCAGGAAAAAAATTGACTCGTGCTCATAAATTTCTTAACTTGATATAAAGTATTACACTTCAGATTATTATACTCTTATTTTATTGTTTCATTTAAAAATTATATGCTATGTCAAGTACAGGAGGAATTATTGCAGGCTTGCTAGCGGGCTGTGCTATTGGTGTTGGATTAGGGGTAATGTATGCTCCTGATAAAGGAGAAGTAACTCGTAAAAAGGTGAGAACGAAAGCCAAAGAAAAAATGGATGAATTGGATGTTGCCTTTGACAAGAGTGTTACGAAAATGCGGAAAAAGATGGACGAATTTATTGTTGAGTTAGAGAAGAAGTTAGAGGAGTTCAGAAAAGTAGAGAAGGAAGAAGAGGAATTGGTATAACTTTCTTTTTTGTTTATCAATCATTAGGTAAGATTATTAAATATCAGTTTACTAAAGCCGAAAGTATTGGAAAAAATTACGGAACAGTTTTCACAATTAAAGGAATTATTGATTGAGTATTTCGATTCTAATGTGGACTATTACAAGTTTGCAGGTTTCGAAAAATTAATGCGATTAGTTATTGCAATTACATTTGCAGCTATATTTTTCGTATTACTAATGCTTGTGCTGATTCTGTTGGGTTTTGCTGCGTCAATATGGCTAAACAGTATTTTAGAAAATAGTGTTGGAGGTTATTTGTGTGTGGCTTTATTTTATTTGTTTCTGTTATTATTCATTTATTTACTCAGAAGACCTTTAATCGAGCGTCCAATGATTAAATATTTCCAACGATTTTTATTATTGGATGAAAATAAAAAGGACGATTGAAACTGGTTTTATTGGTTGGATCCTAAATCTATCGAATGCATTTTTATTAAGTAGGTTCACATTTATAAGTTCTTGTAATAAAGGAAGATAGCAGATGAGACGTTTTTATTCACTAAAAGATATGGAAAGAGAGAGGTATCGTTTATATCTTGAAAAGGAGTTGGTTGTGTATAAATTGAAATATTTTTACAGAAATACCAGAGAAAGTTATCGACTTGAAAATATAGTTAAGGATAGTGTTGGTACATGGCTAGGAAAATTTATTAGCCGATTGATTTGGAAAAAAAACAATTCAGAAATGACCAAAGAGGAGATAAAAACAGAAGTTTGAGAGGACGAGAACTAGTCTTAAGAATTGTGAAATACAGAATAAGAATTTTATTAAAAAAAGAATAGAGGTAAGGATATGAAAAATGTCGATTACCTCTTTTTTTATTATCCAATTCCTTAATTAAATCAGAAAAAAAATCCTCCTTTTTATCGTGATTTGATTTAGAGTAGCTAGATTTGAATGAAAGTATTGTTTCCGCAATGCTTTGCATAGTTTTTTTTAATGAAAATTGAGTGTGTTTTTCTGAATTGAAAATTACATTATGTCATTAAAGTTTTTAAAATAAAAACACCTAAAGATCAGATACTTACAATCTTTATTTAGACTGTTTGTAGATTGAAAAAAGCCATTGGGAATCGTAGAATTTGGAAATAAAAGATTTTATCACATATATTTGTCGCATAGATTTGTCAACGTAATCAGATCGAAAGAGAGATTGTAAAGGTTCGTTGACAAGATTAAAACAATAGGATTTCAATTAGAAATCCAAAAATAAAAAACAATATGCAATTGACATCAGTCATTATTATTAACGTCATTATTCGCGTCCTAATTGGACACGAATCGAGGTTGAGCATATTGGATTAAACGAAACAAGTTTTACAAAATATTCAAAGCCTCTTCCGAAACGAAGAGGCTTTTTTTTAGATCAGATTATTATGGTATCAGTTAAGCTAGTCATTATCGTCATTATTATTAACATCGTCATTATTAGAATGAGGATGAGGGAAGGCATGCACACACAATAATTCGAACTAACGAAATTATGAGCGCTCTTCCCGAAACGGAAGAGCGTTTTTTTTGCTCCAGTTTTTACAAGCAACTATCAAGATAAAAAGAAAAAACAACCATAAAATATTAACCAAAATGTATAAAAATCAATTACGCAGCAGCCAAACCACAGAAGGCCGAATGATGGCAGGAGCCAGAAGCCTATGGCGTGCTAATGGCATGAAAGAAGACATGTTCGGAAAGCCAGTGATTGCTATTGTAAATTCATTCTCCCAGTTTGTTCCAGGTCATGCACACTTGCAAAACGTTGGACAAATGGTGAAAAAAGAGATAGAGAAATCGGGCTATTTTGCTGCAGAATTCAATACCATTGCCATTGACGATGGTATCGCAATGGGACACGATGGGATGCTTTACTCGTTGCCATCTCGTGAGGTAATTGCAGATAGTGTGGAGTATGTATGCAACGCACACAAGGTTGATGCGATGATTTGCATTTCGAATTGTGACAAGATTACACCGGGGATGATGATGGCAGCGATGCGATTGAATATCCCTACGGTTTTTGTATCAGGTGGACCAATGGAGGCTGGTGAATCGAAAGGTGAAAAGCTTGACCTGGTTGATGCCATGGTAAAAGCTGGTGATGATAGCATAAGCGATGAGCGTCTTCAGGAGATTGAAGAATCGGCTTGCCCGACTTGTGGATCTTGTTCGGGAATGTTCACAGCTAACTCAATGAATTGCTTGAACGAAGCTTTGGGTTTAGCCTTACCAGGAAATGGAACTTTATTAGCCACTCACAGGTTGCGTAAGGATTTGTTCATGGATGCTGCCGATTGTATCGTGAAGATAACAGATGCTTATTACAAGCAGGGCGATGCTTCAGTTTTACCAAGATCGGTTGCTACTCTCGATGCTTTCAAAAATGCCATGACATTGGATATCGCAATGGGAGGTTCAACCAATACAGTACTTCACCTTTTAGCTATTGCACACGAAGCTGAGCTAGATTTCACGATGAAAGATATGGATGAGCTATCGCGAAAAACGCCTAACCTATGCAAAGTAGCACCAAATTCAGCTGACTATTATATCGAAGATGTAAACCGTGCAGGAGGTATCATGAGTATTCTAGGAGAATTGAACAGAGGTAATCTTTTGAATACCGATGTGTATAGAGTAGATGCTACCAACCTGAAAGAAGCTTTAGAATTAAACGATTTAGTTTCTGATAAAGTAACAGATAAAGCAAAAGAAATTTATCATTCAGCTCCAGGAAGAAGCGGAAGAAACCTAACATTCGCTTCTCAAGATGCAGCTTTTGTTGAGGTTGATAAGGATAGAGAAAAAGGTTGTATTCGAAACATGGCAAATGCTTACACCCAGGATGGTGGTTTGGCAGTTCTCTTTGGAAATATTGCTCCTGACGGTTGCGTTGTAAAAACAGCTGGGGTAGCCGAAGAGGTTTTCAACTTCAAAGGGAAAGCTAAAGTTTATCATTCTCAGCGCGATGCTTGCGAAGCGATTCTAACGAAACAAGTGAATGTTGGTGATGTGGTTGTTATCAAGTTCGAAGGTCCATCAGGAGGACCGGGAATGCAGGAGATGCTTTATCCAACCTCTTACCTGAAAGCCATGGGATTGGGAGCCAAATGTGCATTGATTACCGATGGTCGATTTTCAGGAGGAACTTCAGGTTTATCTATTGGCCATGTGTCGCCAGAAGCTTCAGCAGGAGGGGCCATCGCATTGATTAAAGAAGGAGATGAAATAGAAATTAGTATCCCGAACAGAAGCATAAATGTTACTATTTCTGATGAAGAATTAGCCAAGAGAAGACAAGAAGAAGAAGAATTTGGAGACGAAGCTTTTGTTCCACGAGGAAGAGGAAGAGTCGTATCGAAAGCACTTCAAGCTTACGCTAGATTTGTATCATCAGCAGATAAAGGAGCTATTAGAGAATTATAAGTTAAAGGTAAATGGTAAAAAGATAAAGGTAAAACCAAAGGCATCAAGCTCTCTCTCTCTTTTTAGGGGATCCCGAAAGCTTTCGTGGAGCCGATAGGACAGAGGGGTGCTATTAGTTGAATCTTTTTTTTACTGTTGATAAGACTTAAAAACAAACACTATGGAAGCAGCAACAAAAACTCAAAATACAGATACCATGTGTAAGAACGCAGAACATTTATCAGGAGCAGAGATATTGGTTCGAAGCTTAATTGAGGAACAAGTAGATAGCATATTCGGATATACTGGTGGTGCAATTATGCCAGTTTATGATGCCTTATACGATCATCAAGATAAGTTAATGCATTACCAGGCTCGTCACGAGCAAGGGGCAACTCATGCGGCTCAAGCTTATGCACGAATTAGTAAGAAGCCAGGTGTTTGTTTCACAACTTCGGGTCCTGGAGCAACAAATGTACTAACCGGATTGGCTGATGCTTACCTCGATTCAACCCCACTTGTAATTATTACGGGACAGGTTGCCAGTGGCTTTCTAGGATCGGATGCTTTTCAGGAAACGAACATGATTGGTTTGTCAATGCCAGTCACTAAATGGAATTTCCAAGTAACCAAAGTTGAAGAGATTGCGGAGGTTATGGCAAAGGCATTTTATATCGCTCGTTCAGGTCGTCCAGGACCAGTATTGATTGATATCACAAAAGATGCTCAGATTGCTACGACTGATTACAAGTATAAGAAATGCGAGACTGTTCGTTCATATCAGCCAATGCCGGAATTGGACATGAGTCAAGTTGAAGCAGCAGCAGCATTGATCAATGGGGCGAAGAAACCTTTATTACTTGCTGGTCAGGGAATCCTTTTATCAGGAGCTGAGAAAGAGTTGATGGAATTTGTTGAGAAAACTCAGACTCCAGTAGCGTGTACACTTTTAGGTTTATCATGTTTCCCAACTGACCACCCACTTTATACAGGTATGTTAGGGATGCATGGAAATTATGGTCCAAATATGAATACCAATGAATGTGATGTTTTGATTGCAGTGGGTATGCGTTTTGATGATAGAGTAACAGGTAATACTGCTAAATACGCTAAGCAAGCGAAGATTATTCATATCGATATAGATCGATCAGAGCATAACAAAAATATAAAAGTTGATGTTCCAGTTTTGGCAGATGCAAAAGAAGCTTTAACTGCTTTGAATAAAGTTGTTAATGGTGAGACGAAAGAAGTGTGGATGAAGACTTTTAAGGACTTCTACCAATTAGAATTTGATAAGGTAATAAAGAAACAAGCCTATTCTGATAATGAGAAAATTAATATGGCGGAAGTAATTCGAACTGTTTCTGAGCAAACGAATGGAGAAGCTGTTTTGTGCTCAGATGTAGGACAGAATCAAATGGCTACAGCGCGATACTATGGATTCAAAAAGCCAAATACTCAGATTACTTCTGGTGGTTTGGGAACTATGGGATTTGCTTTGCCAGCAGCTATTGGTGCTCAAATTGGAGATAAAGATGCTAAGGTTGTATCCATATCTGGAGATGGTGGTTTTCAAATGACATTGCAAGAATTGGCTATGATTAGACAATACAACTTGCCTGTTAAAACCATTGTATTGAACAACTCATTTTTGGGTATGGTAAGACAATGGCAAGATCTATTCTTCGAGCAGCGCTTTTCATGTACTAAACTAGATAATCCAGATTTTGTAAAGATTGTTGAAGGTTACGGTATACAAGCAAAAAGAGTAAGTAAGCGTGAAGATTTGGATGATGCTATCAAAGAAATGTTGGAGTCACCAAATGCATACTTCCTAGAAGTTGTTGTAGAAACAGAATCGAACGTATTGCCAATGATAGCTCCGGGAGCTTCGGTATCGGATATGCGATTGGAATAAATACTTATTTAACAGTTAAAAATCTAAAAAGATGAAAGAATATACAATAACAGTTTTTTCGGAGAACAATATAGGTCTACTGAATGAGGTAACCATCGTTTTCTCAAGACGAAAAATCAATATAGAGAGTTTAACTGTTTCGGAATCAGAAGTAAAAGGTGTCTCTCGATATACGATTGTAGCCTATATGGATGAGAGTAAGGTTGAGAATGTGGTGCTACAAATTGAAAAGATTATTGGTGTTTTCAAAGCCCTCTATTTCGAAGCAGAAGAAATTGTTCATCAAGAAGTGGCTTTGTTTAAGATTGCTAACTCAACTAAGTTGAATGGGAATTTGGAATCTTTAGTCAGAAATAATGGGGCTAAAATTCTAACTGTAAGCCCTGATTTTCTTGTAATCGAGAGAGTAGGATATAAGGCTGAAAATCAAGAACTGTTTCATGAGTTAGAGCAGTATGGTGTTTTACAGTTTGCACGATCGGGTCGTGTAGCTGTTTCGACATTACAGAAAGACTTTACAACCTATCTAAAAGAATTATCTAATTAATATAGGTCTCGATGAAAGGAATTGATATGGAAGTCATATCAAAAATCTAATCTAGAAATCCAATATCTAAAACAAGAAAAAGATGGCAACAATAAATTTTGGTGGAACAGAAGAACAAGTAGTAACACGTGAAGAATTTTCATTGGAAAAAGCACGTGAGGTAATGAAAGACGAAACCATTGCTGTAATTGGTTATGGTGTACAAGGTCCAGGTCAGTCACTAAACCTAAAAGATAATGGTTTTAACGTAATTGTTGGACAGCGTAAAAATTCTAAAACATGGGATAAGGCTGTAGCCGATGGTTGGACACCAGGTAAAGATCTTTTCGAGATTGAAGAAGCTTTAGATAGAGCTACTGTTATCCAATACTTATTGTCAGATGCTGGTCAGATAGCTGTTTGGCCAACTGTTCAGAAATATTTGAAGCCAGGCAAGGCACTATATTTCTCGCACGGTTTTGGTATCACTTATAAGGAAAGAACTGGTATTGTTCCTCCAGCTGATGTTGATGTAATCCTTGTTGCTCCTAAGGGATCTGGAACAAGTTTACGTCGTATGTTCCTTGAGGGACGTGGATTGAATTCATCATACGCTATCTTCCAGGATGCAACAGGTCGTGCTTTCGATCGTGTAGTTGCTTTGGGAATCGGTGTAGGATCAGGATATCTTTTTGAAACAACTTTCAAGCGTGAGGTATATTCTGATCTTACTGGCGAGCGTGGAACATTGATGGGATGTATCCAAGGAATTTTTGCAGCTCAGTACGATGTATTGCGTGCTAATGGTCACTCACCATCTGAAGCTTTTAATGAGACTGTTGAGGAATTGACTCAGAGTTTGATGCCTCTTGTAGCAGAGAACGGTATGGACTGGATGTATGCAAATACGTCTACAACTGCACAGCGTGGTGCTCTTGATTGGTGGAAGCCTTTCCGTGATGCGACTAAGCCAGTTTTCGAAAAACTATACAAAAACGTAGCAGCAGGTGAGGAAGCTCAACGTTCTATCGACTCTAACTCTCAGGATGATTATCGAGTGAAATTAGATGCTGAATTGGAAGAATTACGCGAAAGCGAAATGTGGCAAGCTGGAACTGCGGTTCGTAAATTAAGACCAGAAAACAACTAGAAATAGCATAAAAACCCGGCAGATTATCAAAAACTGTCGGGTTTTAATATTGCTTGGATATCCCATTTTAGGGAAAAGAAAACTGGAGATATATTACAGGTTTATAGATTGTTAGGCTTATTTTGTGATTCTGTAAATGTATTTGGAATTAGTTTGAATATCGTAGTTGCAATTGATAAATTGTTTTTCCTAAAGGCTCGAAGTTTTTAGGTTTGTTAAGGATTCAGAGAGATACTTGAAATCCACAAAATCAAATAAAAGTGATAAGATGAATTATGAAACTATTCTTTTTGGTTTAAACCTGATTATTGATCTCATTATTGGAGAATCAACAAGGAAGACTGTGTAATAAATCTTATTAAATAAGAGAATAAAAACAAGGTTCTTCCATTATCAGGGAGGATTTTTTTTTGCAATAAAAGCTAGTAACAGTATACTTATAAAACACAAATATAATGAGTGATAGAATATTTATTTTCGACACGACTTTGCGCGATGGGGAACAAGTTCCAGGTTGCCAATTGAATACCATTGAGAAAATTGAAGTCGCTAGAACACTTGAAGCTTTGGGAGTTGATGTGATTGAAGCAGGTTTTCCTGTTTCTAGTCCAGGAGACTTCCAGTCAGTTGTAGAGATTGCGAAAGCTGTAAGTAATCCAACAGTCTGTGCTTTGACCAGAGCAGTAGAAAAAGATATTGATGTTGCCGCTGAAGCTTTGAAGTTTGCTAAAAGAGGACGTATTCATACAGGAATTGGAACATCACCATATCATATCTTTAATAAATTGAATTCTAATCATGATGAAATTATAGAAAGAGCCGTTAGAGCTGTAAAATATGCAAAACGCTACGTTGAGGATGTTGAGTTCTATTGCGAAGATGCAGGGCGTTCGGATAATGCGTATTTGGCCAGAGTTGTTGAGGCTGTGATTAAAGCCGGAGCAACAGTAATTAATATTCCGGATACGACAGGTTATTGTTTGCCAAGTGAATATGGAGAAAAGATCAATTACCTGATGGAGAATGTATCGAATGTACACAAAGCAATTCTGTCAACTCACTGTCATAACGATTTGGGTATGGCAACAGCTAACTCATTAAGTGGTATTGCGAATGGAGCACGTCAGGTTGAAGTAACCCTGAATGGTATTGGCGAGCGTGCCGGAAATACATCCCTGGAGGAAGTTGTGATGGCTGTAAAAACGCACCATGATTTGCCATTTCATACCGAAATTAATTCCAAAGGTATTTACGAAGCCAGTCGTTTGGTATCTTCATTGATGAATATGCCCGTACAGGCCAATAAGGCTATTGTAGGACGTAATGCATTTGCTCACTCATCGGGTATTCATCAGGATGGTGTATTGAAGAATCGTGAGAATTACGAGATTATCGATCCAGCTGATGTGGGTATCAAAGAATCTGCTATCATTTTGTCGGCAAGAAGTGGACGTGCTGCTTTGAATCATCATCTTGAAGAGATGGGCTATAAGTTGAATAAGGAAGAGTTGGATGATGCCTACACTCGTTTCCTGGTGATGGCTGATGAAAGAAAGAATGTGAATGAGAACGATTTGTCTGAGTTGATGGGCGATCATGAATCTGAAACCAAATCTGTTGAGTTGGAGTTGCTACAAGTGGTAGCCGGTAAATCGACTATTCCTATGGCGACTGTTCATCTTAAAATTAGAGGTGAATCTTGTGCAGCAACTGCAGAAGGTAACGGGCCAATTGATGCTTGTTTTAACGCGGTAAAGAAATTGATTAAGCAGCAATTTTCCTTGGAGGAGTTCCTTGTTCAAGCTTTGACTCGTGGTAGTGATGACCTTGGTAAAGTTCACGTTCAGCTGGAGCATAAAGGTAAAATGTACTATGGATTCGGTGCTAATATTGATATTGTTACAGCTTCAGTAGAAGCATTGGTTGATGCTTTATCCAAAATAATTTAAGACAGTTATAAAAAAATTATATACAGAATAGCTTTAAGAGAGTACTATGAAAGCAACAACATTATTTGATAAGGTCTGGGACGCACATGTGGTAGAGCATGTTGAAGGTGGTCCTGATATCGTATATATCGACAAACATTTGATTCATGAGGTAACAAGTCCTCAGGCTTTTTCAGGACTTGAGGCGAGAGGCTTAAAAGTCTTTAGACCAGAAAGAACGATTGCAACACCTGATCACAACGTGCCAACAGTGAATCAGCATTTGCCAATATCCGATGAACAATCACGTACGCAGGTGGAAACTTTGAAAGCCAATTGCGAGAAGAATAAGATTGAGATGTATGGTTTGAATCACCCAAACAATGGAATTGTGCATGTTGTAGGGCCAGAACAAGGCCACACGCAACCAGGAATGACAATGGTTTGTGGTGATAGTCATACTTCGACACATGGAGCATTTGGTGCGGTTGCTTTCGGAATTGGAACATCGGAAGTTGAGATGGTGTTTGCAACGCAATGTATTATGCAATCTAAGCCTATGAAAATGAGAATTACGGTTGATGGCGAGCTTAGTAAAGGTGTTTCGGCAAAGGACTTGACGCTTTATGTGATTGCACAACTGGGAACAGGAGGAGCTACAGGCTATTTCGTTGAATATGCTGGTTCAGCTGTTCGCTCTTTGACTATGGAAGGCAGAATGACCGTTTGTAATATGAGTATCGAGATGGGTGCTCGTGGGGGTATGATTGCTCCAGATGAGACGACTTTTGAATATATGAAAGGTCGTGAGTTCGCACCAAAAGGCGAAGAGTGGACCAAAGCTGTTGCAAAATGGAAAGAACTAAAAACGGATGACGGAGCGGCATTCGATAAAGAATATGTATTCAAAGCATCAGATATTGAACCTATGATTACCTACGGAACGAATCCAGGTATGGGAATGGGAATTTCGGGAAGCATTCCAAGTGAAAAAGATGTTGATCCTACTGAATTGCCAACATTCAAAAAGTCTTTGGATTACATGGGATTCGGATTAGGAGACAAATTACTTGGTAAGAAGGTTGACTATGTTTTTTTAGGTTCTTGTACCAATGGTAGAATTGAAGATATCCGAGCATTTGCTTCTTTAGTGAAAGGACATAAAAAGGTAGATGCAATTACAGCATGGATTGTACCTGGTTCCAAAAAGGTAGAGAAACAAGCAATTGAAGAAGGACTAGTAGAGGTATTAGAAGCATCAGGTTTTGAATTAAGACAACCTGGTTGTTCTGCTTGTTTAGCTATGAATGAAGATAAAGTACCAGCTGGTAAATACAGTGTATCGACATCTAACAGAAATTTTGAAGGTAGACAAGGCCCAGGATCTCGTACTTTATTGGCGAGTCCTCTTACAGCTGCAGCAGCCGCAATTACGGGAGTTATTTCTGATCCGCGTGAATTGTTTTAATCAAAAATACCAATAACATTTTTAGCGAATGGTTGTCCCGATAACCAAAAGCTAATTGCTTAAAGTAAATATTATGTCTATAGATAAATTTATCACATTGGAATCGACTTATGTGCCACTTCCCAACGAGAATGTGGATACTGATCAAATTATACCTGCTCGTTTTCTTAAAGCAACTAGCCGTGAAGGATTCGGGGAGAACCTATTTCGTGACTGGAGATATGCTCCAGATGGATCAGTAAATCCTGATTTTGTATTGAATAAATCAGAATATTCAGGAAGTGTATTAGTAGGTGGAAAAAACTTTGGTAGTGGCTCTTCAAGAGAACATGCTGCTTGGGCAATTCACGATTATGGTTTTAAAGTGGTTGTTAGTAGTTTCTTTGCGGATATTTTTCAGAATAACGCTTTAAATAATGGCGTGCTTCCTGTTACCGTTTCATCAGAATTTTTGGCCGATTTATTTAAATCAGTAGAGGCAGATAAAAGCCAAAAGCTAGTTGTTGATTTGGAAAAGCAAGTCATTAGTTTCAATGGGAAAAGTGAGGAGTTTGTAATTAATCCTTACAAAAAAGATTGCCTATTGAATGGATTTGATGATATCGATTTCCTACTCGCAAGAAAAGAAAAGATTGAAGCTTTTGAAGCTAAAAATTAATAGAAGAGGTGTAAAATGAACGAACTGCGTAGCTTAGAAATAATGGATACCACCCTTAGGGATGGAGAACAGACTTCTGGGGTAAGCTTTAATTCGGAGGAAAAATTAGGGATGGCAAAGCTTTTGCTGCAATCCTTAAAAGTCGATCGAATTGAAGTGGCCTCAGCCAGAGTATCAAAAGGAGAATTTCAAGCCGTACAACGAATTACAAAGTGGGCGGAGGAAAACGACTGTCTGGATAAAATTGAAGTGTTGGGTTTTGTAGATGGAACCGATTCTTTGGACTGGATTCATGCAAGTGGAGCCAGAGTGGTTAATCTATTAGCGAAAGGTTCGTTAAAACATTTAAAAGGTCAGCTTAAAAAATCACCAGGACAGCATGTTCAGGCCGTTAAAGATGCCATTGAATATGCTGCAAATCTAGGAATTAAGGTGAACTTATACTTAGAGGATTGGTCGAATGGAATGATAGCTTCTAGAGATTATGTTTGGTATCTTTTAGATGAATTGCAACACGAGAAAATTGAACGTTTCATGTTACCAGATACTTTGGGAGTTATGAATCAGGTTCAAGCTTTCGATTTCTGTTATGCTTGCCGCGAAAGATATCCAAAACTTCATTTCGATTTTCATGCTCACAATGATTATGATTTAGCACTCGCTAATGTTTATTCAGCAGTTTTGGCAGGAATGAATGGAATTCATACAACAGTGAATGGTTTGGGTGAAAGAGCTGGAAATGCTCCTTTAGCTTCGGTTGTTGGTGTAATCAACGATCATTTGGCTAGAAAGATTAATGTCGATGAGGATAAAATTAATACTGTAAGTCGAATTGTTGAGACTTTTTCAGGAGTGCGTATTCCATCCAATAAGCCTTTAGTTGGCGAAAATGTATTTACACAAACCTGTGGAGTGCATGCCGATGGTGATTCAAAGGATGATTTGTATTTTAATCGCCTAATGCCAGAACGTTTCGGACGCGAACGAAAATATGCTTTGGGTAAAACTTCGGGTAAGGCAAATATCAAAAAGAACCTGGAAGAATTAGGCATTACTCTGGAAGAGGAGACCATGAAAATGGTTACCCAAAGAGTGATTGAATTGGGCGATAAAAAAGAGACGGTAACCATTGATGATCTTCCTTACATTGTTTCTGATGTTTTGAATCAGACCATGGAAGAGATGCCAATTCAGATCAAACATTATTCCTTGTCATTATCGAAAGGAATGCGACCATTTGTATCTATTAATTTAGAAGTAAATGGGAAAATGCACGAAGGTACATCTTCTGGCGATGGACAATATGATGCTTTTATGAATGCCATTTGGAGCATTTATGACGAATTGGGTAGAGATCGTCCAGTACTTACCGATTATCTGGTTCGAATTCCTCCCGGAGGAAAAACGGATGCTCTTGTTGAAGCTTTGATTGCATGGAATTATAAAGGAAAAGAATATAAAACCAGAGGGTTGGATCCTGATCAGATTGAAGCGGCAATAAAAGCTACGCTTCGAATGCTAAATTTGATAGAGCAACATGATAGTGTAGAAATAAACTCATTAAAAACTGAATAAGAATACTAAAATGACATACAAAATTGCAGTATTAGCCGGTGATGGAATCGGTCCGGAAATCGTTGCACAGGCTCGTAAAGTCATCGATGCTGTAGCAGAAAAATTCAATCATCAATTTGATTATACCGAGGCTTTGATTGGGGCTTCAGCTATTGATGCTGTCGGAAATCCTTATCCGGATGAAACGCACGAGCTTTGTATGAATTCAGATGCTGTTTTGTTTGGAGCTATTGGAGATCCAAAATATGATAATGATCCGAATGCAAAGGTGCGTCCGGAGCAAGGCTTATTGAAAATGCGTCAGAAGCTAGGCTTATACGCAAACCTTCGCCCATTAGAGCCCTTTAAGTCACTATTGCACAAGTCACCACTGAAAACTGAATTGCTTGAAGGTGTTGACTTTTTGTGTATTCGTGAGTTGACTGGTGGTATTTATTTTGGACGTCCTCAAGGAAGATCAGAGGATGGGAATACAGCATTCGACTCATGTGTTTATACAAAGGAAGAAGTTGAACGTATTGTACGTTTAGGTTTCGAATTTGCAGGAAAGCGTAGAAAAAAGCTGACTGTAGTCGATAAGGCAAATGTTTTGGCAACCTCACGTTTGTGGCGAGAAATTGCTCAGAAAATGGAGCCTGAATATCCAGAAATTGAGGTTGAATACATGTTTGTTGATAATGCCGCCATGCAGATTATCACTTGGCCTAAACGTTTCGATGTGATGGTTACAGAGAATATGTTTGGTGATATCTTGACCGATGAGGCAAGTGTTATTTCTGGTTCATTGGGTATGTTGCCATCAGCTTCAATAGGTGTGCACACTTCGGTATTCGAACCAATTCACGGCTCATATCCACAGGTTGCAGGACAAAATATAGCGAATCCATGTGCAACCGTTCTTTCAGCCGCTATGATGTTGGATCATGCTTTTGGAATGAAAAAAGAAGCTTTAATTCGTGAAGCTGTTGATAAAGCATTAGAAGCAGGAGTTGTTACTGAAGATATTGCTGATGGCAAAAAAGCTTATTCAACTAGTGAAGTGGGTGATTGGTTGGCGAATTACATCAAGAATGTTTAGTTAGTATACATTATAAGTTGAATATGCCTGAAGGAATTGGTTACCTTCAGGCTTATTTTTAAGTAGTAAAAAAGGGGGAGAAATGTCTAATAAAAATTATTATCCGCTCATGGCGGATATTGTTAAGGCAAGTAGAGTTGTTCAAGAGGTTGCACATACGGCACCTTTGTTAAAAAATATGAATTTGTCTGCCAAGTATCAGTCAAATATTCATCTTAAGAGGGAAGATTTGCAATTGGTGCGTTCTTATAAGATTAGAGGAGCCTTTAATAAAATATCAAGTCTGACTAAGGAAAACCTGGCAAAGGGAATTGTATGTGCTAGTGCTGGAAATCATGCTCAAGGAGTGGCATACTCTTGCCAAAAACTGAAGTGTTTCGGAAGTATTTATATGCCAGAAACAACACCACGTCAGAAAATTAAACAAGTAAAAATGTTTGGTGGTGAGTTTGTTGAAGTTTTCCTTACCGGAGATACTTTCGATGATGCTTCATCTAAAGCCATTGCTGATGCCAAAGAATCAGGAAAAACCTTTATTCATCCATTTGACGATCCAAAAACGATAGAAGGACAGGGTACGATTGGTTTAGAAATATTGCAACAATATAGCGAGCCGATTGACTATTTAGTTCTGCCTATTGGTGGAGGTGGACTAGCTTCAGGAGTAGGAGCTTGGTTTAAAGAATTTAGTCCGAATACTAAGATTATTGGTGTAGAGCCAGAAGGTGCTCCATCTATGAAATTGGCTTTGGATAATAAGTGTAATCTGGCTCTTGAAAATATTGATCGTTTTGTTGATGGTGCCGCTGTTCAAAAGGTTGGTGATTACACATGGAAGGTTTGTGAAAAGGTTTTAGATGATATTTTAGTTGTACCAGAAGGCTTAATCTGCTCAACCATATTGCGTTTATATAACGAAGATGCAATAGTAGCTGAACCTGCTGGTGTGATGTCTATTGCTGCTTTGGAATTGATGAGTGATAAGCTAGAGGGTAAAAACGTGGTTTGTGTTCTAAGTGGCAGCAACAACGATATTACCCGAATGGAAGAAATAAAAGAGCGAAGTCTTCTATATGAAGGCTTGAAGCACTATTTCATAGTTCGTTTTCCACAAAGATCAGGAGCTCTTAAAGAATTTGTGACCGATGTACTTGATACAGGAGATGATATAACCCATTTCGAATATTATAAGAAAAGTAGTCGTGAGAAAGGACCTGCTGTAATTGGTATAGAAGTTCAGAAATCAGAAGGACTAAAACGATTAAAAGAAAGAATGAAAGATCGAAATTTCATCTTTGAATACCTTAATGATAAGACTGATTTGTTTCAGTTCATCGTTTAACTATTAGTTCATAACAATCAAAAAGGCGATATCTAGTAGTTGGATATCGCCTTTTTTTATTTTAGAAGAATTTTCATTATAAATCCATACATGTCTGATTTTCGATCAATGTAGGATGAGAAATTATTACCCCCACTGTGACCAGCATCCCTTTCAACTCTCAATAATATTGGATTAATTTGAGCATCTCTGTTTTGTAATTCGGCTACAAACTTGTAGGAGTGAAATGGAGGAACTCGATCATCATTTTCAGAAGTGATAACTAGCATTGCTGGATAGTTGATATCCTTCTTAATATTGTGTAAAGGAGAATAGCTGCTAAGGTTCAGGAAATCAGTTGAATCTTGAATCGTGCCAAATTCTTCAGTATGAAAATTACCAACGGTAAACTGTTCAAAACGGATCATATCTGTGGCAGGTACAACAGGAACAACTGCGGAAAACAATTCAGGACGTTTTATAGCGGCAGCTGCTACGATTAGTCCACCATGAGATGCTCCAGTTATTGCCAATTTATGAGCATTTGTATATTTTTCTCTAATAAGAAATTCAGCTGCTGATATAAAATCATTGATTGAATTTTGTTTTTTGAGGCGTTTCCCAGCTTCAGCCCACTCCAATCCTAAGTCACCACCACCTCTAATACTTGCAAATGCACAAATTCCTCCTTGATTTAAGAAATAAACAATTCCAGGATCAAATTTTGGTGTAGAGAGGATGCCAAAACCTCCGTATGATTTTAAAATGGTAGGATTGTCACCAGTTCGTTTCATACCTTTTTTATATACTAAAGTTAAAGGTATCAATGTACCATCTTTACTATGGTAATCAAGGAGTTTGTATTCGAAGTTTTTATAATTGAACGTTACGTTTGTGTATTCTCCATTCTTAGACTCAAATGTTTTTGTATTAAATAGATATTGTACTTTGGGTATGGTAAAGCACTCATTGTAATAAATAAAGTTTTCATCTTCTTTTGGCCCGTCAAAACCAGATATAGAACTTGCTAATGGCATAAATGCAGTATGAATAACTTTCCCTGCAAAATTGTAAATCTTAATAACTGGTTGTAATTTACTTTGTAGGACACATATAATACAGTTCATTTTCACCTTACAAGTTGTTAGTATTGCATCGCTATGTTCAGGAACGATTTCTCGCCACTTGTATGGTTCATACGGATCTATTTCAACTATTGATCCTCCGTTGTTATTTTTTAAAGATTTAACAATTAATTTACCATTATTACTATCTAAAAAAGAAATTTTATCCTTTTGTTTCATTAGTAAAGGACGCAGATAAGGCTTATTTGCAGAATAATCTATGAAAAAGTAATTGAAGTAATCGCTTGCCTTTTCTTCAAGAACAAAAAAACGTTCATCATCAGAACAGTTATAGCTAAATTCAGCCTTTGGGTTTTTTCGTTTAAAAATCAGTTGATCTTGGACTTGGTCATCTCCTAGTTTGTGAT
The DNA here is from genome assembly GCF_029029525.1 of Labilibaculum sp. DW002. Classification (NCBI taxonomy): domain Bacteria; kingdom Pseudomonadati; phylum Bacteroidota; class Bacteroidia; order Marinilabiliales; family Marinifilaceae; genus Paralabilibaculum; species Paralabilibaculum antarcticum. Next base: position 1,845,768 of record NZ_JAKJSC010000001.1, on the reverse strand, counting down.
AGTAAACTTCTTCGCTACATGTGGCAGCAAACTCATCTACTAATGGATATTTTGAATAGAAAAATCCATTTCCCTTCCAGATTATGGATGAATATTTAATGTCTTGGATATGATCTTTTTTTCTTGTTCCAGAAGGCAGGCTTACTACCCGCGCTTCCATCCAATCAGACCCATCATTGCTGGTAAGATAGCAAAGCATATCTGAGTTTTTCGAGACGGAGAATCCTTTAATGCTAACTTTTTTATTTTTGGTATTAAAGTTTGGGTCAACGATTAATTGATCAACTCTATCTAAGTATTCTCCAATGTATAAACCAGCACTAGCTTGTGTATTTCGATAATATTCAGCAAAATAGTATTTGCCAAGTTTTACAGAATAGTTTGTTCGTATAGCAGCGAATTTATCAATATCCAATTTACATCGATACTTCGAGGTTCCCTTTCTTATAAACTTGCTAAATATTTTATTTTCTTCGTTAAGCCAATATTTGGTTTCATCGCACCTCACATTTTCCAACCATCTATAATTTTCAGTTACTTTGTAGTGATCGAAAAAAGTATCCGTAACAGTTTGCTTTTTGCAAGTAGGGTATTCTAATTTTTGAGCATTAATAACACTAGTTGTTATAGTGATAAGAAAAAGCAGATAATAAAATTTCATTGAGATTTTGTTTGATTACATCAGGGTGACTGTTTGCTAATTCATTAAAACTTTCAATAAAAAGTCATAAAAATTAGCTCTGAATTTATTACGAGCGTACGAATTCGTACCACCATAATGCCCTGCATCTTTTTCTACTCTTAAGAGAATAGGGTTTATTTGTGCCTTTCTATTTTGTAATTCTGCTACAAATTTGTAGGAATGTAAAGGAGGAACTCTATCATCATTCTCAGATGTCATTATCATCATTGCCGGATAGTTTACATCCTGTTTTATATTGTGCAATGGAGAATAACTAAGAAGATTAGCAAAATCTAAAGAATCTTTGACTGTACCAAATTCATCTCGATGAAGAACACCAACAGTAAATTTTTCAAATCGAATCATATCTGTAACAGCAACAACAGGAATAACAGCAGCATATAAATCTGGTCTTTGAATTGCTGCAGCTGCAACTACCAAACCTCCATGTGAACCTCCAGTGCAGGCCATTTTTTCAGATTTAGAATAGCCTTCTTTAATTAAAAATTCTGCTGCTGCATTAAAATCATCAATCGTATTTTGTTTGTTTAGTCGTTTACCAGCTTGCGCCCAAGAAATACCTAAATCTCCACCGCCTCTAATATTAGCATAGGCATATACACCTCCTTTTTCAATAAAATGAATAATTCCTGGATCAAAGTGAGGAGTAGATATCGATCCAAATCCACCATAAGCTTTTAGTAAACAAGGATTATTTCCATCTAGTTTTAATCCTTTTTTATATACCAAATTTATTGGTACGCTTATGCTATCATTAACTGGATATTTAATTGATTTAGTCTTATAACTCTTAAAGTTGAACACTACATTAACAGCCTCACCATATTTTACTTCGAAGGTTTTAACATTAAAATGATAAGAGATTGATGGCATGGTGTATTGTTGCCTATAGAAAATGATATTATCATCATCTTTTTCACCATCAAATCCGCTAATAGAACTACCACTTGGGAAATTCATATTGAAAAGTTGTTTCCCGTAATAATCGAATACCTTTAAAATAGGATGTTGATTACTCTGATAAGTTAGTAGGAGTTTATCTTTTTTTGCAATACATCGAGTTAGGACACCATCTTCAACTTGTGGAATAATTTGCCTCCATTTAAAAGGATTATATGGATCGATAGCAACGATAGAACCTCCATTAGATTTTTTACCAGTAATGGCTATCAATTCATCACCTTGACTGTCTATAATTGAAATACTTGACCTTTGCTTCATTAATAGTGGTCGTAAGTATGGTTTATCCGACTGATAATCAATGAAAAAATAATTGAAGTAATTGGTAGTTTCTTCTTCTAATATAAAATATCGTTCATCAGAAGTAGTCGAGTATGAGAATTTTGTAGAAGGGTTTTTTCTTTTAAAAATAAGCTTATCCAGTTCCTGAGAATCGCCCAGTTTATGATAATAAACTTCTTCTCCAACTGCGGCATAGAATTCACCAAGATTTGGATATTGCGAATAAAAGAAACCATCATTTTTCCATGCAACAGAAGAATATTTTATACCTTTTAAATGATCTTTTTTCTCTTTCCCAGAAGGTAAGCCAACAACTTTAATTTCTCTCCAGTCAGTTCCATTACGGTTTATCATATAGACCAGGTTTTTTGAGTCTAGAGAAACATCAAAGCCAGTAATGTCAATTTTATCTCCTCCATTTTTAAAGTTGGGATCAATTAAGAGTTGGTTAATGTTGTCAAAGCTATCACCAATATAAAGACCTGAAGATGCGAATTTATTTCTTCGTCCATAACCAAAAAAGTATTTTCCTTTTTTAGACGCTGAAAACCCATCAACAAAGGAATATTTTTTTAATGCTGCTTTAGAATTGTATTTAGCTGAAGCTTTTTGAAGGAATTTTGCTGATATCTTTTTTTCTGCTTCGATCCACGATAATGCACTATCGCAACGTACATTTTCTAACCATCTGTAATTATCAGTAACGAGATAATGATTAAAAAATGTATCTACAACAGTATGTTTTGGGCAAATAGGGTATTCAAGTTTTTGAGAGTGTAATGACTGAATGCTTAAACAGCAAATAATTATTAGCAGAAAATGTTTCATCAAGATGTTTTTTATGTTTTGTGCGTTTTTTAAGCTTTCAAAAATAATAAAAACTATTGATAACTATTATTCATGGTTCAATAATTCAAGAATTATCAGATTTGTTTTTATTATGACAATAAAAAGTCTTAACTTTTTCTTCACCAAATATTTTAAAGAAAACCCAAACCCTAAAAAAACTTTTATATGAACAATGAATTTTCAAGAAGAGAGTTTATCCGAACAGGATCTTTCTCACTTGCAGGAATGGCGATTTTGCCCTCATTTTTAAGTATGGGATGCAATCGCATCACTGAACAATCAGGATTAGAGGAGTATTATTCGCATTTTAATGTTGACAAAGAAATGCTTCAAAAGGTAATGGCTGAAGCATTATCAAGAGGTGGCGATTATTGCGATTTGTATTTCGAACACTCTCTTTCAAACTATGTTGGACTTCAAGACAAACAAGTAAATCGTGCAGGATCAAATATTGATTATGGAGTAGGTGTGCGAGTATTAAAAGGGGATCAAACTGGTTACGCTTTTTCTGAGGAGGTTTCTTTGGAAGCCATGAAAAAAGTAGCTAAAACAGCTGCAAGTATAGCAAATGAAAGTAAAGATTTTCCATCTATTAACTTAAAGGAAAGAGTACATCCAGAATTTTGTAAGGTCAATACTTCTTGGGAGGATGTATCTATCAAACAAAAAATACCATTCCTTCAAAAACTCAACGATAAGGTTTTTAATTTAGATGATAAGGTAGCTAAGGTGCAGGTTTATCTTGACGATAGCTCCTCTTACATTCTTTTTGCAAATTCTGAAGGAGTAATCAGTTATGACTATCGCCCTATGGTTAGTTTTATTGCTGTTTGTGTAATGGAAAAAGGAGATAGAAGAGAAGATTTCTTTGCATCTCGCTCCATGAGAATAGGTTATGAATATTTAAACGAGGAATTGTTAGATGAAATAGCAAATGAAGTTGTCGAAGGTGCTAACAAACAATTTGAAGCTGTGAAACCAAAAGCAGGACAAATGGAAGTTGTTTTAGCTGCAGGTGGAGCTGGAATTTTATTGCACGAGGCAATGGGACACGCATTCGAAGCTGATTTTAATCGCAAAGAAACTTCAATTTTCAGTGATAAAATGGGGCAAAAGGTTGGAGAAGATTTTGTGACAATTGTAGATGACGGAACGAATCCAAACTATCGAGGAACATTAAATATAGACGATGAAGGGATTCTTACCCAGAAAACGAAGATGGTCGAAAATGGTGTGTTAACCAGTTATCTTCACGATCGAATTAGTGCAAAACATTACAAAGTAGCTCCTACAGGAAATGGTCGTCGCGAATCTTTTCGATACGCACCAATTCCTCGCATGAGAAATACTTATATGGAAGCAGGTCCTCATACTAAAGAAGATATTATTTCTAGTGTTAAGGATGGAATTTATGTAGACACATTTACGAATGGAGAAGTGAAAATTGGAGCAGGAGATTTTACTTTCTATGTGAAATCAGGATATTTAATTGAAAATGGTAAACTAACCCAACCAATAAAGGATGTAAATCTAATTGGAAATGGGCCTGATGCTCTTCGCCAAATCTCAATGGTCGGTAATGATCTGAAAATTGATTGTGGAACTGGAACTTGTGGTAAGGGAGGACAAGGTGTTCCTGTATCTATGGGATTGCCAACGGTTAAAGTAGCACAACTTACTGTTGGTGGTGTAAATGCTTAAAAAAGCATTAGAGTTTACTTTTAATCAATTTAAAAACAAGTTTCGATGAAAGATAATAAAAAGGTGGAGTTGGCCCGATGGGCTTCCAAATATGCCAAGGAAAATGGCGCAAAAGAGGTTTCTGTTTCAGTTTATGATTCCAAGGAATCGGAAGTAGAAGTTAGAAAACAGAAAATAGAAAAAATACAAGAGTCGATTCAAAGTGGCTTAAGTTTAAAGCTGTATGTGAATGGAAAGTATTCAACTCATTCAACAAATCGATTGAATAAGAATGATCTTGAAAAATTTATCAAGGAGGCTATTTTAGGAACTGATTATCTGGCTGAAGATAAATATCGTTCACTACCAGATCGTAATCTATGTTACGATGGGACCGAAAAAGATTTGAAGTTGTATGATTCAAGTTATGATGCGATTGATCCTCGTCAGAAAATTGATTTGGCCATGCAGGTTGAAGCGGAAACGAATGGCATGGATGATCGAATAATTAGTGTGTCTGGTTCTTATGGAGATGGTTCTTACCGTAGCTATCTTGTTTTGAGTAATGGTGTTGAAGGTTTTAAAGAATCTACATCTTATTCAGTTAGTGCAAGTGCATCAATAAATGGTGGAGATAGCCGCCCGAGTGATTACCATTACAATGCTGCCAGATTTTGGAATCATTTATCCGGAGAAGGAGTTGGAAAATATGCTGTTGAAAGAGCTTTGAAAAAGATTGGTGCAAAGACAATTAAGTCAGGAAAAATGGAAATGTTGATTGAAAACAGATCTGTTGGACGTGTTTTTAGTTCTCTTCTTCAACCTATGTACGGTTATAACCTGCAACAAAAAAGATCATTTTTAGAAGGGAAAATGGATCAGAAAATTGCTTCTGATTTATTGAGTATTACGGATAATCCATTTATTGAATCAGGTCGTAATTCACGCTTATATGATGGTGATGGTTTGGCTGCTCGTAAAATGACTGTTATAGAAAAAGGAGTATTGAAAACCTATTATATTGGTGATTATTATGGGAAGAAGTTAGAAATGGAACCAACAACTGGCTCAGCATCTAATCTAATTTTTGAATTAGGAGATAAAGACTTGGCAGGCTTAACCAAAGATATGAACGAAGGTATTTTGGTTACTGGTTTTAATGGAGGTAATTCAAATTCTGCAACAGGTGATTTTTCTGTTGGAGTAGAAGGATTCTATGTTAAGAAAGGAAAAATTATTCATCCAGTTTCAGGTATGAATGTTACCGGGAATCATAAGGAAATATGGAATAATTTAATTGCAATAGGTAATGATCCGTTAACCGATCGTTCGTGGCAAACACCAAGTATGATGTTTGAAGGAATAGATTTTAGTGGATTATAAGATTTTGTTCTTTGTTTTTTTTAGGAGCCTTGTCAATTGACAAGGCTTTTTTTATGGTTTTCTTCTTGCTCAGCTATTAAAACCAACTCGTAATCTGTCTATATTTTCAGATGTTACGATTAAGGCAATTGCCTTGTTAATTAGGCTAATAAGAAGGTGATTTGAGATTTTAATTAATATTCAATCTTAGCTTTTATAAATTGGTAATGCTTTGCTTTTAATTTGCACAATTAAAAATATCTATTAATGTAACTGAATTGAATTATGAAAATTGTATTGCTTTTTTTAAGCCTAATTTCTTTTATAGGTAATGCTCAGGAATCAAAAAATGGAACCTGGAATACGCATAGCATTCCGACACCTTCATTAGCCAATAATTGCATAGACTACCAGCCTAATAAGCAAATTGGAATTTACTTGCCACCATCATACCAAAAATCAAAAAAGAGGTATCCTGTTATTTATTTCTTGGAAGGATATGGCGGCAGAATTGATGCCAATGGTTATGTGGGAGGAATTTTAGATTCTTTGATTATAGAAAAACAAGTTTCTGAAGTTATTTTGGTGCAAATAAGTGGAGATTATAATTTTAGAGGCAGTTTTTATGCAAATTCCCCAGTTACAGGGAATTGGGAAGATTTTGTTGTGAAAGATGTTGTCAATTATATAGATGAGAACTATCGAACGCTTGCCAAACGGGAATCAAGAGGTTTAGCCGGAATGTCAATGGGTGGTTTTGGGGTTATAAATTTGTCGATGCTACATCCAGAAGTTTTTGCTTCGGCCTATGCTATGAGTCCCGGTGTGTTCGATGAAAAGGGTTTATCTAACTGTCAAGTATTTCGTGAGGGAGGCACAGTAGAACCCGTTTTAGCTCTTTTGAATAAGCTCGAGTCTTTATCTGTTGAAGATGCACATAAGGAATATCTGGAATATGTAAAAGGTATTGAAGATTGGAATATTGAATTTACATTGGCTTACGGAATGTGTTTTGCGCCTAACACTAAAAAAGCTCCTTATTTTGACTATCCGATAAGCATTGTTGGAAATGACACAATTGTTAATAACGAGGTTTGGAAGAAGTGGGAAAGTGGATTTGGTGGAATTTCTGACGAGCTGAATAAATATGAATCTAATTTACGAGAACTAAAACTTTTAACGATTGATTGTGGTTACAATGATGGTTTTAAATGGATTGTTGATGGCTCATTATATTATTCGAATTTATTGCAAAACAGAAGAATTTCTCACAACTTAGTCTTGCATCAGGGAGATCATGGAAGTCGCTTTACGCATCAAATGCGACACAAAGTTTTTCCAGATATTATAGGAACTTTAATTTATGAAGATTAAAATTGATAAGCCTAAAAAGGCGACATTTTTGATCTGGAAATTAGATAATATGAAGAGAGTTGTAAAGGTTTTTATTTTAATGGTAGTGTGCTTAAACGCCAATTTGCTAATTGCACAATCCATAGGGGATAAAATTTATAAGGATAGGCTTTTTACTTTCCCAGATGGAAAAACAAAGGCAATAATTATAAGTTATGATGATGGCTTGTTACAGGATACTTTATTGGTCTCCATAATGAATAAGTACAGACTTAAAGGAACTTTTAATTTGAATTCGGGGCAGCTTGGGACTGAAGCTTCGTGGCTGCAAGGACTTGTTGGTAAACCTGGCTTGTATTTGGATAAAAATCAGATTAAAACTACCTATCGGAATCATGAAATTGCGGCTCATTCTTTATTTCATCCTCACTTGACCGAATTGAAAAGGAATGAAATAATACTTGAGATAAATAATGATATAGAAAATCTAGAGAAGATTTCAGATACAATCATCAAGAGTTTTGCTTATCCATTTGGAGAGTATAATGAGAAGCTTATTTCGGTTCTGAAAAAATCTGGACTGACAAATGCACGTACGGTAAATGACTCAAAGTCTTTCGAGTTGCCAGAAGATTTCTATAGGTGGCATCCAACCTGTCATCATTCCAGAGCAAAGGAATCATTGGAGAAATTTGTGTCGATAAAATCAGAAAAACCCTTATTGTTTTTTATGTGGGGACACAGTTGGGAATTTGATAAAAATATTCAGAATAATAATTGGCCGTATTTCGAAAATCTATGCAATAATGTTTCTGCAAAGCAAGATATTTGGTATGTTGGAGCAGGAGAATTTTATGAGTATATAAATGCTATTAAAAGTATTATGGGTAAGGGCAAATTAATTAACAATTCGAGACGAACTGTTTGGATAAAAGAAAACGGTAAACTAAGTTCGATTCCTCCGCGGAATAAATAAAACTGGTTTCATCTTTGAAATTAAGTTGAAAAAAAGCACAATTTGAGAATCAAATTGTGCTTTTTTTATTTGGCAGAAATTTAGTGCTTTGTTTAGCAGTTATTTTATTATTTAAATACTGAATTTCTTTTTTTTGAGTAAAAGAATAGTCTTATTTTTACTTGCTGTTTTGTTAACCAATTATACACTAGCATGGGAAGATTTTTTGTTTTTACGATTCTACTTTCATTACTGACTATTCAGTCTTCTTTTTGCCAAACAGATTCTCTTGAATTTCAATTTGCTGAGGCGAATAAATATCTTGGACTGAGAGATAGTATTCTTCAAGTAAAAAAAGACAAGTTGGCTTTGTTAACTGATTCATTAAGAGATTACAAAGCTCAGAATAAAAATCATGAAGAATTTAGATTGTTAACAAACTTAACGAAACAATACGAATCGTTTGTTTATGATTCCGCATTTAATTATGCTTCAAAATCAATACAAGTAGCTTACAGATTAAAAGACCAAGCTAAAATTGCAGAGTCGAAAACAAATATTGCTCTTATTTTATTGCAAAAAGGTCTATTTAAGGAAACCATAGATACGCTAACTACAATTAATGAATCAGTTTTAGATCTAGACAAAAGAATTCATTATTACTATGTTGCCGCCCGTGCTTACTATGATTTAGGCAATTCAAGATGGGGCCATTATCAGCCTGAATATCATAAAAAAGGATATACTTATTGTCAGAAAATTTTTAGGGAAGCAGCTCCAAATTCATTTGAATATGTTTTTGCAAAAGCGAATAGTGCTTTGGTTTTTGGCAAAAATAAAGAAGCCATAAAACAATATCAGAAATTGATTGATGAGTATAGCAATACGCATCATGAGACAGCAATTAGCAATTGTGGGTTAGGTATTGCTTATACACGATTCTTCGAAAATGAGAAAGCCGAATATTATTTACTGAAGGCGGTTGTGGCAGATATAAAATCAGCAACTACTGAAACTGTTGCATCAAAGATTTTGGCAGAGATCCTGTTTTATTATGGAAATTTGGAAGAGGCCAATAAATTCATAGAACTAGCCCAGAATGACGCGACGTTTTATGGTAGTCATGCTCGAAGACTTGAAATTTCATACATCAAACCTCAGATTGAAGCAGCTGTTTTGAATAAAGTTGAGGGCGAAAAAAACTTCGCGATCTACATTTCTATTATTGGAATTATCGTCACTTTACTAATTGTTATTTTTTTAATTATCATTTATCGACAATTACGAGCTTTGCGAAAGGCAAGAAAAGTAATATTGGATAGTAATGAAGATCTTCTTAAGGTAAATGAAATGCTTCGTGAGGTGAGCAAAATTAAGGAAGAGTATGTTGGTTATTATTTCAATTTTAGTTCTCAGTTTATTGAGAAAATGGAAGGAATGAAAAAGGCCATATCTCGACAGTTAATGACCAAGCAATACGATTCGATTGAGTCCGAGTTAAAAAGATACAATTCGAAACGTGAGAGACAGAATCTGTTTGAAGATTTTGATAGAATATTTCTTAAACTATTTCCTGATTTTGTTAATTGCTTTAACCAAATGTTCGATGAAAAAGATCGAATTGTACTTAAAGATTCCCAAATTTTAAACACTGATTTACGGATTTTTGCTTTAATCAGATTAGGAGTTAACGACAATGAAAAGATAGCCAGTATTCTTAATTTTTCGGTTAACACGATTTATACTTACAAAACAAAAATTAAAAATCGCTCATTGATTCAAAATGAGGATTTCGATAGTAAAATAATGGATATTAAATCAGTTTAAATCCATTTTCTTTCTTTATTCCATCTATATTTTAGAATCAGATCATTTTTCGTAATTAATGGATAGTCAGTTGGTTGTGAGTTTTTGTGATTGGTATTGATCTATATTCTTTATAGGTATTTAGTAATTAAAAGAGCGCTGTAGTTCCTTTGATGTTCGAGATTTAAAATCATTATCTGCAGAATGATATGATTTCGAACGATCTGGGAAATCGGTTTTTGAAACATCAAAATTTTACTTCGAATTGAAGTAGACGCGTTAATTACTAACTCTATTTATGAAGAATTATGAAGAAATTATTTTTGTTGTTTTGGGCAGTGTTCTTGTCAATAGGAATATTTGCACAAAATCAGGAAATTAAAGGAAAGGTTATAGATGCCGCTAATGGCGAAGCCTTACCTGGTGTTTCCATTGTTGTTAAAGGAACCACAATTGGTACTACAACCAATTTTGATGGAGATTTCAACCTCTCAGTGGAAAAAGGAAAAACCATTGTATTTTCATTTGTTGGCTATGTCAATAAAGAATTTCAAGTAAGCGATTCCGAAAACGTTGAAGTCTTATTGGAACCAGACGTTTTAAATTTAGAACAAGTTGTTGTTGTTGGTTATGGCATCCAAAAGAAAAAAGATAAGACTGGTGCTGTAATGAGCGTAGGAGCTGAAGATTTACAGCAAGGAGTTTTGCAGGATCCTATTCAGGGAATCATGGGGAAAGTTGCAGGTGTAAACATCACAAAACGAGGCGGTGATCCAAATGCAGGTTTTACAGTTCAAATTCGTGGAACTGCAGGTTTTTTCTCAGGAACATCTCCATTGTATGTTGTTGATGGAGTTCCAGGTGTTGATCCTACAACCATTTCCGCTGAAGATATTGAATCGTTTAATGTCTTGAAAGATGCATCTTCAGCGGCAATTTATGGTTCTCGAGGTGCTACAGGTGTAATTATTATTACTACCAAAAAAGGGAAATTTAATCAGAAAGGAAAAATCTCTTACAGTGGTTATATTTCTACCGATAAGGTGGCCAATGATCTAGCTTTGTTAAGCGCTAATGATATTCGAAAATATGCAAGCGATAATGCTTTATCTTTTGATGATCGAGGTGCTAATACTGATTGGCAGGACGAAACATTTAGAACAGGCAAAACACAATCTCACAATATTGCAATGAGTGGTGGTGGTAATGATCACAATTACAGAGCAAGTATTGGTTATGACAATTTTGAAGGTGTTTTAAGAGGAACGAGCAGAGAACGAGCAATTATGCGTTTAAATGCTACTCAGAAGGGTATTAATGATCGATTGACTTTGAATTTGAGTTTATCAGGAACTTTTGAGAATAACAATTATGTGCAAACCAATGGCAATAACGGGGAAGCTGTTTTATTTCAAACTTTTTCTCGAAATCCTACCTATCCAGTTTATAATGAAGACGGGTCATTTTTTGAAGTTAATGATTTCGAAAATTCAAATCCAAGAGCCTTAATTGATCAGCTTACAAACGAGCGAGATGCCAAAAGGTATTTGGCAAATGCAAAGGCCGATTTTGAGATTACTGATGGCTTGATTGCTGGTGTGAATGTAAGTTATCGAAAAGATGATGATGAAACGATTTTCTTTCGTCCATCTTATCAAATTTCATCTAGTGATGGAGGTTATGGCCGCAGAGGCTATAATAATTCTGAAACCAAGATGATTGAGACAACGATAAAATACAATAAAGTATTTAAAGAAAAGCACAATGTAAATCTTTTGGGTGGCTACTCTTGGCAAGAAGATAAATCTACCAGCTTAGCTGCACAAGGAAGAGATTTTCTTTCGGATGAGGTAGGAGCTAATAATTTACGATTTGCAAACGACGTACTTCCTCAGGATATTGAGTCATGGAAAGAAAGAAGTCGCCTAATTTCCTTTATCGGTAGAGCTGTTTACAATTTTGATTCAAAATATTATTTCACAGCTACAATTCGTCGTGATGGTTCTTCTCGATTTGGAGACAATAATGAATGGGGATGGTTTCCGTCTTTTTCTTCGGCTTGGGATGTTTCGAGCGAAAGTTTTTTGGATGATGCCGATTGGCTTGATCAATTGAAGCTTCGAGTTGGTTTTGGAGTTACCGGAAATCAAGAAATTGGAAATTACCATGATATTGCTAGAATTAGCACAGGTGGCAGAACATTAGATCCAACAACGGGAGAAGAAACTTTAGTGATTCAGCAATCTAGTAATGCAAATCCTGATTTAAAATGGGAAGAGAATCGCGAGTGGAATTTTGGTCTTGATTTCTCCATTTTTAATAACAAACTAACAGGATCGATCGATTACTATAATAAAACGACTGATGATTTGCTAGCGCAATATGCAGTACCAGTTCCTCCAAATCGTTTTGAAAGTATTTACGCAAATGCAGGAGAGATTTCCAATAAAGGTTTGGAGATTAACCTTACTGCAAATCCAATTCGAACAGATAAGTTCACTTGGAAATCGACCTATTCTTTTTCTGTGAACAAGCAGGAAGTAGTATCCTTATCCGACGATAACTATTCATTAGACAACATGCACGCATCGTGGATTAGTGGTAGAGGAATGGTTGGTGTATGGACTCAATTAATTGAGCCTGGTCGCGAATTAGGAACTTTCTATGGATGGAAACATGCTGGTATTGATCAGAATGGACAATGGTTGTTTTACGATAAGGATGGAAATATTACTAAAGATCAAAGAGACGAAGATCGACAAGTAATTGGACAAGCTCTTCCTGATTTTACAATGAGTTGGACAAATCAGTTTACCTATAAAAATTGGGATCTGGGATTTTCGCTTCGAGCTATTGTTGGAGGAGATGTATTGAATGTTACTAGAATGATTTTGGGTAATCCTAGTATGCTTCCAAATCGAAATGCTTTGAAGGATGCTTTAACTCTTGCTCCGATCTTGTCTGATGCACCAAAATTCTCTGATTATTATATTGAAGATGGTTCATTCCTTCGTCTTGACAACATCACTTTAGGATACAGTTTAAATGTTGATAAGGTTAGTTGGTTAAGCAAATGTCGTTTTTATATTAGTTCTAATAACCTGTTTACCCTTACAAACTATTCTGGTATCGATCCGGAATCAAGTTACGGAGGTTACGAAAACCTTGGTTTAGATATGTACGATGTTTATCCAAAAACCAAAACACTTACGTTCGGAATGAAGGTAGGATTCTAAGCAAATTATTAGTGCATCCAGAGAATAATAGGCTTTTAAAAATAGCCATTAAACCTGGTTTTAACATGAAAATTATAACAGATGAATTGTAAAATATTTAGTCTTCTTGCAATCATAGCTTTCTTTGCTTCTTGTACCGATTTAAATGATGAGGTATACAGCGAATTACTTGCAGAAGAATATCCTGAAAATGAAATTCAGGCTCAACTAATAACAAATAATGCATACGCGCAATTGCAATCTCACATTGATGGTGGTTGGTGGTTTGCACAAGAAATTACTGCAGATTTAATTGTTGCTCCAACTCGTGGTAACGACTGGGATGATGGTGGACGATGGAGAACTTTACATACACACACTTGGGATAATAACCACGAATTTGTGAATAACATGTGGCGCAATTTCTATAGTGGTGTTACTGAATGTAACAAAGCCATCGAATTTCTTGGAGATGCTGAAACTTCTAAAAATGCTGTGGCGCAAATGAAGGTATTGCGTGCCTATTATTACTATTTGTTAATCGATAACTATGGTGATGTGCCGTATGTAACAGAATTTGCAAATGCTCCTGCAATGCCTGAAAAAGAGACGAGAGCAACAATTTTTAATAATATCATTGCTGATATTGAAAGCGTAATGGGCGATTTAGCTGGTTCTTCAACAAGTTCTGTAAATCTTTATACTGCATATGCTTTGCTAGCTAAGTTGTATTTAAATGCAGAAGTTTTTACTGGAAATGTAATGTGGGAGAAATGTGAAGAGTATTGCGATTTGATTATTGCTGGTCCATATTCTTTAGAAGCTAATCGATTGGCTCCTTTTGTAACAGAAAATCAAAATTCACCTGAAAATATCTTCACAGTTCCTTACGATGAGGATAATTATCAAGGATTTATATTGCACAGAAGAACATTGCATTATACCAATACTGCGACTTACAATGCACAAACAACTTTTTGGAATGGGTTCTGCGCACAGGAACGTTTGGTCGATTTTTTCGAAACTAGTGATCAACGTTTAGCCGGATTGTTATTCGGTCAACAATATTCTTCAACAGGAGAAGCTCTGGTTGATGTAGATGCGGGAAACGCACCTGTATTTTTCACAAAAGAGGTTCCTGCTTTACGTATTGATGCATCTTATTCAGCTACTGAAGTTCGTCTTTCTGGAGCACGTATGGTAAAATTCGAAGTGAAGAGTGGAGTAAAAGACAATTTAAGCAACGACCTTCCTATTTTCCGTCTAGCTGATTTTAAATTGATGAAAGCGGAGTGTGAATTGCAAAAATCAGGAGGAAGTATTGCGATCGCTAAAGCTGAAATAAATGATGTGCGAACAATAGCTGGAGCTACCGCTTTTGAAGATGCAGATATTACATTGGATAATTTATTGGCAGAACGCGGTCGTGAAATGTGGTGTGAAGCACATCGTCGTCAGGATTTGATTCGTTTTGGAACCTTTAAAGATTCATGGTGGGAAAAAGCTCCTGATACCGAAGCAAATTATATGTTCCCAATTCCACAATGGGCTATTGATAGTAATCCAAATTTGAATTAATCTGAGAAGCATTTTAATGATTTAAAAGTACTTGAAATGAATAAATTAATGATATTGATATTAGTCGCATTTGTAAGTGTATTAAGTTACTCTTGCGACGATGAGGTAGATGCTCCTCAGGTTCTCGAGATTTACAACGGTTATTTCGTTTATGGCGAAGCAACACAATTTTCTGGTCTTGAGAATAATGCAATAATGGTAAATGGAAGTGTTGTAGGTCAGGCAACAAAGTATATGGCTTTGGGTAGTGGAACACTAGTTGTTAGTCATGAAAATAATTCAACTGCAGATTTACCCAATTCAACAGTCTTTGGATTGAATTCAGCAGATGAATTTGTTGTTGGTGGAGATCCGATTGCTTTTACCGATACGCCAGGGAATTATTTTTTCCGTTCCGATACAATTGCAAAAACAGTTTCTTTTGTGGCGATTGATAGCTGGGGAATTATTGGAAGTGGAACACCTGGCGGTTGGGATGAGGATACCAATATGGCACTAGAATCATCTGATAATGGAGAGTTTGTTTACACAGTTACAGCTGATTTAGTTGGTGATGAATGGTTGAAGTTTAGAGCAAATGACCAATGGGCACCGCAGCTTGGTGTTACTGATGGAAGCTTAGCCTTGCGATTATTTGACTCGGAATCCGATCCTAGCTCAATTCAGGTGCCTGAATCAGGTAACTATACCGTAAAATTAATCTTAGGTGCTGAGTTTAGATATGAATTAAACAAGAATTAAAGTTGCCGAAAGGCATTTTATAAAGACATTTCACCTTATTAGCCTTGGGTGGGATAAATTAGAAATTTAAGATAAAGATGTTCGCCTTTCTGAGGTGAACATCTTAAATTTATACTCCAAAGGATCTTTTTCCTATTGGATTTTTCAGTTTTATTAACAACTAGCTAAAAACTACTATGAAATTTAAATCAATTCTTTGCCTTGTTGCTGGTTTAGCAATCTTATTAGCATCGTGTGCTAAAGGCGAATTTGTGAAAAATGTTAATTCACCAGATGGAAAAATTAGTCTTCAATTTTATCTGGAAGAAGGACAATCTACCTACGGGGTTTCATTCAATGGAAAACCAATAATCGAACCTTCAAAATTAGGCTTCGATTTCCAGAATATGCCATCCATTGATAAAGGGTGGAAAATTGCAAGCACTCAGTTGCTGCCAGGTAATTCAACATGGGAGATGCAATGGGGAGAAAAAAGAGTAGTGAAGGATCATTTCAATCAATTGATTGTAAAATTAGAAGAGGAGAATGCACCCAATAGAAAAATGAATTTGGTGTTTAAAGCTTATAATGATGGAATAGGTTTTAGATATGAGTTCCCTGAGCAAGAAGCAATGAAAGAGCTTTTGATTGCTGAGGAAAACACCGAATTTAATTTAACCGGAGATCATAAGGTATGGTGGATTCCGGGAGATTGGGATATTTATGAGCATCTTTATCATACAACCAAGTTTTCTGAGATTGATGCGACGAAGTTGCGGGGACATGCTAGTCTGGCTCAAACTTCAATTCCTAATAATGCCGTAAATACACCGGTAAGTATGAAAACTGAAGAGGGGATTTACCTAAGTTTTCATGAGGCCAATCTGACGGATTATTCAGGTATGACACTTAAAGTGGATACAACGAATATGAAAATGGTTTCAACTTTGGTGGGATCTGAAAGGACAAAATATAAGGTGAAGCGTTCTTTGCCATTTCATACGCCTTGGAGAACAATCCAAATTGCTGAGAAAGCGGGTGATCTAATTCAATCAGATTTAATCGTAAATCTAAATGAACCCAATAAGATTGGTGATGTTTCGTATTTCAAACCAATGAAGTATGTAGGTATTTGGTGGGATATGCATTTGGGTACCAAGACATGGGATAAGGCAAGTGGTAAACATGGGGCAACCACAGAGTATGCTAAAGAGCTGATCGACTTTGCATCGGAAAATAATATTGGTGGAATATTGGTGGAAGGATGGAATACAGGTTGGGAACACTGGATTGGTTTTGAAGATCGTGAGGGCGTATTCGATTTTGTAACAGCTTACGATGATTATAATTTACCAGAAGTGGTTCGTTACGGAAAAGAAAAAGGTGTTGAGTTGATTATGCATCATGAAACTTCAGCAGCACCACGTACATACGACCAACAATTGGATACAGCTTACCATCTGATGAATAAGTTGGGGATTCATTCAGTGAAGACCGGCTATGTGGGGAAGTTAATTCCTAAAGGAGAATATCATCACGGACAATGGATGGTAAACCATTATCGCCGAGCTTTGGAAATGGGTGCAAAGTATAAAGTTGCAATAAATGCTCACGAACCGATAAAGGCAACAGGTTTGCGTCGTACTTACCCGAATGCAATTTCCCGTGAAGGCTTGCGCGGACAAGAATTTAATGCATGGTCGAGCGATGGAGGAAATCCAGCAGAACATCTGCCGATAGTAGCTTTCACTCGTATGTTAGCAGGACCTATTGATTATACGCCTGGTGTTTTCAATATTAAACTAAAGCCTCATAAAGCCAATAACCAAGTGAATACAACTTTGGCTCATCAACTGGCCTTATATGTGGTATTGAATTCTCCAATTCAAATGGTTCCCGATTTAATAGAGAATTATAAAGGACATCCTGCTTTTCAGTTTATCCGAGATGTTGTGGTTAATTGGGAACAAACAAAAGTTCTAAATGGTGAGATTGGTGACTTTGTGACTATCGCTCGAAAAGATCGTAACTCTGAAAATTGGTTTATTGGTTCAATTACCGATGAGAATGCACGTGATATGAATCTGAGTTTAGATTTTCTTACAAAAGGAAAGAAATACAAGGCAACTTTATATTTAGATGGCAAAAATGCGCATTGGGACAAAAATCCTACAGCCTTTCAGATTATAAAAAAAGAGGTTGACAGTACTTCAAAATTAGAATTTCATTTGGCTGAAGGTGGTGGAGCAGCCATTAGTTTGATTGAATTATAAGCGTTAAAATAATTATTGTGTTAAAGTGGCATTCCTTTTTTTAGGAATGTCACTTTTTTTGTAGCTTCACAAAAACTTAATAAGATGAATCAATTACGACCTAAACGTTGTTGAGGATTGGTTTTAATTTATTCGTTTAGATAGGCTTAAGATCATTGATTAATTTTTAGAATATTATTTAGAAGCAGCTTGATTGGCATCTATTTTAAAGAGCTTTTGTTTTGCCTTTAAGATTTAGTAAGACCGGGAAGCTTCAAACTTGTTTGAAGATCACTCGGCCGCACTTAATTTTGAGGTAAATAAGGAAGTTTTTTTAAATGTAGCCTTGATTTTTTTTGCTTCTGTTTTTTGTATTCACGACAAAAAATGAAGTCAGGTTTGGGCGGATAGCCCAATTAACAAAGTCTATTAGGGGAAAATTGATTATGAATAGTTAAAATTAAGAATGCTGTTTTACCATACTTATCTCTTGCAGAGGAAGTCTGAAATTTTACACCAAATAATATTTACACACTAACTTATAAATTGCAATGTTAAAATTGAATGTGAGAATTGCGGTATTTTGTCTAGTCCTGTTTGGGATGATGGGAAGTGCTTATGCAGAGAAGGATGTGCGTTTAATGCGTTATCCTGATGTAAACAAAAATCAAATTGCCTTTGTATATGCTGGCGATATTTGGACAGTTGATTCTAATGGTGGCGATGCCAAAAGACTAACTTCGCACAAAGGAATGGAGCTATTTCCAAAAATTTCACCAGATGGACAATGGATTGCTTTTTCTGCTGAATATTCAGGCAGTCGTCAAGTATATGTGATGCCATCTGTAGGAGGAACACCTAAGCAATTGACTTATTACAATTCGGTTGGAATGATGCCGCCACGTGGAGGATTCGATAATGCTATTTTAGATTGGACGCCAGACAGCAAATCCATTTTGGTACGTATGAATCGTACTGCTTTTGGTGAGCGAAACGGAACTTATTACAAAGTAAGCATAGATGGTGGTCTGGAAGAAGCTTTGCAAATTCCAGAAGGTGGATTTGGTGTTTTCTCACCTGATGCCAAGAAAATGTGTTTTGCGCCAATTAGTCGAGAATTCAGAACTTGGAAGCGTTACAAAGGTGGACGTGCAGCTGATTTATGGATTTATGATTTGGAAAATGATCAGTCGGAGAGAATAACCAAGTTTGTTGGTTCCGATCAAATACCATCATGGTATAAAAATGCAATCTATTTTGCTTCCGATCGCGATTTAAAGCTGAACATCTATAAATATGATGTTACTACCAAAGAAATTAGCCAAATTACACACCATAAAACATTTGATGTGATGTGGCCATCTGGTGAAAATGGACAGTTGGTTTATGAAAATGGTGGGCAATTGTTCAAGCTAAATCTGGAAACAGGTAAGGAAGAGCGTGTAATTGTAAACATCAATTTCGACAACCCAAACATCCTTCCATATTATACGAATGTTAAGGATTTTATTCAAGGATCTGCTGTTTCTCCATCCGGAAAACGAGCTTTGTTCGATGCGAGAGGAGATATTTTTTCAGTTCCAGCAAAGAATGGTCCAAGCCTGAATCTTACGCAAACACAAGGTGTTCGTGAAACGGCTCCATCTTGGTCACCAAATGGAAAATACATTTCTTACTACTCCGATGCTACTGGTGAATACGAAATTTACTTGTTAGAGAATAAAAAAGGAGCAAAGGCAAAGCAAGTTACTTTTGGTTCTTCTAATTGGATGTACAATCCGACTTGGTCACCAAATAGTAAATACCTGTTATTCTTCGATCGCAGCTTAAAATTGAAATATTTAGATGTTGAAAAAGGAGAGCTTAAAGTTGTTGATACGGCAAATCGTAACGAACTAACAGATTTTTCTTTTTCTCCAGATTCAGATTGGATTACTTACGTTAAGGATAGCAGAAACGATCAGGGAGCAGTTTGGGTACACCAAATTTCTACTGGTAAAAAATATCAGTTAACTGATGATACTTTTGGGGATTCATCACCTGTTTTTTCTAAGGATGGAAACTTTATCTATTTCCTTTCTAACAGAGATTTTAATCTTGATTTTTCAAGTTTTGAGTTCAACTATTTGTACAATAATGCGACTCGTATTTTTGCCATGTCTTTAAAAGCAGATGGACCAAAATTATTTGCTTTGAAAAATGATGTAGAAGAGGTAAAAGAGGAAGCTAAAGCTGTTGATTCGAAGAAAAAATCGAAGAAGGAAGCTCCAAAAGCAGAAGACAAAATAAAAGTTACTATTGATGTAGAAGGAATTACCAATCGAATTGCAGTTTTTCCATTGTCTTCAGGAAATTACAGAAATTTAGACGCTGTTGATGGTGGTATTCTATACACTAGTGGTGGAGCGCTACATCATTATACAATTGAGAAAAAGAAAGATGATGTAATCTTGGATCGAGTTTCAAATTACTCTCTTACTGGTAATGGCGATAAAATCATGTATCGCGCAGGTTCTACTTATGGTATTACTGATTTATCGGCAGGACAAAAAGCAGATGCTGGAAAATTAAGTTTGGATGGTCTGGAAATGAAAATTGATCCTAAGAAAGAGTGGAAGCAGATCTATACAGACGGATGGCGAATTTTCCGCGATTACTATTACGTTGCTAATATGCAAGGTGTTGATTGGGATCAAATTAAAGCGAACTACAATCAATTGATTCCCTACGTGAGTCATCGTGCCGATTTGGATTATATTCTTGGTGAGATTATTTCGGAAACCAATACAGGACATGCTTATGTAAATTATGGCGATTTTGAGAAGGTAAAACCGTTGGAAACAGGGCTGCTTGGAGCTAAGCTTAAGGCAGATCCTAAAACTGGAAAATATATTATTGCTAAGATTTTTGAAGGTGAAAATTGGACACCTAACCGAAGATCTCCATTGACAGAGCAAGGTGTGAATGTGAAGAAAGGAGACTACCTTCTAAGTATCAATGGTCATAAGCTAAGTCTGGAAGAAAATCCTTACATGTATTTAGAGAATACAGTTGATAAAATGATTGAAATCACCGTAAATTCGAAACCTAATTTCGAAGGAGCAAAAACGTATACAATTAAGCCGATTGCTTCTGAATTGGAGTTGATGTATCTGAACTGGGTGAATGAGCGTCGTGAGATTGTAAACAAATTATCAGATGGTAAGATTGGTTATATTCATGTTCCTAATACTGCAGTAGAAGGAAACCGTGAATTGCATCGAGGGATGTATGCGTATCATGATAAGGAAGCTTTGATTATTGATGACCGTTATAATGGTGGTGGATTTATTCCTGATCATATGGCTGATTTACTAGATCGTAATGTGCTATCATATTGGCATCGTAGAGGTTTAGAACCTACTCAAACTCCGGGAATTGCACATGATGGACCTAAAGCCATGTTGATTAATCACTATTCGTCTTCAGGGGGAGATGCCTTCCCATACTATTTTAGAAAGAAAGGACTTGGAAAGCTTATTGGTACACGCACCTGGGGTGGACTTGTAGGTATGTCGGGTAATGCCGGATTAGTAGATGGTGGTTATATTGCCGTACCTCGTTTTGGTATTTTTGATGAAAATCAGAAGTGGATTATCGAAGGTATCGGTGTTTATCCTGATGTAGAAGTTTACGATGAACCTCATAAGGTTGCAAAAGGAATTGATCCTTCCATTCAAAAAGCTGTAGAAATGCTTTTGAAAGAATTAAAAGAGAAACCAATGAAAAAGGTAAATGCTCCTAAAGATCCAAATCGTTCTAAATGGATAGAAGAGGATGTGAAATAAATTATACAAAATAATATATAGAGAAAAGGAGCACCATTTGGTGCTCCTTTTTTATTCTGTTTTTTGGATATGAATAAGAGAATTGTATTGTAGTTAGGTGTGTAACTCAATGTCATCAGAGTTGTTCACATTTATATTGCTATTTTTAATTGGCATCATAAAAATAATAAAGGCAATAGCTCCAATTATTACTAATCTTATAAAAAGATGATAGAAAAAAATACTCTTAAGTTTAAAGTGTTTATATCCTGTAATAATTATACCGATAGAATTTACAGTTAGACCAACAATAAAAAGGTCTGGCCAAAATGGATAATGTTGAAGTTTAAACAAAATTGCGATAAGGAGCAAAGGCAATGCAAAACCGCTTATTTTCACTTCAATTGAATCAACAATAACTTCTTTAAACAGAAATTTTCTCAAACGCAAAACTAAACCTTGATTTACAGCTAAATAATAGAGGAAATAATAATTCGCTAAAATCATTATAGAGATAGTTAATAATTCCCCACTAAATGGGATATGAAGTGTTTTCAAGAGTATTGATAAACAAGCTGATAAAATAATAAATAGTTCTATTTTTTTCATAGATCTTGTTTAGGATTGATTTTAACATTTAGGATGTTTTTTCTCATTATTCAAACTTTTAAGATGTGTAAAATTATTTAATACACGTTTTATTTTTGTAGTAACATGTATTTAAATCTAATACTATTAATTAACGCATTGTAAAATAGAACTTATTTTAAAAGCATTCTAAGTTAAAAGATACCATCGCTCTATTTTTAATTTTTTCTATAAAATATCTCTCCACTTTTATCCCCTAAAAATCCATTAAAAACATGTGAAATTTTAGTTACGACTAAAAAGAATAAATCTATTAAGCATAATAGCTTCTAGGTGAATATTTATTGGTATTTTGAGACAAATAAAAAATGATAATTATGATTCTAACTATTTCGAATTGGTGGACTGACATGAACTTGGTTGAACAAGTTTTTTGGGGAATTGCCATTCTCTTTTCATTCTTTTTCGTCATTCAAACAGTATTGACCTTTTTTGGCGGTGATGTGGATGATATGGATGTTGATGGAGATGCTGATACAGCTGTGGATACTGATGGAGGTATCGATTTTCAATTTCTAAGTCTTAAAAACCTGATTGCCTTTTTCACCATATTTGGATGGACAGGTATTATTTGTCTTCATTCAGGATTTGGACCAGGGATTTCTGCCTTAATTGCTACTGGAGCAGGATTAATAATGATGTTGATCATGGCTTCTATCATGTATTTTATGGGGAAACTGGTTGAAGATGGTACTTTGAAAATGAAAAATGCCATTGGTAAATCAGGGAGTGTATATCTGCCGATTCCTGCAAAAAGAGCAGGTATGGGAAAAGTTCAAATTCAAGTTCAGGGATTTCAAACTTTAGATGCAGTAACTGATAATGAAACAGACATTCCAACAGGAGCAATTGTTGAAGTGGTAGAGATATTAAATAATCAAATTCTAGTTGTAAAACTCAATTAATTAATAAAACACTATGGGAGAATATGTAGTTTTTCTTTTTGCCGCAGCGGCAATTTTCATCTTTGTGATGATCGTTTCGTTTTTTAAACGTTACAAAAGATGTCCATCCGATCGAATATTGGTTGTGTATGGTAAAGTTGGTAAAGGGGTTGGAACAGAATCTCGTTCAGCAAAATGTATTCATGGTGGAGCTGCCTTTATTTGGCCAGTTATTCAAGATTATGCATTTTTAGATTTAACACCAATTTCAATTGAAATTAATTTAACGAATGCCTTAAGTAAGCAGAACATTCGTGTTGATGTTCCTTCACGATTTACTGTTGGTATTTCTACAGAGTCAGGGGTAATGACCAATGCTGCAGAGCGC
This sequence comes from Labilibaculum sp. DW002, assembly GCF_029029525.1. NCBI lineage: Bacteria > Pseudomonadati > Bacteroidota > Bacteroidia > Marinilabiliales > Marinifilaceae > Paralabilibaculum > Paralabilibaculum antarcticum. The sequence continues at coordinate 1,822,327 of NZ_JAKJSC010000001.1, read as the reverse complement.
TTGTTAGGTTTATCTCAAGATGATATCAGTAACCTGGCGAAAGATATTATTTTCGGTCAGTTGCGTTTGGTTGTTGCAACCATGGATATTGAGGAAATCAATAGCAACCGGGATAAATTCCTTGCAGCAGTATCATCTAATGTGGAAGCTGAATTGAATAAGATTGGTTTGAAGCTGATCAATGTGAACGTAACCGATATCAACGATGAGTCGGGATACATTCAGGCTTTGGGTAAGGAAGCAGCTGCAAAAGCGATAAATGATGCTAAGAAAAGTGTTGCTGAGAAAAACCGTGATGGTTCGATTGGTGAGGCAAATGCACATCAGGAACAACGTGTACAGGTTGCTGCAGCCGATGCTTCGGCAGTAGAAGGAGAGAATACAGCGAAAATTACGGTAGCTAATTCCGATGCTAGTAGAAGAGAGAAAGAAGCGGAAGCAGAACGTTTGGCTTCAGCTGCTGAGAAAGTAACTCAGGCGCGTGCTTTAGAGGAAGCTTATGCTGCTGAACAATTGGCTGAAAATGCTCGTGCAACTCGTGATAAAGCAACACAGACTGCTAATATTGTGGTACCTGCTGAGATTGATAAACAAAAAATTGAGATTGCTGCTGAGGCGATTGCTGAGCAAACCCGTCGTCATGCAAAAGGTGAGGCAGATGCGATTTTCATGAAAATGGAAGCAGAAGGTAAGGGTACTTATGAAATTTTGAGCAAGCAAGCGGAAGGTTTTGACAAGCTAGTTCAAGCTGCTGGCGACGATGCTAAAGATGCAGTAATGTTAATGATTGCTGATAAATTACCGGAATTAGTTGCGACTCAAGTAGAAGCGATTAAAAACATCAAGATTGATAAGGTTACCGTTTGGGAAAATGGTGGTGGAAAAGATGGAAAAACATCTACAGCCAACTTTATGCAAGGAATGATGGGATCTATACCTCCAATGGAAGAGCTTTTCAAAATGGCTGGAATGGAATTACCAACTTATCTTGGTAAAAAAGTAGAAGGTGACGATACGGTAGCTTTCGAAGATGTTTCGGATAAAGAAGACAAAACAGAAGAGTAGATATCTTCTGATATAGAATTGAAAAGGAGCGCCTATGGTGCTCCTTTTTTTGCTTCTATTATTCAATCAGTAAGAGCAAGAATTTATTTCTAAAATAGCTTAGCTTACTGATTGTGATTTTTTACTGATTTCAGTACTATTAGTATACAGTATAAATAATAAATTTTATACTGTTTTGATATTGCTTGTACGAAAATATTGTTTAGTTGAATTGTTAAAATATTTATTTTGTCAGTGCTAATTGATAATATAGTAGTGTTTTGTGGGTGTTTGGATTATTTTGTGTGAATGTGATAAAAATAAAATGTTAAAAATAACTAATAAATTAGTTAAGTGATAAAATGTTTGTTTAAATTAGATAAAACTTGCACTTATGTTGTGTAGGAGATGAAATCAAATCACTAAAACGAATAACAAATGATTAAGTATTTATTTAGTAAAATCAGCCTTTGTGCTGCTTGCGTTTTGACAGCAACAGGAATGCTATCAGCTCAAAGTGGTATGGATGCTAAAATTCCGATGGATCCGAATGTGCGGACGGGAAAATTAGATAATGGATTAACCTATTACGTTCGTCACAATGAAGAACCTAAAGATCGGGCCAGCTTTTACATTGTTCAAAATGTAGGTGCGATTTTAGAAAATGATGATCAGAATGGATTAGCCCATTTCTTGGAGCATATGGCTTTTAATGGCACAAAAAATTTCCCAGGAAAGGGAGTCTTAAATTATTTAGAAAAATACGGAGTTGCTTTTGGTAGAAACATTAATGCTTATACAAATGTTGATGAAACTGTTTACAATCTAAGTAATATTCCTACTTCAAATGAAAACTTATTAGATTCGGCACTTTTGGTATTGCATGATTGGTCGAATTACTTGAGTTTAGAAGGCGAGGAGATAGATAATGAACGCGGTGTCATTCATGAAGAATGGAGAACACGTAGATCTGGAGGAATGCGCGTTTATTTAGAACAAAATAAACTCATTTACAAAGGGTCAAAATATGCGAAACGCGATGTAATTGGTAGTCTTGATGTAATTGATAATTTTGATCATCAGGTGATAAAGGATTTTTACCACGACTGGTATCGTACCGATTTACAGGCGATTGTTGTTGTTGGGGATGTTGATGCAGAGAAATTTGAAATGAAGATTAAGGAAATGTTTGCTCATATTCCTGCTGTTAAAAATCCTAAAGAAAGAGTTTATTATCCAGTACCAGATAATCAGGAACCTATTGTTGGAGTTATTACTGATAAAGAATTGAGTAGCTTAAGATTTGATATTTTATACAAACATGAGGCAACCCCTTTTGTTGAAAAGAATATGAAATACTATCGTGAACTTCTTATCGCAGATCTTCAATCAACAATTCTTGGTAATCGTTTAAATGAATTGCTACAGAAAGGGAATGCTCCGTTTATTAATGCATTTGGAGCTTACTACAACAAAGCAAGAAAAATGGATGTTTATCACAATAGTGTAACTCTTAAAGAGGATAATATTATTGGAGGTATTGAAGTCTTTTTAAAGGAAGCTGAAAGAGCAAATAGATATGGAGTTGTTGCCTCTGAATTAGAAAGAGCGAAGACTGCTATGCTGAGTCAAGTTGAAAAGCAATATCAGGAACGTAACAAGCAACATAACGATCGATTGGTTCGTGAGTACAAGCAAAACTATCTTACCAATGAGCCTGCTCCTGGTATTGAGTTTGAATTTATGGCAATGCAGAAATTGTTGCCTGGAATTAGTGCAGATGAAGTGAATGCAATTTCTAAAGGATGGGTTACAAAGGAGAATGTAGTTATAACTTTATCAGCACCTGAGAAGGAAGGATTGCAATTGCCAACTGAAGAACAATTGCTTGCAATCGTTAAAAAAGTTAGAAATGCAGAACTAGAGCCTTACGAAGACAAGGTAATTAACGAACCCTTAATTGCTGAATTACCAGAGCTTGGTTCGGTAACAAAAGAAGCTAAATTAAATGCTTTTGATGCCACAGAATGGAAGTTGGCAAATGGTGCTACAGTTGTGCTTAAAAAGACTAATTTCAAAGAGAATGAAATTCGCTTGAAAGCTTTTAGTAAAGGTGGAAATTCGCTGTATAATGTTGAGGATTTAGCTTCTGCAGAAATGACTGGTGGATTTATTTCAAATTTTGGTTTGGGTAAATTTGACCAAACAAGCCTTAAAAAATTACTTACAGGTAAAGAAGTTCGCGTTTCGCCATATATTGGAGAATTATCTGAAGGTTTTAATGGAAATTCTTCGGTTAAAGATTTTGAAACTTTGCTGCAATTGGTGCATATGTATTTCGAACAACCAAGATTCGATGAAGATGCTTTTACTGCATTAAAAAGTAGATATATGGCTTACGTAGCCAATATGGGATCCGATGTAAATAAGGTATTTGGTGATTCTGTAGCAATGACTTCTACTAATCATGATGCTCGTACGATCTTGTTTAACACAGATATGATTAGCAAATTAAACTTGGCTACCATGGAGCGTGTATATAAGGAACGTTTTGTTGATGCAAGTGATTTTACTTTCGTTTTTGTTGGAAATATTGATGCTGAAAAAGCTAAGCCTTTAATCGAGACTTATATTGGTAGCATTAAAGATATCGATCGTAAAGAAAATTGGAAAGATAATGGCGTAGGATACCCTGAAAAAGATGCTTTCAATCATTTTGTTAGACAAATGGAAACTCCTAAAACAACCATTAATATCGATTTTCACGGAGATATTAAATACTCGAAAGAGAATTCTATTATGATGGATGTTGTGGCTGAACTACTTAGTAAAAGATACCTTGAAGTGATTCGTGAAAAAGAAGGTGGATCGTACGGAGTTGGAGTAAGAGCATCTGTTGATAAATTTCCTCGTGAAGAGTATAATTTATTAATTCGTTTTGATACCGATCCAGCTAAGGCAGATAAGCTAAAAACTATTGTTTACAATGAGGTTAGCGAGTTGTTTACTAGTGGAGTAAAAGAAGATGATTTGAATGAAACCAAGAAAAATTTCATTAAGGAATACCAGGAAAATCTTCGTAAGAATGGCTATTGGATTAATGCAATAAATCGTTACTATGAATACGGTGAGAGCGTTAAGACTGTTGAGGCTTATGAGGAAATGATCAATGAAATATCAAAAGAAAAAGTGGAAGCATTTGCAAAGAAATACTTTGCTAAACCAGCTAAAATAGAGGTGGTAATGTCTCCAGAGCTTAAAGAGATTTAATTTTTAAGTCATAAATGACAAAGCGGATGTTCTGTACAGAACATCCGCTTTTTTAATTAGTCTTCATCTGTCAATAGCATCAAATAATGAGCTGCTGACCAGGAAAAGTGGTTAGCATTTAATCCTTTACCACTTATAGGGTGGTAGTTTTCTCTAATTGGTGCATCCTGAAGTAGACCCTCAGCATTTTGCAACAATTTCTGACTTAATAGATCTGCTTCTTTAGTGTAGCCATATAGTTCTAGCGATTTAATACCAAAGTAAGCCTGATCTAACCAAACTGGGCCTCTCCAATAGCCTTTAAGCGGATTGAATTTTTTGTGATCGGCTACTAGGGTAGGGAAAGGAACTTTTGTATTGAATTTAGTAGTATCGGTCAGTAACTTTACAACACCATTTGCTTGCTCTTGATTCGCAATGTTTGTGTAAAGAGGAATCCAGCCTTCGGGTCCTTGTTGTACAGTTAAGAGTTTGCCACTTATAATTTCTCTATCGTAGAAAAAACCTTCTTCTGTATCGTAGAATTCGTTGGCAATTCGCTCTTTTAAATTATTGGCCTGCTTACTTAGTTTTTGGGCTTCTTCCGATTTGTCCAACAAGTTTGCAAGCTTGACCAATTGTTCTTTCTCAGCTTGCAAATAAGCGTTAAGATCTACTGATTCCTGATTCATAGACCATCCGTTCTTGTTGTTCTTAAGCATTTTTGAATCATCAAAGCGAACCGCATTGTCCATACCTGATTCCCATTTAGCTGCGATAAGAGTACCATCGGTTGAACCATATTCGCATAAGCCATTTTGGTCGTGATCACGATATTGATACCACCATTTATGATATTTCACCAATTTAGGATACATTTCTTTCACAAACTCAAGATCAGAAGTTGCTTTATAGATTTCTAAAACAGCCCAGCTAGCCAATGGTGCTTTGGTGTCGCGCCAATTATTTTCTTTGGGATCAAAATATACACAGTCGGCAACCATACCCATATCATCCTGATATTGGAACATAGAGCGAAGGTTACTTTTTGCAAGTTCAGGATTGAATCTTACAAGAGCAACAGCCTGTTTCCATGAGTCCCAAGACCAGAATCCATAAAAACCTTGATAAGCTGCTGACGGAAAAACACCAGAGTGTTGTAGATCACCCGCTGGTGATCGCCAGTTGGTAAGTAAGGTTTGCACGCATTTTACCGCCAGCTTTCTATTCTCTTTCTTTTCTAACAATGAACTTTTACTCGATAATGCATTGCTTAGGTATTTGTTCCAACGTGTTTTGTTGTCTGTAAATGCATTTTGTGAATTGTATAGGTATTCTTCCGTTTTAGAACTTTCTGCAAGCGCCTCTTGTTTATTAAAATAGTGAGAGTGAAGAAGGTTTATTGTATTTGATTTACCAGCTGGGATTTCAAGTCTGTCCTTTAAAATCATTCTATAAGAAAGTTGATCTTTAGATATTATTACATCCTTGGTTTTATCGGTCTGAATTATAAATTCTTCCTCACTGTTTTCAAACGCAACTTTAATGCCCAAAGTGGTTTCTTTCAATTGTAAGCCCTTTTCAAAAAGCTGTCCCTTCCATCCAATGTAAAGGTTTAATTCCTTTTCAGAATGATTAAAAATTTTGGTTTGCAGTAAAGAGGTACGATTACTTACAAAAATTAATTTAATGGTAATGCTTAAGTCCTGAACCTTCAATGTTTGTTGTAATAAGCCTGGATTGTAGGTCATTTCGGCTTTCGCCTTACTCAAATCTATTGGTTCATTTGTTTGAGCATTAGTTACTTCTAGCTGACTAATGCTCTTGCTTAGCCATTGGCCCCACATTTTCATGCTCAATGGACCAGAAAATCCACCATAATAGGATGTACTATCTTGATGTGGTAATGCATATCCATGCCAAGCACCCAAATCGGAAAAGCCGAATGCATCCAATTTGAATTGCTCCTGAGGTATACCTGATATGTTCAGAACATTGGAATAAATTTCCTGCAAATCAGCTTTTGAATCAATCGCTTCTTTTTCAACACAGGCTGAAAATGACATCAGCAAGCAAAATGGCAAGTATAATTTTGATATTATTTGTCTCATGATTCTTATTTTATTCTAAGCTTACTCAGCTCGTTTAAATCCTGCTCTCCATTAATAGGGCGAAGAATAAACTTGTATTTATAGGTTCTTGAAGGAATACAGTATTCTGCGTGCACAGGTGCTCCCCAAGAATTATCTCCACCAACACCCATTTGTTTGTAATCAATTTGAAAGGAGATTACATCGCCTTGTTTGATTTCATTTCCATGTTTATTTGGCTTGTCTTTTCCTTCATGATAAAGTTTTTTGTAATCAAAACCCAAAGCAGAACCAGATAGCAAAGGAGCACCAATAGCCATTATGCCTTTACCTTCTTTATTGGTTAAGGCAATCCAACGAAGATCGGTTTTATTGCCAGTTTCTTGCGGACGAACATAGGGATGGTATTGTTCCCAAACATTTCCTTTGTAATGATCGATGATACTGGCGGATTTTCTATCTTCCATACTTTCCTCAGGTCCTCTTCCGAACCATTCTATTTGATTAAATTCCTTTGGTAATTGCATTTGCATGCCCAAACGTGGAATCATCGGAAGATCATTTGAAAGTGGTGTAAATTGATTCTCAATTTCGATGTCTCCATTTCCTGAAACAAGATATTTAGTATGGTATTTACTCGAAGCACTTGCAAGATTGCTTTGCACATTTACTTCAATTTGTTGAGGATTAATTTGATTTAGCTTAATCTCAGACAATTCTCTTTTTTCTCCAGCATCTTTCCAGATTTTGCATTTAGCAGGAGTTCCATTTCCTAAATCATTATCGGTAACCGCTCGCCAGAAGAATGGCTCCAAAGCTTGCTCGATTAATTCTGTTCCATCAATTTTGTAGGAGTTGATACTGCCATTTTCTTTTGAAATAATCAGTTCGAATTGCTTTCCTGTTATTGTTATTTCATTTCGATTTTCAATCAATTTTAGTTTAGCCAATTGATTAGATTTAATTGGTTCTACTTCCTTGTGAATAGGCAATTGAAATTGTTCCCAAGCTACGCGATGAGCTTTTGGAATCATTACATCTTCTACTGAACAGTGAGCTTCGAAAAGGATGAAATATTCTTTTCCCGGTTTTGGATCAATGGCAGGATAATCGATTTTTACATTCATATGCTCATGAGCAGCCAGAGGTTTTGCATCAACATTACCTGCTGCAATTTCCTTTGCATCTTCCTTTAGCTTCCAGCTGATATCAATATGGTCTAGACTGATAAAATCATATCGATTTATTAGTTTGAATTGATTATTAGAAAGATCAACTTTTTCGAAAGCAATAGGTTGGTATACTTTCTTTACTTCCCAAATATGAGGATGAATTTTTCTGTCTGCACTAATCAAGCCATTGGCACAAAAATTTGAATCATTTTGAATCTTATAGATCCCCATATCACCACCATAGGCAAAAATTGTATCTCCTTTTTCGGTTACTTTTCTAAAGGTTTGATCTACCCAATCCCAAATGAATCCACCTTGAAGTTGGCGATGTTTGCGAATTAAATCCCAATAATCCTTAAGGTTACCAACGCTATTTCCCATAGCATGTGCATATTCACATTGGATAAGTGGACGCGTTTGTACTTTCTCAATATACTTTTTCATTTCCCATATGCGATCGTACATGGGGCAGAAAATATCTGTATTGAATTCTTGTCCAGAATCTTCAGATTGTACAGGGCGCGAACTATCATGTTCTTTTAACCATTTATAGGTTGCTTCGAAGTTTTGACCACGACCTGTTTCATTTCCTAATGACCAAATAATAACAGAGGCATGATTTTTACTTCGCTCGAACATGGACTGAGTTCTGTCAAGAAATGCTTTTTTCCAGTTTGGTTTATTAGCCAATGTTTTTTCCTTATTGTAAGGATCGCAACCATGTGCTTCAATATTGGCTTCATCAATTAGATATAAACCATATTCATCGCATAATTCGTACCATCGCTCACGGTTTGGATAGTGTGAATTTCGAACAGCATTGATGTTGAATTGCTTCATTAACTCGATATCTCGAATCATTGATTCTTCAGTAATCACACGACCTTTTTCAGCGTCATGCTCATGCCGGTTGACACCTCGTATAACAATTGGCACACCGTTAACTTGCAATAAGCCATTTTTAATCTCGCTGGTTCGGAAACCAATTTTCCTGCGGATTATTTCTATGGTTTTATCACCAGATTTCAATTCAATCTGTAGTGTGTATAAATTTGGTGTTTCTGCAGTCCATTTATGAACATCAGGAACTAGGCCTTCAAATGAAAAAAGCTGAATGCCTTGTTCAAGCTTTCTAGTTGTACTTAAATCTACAATGGTTTTTCCTCCATCGAATACCTTTACTTGTAAAGATCTTCTGGCAGTTTTAGTTAGGTTTTGATTGATCTTTACATCTAAAGAAAATGTTCCGTTAGTGTATTTTTCATCTAATCCAGCTTGTACGAAGAAATCTTGGATGTGAATCTTAGGACGAGCATACAAATAGACATCTCGCTCAAATCCACTCACCTTCCAGTAATCCTGATCTTCCAAATAGCTACCATCGCTAAATCGGTACACTTCAACCGCCAATTGGTTTTTCCCTGATTTTAGATACTTTGTCAAATTGAATTCGGCTGGGGTTTTACTTCCCTGACTGTAACCAACTTTCTCTCCATTCACCCAAACATACATAGCAGAACGAACACCTCCAAAATGGATATAGACTTCTTCATTTTCCCAATTTTCAGGAATTGTAAATTCTTGTTTGTAAGATCCTACAGGATTGTAATCATGAGGAATGAATGGTTCATTGTTTGGAAAAGGGTAGGAGACATCAGTATAAATTGGAACTCCATATCCTTCCAACTCCCAATGAGCTGGTACCTTTATATTATTCCACTTTGAGGTATCGAAATCAAGTTTGTGAAAATCAACAGGTCTATCGGCTGGTTTAACTACCCAATTGAATTTCCATACTCCATTTAAATCTATAAAATAGGGAGAATTAGACTTTTGATTTCGACTTGCATTTTCAGTATTTCGATATGCAAAGAAGGATGCTCTTGGCTTTTCTTTGTTTATTCCTACAACTTGAGGGTTTTCCCAATCATTTGGCTTGTTGGCTTCTTGCGCTGTAAGTATATCGCACAGCAAAACAAAAAGGATGCTAATACTTAGGGTTTTCATATTTGTTTGGAAAGTTAGTGTGTGTTTGAGTCAGGAGGTCTCAGAGGGCTATTCCGAAACCTCCTTCTCAAAAGAAGAATCCTAATGCTAGTTATGATTCTTGATTGTTATTTTTGTATTTTAAGATCGAGCCAAGCTTCTAAGGTAGATACGATTTCTTTCTGCATTTCCTCCGGGAAGCTTTTGATTCTTGTTTTGTGAGAACCTTCCGGGTTTACAAATTTTTGGCATTTGTTGTTTTCTTTTAGGTTAACAGCAGTTGCCGACCAAGTATCATATTCCCCATAGATGAAAAGTATTTTTTCAGCATCTGTTTGCAGCCATTTGTTAATTTTAACCATCGATGAGGCATCAAATTTTCGAATAGGTTCATTCGGAAAAACATGATCGAAGGTCAAATCGTCTTTGTAATTCAAATATTCTTTGAATGGAACAATTTCATAGCTGTACATTCCAATTTCGCTTAATGCCTGATGATAAAATGCAAGACTGGGTTTCAAGCTTATTTCATCGAAGAAATCCATGCCTGAAACTTTTATAAGGTGCTCAAACAATTCATTAACGCTAGCATTTTCATCTGGAATGTTGTAGAAAGTAATTCCTCCCCATTGCCAATATGCAAAAGGATATTCAAGAATACTTAAATCCAAAGCTTTTTCCAATCCCATCAAGAAAGAATACTTTTTTTCTTTGGCATGAGATTCGGCTATGGTGAGTAGCTTTTCTTTGTTTTTGAAACAAGCCAATTGAAATTGATAAATCTTATCTCGGGTTTCTTTTTTTCCAACACTTGCCAAATGTTCATGTATTCGTTTGTCTTCACGAGCTAAATTAAGAGGAGCCACATAGGGTACACTAACCTCTACATCATTAGGATAAAAGTAACGATGATACATGGTTGTCTGCCCACCTTTACTGATTCCAGTTGTGATCCACTTTTCTTTGTAGATCTTTTTTAAAGCCTGAATGATCACATGTTGATCGGCTGCAGCCTGTTTAATGTTCAAATATTGCCAATCTATACTATCAGGCATGGAATTTTTGAAATAGCGATGCTCGATGGTTAGTTGATTTGCTTTTAATAATTTACTTAATTCACCTGCTTTCTCCGACCAAATTTGATAGCCTTCAATTTCCACTACCATAGGTCGATCAATACTATGATGCCCTAGAAGTACGCGTTGTTGAAAGGTTCCCGCATCTGGATTGTTATGGTCCAATGCTTGAGTGAAATACAATTCAAAATAGCTAGCGAAAGTAGTATCTCCCTTTATTTTTTGAACGCTAACATTGGGAATTTGTTTTAGTTTCTCTTCAAGAGATTTTGATTTAGCGAGTAAGCTATTTGATAAACCCAAACTAAGAAGGAAGAGTAAACAAATTGATTTGATTATGTGCTTTTTCATGTCTGCTTTTTTACGATTTAAATTCTTTCCGCTTCGACATCTGCTATGGTTTTAGGAATTGGTTTTCCTAATAAACGAGCACCATCTTTTGTGATCAGGAAGTCTTCTTCGTTTCTGCAACCACCAAAATTTTTGTATTGTTCAACTTTGTCGTAATTAATGAATTCAGAGAAGCGGTTCTCGGCTTTCCACATATCAATGAGCTCAGGAATAAAGTAAATGCCAGGTTCTATAGTTAGAACAAAGTTTTCTTCCAATTCTCGCCCTAATCGTAAAGACTTAAGTCCAAACTGAGTGCTTTTAGCTTCTCCATTGTATCCGACATAAACTTCGCCAAGATTCTCCATGTCATGAACGTCCATACCCATCATATGACCTAGGCCACATTGGAAAAACAAAGCATGAGCTCCTTGACGTACAGCTTCATCTAAGTCGCCTTTCATGAATCCCATTTCTTTCATACCTTCAGCAATAGTTCGGCCAGCTTTTAGGTGAATATCTTTAAATTTTACACCAGGAGCAAGCATATCGATAGCTGCTTCGTGAGCATTTAGTGCAATTTGGTAAATTTCTTTCTGTCTGGTTGTAAATGTTTTGTCAACAGGGAATGTACTTGACATATCACCCGCATAATGCATGCTATTTTCAGCACCACAATCCAGAAGGAAAAGATCTCCACTTTTTAGCGTGTTACCATGATAATGGTTGTGTAGAGTTTGGCCGTTTATAGTTGCAATAACAGGAAAGGAAAGTTGACCACCAGCTGCAATAGCAACTTGTTGCACCGCAGCAGCAATCTCAGATTCTTTCATGCCGGGGCGAGCCATTCGCATAGCTGTTAAGTGCATGTCAGCAGTAATATTTACTGCATCTTCAATTAAAACAATTTCTTCCTGACTTTTGTAATTTCTTTGATTTGCAATCGCCTGTATAAATTCGTAGGAGGCATTTGTGGCAGCAATGTTAGGATGAACCTGAATTAGGTCAAGTAATTTGATTTGATGTTCTGGACGATAAGGAGGAAGGTGGTGCACTTTTCTGCCATTAGTTAGTGCTGTGGCAAGATAGGATTTTAACTCTGCCATCGGGAGCGTTTCCTTGATGCCTACGGCCTCACTTTTTTCTTTGATGGTTGGTTGTGAGCCCATCCATACAATATGATCCATTGTAAGTTCATCACCAAAAATAATCTCGCGGTTTTCATCGATATCGATAATGGCATTTAAGCCTGCATAATCGGATCCAAAGAAATATAAGAAGGTGCTATCCTGACGAAAATGATAGGTGTTATCTGCGTAATTCATGCCTGATTCATCGTTTCCTAAGAATAGTAGAATTCCTGATTTTACATCTGTTTTAAGTTGGTCTCTTCGTTTGCAATAAGTTTGTTTTGAAAACATTGTATTTTGTTTTTGGGTTTGTTGGTTGATAAACGCAAATCGTAATCTGCATTGAAAAATAATAATGGTTTGGATACAACAATTTTATCCGAAAAGTAAAAGTTTACCTTATTTTATCTTGAATACATCAATCCCATGTAAAGAGTATAATCTATTAAAATTGTGAAAACGGAAAAATCGATAGTGGGGATGGAGCTAACAAATCCAGCACTCGTACAAACCTTTGTACGAACAATTATAGAGAAGTATGAATTCGTTATAGCAAATCATTCAACTGGATGTTAATTGAGAAGTAAATTTATAAAAAATCGAATATGATATTCTGTTTATCTTCCTTAAAATGAGTATAAACTATTGGTGTTCTGATCGCTAATAAAAAGATGTTTTTATAAGAACTCTAAAATAAGAGGAACAATTACAGGAACTAATACCGTTAATACAATTCCGCTAAAAACAGCAATTATAGCATATTCTTTACCTGAATATTGAACGATAATTGGCATGGTTGTATCCATTGCGGTTGCACCACCTGAAGCAATACCTGCAAGTTTTCCAAAATACCGAACAAAGAAAGGTGTTGCTAAAAGTGTAATAACCTCACGAATGATATTGGATAGGAGCGCAATAACTCCCAATGTCTCAGAATGAAATTCTGTAATTATGACTGAGGATAGACTGTAATAACCAAAACCAGCCCCAACAGCCATAGCTTCTCCAAAATTGATACTAGATAAGAGAATAGAAACGGCAGAAACACCAATTAGAGAACCAACTATTACAGAAAGTGGTACAAGAACAATTTTGAAGTTGACTTGACGAATAACTTTCCATGAGTCGCGATCAGTTCCAATACCAATTCCAACTAAGAACATCAACAAATAAAGTGCATAGATGCTAAAATCTCCTTCAAGAAGCGTATCGGGTAAAAAGCGAGTCAGGCCAAGAATTAAACCCAAAACAAAAAAACTAAGAATGATTAAACTGCCTTTCATAGTGTTTATTTCTTTTTAAAGAATAAGGAATAGGTGAAATACGCGCAAATCAAAGAACCTAGCAATGCACCAATGGTCAAAACCAATGCTTGTATACCAATTGTGTCTAGGTTGTTTATAATTCTATCGTTGGTACCTACACCAATTCCCAATAAAAAAAGGAGAAGGAATATTGAAAATGAGGTTAAAACACCTACGATTTTTATGACTTTTGGACGGTTACCAATAAAAAGACCAATGCCCATTCCTAATATCATAATGGCTAAAACGATGATGATGTCTGTTAGCATGGAAAGTGTAAGCTTAAGGTGTTAGTGTGTTTGAAAAGGCAATATTAGTTTTTTCTTTCGGAATAGAAAATAGCAAACCTACATAGTTTGATTTTTAAGAACTAAGAAGGACAAAAAAAGGCCGAATCTTTCGAAACAGCCTATAAGTGTTTTCTAATGAAATCATCACAGTTCTCAATGTTTTTTATTGATAGTGAGAATTGTATTATAATGCCATGATACCTTTTATTCCCTCGGCACGAGTGTAAACTTCGATTACATCATCGGCAGATTTCATTACTTTTTTAATTGTAATACCAATGAATTTAATATCTCGAGATGTTTTATAAGTGTATTCAGTATCTTCTGAAAATAAGTTTTTAACAGCATTTATTTTGTCCTCGTTATTCGGGACAATAAATTTAAACATGTAAACAGATGGCCATTTTGTAGAGTCCAATAGCTGCTGTTTCATTTTATTATATTTTTCCTGATCCATCTTTTAGATTTTTAGTGGTGACAAAAATCGTAATAATTTCTTAAAATCCTTACATCACTTCGAGGAAAACGTTAATTAGAGCTTAATTGTTTCAGATTTTATTCGATTCTGGAATTTTCCTTAAATAGTTGTTAACGTGACATAAATTATTATTAATCTATATCTATATATTGTATCTTTACATGTTTGAGAAATTAGACTAATTTAGTTATACATTCTAGAGAACATTCCACTAATATAAATCATCGATGAATAGAAAAGTAATTATCGTTTTGCTGGTTATCGCAACTTTGGCTATTGGTTTTTTTGCCATGAAAGGCTTGAGCAGTTTAAAAGAAGCTCCTAAAAAGAATTTGGACAAAAAAAAGCTACCTATTGTTAAAGTGGAAGCTGTAAATTATCATGAACTTTCTTCTCCTATTGTTGAAAAGGGGAGATTGGCTTCTAATTTGGAAGTGAATTTAAGTTCTGAAGTAGTTGGTCGTATCGTTGAGGCTGGCGTTCCTTTAAAAGTGGGACAGAAGTTTAAAAAAGGACAATTGTTGATTCGTGTTTATGAAGAAGATGCAAAAATGGATTTACGTGCTCAGAAAAGTCGTTTCTTAAATAAATTAGCTTCAAACCTTCCTGATATTAAAGTAGATTATACCGATAACTTTGAGGTTTGGATGAACTTTTTCAATGCCATTAATTTGGAGAAAGCTATTCCTGAGTTACCAAGTGTAAAGTCTGATCAAGAAAAAGTATTTATGGCAAGCAGAAACATTTTAGGAGACTATTATGCGATTAAAAGTGCAGAGGTTAAATTAAACAAACGAAAAATATACGCACCATTTAATGGTTCTTATGTAGAAGTAAATACTCAGATTGGATCGGTTGCAGGAATGGGATCGAAACTTGCTGGTATCATAGAATCGAATAATTTAGAGCTACAAGTTCCGATTGAGTCGAAAGAAATTTCATGGTTGAATTTGAATGAAAAGGTCGACATTTTGGATTCTCAAGGAGAAGTAATTTTTACTGGTAAATTAGTGCGTAAGTCTGATTTTGTTGATCAGGGAACACAATCTATTTCTGTTTTTGTAAAGTTGGAGAATACAAATGGAAAGGAATTGTATCAAGGACAGTTTTTAACTGCTCGTTTTAATGGGAAAATGATTGATAATGTCATGGAAATTCCTAGAAATGCTGTTTTCAGCTCAAACAAAGTATTTGTTGTTGAGGGAGATATCCTAAAAGCAAAAGTAATTAATGTTGTGAAACGCAATGAGAATACTTTGGTTTTTAATGGATTAAAGGAGGGTGAGATATTGGTTATTGAACCTCCTGTTAAGGCTACGGAAAACATGCAGGTACAAATCAAGAAATAGCGTAAAATGAGAAATATAATATCACAATTTGTAAGATATCCGTTTTACGGGAAAATGATTATTGCTCTACTTGCAATTGCAGGATTTACTTCTTTAGGATTTATGAAGAAATCATTTTTTCCTGAGACAGAATCTAAAATCATTACCGTTTCGATGGTATTTCCTGGAGCTTCACCAAAAGAGGTTGAAGAAGGCATTACCTCAAGAATAGAGGATGCTGTGAGAGGAATTGTTGGAATAAAAGAAATGAATTCTGTTTCGTCGGAAGGCTTTGCCAGATTGACAATTACAACAACCGGAGATTATGATTTGGATGAAACATTAGCCGATGTGAAAAATGCGGTTGATGGGATCCCTACTTTTCCATCAGGAGCCGAGAAAGCTGTGATTGCCAAGCGAAGAGCGACAACACCAGCGGTTCGTTTGTCTGTTACCGGTGATACCGATTTAATAAGTCTGAAAAAATATGCCGATATCATCTATGACGATTTAATGCGCTCAAAGGTGATGTCGCAAATATCTCTTTCTGGTTTTCCAAATTTGGAGTTGTCGGTAGAGGTAAAAGAGGATGATTTGAGGCGTTATGGTCTTACTTTTAGTGAGATATCAATGGCGATAGCCAATAATAATATTGATATTTCGGGAGGAGCAATTAAAAATGAAGTTGAGGAGATTTTAATTCGATCGCGTAATCGTTCGATCAATCCAGATCAAATTGGGGAAATAATTCTGAAAGCAAATCCTGATGGTAGCTATATTCGAATTAGTGATGTGGCGAATATTCATTTTCAGTTTCAGGATGTGCCAAATGCTACATTTGTCAATAGAAATCCAGCTATTTCCATTATGGTGAACAAGCTGAATGATGAGGATTTGGAAGAAATATCGGAATACTGTAATCAATACGCCAAAGAGTTTAACGAAAAATATACTGATGCTACTTTAGAAATAGGTTTCGATTTTGTTAGTCTTTTGCAATCAAGATTAAGCCTACTATATAAAAATGGAGGTTATGGCTTACTTTTGGTTGTTATTGCCTTGGCTGTATTCTTGAGTTTCCGTTTATCCTTGTGGGTAGCATGGGGAATTCCAGCCTCATTTTTAGGCATGTTTATTTTTGCCAATCTTATGGGAGTGACCATTAATATGATTTCTCTCTTCGGAATGATTTTGATTATTGGTATTCTGGTAGATGATGGAATTGTGATTGGTGAAAATATATACACCCATTTTGAGAAAGGAAAGAGTCCTCGTCGTGCTGCTATTGATGGAACAATGGAAGTTGTACCTGCCGTATTAACATCGGTAACGACAACTATGATTGCCTTTACACCTTTGTTACTCGTAACAGGGAATATGCAATTCCTATACGAAATGGCCTTTGTTGTGGTCTTTTGTTTGGGTATTTCTCTTTTCGAAAGTTTGTTTGTATTGCCTAGTCATGTTGGAAACGAAAAAGTATTGAATAGAAATAGAAAAGATAATGCTTTTAATCGCTTTAGGGCTAAGATAGAGAAAGGGATCATGTATGTTAGAGATAATGTATATGCCGGAATTTTGGACCGATTAGTTCGATGGAGATGGTTTGTTGTGTTTATACCTGTAGCTCTTTTCTTTGTTACCATGGGATTGTTTAAAGGTGGATTTATTAAAAGTACATTTTTCCCTAATGTGAGTTTCGATACCTTTAACATTAATGTTGCTTATAAGCCAGGAACCAATAAAGATATCACAGTTAAGGCTTTAAAGAGCTTTGAGAATGCAGTTTGGGAAGTAAATGAAGAGCTGATGAATGAATTTCAGGATACGGCATATTTCATTAAATACACAAGTCTTTCTTCAGGAAATGCTTTTGGCGGACAGGAAGTTGGACCTCATGCAGGAAACCTATCTGTAACGCTTCGAGATATGGAAGGTGCGCCAGTATCAAGTTTCGATATATCGGGAAGAGTAAAAGATAAATTAGGAGATGTTTCCGACCTCGAGAAGTTTACGATTGGAGCTAATAATCGTTGGGGAGCACCTGTTTCTATTAGTTTATTGGGGAATGATTTGGAGCAATTGAATAAGGCCAATGACTATTTTCAAGGTGAATTAAGAAAAATGTCTTCCTTATATAATATAAACGATAATAACCCATTGGGTAGTCGAGAGGTAAGATTGAAATTAAAATCCAAAGCCTACTATTTAGGTATGAATTTAAGATCAATTACTTCTCAAATTCGTCAAGGATTTTTTGGAGGACAAGCGCAACGTTTGCAGGAAGGAAAAGATGAGATTAAGGTTTGGGTTCGATATCCGAAAACCGATCGCGTTTTTATTGGGCAAATGGAAGACATGAGAATTCGTACGCCAAAAGGTGAATTTCCACTGTCTGAATTAATTGATTACGAGATATTGCGTGGTCCTGTTAGTATACAACGTTACAATGGTTCAAGAGAAATTCGTGTTGATGCTGAAATCATTGATCCAAGTGAACCTGTTCCGCCAATTTTAGAATATATTGAAACAACAATATTACCAGATTTAGAAGCCAAATTCCCAAGTGTTCGCCCAGAATTTCAAGGTCAGGCAAAAAGATCAGCTGAAGATATTGCAGAATTGAAGATCTATTTTAGCATTGCATTTATGTTAATTATTTTTATTGTAATGATTCATTTCCGAAGCTTTACACAAGGAATAATCGTTTTAATGATGATTCCTTTGGGCTGGCTTGGATCTGCATGGGGACACGGGTTAGAAGGATTTCCAGTATCGATGTTAAGTGTTTGGGGAATGGTTGCTCTTTCGGGAGTAATTATAAATGATGCTGTGGTCTTCCTGTCCAAATACAATTTATTTGTAGAGGAAGGTATGCAGCCAGAACCAGCGGTAAAAGCAGCGGGAAAAGCTAGATTTAGAGCCATTGTTTTAACAACAATTACGACTTCAGTAGGTTTGTACCCATTGATTTTAGAAAATTCCTTTCAAGCACAATTCTTAATTCCAATGGCGATTGCATTGGCTTATGGAGTATTGGTAGGAACCATGTTTATTCTGTTATTTTTCCCTGTAATTATTTTAACCTTGAATGATATTAAAAGAGTATCAAAAAGTATTTGGGAAGGGAAAGAGATTTTAGCTCGAGATGTTGAGCCTAAGGTTAAGGAATCAAAAGTAAGTTTGGATTAAATAATAGAATTTCCTGTTTATAATTAGCCCTGACTTTGGTCAGGAATCAAATAAAGAACAAACAAATGATCAGAAAAGTATCATTATTCATAGTCTTCATTATGTGCTGTCAGTTTAACTTGATAGCACAAGAAGAACTTAATCTCTCCAAAGCAATTGCAATTGGCTTGGAGAATAACTATCAATTAAAGATTGTAAAAAAGTCGGAAGAAATTTCTGATTTGAACAATACCTGGGGAAATGCGGGTAGGTATCCAAAAGTGGATTTTAATTTTGCTTCGCGGAACACCTGGGATTATAACGAGAATCAGGATTACACTCGAAATGGTTTGGTGCCTTCTTTAGACGTAAGTTGGACCATTTTTGATGGTTTTGCAGTGCAAATTCGAAAAGATAAGTTCGACGATTTGGCACAACTTTCAAAAGGAAATACGATCATCGCTATCGAGAATAAAATTGAATTGATTATTCTTGCTTATTACAAGGTGCTTTTGGAAAAAGAGAGCTTGGGAGTAAATCAAAAAATCATGGAATTGTCTTCCGACCGATATGAAAAAATGAAAGTCGGTAAAGAGATTGGAAGTTCGGTTACCTACGATGTTTTGCAAGCTCAAAATGCATGGTTACAAGATCGTTCAGCCTTCTTGTTGCAAGAAGTTGGTTTTAATAATGCAGTTCGAGATTTAAACTTTTTATTGGGCGTTAAGGAAAGTAAAACCTACACATTCTCAGAAGAGTTTTTACCTGTAAACGAAGAATATCTATTGGGTAATTTGATGGATAAAATGTTGTCTGATAACAACACCTTAAAGAATAGATACATTCAGGAAATGCTTTTGAAACGAGATGTTCAGATGGCTAGAAGCAACTTCTATCCACGAGTTTCTTTAGGAGCAGGTGTGCAAGGTAACAGAACAAGAAACAAATTGGATGGAATGTCTTCGTCTACTGCTGATTCGCATAATTTGTACGCTAATGTAAGTTTAAACTACCTGATTTTTAATGGTAATTCGAATCGTAGAGCAATGCAAATTGCCAAGATTCAGGAAGAAATTGGAAAGATTGAAACGGAAGATGTAAAGCACACTTTAACCAATTTATTAGCGCAGCAATTTGAAGCTTATCAAGTACGAAAAGAACTGTATAAGCTGGCTGAGGAAAACCTAAGCGCAGCAGAATTAAATTTGAGTATTTCAAAGGATAAATATGAATCGGGGAGTATTAATTCTTTCAACTATCGTGATATTCAGATTACCTATCAGAATGTTGCTTTTGCGAGAGAAAATGCAATTTTTAACTTGATTCAATCTAGAACTGCCTTAGTAAGAATTACCGGTGGAATATTAACGGAATAAGCGATTAAACGTCAAAAAAATAGGCCATCTGAATCAAAACAGATGGCCTTTTTTTATTTCCCAAAATCATCGGGAACCAAAACAGAAATTACCTCGCCAAAAACGCAAAGAATGCCGTTTGCATATAGTTCGGTTTCAACAATTGCCTTTCGTTGGCTCACCTCCTTAATTTTTCCTCGAATTTCTATTTCCCCACCAATTGGGGTAGGTTTTAGGTATTTCACTTGCAAAGAAGCAGTAACACACCTAGGAGCGTTAGAGTCTGAAAGTTCAATACCTTTCTCTTTTGCTAAAGCCAAAGCAGCCGAGCCTGTTCCGTGGCAATCGATCAGTGAGGCAAGTAGTCCGCCATATACAAAACCAGGAATTGCTGTATGGTAATTTTTAGGCACAAAGCGAGTGATGGTTTCATCGCCATTCCAATTGGTTTTAATCTGATGTCCGTGCTCGTTTAATCGTCCACAGCCATAGCATTGTGCAAAATGGTCTGGATAAAAATCTTGTATTCCTTTTGCGGGAACTGAGTGTGTGTTGTTTGTCATTTAACTAATTTATTGCTTTTTCCTCAGAATAGGAAACTGCATTTTTAGTCATATCAACTTCTTTTTTCACCCACTTTAACTGATCATTAAAATCGAAGGTTCTAAGACGTGCAAGGTTTTGTCTTTTGTATCGATTAACATTAATATCTCGATACGATTCCCAGCATGTAACAGCATTGCGAAGTCGATTAACCGCTTTTATCTTTTGCTTTTCATCTCCTGTTTGTTTAAAGTATTCCAAATGCACAGCAGCTAATATTTTATTGGCATAGTATTCTCCCAAATAGCCCATCGATTGAGCATCCAAAATAGTTTGTTTTAGTTCTTTTGAGTTGTTTTCATCACTTAACTGTTTGCCTCCTTCAATTGCTTCATTGGCAAAATAGAACAAGCTGTCAGCAACCATAATAGGAGTGATTCCTTTGATTACCATTTTATTTAAATCTGCCGTAACGTAATCGTATGGATTCAAAATTCCACTTCCTTCCATTGTTGCAGTAGTTCGGAATTCATCAACGGAACGCAAATCATTCCAAATTTCCATACAGGTTTCTGGTGACCACATGTAGTCCCAATCTCGCCAATGAAAGCGGTTCATTTGAGGGATGATTTTAGATGCTGATTTCCATGTGTAGAGCAATTTATCAGCATCCACTTCAGGGAATTTACTTGCTAAAATATCCTTAAATCGTTGTTCTGGTATGTTTGGATTGTAGCCCATTCTTCCCCAAAGCATAAAACGAAACCAATGCTTGTTAATTTCTAATTGACGAGGGCTTTCAGGGTTTTTGCTGATAAATTCACGTCCCCAAACATAGCCATCTGATCCCATATGAAAACCGGCAGTTTGTTCTGCTGGCATGTTCTTAATAAAATTACTTACATACTCTGGATCGCCCCAACGATGAATAAAAATATCATCATTTCTTAGGTTCCACCACGACTTTAAATTCTGAGGAGCCATCCAATCCAACAAAGGCTTATGGAAAGGAGTATTTACAGAAGAATACAAACGTGCTTTTGCATACTTAAAACTCATGTCAAACTGATCAGGATAATCACCCCAATACTTGGTGATCTTTTTCATATCGGTCCACCAAAAGCGATGAATGAATTTAATCTCACGATTTGGCTGAACAGCTTTCGCATCCATAATGCCTTCGCCATAAGTATCCCACAACCATTTTTCTTTATCGTCATCATTCATTGGAGTGCGCATGTTCTCACCGGCAGTTACGCCAAGGCCTGTTAAATCGGGATAGTTGATGATGAATTGCTTTACTGATTTTCTCAGGTAATCGATGCTTGTTTTGTTGCGATAGTCATTTGTAATGCCATATTTCCCTTTCTTATCGCCAACTTCTTTGTTTGAACCTGGAGGTGCTGCACCATTTAAGCAAATGTTCCAGGTGATGAAATACACATCAATTCCGCGGTTTTTGGCTTGTTTCATTACTTTCTGCCAAAAGATAATCTTCTCATCAATGCTCATTTTTTTGAGCACTTTTAAGTTCGCAACGGTTTTAATACTTGGCATTTCCGGCACAGTCCAATACCCAGGATTTTCTTGTGGTTTTATGCTGGTTCCGCACACATCTTGAAGGGCAACATTCGGATAATCATCCAATTTTACCATAGAAGAGAAAGGGTGGGCATTCCAAAATGAAATGGCATTGTAGCGGTGGCGAGCCATATTATCGAAAAATTCTTCCCAAAATTTCAGATTCCACATTTCGGCAATATTTTCCTGTGCGGCATCTCCCGAATCATCAAAACTGGAAGTGCGAATGTCCAAAGGAATATTGAATTTGATTCCTCTTTTGGCAATGTATGGCTGATCGCTAATGCTTTCTATCTCATGAATATCTTTGCCAATTCGAATTAATTCACTCAATTCCAATCCACCATATAATAATCCATTGGCATCGGGAGCTAAAATCAGAAGCTCTTTTCTTGTGCTTCTATTTATTTGATAACTCTCTGATTTATTCATGCTCTCATCAATAGCAAAGCGAATTGTGAAATCTGCTTTTTCGCACAAGGTGTAATTTTTCGAAATTAGTTCTGATTGTAAATCTGAAACGGCAAAAGCAACTTGTTCTATTGTAGAGTTATACTCAATGTGAATAGTTTTAATTTCATTACAAGAACTTGAAATGAAAAGTATTAAACAAAACAATGAGAAAGGAAATGTTTTCATATATATCTAATAAAATTAAGGCTTCTATTACTAGTTTGCAAGGTACATTATCAAGTAGAGAATGGGCAGGAAGAGATAGTGGAAATAGAAGGGGGATATTAGAATTTCTAATGATACGTAGCAATAAGAAAGAAAAATTCGCAAGAGTTTTCGTTTATTTTATATAGTCCATGCGAGAAGATTCGAAATTCCGACCCCACGCCTACCAGACGCGTACTCTAAATCTGGCTGAGCTACGACCTGATTTTTGCATTAACAAATATAATTTCGAATTGCTATCAATAAAAAAATTACTGGGAAAGATAAGATAAACTTGACTTTGCTTTCTATTTTTTTTAGATGTAAATAATCGTGATGATACCTATGTTGAATAAAGAAATAATTCCCTAAATCTGCCGGGTCCGTTAACAGGTATTCTACAACCATGCTGTCTATGTTATAAATCTTATTTTTTCGCTAGTCATTTTTTGTATTTCTTAACCAAGCTGCAAAAGTATTTGCTTAATCATTATAAACTAATTTACATACAAGAGTGTTGTAGATATTCCTAAAAAAATCTTTTAATAGCATATTGAAATGAATGGGTAATTATACCCATTTATAGGTGATTGCTAGTGTTTGGATGAAAAATAATGAAAAAGAGTTTTTAATTTGCGTTCAATCCTTGATTGAAAAAAGTTATTGAATTTTTTTTCAATATATAATATCATTTGTCAACTCGTTCTTTATATGTTTTACAATATCTAAGGCGAATTTTTGCTGTTTTTTTTTGAATGTTGTTTTGTTGGAGGAATGATCTGGAAAACAGACTGATAGGGTGGTATTTTCAAGGGGGCGGTTTCATATACAAACGTTTACGGACATGAAGTGGTGTTTTAAAACAGTTTCTTATCTAGAATGAAAGTATTTATATTCGGCAGCCAATAATGAAATAATTCTTTAAATAGAATTAGGTTCTAAGCAAACAGCTCTATTGATTGATGTGAAAATTTAATTGCTCAATCAAATGTATGAGGAGTATTAACTGAATAGCAATTGAAGTAAACTAGAAATTCCTTGAGATTTTCTTAGCAAATGACTTGAAAAAAAATATAAAATGAAGGTATCTGAAAAGTTAGATCTCTTAAAGAAAAAAAGAGAAGAAGTTAAAAAGATGGGTGGAGAAGCTCGTGTTGCCAAACAGCATGACAAAGGTAAGCTTTCCGCACGTGAGAGAATAGACCTACTTTTTGATGAAGGAAGTTTTAGAGAGTTGGATATGTTTGTGGAACACCGTTGTACAAACTTTGGCTTTGAAAAAACTGAGATTCCAGCTGATGGTGTTATCATCGGTCATGGTTTAGTCAATGGACGCACAGTATTTGCTTACTCTCAGGATTTTACTTCCCGTGGAGGATCTTTAGGAGAAATGCATGCTGCAAAAATCTGTAAAGTAATGGATTTGGCTGTAAGTGCCGGAGCTCCTATTGTTGGACTTAACGATTCAGGTGGAGCTCGTGTAGAAGAAGGTGTTGATGCATTGAAAGGTTATGGTGAAATATTTATGCGTAACTCAAGAGCATCAGGGGTAATTCCACAGATTTCTGCAATTATGGGCCCTTGTGCCGGTGGTGCAGTATATTCTCCAGCTATGACTGACTTTGTTTACATGGTTAAGAAACAGAGTCATATGTTTATTACATCTCCTTATGTAATTAAAACAGTAACAGGTGAAGAAACGACTTTTGAAGAACTGGGTGGAGCTATGGCTCACAATGCCAAAAGTGGTAACGCTCACTTCGCTTGCGATTCAGATGAAGATACAATTGAAGAAATTCGCGATTTATTAAGCTATTTGCCAAATAACAACCTGGAGGAAACGCCTCAGTTGCCTATGGGTGACGATCCTGAGCGTGATTGCTCGGAATTGGATACAATGATTCCTGATGATGCAAAAACACCTTACGACATGAAGGGTGTTATTGAATCGGTGCTTGATCAGGGTGAATTCTACGAAGTGCATGAACACTATGCTGAGAATGCCATTATCGGTTTTGGTCGATTAGATAATCAATCGGTAGGTATTATCGCTAACCAACCAATGATTCAAGCTGGTTGTTTAGATATTGATGCTTCTGATAAAATTTCTCGTTTCGTTCGTACTTGTGATGCTTTTAATATTCCAATGATCACATTCGTTGATGTTCCGGGATACCTTCCGGGAGTTCAGCAAGAGCTAGGTGGTATTATCCGCCACGGAGCGAAATTATTATGGAGTTATGCCGAGGCTACTGTGCCTAAGTTTACTGTTGTAACACGTAAAGATTACGGTGGAGCTTATTTGGCAATGTGTTCTAAGCCATTGGGAGCTGATATGGTATTTGCATGGCCAACTGCCGAAATTGCGGTAATGGGTGCTAAGGGTGCGGTAGAGGTTATCTCTTCTTATAAAAAAGAAATTGCTGCTGCTGATGATAAGCAAGCTAAAACTGATGAGAAAATTAAGGAATACGAAGAAGCATTTAACGTTCCTTATTTGGCAGCACAGCGTGGCTATATCGATGATGTAATTCTTCCTAGCGAAACTCGAGCTCGTTTGATTGATGCATTGAATGCAATGAAAACAAAAGCAGAAGTATTACCAGCTAAGAAACACGGAAATATTCCATTGTAAGAAAGACTTTTAATAAATTAATTATTAAGACCAATAATTATGACACGAGAAGAAAAGATTAAAAAAGCAGCAGCTATAGCAGTTGCTCACTATATAGAACAAGAGAAAGCTGAAGCGTTAAAAGTTGAAGAATCAATAAATGGTTCCTGGTCACGTGCTGGCGTCAAAATGATGATGGCTAAACGTAAGATTGCACAGCTTCGCGGTCGAAGTCTACGAAGTGCATAATTCTATTTTCCTGTTAATTAGGAAAAGTATTAATCAACAAAAAAAATAAAAAAGATGATATACGATAAACACGGGGTCTTACAAATGACCGAGCTTAACTTTGACAAAGATCGTCCGAAAGCTGAAAATCCAATCAAGATTAATGATGTAAGTTTACGTGATGGACACCAATCGTTGTTCGCTACTCGTGGACGTACAGAAGATATGTTGCCTGTAGCAGAAATGATTGACGAAGCAGGATATCATTCTGTTGAAACATGGGGTGGTGCAACTTTTGATACCATGCACCGTTTCTTGGGTGAAGATCCATGGGAGCGTTTAAGAGTATTGAAAAAGCATATGCCTAAAACGCCATTCTCAATGCTTCTTCGTGGACAGAATGTGGTAGGATACCGTAATTATGCTGATGATGTGGTTCAGTCTTTTGTTCAGCGATCAATCGATAATGGTATGGATATCTTCCGTTGTTTCGATGCGTTGAATGATTTCAGAAACTTTGAAACTGCGGCAAAAGTAATTAAGGATAACAAAAAACATCTTCAAGGTGTGGTGTGTTATACTTTGAACCAGCCTCGTTTAGGTGGTGAAGTATACAATATGGAATACTACATCAACAAAGTGAAAGATCTTTTAAGTTTTGGTGTAGATTCTATCTGTATCAAAGATATGGCCGGATTGATTGCTCCTTATGATATTTACAATTTGGTGCGCGAAATCAAGACATTTACGGATACACCAATTAACTTGCATACTCACTTTACTTCAGGTATGGGTGACTTGGCTATTTTTAAAGCGATTGAAGCTGGTGTAGATATCGTTGATACTTGTATCGGACCTTATGCATACCGTACTTCTCACGCAGCTGTTGAGCCATTGATCATGTCTCTATTGGGAACAAACCGCGATTCAGGAATGGACATTAATAAAATTAATGCTATTGCTGGTGAAATGGAGAAATACATTCCTAAATACAAACACTTAGATAATAATCCTAAGTATGCGACTACGGATATCAATGTCTTATTGCACCAAACTCCGGGAGGAATGCTTTCTAACTTGGTAAATCAGTTGAAAGCAATGGATGCATTAGATAAATTACCGGAAGTGTATCGTTTACTTCCTAAAGTACGTAAGCAGCTTGGTAACATTCCATTGGTTACGCCTACATCTCAAATTGTTGGTGTACAAACAGTAAACAATGTATTGTTTGATTCTTACGAAGGAGAGTATGCTCAAATTACCAAAGAGGTAAAAGACCTTTGCTTTGGATTGTATGGTAAAACGACTCATCCAATTGATCCTGAAGTTCAAAAGAAAGCTTTGAAGGATTATCCTCGTGGTGAAGAGCCTATTACAGCTCGTCCGGGATCTATTCTTGAGCCGGAAATGGAAGATGTTAAAGCTGAATTCAGTGATCTTGCTAAGGATATCGATGACGAAGTTTTATGCGCACTTTATCCTATAACGGGAAAACGCTTCTTAAAGTGGAAGTATGGTTTGGAAGAAGTACCGGCAGATGTCAAAGCTAAAACAATGGCAGAGGTTGAAAAAGAAGAGGAGCTTGTAAGAAAAGCCCTTTCCGGAGAGTTAACTTCAAAAGGAAAAGGTAACGGTCGTGAGCTTGAAGTTACTGTTGACGGTGAAACCTTTACGGTAGAAATAAATGATCCAAACGGTCCTGCTACGCCTCAATTTAAAGGACGTAAGAAAAAGGAGTCTGCTAACGATGAAATGGCTACAGGAAGCGTTGTTGCTCCAATCCCAGGTATGATTGTGGAGTGCAAAGTAAAAGTTGGTGACGAAGTAAAAGTAGGAGATGCATTAGTCGTACTTGAAGCAATGAAGATGATGAATAATCTTGATGCTAAAGCAGCAGGTACTGTAAAAGAGATTAAATGTGAGACTGGCGATTCTGTTGCTAAAGGCGATTTGCTTTTAGTAATTGAGCCAAAAGCCTAATGACTATTTAATAATTGAGTG
The DNA here is from genome assembly GCF_029029525.1 of Labilibaculum sp. DW002. Taxonomy (NCBI): domain Bacteria; kingdom Pseudomonadati; phylum Bacteroidota; class Bacteroidia; order Marinilabiliales; family Marinifilaceae; genus Paralabilibaculum; species Paralabilibaculum antarcticum. Next base: position 1,794,700 of record NZ_JAKJSC010000001.1, on the reverse strand, counting down.
TTAATTACCCCCTGAATTTATCCTCAGGGGGTATTTTTTTGCTTTATTTTCTCAGAAGTTTATTCTAAACCTAGCTGAGCAACACTTCTATTTTCCATTGTTATATATTATCGATCATTAAAGTTTGACAAATAAAAATAATATCAAAGATTCGAGTTAATTGATGTTAACATCTACATTTTCTATGAATAAACACACTTGTAGTTATCTAGATATTTTGTAGATTTGTTTCTCGAAATTACAATTTAGAAACAGAATAATTAAACATATATGGAATTTAAATCAATGAATCTGGAGAATGGCAATTCTGCAACTCCTGAGGGGGATGTAGAAAAAGTAAAATGTTTAATCGTTGGATCAGGTCCTGCTGGATATACAGCAGCCATCTACGCTGCTCGTGCTAACCTTAGCCCGGTAGTTATTGAAGGTTTGCAACCTGGTGGACAGCTAACAACAACAACTGAAATTGATAACTTCCCAGGATACGCTGAAGGTATAACTGGAACTGAAATGATGGCTGATCTTAAGAAGCAAGCTGAGCGTTTTGGTACAGATTGCCGTTGGGGACTTGTAACTTCAGTTGACTTCTCATCGTACCCACACAAAGTGGTTGTTGATGGTAACAAAACTATCGAAGCTGAATCTGTCATCTTAGGTACTGGTGCAACCGCAAAATATTTAGGTCTGGAATCAGAATCAAAATATGCCGGATCAGGAGTTTCTGCATGTGCAACTTGTGACGGTTTCTTTTACCGTGGTAAAGATGTTGCTGTTGTAGGTGGTGGAGACACTGCTGCTGAGGAAGCAACATACTTAGCTGGCCTTTGTAATAAAGTATACTTAATTGTTCGTAAGCCTTTCTTACGTGCTTCTAAAGCTATGCAAGATCGTGTTGCTCGAACAGAAAACATAGAGGTGCTTTTCGAGCACAACACCAAAGAGCTTTATGGCGAAGGTGTGGTTCAAGGTGCTAAGTTGATTAAGAGAATGGGAGAGGCTGATGAAACAGAAGTAGACATAAAAATTGATGGGTACTTTGTGGCAATTGGACATACTCCAAATTCAAAAATATTTGCTGATTACTTAAAAACGGATGAGCAAGGTTATGTGTTAACAGAGCCGGATACAACCAAAACAAATGTTCCTGGTGTATTTGCTGCAGGAGATCTAAAAGATCCTCACTATCGTCAGGCAATAACATCTGCAGGATCAGGATGTATGGCTGCAATGGATGCTGAGCGTTTTCTTTCAGAGCAAGAGTAAGCAGCTTACAAGCAAAAATATTTTACCCGACTAATAATAGTCGGGTATTTTTTTTTGCGTAAAAAAAACGACATCCTTTCGAATGTCGTTTTTAACTATATTTTCTAGAAACTATTGGTTGAAAATATCAGCAAATTTTTCATTGCTGTATTTACCTTCTTTCAGCTTAGCAGAAACATCTTTAAATGCGTTTACTGTGTACTCAACATCTTCTAGAGTGTGAGTTGCTGTAGGAATCAAACGAAGTAGTAATTGTCCTTTAGGAATTACCGGGTATACTACTATTGAGCAGAAAATACCATAATTCTCTCTAAGATCCATAGTTACCTGAGTTCCTTCGGCTACACTACCAGAAAGGTAAACCGGAGTAACCGGAGATTCAGTGCATCCAATTTCTAGTCCCGCTTCAGTTAACCCTTTTTGAAGAGTGTCTGAGATAGTAAATAACTGCTCACGCAATTCAGGCTTAGTTCTAAGTAGCTCTAAACGTTTGATAGATCCTTCTACGATTGGCATAGGAAGAGATTTAGCAAAAGTTTGTGAACGCATGTTGTAACGTAAATAGCCACAAACATCTTCATCACATGCAACAAATGCACCAATACCAGCCATTGCTTTAGCAAAAGTACCGAAAAGAACATCAACCCCTTCAGTAACACCGAAATGCTCTGGAGCACCAGCGCCAGTAGGACCCATTACACCGAAACCATGAGCATCATCAACTAACAAACGGAAGTTGAATTCTTCTTTCATAGCAACGATTTCGTCCAATTTACCTAGGTCACCAGCCATACCGAATACACCTTCAGTAATTACAAGAATACCACCACCAGTATTTTCTGCCCACTTAGTAGCTCTTTCAAGCTGCTTGTGTAGGTTTTCCATATCGTTGTGTGGGTAAACAAAACGTTTCCCTTGATGTAGTCTTAAGCCATCCATGATACATGCATGCGACTCAGAGTCATAAACAATAACATCATGACGATTAACCAAGGCATCGATAATAGAAAGCATACCCTGGTAACCGAAGTTTAAAAGGAATGCATCTGGCTTACCAACGAAGTCAGCTAATTGAGCTTCTAATTCTTCGTGGCGACTAGTTTGTCCTGACATCATACGAGCTCCCATTGGATACGCTAGGCCCCATTTTTCAGCAGACTCAGCATCAGCTTTTCTTACTTCCGGGTGATTAGCTAGTCCAATGTAGTTGTTCAAACTCCATGTAAGAACTTCTTTACCTCTAAATTTCATTCTAGAGTTGATTTCGCCTTCTAGTTTTGGGAATGCGAAGTAGCCATGTGCTTGCTTTGCGTATTGTCCAATATTCCCTTTCTGGGTGTTAACTTTGTCAAAAATATCCACGTTATATGTTTTTTTTTGAAATGTTTTTATTACAACTGTGCAAAAGTAATGTTTTTTGGAATTTTAGCAATAAATTATAAAGAATTGTATAATATGATAGGAAATTATTAAATATTTCGGTTGAAAACTATATCTTTGCAAAATGCAAAAAAATAGAGTAGCTGTACCTATGAGAAAATTAGTTTACCTTTTTTTACTTTTCGCCTTTGTTTTAGGTGGATGTAGCGATTACCAAAAACTTCTAAAAAGTAGCGACAATCCTTTGAAATATAAAAAGGCAGTTGAGTACTATAATTCGGAAGATTATATTAAAGCTGCAACACTTTTTGAGGAGTTGTTACCAATTTATCGTGGAACAAGTAAGGCCGAAACGATCAGCTACTATATCTCTTATTGCGCATATGGATCTGGAGACTATATCGGAGCAGGATATTATTTTAGAAATTTCTTAAAGACTTTTCCTGATAGTCCATATTCTGAAGAGAGTTTATACATGAGTGCATACTGTTACTATTTGGAGTCTCCAAAGCCGAGATTAGATCAAACAGCAACAAAAGATGCGATTGATGCATTTCAATTGTATATTAACCGTTACCCGAATTCTACAAGGATTCCAAAATGTAACGATAACATTGATGAGTTACAGGATAAATTGGTTTATAAATCGTATTTAAGTGCTCGTAATTATTTTGATAGAACACATTATCCTTCAGCAATTATTGCATTGCAAAATGCAATAAAAGATTATCCTGGATCGTCTTATCGAGAGGAATTAATGTTCATGCTTCTTGAATCTCGTTTCGAATTGGCAATTTTAAGTGTTGAAGAAAAAGAAAGAGAAAGATACAATTTAGCAAAAGAGGAATATTATTCTTTTGTTGATGAATTCCCTAAGAGTGAGTACGCTAAGAATGCTGAAAAGATGATTAAAAATATAGAATCATACTTAAGTCAGTTTAATACGAATAATTAAAATAGATAATAATTCTTTCAGTATGGATTACAAAAAAACCAATGCAGCAAGTTCAACAATTACACGTAACGTAACTGATTTGAGCAGAGAAGTAGGGAATGCTTACGAATCAGTGATGATTATGGCAAAGCGTTCTAATCAGATTGCTGTAGAGCTTAAAACAGAACTGAATAAGAAACTTCAAGAATTCGCATCTTTTACTGATAATTTGGAGGAAGTTTTCGAGAATCGTGAGCAGATCGAAATTTCAAAATACTATGAGCGTTTACCAAAGCCGACTTTAATTGCGGTTGAGGAATTCATAAATGGAGACGTTTATTATAGAAATCCTGCGAAAGAGCTTATTACTGAAGAGCAAAAAACGAAATAGTTTACAAGTTCCCTTTGTCACAAAAGGGAACTTTTTATTTTTTAGTTTTAGACCTTATGTTAAAAGATAAGAAAATCATATTAGGTGTAACGGCAAGTATTGCTGCCTATAAAGCTGCAACTTTAGTTCGATTACTTGTGAAAGAAGGAGCTGAAGTAAAGGTTATTATGACCCCATATGCCAAGGAGTTTATTTCTCCGGTTACAATGGCTACGCTTTCTAAAAACACTGTATTAAGTGACTTTTTTAAGCATGATGATGGTGAATGGAATAGTCATGTAGATCTAGGTATATGGGCTGATGTATTATTAGTCGCTCCAACAACTGCTAATACTATGGCTAAAATGGCACATGGTATTTGTGATAATCTATTGTTGACAACTTACCTTTCTGCCAAATGTCCGGTTGTTCATGCACCTGCTATGGACTTGGATATGTTTAAACATCCGGCTACGCTTCGCAATATGGATATTTTAAGATCTTATGGGGATCGTTTTATTGAACCTTCAAGTGGTGAGCTGGCAAGTGGATTGTACGGTAAAGGTCGCATGGAAGATCCTGAAAAAATAGTTGAGAAACTTAAGGAATTCTTTGCTTCAAAAAAAAAAGACTAAGTGACAAAAAGGTCATGATTACAACAGGGCCGACTTACGAAAAGATCGACCCTGTTCGTTTTATTGGTAATTTCTCTTCAGGCAAAATGGGTTTCTCAATTGCCGAAAAATTAGCTGAAGAAGGTGCACAAGTGACACTTATCTCAGGTCCTTCAGCTTGTAAAGCGATCCATCCTAATATTAATCGTATCGATGTGGTTTCCGCTCAGGAAATGTATGAAGCTTCATTGGAGCATTTCCCTCACTGTGATGGAGCAATAATGACTGCTGCTGTAGCTGATTTTACTCCCTTGAACCCATTAAATACTAAGGTGAAGCGTGAAAAATCGAATTATACGATTGAACTTACACCTACAAAAGATATTGCAGCTTCTATAGGTAATATTAAATCTGAAAATCAATTTTTGGTCGGTTTTGCTCTCGAAACCAATAACGAAGAACAGAACGCTCAACTGAAATTAGAAAAGAAAAACTTAGATTTAATTGTTTTGAATTCATTAAACGATTCGGGAGCAGGTTTTCAGCACGATACAAATAAGATTACAATTTTTTCTCGTAAGGGAGGAATGAAAAAATTTGAATTAAAATCTAAAACTGAAGTTGCTGAGGATATTGTAGCAGAATTGATCGCGTATTATGCAGAATAAATGTTGTATCTCTTCCGTTTAATTTTTTAACTTTAGCTGTGAACTTTTGAAATTTAATTATGCGAAAACTCTTTATTCTATTATTGGCCTTTTGTTTGTCTACTCCTTTGTTCGCTCAAGAATTACGTTGCAATGTTCAGGTTGTAAGTCAGCAAATTCAAGGGACCAATAAGCAGGTTTTTAGAACGATGCAAACGGCTATTTATGAATTTATGAATACCAGAAGATGGACGGATCATGTTTACGATCAGGATGAAAAGATTGAGTGTAATATTCTGATTAACTTGAAAGACCAAATTTCATCTGATGAGTTTAAAGGAACGATGCAGATTCAAGCTCGTCGACCTATTTTCAACTCTTCTTTTAATACGGTATTACTGAATTTTAAGGACGACGATATTCATTTTAAATATGCAGAATATCAAGCTTTGGAGTTTAATGAGACCAATACACCAACAAGTTTGACAGCACTTTTGGCATACTATGCTAATATTATTGTTGGTCTTGATTATGACACTTATTCGCCTGATGGTGGAGGAGTTTATTTTGCCAAAGCGGAAGAGATTGTAAATAAAATGCAAAACTCTAATGTAAAAGGTTGGAAGGCTTACGAAAGTCGAAAAAATAGATACTGGTTAATTGAAAACATACTAAACAATGCCTACAGTCCTGTTCGAGAGTGTTTGTACAAGTACCACCGTTTGGGATTGGATCGCATGGCAGAACGTTTAACCGAATCGAGAGCTGAGATTGCTGAGAGTCTTAGATTACTGCAGAAGGCATATCGCGCCAAGCCTGGCTCGTTTATTCTTCAAATTTTTTTCGACGCCAAAGCGGATGAATTGGTAAATATTTTTTCAGAATCTTTTACGGATGAGAAAAAGAGGGTTTTCAATATTTTGAGTGAAATAGATCCAGCCAACATTTCCAAATACAACAAAATTATAGGACAAAAGAAATAGTGTTTTCTAATCAACCTATTGTCTAATTACCACTTCATTTAAAGATTTCTATGCTTCAATCCATATCCATTCAGAATTATGCTTTAATCAATCAACTTGATATTGATTTTTCAGATGGCTTTTCGGTTATTACTGGAGAAACAGGTTCGGGTAAATCTATTTTATTAGGTGCTTTATCTTTAGTACTTGGGCAAAGGGCAGAGGTGAATGTTTTAAAAGATAGAGAGAAGAAATGCATAATTGAGAGTTGCTTTTCAATATCTAGATACAAATTAGAGGGCTTTTTTGATAAGAATCAATTAGACTACGAAGAGGAAACATTATTGCGAAGAGAAATTTTGCCGAATGGTAAAAGTAGAGCTTTTGTAAACGATTCTCCTGTAAGTGTTAAAACACTAAAAGAACTTGGCTTCCGCCTGATTGATGTTCATAGTCAGAACCAAAATTTGGTAATTGGTAGTTTCGACTATCAAGTAGGTATTGTGGATACTTATGCAGGCAATGCTGAGCTTTTAAAAAAATATCAAGACCAGTTCGATAAGTTTCAATTGTTGAAAGATAATTTGCGAAAGCAGGAAGAAATAGCTGCTAAAGAGAAGGCTGATTTGGATTATTTTCAGTTTCAGTTGGAGCAATTACTTGATGCAAAATTGGTAGCTGGAGAACAAAAAGAAATGGAAAATGAGTTGGAGACTTTAACTCATGCAGAGGAGATAAAATCTGGCTTATTTAAAGCATATGAAAATCTTTCTGAAGGAGAATTCCCTATTGTCTCCCAATTAAAAGAGGCTCGAAATGCCATTGCACAAATTCAAAATGTATATCCCGATGCTGATTCTCTATACCAGCGTTTAGAAAGTGCTTACATCGAATTACAGGATTTAGCTCAAGAAGTAGAGCAAACAAACGAATCTATTGAATTGGATCCTTCTCGAATTGAATTTTTAAATCAGAAATTAGATGCTATTTATTCTTTGCAACAAAAGCATCATGTTGATTCTGTTGAAGGTTTGATCGAAATAAGAGAAGAATTAATACAAAAGGTCGATAAGATTGTTTCTGGAGATGATTTTATTGAAGATTTGAAGAAGCAATTGGACAAGCAAGAAGCTTTGCTTCAAAAGGTTTCTGAAAAGCTTACAAACAGTAGGAAAAAGGTTGTTTCGGCAATTGAAAAAACCATAGTAGCACAGTTGGTGCAATTGGGGATTCCTAATGCGAACTTTAAAGTTGACATGAAGATTAGAGAAGATTTTCAGTATTTAGGTCGTGATTTGCTGTGTTTCTTATTTAGTGCCAATAAAAACGGTCAATTAGAAGAAGTTCAGAAAGTTGCATCAGGAGGGGAGCTGTCTCGTTTGATGCTTAGTATCAAGTATTTGGTGTCATCTTCTACCGCCTTGCCGTCTATCGTTTTTGATGAGATTGATACCGGAGTTTCAGGAGAAATTGCTGATAAAATGGGTGTTGTAATGCGAGATATGGCTGAGAATATTCAGGTAATAAGCATTACACATTTACCTCAGATTGCTGGTAAAGGCAATTACCATTATAAAGTTTATAAAGCCGATGATGAGCTTGAAACCTACTCAAATATAGTTCTTTTGGATAATGAAAGTCGTATTGAAGAGCTTGCCAAAATGTTAAGTGGCTCTGATATGACTCAGGCAGCCATGGAAAATGCTAAAGTCTTGCTAGCTAAATAAATGTCAAATATTTGATATGATTAAAGAATTTATTCAGTCTTAATAAGTGATCTTTTTTTGATTTATTCTAAATAATATTGGTTAAATTTGTAGCTGATAAAATTGAAAAATTTCAAATTATGTCTTATAACTTATTAAAAGGAAAAAAAGGAATCATTTTTGGAGCCTTAAACGACATGTCAATTGCATGGAAAGTTGCAGAACTGGCAGTTGCTGAAGGAGCTGAGATTGTTTTAACCAATACACCCGTTTCCATTCGAATGGGAACTATCGACGAGCTTGCAAAAAAATGTAATGCTCCGGTAATTGCTGCTGATGCAACAAACCCGGAAGATCTGGAGAATCTTTACACAAAATCAATGGAGCATTTTGGAGGTCCTGTTGATTTTATTCTTCACTCTATTGGAATGTCACCTAATGTTCGTAAAGGAAACTCATACGATGAATTGAACTACGAATACCTTAAGAAAACACTTGACGTTTCTGCTATTTCTTTTCACAAAGTGATTCAGAAGGCTAAGGAAATGGATGTTGTTGCAGATTGGGGATCTATTGTTGCATTAACTTATGCAGCGGCACAAAGAACTATGTTTGAATACAACGATATGGCTGATGCAAAAGCTATGTTGGAATCTATCGCTCGTAGTTTTGGTTACATCTATGGACGTGAGAAAAGAGTTCGTGTGAATACAATTTCACAATCGCCAACACCTACAACAGCAGGTAGTGGTGTTAAAGGTTTCGATAAACTTATCGATTTCTCTGAGCGTATGTCTCCGCTAGGAAATGCTGATGCTCAGGAGTGTGCTAACTATTGTATCACGTTATTCTCAGATTTGACAAAGAAAGTAACTATGCAGAACCTATTCCATGATGGCGGATTCTCTAACATGGGTATGAGTTATAGAGCAATGCAGCAATACAATAAGAGTTTTAATCCGTGTGATTGTAAAGAAGAATAATACGTAAAATATTGTCTTTAAAATCCGGGTTGAAAAACTCGGATTTTTTTTTGCAATAAATTGTAATTGTTAAAAGTTTAGATTTTTAAAATCTACTGATAATATGTACATTTGCCCTTACTTTTTAAAAAATTAGAAAGGTTTTAAAAACTTCGAAACAAGAAACGTTGATGACCACCAAAGCAACTAATATTCACCCCGTTTTCGATCGAATTATCGGAAGAGATGAGAAGGAGCAGTTTTTAAATCAAAAAGCATGTGTTGTATGGATGACCGGACTTTCTGGTTCAGGTAAAACGACTATTGCAATTGGTTTAGAAAAGGAGCTTCAAAAAAGAGGTTTCTTAACTCAGATTCTTGATGGGGATAATATTCGTACAGGTATTAATAAAAACTTAGGTTTTTCTGAAGAAGACAGAACTGAAAATATTCGTCGTATTGCTGAAGTTTCTAAATTGTTTGTGAATTGTGGTATTATCACCATTAACTGTTTTGTAAGTCCAACTTTGGAAATACGAAAACAAGCCAAAGATATTATTGGTGAAGATTTTAGAGAAATCTATGTGAATGCATCTTATGAAGAGTGTGAGAAAAGAGATGTAAAAGGCTTGTATAAAAAGGCTCGAAATGGTGAGATCAAGAATTTTACAGGTTTAGATGCTCCTTTTGAGGCCCCGGAGAATCCTTTTTTGGAGATCAAAACCTCTGATATGACACCTGAGCAATCAGTAGAGGAAGTGGTTAATGCCATTTTACCTCAGTTAATAAAAAATAAATAAAGTTGATGCAATCAAACTTTATTGAGAGAATCATTTTAATGATTCATATAGAAGAGTAAATAAATTTTTTTCGAATGAATGAATACAATATAAATCACTTAAGAGAACTGGAAGCTGAATCGATTTATGTGATTCGTGAAGTTGCAGCTCAATTCGAGAATCCCGTAATGTTATTTTCGGGAGGAAAGGATTCTATTATCATGTTTCATTTGGCAAGAAAAGCTTTTGCACCTGCAAAAGTACCTTTTGCTTTAATGCATGTTGATACAGGTCACAATTTCCCAGAGACAATTGAATTTCGTGATAGATTGATGGAAGAGACAGGTACTCGTTTGATTGTACGTTACGTTCAGGATTCAATTGATCAGGGAAAAGCTGTTGAAGAAACTGGTTTTGATGCAAGTAGAAACAAACTACAAACTGTAACACTTCTTGATGGACTTGAAGAATTACAAGTGGATTGTGCTATGGGTGGAGGTCGTCGTGACGAAGAGAAAGCCAGAGCAAAAGAGCGTTTTTTCTCTCATCGTGATGAGTTTGGACAGTGGGACCCAAAAAACCAAAGACCTGAGCTTTGGAACCTTTTCAATGGTAAAAAGCATATGGGTGAGCACTTCAGAGTTTTCCCAATTTCTAATTGGACGGAGATGGATGTATGGCAATATATCTATTTAGAAAATATTGATATCCCAAATATTTATTTCTCTCACGAACGTGAAGTTTTTATGCGTCATGGAAACTTGTTATCAGTTTCGGACTTTATTCCTATGCGTGATACTGAGAAAGTAGAAAAAAGAATCGTTCGTTTTAGAACTATTGGTGATGCTACTTGTACAGGTGCTGTAGAGTCGGAGGCAAACAGTTTGGAAGATATTATCGAAGAAGTAGCGGCTACAAGAACAACAGAACGTGGTACACGCCATGATGATAAACGTTCTGAAGCTGCTATGGAAGATCGTAAAAAAGAAGGGTATTTTTAAGCTAAAAGCTTAAAGGAATAAGATATAAATGAGTTGCAAAATTGCTACTCAAAAATTTTGAACTTATAGCTAATGGCTAACCGCTAATAGCAAAAAGCTAAAAAAAGATATGTCAGATAAAACATCAGGATATTTAGATATGGAGCTTTTACGTTTCACTACAGCTGGTAGTGTGGATGACGGAAAAAGTACCCTAATTGGACGTTTGTTATACGATAGTAAAGCCATTTTCGAAGATCAAATGGAAGCTATTGAGATTTCGAGTCAGAAACGTGGTGATACAGAAGTGGATTTAGCATTGCTAACAGATGGTTTAAGAGCCGAACGTGAGCAAGGTATTACTATTGACGTAGCTTACCGTTATTTTGCAACTCCAAAACGTAAGTTTATTATTGCTGATACACCAGGTCACATTCAGTATACAAGAAATATGGTTACAGGAGCTTCTACAGCTAACTGTGCTCTTATTTTAGTTGATGCACGTAACGGTGTAATTGAACAAACTTTGCGCCATTCATATATTGCTAACTTACTTCAGATTCCTCACCTTATTGTTTGTATCAATAAGATGGACTTGATGAATTATTCTGAAGAGACTTATGAGAATATCAAGAAGGAATATCAGAAAGTCGCTGATAAATTGAATATTAAAGATGTTCGATTTATTCCTATTTCAGCCAAATTTGGTGACAATGTTGTTGATGCTTCTCAAAATATGGATTGGTATAAAGGTGAAACTTTATTGAACCTATTGGAGACTATTGAAATTCTTGATGATAGAAATCATGAAGATGCTCGTTTTCCTGTTCAGTATGTTATCCGTCCTCAAAGCGATGAGTATCACGATTACCGTGGATTTGCTGGTCGTGTAGCTAGTGGCGTATTCAAGCCAGGCGATAAGGTTCGTGTACTACCTTGCGGAATTGATACCACTATTGAGGCTATAGATTCTTTTACTGGAGAACAAGAGGTTGCATTCACACCACAATCGGTAACCGTAAGGTTAAGTGACGAAATTGATACGTCAAGAGGAGATATGATTGTAGCAGCAGATAATGTTCCTGCTATGGAGCAAGAGTTTGACGCTATGGTTTGTTGGATGAACGAACGCGCTATGATACCTGGAGGTAAGTATACCATTAAGCATACTTCAAACGAAACACGCTGTATGGTTCGTAACGTAAACTTCAAAGTTGATGTTAATACTTTAGAAGAGATGGAAGATGATAAAACCATCGGTTTAAATGATATTGCATGCTTGAAGTTAAAAACAGCAAAACCTTTATTCTTTGACTCATACAAGAAAAATCGTAATACAGGAAGTTTTATTTTAATTGACGAAGCAACTAACGAAACTGTTGCTGCAGGTATGATCTTATAAAATTCGCTAATTGCTGAATTTCAAAAAAGGCTGAAACATCTGTTTCAGCCTTTTTTTTGTATAAAAAAAGAGACTGTGATTGCAGTCTCTTGTATTATTATTATTTTTCTGAAATGACTTAGAATCTTAATCCAAGAGTCATTTTTAAATTAAGATTAGTTTTCTCTAAACGAACAACATCACTACCATCATAGAACACAAAATCTTGATTGTAATTTTTGTATTCTGCAGCAGTATCAAGGAAGAAGTTGTTGAATTTAAATCCAAGTCCTCCCGAGTATGTGTTGTAACCTTCATCGTAATCTCCTTTGTAAGGATCTCCTATATGAGCAAAACCACCTCGAAGACTAATGTTTGGTGTTGCACGAAACTCAGCACCAATTCTAATATTGGCAGTAGACTCATGTATTGCTGAAACTGCTTTGTTTACACCTTTTAAATCAGTCTTAAATCCTTCGATATATTCTCCATCATCCCATTCAGTTTCACCATCACTATATTTTGCTTTGCCATAATTTAGCATTTCATAGTCAACGCTTATTACAGCTCGCTTACCAAATGTGTAAGCTCCACTCAATATGGTTCTCCATGGTGTTTTAAAGTCTGTGTTGGTATATTCAATCACCTCAGATAGGAAAGAATGGCTCGCAATTCCATCTTCAGGGAAGCCATTGCTTATGCTTGGATCGAAGTCTGAATTCATAAAAGTTTCCATTTCAGTATCTAAATTGTACCATGTAGGAGTGTGCACTGCAAGACCTAAACGTAGATTTTGAGTTGCCTTGTAGATGGCTCCTAATTTTATGTTGGCGCCAACACCATCCACAACTCTGTCTTCACCAAATGTAAATTCGTTTAATGAACTTAGGTTGTCATTGTAGGCATATTCTGAATAAATGGTAGATGTTTTATAATACAAATCTTGAATTCCGATTGTCGCTCCCAAATATAATTTATGCGAGTAATTTCCTCCAAAAGACAATACAAACTCACTTATGTATCCCTTTTCAACCGTATATTTTTCCTGATCCATGATATCATTACCATCTAATACAGAAAAGTAATTCCCTTCTTCATCTTGGTTAATCATGAAATTCTGATAAGCTAATTCTTCTTCAAATAGATACAATGGATCTCCATTGTCTGCTGCTCCATTTGCCATGTCTGTCCAAAAGTCCAATCTTGAACTAGCGGATGCTGCATTCAAAATAAAGGATTTACTATCAAAGTTTGCAACTTGATTGTAGCCAATACCAAAATTGAAATTTTGCCAACCTTTTCCTGAATCAACTCTAGGAACATAGCTTGAAATATAGCCAATATTACCTATTCTGAATTTATTTTTGTCTTCGGAAAAAGATCCATTTTCTGACTTGTTCATCTGAAAAGAAGGAGTAATGGTAAACTCGGAACTACGATAAATCGCAATACCTGCTGGGTTGATACTCAAACTTGAAAAATCTCCACCAAGAGCACCAAAAGCTCCACCCATAGCGGTGGAACGCGCAGTCCCACTATAATTTTGCTGTGAAAATTTTAGTGCATCATCTACCGTTTGGGCAAAGGTAAATCCAGACATTAGAAGTAGTCCTAGGAATATATATAATCGTTTCATTTTCGTTAAATTTAGATTTAAATCTGTAATCCTTATTGTGACTGTTTTACAGAATTATTAGCGTTCTATTTATTACTTATGGAGGACATTTTCCATTTTTGTAAGTAAATTACCTTCTACCTGTAGATCTTCTACTTGAGTTATTGGAAGAACTAGATGAGCTACTCTTAGTTGATCTAGAGCTTCCCGAAGAACGGTACGATGAACCTGAAGATCTACTTGAGCTACCAGATGATCGATAAGAAGAGCCAGATGATCTATTAGAACTTCCGCTATTGTAAGATTTATTTGATCTCGACGAACCTGATTTGTATGTAGGTTTCGTTCTGGTTGAACTACTCTTTACTTTAGAGTAATTAGACCTTGTGCCTGATTTTGAATAAGTAGAACTTCTTGTGTTTGACGATTTGTTATAAGAAGGTCTTGAGTTCGTTTTTGGCTTATTATAGCTTGGCGAAGTACTTCTTCTTGTATTTGAATAAGAATTTCTATTTGTTTGAGAGTTTGTTCTATTCCCAGTTGAATAGGAGTTTCTTCGTTGATTCCCATTGTTATAATTAGATCTTGTCGAACTTTGTGTTCCATTTCTGTAACTAGATCCATTTGTTCTGGTTGATATGCCAAAATTCGATCTTCTTGTTGCACTATTGCTTTGGCTTGCTTTAGTACTTCCATAAGAACTTCTAGTACTGTATCGAGCTGCAGCTTTACTTCTTCTAGCATCGTCGCTAATTGAAGCGCTTGATCTGCGAGTTGAAGTAGAAACACCAGCTTTGGTACTGTTAGCTATTGAGGTTCTTCTGTTCGATGTTGCTACACGACTACTTCCTGAAGCACTTGTTCCAGTTGGCTTATACGTAGACGCTCGACGGTTACCATAACGGTCAGTTGTTCTGGTATAGTTTCTATTTCGATAATAGTTGCTATGTCCATAGTGATTATTGTAGTGTCCATAGTAACTACCATAGTAGCCATGGTGTCCGTAATATCCATGACCATAATGACCATAGTGTCCGTATGAATAATGAGGATACCCCCATCCGAAAGATAGATCCCAATACCAACTGTCTCCAGCTCCCCAACCATAATTATAGGCAAATGAGTTTCCATATCGTATGGTGGAATAGTTATAGCTATTGTAGTTACGATTGAACCAAGTTGGTGTCCACCAAACATTATATCCATCTACATAAACATTCCAGTCAGGGTCTCCAGCTAACCACATTGCAGTATTGTAACCGCTGTTGTTATAACCAAATCCTTGAGGATACATTTGACGTAAGCGTTCTGCTTCTTCTCGATCTCTATCCGATCCGTCAAATCCACCAAGATAGTAACCAGAATCACCTTCATAAATTAATGTGTCAATATTTTCAATTGAATCATCATTTAATATTTCGGTGTATTTTTTTTGTAGTTCAGCAAAATTCCGATCATCTACATTATCAGAAACCGATGTTGGTTCGATTTTTGTTGTCGATTGGTTTGCTGTAGCAGGAGCCAAGGTATTGGCTTTTTTAACTGCAGGGCTTTTAGCTTCTACCTTTTGAACAATTAAGGGAGCTTGGTTAGGGTTGTAATAAATGTCATCTTCATAAACTGCTGATCCCATGTAAGAAGGGGAGCAACTAGTTGCAAAGAGAGCTGTAATTAATAGAATTTTGAAATAGGTTTTCATCGCATGTCCTCCAATAATGAATTATCTAAGATTATTTTTTACTTTTGTAAAGAATTTAATTCACCCTAAAAATAGCAAATACTATACCAAAACAATATAAAATGGCAAAAGTTTTAACCAGTAGAAGCGAAAATTATTCGCAATGGTATAACGACCTAGTAATTAAAGCTGATCTGGCAGAGAATTCTGCAGTTAGAGGTTGTATGGTAATTAAACCATATGGCTATGCTATCTGGGAAAAAATGCAAGCAGTACTTGATGGAAAGTTTAAAGAAACCGGACATCAAAATGCTTATTTTCCTCTTTTAATTCCTAAGTCTTTTCTAAGTAAGGAAGCTGATCATGTTGATGGTTTTGCAAAAGAATGTGCAGTTGTAACCCATTATCGTTTGAAAAATGATCCCGATGGTAAAGGTGTGGTTGTAGATCCTGAGGCACGTTTGGAAGAAGAATTAATCATTCGACCAACTTCTGAAACAATTATTTGGAATACTTACAAGAACTGGATTCAATCGTATCGCGATTTGCCAATTTTAGTTAATCAGTGGGCGAATGTCGTGCGTTGGGAGATGCGTACACGTTTATTCCTACGTACTGCAGAGTTCCTTTGGCAAGAAGGTCATACTGCTCATGCAACAGAGAAAGAAGCACTGGATGAAACAGAGCAAATGATTAATGTATATGGTGATTTTGCTGAGGATTGGATGGCTGTACCTGTATTGAAAGGTAGAAAGACAGAATCTGAGCGTTTTGCAGGAGCATTAGATACCTATTGTATTGAAGCTTTAATGCAGGATGGGAAAGCACTTCAGGCTGGAACCTCTCACTTTTTAGGTCAGAATTTTGCTAAGGCATTTGATGTGAAGTTTGCTAATAAAGAAGGTAAAGAAGATTTCGTTTGGGCAACATCTTGGGGTGTATCAACTCGTTTGATGGGAGCATTAGTTATGGCCCATTCAGATGATCATGGTTTAGTTTTGCCCCCAAAATTGGCTCCAATTCAAGTTGTAATTGTACCTATATATCGTAAGGAACCTGAATTAGCTAAACTAGCAGAGGTGATTGATCCTCTAGTTGCAAAACTTAAAGCTAAAGGTATTTCTGTTAAGTTTGATGATAGTGATAACCGTAAGCCAGGTTGGAAATTTGCTGAGTATGAATTGAAAGGTGTACCATTGCGTTTAGCTATGGGCGCACGTGACTTAGAGAATGGTACAGTTGAATTAGCACGTCGTGATACTTTGACCAAGGAGACGGTTGCTGTTGATGGTGTTGAAGATATGATTGAGAACCTTCTTGAAGAAATTCAGAATACTATTTTCCAAAAAGCACTTGATTTCAGAGCAGAGAAAACAACAAAGGTTGATTCGTACGAAGAATTCAAAGAATTGTTGGAAACGAAGACAGGGTTTTTCTTGGCACACTGGGATGGTACAACTGAAACAGAAGAAAAAATTCAGAGTGAAACAAAAGCAACAATTCGTTGTATTCCTTTTGATAATGAAGAGGAAGAAGGCGTTTGTATGGTTACAGGTAAGCCATCGAAACAACGTGTTGTATTTGCAAAATCATATTAATAACGATGGAAAAATAGATATAATATCAAACAGCCATCAGTTTTCTGATGGCTGTTTTTTTGTATATTTACTATTCATATTTAAACATACGTACAATGAACATACTAAACACCAAAGCGGCAATTCTCTCAACCATTATGGATAAAGCATCCTTAAAGCAAGTTGTTTATAAAAATACGCAAGTGGTATTTGAAGAATTACGAATTGTAGTTAAGAACCTAATTGAAGAATACAATTCAGAATTAGGTGAGGTTGATGAAAATATTCTTTTGGATTTTGAAGACAAAGGCGAATTTGAATACCAGATCAAAATTGCTTCGGATATATTAGTATTTAGTATGTACTCTAACGTTTTTCAGTTCGATCGCGACCATGCTGTTTGGCAAAAAGACTATGTGAAACACAATCCTAATAATGCTTATTCAGGTATTATTAATATCTATAATTTTCTATCCGATTCATTTAAGTTTAAACGTTCAGAGGATTTGGGATATTTGGTGGCACGTATTTTCATCAATCAGGAAAACCATTATATCGTCGAAGGAAAAAGACAATTAGGACTGCTTCAAGCAGATTTGTCAGTAACAAAAGCAGATTCTGATAATCTTCGAAACATAGTTGAGACAGCTATTAATTACTCTTTAAATTTTGATTTATTGGTTCCACCATATGATAATGTGAAAATTATGTCGGTAGCGCAAATGTTCGAAAAAATTCAGAATTCAAAAATTAAAACAGGTAAACGTTTGGGCTTCCAGTTTAAGTCTGACGATGTTTAGCTGAGCTGAGTCTAATTTAGAATGTTATTCGTAATCGAATCTATTCTGATTAATCGATCAATTTCGTAATATTGTAAACGCTTCAAATTTTGGAGCGTTTTTATTTAGATATTGATTTGCCTTGCATTTCTAAAATTTAATAGATTAAAACACACCAATGACTGCTGTAGTAGATAAATTTATAAAATACGTTCAGTTTGATACTGAATCTGATACACAAACAGGATTGACTCCAAGTACACCTGGACAAATGGTTCTTGCTAAAGAATTAGTTAAAGAACTTGAGGAGATGGGAATGAGCCAGGTTTCTTTAGACGAGAATGGCTATGTGATGGCAGTGTTGCCATCGAATATCGAAAAAGAAGTGCCAACTGTGGGTTTTGTAGCTCATATGGATACAAGTCCCGATTTTACGGGGAAAAATGTAAAACCTCAATTCGTTGAAAATTACGACGGAAATGATATTATACTTAATCAGGAAGAAAATATCGTAATGAAAGTTAGTGATTTTCCTGATTTGAAAATGTATAAAGGGCAAACGCTGATTACAACTGACGGAACCACTTTACTTGGTGCAGATGATAAGGCTGGGGTTGCTGAAATTATGACCGCTGTTGAGTATTTAATTCATCATCCTGAAATTAAGCATGGCCCTGTTCATATCGGTTTCACTCCTGATGAGGAAATAGGTCAAGGAGCAGATTATTTTAATGTTAAAAAATTTGGAGCTGATTTCGCGTACACTTTGGATGGAGGTGAAATTGGAGAATTGCAATTTGAGAACTTTAATGCAGCTTATGCGGAGGTTTCTTTTAAAGGACGTAATGTGCATCCGGGAATGGCGAAAGATAAACTGATAAATTCGATGCATATTATGCAAGAGTTTGCAGGGCAATTGCCAAAAGATGAAGTACCTGAGAAAACAGAAAATTACGAAGGCTTCTATCATCTTCTGGGTATGGAAGGATCTGTTGAAAATTCTAAACTTCAATATATCATTCGTGATTTTGATATGGAAGCTTACAATGGTCGTAAAAATAAATTTGAAGCTATTTGTTCTGATCTTTGTGCTAAATATGGCGAAGACAGTGTTTCAATTCAGATGAAAGATCAATACTTTAATATGCGCGAAAAGGTTGAACCTGTAAAGTATATTGTTGATATCGCAGAACAAGCGATGAAAGATGTTGGCGTTACACCTATGGTTGTGCCTATTCGTGGCGGCACTGATGGTAGCCGCTTATCATATATGGGTTTACCTTGCCCAAATATTTTTGCAGGAGGACACAATTTTCATGGACGATTTGAATATGTACCAGTAGATTCTATGCAGAAAGCTGTAGATGTGATTTTAAAAGTTGTTGATTTGATTTCTAAGCGTTAAGTTTTTACTATATATTATAAGGAAAGGCAGCCGATATGGTTGCCTTTTTTATTCCATCAATTTTTCAAACCTTCTACCACCTAAAAACATGGCTTTTAAAATTGGATGAATTTCTTTTCCCAAATCGGTAAGACTGTATTCTACTTTAGGTGGAACTTCCGGATAAACCTTTCGGCTGATGATCCCATCTTCTTCCAGTTCTTTTAGGTTTTTACTTAGCATTCGGTCGCTTATATCAGGCAGAAGCTTTAACAATTCGTTGTACCGCTTCGTACTTTGCATTAGGTGCAAAATAATGGTTGCTTTCCGCTTTCCTTTAACGAAATTGATGAATGTATCAATTGGACAATTGCCTTTTTTCAAATTACAAAAGTTTTTATGTGCTGATAATCAGTAAAACCGAACAAAATGTTAGTAAGCTTACAAAGTGTAAGTTCTTGATTAATAATATAAATGCTTGTAGCTTTGTTGCAAGATAAGAATTTAATTAGGATAAGAAATGGATAGCAAAAGAGAATTTAAAGCACTACGAATTTACGAACAAGAAGGCAAATTCATTAGACGAATTGAGAAGCGGAAAATTGAAGATCTTCCGGAAGGTGAGGTGATCGTGAATGTGAAGTACTCTTCTTTAAATTTTAAAGATGCACTTTCAGTTGCTGGAAACAAAGGCGTAACGAGAAAGTATCCACATACACCAGGAATCGATGCTTCTGGAATTGTAGAACATTCAACTAGTGAAAAGTTCAAGATTGGTGATGAGGTTATTGTGACCTCTTACGACTTAGGAATGAACACTGATGGTGGATTTGGCGAATACATTCGTGTTCCTGCAGATTGGGTGGTTCGTAAGCCTCAGAATTTAAGTCTGAAGCAGGCTATGATTTATGGTACGGCTGGTTTTACAGCTGGTTTATCGGTTGAACGTTTGTTATCTGCCGGGCAAACACCCGAAATGGGACCTGTTGTTGTTACAGGTGCTTTAGGAGGAGTAGGAAGTATTGCAATTGCTATTCTATCATCCTTAGGTTTTGAAGTAATTGCTGCGACCTCTGAAAATGATGGGGGCGAAAAGGAATTACATGAACTAGGAGCTGCTTCAAGAATTTCTCGTGAAATTTCCGATGATCAATCAGGAAGACCATTGTTGAAGCCACTTTGGGCGGGAGCAATTGATGTGGTTGGAGGAAATGTGCTTTCTACTCTTATCAAAGCTTGTCAACCAATGGGAAATGTAACTTGTTGTGGTAATATCGGATCTGGTGATTTGGATGGTACCGTTTATCCGTATATACTTAGAGGAATCAGTTTAATTGGTATCGATTCTCAAAATTGTCCGATGGAGCTACGTCAAAAAGTTTGGGATAAATTAGCTTCAGAATGGAATGTATACAATAATAAAGAACAGGTAATAGAATCATCCTTAGAAGAGTTAGCTACCTATATCGATTTAATGTTGACAAAGAAAAGCCGAGGTCGAGTAATTGTGAAATTATAGATATTTCAATTCTATTTGAATAGTAAAGGCAGCCTATATGGTTGCCTTTTTTGATATGAGTGAATAAAAAGATTTCTATATTGGTAGGGTATTAAGATTGAAATAATCTTTAGATAAGGACAATAATACTCTAGAATAGATATAATATGAAATCACTAATAATCACAGTACTAAGTCTACTTGCTATTTCTTGCCAGCAAAATCCATTATCGAATCTTGAATTTTTCGAAGGAACCTGGAAAGTCGAAGATAAAGAGAGCTATGAAGTTTGGGAACGAGTTAGTACGAGCGAACTAAAAGGTTATTCCTATAAATTGATTGATGAGGAAAAGAAGGTTTCAGAAACACTTCAGATTGTATTCGAGAATGGATCGATTGTTTATCGCGCAACTGTTTCCAATCAAAATGAAGGAGCAACTGTCAGTTTCACCTTAAATGAATCAATAGATTCTTGTTTCTCCTTTGAAAATAAGAAGCACGACTTTCCTCAAAAAATTCAATACAAGAAATTCTCAGAACAGGAAATTCATATTAATGTGTTGGGAGAGGATGACAAAGGTTTTTCTTTCAGTATGGTGAAGGAAGAAACGATAGATTAATCTTTAGTTCATGACACTGCTGAAAATTTCTTCTATTTTGCAGAAGAGATGATATTCTAAGCATCTTTTCCTTAAATTTGCGCCATGCGTAAAATCCTAAGTTTTCATATTTCAAATACAGTTGAGTTTAAGCAGCAGTTGTTGTTGTGGAGTAAGAAATTTGATCGAATTGCTGTACTTGACAGTCATGATGTAAATAAAAAAGCAAATTCAAAAAAGGAATATAATTCATACGAACTAGTTGCAGGTATTGATTCTCTTCAGCTTATTGAACCAGAGAAAGATTGTTTTGAAACCTTTAAAAAAGAGCTTGATCATGCAAAAGATTGGTGGTTTGGCTATTTGGGTTACGATCTTAAAAACGAGATTGAGAATTTAAGTTCGGCTAATTTAGATGGACTGGACATGCCAAGTATGAATTTTTTTCGTCCGCGTTGGGTTTTCATATTAGATGTTGATACTTTACAAGTTCGCTATTTCGATGAGGAATTTACAGAAGAGGAAATTTATGATTTAATGAAGAATCTTCAAGCTTTTGATATTCCTGAAGAGAAGAAAGTAAGCGTAGCTGAAATTAATTCACGTATTAGCAGGGATGAATATTTAACTGCTGTTCAGCAATTGAAAGACCACATCCGTTTGGGTGATATTTACGAAGTAAATTTTTGTCAGGAGTTTTATGTAGAAGAAGCTTACATTCGACCACGACAAACCTATCGTAAATTAATGCAGGTTTCGCCAACTCCTTATTCCTGTCTGTACTGCATGGGCAATAAATTTCTGTTATCCGCTAGTCCTGAGAGGTACATTAAAAAGGTAGGTAAGAAAATTATATCACAGCCAATTAAAGGCACTGCAAAAAGAGGTAAAACACAAGAGGAAGATCAACAGATAAAAGAGCATTTGTTTACCGATCCTAAAGAAAGAGCTGAAAATATCATGATAGTAGATCTGGTTCGAAACGATTTGTCGAGAACAGCAGCCAAAGGAACAGTGAAAGTTGAGGAGCTTTGTGGTATATATACCTTTCCTCAGGTACATCAAATGATATCTACTGTGGTTTCAGACTTGAGGAAAGATAAACATTTTGTCGATTGCATAAAGCATAGCTTTCCTATGGGATCGATGACGGGAGCCCCTAAAGTTCGTGCCATGAAATTGATTGAGAAATACGAGGTGGCTAAGAGAGGTTTGTTTTCAGCGGCTGTTGGTTATATCACTCCTGATGCCGATTTTGATTTTAATGTTGTGATTAGAAGCATACAATATAACGCTAAAGATGATTATCTTTCGTTTATGGTTGGTGGTGCAATCACGATGCAGTCCAAGCCTGAAAAGGAATACGAAGAATGCATGTTAAAAGCAAAAGCCATTATGAAAGTGTTAAAAGACTAAGGATTTCTTAACTTTATCATTCTTATTAATCGATTACTTTAATTTCTAATTCATGCTTCGTAAGCTAGTTCGTTTTGTAGAGGAAGAAAAATTGTTTTATCGCGACGAAAAAATATTAGTGGCAGTAAGCGGTGGAGTAGATTCTGTCGTATTGCTCGATTTACTATGCAAAATGGAGGTGGAATGTGGGGTTGCTCATTGCAATTTTCACTTAAGAGATGAGGAATCGAATGGAGATTTTGATTTCGTAAAGAATTTGGCTGATCAACGTGGATTGGCTTTTTATTCTAAGGATTTTGATACTAAAAAATATGCTGCCGAAAATAAGGTTTCTATTGAAATGGCAGCACGCGATTTACGCTACAATTGGTTCGAACAAATTCGGAATAATTTCCAATATAAATACATTGCCGTTGGTCATCATGCAGATGATGTAGCTGAAACAGTTTTAATTAATTTGGCTCGCGGCACAGGAATTCATGGATTATCTGGAATAAAGCCAAAATTAGGGAATATTGTTCGTCCCTTATTACCTTTTACTAGAAAGCAGTTGTTTGAATATTCAGAAGATAATTCGCTTAATTTCCGTGAAGATTCGACCAATGCAGAAACTGATTTTGTAAGAAATAAAATTCGCCATCAAATCATGCCGGTTTTGGAAGAGATTAACCCGGCAATTCGAAATACCATGACTGAGAATGTTCGTCGTTTTCGCGAAGTAGAGCAAATCTACAATGAGGTTATCGAAAAGAATAGAGGTGAATTGATTCTTAACAAAGGCAAGGACTTACTGATCTCTATTGCGAAATTGGAGAAGTTAAAGGCTCCGGTTTCTCATTTATTTGAAATTCTATCTCCTTTTGGTTTTCATCATCGAGATGTGAAGAATATTGCTGATGCAATTAAGGGAATTTCAGGTAAACTTTTCTATTCGTCTACACATCAGGTTTTGCGAGACCGTGAATTTTTAATTCTTTCGGAGATTTCTGAAAACGATAAGCAAGAATATTCAATTTCGGAAGAAGTTTCTGTATTGGACTCACCATTTAGCATGAAATTATCTTTTCAGGATAGAACATCAAGTTTTCGTTTTCCTAGGGATTTAAAAATTGCCTGTTTCGATGCCAATAAATTAAAATTTCCATTAAAGTTGAGGAAATGGCAAGAAGGTGATGCTTTTCGCCCAATTGGGATGAAAGGGAATAAGAAACTATCTGATTTTTTCATCGACCAGAAATTTTCAATTCAGGAAAAAGAAAACACATGGCTCCTGTGTTCTGGAAGCAAAATCATTTGGGTTGTTGGTCATCGAATGGATGATCGCGTTAAAATTACCGATGAAACCACAAAAATTTATCGATTGGAATTGGTCTAATTTAAGGTAAATGATATTTTGGTGCGCTGCACTTCCTTGTGGCGACAAGCGTAAATTACTACAAATAGTAGGGTACTCTGTACCCTATTTAAATGATTACAATTGTCTTAAGTTTATAATCTGCTTACTATTTTATAAATTAGACCATTCAATAACTCACTAACCCAAAACTCAATTATGAATTCAATCAAAAAAGGCATCTCTATTTGTCTGTTTTTACTTATCTCAGGATTCACATTTGCTCAATCTGGCACCCTAGTGAAAGAAGAGCTTGATGGACTTAAGAAATATAACACGAATTTGGACCATCGAGTGGATCGACTGCAAAAAATGGTTGATGATTTGATTTGGTTTGAAAGAGTTGGCGATGTTGCTCATGTCGACAAACTTTATATTTATGGACCACCAAAATGGAAAGAAAAGAACCCAACGGCTAAAGGAGCTGGGAATCCTGTTAAGTTTTGGACTTATACATTTATTCCTAAAAATATTAATCCTGATAAAAAATACCCTTTAATTGTTTTGCCTCATGGGGGCGTTCATGGCGACTTTACAACCTACTATACCCATATTGTTCGGGAGCTTATTGCTCAGGAATACATTGTAGTTGCTGCTGAATATCGTGGAAGTACAGGCTACGGAAAAGGCCACTATGAGAAAATTGATTATGGTGGATTAGAGAATGAAGATGTGTATGCCAGTCGAAACTATATGATAGAAAACTACGATTTTGTTGATGAAAATCGAGTTGGAATCATGGGTTGGAGTCATGGAGGAATGATTACTCTTTTCAATTTATTTAACCATCCTAAAGATTATAAAGTGGGATTTGCAGGTGTACCAGTTAGCGATCTTGTCGCTCGTATGGGCTATATGACTCAATCGTATCGCGATTTATATTCGGCAGAATATCATATTGGCAAAACTGCGAATGATAATATTGCGGAATATCGTCGTCGCTCGCCAGCATGGAATACGCACAAATTTCAAAATACACCCTTATTAATTCATACGAATACTATAGATGATGATGTGAATGTTCTTGAGGTAGAACATTTAATTAAATCGCTTAAAGCAGATGGAAAGAAGTTCGAGTATGAAATTTACCAAGCTGTTCCCGGAGGGCATTCTTTTGATAGGATGGATACGAAAAAGGCAAAGGAAATTCGAGTGAAGATTTACAAGTTCTTAGCCAAGCAGCTAAAACCAAATAATCCTATCCAGAATTTAAAAGAAATACAGAAAGCTGGTTATCGTTTTTAGTTCGTTTACTTAAATACAAAAGCGCCTGTTCTATTCAAAACAGGCGCTTTTTTTTGTTTTTAAATTATCAAGCTTAGACTTCTTGTAGTAAGCTTTCTTTAAGGTCTTTTAAAAGTGCTTTTTTTACTTTTCGTGGTTTTTCTGAGCTAATTTCTTCTAAGGCAGTAAGAGCCATGTTTCCAATTTCGTATAATCCAACAGGGTTTTTGTCGTTATTATAACTG
The DNA here is from genome assembly GCF_029029525.1 of Labilibaculum sp. DW002. Taxonomy (NCBI): domain Bacteria; kingdom Pseudomonadati; phylum Bacteroidota; class Bacteroidia; order Marinilabiliales; family Marinifilaceae; genus Paralabilibaculum; species Paralabilibaculum antarcticum. Next base: position 1,769,314 of record NZ_JAKJSC010000001.1, on the reverse strand, counting down.
GCGATAACATACTCTAGTTTTGCTTTTACTTCATCGTAAGCTGAGTTTCCTGGTTTGTTAAGGCAAACCAATGCTTCGTGGCAAACATCTCTAAGTTCTTCGTTTTTCTGATTCATAAATTTAAGTTTACTAGTTAATACAACTAAATTTACGTCATTATTTAAGAAAATAGGTTATCAGTATGTTAGCTTTTTGTTTAGTATTTATGTACAGCTAGTTTTTAGGTATCGAAAATGTTTTCATCTTAGATCTCAATGGTTTGCACTAGTGATAACAGGGTAGTGAAGGAGATTAAAATTTCGATCCACGTAAGTATTTACGCTGTATTACTATTGGTGTGATTAAAAAAAGAAAGCACAACCGACTTGGGATGTGCTTTCTATATTTATCAATCTGAAACCGATTTACAATGGAATATTTCCGTGTTTTTTGGGTGGGTTGTGTTCACTCTTATTGCGACACATTTCCAATGCTTGAATCAATTTATAACGACTTTGCTTGGGTTGAATCACTTCATCGATATAACCCATTTCAGCCGCCTTGTAGGGATTTGCAAATTTGTCACGATAATCCTCAATAGCCGCAGCTCTCTCTTCATCGCTTAAGTTCTTACTTACAATATTTACAGCACCTTCGGCACCCATTACAGCAATTTCACCAGTTGGGAAAGCGTAGTTAATATCAGCACCAATATGTTTCGAAGCCATCACATCGTATGCCCCACCATAGGCTTTACGAGTAATTAATGTGATTTTTGGCACTGTAGCTTCAGCAAAAGCATATAAAAGCTTTGCACCATGCTTAATAATACCACCATACTCCTGTTCTGTTCCTGGTAAGAAACCTGGTACATCTACAAAAGTAACAAGAGGGATATTAAAAGCATCGCAGAAGCGAACAAATCGAGCTGCTTTAGTTGATGAATCGATATCTAAAACTCCGGCTAAGAAAGCTGGGTTATTGGCAACAATACCAACTGGTTGTCCACCCAATCGCGCAAAACCTGTCGTGATGTTTTGTGCATAAAGTGGCATTAATTCAAAGAAGTTTTTATCATCAACAACGGTTTCAATAATGTCCTTGATATTATAAGGTTTGTTAGGATCGACAGGTACTATGTTTTGTAACTTTTCATCCTCACGATGGATATTATCAGTACATGGTTTTATCGGTGGATCTTCCATATTGTTTGATGGAAGGAAGGTCATCAGTTCACGCAACATCATCATAGCTTGTTCATCGTCGTCAGCCACAAGATGCGCAACGCCTGATTTTGAGTTGTGAGTAATCGCTCCCCCTAATTCTTCCTTAGTCACCTCTTCGTGAGTTACCGTTTTGATCACATCGGGACCTGTTACGAACATATAAGAAGTATCCTTCACCATCATGATAAAATCGGTAAGGGCAGGAGAGTATACTGCACCACCGGCACAAGGGCCCATGATGGCTGAGATTTGAGGAATTACACCCGAACCCCGAACATTTTGGTAGAAGATGTCTGCATAACCAGCCAGTGATTGTACGCCTTCTTGAATACGCGCTCCACCTGAGTCATTTAATCCTATAATAGGTGCTCCCATTTTCATGGCAAGCTTGGTAACTTTCACAATCTTGTCGGCATTTGATCGACTCAATGAGCCTCCAAAAACGGTGAAGTCTTGTGCAAATACATAGCACAAGCGACCATCAATTTTGCCATAACCTGAAACGACACCATCGCCAAGAATTTTATTCTTTTCCATTCCAAAATCTGTAGAACGGTGGGTTACCATCTTATCAATTTCGGTAAAGGTATCAGGGTCCATCAGATCCAAAATTCTTTCGCGAGCTGTTTTTTTACCGCCGGCATGATGCTTTGCAATTCGTTCTTCGCCACCACCCAATTCGGCTTTTTTACTTAGCTCTTCAAATCTTTTTATTTTGTCTTCAAGTGTCAACATTTCAATCGTTGTTTTTTTGTTATCCTAAATGCTCTAAACTTTAGAAAACGGGTTTTGCTTAAATTGTATTAGTCTAAATCATCAATGAATACTAATGGTTGATTGCCATCAACAGTATCTTCTTCGTTTACAAAAATCTCAGAAATGGTACCATCTTTCCCTGCTTTATATTCACTTTCCATTTTCATTGCTGAAATAATGATGACGGTATCTCCTTTTTTAACTTCTTCGCCTAAGCCAACCTGTATTTTGACAACTTTGCCGGGCATTGGCGAACTTATTGTACTCTGCTCATCATCCATTTCACCACCTTTTCGGGCTTGCAAATATTTAGTCTCAGCATCAATTATTTCAGCATCGTATGAATGATAAAATGTGTTGACAGAGTATTTTTTCGGAGAATCGGTATCAATTAACTCTACATTAAAAGAACGACCTTTATACATCACAGAATAAACTCCGTTTTCAACCTGCTGCATGTCGAGATCATATTCTTTGTTATCGACCATTATTTTCACCTGGGTTCCATCTTCAGCAAGAAGTTCAACTTTTGCCAGTCGGTCGCCCAATTTTATTTCAATTGCCATTTTATAATTTTTTAGTTTATCCTTTAATTTTCACTTGCTCTAAACATGCCTCTACGTCGACCAAATTCTTTCCACTTGTTATGTGCGGCAGATTTTGGGTTAACTTGGGCATTTTTGAGTTTGTGGTGGTAATCTAAAAAGGCAGTAACTATGGCTAAATCTTCAAAAGATTCTTTCGCCTCGTCAGGAGCAAGTAAAAACTCCTCGTTGTCTTGTATAAAATGAGTATCATAGGTGCCATTTCTAAAATCAGGACAATCCATAATACGTTCCAGAAACTGAATTGAAGTTTTAACACCTGTTATTTTATACTCATACAGGGCACGACGCATTCGTTCAATTGCCTCAGACCGGGTTCTTGCCCATACAATAAGCTTCGAGATCATAGGATCGTAGTGGATTGGAATCTCATAACCTTCGTACACATAACCGTCAGTTCTTACACCTAAACCCATGGGTTCAGTAATATGAGTAATTAGTCCCGGACTAGGCATAAAGTTATTTTCAGTGTCTTCGGCATAAATTCGGCACTCAATAGCATGTCCAAATTGGAAAACATCCTCCTGTTTAATTTCTAAGGCTTGCCCCTCTGCAATCTGAATTTGAGCTTTAACTAGGTCATAACCCGTTACCCTTTCGGTAATAGGATGCTCCACCTGAAGGCGAGTGTTCATTTCCAGAAAATAGTAGTTGTGATCGTTGTCAACAAGGAATTCGATAGTTCCTGCACCGTGATAATTTACAGCTTTGGCAGCTTCTACAGCAGATTGTCCCATTTTCTCCCTAAGCTCGGGGGTCATTAGAGGAGAAGGTGTTTCTTCAACAACTTTTTGATGTCGACGTTGTACCGAACACTCTCTTTCGCAAAGATGAATAACATTACCGTGTTGGTCACCTAGAATTTGGAATTCGATATGATGAGGTGAAGAGATGTATTTTTCTACATAAACAGAATCGTCACCAAATGATGACATAGCTTCTGATTTGGCAGCACGAAGAGAGCTTAAAATATCTTTTTCTTTATCTACCATTCTCATTCCTTTTCCACCACCGCCTGCCGAAGCTTTAATCATAACCGGAAGTCCGACTTCTTTTACCACTTTAAGGATTGTGGTTTCATCCTCAAGGTTTTCTTTGGTTCCGGGGACTACTGGTACACCACCAGCTATCATTGTTTGTCGAGCGGTTATTTTATCTCCCATTGTAGAGATAACTTCGGGTGTTGGGCCGATGAATATAATTCCTTCCTGGTGACAGCGTTTAGAGAATTCAGCATTCTCACTTAAGAAGCCATAACCAGGATGAATTGCATCAGCTTTGGATCGCTTAGCAACTTCTATAATTTTATCCATATTTAAATAACTCTCTGCCGAGGCTGCTGGTCCGATATGAAATGCTTGATCGGCATAACGTACGTGCATCGATGTTCGATCTACGTCGGAATAAACAGCAACAGAAAGAATTCCCAATTCCCTGCACGAGCGCATTACACGCAGAGCAATTTCTCCTCGATTTGCAACGAGAACTTTTGAAATCTTCTTGATCATTTTGGTCTTTGTTTAAAAGCTTATTAAAGCTTTGTTTTTAATCAACTAATTCTACTCTTAGTTATAAAATTGTTTTACCAATAAAGATAGCTTACAGCATGAATATGTTGTAGAACACATAAAAGTAATCAAAAAATTGAAGTTTTCAAGTAATTAAATATAAAGATGTGTGTATGCGTAGAACATGAATCGCCAAGTTTGAAAAAGTGTTAATGGTATTGATTATCAGTGTATTATTTACTTTAGTGTTATGCGCTTACAAAATTAAGAAGTAAAAAAAGTAGAAATGGGTATAAAACGCCAAAGATGTTGAAGAACAAGTGAGAATCAGATGTGTGTTTCTCAATTAAGTTTAGTACTGCAGACGAATTTTTGCAATTATTGGATTTTTTAGCTTAAAATAAATTTTGCAAAAGGAGTTTTTGCTATCTGGAGATAGCAAATTGGGTTAATTTGCCTTTTCTCCACCAAATTCAAATCCCAAACTTTCGATCTCTTTTTTAATTATTTCTATGTCGATAGATTTTCCTTGAAGATGCAGATTTTTCTGTTCTAGATTAACTTCTGCCTTCGTGATATTTGATAAGGCTCCTATATGTTTCTCAACTGAATTTTTACAATGATTACAACTCATTCCATTTACAAGAACCAATTTATCATCAATAATACTTTCAGAAGTGGAAGCGTTAACTTCTCTTTTACCAGAAAGGTATTTTTGTAAGTAACCATTTAAGATCAGTAATGTTAATAAAATACTGCTTCCCCATTGCACCCATTGGGGCAGCATCCAATGGCCTTCATGGGCATGCATGTGATTGTGCAGTGTACTCATTTCAAACCACTCTCTCGGGAACACATTATCAATTAATAATCCGAAAAGCAAAGCGCCCGAAATAATTGAAATTAGATAAGACCACATTGTTTTCTTTCCCAGTACTTTGTTTAAAACAGTTATGGTTGCTGCATTAGTTGCAGGTCCGGCCATTAGGAAAACTAAAGCTGCACCTGGCGAAACACCTTTCATTAAAAGTACAGCTGCAACAGGTACCGATGAAGTTGCACATATGTAAAGAGGAACTGATGCAACTAAAATTACCAGCATGCCAATCAAATCATTACCTATATAGCTTGCAAAGAAATCATCGGGAAGTGCTACCGAAATAAGAGCTGCAAGAAGTAAACCTATAACTAACCATTTCGAAATATCCTGTAGAAAATCGACAAAGGCATATTTGAACATGGTGTATAGAGCAGGCTTCTTTTCTTTTGTTTCTGTAGCACAATTGTCATCACAGCCACAATCCGATTCTTTTTCTGTAGAGCAGCAAGAATTTTCTATTGGTTCAGTAATTGTTTTTTCATCTGTATCGAATCGATTGGCAAGCAAACCTCCAAAGAAGCCTGTAATTAAAGCAATAACTGGTCGTATAATTGCAAATGGTAGCCCCAGTAATGAATAGGTAACCAGAATTGAATCGACACCGGTTTGTGGAGTAGAAATTAAAAATGAAACTGACGAGCCTTTACTTGCGCCGCTTTTATAGAATGAAATACCGGTGGGAATCACACCACAAGAGCATAAGGGCATTGGAATTCCCAATAATGATGCGTTTAAGACAGAGCGTCCATCTTTTTTGCCCATATATTTATCGATGAATTTTTGTGGTATGGCAACTTTTAAAAGACCTGCAAAGAAGAATCCTAAGAGTAAATAGGGGGACATTTCATTTAGGATTTGAATGAAATCGATAAAAAATTGTTTTATATATTCCATGATGTAGGTTCTCCTTGCTTATTCTTTATTGTTGTATTTGGCCTATGTAATGGTCTTATTTTCCTCCAAAAGTATTAAAATATTTGGATAAGTATATGCTTCTTATTAGTAATAAAAGACTCCAAGGTGTAAAAATACCAACATATAGGTATTTCAGTTTATTTAGACTTACTCTACTTTAGCAGTCGAAATAATGCTTGTTTTTCGAGCAGAACAACTAAAAACCTAATTGAATTAAACTGATGAAAAAAGGACTACTATTTATAACAATGATTGCTGCAACTTTTGTTGTTAAAGCACAGGATGTTCAGGAACCCAAGAGTATCGGCTCTACAATTTTGGAGAGAGTAAAGGATGAGAAATTAAGTATTGGAGGTTATGGTGAGATTCACTACAATCAGCAAGTGAGCGGACAGACTCGCTATAATGGAAAAATGGATGTGCATCGTATGGTCATGTTTTTTGGATACCAATTTAACGACAAAACGTCTTTTGTTACCGAACTTGAATTTGAGCACGTTAAAGAGGTATACGTGGAGCAGGCTTTCCTGAACTACAATGTGAGACCAAACACAGCTTTACGCGCCGGATTAATGTTGATTCCAATGGGTATTGTTAACGAATATCACGAACCAACAACTTATAATGGAGTTGAGCGTCCAAGTCTTGATAAGTATATTGTACCAACCACATGGAGAGAGATTGGTTTTGGTATTAATGGTCGTTTAGCTAATGCGCCATTAAAGTACCAAATGTATATCATGAATGGTTTTAACGGTTTCGACGGATCAACTAAATTAAGAGGAAAAGATGGTTTACGTAAAGGTCGTCAAAAAGGTGCTGAGTCTACTTTCACTTCTCCTTCACTGTCGGCAAAAGTAGATTACTATGGTATCAAAGGTTTAAATATTGGTCTTTCAGGATACTTTGGTAAAACACAATCTTCAGCTTTCAACGGATTGGATAAGGATGATGATCTTGCAGAAAATTATGCAGATTCAACTCGTATTGGTGTAAGCATGATTGGTCTTGATTTACGTTATAAATTTGATGCTTTACGTTTGAAAGGCCAGTATATTCACTCTTTTATAAATGATGTAAAGGCATATAACGAGAAAACAGGTAAAGATCTTGGTAAGCAAATGCAAGGTTATTACGTAGAAGCAGGATACAATTTATTGCATGGAAAAGAGCAAGCTTTGGTGCCTTTTGTACGTTACGAAAGTTACGATACACATCACGAAGTTGCTTCAAATATACAGCTAATAAAGCTTACGATCGTGAAGATTTATTCTTTGGATTGAGTTATCATTTAGCAAAAGGTGCCGTAGTTAAAGCTGATTATCAGTGGTCGAAAGATGGTAACGATGTTAAAAAGAACTTTGTAAACTTTGGTGTAGGCGTTTGGTTCTAAATCAATAAACACATAAAATTATCTACTTCAAAGCATTTTGGTTTTCCATTTTGCTTTGAAGTTTTAACGTAAAATAGAATTGATGATGATGCGATTTCTAAATATTATTCGACTTATAGTGATTGTGTTTGCAGTAGGATTAACTTTTACCTCTCAGGCAAGCAGTCTTCCGAAGTCAATTCAGAAGAAAATTAATAAAGAAGTCAAAAAAATCTTCCCGTTAGAAGATCTGACAATGGTTAAGATTGAAGATTTCAATTTTGATACTTTTAAATATCAAAGCATCAAAAATGTGAGCTTGAGCAGATTAATGTGTTCAGACCAGCTAATGGGCTACGCTTGTTTTGCTTCATCAAAAGGGAAGAATGATTATTTTGATTACATGGTTCTATTTAGTGAGAACATGGAAATCAAAAAGGTTATAGTATTAATGTACCGATCTACTTACGGTGGTGAAATCATGGCAAAATCGTGGTTAAAACAATTCATTGGTAAAGTAAAGGGAGAAGAAATGGAATTTGAAAAAGATATTGATGGTATTTCCGGAGCTACCATTTCAGGACCATCGATGACAAAAGGAGTTAAGACGGTAAGTATAATGATGAGTGAATTGAAAGAAAAAGGCGTAATTTAAGCTTGAAAAAACAAATGCTCAATAAGGATTCGTAAGCCGATAAAAATTAGAACAATACCTCCTAATATTTCAAATTTTTGACTCATTTTACTGCCAATCTTTTTTCCCAGAAGCATTCCCAACATAGAGACAATAAAAGTAACTACTCCAATTATTATTGCTGGTAACCAAATTACTACATCAAGCAAGGCTAAACTTAAACCAATAACCAAAGCATCAATACTTGTTGCTATTGAAATTCCAATTAAGACCATTAGTTTTAACGGATTGAAAGAGCAATCTTTTTCTTTGGATGTAATGCTTTCGTAAATCATTTTACCACCCATTCCTGCGAGTAGGATAAAAGCGATCCAATGGTCAAAATCTTTAATCAAATCTTTTAACTCCCATCCGGTTAACCAGCCAATAATTGGCATTCCTCCTTGAAAAAGAGCTAAAAAGAAAGCTATTTTTATTGCTTGTAAGAAGTGAATTTTTTTGATGGCTAAGCCAGAGCATACCGAAGCGGCAAACGAATCAACAGATAAACCAAGGGCAAGAAGAATGATACTTACTATTTCCATTTCAATTATTTTGGAATGCAAAGATATGTTCTTCCTAAGAAATGTGAAAAGAAATAGCAACTTCAGTTTTTGAAATTGCTAATTTGAATTAGTTCTATAAATATTTAAGCCGATTTTAAAGAAAAGGTAAAGCGGCTACCCTTGTTCAGTTCACTCTCTACCCAAATCTCACCACCGTTTTTAGTAACGAATTCTTTGCAGAGGATTAAGCCTAATCCACTTCCAGCTTCGTCATCCGTTCCATAGGTTGTAAAATTACTATCAATTCTGAATAATTTCTCTTGGTTCTCTTTGCTGATGCCAATGCCAGTATCCTTTACCGAAAGCTGAATAAATTCATTGTCTAATTTGGCTGAAAGAAATACCTTTCCTTTGGAATCGGTGAATTTTAAAGCATTACTAATCAAATTACGTACAATTGTATCTACCATTTGGATATCTCCGTACGCTAGTGTTCCAGGTTTTATATCAGAACTAAGTTTTATTGATTTGTCTGCTGTTTTCAAATTAAAAATACGAAGGTTGTTTTGAACCAATTCGTACAAATCAAACCGAATAGGAGCGAATTTTAATTGTCCTCTTTGACTGTTTGCCCATTGCAGCAGATTCTCTAATAAATTATACAATCCGTTTGCAGACTCGTTGACAGAGTTATTATATTCTTTTAAAACAGCAACCTTTTGTGTCGTATTTAGTTCTCTTTTAATTAATTCAGAAAATCCTAAAATAGCATTAAAAGGGGAGCGTAAATCATGTGCTATAATCGAAAAAAACTTATCCTTAGTAATGTTCATGATTTTAAGTTTAGAGTTTGATTCCTCTAATAGACCATAAACACGCCTCATTTTATTATGAGTATTGATTTTTGAGCGAAATAGAATTACAATTAGGATAATTACAAAAAGAGCTAAAATAGAAAATACATAAAGAAAGTGAGATGTTGTTTTCTCTTGTTCTAGTTTCTCTTGAGTAAACTGATTCTTAACTCTAAGAATTTCATTTTCATTTTCTTTTTTTACGGATTCAAACTTTGCTTGAAGTTGTGCAATTTTAGTAGATTTAGCTATGTTTTGTACACTGTCCTTAAGATCATTGTAGTCTAACATGGCAGAATAGGCTTTTTTATTATCTCCTAGTTTATGATAATATTCTGCTAATAATTTCAACAGATCAGATCGTTTTCCTTTTGTTTTGAGTTTTTTACTTAAGTTAATACCTTCATTCAAATATTTAATAGCTTGTTTGTAATTTCCGGTTGCTAAGTGTATTTGTGTTAATACTTCTAAATTGTATATTATTTCGTTATTTAAATTTAGTTTTCGGTGGCTAGCTAATGATTCTCGAACGCAAACTATTGCTTGTTCGTAGTTACCCATTTTGTAATAGTTCTCGCCAATATTATTTAAAGCTAAAGCAACACCACTTTTATAATCAGTATTTTTTTCTATTTCAAGGCTTTTTTCAAAATAAGTTTGAGCTTTTTTATAATCCTTTTCGTCTTGGTAAATTATTGCTAAATTGTTGTAAAGAACCGATAAGGTTTCCTCATCTTTCATATCTTCAGCTATTTCTTTAGCCTGATTGTAATAAGATTTAGCAATTTCAAGTTGCTTATCATCACCATAAATGTTACCCATATCAATGAGTATGCTTAGCTGTATGTGATTGTCTTTTATTGCTTCGGAATACTCAGATGCTTCTAGGTAATTACTTAAGGCATTTTCAAAATCTCCTCGTTCATAATATACTTCACCTATGCCTATTAGAGCTTGGGCTGTATTTAGTTTGTAGTTAATAATATCACTCAATTTTCTAGATGCATTATAATGAAAAATAGCACTGTCAAATTTGCTATTTTCAGAATAGAAAGCAGCTAAGTTTAAATGAATATCACAAATCTGAATGGTATCTTGAATTTTATAAGCTAAGATCTTTGCGTTGTTTAAAGAATGCCTTACTTCTTTTGAATTTGAAGTAAGCAGGTAATTGTAATAGAGTTCAAGATATGATTTAAGAATGAATTGATCATTCTTGTTTAATTTTGATACAATAAGTGCTTCTTTGGCATAATAAAGGGCACTGTCACTATTATTAGCATTATAATAATGTTCAGATAATTTTAAATAAAATTCAGCTTTTTCACTCTTAGAACTGTTTTTAATTTGTGTTCTAAGTTCTCGAGCTGAAGATTTTGCTTGCGATGTATTTACGAATAGTAAAAGGCAAGATAATAATAGTAGGGGAAAACGCATTTTGTAGTGGTCTTAGATGTACTTGTTTTTCTTTATAGATTAAGCTTGTTTAAGTAGTTAGTCTTTTGTAATTGGCTGTAATTGAGTCGAAATATACCAATATTTCTTATAATATTTGAACACATTTTATTGTAATTTTTGTTTTGATAAGCAATGTGTTGATCTGTGATTTACATATTGGTTTTATGATTGATGCAAAAGCCTTTCAAATGGTATGAAAGGCTTTCGTGTAATTAACTAATTTCTAGCATTTTTGTTATGGAATGAATTGCTTTTTCCGCTATTTCTTTAGGAACAATTACTTCAAATTGTTCTTTTTCTAATGCTTCATATAATCCTTGTAATTTTACTCTTTTCATAGAACCACAAATGGTTTTTGGATGTATCAAGATAAACTCTTTGGATGGATTTTCTTTCGTCAGTTGATGAAGGGTACCTAATTCTGTTGCAATTATAAATTGCTTTTTATCTGATTTCTTAGCGTGTTCCATTATGCCTGCAGTAGAATAGAAGTAAGCATTGTCCAAATTAAGAATTTGATCATCTCCAGAGCAATTACTTTCGGGATGTATTAAAACATCAGCCTCAGGATATTTGGCAGACATATCCAACACCATTTCAGTCGTAATTGGCTCATGAACGCAACAATCTCCATTCCAAAGTTCCATTTGGATACCAGTCTTTTTTACAATGTATGCTCCAAGATTCTTGTCTGGTGTGAAAAATATTTTTTTATCTTTTCCCAAATGATTAATGATCTTTAAAGCGTTGGAAGAAGTACAGCAATAATCAGTTTCTGCTTTAACTTCAGCCGTTGTATTCACATATGATACAACTATTCCGTCAGGATTATTAGCTTTCCAATTTTGAATGTCTTTGCCAGTAATGCTTTCAGCAAGAGAACATCCACATCTTTGTGCAGGAATTAGTACTTTTTTTTGTGGAGAAATTATCGCAGCTGTTTCTGCCATGAAATGGACGCCACAAAAAACGATAATATCAGCCGAAGTATTTCCAGCTTCTCGAGCAAGTCCTAACGAATCACCAATATAATCAGCCTGATCCTGAATGATAGGATCAGCATAGTAATGAGCTAGTATAATTGCATTTTTTTCTTTCTTCAGTTTTTTAATCTGATTGATTAATTCCTGTGTTTCCATATTTGGAGATAATCTAATTGTAATTAAATAATAATGTTTTGACTGATGTCTAAAGCAATAACAGAATGAGTTAAAGCACCAACCGAAATAAAGTCGACACCAGTTTTTGCGACACCCGAAATACGTTCTAAATTCATATTTCCTGAAGCTTCAATTAAGGCTTTGCCATTTATTAAATCAACTGCCTCACACATCAATTCATTGCTCATATTATCCAGCATAATGATATCTGCACCAGCATTAACAGCTTCCTCTACTTCTTGTAAATTGGTTGTTTCAACTTCTACCTTAATTTCGCTTGGAATAGATTTACGAACCTGCTCAACGGCTGCTGTAATTGTTCCAGCCATTTTAATGTGGTTATCCTTAATCATTACCATATCGTATAAACCAATACGGTGATTGGTGCCTCCACCCATTTTTACTGCGTACTTATCGAAAGTTCTTAGGCCAGGAACGGTTTTTCTGGTATCTAATATCTTCACTTTACTGCCTTTTGTTTCAGCAACGTATTTTGCCGTTTCTGTAGCAATACCCGACATGCGCTGCATCAAATTTAATGCTAACCTTTCGCCAGTTAATAAAGCTCTAAAAGTTCCTTTTATTTCAAGGATAACATCTCCTTTCTTAACGGAGTCTCCATCCTTAATTTTAGGATTCCATTCTAAATTTTCATCCAACTTTCTAAATACCATTTCTGCAATGTCAATACCAGCAATAATACCATCAGCTTTCGCAGTCATACTGGCGCTGGCCAATTTATTTTCAGGAACAATATTATTGGTTGTGATATCTCCATTTCCAATATCTTCTTGGAATGCATGATTGATAATTAATTCAATCTCTTGAGCGTTAAATCCAGATTTTTTCATTTTAACGATATAATTTAATCCTGTGATTCATGCTCAACAGGAATGAAATGTAAATTTTTATTGATTTGTTGTATTGAGTGAGTTAGGTATTTTGATTTTTCTTTTGGGTAGTCATCTCTGTAATGTCCACCACGACTTTCCTTTCTTGCTATGGCAGCTGTTGCAAGAAGCCTACAAACAGTTATAAGGTTTTCTAAACGATGACTGTAATATTCATTCTTCTCAAAAGGGAAAGATTCTTCAATAGTATCTAGTAAATCGTTAACCTCAGTTAGCTCTTTCTTATTGCGAATAATGCCAACTTTCGAATTCATTGTTAAAGCAATTTGATTCTTTTGTTGCAAGAACAATTCTTCCAAATTAATATTGGTTTGCATTTTTGAATTACCGTCATCTACTTCGGTTGTTTCAATATGTGTTTTTCGAGCGTGATCGACGGCTCTTTTTCCAAAAACCAAACATTCCAAGAGAGAGTTTGAAGCCAATCTATTAGCACCCATAACCCCGGATGAAGCAATTTCGCCACATGCGTACAGTTGAGAAATATTTGTTTTGCCGTTAAGGTCAGTTTTTATGCCACCAACCATATAATGTGCAGCAGGAGCAATGCGAATCTCTTTGCACATATCAACACCTTCTAACTCGCAGTTTTTATAGATTGAAGGAAAACGAGCCTTTATTTTTTTTCCGTCTAAATGTTTTAAATCTAGAGTTACAAATGGATTATTATCTTTTTTCATTTGATCGAAGATCGATCTAGCCACAATATCTCTCGGTGCTAATTCTGCAAGTGGGTGAATTGCTAGCATAAACCTTTCACCTTTTGAATTTAAAAGATGTGCACCTTCGCCTCTTACCGCTTCACTAATCAAAAAGGTTTTTCCTTTTTCTGAATAAAAGGAACTAGGATGAAATTGAATGAATTCCATATCAGCAATTTCTACACCTGCTTTATATCCAAGAGAAATTCCATCGCCAACAGTTGTGTTCGGATTTGTAGTTCTTTGGAAGATTGCAGATGCTCCACCTATTGCAAGAATTGTATGTTTAGCTTCAATTAATACATTAGAATTAGCGATTGTGTTATAGCTTTTCGCTCCAAAGCATACTTCATTTTTAGTAAGTAGCTCATAAACCATCTGGTTTTCAAAAATCTCGATATTTTTCTGAGCTAAAACTTTCTGAATTAGAAACAAGATCATTTCCTTTCCCGTCGAATCACCTCCAGCATGCAGTATTCTTCGGCGATGATGTCCACCTTCCAAGCCCAAGGCAAGCTTGCCATTCTCGGTATCGAATTGCATGCCCATTTCAATTAGGTCATCAATACGATTAGGACCTTCATTTACAAGAATAGTTACAGGAATCGTATCACACAAGCCGCGCCCAGCGGTTAAAGTATCTTCCATATGATACTGTGGGAAGTCTGCAGAATCTGTTACAGCAGCAATTCCACCTTGAGCATAGTAGGAATTACTAACATCAAGTTTCGATTTTGTTAAAATGGCGACTTTTCCATATTTGGAAGCGTATAGGGCTGAGTATAAGCCAGCTAATCCGCTTCCGATTATTAAAAAATCGAACTTTTTGTGTAACATCTTTTAAAAAATCTTGGTTCGTGCGAAAATAGGGATTTTCATTGTATTGACTGCAAAATTATAGGAATTTTAAAGAAGAGGAAAATCTAAGGCAAGTTTTCTGAAAGAATTACGGTTCTAAGTAAGAATGGGAAATGAAAAAAGTGGCAAATCGTTAATTTGCCACTTTTTTGTTTTATTCGAAATGATCTTTATTCTGCTAATTCTGTAAGTAATTTACGAACAGACTTAACAGATTCGACCTTATATCTAGCTGCTGTTCGCTTTAAGCCCACTTTTACTGTATATGCCGTTTCCGGAAGTTCTCTAAACATGTATTCATCCGTCCAATCGTCACCCACTGCAAAAACAAAATCGTAATTTTTATTTTTAAGAAACTGCAAAGCAGCTATACCTTTATTTATTCCTCCGGTTTTCACCTCAATCACTTTATTACCTTCCAAAATTTCGAGGTTGTGATTGGCTATCATGGTTGTCAGTTCATCTTTTAGCTCGTAAGCTCTTAATTCAGCTTGTTCCGGTTCAGCTTTTCTAAAATGCCAAACCAACGAATAGTTTTTTTCTTCGATAAAAGAACCTGGTGTACGATCAACAAAAGTTTCAAGAATTGGTTGTATACTCGATTTCCACGTATCGACTGCATTGGTAAGCATTTTCCATTCTTTTCCGAATTTCTTATACCAAACACCATGCTCTACAATTAAATTGATTTTGTGGCCTTCAAACCATGTTTCAAGACTTTCTCTGTCGCGACCACTAATAATGGTAACTACATTTCGTGGATCTTCTTCAAGTTTATAGAGAATATCATGTAACTCCTGATTAGGTGAAGCATCATTTGGGTTCTTTTTAAAGCCAGTTAGTGTGCCATCATAATCTAAAAAAATAGATCTTTTCTCAGCTGATTTATAGGTCTCGTTTAGCTTATCCATGATCTTACTATTGATTTTTTTAGCATAGAATGAGCTTTGAATTTTTTCAACTTTAGCCAACGATTTGACAAACTCACTGGCCCACTTAAAGACATCGTAGCGTTTAATCCTATCCTGAAGGAAAATCATACGTTCACGCTGTTCGTCAAGTGGCATATTTAAAGCATGTTGGATACTTTCTGCTATTTCGTTGGTATTATTAGGATTAATCATTAAAGCCTCTCCCATTTCTTTGGCCACACCTGCCATTTCACTCAGGATAATCACGCCTGTTCGATTGGTTCTTGAGGCAACATATTCCTTAGCAACCAAATTCATTCCATCACGCACAGGTGTCACAAGAGCAACATCGCATGAACTATAAAGCTCTATCAGATTCTCAAATGGCATGGAACGGTAAAAATACCAAACGGGTGTGTAATTAATATTACCAAATTGTCCATTTACTTTTCCAACCAATTCATCCACTTCTTTCTTAAGGTTGATATAATGTTCTACTGTCCCTCGAGATGGGACTGCAAGCATTATTAAAGTAACTTTTCCAACAAACTCAGGGTATGATTCCAGGAATTTTGCAAACGCTTCTAAACGATTGGGAATGCCCTTTGAATAATCCAGTCTATCTATGGATAGAATTAATTTTCTGTCGGGAGAAAGCAAAAAGTACTTTTCCAACTCACGATGAAGTTCAGATTTCTCCTGAAGTGGTTTTTGAAAAATATCCGTTGCAGCATTTTTAAATTTATCGTAGTCAATTCCCATAGGAAAAGCATCAACTATAATAACTCTGTCCTCAATTTGAATTTGGTTGAAGGAAATCTCGTAGCCCATCAAACGACGTACAGAACTGAAAAAGTGACGTTGGTAATCATAGGTGTGAAAGCCAATCAAATCAGCTCCCAACATGCCTTGAATCAACTCTTTTCGCCATGGCAGAATTCGAAACACTTCGAATGAAGGGAAAGGTATATGCAAGAAAAAACCAACCGTTACACCTGGCTTTTTCGATTTAATCATTTCTGGTACTAAAAGCAACTGGTAATCATGAATCCAAATGGTATCTCCTTCTTCTAAAGTCTCAAGAGCTTTATCTGCAAACTTCTGGTTCACGTGTACAAATGCTTCCCATAATTCAGGATCATAGTCAATATACTGCGCAAAATAATGAAACAGCGGCCAAATTGTTCGATTACTAAAGCCGTCATAATATAAATCAATCTCTTCTTTAGAAAGATGAACCGATACGCAATCTTCCTTTTCCAACTCCCTATCTATATTATTCGATAATTTTTCATCTATATCATCACTAGGCAAGCCCGGCCATCCTATCCATTTCCCGTTATACTCTTTATAAACCGATCTCATACCAGTTGCTAGCCCACCAACACTAGGTATTAGTTCAATTTTTTCATTTTCAACATTAATACTAACCGGAAGTCTGTTTGAAACAATGTGAATTCTATTCATAAAATGTCTGTTTAATTTTGGTTCGAAAAACTATATATTGTCGTGAAAAAACTCTATTTTCCGTATAGTTTTTATGGTTAAGCTCTAAATTAGCATTTTTTTATGGAAAATTTAAATTATGGTGTGGTAGGAAATTGTCGCTCTGCGGCCTTGATCTCTGAAAAAGGATCTTTAGACTGGATGTGCTTACCTCAATTCGATTCTTCATCGGCTTTTGCAAAACTTTTGGATAAGAATAAGGGAGGTAGTTTTGAAATTCTGCCAGAAAATCTGACGGATGTTAAACAGGAATATCGAAAAAATACAAATATTTTAATTTCACGTTTTGAGTGTATCGATGGTGTGTTTGAAGTTTTGGATTTTATGCCAAGATATCTAACTGAAAAAAATGATTACTATTCACCGCCAGATGTGATTCGTTATTTTCGTTTAGTGTATGGAAAACCAAGTTTTAGAATTAAGTACGATCCTCAATTGGATTATGCGAAAAACGAAACGAAAAGTAAAGTTTCCAGAGAAGAATTTATTAAGTCATATACTACTTCAGGTAATTACGATTCTTTGTATCTGTATTCTAGTTTTAGAAAAACGGATATTTTAAACGAAGAAATCATTCAATTAGAGAAAGATGAATTTTGTCAGATAAGCTATAATCAAAAGTTATTAGAGCAAAACCTTGATCGTACTTATTTAAAGCTGCAAAGAACGAAAACTTACTGGTTAAATTGGAGCGAAAAGACAAAGGAACTTCCTTTATATAAAGAAGAAGCTATTCGAAGCGCTTTAGTTTTGAAATTATTAAGTTATCAAAAAACAGGAGCTGTCTTAGCTGCTTTAACGACATCTTTACCAGAGACCATAGGAGAAGTCCGAAATTGGGATTACCGATTCTGTTGGATACGAGATGGCTCAATGGTTGTAAAAATCCTAACTCAACTGGGGCATTACAATGTTGCCAGACGTTATTTGGATTTTATCACGGATATTATTCCTGAGAAAAAGGAAAAAGTGCAAATCATGTACGGTATTAATGGTGAAAAGAAACTCTCTGAGTACGAATTGGAACATCTGGCTGGGTATGAAGGTTCAAAACCGGTAAGGGTTGGAAATGCAGCTTATAAGCAAAAACAAAATGACATCTATGGCATTCTTTTGGATTTGATTCATCAGCAATTCGAATTGTTTGAAAATTCATTGGAACACACCGAAGAATTATGCACAATTGTACGAAGTATTATTAAAGTTGTAGAAGAAAACTGGCGTGAACCAGATAGAGGAATATGGGAAATTCGAGGGAAAAGCCTTCATTTCACTTTTAGTAAAGTGATGTGCTGGGTGGCTTTCGATCGTGCTGTAAAAATATCCAAACTTCTTAAGAGTGACTACTATGTGAATAAATGGACGCCATATCGTGATGCAGTGAAAAAAGATATCATGAAAAACGCCTGGAGTGAGGAAAAGCAAGCCTTTACACAGCATTATGGCTCTGATGATCTGGATGCATCCGTTTTATTAATGGAAACCTATGGTTTTATTGATGCAAAGGATGAAAAGTATGTATCGACAGTTCTTACCATTCAAAAAGAATTAGAACATGATGGGCTTATGTATCGTTATAAGAATCAGGATGATTTTGGTACACCTAAATCTGCCTTTACTATTTGTTCGTTTTGGTTGATAAACAGCCTATATAAAATAGGAAGAAAAAAAGAAGCTCAGGATAAATTTGATATTCTTTTAAGCTATTCTAATCATCTAGGTTTATTTGCTGAGGATATTGATTTTGAGACAAAGCGTATGCTGGGTAATTTCCCGCAAGCCTATTCACACTTAGCTATTATTGAAACGGCTATTAATTTTTCAGATGGTAAATTTGATGATGAAGATAATTTAATTGATCAATTAAGAAGTTGATAGACGTATTTGAAAAAGAAAAACCGAAATCTCATTCTGGGATTTCGGTTTTTTTGTTTTTAAAGGTTCTACTTATTTTTTATTCTATGGAATTGAAATAGAAACGACAGTTCAGCAGCGAAAATTTGTTAATTGAACATCAGTACATCAAGCAAGGATTATTTTTTGGATGCGACTTCAATAATTGCAAATCGTAACATTCATTATTTACAAACAATGTATTTATGCTTAATATTTATCTGTTTAAAAAATATTAAATAACTCTTATGGATTTATTGTTTTTGTAATGGTAATATTCTTGATAATTAAGTCTCTATGTGTCTCTTTTGTTGACTGGGATATGGGCTTCTATGTATTCTCCAAAATAAAACAATTTTTAATGTCATTTAATGTCATTATATTTATTAGCTTTTAAATTTAATTCAGCTTAAGAATTGAGTTTAATATTGTATTGAATCATAAGTAATATAACCAATGTAATAGCTAAATACTATGTTCCTTAAAAAAATTACACTACAGTTATTCTTGTTATTCTTTTTATTTGGATGTGTGGCAAATAAAAAAATGAATAAGGAAGAGGTAAATACCCAAAAAATGACCTATCAGCAAGTCGCAGAAAAAAAAATGGGAAAAAATATAGACTATAGATTGAATGCGGATAAGAGTTGCGTATTGTGTGAAAAGATTATTGCAGAGCCAAATCTTAATCCTAACCAATTGGTCGAGTTTTTAGTATATAATATTGAAGAGGAAAAAATTATATACATGGAAAAAATAGCTAATGTTAAAATATCTTGGCACAACAACACACAACTTCTGATTACCAAACAGAAAGGATATATTACTAATCCTACTGATACGGGGAAATCATCTTATATTTTTGATCTTAAATCAAAAAAAAGCTTGACCTCAACTAAAACAAAATAGAAAATCACAACCAGCTAATTATTATATTTATGAAAACAAAACACATCTTACTAATTGTCGGACTCCTGACCTTGTCGGGAATTCTTATTAGTAATTACACGCAACATTCGGAAAAGCAATTTTCCAGTAATGAATTTACTCCTAAGGAATTTTGGCAAAAGCAGTATCAAGAAAAAAAGGAGAAAAGAAAAGTAGGCTACAGTAAAGCCAATAAGCCTGACATGTACAGTAAGTACTTTAAAGATATTA
The DNA here is from genome assembly GCF_029029525.1 of Labilibaculum sp. DW002. Lineage (NCBI taxonomy): Bacteria > Pseudomonadati > Bacteroidota > Bacteroidia > Marinilabiliales > Marinifilaceae > Paralabilibaculum > Paralabilibaculum antarcticum. The sequence continues at coordinate 1,749,484 of NZ_JAKJSC010000001.1, read as the reverse complement.
CAACCAGGATTGGTGAAAATGAATCTGGTTATCAAATGAACTATAAAACATTAGAGTTGCAGAAAGCTCGCGGAAATAGTTCTAAACTGAAAAGTGTAAAAGTAGGCCTAGAATTTATTCAACGCGGACCTGCTAATGTTGGAGGTCGTACTAGAGCCATTCTTATTGATCCTGATGATGTCAACAAAACTACTTGGATTGCAGGTAGTGCTACCGGAGGAATTTGGAGAACAACAGATGGTGCTGAAAACTGGACAAATCTATCTGACGATTTGACCAATTTATCGGTAAATGCTTTAGCCATGGCAAGTTCTAATCATGATATTATTTACGCTGGTACTGGAGAAAGTTTTCCAGGAAGCGCTCAGAATCTCGGAAATGGGATATGGAAGTCGCTTGATCGAGGATTAAGTTGGAGCCAATTAAGTAGTACTTCAACAGATAAAAAATTCGGTTATGTGAATCGTCTTTTTGTAAATCCAATTAACGCGGAAATCGTAATAGCAGCTACGGAAGCTGGAATATTTAAAACGATTAATGGAGGCACAGATTGGGCACAAGTTTATGAGAGTGTTAGTGGAGTGGAAGATTTAGCAGCTTATCCTACAGCAAGAGATACCATTTTTGCTGGGGAAAATAGAAAAGGAATTCTTCGAACTGTAGATGGTGGTGATAATTGGGAAGTTTTCTCTAAGGGATTATCAACAGGATCTCGTTATGAAGTTGCTGTATCTCCTGTAAATAGAAATTTTGTTTATACCAGTATCGATATTTCTGATGAAGTATCAGAGGTATTCTTTTCAATAGACAATGCAAACAATTGGGCTAAGTTTGATGATGCTCAGAATTTTCTTGGTGGACAAGGAGGATATGACAATACACTTGAAGCGCACCCATTTATAGACAGTGTGGTATTCGTAGCTGGTGTAGATATGTGGAAACTAGCATTTAATAAAACAGCCACAGAAAAGTCTTCTGCTGTAAAAGCGGCCTACACTGTAGATACTGATTTTCTTTCTTTCGTTAGTTTCGGAGGAAGCCATTTAAATGGTGGTCTAAGTACTGAGGAAGGTTCTAATGTTCTTTCGACCGATTGGACTTCAGTTGAAATCCGATTTGGTGCTGGATTAACTCAAAAAGCACATCGTTTTACTATTCCTGATCAAAAAACATCAGGAGTTCCTGCGGCAGAATATACTTATGTAGATTATGTTGAGGTTCCTTTTCAAGTTTGGGATATTACCAATAACAAACAGCTAATGGTTTCATTCCGTGATCAGGAAAATGATGGAGTATTTAACCTTTATACACGTGATGGTGAAAGTGATGCATATGGAGATTTGGGACGAGAATACATTTTTATTAATGCTATAGATTATAGTGCTGATGTGGCAAATGCAAGTATTGCTGTTGCTGGAGGACATTTAAACAAAGCACTTTATATGATTTGGCCAGAGTTAACTGCAGGTGCAACTTGGGATGCGGCGAACCTTCCTACTTCAAAAGTAGTGGTAGAATATGGAGCTGTAGAAGTATATGATGGTGAAAAAACAAGTGTTGCTGATGCTTATGGCAATAATGGTGGCGCAAATAGATATGATCAAGGAGCTGGATTTGGTGACACCAAGATTCCTGGCTTGCACCCCGATCATCACAACATCACAATTATTCCATTTGAAGATGGTAATTTTTGGGTTGTTAATGGAAATGATGGTGGAATAGGTGTTTCGGAAAACAATGGTGTAACATTTACACAAAAACCGAACAATTACATTACCACTCAATTTTATGGTGTGGCTAAAAATCCTGATGCCAACGAGTACATTGGTGGAATGCAGGATAACGGAACATGGCAGTCTGCTGCAGCGGAAGATGCTTCATCAACCTCTAATTACTTCTTTAGATTAGGAGGAGATGGCTTCGAATGTTTATGGCATAGAAGAGACTCTAAAAAGCTTTTGGGTAGTATTTATTATAATGCCATTTACAGATCAACTAATGGTGGAGATACTTGGGGAGGCGTTCAAGGAATCACTGAAGACGATGGTCCTTTTGTTACCAAGTTATCAGCCTCTAAATGGAATCCAGATGTTGTTTTTGCGGTTGCGAAAGAAGGGGTTTATAAATCTACTGATTTTGGAGCTAACTGGACACTTAAAGCAATTGAATCCTTTTGGGGAGGAGTTAATAGCCAGCATAACGTAGAGGTATCTCTAGCAGATGCTAACATTGTATGGGCCGGAGCAGGAATGGTAAATGATGGAGATTTTAAGATCCACGTTTCACAAGATGAAGGTGAAACTTATACTGCAGTAAATGAATATGCAGATAAGGATATGAGAGCTTATATTAGTGGAATCTCAACTCATCCAACGCAAGCATCAACAGCTTATTTACTATTTTCTAACAGTAATTCACCTAAAATATTAAGAACTACAGATCTTGGTCAAAACTGGGAAGATATTTCAGGATTTGGAACAGGTGAGGTGAGTACGAATGGTTTTCCAGATGTTGTAACTCATTGTATGATTGTAATGCCTAGTGATACAAAAACACTGTGGGCTGGTACTGAGATTGGAATATTTGAATCGACTGATGATGGCGTTTCATGGCATGCTTTGGAAAGTAACTTTCCTCCAGTTTCTGTTTATGATATGCAAATTGTAGGTAAGCAGGTTGTTATAGCAACTCACGGTAGAGGTGTTTGGAGTGTAGATATTCCAGATATTGATCGTATTCCAGAAATTTCAGAGTACAAAGAGGTTCAGGATAAAATCATTAACCTTAATATTGATGTAAAAGTTGATTACGATAAGTTGGAAATTTACCTAAATGGAGTTGTACACCAAACTATTGATACTCCTGAAAAAGGAGAGCAAACTTTCCCTATTACTGTTGATCAAGCTGGAACTTACAAATCTTACGTAATTGGTTATATTAGTGATGAGCCTTTTAAATCGAACGAAGAAGAAGTAGTAGTAGAGGATAAAATTCCAACAGTTAGTTTATTAGAAGTTATTGCGGAGTATAGATTAAATCTTGGAGTAGAGATTCCTGTTCTATTCGATAAGTTTGAAATCTATGTTAACGACGAAATATTCAAGACGGTAAACAGTCCTGCAGTAGGCACAGCTTATTATGAAATATATGCTAAAGATGCTGGTGTTTATAGTGTTTATATTATTGGTTACATGTTTGATTCTCCATTCCAATCGAATACAAAAGAAGTGGAAATGATTATCACTGATGTCGAAACGATTAATCAGGAAGTAGATCAGATGAAGATTTATCCTAATCCATGTAGAGATGAGTTCAACCTTCAACTTGGGAATTTATCGCAGAATTATTCATTGGAAATTCTCGATTTAAGTGGAAGAACAGTATTTGTGAAAAAAGATCGCAATGCAGGAACCAATACGATTCAATTTGGATCCTTGGAGGCAGGACTTTATATTGTTCGTGTAACATTGGATGATAAAGTAATGTCTAGTAAAATTCAAGTAATTAAATAAGAATAAAGATTTCTATCTGAAAGAAAGTTCTTAATCGATATAAAAACCTCAGGTGCTAGTCATCTGAGGTTTTTTTTATTTCTAATTTGTCTGATGGGTTGCGAAAGATCTTTCACAAGGTATTGGGAATCGTTTCAGCTAACTTAATGGGGACAAAAAAAATACCCCCTTGAAAAAGGAGGTATTCTATATATAAGTAGTTGATCTTATTTTTTGTGTTCCAAGATCCAGTTTTTAGCATTAACAAAAGCTTCGATCCAAGGACTTAATTCGTCTTCATTTCTGTCTTCGTTATAGTAAGCCCAATTCCAAGGATATGTTGCACGCTCTAAGTGAGGCATCATTGCTAAATGGCGACCATCTTTAGAACAGATTGCTGCAGTTTCGAATGGAGAGCCATTAGGATTTGCAGGATAATCTTTAAAGCTGTACTTCATTGGAATTTGATACTTGTCTTCACCGTAAGGCAAATCGAATTTACCTTCACCGTGAGCAACCCAAATACCTAAACGACTACCAGCAAGTGTTGAAAGCATAACTGATTCGTTAGCTTGAATATCAACATTCACGAAGCCTGATTCGAATTTATGAGTTTCGTTATGAATTAGTTTTGGATGCTTGTCGTGTTCAGGGTAAATCAATCCAAGTTCAGAGACTAGCTGACACCCATTACAAACACCTAAACTTAGAGTGTCTTTACGTTTGTAGAAATCTTCAAGAGCTTTCTTAGCTTTCTCGTTATACAAGAATGCTCCAGCCCAACCCTTAGCAGAACCTAATACATCTGAATTAGAGAATCCACCAACGAAAACAATCATGTTAACGTCTGAGAAATCAGAACGACCAGAAATTAAGTCAGTCATATGAATATCTTTCACATCCATACCAGCTAAATGCATCATCCAAGCCATTTCTCTATCGCCATTCACACCTTTTTCACGGATGATAGCTGCTTTAATGCCAGATTTAGTTTGACGCTTAGGATCAATACCATACTGTGCAAATTTACCTGTAAAGTTCTCAGGGAATTTGTAAGTTAAACTATTTTCTTTATACGATTTGAAACGTTCTAAAGCCTTATCATTTCCTGATTGGTTGCGATCTAATAGGTAAGATGTTTTATACCAAAGGTCACGTAGTGAAGCTATATCAAGTGATAAGTTTTTATCAGCTTTAGTAATTGTCATTTTGCCTGCTTCGGCTAAAGAACCAATAACATGGAAGTCAAGTCCTTTTTCTGTTAATACAGAAGAAACAGTATCAAGATCTTCAACTTGAATAATAACACCTGGATTTTCGCTGAATAAAACTTTGATTAAGTCAGCTTCTTTAATTTCGTCAAGGTTAATTGATGCGCCAAGTTTGTTATCGGCAAAACACATTTCAAGCAATGCAGTAACCATACCACCAGCAGAAATATCATGTCCAGCAAGAACTTTTCTATCTAGGATAAGCTGTTGAAGTGTTTCGAAAGTTTTAGCAAAATATTTAGCATCGTTTACATTAGGTGTTGTCTTTCCTAATTTATTAACGATTTGAGCAAAGCTACTTCCTCCTAGTTGAAAAGCATCTTTTGAGAAATCGATATGTAGTAGGTGAGAGTTGGCAGCATTTTTCATCACTGGGCTAACCATGCGATTGATGTCAACAATTTCACCAACAGTTGAAATAATTACTGTTCCCGGTGCGTATACCACATCATCCTGACCATATTTTTGAGTCATCGATAAGGAATCTTTACCAGTAGGAACATTTAAGCCAAGTTCAATAGCGAATTCACTAATTGATTCAACAGCTTTATAAAGACGAGCATCTTCACCTTTGTTCTTACAAGGCCACATCCAGTTAGCAGAAAGAGAAACGCCTTTAATGCCTTGCTCAATTGGAGCCCAAACTAAGTTAGTTAATGACTCAGCAATGGAAAGACGAGAACCATTAGCAGAATCAACAAGAGCCGAAACTGGAGCGTGTCCAATAGAGGTTGCAATACCTTTTTCACCTTGGAAATCTAAAGCTACAGCTCCTAGGTTATTTAGAGGCAGTTGAAGAGGACCAGCACATTGCTGCATGGCAATTTTACCTGTTACCGAACGGTCAACTTTATTGGTTAGCCAATCTTTACAAGCAACAGCTTCTATTTGAAGAACATTTTCAATGTATTCCTCTATTTTATTAGTATCGTATTCAACAGCTTCAAATTTTTCATTTAAAGTGTTGTCTGTTAAAACAGTTTTGGGTGGCTTACCAAACATTTCAGAAAGACCAAGATCAATAGGATTCTCACCAGTCTTTTTATCTTCGAATGTGAAACGCATGTCACCAGTTGTTTCACCAATTGTGTATATAGGAGCTCGTTCGCGATCAGCAATACGAGTCAATAAATCAACATCATCTTTTCCAATAACCAATCCCATTCTTTCTTGAGACTCGTTACCAACGATTTCTTTAGCCGATAGAGTAGGGTCACCAACAGGAAGTGCATTAAGGTCGATCTTACCACCAGTTTCTTCAACCAATTCTGATAAACAGTTCAGGTGGCCACCTGCACCATGATCGTGAATAGAAACAATAGGGTTGTGATCAGATTCAGCCATTGCGCGTATTGCGTTGCAAACACGTTTCTGCATTTCAGGATTAGAACGTTGGACTGCATTTAACTCAATAGAGTTATCGAATTCACCTGTTGCTACTGAAGATACAGCAGAACCACCCATTCCAATTCGGTAGTTATCACCACCTAAAAGAACAACTTTGTCACCTTTATTAGGTACATCTTTTTGAGCTTGCTCCAATCGGCCATAACCAATACCACCAGCTTGCATGATAACCTTATCGTATCCGTATTTTTTATTGTTTTCGAAATGTTCGAAACTTAGTACAGAACCACAAATTAATGGTTGACCAAATTTGTTCCCAAAGTCACTCGCTCCATTAGATGCTTTAATAAGAATCTCTTCAGGAGTTTGGTATAACCATTTACGAGGATCTGTAGCATCTTCCCATTTTCTAGACGATTCTAATCTTGGGTAAGCAGTCATGTAAACCGCTGTTCCAGCCATTGGTAAAGAAGCTTTACCACCTGCAATACGATCTCGAATCTCGCCACCAGTTCCTGTTGCAGCACCATTAAATGGTTCTACTGTAGTAGGGAAATTGTGTGTCTCTGCCTTCAATGAAATAACAGTGTCAATATCTTTGGTATAGAAAAAATCTGCTTTATCGTGAGAAGCTGGAGCAAACTGCTCAACTCTTGGTCCGCCAAGGAATGCACAATTGTCTTTGTAAGCCGAAACAATTCGGTTGTGGTTCTTTTTAGATGTTTCTTTAATTAATTGAAACAGAGAAGACTCTTTTTCCTCACCATCAATAACAAAAGTCCCGTTAAATATTTTGTGACGGCAGTGCTCCGAGTTAACTTGAGAAAAACCGAATACTTCTGAATCAGTTAGTTTGCGGTCAATCTTCTTTTCAACATCTTCAAGGTATTTTATTTCTTCCTCGCTTAGCGCTAAACCTTCTTCTTTGTTATAAGATCTAATGTCTTCGATATAAAGAATTGGGTCAGCTTGTTTCTCAATTGTGAAAATTTCTTGATCTAAATTTTCATATGAACTTTGAAGCATTGGATCAAACTGAGGATGCTCAGTGTCTACCTGAGCGAATTCCTCGATGCGAAGAATTCCGTTTAATCCCATATTTTGGGTGATTTCAACAGCATTTGTACTCCAAGGTGTAATCATCTCTTTTCTTGGGCCAATAAAAAAACCAACTAACTTGTCTTCCTGAATTTTAGTTGCATTTCCAAATAACCAGGAAAGCTTGTCATAATCCAGTCCATTTAATTGGTTAGTTGATTGAACAACAAAGTGTACTTCGTCTTTTTTGAAGAATAGTATCATCTTAGAATCTACTTAAGAATTTATAAAAAATGGTTGAAACTCGTTTCAGATTGCAAATATAAGTAAAAGACTTTATAGAATAAGATAAAAAAGGATAAGGAAGGAGGTAATTTTTCACATCAAGCAAGAATGCTTTATTGATTCTTAAGGAATATTATGAATTGCCGAAAGCTAATGGCTTAAATTGTCTTGATTTTTCAATTTTGAGAGATGAAAAATAATTGTCAAAAACATGTTGAGGAATAGCAAAAAATATTTCTGTTTTATTGGAAAAGCGATTTCCTTTGGGTTCGTTAATCAAGAGGTTTGTCGGGTTAGAAAAAGTTATGCAAAGGTTTTCGAAGAATTCAATTCTAAATTAAGAGATTGAAGTCTTATTTAGAAGGCTATTTGTTTGATTTCTAGAAAGAAAGTGAGATCTTCCTCTTTTCTTGTACATGTTGAAGAACAAGTTTAATAATCTAAGAAAACGTTGATTATCGTTTTTCCTTTCAATATTTTTGTCACCAAATTATTCAATCAAAATATAATTTAATTATGAAACCGACACATATTGAGCACATCGGAATTGCTGTTAAAAGCTTAGAAGAAGCTATTCCATTTTACGAGAAAGTATTAGGATTAGAGTGTTATGCTATTGAAGAAGTAGTTGATCAGAAAGTGAAGACTGCGTTTTTCAAAGTAGGAGATGTAAAAATCGAATTGCTTGAGTCTACTGATCCAGAAGGACCAATTGGTAAATTCGTAGAGAAGACTGGTGGCGGAATGCATCACTTAGCATTTGCTGTAGAAGATGTTCAAGAAGCGTTGAATGATGCTGCAGAAGCAGGATGTCAATTGATCGATAAGACACCTCGTGGTGGAGCTGAAGGTTTGAAGATTGGTTTCATGCACCCTAAGTCAACTCAGAGAGTTTTGACTGAACTTTGTGGTAATAAATAAGAACACTCAATTATAATATATTATAACTAATAGAAGTTATGGCTAGTCAGGATAAAATTAAGAAGTTAATTGACTTAAGAGCTGAAGCTAAACTTGGCGGAGGTGAGAAGCGTATTGTATCTCAGCACAAGAAAGGTAAGTGTACTGCTCGTGAAAGAATCGATATGCTTTTGGATGAAGGTAGTTTCGAGGAATTCGATATGTTTGTAACACATCGTTGTACCAATTTTGGTATGGAGAAAACTAAATTCTTAGGCGATGGTGTTGTTACAGGTCAAGGAACTGTAGATGGACGTTTAATTTTTGTGTTCTCTCAGGATTTCACAGTATTTGGTGGTTCTTTATCGGAAACCTTTGCACAAAAGATTTGCAAGGTGATGGATATGGCAATGAAAGTTGGAGCACCTTGTATTGGATTGAATGATTCAGGAGGAGCTCGTATTCAGGAGGGTGTTACTGCTCTAGCTGGTTATGCTGAGATTTTCCAGAGAAATATTATGGCGTCTGGTGTTATTCCTCAGATTTCTGCAATTTTTGGTCCTTGTGCTGGTGGAGCCGTTTATTCTCCTGCATTAACTGACTTTATCATGATGACTGAAGAAAAGTCATACATGTTTGTTACCGGTCCTAAGGTTGTAAAAACTGTGACTGGTGAAGATATTACAACTGAAGACTTGGGTGGTGCTCATATGCACGCATCTAAATCAGGTGTTTCTCACTTCAAATTGGAAGATGAAGAAGAAGGAATCATGATTATTCGTAAGTTGTTATCTTTCATGCCTTCTAATAATCTTGAAGAGCCACCATTGGCGGATTGTAATGATCCAATCGATAGAATGGAAGATGTGTTGAACGAGATTATTCCTGAGAATCCTAACATGCCTTACGATATGAAGGATGTTATTTATTCTATGGTTGATAATGCTGAGTTCTTAGAAGTTCACCGTCACTATGCAAAGAATATTCTTGTAGGTTTCTCAAGAATGGGTGGTATGCCAGTAGGTATTGTTGCCAATCAGCCTAACTTCCTTGCAGGTGTTTTAGATATTGAATCTTCAAGAAAAGCAGCTCGTTTTATCCGCTTCTGTGACTGTTTTAATATTCCTATTCTTACTTTAGTTGACGTTCCAGGATTCCTTCCGGGATCAGGTCAGGAGTTTGGTGGTATCATTACTCATGGTGCGAAATTAATGTTCGCTTATGGTGAGGCTACTGTTCCTAAAGTAACTATCACTCTACGTAAATCTTATGGTGGTGCTCACGATGTAATGTCTTGTAAGCAATTACGTGGTGACCTTAACTACGCTTGGCCTTCAGCTGAAATTGCAGTAATGGGAGCTAAAGGTGCTATCGAGGTACTACATGGTAGAAAAATGATGGAACTTAGCGATGATGAGAAAGTTGCTTTCATCAATGAGCAAGAAATTGAGTATAACGAGAAATTTGCTAACCCATACAATGCAGCTTCATATGGTTACATTGATGATGTGATTGAGCCTCGTAATACACGTTTTAGAGTGATTCGTGCATTCCAGTCTTTACAGACTAAGAAGCAGAGTAATCCAGCTAAAAAGCATTCAAACATTCCATTGTAAAAAATAATAAACTATGAGTTATATCAATTTATTATCGATTGGAAGTCAGGGAGGATGGACAATTGCTATCGTAGGTTACTCAATTGTATTTATTGCATTGGTACTACTTGTTATTGTTTTTATCAACTTACCTAAATTATTACAGCTTAACTTGAGAAAGAAGCTTGTGAAAGCAAGGTAAGCCAAGCGCTCATGTTGAGGATTTGAATATTGAAGGAAATGTAAATGCGGCTATAGCTATGGCACTTCATTTGCACTTCGATCAAATTCATGATGATGAAAGCAATATTATTACCATTAAGAAAGTAACTAAGAATTATTCTCCATGGAGTTCAAAGATTTATGGAGTAATGAATCAACCAAGATAAGACGATGAAAAAGTTCAAATTTACTATAAAAGGACAGGATTTCGATGTTGATATCAAAGAGATCGAAGGTTCAAATGCTCAAATTGAAGTAAACGGTACTGTTTACGATGTTGAGATTCATGCAGAAGAAAAAGCTTCTAAAACGCCTCAGTTGATTCGTAAGCCTGTCGTTAATAAGCCAGGTGAAGGTCAGATTAAAAAAACTGCAGGTGGTGTTAGTATTAAAGCTCCTCTTCCAGGAACTATCATTAAAGTTGACGTTGCCGTAGGTGACTCAATTAATGCTGGTGATACTTTACTTGTAATGGAAGCCATGAAAATGGAAAATAACGTACTGGCTGAAAAGCCTGGTACAGTTAAAGCTATTAAAGTAAATGTGGGAGATGCAGTACTTCAGGATGATGTACTTATTGAAATTGGGTAATTTCATACAAAAGGGAAAAACTATATAATGAGAAAACTTTATTCAATGGTATTCTCTATGATCTTGTTGATGGGGCTTGCTTTTAGCGCCATCGCCCAAGATTCATCGGATACCGCAGCAAAACTAACAACTGGGAAATGGGTAAATCATGAAGATGGTTATGTACCTAACCCAATTGGAATATCTGATAAAACAGTAAAACGTTATAAGACATTTGAGTTTAAAGGAGATCATACTTTTATTATGGACTCGGTTAAACAACGTTTTAGTGGGAGTTGGAAAACCGAAGGTGAAAATGTAATTATTATATTTAAGCCTAAGACTGTAACTCACCTATTTAAAAATAGTGATCCAAATTCTGGATCAAATGCTTACAGTACAACTAAAGAAGTACTTAATCTTGGTACACGTATAGCCAAGGTTGATGGTGATATGCTTAAGTTCGCTAACCCTTTACTTAATTGTGCACATGAATCAGATGCTGTTGTAGGATTGAAAAATTTCTATGAATTTACTGGTTTTGCTAATGTAACACCTGGTCACTTGTTGATGATGTTGATTGGTATCTTCTTTATTTTCTTAGCGATTAAGTATGACTACGAGCCATTATTATTGATTCCTATTGGAACAGGTATCTTGATTGGTAATATTCCAATGTTCCAAGCAGTAGACTTTAACTTGAAGTTAGGTGTTTACGAGCCAGGTTCAGTAATGAATCTACTATATTCAGGTGTATTGCAAGGATGGTATCCTCCTTTGATTTTCTTAGGAATTGGTGCTATGACAGACTTCTCTTCATTAATTTCAAACCCACGTTTGATGATTCTTGGAGCAGCAGCTCAGATTGGTATCTTTGCAACATTCCTAGGTGCTCTTTGGATGGGCTTTGCTCCACCAGAGGCAGGTGCGATTGGAATTATTGGTGGTGCTGATGGTCCTACGGCTATCTTCTTGTCATCAAAACTTGCCAATGGTATGAATGTGATGGCAAATGGAGAAACGGTGAAGAACTTGATCGGACCTATCGCGATTGCGGCTTATTCGTATATGGCTTTGGTTCCTGTAATTCAACCTCCAATTATTAACTTGTTGACAACTAAAAAGGAAAGAAAGATTAAGATGAAAGCGCCTCGTGCGGTAACTCGTCTTGAAAAAATCATGTTCCCAATTATTGGTTTGTTATTAACAGCTTATATCTCACCAACTTCGGTGCCATTGTTGGGTATGTTATTCTTTGGTAATCTACTTAAAGAATCTACAGTGACTAACCGTTTGGCTGAAACTGCTAGTAATGCATTGATTAACATTATTACAATTCTATTGGGTGTAACAGTAGGTGCTTCAACTCAGGCTGATGTATTCTTAACTGCTGACTCAATCTTAATCTTCGGATTGGGAGCTGCATCATTTATTGTTGCAACAGCTGGTGGTGTAATCTTTGCTAAGGTTATGAACATCTTCTCGCCAAAAGATCGTCCTATCAATCCTATGATTGGTGCGGCTGGTGTATCTGCTGTTCCTGATAGTGCTCGTGTAGTACAGGTGATGGGATTGGAGAATGATCCAACTAACCACTTGTTGATGCATGCAATGGCGCCTAACGTATCTGGTGTTATTGGTTCGGCAGTAGGAGCTGGTATTCTATTGAGTTTCTTGATGTAATAAAAACATCATATAGATATTAAAAGGGAGCCTATTAGGCTCCCTTTTTTATTATAATATGGCTATCAGAGATGGAAAGATTTTTTTTATTCAACAAAATTCTTATATTTAATATATTGTAAATAAGATGCAAAATGGTATGAAAGGAGAGGTAGGAGCTGATTATTGATGTTCTTGCTTCTCTTTTTTATTTTTAAGATTTCTCATTTAACACATATTGGGTTATGAAACTTGTAAAACGTCTAGGTGAAGCAGGAAATAGTAATTCGAAGAGTAAAGGGGATTGTCATGTTAAGATTGAAGTAAAAGAAGCAGAAGGAATTGATTTTGTTTTAAATTCTAAAGTAAAGGTTTTTTATGCTTCGTCAATAGAACAACTGTGTCGTTCTGTTTTGGTTTTTTTCAATATTAAAAATGCCCTTGTAGAAATAAATGACAATGGTGCCTTACCCTATGTTTTAGCGGCAAGAATAGAAGCTGCGGTAAAAGCAATAATGCAAACAGACAAGGATTTTTTGTTGGATCTTATCCCTGAAAATAATTATCAATCTACGAAACGACATTTTAGACTATCTCGCCTATATTTACCGGGTAACACGCCCTATATGATGTTGAATGCTGGTATTCATCAACCCAACGCAATTATTTTAGATTTAGAGGATTCAGTATCAATCCAAAAAAAGGATGAAGCCCGAATTTTAGTCCGAAATGCCTTACGCTCACAAAACTTTTATGGCGTAGAAAGAATGGTTCGAATAAATCAAGGACAAAGAGGTGTCGAAGATTTGTCCTATCTGATTCCTCACAATGTTCATCTGATTTTAATTCCGAAATGTGAAACCGTTGATGGCGTTCTTCTTGTCGAAAAAGAAATAGCAAGATTAAAAGAACGTCATGCGATTGTGCATGATATTTACTTAATGCCAATTATTGAAAGTGCTCTTGGGGTTGAGAATGCCTTTGAAATAGCTTCGTCATCATTAAACATAGCTGCAATGGCAATTGGTTTGGAAGATTATACAGCTGATATAGGAGTACAAAGATCTGAAGGTGCTATAGAGTCCCTATATGCAAGAATGCGCATTGTAAATGCATGTAATGCAGCGAATATTCAGCCTATAGATTCTGTGTTTTCAGATGTTGCGGACATGGAAGCTTTGGCTTTAAATGTTAAAAGATCAAAGGAATTGGGTTTTCAAGGAATGGGATGCATTCATCCAAGACAGATTTCAGTGATTCATGAAAATTTTGCTCCTGACAAGAAGGAGATTGAAAAAGCTAAAAAAATCATTCTGGCTTTCGATGAAGCGGAAAGAAATAAAATTGCAGTCGTTTCAATCGGGAGTAAGATGATTGATCCTCCTGTCGTAAAAAGGCAGCTTAAAATTCTTGAATTGGCTATTGAGATGAAATTGGTACCTGTAAATTGGAGGGATTGTGATGAAGCATAGAATGGTTGAAAATGCGATAGGTAGATTTGTGCCAACTGAAATAAATGGTGAGAAGGTAATGCCGTTTATGGGAGTTGGGAATTACATGCCAAGTGGAAGAAAATACAATGCATCTATATCTTCTAGTGTAAGTTTTCCTTCCGATGGCAACAAGCAAGTGAAATCTTTAAAAGGAGCATTAATTAAAGCAGGACTATCCGACGGAATGGTGATTTCGACGCATCATCATTTTCGGGATGGTGACCTGATTGCTAATTTGGTATTTGATATTGCGCATGAATTGGGAGTTAAAGGATTAGTTTGGTTTCCATCTGCATCTTTCCCATGTCATCAGCATTTAATTAAGTACCTCGAAGATGGAACCATTTCACGAATAGAGGGAAGTATGAATGGTCCATTGGGACGATTTTGTTCTGAAGGTAAAATGAATGGAGTTGCAGTTCTTCGCTCACATGGAGGCCGTTATCAGGCGATTCAAGATGGTGAAGTAAACATTGATATTGCAATAATTGGAGCAGCTTGTGCCGATTCATTTGGTAATGCAAATGGTTTAAGAGGAAATTCAGCCTCAGGTTTATTAGGTTTCGCTCTTGCGGATTCTCAATATGCTGATAAAGTAATTGTCCTTACTGATAATATGATTCGGTTTCCATGTATTCCTTGGCAAATTCAGGGGAATTTTGTTGATTATACAGTTGAAATAGAACAGATCGGTATTCCTGAAAGAATCGTTTCAGGTACAACTCAAATAACAAAAAGCCCAGATCGTTTGTTTATTGCTGAGCTAACGGCAAAATTTTGTGATGAAGTTGGAATTATAACAGAAGGATTTTCTTTTCAAGCAGGAGCGGGTGGTACATCATTGGCAATTGCGGAGTATTTTGCTCAGATAATGAGGAGAAAGGGTGTGAAAGCAAGGTTTGCAAGAGGAGGTAGCAATAAATACTTGGTGCAAATGCTCGAGGAGGGGATTGTAGAATATATTTTAGATGGACAAACTTTTGATTTAGAGGGCGTACGTTCAATGAGAGAAAACTCAAATCACGTGTGGACTAGTCCTTTTACAAGTTACAATTATCATGGCAAAGGAAATTTTGCAGGGATGGTAGATGTTGCAATTCTTGGAGCGACAGAAGTTGATGTCGATTTTAATGCAAATGTAGTTACTCACTCCGATGGCTATTTGTTGCACGGTATTGGTGGTTGGCAAAATTGTTTGTTTAGTAAGACGGTTATTTTACCTATTCCCTTGTTTCGAAATCGCATACCAGTTGTAAGAGATCGCGTTACAACTTTATGTGGACCCGGAGAATTAATTGATGTAATTGTTACTGAAAGAGGAATTGCAATAAATCCACTACGAAAGGATCTTTTAGAGAAAATCAAAGAAACAGATTTACCAATAAAGACAATTGATGAGCTGAAGGAAGAAGCTGAAATGATTTGTGGTAAAATGGATTCAATTCAGTTATCGGATGAAATTGTAGCTGCTATTAAATGGGTGGATGGAACATTGATTGATGTGGTAAGAAAAGTGAAGGCCTAAAAAAAGCTTCGGATGTCCGAAGCTTTATATTACCAAAGCTTGAATTTACTAGCTTGTGTTTTATCTATTTTTTGTGTCACTTTTGGGACTTCTGTATCTAATATGCTATTAATATAGCTAATGCATTTTCCACAACCAGTATTTGCTCCTGTGTACCTGCGAATTTCTTCAATAGTGGTAGCATTCTTCTCGTGAATTGCTTTATCTATAGATTTTCTGTCAACCATTTGACAATTACAAACGATATCTCTCATTGCTTATTTTTCTTTTAATGATTTTCTGCTGTAAATATATATATAATTCGATTTAAAACAGCAAATCAAAGCAATTTTATTTTTAATGATTCTAGATAAGCTTTTTTCTATAATTGATTTTCTAAAAAGATTTTCATTTGTCTGTAGGTGTCAATGACTTCATCTTTTTTAGGCATTGTTTCAAAAATCTGCTTCAAGTAGGTCTTTTCACTTATGATTTTGAAACTTTTTTTGGAATTAAGATCAAAGATTAATGACATTTGTTGAAGTTTAAGATCGTTTAAGGTCATTACATCTTTATAGTCAACAACTTTTTCATTAATGATACTTTGAAATACTTTTTTAGAAATATCATGTTTATCACTCAATTCCATTTCAAGTCTTTTGTTGCTCCCTTGCTTATTATTAGAGTAGTAGTTCGCAACAATGTGAAGGATGTCAATTTTATCAGCATCTCTAACAAGTTTAACAAATGGAAGACTAGTTGGGCTAATAGACTTTGGCAATAAAGTTTCGTTATGGTTTTGAATGCTATCAATTACAATTTTAGATTCTTCATCACTCAATTCCGATAGCAGATTGTTCTCTTCCAGTGTCGAAATTCCTAGCTGTATATGATTGATTTGCTCTGTATCAGAGAAAGTTCCATATTTAATCAACTGTTCAAAGCGACCAAGGTCATGCAACAGTCCTGCTATTCTAGCTAAAATAAGATCTGCTTCATCAAGCTCCCACTCTTCCGATAGTTCAGTGATCAATTCCGAAACTCTGAAAGAATGATTCTTTTTCAATTCGATATTCGTCCCAATTTCTTCAATCTCACTTTCAAATCCAGCAACATAGTTTTCAAACCATGCTTCGATATTATTGTAAACCTCTTCCCTCACTGCTTAAGTATTAAAAAATTGCTCACAAAAATACGCTTTTTATCCTATTTGAGAAAGGAATTTATCGTGTATTGATTTAGGAAAATTTGGAGTAGCTGTAATGCCTGACGAATGATTGTTTTGCTTTGATCAACCTAATTTAAGGTGGTATAATATTTCAATAAAAATTCTTGGAAATCAAACGGAGGAGATTTTAAATGTTGATATCGCTACAGTGCAAAAAAAAAGACAACTCAAATTAGAATCGTCTTTTTAAATGCAATTGAAAATATTAATTACTTGGTATGTTTTTGATCACATCAATTAAATGTTTCCAAAATTTATCAACCGTTTCAATATTAATTCTTTCATCAGGAGAATGCACATCTCTTAAAGTTGGACCAAAAGAAATCATATCCATGTTAGGATATTTTTCTAGAAATAAACCACATTCAAGTCCTGCGTGGATAGAACGAACAATAGGATCTTTTCCAAATAGATTTTTATAGGAGTCAACTGCCACATCTAATATTTTAGAATTAGGATTAGGAGCCCATCCTGGGTATCCATCTGTATGTTCTATTTTTGCATTGGCCATGGTTAATGATATGCCAACCATTTGTGCAATATTGTACTTTTCACTATCAACATCACTTCTTTGTGAAGTGGTGATAAGGATCTTGTTATCATCCGAAAATTTTACAGATGCAAGATTTGTTGAAGTTTCAACCATGCCAGGCATTTTTGAGCTCATTGCAAATACACCATGTGGACAGGCATAAATCGCATCCATAAAATTGGAAGAGCATTCTTTATCTATAACGAACTTTGGAACATCTGTAGATTCAAGACTTATTTTAAGTTTCGGCTCACTTACACTCCATACTTCTTCCATATCTGCTGCATAGATGTTTAAATCTACTCTTACGTTCTCTTTAAATTTAGAAGGTAAGGTAATTATGGCATAAGCTTCACGAGGTATTGCATTTCTTAGGTTTCCACCATTAAAATCTGCTATTCGAATGTCGTATTTTTTGTTTATTTGCCAAAGAAAACGATTTAGGATTTTATTGGAGTTCCCACGACCTTTGTTGATTTCATCACCAGAGTGTCCTCCAAGAAGACCTTTTACTTCAATGCGAATAGGGAAGTGGTCTTTAGGAATTTCTTCTTGTTTGTAATCCATACTGGCAATTGTATCAATACCTCCAGCACAACCAATAAATAGTTCCCCTTCATCTTCCGAATCTAGGTTTAAGAGTATATTTCCTTTAAAGAAATCAGGCTGTAAGGCAAAAGCTCCAGAGAGTCCAGTTTCTTCATCCACCGTAAACAAGCACTCAATAGGTCCGTGTTCAATGTCTGTTGAGGTTAGTAGAGCCATTTCTGCGGCCATACCTATGCCGTCATCAGCACCTAAGGTCGTGCCTTTGGCTTTAACCCAACCATTATCAATCCATGGAACAATAGGATCCTTCTCGAAATCATGATCTGTTTCACTGTTTTTTTCACAGACCATGTCCATATGCGATTGCAGAACTATAGTTTTTATATTTTCTTTTCCCGGTGTAGCAGGTTTACTGATTAACACATTGCCAATCTCATCTCTTTTAGTATCTAGATTGTGCTTTTTTCCGAAATCCATAAGGAATTCGATGATTTTAGCTTCTTTTTTTGATGGTCTTGGAACCTGACAGATATCTTCAAAGTGATTCCAAATTTCCGTAGGTTGTAATTCAGAGAGTATTCTTTTCATTGTTGTTTAAATTTTTTACCAAATGTAATAAATCAATAGCTATTGAATGGTAAATGATATAAAAAAATAAGTTGTTAAATAATATATGGTATTTTTCAATCTCACCCCTTATTTATTATAATATAGTACTAAAAAAAGGTCTTTTTATTCAATCAGGTGGCTAAATATGGCGTGATTTTAAAATTTAAATGCTATTTCTGAAAAAAAAACACTATTTTTTTCAGTTATAAATAATTGTCCAAAACAATAATGAAATCAATAAACCTAGAGGCTTGTATTTGATTGATTTTTAACTACACAATTGTTTTCGATACCTCATGATTAAAAATCCATAAACAACTTGTTTTTATTTCAAAAACAAGTAAAATATGACATAAATCATGAGTTTAGTAGGTGTTAAAACGGTGTTAATATTTGTTAAATCCATTATAAGTACTAAATTTAGCATCGATTATTACCATTTAAACCATTTGCATCTTTACTTAATTACTAACTAAAAAGAATTTTTATGAAAAAATTAATTGGACTATTTGTTTTTCTACTTTTTGTAGGGACTCAGATAGTAACTGCGCAAAGCAAGCAAATCACCGGTACGGTAACCAGTGCCGACGACGGGCTGGGTATGCCTGGTGTATCTGTTATCGTAAAAGGTACCACTATTGGTGCTAGTACAGATATTGATGGGAAATATAGTCTTGAAGCTTCGGCAAGTGATGTTCTTGTTTATAGTTTTGTGGGTATGGTTTCTCAAGAAATAACAGTTGGTTCTCAAACTGTTATTAATGTAGTTTTAGAAACTGAATCTATTGGTATGGACGAAGTTGTTGTAACCGGTTTTGGTATCAAACGTCAGAAGCGTTCTGTTACTTATCAGACTGAAAAGGTGGACAGCGAAGAGCTGATGGCTGGACAGCAGACTGCAGTTGCTGCAGCTCTTACTGGTAAAGTAGCTGGTGTTCAAATCAACATTCAAAGTAATGGTGTAAAATCTGAAAGTCAAATCTTACTTAGAGGATTGCGTTCAATTTCTGCGAATAATGAAGCTCTTATTGTAATAGATGGTTCTATTGCATCAACTGGTGCTTTTGATGATTTGAATCCAAATGATGTAGAAAGTGTAAACGTTTTGAAGGGTGCTAGTGCTGCAGCTCTTTATGGTTCTCGTGCCGGTAATGGTGCAATTATTGTTGTAACCAAAAAAGGGAAAAAAGGTTCTAAATTTACCGTAGGTGTTCAAAATTCTACAACATTCGAAACTGTTGCTTATATGCCTGACTTCCAAACTGAATATGGTACAGGATGGGATGGAGTATACAACAACATTGAGAATACCAACTGGGGACCACGTTTTGACGGTCAAGATCGTCAGATTGGACCTGTATTTAGAGATGGTACATTCCAAGCAGTTCCTTATGCTCCTGTAAAGGACAACTTGAAAGATTTTTTCAATACAGGTACTACATTACAGAATACTGTATACATGAATGGTGGTGATGATACTGGTAGTTTCTACTTATCTATTGGTCACCAAGATACAAAAGGTATCGTGCCAGATGATACATATGAAAAATACACAGTTCGTGTTAATGCAAATAAGAAAATTGGTAAATTAGACATTGGATTGAATTCTAGTTTTATGTCTGATGATAAGGATGTTGTTGGTAGTAATATTGGTGACCAAGATAGAGCATTCTACTGGTTTCTTTTAAATACTCCTGCAAATATTCCTTTGGATACATACAAAGATTGGGATAACCCTCTTAGTTATGGTCACGCTGATAGATATTTTAATGCATTTTATCAGAATCCTTACTGGGCGATTGGAACAAACAGAGATCGTGATAGATCAAAAAGAATCAATGCAAATTTACGTGCATCTTATGACATCACAGATAAAATTAATTTTACTGTTCGTGCGGGTGTAAATAGTAGTTTTGGTGATGGTAAAGACTGGAGAGCGGCTCAAACTTATGATTCGTTTACACAGCCTTATCATTCAGCAGTTGGTTCTTATGTTACTGATTCAGAATTTCAATACACATCTTATACATTAGATATGTTATTAAGAGGTGAGTTTGATTTAACTGAGGACATTAATTTAAAGGCAATTGTTGGTTCTGCAACATCGTCATATAGAAATAGAAGTAGTTATTTGACTGCAAACAATCTTAGTATTCCTGATTTTTATGATGTTTCTAATGGAACAGGTGAGCTTCAAGGTGGTGTAAGTGAGTCTCGTAAACGTACATTTGGTGTGTTTGCCGATCTTACTTTCGGTTACAAAAATTGGGCTTTCTTAACATTAACAGGAAGACAAGATGTTACTTCAAGTCTTGCAAAAGATGATAGAAGTTATTTTTATCCAGCTGCTGGTTTATCTATCGTGTTAACAGAAGCAATTCCTTCTTTAGCTGATAATTCATTCCTTTCAACTGCTAAGGTAACTTTAAGTAATTCTACAGTTTATAATGATTTAGGACCTTATCAAATTAATGAAAGTTTCTATCAAGCTGGTGGATTTCCTTACGGAACAGTAAACGGATTCCGCGTTGCTAACACAGCGGTTGCTGAAAGTATTAAGAAAGAGAAATTAAATAGTACTGAGATTGGTATGAACATGTCATTCCTTCAAGGTCGAATTAATTTAGATGCTGCTTACTTCTTTACAAAAACTACTGATCTGATTACGAACACAACTCCATCTATTGCCTCAGGTGCTTATGGTTTCTTGACAAATATTGGTGAGTTAAAGAGTACAGGTGTAGAAGTTAGTTTAGGTGGTAGAGTTATTCAAGCTGGAGATTTTAGCTGGAATATGAATGTTAACTTTTCTAAAGCAGACACTGAAGTTGTAGAAATCGTTGGTGATCTTAAAGAGGTTGCAATTGAATCTTATACTGGTGGATTCGGTACTTATGCTGTAGTTGGTGAAACTTTCCCAATGTTGAAAGCAGTTGCTTACACAAGAGATCCTCAAGGAAGAATTGTTGTAGATGCTGTAAGTGGTGACCCAGTTGTTGGTGAAATTGAAAACATGGGAAGAACAACTCCTGAGTATATTTTAGGTTTAAATACTTCTGTTAGCTATAAAGGACTTACTTTATCTGCTACCATGGATTATCGTGCTAACTATGTGTATTACTCACAAGGTTCAGACCTTATGGAATTTACTGGAAGATCTATGGAAAGTGTTCAAGCGAATAGACAAGATTTCGTATGGCCTAATTCATCTATTGAGGTAAGTCCTGGAGTATATGAAGCAAACACAAATACTCAAATTACTGGTGGTGAAATGTCTTTCTGGAAAGATCATTACAACCAAATTAAAGAAAACTACGTGAAGGATGCAACTGCTTTCAAAATTAGAGAGCTTGCGTTAAATTATACTTTCCCTAAGAGTCTTTTGAATAAAACTAATTTTGTGAATAAAGTAACAGTTGGTTTTGTAGCAAGAAACTTATGGACCTCTCTACCAAAGCAGAAGTACAGATTCTCTGATCCTGAATTTAGAAATACGAGATCAACGGATGCAGCGAATGGTATTGGTATTGGTGGTTACTTAACATCACCTCCAACGAGATCGTTTGGATTTAACGTAAATGTAGAATTCTAAAAAAACATACTTAGATATGAAAAAATATTTTTTATTAATAATACTTTCTGGACTTCTGTTTACAGGGTGCGATGAGTTTTTGGATGTCAATGATGACCCAAATAACCCAACAACTGTATCACCAGATCTTATTTTGCCAGTAGCGCAAGATTATACTGCGAGCTACAATACTTCAAGTAGGAGAACAAATCACTTAGGTAATATGTTAATGTATAACTGGAGTGAGACTTATGGATTTTCATGGTACGATGAAGAATTCAAATATTTGGTAACACCAACTTTTTACGATCAATTATTTAGAGATGCTTATGGTACTGCATTAAAACAATACCATGCTTTAGCAGATCTTGATGAAGAATATGGACATTATAAAGCTATTGGCTCAATAATGAAATCATTTCACTTTCAAATTCTAGTTGATTTATATGGTGATGTACCTTATTCAGAAGCTTTAGCTCGTGGAGCAGTTGCAACACCTGTTTATGATGATGCTTTGACGATTTATAATGATTTATTGGTTCAATTAGCTAACGCTGTTACAATGATTGAAGCTGCTGAAGCAAACGAGTTATCTGTTGCTCCTGGTGATGATGATATCATGTTCGGTGGAGATATGAATAAGTGGAAGCAATTTGCGAACACAATTAAGTTAAGAGTTCTTGTTCGTATGTCTGATGTAGCTGACATTAGTGGTGGAATTGCAGAAATTAACGCTAATGGTTATGGTTATATCGGAGAAGATGTAACGGTTCAACCTGGTTACTTGAATGAAGAAGGAAAGCAAAATCCATTTTGGGAAACTCTTGGTTCAAAGGTAGATGGAACAGTTACTTTATCTAACGATGCAACATGTGCTACTCAATACGTTCTTGATTACCTTACAACTACTAATGATCCACGTCTTGCCTTTTTATACGAAACGCCAGATACAGGACATTTAGGTGTTGAACAAGGATCAAATCCAGATGATAATTACGCTGCGGATCTAGTTTCGAATATCGGACCTGGAGTTTTAAAAGCTGCAACTATGGAAGCTGTTGTTTTCACATTAGCTGAAAGTCATTTTAACCAAGCAGAAGCTGCATTAAAAGGATTCGGTGGAGACGCTGAAGCATCTTACAATGCAGGAGTTGAAGCATCATTTGCTAATCTTGGAGCTGGTTCATCTGCAACTTACTTATCTCAAGCTGTAAACAATATTGCTTATGCAAGTTCAGCTAACAAGTTAGAAGCTATTATTACACAAAAATGGCTTGCTTTAAACGGTGTTGACGCAATTCAGTCATGGTTTGATTATACTAGAACTGGATACCCTAGTAATTTGCCTGTTTCATTATTGGCATCAACTTCGGATCGTCCTGTGAGATTATTCTATCCATCTAGTGAGATTACTGGTAATACAATAAATCTTCCAAGTCAACCAAACGCCTTTACAAGTAAAATATTTTGGGCAAACTAAATTGAGATTAAATTATGAAAAATATAAAATACATATTATTTCTTCTAGTAGGGGTTCTGATTTGGAATGCTTGTGATGAAGATGATTCTGTTGTGTATGACATCGATGGCGGTACTAATTTAGCAGTATTTGAACAGTCACAACAGGCCGTAACACGAATTGCTGATGGTACGGAGTACCCAGTAGACGTAAAAATGAAATTGCAAGGGCCAAACTTGTCAAAAGTAACAGGTGATGTTACTGTGACAATTGCAGCTCACTCATCTTCTACAGCAGTTGAAGGAACTCATTATCGTATCGATAATAATTCAGTTACTTTAAAGAGCGATAATAATTATTTAGCTTTATTTGATGGTGTAACCATGTTAACAGAAGGAATTGCTACTCCGTTAGCAACTTCTCCTAAATTGGTTTTAGAGGTTACTACAGCATCTGGAGATAATTCAGTTGTTGCTTCAGGAAAAACTATTCCTGTAACGCTTAATTACGCTTGTCCTTCAGAATTACAAGGTGCATACACAGTTGTTGTATTGCGTGATGGTGGTGTAATTACTCCTTATACTAATGTAACGATTACTCAAACAGGTGTTGGAACATACCGTACTTCTGAAGTAGGTCACTGGGCAGCTGCAACTTTGGGTAATACACCAGGATTTACATTTACAGATGTTTGTGGTGTGATTGCAGTACCTCAGCAAAGTCTTGTTGAAGCTTATGGTAATCAAGTACAAAGTTTCCAACCTGGTAGTGTTGATCCAGATACAGGAGTGTTACATATCGTTTATAAGATTAGTTCTTCTGGTTGGGAAAGTGAGTACGACTGTACTTTCACACCTGTCAACTAGTCATTTAAATTCTAATTAAAAAAAAGAATGATGAGAAAAAGTTTAATATATAATATTTTAGGTGCTTTCTTTATGTTGATTGCTCTAAGCTCTTGTTATGACCAAGATGTTGAGGCGCCACAAAGTACAGACACCTATCCTATAGCAACTTTCACTACAGATTTCTCAGGAACTGAGATTATGGAAGGTGAAACAATTGACTACACGATAACACTTGATAGAATGCTTGACCATGATATTACTTTCACGGTTCAAGCGACAGGTGATGCTGACGATCATGATTTTTCATTTGAGCCAGTAACAATCCCAGCTTATACTAAAACAGGGCAAATTTCTGTTGCTTTTACTGCAGATAATCTTCCTGAAGATGGTGAGGCATTAAATTTAGAATTCGGTATTTTTGATTTGGCAACAGAGTACACGATTAACCCACAAACTGTTTATCCTAATTTGGATTTAACAGTGGTTAATAAGAACGTTGCAGGCGGACTTACTGTATCTTTTGAATGGGACAATCATGATGATGATTGGGACTTGATGATCATTGATGAAGCTGTAACTGCTGAATGGTCAGGTTGGGCTGGTGCAACTGGTGCAAATCCTGAAATTACAGTTTTGACTGATGATCAGCCTGATGGTGTTTATTATGCTGAGCTTGATCCTTATAGTGTTGATACAGAAATGATCAACTTTACAATAAGAATTGGTTTTGCTGATCAAACAAATCAGTTTTTTACTGCAGCATTTGATGATTCTCTTGCGGGTACTTATCCAACAGGTTCTGGATATAGATTTGTAAAGATTGTAAAATCAGGTAGTGACTATACATGTACATTAGTTCCAGAATTTGGAAGTTAGTGTATGGTTTTAATATAATTAAAGAGCCGGACGTAAGTTCGGCTCTTTTTTGTTCTTTCATGTCCTGAAAAGGGCAACAGAAACGATTGATTATTTCTATTAAAATTAGAGTTTAATGGAGTTACATTTTTAGATTTAAATTCTTAATCACGTCTAAAAAAGAAGAATTGCTTGTAAGTTTTAAACTAATAGAAATTTAAGTAACTGATATGGATTACAATTATTTAAGAGGAAAAATAATAAATTTTTATGATATCATAAGCTTAAGCAACAGTCAAAGAAGTATTAACTAGGAAGTTGCATATTTGGTAAGCTTCAATTTAGGGCAGAAGAGCTTTTAAGTAAGCACAAATCATCTTTTACGGATGGAATTAGTTGTTGATATAATGGAAGAATTTATATTTTATAACTAATCCCCAGTACAAAATTCCTACCTGCAGAACTAATGCCAGATGAATATGGTCTGTATCGCTTGTTTAAGATATTTTCAAGGCTTATGTTAGTGCTAAATCGTTTACTTATTGTAATTGTGTTTTTGAGGCTTACAATTGCCCAAGAAGGAGTGTAAGGAAGACCTTTTTCATTTTTTGCGTACAAGTAGTCTTTGTCTTTTTCCGTATCTGCTAAATTATTGTAGGAAATTTCATCATTAAATTCAAAAATTAGTTGACTTCGAAGCCTATTCGATTTATAGTTTAGGGAAAAATTCCCAAAAATAGGGGGGACGTGTCTTACTGGACTGCCATCTTTATATTCCCCTTTTGTAATGTTTAGATTCGATTTTACTGAGAATTGATCTGTTAATTTAAGTATGGCACTAATATTTCCACCCCAAACCCTAGCATTATCTGTATTAACAATAGCCTGTATATCGCTTTCAACACCGTCATAAATCATTGTACTTTGACCGTTGAAGGAAAAATCTTGTCTGGTCATCGCATTGTCTAAGAAAGAATAAAAGGTGTTAAGATCAAGGAAGAGTTTGTTATTGAAGGTTTTACTCAAGTTAAACTCAAAATTATAAACATACTCAGGTTTTAAGTTTTTATTTGGGACAATTACTTTCCCAGGTTCTGAATCAAACACTTTGCCTATGTCATCAATGTTAGGAGCGCGAAAACCGCTTGTTGCATTTAATTTAAGCAGCCATCCTTTATCAGATTGGTGACTAACACCAATTCCTCCATTAATAGAACCAGTGGATAAATCGAGGTTTTCAAATGGAAAATTGTAGAATGTGTCATCAAGTTTTGACTTGATCCACACATGGGAATAGCGAATACCCGTGTTTAAGGTCCATTTGGGATCTAGTTTCCATTTTAAGTTCGAATAAATAGCAAAGCTAGAATAACTGGAATTGTTGGGATATCTACTCGCAATTGCAGATTTTTCGTCTGTCAGTATGTTGGTGCTATTTCCTTTTGATTTTAATTTGTTATAGGTCCATTCGCTGCCATAATAAAAATGGAACGACTTATTAATCTGTTTTTCAGCATCAGCATTTACCGAGTAGATGTTTAGGTTTTCGGTTCTGGCCTTCAAAGAAGAGGAGTTAAAGCTTCTGCTGTATCGACTCTCTTTATAATTTTGATAGGCAGAGATTACTTTAAATGAATCGTAGAATAGATTTGATTTTGAATTTTTTATTTGAAATCCATGCAATTGAAGGTTTTGTGGACCGTAGTACCATTCTGCATATTTTAAATTCTCATCAGAGTACTGTATTAATCTGTCGTAACGAGGAATATTAGAAGTTTCAGATAGCTGAAAGTTGTAAAGGAAATCTAAGTTGTTGGAAGCTTTGAAACGAATTTTCTGCAGTAAGTTTAGTTGAGAGTAAGCACTGTTAATTTGCTTTCGAGAATCTGTGTTTTTTACAATTTTATCTTCTCCATTCTGTCTGGATGCATATTCCGGGCGAAGGTAGTCATCTGGCCCATCGCTTCCCATTTTTAAATCTGAAAAATCACTATAGCTTACACTTCCTGCAAAAGCTAATTTCGCTTTGCCAAAATTATAATTAGCATGGTTCATGATCTCCTTATTCGCAGAAGAATATCGTGATTTATAGTTAAGCTTAAAATTTGCTTTTTTAGAGGTCGACAGGAGTGGGTTAATCGTATGAAAATCCATAACACCACCAATTGCATCACTGCCGTAAATTATAGAACCAGGACCTAGAATTACTTCAGCAGACTCCAGACTATTAGGATCGATATTGATTACGTTTTGTAAATTACCACTTCTGTAAATTGCATTGTTCAAACGAATGCCATCCAATACAAGTAAAACTCTATTCGCTGAAAATCCCCTTATCATAGGACTTCCACCTCCTAATTGACTTTTTTGGATGTAAACTTGATTACTTTCTTTTAGTAGGTCGGCACTAGTTTGTGCTGTACTGTGGCTTATTATTTCTTTGCTGATATGGGCAATCTTAAGTGGTATTTCACTTCTTTTTTGTTCCCATTTGTTAGCAGAAATAAGAATTTCATTAATTGGAAATATATCTGATTGCAATTGAATATTGAATGAAAGTTTAGTGATATCATCAAAACTTAATTCGATATTTTTATAGGCTGGATGTTGAAAGTAGATGATTTCACTTTTTGAAAATCCAGATAGATTAGCTTCTCCTGATGCATCAGATAAGACAGAATTTTTAGAATTAAAAATGTAAACATTTTCAATTACTTTTTTAGAGCTGATGTCAAAAATGGTAACTTTTTGTGCACTACTATTCATAGTAAGGAACAGAAATACAGAGAGGAGAGCCAGGCGAATCATTGGGCGAATCTTTTCAATTTATAGATAAAGTTCAAATATATGATAAATCTTTCAGCTAGATAAAGGAATTAAAAAAAAGGCACCGCCCAAGTGCCTTTTTTTGTCTTTAAATTAGTTGTCGGAGAGAATAACTTTTTCTCCCTGATCGTAAACCAAGTCTTTTGGAATTTTTGCTCGTTGAATGCGATACAAGTCCTGCAGTAATTCAGTATGAATGTAACCTTTCTCTTTAATAAGATTAGCTGCAGCTTCATAATCTCCATTACCTTGTATTTCAAGAATTGTGGACGACAAGGATTCAATGGCTTTTTTCATTTTATACAAATTCACCTTATAGGTTTTACTCTTGTGATTGTATTTGAATGCTTCATGTTCCTGGAAGTAATAAAAACGAATCATGTTAGCTACTCCTTGTGAATCTGTAACACCAAAGCGAATCGATCGAAAAACATCTGCCATATAGGTAACATAATTATCCATAAGTTCAGCATCTTTTATTTCTCGCATTTCGTGCAGCTGATCTATGAAAAACATTCGTAATACATCATTTTTTAATTCAGCAATTACATTGTGATGTTCCTTTAAGGCATCTTTAACGGTACCTTTTCCATTAATTGTTTCCGAAATACCTAAACTATTACTTATTTCATAAAATATAGTGTTTAAGAAAAAAGATTTGAAGGTAACATGTTTACGTTGGTTTTCATCTATTACTAAATTTGTTATTGGTTGTAATATTTTATCAAATTTAGCTTGCATTACATTTTTGAAATATAGTTTTCTAGCACAATTAACATGATTGGTTCCAATTGGTAAGTTTAAACCGATTAGTTTGTTTCCTGCATTGCAATATCCCGCATTGTACAATACATCGTAAATTGCAATGTTTGCCGACCCTGATGGAGTTTCTGTTTTGTAATCATCACCAACAGGTAAGTTTTTTTGTAGGTAAGGCAAAAGAGAAGCGTACTTTTCTACGTCTTTCGTCCAGGCTTCATTTCGCAGAAGAATAAAAGCTCCATAAGAGTATTTTGACCAAATAAGATGATCTTCAGTATTTGAAATTGGACCGGCTATAAAATCAATTGGATTGTCAGATAATTTCATCCAAAGATGATCACTTTTATCAAAATCATCAACAAGTAAATCCTCAGCACGCTGAAGTAAATACTCCTTGAAAGTTTCAGATTCGGTTAGCTGCGCAGCATTTTTGATGTGAGTAGTTGCATTTTGAATATGAGACTGGTATGCTGTGTGAAACGGAATCACTTTTAGTAAGCCATCGTTGGTACGCTGCAAACTTGTGAAGGGATTGTATTTTGCATCATCTTTTAACGCGAAAAACTCTTCCTGATTAATGTCATTGGGGAAAAAGCCTAAGCCTAATGGCCTTGGAGGAAAGTCTTCCGTAAAAGGTATGAATCCGTCTAGTCTATCCCATGGGCCATAATTAATCATGGCGTATTCCTTCATGTCTGTATCGGTAATTTCATCTAATAACTTATTTTTGTCACCATAAGCCTGAAGCCAATAAATATCATCAATCGCATTGGCTGCTCTAATTAATTCCGAAAATAGCTTAATCTGATTTGCCGATAAAGTACTTATATCTGCCGATAATTTAACTTTGGCATAATTGGCCAATTTACGCTGCATTACCGTATCGTAAGCTTTCTTTTCTTCTGTTTTTTTATTTTGTTGACATGAAAATGCAATCGTGATAGAGATAATCAGGCTAAATAAAAATATAGTTTTTCGTATCATAATAGAAGGGTTTTGAGTTTAAGATACTGTGCTTCTCTGGTATATTAATGCGAATTATTCCCTAGGTTTGTCAGAACGGATCGGTCTTTATGGATAAGCATAAAGCCTATGATGATACCTATAAGTTACAAAAAAATGGAATGCAAAAAAAATGATTAGGGGACTTGTTAACAGTCTTTTATATTGATTTATTTAGCTTTTTCATAAAAAAAAAGTTTCCATACTTTTTTTGGTTAAAAAAGAGTGGAAACTTTAATTGTTTATACTTTGACTTTATTTATTTTCTTTAGGATATTCAATCCTCGCATGATATACGTTGATCAATGCATTTGTGAATATTTCCTTCACCTGATTTACATTTTTAAATGTGATATCAGCATTTTGAAAACGATTTTGACTGACTTGCTTGTCAATAATACTATTGATAAGATCTCGAATTGTCTCAGGGGTTTTCTCTTTTAGGCTTCTAGAGGCAGCTTCAACAGAGTCAGCCATCATTAAAACAGCAGTTTCTTTCGTAAATGGATCTGGACCAGGATAGGTGAATTTCTCTTCATCTATTTCCTTATCGGGATATTTGTTTTTAAAAGAGGTGTAGAAATATTGTACCCTTCCAGCTCCGTGATGAGTTTCGATAAAATCAATAATTTGTTGCGGCAGTTTATGCTTTTTTGCCACTTTAACACCATATTTTACATGGTCTGTTATGATCTGTGCACTTTTATCAAACTCAAGTTTATCATGCGGATTTGTATTGGATAGTTGATTTTCAATGAAATAAATAGGGTGTTTCATTTTCCCTATATCATGATACAGTGCTCCCGTACGAACAAGTAATGGATTTCCACCAATCTGATTAATGGCAGCTTCAGCTAAATTAGCAACTTGCAGAGAATGCTGAAAGGTTCCAGGAGAATATTGCGTTAATTGTCTAAGCAGAGGATGATTTTGATTGGATAATTCAATTAGCGTTACATCCGAAAGGAAACCAAATAGTTTTTCGAAAATGTAAATTAAAGAGTACGAAAAGGTCAGGAATAGACCATTAATGGCAAAAAACATAAAGTTTTCCCATTTGATATCAGCAATATTTGTTTCTTGAGTTATGGCAAATGCAAAGTAAACAATACTGTATGTTAGAAAGGTGATGATGCCAGTAAGTACAAGCTGTCCACGACGTTCGAGTCTTGGCAGACTGTAAATGGCCATAATTCCTGCCGAAAGTTGAAGGAATACAAATTCAAAGCCATTAGGAGCAAGAAAACCAGTAAGTAATACGGTAATGATAAAAACAAAAAGAGCAGTTCTACTATCCATTAAAGTTCTTACAACTATGGTTATCAATGCAAATGGAATGATGTAAACATTTACCCTTGGGAAATTAAGAACTAAGGTTGTAATTGCAACATAGAGCAATACAAAAAGAAGTATAAACAATAGTTTTTTGTTATCATGTAAAATTTGTCTTCTAAAATTCCGCAAGTATAAAAAGAGTAAAACAATACAGGATATGATTAGTAAACATTGGCCAATTACAATTAAATAATGACTTTGAGAAGAGCCCAGTATATTTTCATAGTCTTTCTTCAATGATTCTAAAACAATGAACGTTTCATCATCAATAACATCGCCAACCAACACAATTCGAGTACCCGATTCAACAATTCCTTTCGATAGAGATACATTTGCGAGCATGCTAGTTTTAACCTGATCCGACATTGTTTTGTCATAGAAAAGATTAGGCATGAGGTAAGAATCAATATTTAATTCTTGAATAAAACTCTGATAGATGGATGAAGAATAGTCAGATTTGCTTTTATTTGCAAAATATTGATAGGCACTTTTGGGTGTGTAGATGATAGATGTAGCTACAACTTCGTTTAAGTTGTTTACCGATTTGTTAATGTACTCGGGTTCTTTAAATCCAATTTCTTTCAACTCATTTTGAAGATTTGCAACTCCGGTATCGTAAATGTTTTTGAAATAGCTTAAGAGATACTCTTTTATTTTATCATGCTCTCTCTGAATGCTATTTTTCGATTTATTACTTTTTTGGAAGGATTTTGAGCTAACGAATTTTTTCCATTTCTTATCAAAATCAGTATTGAATTCTTCTGTAACCTTTTCGAAAACAGAAGGATCAATGGTAAAGAAAGGATAGAATTTATTTAAGATACTATCTTTTTCTTGAAGTACTTCGCTGTCTGTTTTTAGAATCGCAAAATCAAAAGGAGCAATTAGCGTTTCATGCATCCATGGCTTCCCTTTTTGATATTCGTACTTGAAATTACCAAGATTAGGAAAAAGTAAGCTTATTAAGATAATGGTCATTGATGTAATCAAAAACCGATAGATATTGTTTAAATTTTGTCGAATCCACCTTAAATATTTACTCATTTCTGATGCTTATTTGTGTAGGGTATATTTTGCATATAAAAATAAGGGAATATTTTGGGGATGAAAACAATTCGAGCTTTCTTTTAGATGTGCTATTTTATTGGCAATTTTGCAGGGTCAGATGTGAATACATAATTTTATTTTTTATATTTGATTGATAAGATAAAAAAGAGAGCAATAAATGACTTATGGCATTTCTGATTTAAGTATCATTCCTGTTCGAAGTGAACCAACTGAAAAAAGTGAAATGGTTAGTCAAGTTCTTTTTGGCGAACATTTTGAAATAACTGAGGTAACTGAAAAATGGTCGAAAGTTAAGCTTGCTTTCGATAATTATGAAGGTTGGATTGACAATAAAATGATTAGTCCAATTGAAGAGGATTTATTCAATCAATTGAACAAGAATTTTCCTGTAGTTGCCAATGATACTTTTAATTTGGTTTTTCAAGAAGCAGATTATTCTAACAAGTTAATTGTTCCGGGAAGCTCATTCCCATTTTGTGATTTAGAGAAGAAAACTTTCATGCTTGCCGATAAACTGTATCATTATCAAGGCGTGGTTTCATCCAATGGAAAAAAGCCTGAGGAACTTCGAGATTCTCTTATTGAATCGGCACTGAAATATTTTAATGCACCCTATTTATGGGGAGGGCGTACACCTTATGGTATAGATTGTTCAGGTTTGAGTCAAATTGTTTATAAACTAAATGGTATCTGCCTACCCCGTGACGCAAGTGAACAGGTTAAAGAAGGTGAGGTCCTTACTTTTGTTGAAGAAGCTTTACCAGGTGATTTAGCATTTTTTGATAATGAAGTAGGTGAGATTACTCATGTTGGAATTATTTGGGATCGACATAAAATTATACATGCTTCAGGAAAAGTACGTATTGATAATGTGGATCATATTGGAATATTTAATGTAGATGAGAAGCGGTATACTCATAAACTGAGGGTAATTAAGCGAATTATCAAATAGCTTCGAGCGAATCCAAAATTTACCAATGTATACCTACGAATACCCAAGACCTGCATTAACCGTCGATTGTGCCATTTTTTGCAAAACAAATCAGATGTATCATGTCTTGCTAATTGAGCGTGCTAATCCACCCTTTAAGGGGGAATGGGCGTTTCCTGGTGGCTTTGTAGATATGGATGAAGATTTGGAAACTGCTGCTTATCGGGAACTGAAGGAAGAAACAGGCTTTGAAGGAATTAAATTGGAGCAATACCGAACTTACGGTACTGTAAATAGAGATCCTAGAGGTAGAACTGTTTCTGTTGTTTATACTGGTATTATTGAGCGTAACGAATTACCAGTTGTGAAAGGTGACGATGATGCTGCTCAAGCGCAGTGGATTGCTATTCCCAATCTACCATCATTAGCATTCGATCACGATATCATAATGAAAGAGGTACTAGCTTATTTACAAATCAACAATGCTTGATTCCAGATAGCTTAAACTGTCGGGCCCTAAGTTGAAA
This sequence comes from Labilibaculum sp. DW002, assembly GCF_029029525.1. NCBI lineage: Bacteria > Pseudomonadati > Bacteroidota > Bacteroidia > Marinilabiliales > Marinifilaceae > Paralabilibaculum > Paralabilibaculum antarcticum. The sequence continues at coordinate 1,716,004 of NZ_JAKJSC010000001.1, read as the reverse complement.
ATCAAATCTAGAATGCTCAAGTTTTCCTGAAATCCATGCTTATCTCCAAATACTTGTGTGTATTTTTCCTGATTGAATGTGCGATCAATACCTGATTTAGACGTTTTAGGGTGAATAATATTTCGATAATCATCATATTCGGAATTCCCAAATTCAATAAAGTCATCTGTAAATTGAATGTTTGGTTCAATTTCTAATAAGCCCAAAATTTCATCTTGAATTTCCTTGTTGAATTCAAGTAGGTTATCCCATTTTTTTGTGAAAAATCGTTCAAAATCATCGATATAGTATTCATAGAATGGAGAAGACTTGTAAGCTGCCTCTATTCCTTTCCAATGCAATTTCTGCCAGTTAGTATCGTAGGAGATCCTTACATCTTTCGTTAATATTTTCTTGCTTGTAGCTTTTACAACAGGAATTGAAAGTGGTAAAACTCCATTAGCACCATATATATTGCAGCGATTTCGGTACGTTTGTTTGGAATAGTTTTCCCATTGTTCAATAAATATTTCAGGATATTGAACCAATTTACAATAGTATTGAATTGGCGCAAAAAAAGAAGTGGCTAATAAGGTTTTTGTATTTTTCATCGAATAGGTACTGCTTATAATAAGCTACAAAAATAGAAAAATATGCAAAAGAAAAAGACACCTGTTGAGGTGTCTTTTTAGTTATATCTATTTTAGTTGATTAGTGAATCCATTTAAAAATGCGATCCCATCTAATTTTACTAAATGCGCTTTTGTCTTTATCTAATGATAACCAGATGAAAGATGCTTTTCCAACAACGTGATCTTCTGGAACATATCCCCAATATCTTGAGTCGGCAGACATGTGTCTGTTGTCACCCATCATCCAGTAATAATCCATTTTAAAAGTGTATGAATCAGCTGCCTTTCCATTAATGAAAATAGTTGAATCTTTTACAGATAATGAATTTTCCTCATAAGCATTAATAGCTCTTTCGTAAAGCGGTAATGTTTCTAAATTCAGTTTTACGCTTTGTCCTTTTTGCGGGATTACAAGAGGTCCAAAATTATCTCTGTTCCAAGTGTAATGGTCGCTAAAAGGGAAAACATCTTCAGGAACACCAACATTGTAAGTCATTTTTACAATTGAAGAAACATTGCTTAGTTTACCCAATTGTTCAGCTTTTTCCTGCGATAATGGCATCGAGTAAGTAGAACCATTCTGTCCAATTTCACTTTTGGTAACGTGCATTTCATCCAATTTTCTAGGATTTATTAAGCTACCATTGGTGTTTACTTGGAATCGGTACTGTAAGTTTTCAATTTTAATCTGCTTTTTACCATTAATGAACAATTGTCCGTCGATACTTAGAATTGTATCTCCTGGCATTGCAACACAACGTTTAATATAGTTCTCACGCTTATCAACAGGTCTGCTGCTTATTTCATTATTATCAGCCAAGTGCTTTCTAGCAATTTTCTTGTAATAACTATCTGCTTGAACCTGACGACCTTTTTTCATGTCAGATCCTTTAATAGAATTTACAATTTGTCTAATTCTTGAATAATAATCTGGATTTTCTTGTCCAACAATTATGTTATCACCTGCAGGGAAATTAAAAACGACAACATCGTTTCTTTTAATTTCAGTAATACCAGCAAGACGTTTGTATGGCCAATTGATCCACTCTAAATACGATTTAGTCTTTGTGGTTGTCGGCATTGTATGATGCGCGAATGGGAAAGACAAAGGAGTATTTGGAATTTTTGGTCCATAAGCCACTTTACTTACAAAAAGGTAATCACCTACCAATAATGATTTCTCCATTGATGATGTAGGAATTGTGTAGGCTTCGATGAAAAACATTCTAATGATTGTAGCGGCAACTACAGCAAAAATAATGGCATCAATCCATTCTACGGTAGCACTTTGTTTTGCTACACCTTTTTTCTTCCAAAAAGCCCAATGTACTTTCTTACTAATGTATACATCAAAAAGGATAGGAAGGCCTAACAGTAGCCAATAGTTACCTACCCAAACAATCATCAACAGACAAATGATAAGGGCTATTGAAAATTTAAACCATTTGTTTCTTAAAATGCTTTTCATTCAATTGATTTTAAATGATAATTTCGTTTCTTTTTTAGCGCAAAGGCTAATATTTATAGATTTAATAAATCTTTCATTCCAAAGAATCCTTCCTTTTTAGGCATGAATTCAGCTGCTAAAACGGCTCCTAAAGCAAAACCTTTTCTGCTATAAGCCAAATGTTGAATTGTAATTTCATCAACTTCCGAATGCCAGGTTACGGAGTGTGTTCCCGGAACTGCTCCATGACGTTTTGCTAAAATGCTAAGTTCGTCTTCCTTCATACTCGTTGCTTCAATCCATTTGTCCTTTTTAGGATGATTGTCAATAATTCCTTCAGCAAGCGTAATTGCAGTTCCACTTGGAGAATCCAGTTTATGGATGTGGTGAATTTCTTCCATGTCTGCATTGTACTCTTCGAAAGGAGCCATCAACTTGGTCAGCTTCTTATTTAGCTCAAAAAACAGGTTTACACCTAAGCTAAAATTTGATGCATAGAAAAAGCCATCTCCAGCATTGCATTTTTCTTTTACGAGATCCATTTTATCTAACCATCCGGTAGTTCCGGAAACAACCGGTACTTTGGCTTCGAAACAAATCTGATAATTTCCGTATGCAGATTCAGGATTCGTAAATTCTATGGCAACATCTATATCTTTTAGTTGATCAGCATTCAAATCTTTTTGATTATCCTGATCTATGATTAATCCTATTTCGTGTCCGCGGTTACGAGCAATTTGTTCTATTTCCTTGCCCATTTTTCCGTAACCAATAAGTGCTATTCTCATTTGTGGTTTTTTTGAGGTACTTGTTCGGTTAATAGATTTATTCTGTTTACTGATTTCAAAAATAATAAAACAAAGCATAATAAGGCTTGTAAAAGGCATTATTGGAAGCCTTTTTCGATAAATTGCCTACTGTACGCAATAAGTATTGTCATTTAGGAGGTAAACAAAAAACGGGATTGTCCAAAAACAATCCCGTTCTAAAGTAAAATAATCTATAATGCTATTTAGCTGCTTGAGCCTTTCCCACTACAGCTTTAAAAGCCTCTGGGTGATTCATTGCTAAATCTGCCAAAACCTTACGGTTGATCTCGATATTAGCTTTATGCATTAATCCGATTAATTGTGAATATGAAAGACCTTCTAGTCTTGCAGCAGCGTTAATACGCTGAATCCACAATGAACGGAAATTTCCTTTTTTCTTTTTTCTATCACGGTAAGCATACTGCAAACCTTTTTCCCATGTATTCTTAGCTACTGTCCACACATTAGCTCTGGCACCAAAGTTACCTTTAGTTTCCTTAAGAATTCTTTTTCTTCTAGCTCTAGATGCTACAGAATTAACTGATCTTGGCATAATTTAAAATTTTAGAATGTTAGCGTTCCCATTGGGACTCTTTTGTGCTAAATCACTCGGTTAATAAACTTGAAAAAATCAAAAATGATTTTTTACAACATGTTAAGCATTAACTTAACATTCTTCTGGTCTGACTTATGAACATCACCAAAATAAGTAAGATTTCTCTTTCTCTTTTTGCTCTTCTTAGTCAAAATATGACTTTTGAAGGCGTGCTTTCTTTTGATCTTTCCAGATGCAGTCAAAGTAAATCTCTTCTTTGCGCTGCAGTTTGTTTTCATCTTAGGCATTGTACAAACTTATTGATTATATACTAAATTACTTTTTCTTTTTCGGCGCGATGAACATTGTCATACGCTTTCCTTCAAGTCTAGGCATTTGTTCAACTTTCCCAATCTCTTCAAGATCTTGAGCAAATTTTAACAATAAAATCTCTCCTTTATCTTTAAAAAGAATAGATCGCCCCTTGAAGAATACAAAAGCTTTTACTTTAGCACCTTCGCCAAGAAATTTCTCAGCGTGCTTCAGCTTAAAGTTGTAATCATGTTCGTCAGTATTTGGACCGAAACGAATCTCTTTCACAACAACTTTGACGGCTTTTGCTTTAATCTCCTTTTGTTTCTTTTTCTGCTGATAAAGAAACTTATTGTAGTCGATTATCTTACAAACCGGTGGATCGGCGTTAGGTGAAATTTCCACCAAATCTAATTCCTTGTCCTGAGCAATTTTCAATGCTTCAGCAATAGAAAATACACCTGGTTCGATGTTGTCACCAACAATACGAACACTGCGGGCTCTAATCAACTGATTAATCTTATGTTGAGCCTCGCGAGGCTTCATCGGGCCTCTTCTGTTTCTATGTTGAAATCCAGCTATGGCTAGTTCCTCCCTTAGTTAGTTAGTAATTTGCAATAGAAGACATTTGACCTTCTACCTCTTTATTTATTAATTCAGCAAATTCTGAAATTTGCATTGTTCCCATATCACCTTCTCCTTGTCGACGAACAGAAATCGTATTTTCTTGAGCTTCTTTTTCCCCAACAATTAGTAGATAAGGAATCTTTTTCAATTCATTATCACGTATTTTACGACCAATCTTTTCATTTCGGTCGTCTAACACGGCGCGAATATCGGAATTATTTAACGAATTTAAAACTTTTTTTGCATAATCGTTATATTTTTCGCTAATAGGCATAATCACCGTTTGCTCAGGAGTTAACCACAACGGGAACTTACCTCCGGTATGTTCGATTAAAACAGCAACAAAACGCTCCATCGATCCGAATGGTGCACGGTGAATCATGATAGGACGATGCTTCTGATTATCGCTACCTACATATTCCAATTCGAAACGTTCCGGTAAGTTGTAATCAACCTGAATAGTACCCAATTGCCACTTACGTCCAATTGCATCCTTAATCATAAAATCTAGTTTAGGACCATAGAAAGCTGCCTCTCCATATTCCACAACTGTATTTAATCCTTTTTCATCAGCCGCTTCGATAATTGCTTTTTCAGCTTTATCCCAATTCTCATCACTTCCAATATACTTCGAACTCTTTTCCTTATCGCGTAAAGAAACCTGAGCGGTATATTCTGTAAAGTTAAGTGCTTTAAAAATGATAAAGATAATATCGATCACTTTTTTGAACTCTTCTTTCAGCTGATCTGGTGTACAGAAAAGGTGAGCATCATCCTGAGTAAAACTTCTTACACGAGTTAAACCGTGAAGTTCTCCACTTTGCTCATAACGATAAACGGTTCCAAACTCAGCAAAACGAATTGGAAGATCCTTATACGAACGTGGCTTAAATTTATAAACTTCGCAATGGTGAGGACAGTTCATTGGTTTCAACAGGTACTCTTCACCCTCTTGTGGTGTTTGAATAGCTTGAAATGAATCTTCACCATATTTATCGTAGTGACCCGATGTCTTGTATAGATTGATATTACCAATATGTGGGGTAATAATCTGCTCGTATCCGAACTGCTTCTGAACACGTTTCAAGAATGTCTCAAGACTTTCTCTCAACTGTGCTCCCTTAGGCAACCACAATGGCATCCCTTGTCCTACATTCTGAGAAAAAGTGAATAATTCCATTTCTTTACCCAACTTACGATGGTCACGCTTTTTAGCTTCTTCCATCATAACAACGTACTCATCCAAATACTTTTTCTTTGGAAAAGTAATACCATAAACACGAGTCAACTGTTTTCTTGTTTCATCGCCTCTCCAGTATGCACCGGCAATAGAGTTAATTTTTATTGCCTTAATATATGAGGTGTTTGGCAAGTGAGGTCCACGACAAAGATCAGTAAAGTTTCCTTGCTGATAAAAACTAATTGTTCCATCGTCAAGATCATTAATCAACTCTACTTTATATCCCTCATCTTTTGAGTCAAAAAACTCAAGAGCTTCAGCCTTGGTTACGTCTCTACGTGTGTACTCATTTTTTGTACGAGCTAATTCCAACATCTTCTGCTCAATTTTTGGCAGATCTTTGTCGGTTAGCATACGATCTTCTCCCAAGTCAACATCGTAGTAAAAACCCATATCAATTGCCGGGCCAATACCAAACTTAACTCCAGAATACAATGCTTCTAATGCTTCAGCCATTAAGTGAGCTGAAGAATGCCAAAAAGCATGCTTACCTTCTTCATCATTCCATGTGTGAAGCTTTATGCTTGCATCTTCGTTAATTGGACGAGTAATATCCCAAATGTTATCATTTACAGTTATGGATAAAACTTCCTTTGCAAGTCTATTGCTTAGGTTTCTCGCAATGTCAAGACCAGAAATTCCAGCCTCGAACTCTTTTACGGTGTTATCCGGAAATGTAATTTTAATCATTATATCGTTTTAAATATTCATTTTTATTTCGGTCTACAAAGATATAACTTTCTCTCTAAATCATAGCTGAATTTTGTAGTCAATATTCAGTAATTCAAAAGAATTACCATCCTTCTTTACTTAAATTAGGTTTGAAAACTAAATTTTGAACTTGGAATTGCCATTAGATGCTTTTAATAAGATATGCTTTTAGAAAGAGAATAGGTGCTAATCATCCATTCTGAAATTAAATTGTTGAAAGGAATTTTTCTTTTCTATAAAAAAGTAGAATCTTTGAAAGGGATTAGAAAAAACAACATTTACTAATGATAATAAATTTAAATATTATGAAGATTAATTGGCATATTCTTGTCTTAAGTATGTTATTGACTTGTAGTTTCTCTGTTTTCTCGCAAGAGGGAAGTAAGAAAATTACAATGGAAGATTTGATGTTGCAAGGAACATTTAGTCAGAAATCGGTTAATGGTTTACGCTCTATGAATGATGGTATTCATTATACTACTTTAGAAGAGGGCAGAACTAAAATTGTAAAACACAGTTATGCAAGTGGAGAAGTTGTAGATGTACTTTTGGATTTAAAGGAATTGAAGGATGCAAAAGTTGAAATGATTAATGAATATGAATTTAGTGCTGATGAAAGTCGAATTTTGTTGATGACAAATCCGCAAAGAATTTACCGTCGTTCATTTACTGCTGATTATTTTATTTTCTCTTTTAAAAATAAAGAGTTGGTTTCTTTATCGGAAAATGGGAAACAGCGATTAGCAACTTTCTCTCCTAATGGAAATCGCATTGCTTTCGTACGTGATAATAATTTGTTCATTCATAATGTATTGTTTGGTTCTGAAATCAGAATTACAAAAGATGGAGAATGGAATAAGATTCAAAACGGAACACCGGATTGGGTTTATGAAGAAGAGTTTGAGTTCAATAAAGCATTCGCATGGTCGCCAGATAGCAAATTTCTTGCTTACATGAAATTTGATGAGAGCGAAGTGAAGATGTTCAACATGAATAAGTTTGAAGGTTTGTATCCTCAGGTAAAAGAGAATGCGCTTTACCCTGAAAACTATGCCTACAAATATCCGAAAGCTGGAGAGAAAAATTCCAGTGTTGAGGTGTTTGTATATAATGTAGAGGATAGAATCACAAAAAGAATGGACGTAGGAGAGGAAAAAGATCAATACATTCCTCGTATTAAGTGGACCCAAGATCCTAAAATGCTTAGTATTTACCGATTGAACCGTCATCAGAATAAGTTAGAATTTTTAGTCGCTAACGCCAGAACAGGTAGTTCGGATGTAATGTTTACACAAGAGAACAAGTACTATGTAGAAGAGAGGAATTTTGATCACCTTTCTTATTTAGAGAATGGAAAACAATTTATCTATTTGGATGAAAAGGATGGTTTTAATCACTTGTATTTGTATGATATGGCGACTGGAAAAGCAGTGCAGCAAATTACAAATGGCGATTGGGATGTGACCGATTACTTAGGTTTTGATGAGAAGAAACAGGTTTGCTACTATGAGTCTGCAGAAGTTTCTCCAATGGATCGCAACGTATATTCGGTAAAGCTTAATGGAACAAATAAGAAGTTGATTACTCCGGAAAAAGGTACGAATAGAACTGTTTTTAGCAATGGTTTTAAATATTACATCAATTATTTCTCAAGTGTTAGCCAGCCAAATACAGTTAGTTTATTTAGTAGTAAGGGAAAGAAGATTCGTGTGTTGGAAGACAATAGCGAATTGCTTGAAAAATTAAAAGGGTATCAGTACAATACAAAGGAATTTACAATGGTTCCTGCAGCTGATGGCATGACGATGTTGAATGCTTGGATGATTAAGCCTTTCAATTTTGATGCATCTAAAAAATACCCAATGGTAATTACACAATACAGCGGGCCTAATTCGCAAAGTGTAAAAAACAGCTGGAGTTTTGATTGGTATCAGTATTTGGCACAAGAAGGATATATTGTTGTTTGTGTTGATCCTAGAGGAACAGGAGCAAGAGGACAGAATTTTCGCAAGTGTACTTACATGCAATTGGGGCGATTAGAGTCGGATGATCATATTGCTGCAGCTCGTTCTTTAGCAAGCGAGAGTTTTATCGATGAAGATAAAATTGCGATTTGGGGATGGAGTTATGGTGGATTTATGTCTTCGCTTTGTTTAGAAAAGGGTGCTGATGTGTTTAGCGCGGCAATAGCTGTTGCACCAGTAACCAATTGGAGATATTACGATTCGGTTTACACAGAAAGATTCATGAGAACTCCTCAGGAAAATGAAAAAGGCTATGATGATAATTCACCTATCAATCATGTTGACAAGCTAGAAGGAGCCTTATTGCTTTGTCATGGTACAGCTGACGACAATGTTCATGTACAAAATGTGTATGAGCTAGCGGAACGATTGGTTCAGGCAGATAAGCAATTTGAAATGCAGATTTACACCAACCGTAATCACAGTATCTATGGTGGTAAAACCAGATTGCATTTGTACAAGCGATTCAATAAGTTTTTAAAAGACAATTTGTAGTCTTCAAAAGCTTGTAAATAGATAAAGAGGAGATTATTCTAAATAATTTCCTCTTTCTTTTTGTCCAAATAATCAGAATTTTAGCCCTGTTTGAGAGGATTTATTGAAATTTTTTTGCTGATTTTGCTTGTCAAAAGACTTAGAATATCTATATTTGCATCGCTAAAGATAAGAACACATGTTCTGATTAGTATGCGAGAATAGCTCAGTTGATAGAGCACAACCTTGCCAAGGTTGGGGTCGCGAGTTTGAGTCTCGTTTCTCGCTCCAAGATTATTGAAGTTTTTCCTTTCTTTCAATAATTAGAGTTTTTAAAAAGGAAAATGCGAGAATAGCTCATCCCGATAGTTATCGGGAGTTAGAGCACAACGCATATATTATGCGAGAATAGCTCAGTTGATAGAGCACAACCTTGCCAAGGTTGGGGTCGCGAGTTTGAGTCTCGTTTCTCGCTCAGTAAAACGGTTTCATTAATATGAAACCGTTTTTTTTATGCCCTGTATTTTATTAAAAGATAAATCCTAAATCGAGGCTAATCAGCCAAGCCTTTAATCCATCACTTCTTTTGTAATAGGCCGATCTTAGATTAATGCTTTTTAGTTGGGCTGTTTTTGAGCTTTTAAAAGGCGATTTGAATTTGCGAATTGCAAAAATGGGAGCGTAGGATATGCCAATGCCTGTTTTATAGGAATGAAGTTTTGATAAATCGTAGTCTGCAGTATGGTAGCGTGGAGGGTTTAAGGCGTTTACGGTAGCAAAAGGAGCAAAATACCTTGCTGCTGATTGTGTGTGATATCGGAAAAAAGGAGCAAGGATGAAGGTTTGAGATGCGAAAAATGGTGTTTCAATGCTTGCTGTGTGGGCTTGTATTCCCCATGTGTCTGAATAGATTCGGTAATAGCTTTTGAATCTAAAAAAATCGTTCAGGTAATAATGATAACGAAGAGAAATAGGGAGTTTGAATCTTCTGTTGGGTAGTTGCTCTGTATGACTTAAGAATTCTAAATCGTCGAATAATTTGCCAGCGGCATCATTAAAAAAGACTCTGTGGAATGGTGTAGAAAGTAGGCCAAATTGAAATACCGGTTCGACAGTGATGCCAATGGTCGATTTTTGATTGAGAACCTGAGTCAAGGATAATTCTATGCTAAGCGTATTCCTAATATCTGTGCTTAACCAGCTTTCTTTACTGCGTAGTTCGTGTGGATAGATTAAATGCCAGTTGTCTCTGAAATAGCTTGTAGATATTCGCAATGATCGATTAAGATCCTTTGAATTGATCATGTATTTGCCTCCTATGCCAAGTGAATAAATATCAGATTCGATGGAAAAGCCAAAATGGAATCCATATTTGTTTTCTGAATGGGCAAGCTTACGTGTGTAATCAGCATTAATATGAGCTCTTCCATCTTTACCAGAAGCGGAAGATTGGTGTGTTTTAAAGTAATCAATCTTGTCTGTTGATGCTGAGGTATAGGCATCGATGCCTAGCTCTAAAGTAAGTTGAGTTAAACTGTCGGGAAGTAGATGGACAAGGATGGAAGAACTGTAATTGTTAAGTTTCTCGCTTCCTATTCCTCCTGTAACGGGTGAATTGTCGCCATCTTGAGCGTAATAATTGAAGAGAAAATTTACCTCTGTATCCTTTTGTTCTTTGTCAAGTTTGATTTTTGACTTCGAGTTATCTTGGGCAAATCCGCAAAGAGACCCTAAGAGAAATAGAAAAAGGAGATAAAGAGCTTTATTTCTGTTCATTCACTTAAGATAAAAAAAAAGCCTCGATGTACGAGGCTTTTTATAGAATATGTTGATTGTTAGAAAGTAAATCCAAAATCGAGACTTACCATCCAAGCATTTAAGCCATCGCTACGATCGTAGTAGGCGGTTCGTAAACCAATGCTTTTAAGTTGTGCTGTTTTGTTTTTTCTGAATGGAGATTTAAAGTTGCTAACACCCATTACTGGAGAGTATTGAAGGCCAACTCCAATTTTCACACTGTTGAGATCAGATAAATCGTAATCTGAAGTATAGAATTCAGGTGTATTGCTTGCACTAGCTTGTCCAAAATCGTAGAAATCGTCAGCAGCAGTTTGCGTGTGATACCTTACAAATGGCGACACGATAAAAGATGGAGAAACCATCATTGGCAATTCTAGGCTTGCTGTGTGAGCAGAAATTCCCCAACTATCCGTATAGAAACGATAGAAGGTTTTAACGCGAATAAAATCACTTAAATAGTAATTAAAACGCATCGATACTGGAATTTTAATTCTGCTATCGTCAAGGCGTTCAACATGGCTTAAATTTCTTAAGATCGCATTGCTATCACCAATGTTTGCATCGTCGAAAAATACACGATGGAAAGGAGTTGAAAGCAATCCTCTTTGCGAAACAACTTCGGCCGAGAATAAGGCTTGTAAGCGTTTGTTGATTACCTGCGAATACGATAAGCCAAATTTTACAGTTGTTCTGGTGTCATCTGTAATGGTCTTCTTCGCAATATTATCTCTAATTTCGACAGGATAAAGTAAATTCCAAGTGTCGTTCATGAACAGACCGTCAATGGTAAGTGAACGATTTTGATCTTTAGAATTCAAGGTGTAGGATCCACCAAAATTGAATGAGGACACATCATATTCTTGTGAAAAGCCTGCCATAAAGCTGTAGTCATTTCCCGACTTGGCTAATTTACGTGAATAAGAAGCATTGATATGCGCTCTTGCATCCATTCCTGAGGCTGACGATTTGTTGTCCGCAGCTTCGAAAAAGTCGATATTATCGGTAGAAGCCGAAGAATAAATATCAATCCCGAAATTAAGATCCAAGCTTGAGAGTGAATCCATAGGAATATGCACTACAAAACTTGGAGCTACATTGCTTAATTCTTCAGTTCCTTGTCCGCCGGTAACTGGAGAGTGATCACCATCTTGCTCATAATAATTAAGCAAGAAATTCACCTCGGTAGTTTTAAAATCTTCGGGAGCTTTGTCTGTCTTTACTTTTTTACGACTGTCTTCTTGTTTGTCGTCTATGCTATTCTTGTCTGTTTGAGCAAAGCCTGTTACAGAAATTCCTGCTAGTAATAGTAGCGTGAATAGTTTCTTTAATTGCATCCACAACCTCCCCCTGATTTACCGCCGTTGGCACCGGCAGCACCTTCGCGGTACGATTGAAAATTCGATTCATAGCTTTCGAGCTTTTTAGCCTGAAGCGCCATTGCTTCGTCGTTAAGATAAGTCTTTTGATATCCTGCTACAGAAACACAGCTATTCATTGCTATAATAGCGAAAAGACCCATCAGAAGCAAGTTTAACTTTCTTCTATTTTTCATTCGTTTCTCCTATTTGAATTTGATATTTACTTTTCTGATTCTTTATGTTGTGGTACTCTAACTTTAAGTTTGTCGAGGTGATCAGTTCTTGTTTATCTGTAATTAAAAGACATTCGATGCCTTTAAGTCGATTGATAAGGTCAAGACCTTTATCCTTACCCAAAACAAAAACAGATGTTGCTAATGCATCTGCAAGTTCAGCATTGGGACATATAATACTCACACTACTTAGTCCTTTTACAGGATATCCCGATCGAGGGTCGATAATGTGACTGTATTTTACACCATCAAACTCAACAAATTTTTCGTAATTGCCGGATGTTACCACAGCAGTTTCGCCAATGGTTAACCAAGAGTAGATTTGATCCTTATTTTTTGGGTTCGAGATCCCAATTTTCCAATCTTTACCACCTTCATCTTTTCCCCAGCTGATTAGGTCGCCGGAGGCATTAACCAGTGCACCTTTCAAATCCATTTTCGACATGATATCGAGAGCCTTATTGGCAGCATAGCCTTTCCCTATAGCTCCAAATCCAATTTTCATTCCTTTTTCCTTTAAGAAAATAGTTTGTTGCTTGGCATCTAAAATAATGTTCTCGTAATTGATTTTGCTTACCGAAGCTTTTACCGAAGCAGAATCAGGCATCACTTTCATGCTGCCATCGAACTTCCATATTTTATCCATCGAGGCGTAGCTAATGTCAAATGCGCCATGGGTTAAGTTCGAAATTTTTATCGATCTTCTAATCAGGTTAAACAGCTCTTGATCTACTTTAACTGGCTTAATTCCCGCATTGCGAATAACACTACTCGTTTGCGAATTGGAATCCCAGGAGGAGATCAAGCTTTCAATCCTTTTGATTTCTGCAATTCCTGCGTGAATGGCCTCCTTTGCCAAAGCTTCATTTTCACTTACAGCGGTAAGTTCAAATCTTGATCCCATCAACAACAACACTTCTTTGTGAGATTTATTGCTTTGAGCGTTTACAGAAGAGGAAAAAGCACCAATTAGAACAAGAATAATTCCAATGTATTTCATTGCTTACTTGTTAATAATAGACTGAATGTGTTGAATGTATTTCTCTGGAGAAATCTTTTTGTAAGCTGTTTTTCCAAGCACTTTTCCATCTGAATCCATCAGAATGATTGTTGGGAACTGACCATTTTTATTGTATTTCTCAGCCAATGCTTCGTTGGTAGCAGTTTGCTCTTTCGATAGTTTGTTCTTTTTTAACCTTGGAAAATCCAGATCAAGAATCACCAAATTCTCACCTGCATATTTTTCAAACTCTTCAGTGTTAAGGATTGTCTTTTTTAATAGGATGCAAGCTCTACACCAATCAGAACCTGAAAAATTGACGAATACGGTTTTGTTTTCTGATTTTGCTTTTAGTAGTGCTTCTTCTAAGTTGCTTTGAGCAAATGTGCTTGCGGCGCTTAAAAGAATGATGCAAACAAATACAGATATGATCTGGGCAATTTTCTTCATAAGTACAATTGTTATTTGTCAGTAATAGTTACTTGAATTTCACGATTTATTTTTGCTTAAACAAATCTATGAAAAATATGTCTTGCACGATATAAATAACTGTTAAAAGATCTAAAAAGGTAGATGTTTATATTATTGGTGATTATTTTTCACTCCCTTTAGAGAGTCGATCGCTTTTGGAATGGGCTGTCATGATCTTCGGTGATCTCTCCCGGTTAATCGGGATCGGTAGCGAGGAGGAACAGCTTGTCTCGATATTCGGGAAGAAGGATAGGATGAGGTTATTTTTAATTATTCATTAAAAGAAGCTTCGCTCATTTGCCCTGACTTATAATATGTTTGCCCTTCAGGCAAAAAAATCATACAATCCAATACTGTCCCAATTAATCTTGCAATCCAGATTCAAACTGCTGTTTTTCCTTTTGAGATCCTGTCCCGATTCTCGGGAGAAAAAACCCGATAGGGAAAAGGGTGAATCTTAAAAAATCATAATTATCTGCGTCCTAATTATACTTTTTTAATTACTCATTATTAATTAAAAGAAGCTTCGCTCATTTACCTTGGGCTATAATATGTTTGCCCTACAGACAAACATATTTATCCGCACAGCAGTGCGGATCTACACCCTCAATTTTCAAGCTTGTTTTTTACAAAGTAATGCCGTTGTTGTGAAGAATGCTTTTTACATCATTGCCAAGAATTGTTTTTAGAAGAGATATCAGCTTGTCAATTTTTTCATTGTTGATGTCTAAAAGACCAAGAAGAATATAGGCTGAATTGCTGTCTAGGGGAGCATCTTTAACCAATTCGATCATGATTCTGGCACCTGAAGTAAATTCTTTATTGGACAAAACAGAAAGGTTAACGAAAAATTGGCTTGCCGCACGAATAACATCACCATCTTCTTCTACCTGAATAAAAGGAAATAAGGCCATAATCGCTTTTGGTCTATTTTTTCGAATGGAGGCACTTAATGCGGTTAGCATTTTTATTCTTTCCTCGCTAGTAGTAGTTGATTGCAGGTGTTCATAAATTTGAAACAAGACAGGAATCATTTTTTTATTCTGACTTTCGCCATATAAAAAGCAGGTTCTGAATGTCATGATCTGAAATTCATTCTTATTTAATTCATTCCATTTTTCAGGTTGAACTGCTAATTTGTCGAGGTAGGTGTAATCCTTTTTATTTTCTGCCATGTATCTTTTTAATATTTCACAAAGATAGAAAATGAAATTCATCTCCAAAGAAGAATTATAGGGAATGATATTTTATTTAGAAGTACTATGAATGGGGCGATGTGTTTTGCATTTGGTTCTTTTTTGTTACTTTTGCTAGCCCTTGCCCAGGTGGCGGAATTGGTAGACGCGTCAGCTTGAGGGGCTGGTGGCCTTATGGTCGTGAAAGTTCGAGTCTTTTTCTGGGCACTTCTTAACTGTTAAATAAAAACAAAAGCACTTAAAGTCACTGACTTAAGTGCTTTTTGTTTTTTGAAAACATCAATTAAAGGCAAATAATCGCATATTAAGCGAGACTATATCGAGAACAGACATACTGTTAAGTTTTTGTTCTCGACAAGCTCATAAATCTCTCTAAATCAACATCAAGAATGATGCGAATTGATTCGTTTTACTATTTGAAGTTGGTAGAATTTCTACTAATTTATAGATGCAAAACGGGATGATTCAAGGTTAAATATAAACTTAACAACGATTATGAGACTGACTATCAATTTTTCATTGAAAAAAGGGAGGGCTAGAGTTAATGGTAAAGCCCCTATTTACGTGCGGTTGACCATGAATGGTCAACGAGTTGAACTATCCTCTAATATTTTTGTGATTCCAGAAAAATGGGATGAAAATGGGCAACAGCATAAAGGACAAAATGATGCCTCGATGGTAATAAATAATACCTTGGATAAAATTCAACTTGAATTTCTTGATATTTACAATCAGTTCAAGTCTTTTGGTGATGAATTTGATGTCAACGCAATTAAAAGCAAATACCTAAATGAAGACGATGGAAAATATGTTGGTATTTTATTTGTTTTTGATTACTATCTTAATAGTATGGCGGAAAAACTGCACCGAGGATATGCTATGGAGACCTACAAACACTATAAGTCTTCTCGAAAACGTATTTGTAACTTCATCAAATTTAAATTTAAAACAAAGGATTATCCACTGGGAAAAATAGACTATAAATTCTTGGATGAGTTTGATGTCTACTTGAAAACTAAATTTGAGGTGCATCAGAATACGGCCTGGAATTATCACAAACATTTTCGCCGTGTTCTAAACCTTGCGATTTCTTTGAGGCATATTGATAAGAATCCCTATGGGAATTATAAGGTTCCTTTGGTAACAACTCATCGGGAATACTTAACTTCAGAAGAGTTAGAGAGAATTGAAAACAAGTCCATTGAAATGGACCGTGTAAGATTGGTTCGTGATATTTTTGTTTTTGCTTGTTATACAGGTTTGTCTTATTCCGATATCCATAAATTAAACGGAACTCATCTACAAAAAGGAAATGATGATAAAGACTGGATTGTCATTGATCGAAACAAGACCAACACAAGATGTAGGATACCATTATTGCCAAAGGCTAAAGAAATTTTGAATGCTTATGAGAATTATCCTGCGACTGTCTATTCTGGTAAATTATTGCCTGTATTAACAAATCAGAAATTGAACAGTTATTTAAAGGAGATAGGGGATATGTGTAATATTAATAAAGATATTAGTATGCACATGGCTCGACATACATTTGCAACTTCGATTACTTTGTCCAATGGTGTTCCTATTGAAACAGTTTCTAAAATGTTGGGACATACTTCCTTAAAAACAACACAGATTTATGCGAAAATTTTGGATGAGAAGGTTGCGGAGGATATGGAGGAGCTGAAAATAAAGCTAGAGCTGAAAGAAAAAAAGAAATAGTTTAAAAGTTAACGATACATAATTTTTTAATTGTTCGCATTTACAATTTAGGATACCATCACGAAAAGTGTGAACTTTTTGTTTTAAAATATTGATATGTAGCACTCTAAAAGCAAGTTGGATTTGCCATAATATTGACCAGTATGATCGATCTCTACTGATATGGATGTTCTACAAAAGAAGGTGAATGTGTTATAGTTTTATTTCTTGTGTCTGAATGTAATGGTTTATTAGATGTTTATCTTCATACATGTGTCAGCAAATTTAGAAACGGGCATGGATTAACACAAAAGCGTTCGGCATAAACACACCCAATCATTTCAAAGAGTTTTTTATCCTTCACACAGGCCAGGTGGCAAAAAGCTTTGTATTTTGCATGCTGCAAAATACAAAGCCTTTTGGCTAACCTGCTTAAAACACATTGAAATGATTTTCCCAGCCAATACACAGGCCATTTATTCCGTTTCCTTTTGGATAAGTCATGACCTTTTTGAAAAGGGATGCTTATGCATGTAGCAAAGACCGTGATATATGTAAAGAGTTTAAAGGAGAGGGAGAGCTTTTGTTTTTTCGATGCAGAAAATACAAATTAACGTAACGGACAGTATATCACCTTGTAAGGCAAGTTGGTTTGTGGAGGTGTACAAATAGTAACATTCTTATCCCTTTTCAAGCTAATTAATTTTATTTAGGTATCATTTATTTGTCCTGGAACTTTCTGCAGCTGATAAAAACGGTATCAAAAACGAAAGCCGGTGCAGCTGGACAAAGAACAATTTGGTATCAAAAAAAAGAAGCGTTTCAAAATTCCACCTTAACTACATACAATTGTTATTTTTGGAACAAAGTGAAAAGTGGGTGAAAATTAAAAATTTCACTCACTTTTTATTTACTCAAGTTATAAGAAAAACCCTATGCCTTCCTTGATTAATTTTATAACCAGTAAGGCGTAATTAATTTGCTTGGTTGAATTTTTCATTTTCCATTTTTTAATAATTCTCTTGAATGTTTTCCATTTCATAATTTTGTTAATTTTTTTTTATCCTCATTACTTCTAATGAGGTAATTTATATATCAGTTTTAGGGGCAAAAGTTTATGTTTTGGCAAACTTTATTTTCAGACTGTTGGAAATGCCTGATTATATTGGGGAAAAGAAAGGAGTCCTTTAGTTATACACTTTCAAATTCAGACATAAAGAGAGGAGCTTATCTTCTTACATATTATACTCAGCAAAAGCCGTTTTGGTAACTCTTTCAGGATAAACTTTGCTTGTGGATGGAAATTAGTTTGAGTACCTTAAATAGGGTAGGTGATCATAACATGGGTTATCGGACAAGGCTATCCCTTACCAGTGCTGAAAAGCTTTACTCTTAGGTTCAAATTGGTTGATTTCACCAGCTGGAGAGTTTAATGAAATCTTAATTTACATTCTCAAAAGTTCGCTTTTAAGTAGACTTTTTATATCTTTGTAGCAAATGATCAAGTTATTTGATGTTGTATTAAGTAAAGAATCTGAAAACTTCTTAGAGGTTTTAGATGAAAAGGTTCGAAACAAACTGTTCACGATCA
Organism: Labilibaculum sp. DW002; assembly: GCF_029029525.1. NCBI lineage: Bacteria > Pseudomonadati > Bacteroidota > Bacteroidia > Marinilabiliales > Marinifilaceae > Paralabilibaculum > Paralabilibaculum antarcticum. The sequence goes on along the minus strand of NZ_JAKJSC010000001.1, from coordinate 1,697,864 downwards.
TCGAACAGTGTCAATATTGTATCGATCCCAAAAAATTCAAAAAACTCAGAGATGATGTTTGGGAATTTAGGGTGACAAACAAATCGAATCGCTACCGACTTTTAGCCGTTTGGAACAAAGACTCACAATCATTAGTCCTCTGCACTCATGGTATTGTGAAAAAGGTTTCAAAAGTTCCTGAAAAGGAAATAAAGAAAGCCAGGAAGATAGCAGAACAATTCTTTTCTTAAGTGACTTAATTGTACTCCGAATTACTCCAGAGTAATAAATTGAATCAAATTAAAATCGTTATGAAAAATCAAGTTAAAAAAGCAGGTTTTAAAACTTTGGATCAAGTAAAAGATAATTTTCTTGGGAAAGAAGGAACTGCTAAGAGAGATCAATATGAAGTTGAGCTAAAGTCTGAATTAATTGGAATTGAAATTAAAAAATTAAGAATAGAACAAAAATTATCGCAAGCAGAGTTAGGAGAGAGAATAGGAGTCAAAAAAGGTCAGATATCTAAAATTGAGAACAATTCATCTAATGTTACAGTTAATACATTAAGTAGGGTATTTAGTGCATTGGGTAAAACATTGAATCTTGAGGTTAGATCGGCTTAAGAATCGTACTGGAGTAAAAAGAGGGAGGTAGTTTTAAAACTATCTCCCTTTTTTTATTTTATCAATAAAAATCCTTAAATCACATTGTAGAAGCTCAATGTCAATTTTACGAAAGTCTTTATAGCAAGTATGATGCCTACCATTATGGCATTTTTTCATTATCTGACCGCTACCACAATAGCATAAATCGTGCATCTTTAGTTTCTTGTATTCAATTCTATTTATCATGAGCCTGGCAATGAGTAAATCATTATTTGATTGTAAGATATCTCTATATCCTTCAATGATTCCAAGCTTATCATGAGAATACTCATCGGTTTTATAATGTCCATTTATTTCAAAATATGAATTGTTTTGGAAATATGGCACAACAACCTCTTTTACAAACAAATAAAGTGTTTCCACTTCTGTTCTCATTAAAATTTGAGCTTTTGCCTGTGTAGACAAACAACAAGAACCTGTATCTGTATAAGTATGACGGGTAACTTTTCGTGGTATACGCTCACTAACTTCAAACAACCTCGGAAAATGCCTAGGATATGGCTCTAATTCTATTGATACATCATAGGAGTCATCCTTTGAAATAAACAATTCCCCATCAATAGAATTGTTTATTTCATTAAAAGATAAGTCTGGGTAGTGCTTTAATACTTCTTGAATCTGCAGATTAAGCTCCATAAGGTTTTGGTGTAATTAGTGCTGCTCCAAGACTTGCACTAAGGTTATTACTTTTATCTTCTTCGTCTTTATCTTCTCCAAAAGGAAATCTATCACCAAACTGATTATCACGTAATATTTCAGAAGCCTTTTTGAAGTTCTTTTCATCCCTAGCTCTATCTAAATCATTCAGTAAGCTTTTCAATATTGTGAGAAAATTATCCTTTCTTGTAGTTGAATAATTAGCAAAAACATCTTCATCCTTAGGAGTTGTAGGACGTAAACACATAAAACCATTAGGCTTATTAAGTACTGTGTCTATTTTACGAACTGTTTCTCTGAATACTTTGTCATCATTATCATCCTCAACATAGTTGTTTGCAGCTAAGATTGTAAGCTCAAAACCACTAGGTAATTTTAAATTCGTATTTTTTAGTTCACGATAGTTTTTCCAAGCTTTTATGTACCTAACAACTCTCTCCAACTGCGCATTTTTAAGATTGTTAAACCATTCGTAAAATTCCTTTGGGTCGCTTTCAATCCAACTCTTAGCTTTATGAGCCAGTTCGATAACATCATCCAACTTATAATATATTGGTAAATCTAGGTGATGCCCATCAATATAAATAACCCGAATACAGGTTGTTTTTTTAATTGGCTTTTGAGCCGTATGGTCTTCAACTGATTTATAAACCCAATCATGCCATGTTTCGATGGTTTGCTTATTATCTTCATCGTCCTTTTCAATGAAATAAATACCAAAATCTAAGTCGTATTTTAATAACGTATTATTGTCGCTATATTTTTCAGGAATAGGATTAACTCCGGTATTCATTTCAAATGAACCTTGTCCATGAAATTTAGGTTGCAAATCATCCGGCTTGTTATCCTTAAACCATTTCCTGATTTTCTTTTTAATGTCTCTTCGACTGTCCTTTAGTGACTCTTTACGAGAGGATGTAAGCTTTATATCCTTATTATACTTTGTAAATTCTTTGTGCAAAACTGCCATAACTAAATATTATTAAAATTCGTGACTAAGGTCATTACTGACCCATTTAAGATTAAAATATTCTCCCCTCGTTTGAGGATTTCTGTTTGTATAATATCCACCTGTCAATTTCTTAGATGTACCATTCTTTATAAATTTTAATACATCAGTCCCAAAATGAGGTGGGAATCCAAGTTGGGGGTTACCCTCATTTAAGAAATGATAGATAATTTGGTAGTGATTCTCATCTTCTGTAAGTTCTATAAACATACCTCTACTATATGATGGAGAAGATTTCTCACCATCCTCATTGAGCGTAAATGATGCAATAGAAATACGGCTCCCATTTTGATTAATAACCTTCACATGCTTTCTCTCTCCTGATTGAAAATTGCCCTGATCATCGATATACTGATATCTCAATACTCCCTCATATCTGCCAGAGAAATCATCTACCCAAAACAGCCATTTGAAAGGCTTAAATTTCCATAGGTATTTTGAAATCAAGACAAGCAACATGGTAACTGTTCCTGAGATAGCAATTGATAGCTCCCAATGGCTCTTTGCCAAATACAAAGCAATAACCAATGCGCCTATAACTGACACCAAAATGCCTGACTTGAAATAATTAAAAAAATTGTTCTTCATAATTTAGTTTTTCTCCTTTCTAACTCCTTTAAATGGTTTATCACTTGATGTTTTCACATCTATAAATTTCCCTGTCTCAGCATCACGCTTTGTCCAAAGACCTGTTTTAGGATTCTTTACTTGTGAGCGTTGTTTAACTGCTCCTTTTCTACTTCCGTCTTTCGGTGGGTTTGTTGCCATATTGTTAAATATTTCATTAATTTTATACATCCTTTATAATCATACCAAAAGCGTGACTCACGCTTTTGGTATTTAATTAACAAAATTAGTTTTGGAAGTTATAGAAGAAATGAAATTAGCCTGTAGTCTGAATTTACTTGAATATATAGGCTGGAAAGAAGAATATCCAGAAGAAGCTAAAGCTGCTTTTGAAGAATTCTGTATCCGCTATGACCAAGCAGTTGTTAAGGCTGCAGAGATATTTTGCTATAAGTGGAATCTTACAGAAACCGTTGCACTAGATATTGTTAATTGTACATTTGCCAGAGTATGGAAATATCATACATATAATCATGAAAAATCAAAATCGAAGGAGGTTGACACTGGTATAAGAAGGTGGCTTAATAGAATAGCATATACTCAGCTTGCAAACTATACCAATAGAGGGACTTGTCATGAACCAGATATAGAAACTGATTTGTCATTAATATACTCACTTGATGAATTAGTGGATAAAACAACAGATGATGAGATAACTAGGAAAGAATTAAGAAAACAGCTAAAAGTTCTTGATGATGTAATTGCTCAGCTGGGAGAAAAGCATCGTATTATATATTTGACATACAAACTATATGCTCCAGCGGGAAAAAACATTCCAAGATCTGTAAGTAAAAAACTTCAAAATGAATTGGAGTTAGTTCCAGGCTCGATTAGGAAATATAAAGAACAAGCGATTAAACAAGTCGAAAACTTTTTAAACAGAAACTATGGCAGCTAAGAAAAAAAGCAACAACATAAATGCTGATAGATTCGACGAATTATTGGCTATTGCAGGGTATATTTATCCACGAAATGATAAAGAATTGGAACAGTTTGAGTTATTATATGAGAATTATGATTTCAAACTAAAAAATGTTAGGATTAATCCTGAAGAAATTATTAATCAATCTTTTGAGAAAAAGGGAAAAGTACTAAGGTTGAGGAATGATGAAGAGCAACAAGATATTAATGAGTTAAGAATTGCTGCGAGAAAGGGAAATGAGCATATTCCTCAGTCAATTCTTGAAAAAATGAAGCGAAAACATAACGATGAAGATAAATAGCCGTAAAAAAAATCAAATTCGAGAAATAGCAGAATTTCTTGCAATGGAGCATGATGAAACGATAACCCCTCTCAAAAAGATAGCTCATCTAGAGGATGTTCCTGTTTTTTACGATGATTATGGTAATGCTTTTGATGGAACCTTAGTCTATGATAATGGTTATTATATACATTTAAATACAGCTCTAGGTAACACTCAAGATAAAGAAAGAGGGAGATTTACATTAGCACACGAATTAGGCCATTACTTTATAAATACTCATCGCCTTGCACTTAAAGAAGGTTTATTAGAACCACATCCTTCCAGATACAATAAGAATAAACATCAAATGATTGAAAGAGAAGCTGACTTTTTCGCTTCATGCTTATTAATGCCTCAAGAAAGATTTAGGCTTGATTGTGAATTTTACAGAAGGTTTGATTATAATATTATTGAAGATCTACACAAAAAATATCATGTAAGTATCACCGCCTGTGCAATACGTTTTGCAGATATTGGGACACACCCTATTATGGTAGTTTATATGGAGGATAATAAAATTCAATGGAAATGGCAAAGTGACGACTTCCAATTCTGGAATTTAGCTGATGGGAAAATTAATGTTCCAAAAGATAGTCTCGCAGGACAATACTTTAGAACAGGTATTGGGCAAAAGAGAACAGAAGAATTGTGGGGAATAGATTGGTTTAATGATATTAGAGACGAAGATCTGAACAGTAAGATCTTTGAACAGGTTATTCCATATAAAAACAAAGCATTAAGTATTGTTTGGTTTGCTTAAGACCAATAGGCTATAAACTTAATTTGGGAAAGGCCTCTTTAAAACACATTGGTTGTGTGTTTCAGGATTATTCTTTCCCATACACTCAATATAATTGATCATCCATTCATTTTGCTTATTAAATATGGAAATCATCCAATTTTATGAACACGAAAATATGTATCACAAAACGGTCACTTTGTGATACAACGAATATTCAACTTTGTAAATGGTATTTTTGTATCATATATTTGTCTCATTAATTAATGTCAACCTTTAAACTATTTGAGATATGAGCAACCAAAAATTTGGATATGCCAGGGTAAGTACAAAAGATCAGAAGTTGGATTTGCAAATTATTGCTCTCAAAAAATTTGGTTGCGATACAATATTTACTGAGAAAATTTCTGGCTATAAAGAGCGCCCACACCTACAAGAAATGATCAATAAGCTGAGGGAAGGGGACACAATTGTTGTTTGGAAGTTGGACCGATTAGGCCGATCCATAAGACATATTGTCGAATTAATTGATCATTTTAAAAAGATTGGTGTAAATTTTATTAGCTTGAATGACAATATTAATACAACAACTTCGCAAGGTAGGTTTTTTATAAATATCATCGCTTCACTTGCAGAATATGAAAGAGAACTAATTATTGAACGCACAAAAGCGGGACAAGAGGCAGCTAGGCTAAGAGGTAAATTTATAGGTAAACCTAAAGGTCTTTCAAAAGACGCTTATAAAAAAGCGCAAATAGCTAAAGAATTATATGAAGATAAAAAAATGAAAGCTGAAGACATTGCCATTATTATTGGTAAAAGTAGAGCTACAGTTTATAGGTATCTTAATAATATGGATGTTAATTATAAAAATAACCCCTTATAAATGTCTTGAAGTTCACTCGAGAGAGACAAATCTCCGAATAATTCTTGTCAAGAAGTATGGGGAAGATTGGATTAAAGACCTTGATACACTTCAGAGAAATAAAAGTTGTTGTTAATTTGAAAAAAAATGAATCCTGAATTAGACAAAAAGCTCAAATCCAAAAACATAAGACCAACTGCTATGCGTCAGTTGGTTTTACAGGTTTTGATTGATCAAAATACAGCCATCAGTCTGCCTGAATTGGAACAGAAATTTGAAAAAGCTGACAAGGCTACTCTTTACAGGACATTAAAAACCTTTGAAGAAAAAAGACTAATCCATCATATTGAGGATGGAACAGGAGCGGTTAAATATGCCTTGTGTCATGAAAAATGCAATTGCCATCTAGAGGACCTTCATGTTCATTTTCTTTGTACAAAATGCAATCAAACGTATTGTCTGGATGAAATACAAATTCCGGATATCAAACTTCCTTCTGATTTTTTGCTTGAAAGCGTGAACCTAGTTGTAAAAGGAATCTGTTCCAATTGCAAGAAATAACTTTGCAACTCAGTTGCACAAACTTTTTCCGATATTTGTATGTAGATATTTAAAGCAACTGATTAATTAAGTATGAAAATCATAGCAGTCATATTATCGGTGTATGTAATGGTTTTAACAGCCATGCCTTGTACTGATGTACATGCTGCTGATACAAATTCAGTTGTTCTGGAATTGCTTGAACAAGACCAATATCATTCATATGATGTTGATTTATGTTCTCCTTTTTGTTTTTGTGTTTGCTGTCAAACACACCCCCAACCAGTTGTGTACTTTACCTTCCAGATTGATTTTACAGGTTTTAACTTAACAGTACCATCAATTGTACAGAATGAAAGGGAATGTATAATTTCATTCTTTCGACCTCCCAAAGTTTAATTTAGTTTCCTTTTCTGGAAGACATGAGAGCAATTCTTGTGACTTAGCGAATTGTATTTATTCATTTCATAAAAATGATCTGTTTTAAATAAAATAACGTTCAAAATTCCGCAAGAATTATTGCAAAAAAAAGTTGGAATTCCTGTTTGGTTTTCATTTTAAGAAATACCAAAAGATTATCGACTCATAAATAATTGTTTGGTACCATGGCTGCAAGGAGGTTAAGTAAAAAACAATTAAGGTAAAAGCAAATCGTTGAAAACCAAAGATTCAATAGAACGATGTTGATCAGTTTTAGTTTGCTTTTTCTAACTCTAATCTAAATTCTGTTTTTTTTCACTTATTGGTGCGATACCAAATATGCCTACCGAAAATTCGCATTGTACGGCAGGACAGTTTCCTAATGAGCAGGTTTGTATGTGCAATGATCGTTTGCAGTATCACGAAAGTTCAAAAGTTATGCATGACAACGGAGTATTCTATATCTGTGGCTCAAGGTGCCATCAACATCTAATCAACAACTTTCGGGAAATTGCTTTTGTTACAGATGCTTTTTCCGGTAAAACCATCAGTAAATCCGATGCCATAATTGGCTTGAAAGAGAAGAATCAACCTGTGTTGGTCTATTTTGAAAACATAAAAAACTTCAAAAATTATTATGCAGTAAAAGCAAGTAAATAAAATCAGGTTAATAACATGTAAAACAAATATGAAATGATAAACAGAATTATATCTTTTTCAATTAAAAACAAGGCACTAGTCGGACTGATGATAATCGGTCTGATTATAGGGGGTATATACTCTATGAACAAAGTGCCACTTGATGCTGTACCTGATATTACAAACAATCAGGTACTAGTAATAACTACAGCCCCTAACTTGGGAACGGAAGACATTGAGCAATTTGTAACCTATCAGGTCGAACTTGGAGTTGCCAACCTTCCAGGAGTTGAAGAAATAAGGTCTGTTTCAAGATTTGGACTTTCGGTAGTTACAATCGTTTTTGAAGATAAAATGGGTACTTACCTGCCACGGCAATTAGTAAGTGAAGCTTTATCCGAAATAAAAGAAAAAATACCGGAAGGTTTTGCTGAACCATTTATGGCTCCTATCAGTACAGGTTTAGGTGAAATTTATCAGTACACACTTGAGGTTCAGCCCGGTTATGAAAAGATGTATGACGATATGGAGCTACGGACCATGCAGGAATGGATTGTTAAACGTCAAATGGCTATGGTTCCTGGTGTTGTCGAGGTAAACTCTTTTGGTGGCAAAGGCAAACAATATGAAGTTTCAGTTAACCCTGATAAACTAAGAAGCATGGGAATAACCATGGCAGATGTATTTGATGCCTTAGAGACAAATAATCAAAATACAGGCGGGGCTTATATTGAGAAGAACTTCCAGGCTAATTTCATTCGGGGTGAGGGATTGATGCGCTCTTTGGATGATATAAAGAATACGTTTGTTATCAATAAAGATGGTAAGCCAGTTTTTATCAGGGATGTAGCCGATGTAAAGTTTGGCAGTTTTGTGCGTTATGGTGCTTTTACTCAAAATGGTAAGGGCGATGCTGTTGGTGGTATTGTCATGATGTTAAAAGGCGCTAATTCAAACGATGTTATCAAAGATGTAAAGACGAGAATGGCTTTAATTCAAAAGTCTTTACCGGAAGGTATAGAAATTAAGTCATTTCTTGATAGGAGTAAACTTATTAAAAGTACCACATCTACAGTTGCCGAAAACCTTTCTATTGGAGCGTTAATCGTAATATTTGTCCTTGTAATTTTCTTAGGAAACCTACGTGGAGGACTAATTGTAGCTTCTACTATCCCATTAGCCATGCTGTTTTCATTTATTATGATGCATCAATTTGGAGTATGGGCTAATCTTATGAGTTTAGGGGCTATTGACTTTGGTATACTTATAGATGGAGCTGTAATTATTGTAGAAAGTGTGATTTTTTATCTTCATAAAAACGAGCTTATAGGCACAAGATTAAACAAGGTCAAGAGAGATGAAATAGCATATAAATCAGCAAGTAAGATGATGAATTCTGCCTTTTTTGGTCAGTTAATAATTCTCATCGTTTTTATACCTGTTTTAGCTCTTCAAGGCGTTGAAGGAAAAATGTTTATTCCAATGGCTATGACTTTTGGATTTGCAATTTTAGGTGTCGTCTTGCTTTGTCTAACATATATTCCAATGATGGCATCCATATTCCTTCAGCCCCCAAAAACTAACAAGAAGACATGGGGAGACAAATTTATTGGAAAACTTGAAAATATATACAGTCCGGTTATAGATTGGGCAATTAAAAGGAGTCGCATTGTTATAGCAATTGCTTTGATATTATTAATATCCGGTTGGTTCATCTTCTCAAGGCTAGGAGCTGAATTTACACCCCAACTTGATGAAGGTGATTTTGCTTTTCAGGCATTTTTAAAACCCGGCACATCACTTTCTGAGGTTCAAAAAGCTTCAACCCGTCTCGAACAAATAGTTCTTGAAAACTTTCCCGATGAAGTTGAATCAATTCAGTCCCGTATTGGTGTTGCTGATTTACCGATGGATCCCATGCCATTAGATATTGCAGATATTTTTGTGATTCTAAATCCAAAAGATGAATGGACAAAGGCTGATTCTAAGCAAGAATTAATAGAACAGGTTGAAGAAAAGGTAAGGGAATTACCGGGAATTAATTATGGTTTTACTCAACCCATTGAAATGCGATTTAACGAATTACTAACAGGAATTCGAGAAGATGTTGCTGTAAAACTTTATGGTGCTGACCTGGATGTTTTATCGGAAAAAGCCGAAGAAATAAAAGGTCTTATTTCTGGTATTGATGGAGTTGCAGGGGTGAAAGCCGAAGCAACTAAAGGATTACCTCAAATTACAATTAACTATAACAGAAATAAGTTAGGACGTTACGGATTAAATATAAATGAGTTAAATACCATTGTTGAAACAGCATTTAGCGGTGGAATTGCAGGAGAAATTTATGAAGGGGAACGAATGTTCGATTTGGTAGTTCGCCTGGATAAAGAACACCGCAGAAGTATTGAAGATATTAAAAATTTATATGTCAACCTGCCCGATGGTAATCAAATACCCTTTAAAGAAGTAGCTGACATAAGCTATCAACCAGGTCCGATGCAAATTGGTAGGGACAATACCAACAGAAGGACTTATGTTGGTATAAACGTTGAAGGCAGAGATGTAAAATCTTTGGTTGAAGAAATTCAACAAACATTAGATGAAAAACTAGTACTTCCATCAGGGTATTATATCAGATATGGTGGAGCATTTGAAAACCTTGAAAGAGCGAGTAAACGACTTGCTTTAGTCGTACCTCTGGCATTAGCCCTTATTTTTATGTTAGTGTTTTTTGCCGTAAAATCACTAAAACAAACGCTTATGATTTATATAGCAGTACCGTTTGCTGCTGTAGGAGGTATTATATCCCTTTATTTACGTGGAATGCCATTTAGTATCTCTGCTGGAGTTGGGTTTATTGTACTATTTGGTGTTGCTGTGTTAAATGGACTGGTACTTGTCAGTGGATTTAACGAAATGAAAGCCGAAGGTAAATTCAGTTTAGCTGAAATAATTACAAAAGGCTCTATTCGCCGTATTCGTCCTATTTTGTTAACTGCTTCTACCGATATACTCGGTTTTTTACCTATGGCAATATCTGCATCAGCAGGAGCTGAAGTACAACGACCACTCGCAACTGTTGTTATTGGCGGCATGTTAACTTCAACCCTATTAACACTGGTTGTTCTACCTGTTTTATATAACATTGTTGAATCAGGAAAAAAAACAATTAAACTACCTAAAGTAGGAACAGCTGTATTAGCCGTATTAATGATTGTAACGTTTTCAGTTCTTCCAAATGAACTTAGTGCTCAAGATTCATCAATAAACTTGCAACAAGCAATAGAAAGGGCAAAGGAGAATTATCCTTCAATTAAAGCTGCTCAGATGGAGGTTGATAAGCAAAAAGCTTTAAAAGCCACTTCTTACGATTTTGGTAGTACCTCAATATACACAGGAAAAGAGGAAGTGGGGAACGGTTCTGCAGGTGTCCAAAATCAGTTAGGAATTGTACAATCTGACATAGATATATTTGGTATTCCAGCAAAAAATAAATTAGTCAGTGCCCGAACACAACAAGCTGAATCGGGACAGAAGCTTACCGAATATTCATTGGCTCGTGATGTAAGTATGGCATGGTACAATGCTGTCTTTGCCAAACAACAATTTCAGCTTTTCAAACAGCTTGATACCTTATACGCAAATTTCCAGAAAGCTGCGGAGTTAAGATACAAGACTCAGGCCACTTCTAAAATTGAATATCTTTCGGCATCGGCCAAATACAAAGAATTGCAGGTTAATATTAAGAAAGCTGAAAGTAACTATTATGCAAGCTTGCAAATTCTAAATCAATACCTTTTATATCCGACGGAATTTGATGTTAATATTCAAAATTTAGAAAAGAATGTTTTTGATATTATTTCAGCGAGAGATTCTTTAAATGGAAGTCCGTTATTAAATTATTACTCAACAGGAATCGATGTTGCAGAATCGGCTTGGAAAGTGGAAAAGTCTAATTTTCTACCTAAGTTAAATTTGGGATATAAATTGCAATCAGTTGACGGCAAATCAGGTTTTTATGGATGGGAAGCGGGAATATCTGTTCCTTTATTGTTCTTTTCCCAGTCAGGCAAAACCAAGGCTACAAAAATAAATTTGCAGATTGTAGGTCAGCAATACGAGCAAAAGAAACTGGAAATAAAAGCCAGGTATAATCAACAAATTAGCAGATACCTTACATTGCAAGATGTATTAAGATATTACCAGGGAGAAGCATTACCATTAGCAGAAGAACAAATTCAGGCATCCAATCTGGCGTATCGCCTTGGTAGTATTGATTATATCCAGTTTATTCAGAACATGGAAATGGCTATCAAAACAAAACAGGATTTTTTCAAGCAACAAGTAGAGTATTTTGAATTGTCTGCTCAATTAAAATTTTTAACAGGTAAATAATCTATTAAACAAAAATATAATGAAAACAAAAATATTTATAGCATTTATAGCCATTGCAAGTTTGATGTCATGTAACTCAAGCAATAATAAAGGTCATGAAGGTGAAGAACATGAAGAGCATGGCGCAGAAGGTGTGGTTGTGTTAAAAAAGAACCAACGTGAAGCACTTAACCTGAAACTAGGTAGTTTCCTAATGCGGAATTTAACCACCGTGGTAAAAACCAATGGTCAACTTGAAGTTCCTCCTTCAAGCAGTGCCGATGTAACTGCAATAATTGGTGGAAATGTAAAAAGCATCAAGGTGTTTCATGGAGACAAAGTATCCAAAGGGCAACTACTAGCCGTGCTTGAACATCCTGATTATATCATTCTTCAAGAACAGTTTTCGGAAGTAGCAAACAAACTGGAATACTTGGAAAAAGAGTATGAACGTCAGCAAGAATTGTTTGAAAATAATGTTGGTGCAGGTAAAGATTACCAACAAGCAAAATCAGAATACAACACAGCTAAAGCAAAGTACGCAGGACTAAAATCTCGTTTACAAATGATAAACCTTTCTCCTGATAAAATTGAAGAAGGAATTATTTCAAATACAGTAAATATCATAGCACCCATTAATGGTTTTGTGAATGATGTTAATATTAAAGTTGGTACTTATGTTGATGCCAAAGACAAACTTTTTGCTATTACAGATAACAGTGAAATGCACGCCGATTTTATGATTTATGAGAAAGACGTTCATCTTGTAAAAGAAGGTCAAAAAGTTCATTTTACAGTTTCAAATCGTCCTGATGAAGAATTAACAGCTACTGTTTTTGCTATTGGAAAAGAGTTTGAAGCCAATTCAAGGGCAGTACATATTCATGCCGATATAAATGAAAAAGTCTCTGGTCTTATTTCTGGAATGTATATCTCAGGTCATTTACACACCGATAAGAAATATACACGCACATTACCCAATGATGCCATAGTGAAGGAAGGAACGAAATCATACATTTTTATTCAAGATAATGAAGCTCTTGAAGAACATGGGCATGATGAACACGCAGAAGAAAATGGAAATCATGTCGAAGAAGAATCACATGAAGGACATGAACATGGTGATGTTGACGATGATGATGCCAACGATGATAAAATGGCTTTTAAAATGATTGAGGTTATCACTGGGCTAAAAGATGACGGTTATACAGAAATCCACCTGATTGATTCACTACCTGAAAACACAAAAGTAGTAATGAATGCCGCATACTATTTATTGGCAGACATGGGCAAAGAAGAAACAGAACATGACCATTAAAACAAAAATTATGAAAGAAATAAAAGCATTTATACGTCCCAACAAGGTGAATGATATTTTACATCATTTGAAAGAAGCCGGGTTTGAAAATATAACCATTTCTTCAGCTGAAGGAACAGGGAAATTTCAAGACGAAAACGCATTTGTATCCCAAAAGTTTTCCGTTACTGATAGTCCCATTGCTAAAATTGAAATAGTAGTCTATGATGACAATGTGGAAAATGTTGTTTCTATTATTTCAAAATACGGTAAAACGCTCAATTCAGGAGACGGATTAATATATGTGTCTAATGTTGAAAGTGTATTCCGTGTTAAAACAGGATTTCAAACAATATAAAATACCATCCAAAAGACAGCAGGTTGCTATAAAATGTGTGCAATCTGCTGTTACACAAGTTATCGTTCATTTGAGAAAATCTGTAAAACAATGGTATGAAAAAATATATATTAGAAAACCTTGATTGTGCTTCTTGTGCTGCGAAAATAGAACGCAACCTAGCAAACCTGGAGGAAGTAAATTTTGTGAATATCAATTTTGTCAACTCTTCCCTGACAATAGATACAAACAATCTTGAAAAAGTTAAAAGTAAAATTAAAGAGATTGAGCCAGAAGTCGAAATCAGGGAAAACGATAATGAGATAAAAGTTGTTTCAACAAGCGAGCTTTCAGAAAACAAATGGGCTATAATTAAAGCGGTTTCAGGTATTCTTCTGCTGTTTGTAGGGCTGTTATTTGAGGAAGAAATACACAATACTCCTTACCAAATTGTGGAGTATCTCATATTCGTAACAGCTTATTTGATTGTGGGGTGGAAAGTTATTGCATTAGCTGTGAAAAATATCCTCAGAGGACAGGTTTTTAACGAGCATTTTTTAATGACTATTGCAACCCTAGGTGCTTTTGCTATAGATGAAATGCCTGAAGCTGTGGCCGTCATGCTGTTTTATGTGGTGGGTGAATTGTTTCAGGACATTGCGGTGAATCGGTCCCGAAGATCAATAAAATCCCTTCTTGAAATAAAACCGGATTTCGCGAATCTTAAATTAAATGGAGACATCAAAAAGGTATCTCCGGAAAATGTGAAAGTTGCTACCCTTATAATTGTAAAAGCGGGTGAGAAAATTCCATTGGACGGATTTGTAGTCGAAGGAGATTCCTTTGTTGATACTTCAGCACTTACCGGAGAAAGTGTCCCACGAAAAGTAAAACTAAACGATGAAGTATTAGCGGGCATGATCAATCAATCCGGATTAATTACCGTAAAAGTTTCAAGACCTTTCGGGGAATCTTCCATCTCTAAAATTCTTGAGATGGTTGAAAATGCAACTTCCAAGAAGGCGGAGACCGAAAAGTTTATTACTACATTTGCTAAATACTACACCCCGGTAATTGTGATTTGTGCCTTTCTGCTTGCTGTTGTACCTCCTCTTTTAATAAGTGGAGCAACTTATAGTGATTGGATATACAGGGCATTGGTGGTATTAGTTATTTCTTGTCCCTGTGCACTTGTAATCAGTATTCCGCTTGGTTACTTTGGTGGTATTGGTGGGGCTTCCCGAAGGGGTGTTTTAGTGAAAGGGTCCAACTTTCTGGATGCACTAACGCAAGTGAAAACGGTGGTGTTTGATAAAACAGGAACATTAACCAAAGGCGAATTCAAGGTTGCAAGCATATCTCCTTCAAACGGTTTCGATGAAGAAACAATACTAGAATATGCAGCCTATGCTGAATACAATTCAAATCACCCAATAGCTAAATCAATTATAGATGCGTTTGGCAATAAGTCAGATCATGCACGAATTAAACATGTCGAAGAAATTTCAGGACATGGGATTAAAGCTGTTATTGACAGTAAAACAATACTTGCAGGCAATGACAAACTTTTGCATAAAGAAAATATAGAGCATCCTGTTTGCAATGTCGAAGGAACTGTCGTACATATAGCTATTGATTCTATCTATGCCGGGTATATAATTATTTCGGATACCCTGAAAGATGATGCCATTGAAGCAATAGAAAAATTAAAAGCAAAAAATATCCAAACGGTAATGCTAACAGGCGATAACAAATTTGCCGCAGCAGCTTTTGCCAAAAAATTAAAGATTGACAAATACTATTATGAACTATTGCCCGAAGATAAGGTTAAGCATATTGAGATTTTAATCGAGGAGAACAAGAGAGGAAAAGTTGCTTTTGTAGGCGATGGGATAAACGATGCCCCTGTACTTACTCGTTCTGATGTAGGAATTGCCATGGGTGCCCTCGGTTCTGATGCTGCAATTGAAACCGCCGATGTTGTTTTAATGACGGACTCTCCTTCAAAAGTTGTTACTGCAATAGATGTAGCCACCAGGACCAGAAAAATTGTTTGGCAGAACATCATCTTTGCATTGGGGGTTAAGCTTGCCTTTATCGTCCTGGGTGTATTCGGAATTGCCACCATGTGGGAAGCGGTATTCGGAGATATGGGGGTAGCGTTGATCGCGATATTAAATGCTACACGCGTTCTAAAAGGGAAGTAACAGAAGTTTTTGCATTAACATAAATAGTAAATAAATATGAAGATAATATCAAAATCGGTGATTACCTGTCCTGATTGTGGATATAAAAAAGAAGAACCCATGCCATCAGATTCATGTCAGTTCTTTTATGAATGTGAAAATTGCCATGTAATTTTAAAACCAAAGCATGGTGATT
This sequence comes from Labilibaculum sp. DW002, assembly GCF_029029525.1. Classification (NCBI taxonomy): domain Bacteria; kingdom Pseudomonadati; phylum Bacteroidota; class Bacteroidia; order Marinilabiliales; family Marinifilaceae; genus Paralabilibaculum; species Paralabilibaculum antarcticum. Next base: position 1,682,090 of record NZ_JAKJSC010000001.1, on the reverse strand, counting down.
GTTGCGTGTATTGTTCTTATGGAACGGTGAAATGTCCATCGATTCAGAAAGGTAAAAACTGTTGTTAAGTCTTAAGTTCGTTGTATGAACTTTTATATATAATTTCATTCCATTATTATTAATTCTATCACTTTTTTTTTACGAATTTAACAATGAAGCGGTAAGGAATTGAAAAATATCAATAAAGAAATGGAGTGTTATCATAAAGATTGCTCAAAGAATTGTCAACCCAGTTTGCCCACAGGGCATTTTGTCCAGCCCACAAAAAAATAAAATAAATTTGTGCTTCGTGGATAGGTTTGTGCAGTTTGAAAAGGCATTATTGAGTATTTAAGTGATTGATTAACAGCGCATGGAGATGAACGCCCAGTTGCTAATAAAGAACTAAGGTAAAACATAACCTCTTTGTAACTTGAAAGATAAGTGCTTCGAAATCGCCTACTTTTCAAATACCAACCGTTGAAAATACTTAACCACCTAAAACTTAGTGGAGGACAAATAAGGGGGACATTAAAACGCTAAACCACCACTAAGTTATTAGTGTTCAAGTTTTAATGTTTTTCGTTTTGGGTTCTGCTGGGGCCACATATATGTTTTGACCCCTGATATCCTAGAGTTTTATTCTATTCTTGAACTTTCCATTTATTATAAAGGTGTAAAAAATTTACTTGAGATGGAGAGGGATATGAATACTACAATAGCAGAATTGAATCAATATCTGTAATATTATTTAAAGAAATGGTAAATATATTTCTGTTGACTTTCCATTATAAATATACGATAATTTCGAGCGAGAAGATCAACTCTTCCTAAATACTTCCCATCGCACATTTTATCCTTACATGATGCTATCGATTTGTGTATGTTGTTAGGAATAGTGTGTTTGTAAAATACATGCAAGCCACCCCTGGTTTCATTGAGGAACAACAATTCATGTTCTTAGTGATAATTCATCAAGGATTCTTTCATGTAATTTAGAATATAATGTATGGTTTGTCTATCTCTTCTCAGCCAAAACATCAATTAGGATCTTTTTAGAATCACAGTACTTCAATATTTCGAACCGTTGATTTTCGTCTGATTGTTTGTCCATACTTATTCTTAAATAGACGTAATTCATATTAAAATTGTTTTGCTTAATTGTAATTTAATACATGCAAAATATGATATGTAAAAGATTCCTGTAAATTAACGTAATAAAATTCGATGCATACCTGTAATTCCTTTACTTAAACCTAAGTAAACTAACTCGATCTCTGGTTTCCAACATGATCTCACCTAAATCACTCTTACGATACAGGACATGTGATTTACCTTTCCTGTTCGACTATTTTGTCCGGAAATATTCCATTCGGCAGGATAAAGAAATCACCGAAATTTCCAGTGTGTGTGTAACTTCATATACAAGCATAACTATTCCCTTAGGTTTGCATAGCCAAGGTTAATACCATGGAAATTTTTGAAAGCCAATGCCTTCATCACTTACTGAAAGTTGCCCATGGCAAAATTTCTAAAGTGACAAGGGGTACAGGCGGTGATAGAGGATCCATTCTCAGAATGCTGCTAAAAACAATATTAATCTGAGCCAATGCAAAGAAAAATGAGACATAAAATGGTCTATACTGCGACACCACATGTCTCATTTTGTTATAATATAAAGGGTACATAAAACGGAAGATGATCCTGTATCTATGATGTATAATGCAACACAGCAGTTTATAGTTTTCTTGGCACATTTATTGATTTTATACTTTCGCTAAAATAAAGAGAACTATGGAATCATAATTTGTAGTGTATATTTTTCTACTTGGTATTCTGTTACCAAAAAGGGGAGAAACAATTTCTTTTTTCCAGAAAATACAAAATAAGTTATAGTACCTGTCATTCTGTGTACTCAATATGAATACATTTTGTAGAAGCTTTCTGTATGAAGATGAAATTTTCTTCAAGCTCTCTAAAAGAAAGCGTGAAGAGCTACAAAAAATGCGTGAGTTTTCTTCATGTGAGATTCGACTAATTTACTTTTTGGGTACGAACTAACATGAAAGAAAAATTGACATATTATAATTAATTATTGCTTATAAGATATCGGCTATGACATATCGTTATATAAAAGATTTAATAACGCGTAAGATAAAATTTGGCAATGGTTTTGAAAAAGAACTTCAACGAATAATTGAATTAAATAATTGTTCAAAAGAGGAGCTTTATGAACTCAAAAACCTGGAATTTGTCAAGCAATATCGAAATGCGTTCGAGAATTCTGCTTTTTACAAGGATTTTTATCAAAAGCATGGCTTAGGTCTACAATCAATTCGAGATTTATTGGATATCTCAAAAATACCTATAGTAACCAAATCAGATGTGAAGGAGTTTGGTGAAGATTTTCTTACTAAATCTAAGTTTACCTCTTTTAAAGCATATTCAAGCGGCACATCCGGAACACCTCTTAAGGTTTATCGTGATTTTGCTTCCACAATAAAAGAAAATGCATATGTTCATTTTTTTCAAAACATGCACGGATATAAGTTAGGTGATCCGGTAGTCTCACTACGAGGTAATCTAGATCGCAAAATTTTATCATATCACGATAAAATCAATAATGTACTGTATATGTCAAGCTTTCATTTGAAAAAAGACAGGATAGATGAATATTATAAAATTATAAAAGAATTTCAGCCGAAAGTGATAAGAGCATATCCAAGTTCCATGCACATATTGGCAACCGAGCTCTATAAATCGGGGAAGGAATTGCGTATTCCTATAGCATTTACATCATCAGAAGTATTGCATAATTTTCAAAAAGAAATCATTGAAAAAGTACTGAACACCAAAATTTTTGACTGGTATGGCAATGCCGAAAGAACAGTTGCTTTAGGTCAGTGTCAAGATTCCTTGTATCGGGAGCTTCCATTATATTCTCATGTTGAAGTTGAAAATAATCATTTAATTACTACAAGCTTAATTAATTCGGCTTTTCCTTTAATTCGCTATAAGGTAGATGATATTATTAAATTAGCCCCTAATTGTAAAGAGGAATTTATAGTACAGGCAATTGAAGGACGAGATGACGATTACATTGTTCTGAAAAATGGTCATCGAATTGGACGATTGGATTTGGCCTTTAAGAAAATAAAAAGACTATTGGCAGCGCAAATTATACAGAAGCGGAAGGATGAAATCCTTGTGAATCTGATTCCTGACAAGGGTTTTTCTAGAGCAGATTTAAATGCAATTGAAAAGAACCTTCGGGATCTTATAGGAATAGAGTGTGGTATACTCTTTGAAAATATAGAATCTAACCAATTGATTAGAACAAAAAAGGGTAAATTCAACTTGGTAATATCGAAAATGAATGGAATGTGAACACGATTTTGGTAAAATTATGGATGCTAATAAAGTCTTGTAAACAGTATTTTCTGTCTTTTTTAGGATTAAATTTTGCAACCAATTTCCGCGATGTATTAGCTATCTCATGTTTAAATTGCGAAAGTCAATCGAAACAGAAATAGGTGATTTATTATGAACACACAACATTTATTTTTTAGTTAGCAAGGCTGTAAAAGCGATTTTTGCATGTGTTAAAATATTATATTTTTTTGTGTAAAAGTAGCTTTGAGAAGAAAAAGGCTCACCTTTTCAGTAAGTATCAAAATGATAATGTTTTGAAGTTTCCAACTGCGGGATTAATATTTTCAATATCTGTATGATTTTCGTACTTTTAGTTGAAGAAAGCATCGTGCATGATTAATTTTAATAAAATACTCCATATCAATATTCGGGACAAATTTGTTGTAGCATTTATTACTTTATCATTGTTGCCAATTATTATCTTTGGTATCTGGGGAATTCATTCCAATCTTCGATTGCAACGAGAAATTGCAACGAATGATCTTAACAATGAATTGAAAGAGATTAAGGGTGAGTTGGAGCATTTTTTTTATGGTTTGGAAGAGAATATATACTTTTTAACTGCTTCGAATGCATTTGAAACCTTTACTCAGCAATACAATAGGGAGAAAGGCGTCCAACGACATGAATTGGTAAAATCATTACTTCCGGAGGTACTAACTTTTACCCGACAAAAAGATATGTTCTATCAAATTAAACTGATAGATTTTGAGGGAGAAGAATTGTTTCAGGTAGTCCAGCAAAATGCGTCATATCATCTTGTTCCGCCTATTGATCTCAACCAGGGAGGGAGCAGGTATTACCTCTATGTCGCCCAACAGATTGAACCCAATACGGCGACCTTTAGTCCTGCAGAAATAATTCCTATAAAAAGTTCGACACCTATTCAAACCATTTGCTGTATTTACCATATTCAGCAATCGGATTTCAATGGAGCACTAATTATCCATATCAAGGCCGATAGCTTTTATAGAATCATAGAGAGTTCAAAAAACCTTTTCCCACGGAAAATAATGTTGGTAGATGATCATGGGTATTACGTCTATCATTCAGATTATAAGGATTCTTGGAATAAGCTTTCTGCTTTTAAAGAACAATCAAATCTTAAAGTTGATTATGGGCAGAATTTTACTAAGAAAATATTTTTAAACGTTCAAGATAGCATTTTTGATTTCGACTCCATACTTGTGGGGAGTGCTCGCGTATTTGAAACAGATTCAGAGTTTGAGCAAAAATACAACCTTCTGATTGCAATCTCAAAGAACGTGATTTTTTCAGAAATCAGATCTCAGTTTTTCCTCTTTGCTTCTCTTCTTAGTGGATTTGTGCTCATTTCCTTTCTTTTGGCGTTATTAGCCACGAAGCAGTTTGTGCACCCAATCAGAAATTTAATAGAAAAAGCTAAATTCATTTCTAGGGGCAATTATTCCTCACGTGTCGAGGTTGAAACACACGATGAGATAGCGGATTTGGCAAGGCAATTCAATGTGATGGCCCAATCCTTGGAGAAAAGAGAGATAGAGATTAGTATGCATCAGGATATGCTCAAAAAGAAAGTGAAATTGCGAACCTCCGAACTTGAAACAGAAAAGAATAAGTTACAGACAATTCTCGATAATATTCCTAATGGAATTCTTATGCTAGATAAAAATGGATTCATACTTTCAGCCAGTTCTGTGCTAACTACAATTCTGGATCAACCTATAAACGGTCTGGTGGGTACGGAATATTGTGATGCTATCGATTGTCATCAAGATTTGGAAAGTGGTATGCTGAACCAACTTTTTCAAACTGGTGAATTTAAGACTGCAGCCTGGGTTCACCCAAAAGATAATGGTGAAAAAAAATACCTCGAACATGTTTTGATCCCTATTTATAAAAACGGAATAGGGGAGAGTGTTTTGGCAATAATTACGGATAACACCAGAAAGAAAAATCTTCAAGACAAATTGATTAAAAGTGAGAAATTTGCCGTTACAGGTGAGTTAGCTGTCGTAATTGCCCATGAGGTAAGAAACTCTCTTACTTCTGTAAGCATGATTTTACAGTTGATCCAAAGAAATGAAGAGCTTAAGGATACAGAATCCGTTGAAGTAGCCCTTGACTCCACAAAAAAATTGGAGAGTGTTGTAAATAATTTGTTGGTTTTTGCTCGTCCTCCATTGCCAATGAAAGAAAAACGGGATATTAATCAAATACTTGATTTTTGTGTAAAATTTGTTCGTCATCAAATGCAAAAAGATAAAGCTGAAATTCAAATTCATTTGGATGAACAACTCCCATCTTTGAATGTGGATGAAAATCAGGTAAAAGAGGCCATAATTAATTTGATTTTAAATGGATTTCAGGCAATTGAAAACAGTGGTATCATTAGGGTGATTTCGCGTAAAGAAAAGCTACAGGAACAGATGATGGACTTACAGGAAATAAATATCCACGATGAAAGAGATTTCAGAGTAGAGGTAAATGAAATTCTTATTTCCAAGGGAGAAGAAGTAATTTGTATAGAGGTAGAGGATAATGGAGTAGGGATTCCTCAGGAACTTATCGATAGAATTTTTGATCCCTTTTTTACCACTAAAAGAAATGGGACAGGTCTAGGATTGCCACAAGTAAAAAGAGTTGCCAATCAACATGGCGGGGTACTTAGGGTTCGTTCTGAGTATTCTAAGGGCACCTGTTTTTCAATTTATTTACCCATTTTTAAAAAATAAGAGCAATGAAACTTAAAGGGAAATCTATATTAATTGCTGATGACGATAAAAATATTCGCTATGCGTTTAAAAAAACTTTTGAGACGCAATCCGCTATTGTTCATCAGGCTGGAACAGGAAAAGAGGCTCTTACCATGATTGAGAATGAAAATCCGGACCTGATCTTTTTAGATGTTGATATGCCAGAATTGAATGGTCTTGAGGTGATTCGACTTTTAAAACAAAACAACATCACGATACCCATAGTGGTAATTACTGGTTGTGGGACTATGAATACAGCCATAAAATCCATACAGTTAGGAGCATACGAATACCTGACAAAACCTCTTGATATCGATAAGATTTTTGTTATTACGCAAAGAGCTATCGAGATGGTTTCTCTTAGAAAAAAAATTAAGGAACTAGAGAGCCAACAACCTGGTAAAGTCAATGACCGGGAACTCATTGGTCAACATTCTGGTATGCATGAAGTATTTAAAGTGATTGGAGCAGTTACCACTGCACCCAATACACTTAATGTATTAGTTACCGGTGAGAGTGGCACAGGAAAGGAGTTGGTTGCACGCGCAATTCATAACAATGGGAGCCATAAAGATCAACCTTTTGTTGGAGTTAATTGTTCAGTTTTCTCGGAAAGTCTGTTGGAAAGTGAACTCTTCGGCTATGAAAAGGGTGCGTTCACTGGAGCCGTAGAAAGAAGAATAGGTAAGTTGGAAGCGGCAGGCTCAGGCACAATATTTTTGGATGAAATCAGTGAGATAACGAAAGAGTTGCAGGTTAAACTTTTAAGGGTATTGCAGGAACGAGAATTCTATCGAGTTGGTGGCAACCAGCTAATCCAAGTAAAAACACGTTTCATAGCTTCTTCCAATAGAAATCTCGAACACGAAGTTGCAAAAGGGAATTTCAGAAAGGATTTGTTCTACAGGTTGAATGTAATGTATATTAATGTTCCTCCATTACGAGACAGGGCATCTGATATTCCTCTCCTTTTTGACTATTTTATACGAAAATATTCCACACGACAGAATAAGGAAATCACCGGAATTTCTAGTGATGTATATGATTTCATATACAAGCACAACTATCCGGGTAATGTTCGTGAGCTTGAAAATATTGCTGAACGGGCAGTTGTAATGACAAAAGGAGAGGTAATTGAGAAATCAGTTTTGAATTCTTATTATTCTGTAAAAGAGGAGTGCCAGTTGGAATTTCCCTCCTTGGTTTTAAGTGAAGCCAGGAAAAATACCATTGAAATGTTTGAAAAGCAATTCCTCCATCGTTTACTCGAAGCTGCCTATGGTAAAATTTCTGAAGCAGCAAGAATTGCAGGCGTTGATAGAAGGACCATTCACAGAATGCTGAAAAAAAATGATATTAATCCAAACGAATACAAAGAAAAGTGAGATGTGAAATGATCCATTTTTTTTAATAAAAAAAGTGTAAAAATAGTAAACTGATCCTGTATCCGACATGTATAGTGCATTACATTGTGTTCGCGTTACATTATATAGAAATCTGCAAATTAAAGGATTATGAAGATAAAATTTGTTACACTATTGCTGATGCTAGCCAGTATTCTGTTACCAGAAAAAGGAGAGGCAATACCTTCTTTTTCCAGAAAATATAAAACAAGTTGTATCACTTGTCACTCAGTTTATCCTAAACTAACACCTTTTGGCGAAACTTTCCGAATGAATGGTTATCAGTTTCCAAAAGGAGAACAAGAAAATATTAAGGAAGAAAGGGTAATTCTTGGAGCCGAATCATATAAAAAAATATGGCCTGATGCAGTATGGCCCAATTCGATTCCAGCTAAATCACCAATTTCGTTAAGAGGAAAAACCTCATTCGATGGAATGCGTGACGAAACTGGAGATATAGTATCTGAATTTGGTTTACCTAGCCTTCAATTCCTGGCGGCAAATACTATGGGTAAAGACATCTCATTATTTTTAGGGGCTCATTTGTACGAAGATGGAAAAACCGGGAATATCGATCGTTTTTTTATTCGGTTTAGTAACTTGCTTAATGGCTTTTTACCCGAAAAGGCACTATCAGTTAGAGTTGGTCAGTTTATTCCAGAAATGGTTCCCTTTAGTTCAAACCATAGAGGTCTCACCCAGACTACTTATGCTTTTAACACATATGCCCCTTCGCAGGGAAATGAGTTTGTTGGAGCCTATATCCATGAACAAGTGCCTTTCGGCATTGAGAATTTTCAATTGGGTATGGAATTTAGTGGATTACTTACCCCTCGTGTGAGATATGTCGGGGGAATTATTAATGGAAGTGGTGTGCAGCATGATGTTAATAATGAGAGGGATTTCTATAGTCGCTTGAGTTATAAAATAGGTGGAATGGCGTTTGATGGGAGTGTAAAAGAGAGTGTTCCAATCGATAAGGAGATTTCCTTAACCCTTGGAACCTTTGCTTACAGGGGGAGTGGAACTATTAGCGATACGATTGGTTTTAACTTTCATCGTATTGGAGTTGATTTCAATATCATTATCAATCAGTTCAATTTGATTGGAGGAGTAATTGGCGGAAAGGATGGAGGAGAATTGACAACGAAATACAATCTCTTTTTTGGGGAGGCTAGTTACATGTTCTATCCTTGGTTAATTGGTCTTGTTCGATATGAACAGGCTAATCCAAATGAAGGGAGTTCTATAAAAAGGGTCGTTCCGCATGTAAGTGCGCTGGTGGTAGCCAATGTAAAGTTCTTTATGGAAACTAGTTTGGATCCCGATGATCAAGAGCTTGATTATTTTGCTCTTGGATTGGATTTTGCCTTTTGATTAATATTCTGTAGATACCTTAAAACATGCGTAACCAATAAATTTTAAAAATGAAAATATTAAAAAGAATCTGTTTGTTTATAGCTGTCTTATTTTTGCCTGGCCTTTTGGCTTCTCAAACTATTATTGGGGAAGTAAAGACAGACCCAGGTAAAGAGAAATATAAAATTAATACAGTTGTCTACATTGAGAATGTAGATACTCATTTTGATCTGCCGGAAGAAAATCCAGTAATGAACCAAAAGGAATTACAATTTTTACCCAAAATTCTCCCAATAGTGGTAGGCTCTACTGTTGATTTTTTGAACAGCGACGATGTATTACACAATGTGTTCTCACCTGATTCTTGTGTCAATAAATTCAATCTGGGGACATGGAAGAAAGGTGAAGTACGATCTGTGAAATATGATAAAATTGAGTGCGTTTCTGTCCTCCTTTGCAATGTTCACCCGGAAATGGAGGCCTATGTAATTGTATTGCAGAATCCTTTTTTTGCCATTACCAACGAGGAGGGTGAGTTTATTATTGAGAATGTACCCCCTGGTGTATACAACTTAAAAGTGTGGAACGAAAAACTTAATGCCAAAGTAAAACAAATAACGGTCGGTGAGATTGAAGAAGTAATCGTGAATTTTCATTTGAAAAGATAAAAATTAGGATAGAATTGTAAAGGTTTGATGCAAACTATTTTATTTTGAACAATATTTTAAATATAAAACATTAGGAGAATCACTTTTGAAACACCTCTAATTGTCAGAAATACAAATATCTAAACGGGTACATCAGATGTATGAATAGGATACAAAATATCTAAAATGAATCGCAAGTGAAAAACAGATAATTATAGGCTGTGTTGTAAATTATTGACTTTTTGTTTTTATTGCCATCAAACTACTATGTAAAGAATTAATTTTAATGCAATCCTTCTATCTTATTTATGTTGGCTTAATTCTTTGATTAAAGAATTTGTTCAGCTTTTCTTAATTTTTAAATCGCAATAATATTTTATGGGTAGAATATTTAGAGTTAAACCTTGTAATAAATATAAGATAGAATTAACTCCTTTGAGTTGATCCGAATAATTATTTAAAAATAGATTTGAAAAGTTTTTTCTTACTTTAGATTTTATGAAACAAATTAGTATTAAGAACATGGTGTGCCCTCGATGCATAACTGCGGTAAAAGATGTTCTCGAAAAATTGAATATTCAGTATCTTAAGATTGAACTTGGTACTGTTCTTTTTAAGAATACAATAAACGAATTAGAGCACAATGATCTTAAAATGGCATTAAAGGAGATGGGATTTGAGTTTTTGAACGATAAAAAAGCCCAATTAATTGAGCAGATAAAGAATGAAATAATAAAAGTTGTACATCATAGGGAAAGCTCAGAACAAATTGGAAATATTACTAATCACCTCTCAAATGCCATTGGGAGGAGTTATTCTTCTTTAAGTAAGTTGTTCTCAGAAATTGAAGGAACCACAATTGAAAAGTATCTAATTCTTCAAAAAATAGAGAAAGCGAAGGAATTACTTTTCTATGAAGAATTAAGTATTAGTGAAATTGCTTATCAATTAAATTACAGTTCTAGTCAGCATTTTTCCAAGCAATTCAAGTCCATAACTGGATTGACACCTAGTGAGTTCAGTGATAATAAAAAAACAGGTAGAAATCCAATTAATGAAATTTAAAATTCTTCGACACTTGAAATTATGCACATCTTTTTTAAAATTGTACACACCCCTTGTGTAAACTATTTTTAAATTTGCCTTATAAATTATCTCAAATGCTAAAAAGATTCGGTCATACATTATTAGCTCTGGTAATATTTGTTGTAACAACAGGTGTTACTATCTCCACGCATTATTGTGGTGGTAATGTAAAAGATGTGTCTTTTTTATCAGTAACTCAATCTTGTTGTGAAAATCCTGAAGGATGTTGCCATGACGAGGCTTATACGATTAAAATTGAAAATGATTTTTCAATTTCATCATATACCTTTGATTTTACTCAATTTGAAATTGTATTGCCAATTTTAATTGAGCTGATTAAGGTAGAAGATCCAATTATGGCTAAAGTGTATTCCTTGAGAAACACAATGCCACCTCCCAAAATTCAAACCGTACTTTCAAGTTTGCAGACTTACAGATTATGATTTGTAACTTATCTTTATAAGATGCGTTAAGACAACTATGCCTTATAGTTTCTGACATGTCAGGTAATTTATAGTTGAGTAATAAAATCATAATTGAATAACTATGCTGAATAAATTTATCCGTTTTTTCCTTGAGAATAAACTGGTTACTTTTTTGGTGCTAATTTTCATATCATGGGGTGTTATCAATTCACCTTTTGGATGGGATACTAGGTATTTTACCAAAAGATCCAGTACCTGTTGATGCTATTCCTGATATTGGAGAAAATCAACAAATTGTATATACTGAATGGCCAGGCCGTTCGCCTCAAGATATCGAAGATCAGATATCTTATCCATTAACAACTTCACTATTGGGAATACCTGGTGTGAAAACCATTCGTAGTAACTCCATTTTTGGTCTGTCGAGTATCTATATCATATTCGATGAGGAAGTGGAGTTTTATTGGAGTAGAACTCGAATTTTAGAGAAATTAAACTCGCTTCAATCAGGTACTTTGCCAGACGATGTCGCTCCAGCTTTAGGTCCTGATGCCACAGCTTTGGGCCAGATTTACTGGTATACTCTCGAAGGTCGAGATAAAGAGGGAAATCCTGCTGGTGGTTGGGATCCGCATGAACTAAGAAGTCTTCAGGACTTTCAAGTTCGTTATGCCCTAACAGCTGCAGAAGGTGTTGCCGAAGTGGCATCAATTGGTGGTTTTGTAAAGGAATATCAAATTGATATAGATCCTCATGCCATGAGAGCACACGGTGTGAATGTGGCTCAGATTATGGCTGCTGTAAAAAACAGTAACCTTGATGTTGGTGCTCGTACCCTTGAGTTCAATCGCGTGGAATACCTGGTGAGAGCCTTGGGCTATATAAAAAATCTAGAAGATCTTGAAAAGTCAGTTGTAACAGTTCGTAATAATGTGCCGATACGATTGAAGGATATCGCTAAAATCAATTTTGGTCCTGCAACGCGTCGTGGTGGTCTTGATAAAGGTGGAGCGGAAGCCGTTGGTGGTGTGGTTGTGGCTCGTTATGGTGCCAATCCTTTGGAGGCAATTGATAATTTAAAAGCGAAGATTGCAGAAATTACTCCAGGTCTACCTACTAAGACCTTAGATGATGGGACAGTTTCGAAAGTAACAATAGTACCTTTCTACGATCGCACCGGACTAATTAAAGAAACACTGGGAACCCTTGAAGAGGCTATATCCTTAGAGGTTTTGATTAGTATCCTGATTGTGATTGTTTTGGTGATGAATCTGAGGGCTTCATTTCTTATATCTTCTTTATTGCCATTAGGGGTTTTAATCACCTTTATTACCATGCGTCAGTTTGGTGTCGATGCCAATATTGTGGCCCTTTCAGGTATTGCTATTGCGATTGGTGTCATGGTGGATGTGGGGATTGTTTTTACGGAGAATATCATTCGGCATGCCGAAGCGGTTGAAAATATTGGAGCTAAAGGCAAAAAACTTTTGGAAATTATTTATACCGCTACAACTGAAGTTGCAGGTGCAGTTATGACAGCCTTAACAACTACTATAGTAAGTTTTCTGCCTGTATTTGCAATGGAGGCAGCCGAAGGAAAACTCTTTAGACCACTTGCTTTTACAAAAACTTTTACCATGCTTGCGGCCCTTTTGATTGGACTTATTATTATTCCAACTCTGGCTCACCTGATTTTTTCAATTCGTTTTGATAAAAACAAATATTCTAAAATTTGGAATAGCCTGATTATTGTGGCAGGTATCGTCTTGTCTATTGTTTCAGGGAACTATATCGCGTTGGCTTTGGTTGCTTATGGTTTAAATGGTTTGTTTGCGGATAAGTGGAGTGAGTCGAAAAAATCATGGGTGAATCTAATCAATATCGCAATTACGGTTGTGGTAGTAGTCTTTTTCCTAACAAAGGCCTGGTTGCCTTTAGGAGCACAAAATAGCTTGTTTGCAAACTTCTTATTTGTAATCGCCTTAGTGTCAATAGTTTTAGGAGCGTTGTCGCTCGTGGTTATTTCTACCCAAGAATTTTAAATTGGTGTTTGAATAACAAATGGAAATTTATGAGTTTGCCAATTCTGATTGTTCTATTTGGAATCACTAGCTGGCAAGGTTTTGATAAGATATTTGGTTTTGCGCCTAATTTTGTAAAAGAAACAGCTCTTTATCAGAATTTGGATGAAAAATTACCAGGTATTGGAAAAGAATTTATGCCTTCTTTGGATGAAGGCTCATTTCTACTGATGCCAACAACCATGCCTCATTCGGGTATCGCTGAAAATCTGGAAGTGATTGCAATCCTTGATAAAAAACTAAATAACATTCCTGAAGTTGAATCTGTAGTTGGGAAATGGGGACGTGTAAATTCAGCACTCGATCCGGCACCAACCTCTATGTACGAGAATGTCATTAATTACAAGCCGGAATACATTCTAAATGAAGACGGACATAAAATGCGTTTTAAAGTCAACGAGGAGAATGCTTTTATATTAAAAGATGGTTCTATTTATAATCCCAAAGAAGATGGCTTTCGTTTGGTTCCTAAAGAAAACTTAGTGATGATAAGAATGGTGAATATTTCCGTCAGTGGCGAGATGAGATAAAATCACCCAATGATATTTGGGATGAGATCATCAGCAATGCAACGATACCAGGTCTGACTTCAGCTCCAAAGTTACAACCTATTCAAACTCGATTGGTGATGCTACAAACCGGTATGCGCGCGCCAATGGGAATTAAAGTTTTTGGTCCTGACTTGGAAAGTATTGAAAAGGTGGGCTTCGAATTAGAGAAACAACTTAAACATGTTGAAGGTGTGAATGGCATGTCGGTTTTTGCTGATAGAGTAGTAGGTAAGCCTTATCTGGAAATGGAGATTGATCGGGATGCCATTGCGCGCTATGGCATTTCAATTAAGAGTTTACAATCGGTATTAAGCAGTGCTATTGGAGGAATGCAATTGACAACTACGGTAGAAGGTAGAGAACGATTCCCGGTTCGATTACGCTATGCAAGAGAATATCGAGATAATCCAGAAGATTTAAAAAAGATATTGATTCCCGCAGCAGGTGGAGCTCAAATTCCCTTGGGAGAATTGGTTGAAATTAATTACATCAGAGGGCCGCAGTTAATTAAAAGTGAGAATACTTTTCTTGTAGGTTATGTGATTTTCGACAAAAAAGAAGGCTTTGCTGAAATTGATGTGGTAGAGAATGCACAGGAGTATCTGAATGAAAAACTTGAATCTGGTGAATTTGTATTGCCAGCAGGTGTCTCTTATGTCTTTACAGGTAATTATGAGAATCAGATTAGAGCGACTAAACGTTTAATGATTGTAGTTCCGGTATCACTAATGATCATTTTCTTGATTCTGTATTTCCAATTCCGATCGGTTATTTCTACCTCATTAATCTTTACAGGTATTATCGTTGCCTTATCAGGAGGCTTTATTATGCTTTGGTTTTATGGTCAGACCTGGTTCTTAGATTTTTCTTTGGCAGGTATGAATTTTAGGGACTTGTTTCAGGTACAAACTATAAACTTGAGTGTCGCCGTTTGGGTTGGTTTTATCGCTCTCTTTGGTGTAGCAACTGACGATGGGGTCTTGATCAGTACTTATATCAAGCAATTGCAGGATAAAAAACCTGCCAAATCTGTTAAGGAAGTTCGAGAACTGATTATCGAAGCGGGTTCAAAAAGAGTGCGTCCGGCCATTATGACGACCGCTACGACCATCATCGCACTGTTACCTGTACTCACTTCAACAGGAAAAGGTTCGGATATCATGATTCCAATGGCAATTCCATTATTTGGAGGAATGACCATTGAGGTATTAACCATGTTGGTGGTTCCTGTACTTTATAGTATGTGGCAGGAATCGAAAGTGAAGAAGGAGTTAAAAAAACTAAAGGAATAGTATCATGAGAAAAGTAAATATAATTATCACAGTCCTGTTTCTTTTGACTTCCTCTGTTGTTTTTGGCCAACAGGAACTGTCAGCTTACTTGAAAACAGGAGCAGAAAATAATCCTGGATTGCAAGCCAGATTTAAGGAATATATGGCGGCTTTAGAGGTAGCACCTCAGGTAAAGGCCTTGCCTGACCCACAAGTGGCATTTGCCTATTTTATCAAGCCGATAGAAACGAGGATGGGCCCTCAGGAATTTAAATTTTCTGCTTCTCAGATGTTTCCTTGGTTTGGAACTTTAAGGGCAAAAGAAAATAGTGCCATTGGGAATGCTAAGGCTAAATATGAGGTTTTTCAGGATGCCAAGTCAAAACTATTTAGTGATATCAGTGCAAATTATTACAATATCTATTTCAATAAGAAAGCCATTTCGGTAACGATGGAGAATCTTGAGATTCTAAGTGCATTTCGAAAGTTGGCTATTATTAAAGTAGAGGCAGGTTTGGTTTCTGCTGTTGATGAGTATCGAATTGAAATGGAAATTGGTGATTTGCAAAATCAATTAGACCTTTTAACAGATAAGCAGCAGGTATTGGAGGTTGCTTTTAATAAGCTCTTAAATGCTGATAAATCAAATATGGTGATTACTCCTGACGTTTTGTGGGAAGATGACATTCCTTTTGCAAAAGAAGTTTTGTTGGATTCTGTGAAAAGTAACAATCACAAATTGCTGGGAATTGCGCTTCAGCAGGAGTCTTTAAAATACAGAAAAGTATTGGCCGACAAGCAAGGCAAACCTAGTTTTAATTTGGGTTTTGATTATACCATTGTCGGAAAGGGAGATAATAATTTGGCAGGAAAAGATGCCTTTATTTTTCCAAAAATTGGGATTACAGTTCCTCTTTACCGGAACAAATACAAAGCAATGATTAATGAAGTTGTTTTGCTGGAAACCGCCAAAGAGATGGACAAAGCCAATACATTAAACATGTTGGAATCCATATTCGAAAATTCATGGAAAGATTATAAAGATGGACATAGAAGAATTGCTTTGTACATCGCTCAGTTAGAATTGGCTAATAAATCTTTAAATCTGTTGGAAACCGATTATGCAACAGGGAACAAGAATTTCGAAGAAATTTTAAGAATGGAAAGAAAGGTTCTAAAATACAATTTGGAGCTGGAAAAAGCCAGAGCAGATAAACAAGCTGCAATTGCATTCATCAACTACTTAATGGGTAAATAAATCGTTCTGTTATGAAAAAAATAATCAACAATATAAAAGATAATTACAAATTAGTAATTGCCGTTTTAGTAATTGGAGTTCTTCTTGGACTCTTATTTTCAGGATCATCTGATAAAACCGTAACACCTTCAAATGGTATTGAAGGGCACGAAGGACATAATCATGAATCAGAAGATCCAACTACCTGGACTTGTTCAATGCACCCTCAGATTAAGCAGGATAAGCCAGGTAAGTGTCCAATTTGTGCTATGGATTTAATTCCTCTTACGACAACGCAATCATCAGGTGATGATGTTGATCCGAATGAAATTGTTATGTCTGAATCTGCAGCTAAATTGGCGGATATTCAAACCATGATGGTTCAATTTGGAGTTCCTGAAAAGTCAGTTCGTTTGCAAGGTAAAATTCATGCAGATGAAAGAAACGTATCTGAATTAACAGCTCGCTTTGGAGGGAGAATTGAGAAATTATTTGTCAATTTCACAGGACAAACTGTGCGTAAAGGGGAAAAACTAGCTACTATTTATTCTCCAAATTTAGTGACAGCACAACGAGAATTGTTAGAGGCAATTAGTTTTAAATCTTCACGTCCATCACTTTATCAAGCATCTAGGGGGAAACTTAAATTGTGGGATCTTACAGACGAGCAAATTGAAGAAATTGAAAAGAAAGGAGAACCTATGTTATATTTTGATATGCTTTCTCCAATCTCAGGGACAGTTACCATGCGACATGTTGCAATTGGCGATTATGTGAAGGAAGGAACAAAACTATTCAAGGTGGTTGATCTATCTAAACTTTGGGTGATGTTGGATGCTTACGAAAGTGATTTGCCCTGGGTGAAAATTAATGATAAGGTAGAGTTTACCGTTCAAGCGATACCTGGTAAGAATTATGAAGCTAAGGTTACCTATATCGATCCATTTATTAATGGTAGCACAAGAGTTGCAAAAGTAAGAGCAGAGGTGTCCAATAAAAACCAACAGCTTAAACCTGAAATGTTCGTGAATGGTATTGTGACTTCTAAAACTGCCGAAACTTCGAACAAAATACTAATTCCAAAATCAGCTATTCTCTGGACAGGTAAAAGAGCTGTGGTTTATGTGAAAGTTCCGAATAGGGAGACACCATCTTTTTTGTATCGGGAAGTTATTTTGGGACCAGAAGCCGGATCATTTTTCGTAGTCAGTGAAGGTTTGCAGGAACATGAAGAAATTGCAATTAATGGCGTTTTCAAAATTGATGCAGCATCTCAATTAATAGGCCTTCCAAGTATGATGAATCCTGGTGGAGGAGCTGCTCCTACAGGACACAATCATGGTGATGTAGCAACGGATCATTCTCAACACAAAATGAAAAGTTTTGATGTGGATAGCAAATTCAAAAAGCAGTTAACGAGCTTTTACAATGATTATCTATCCTTGACCAAAGCTTTTGTAACATCTGATCCTGTTCAGGTTAAATCTGCAGCTGACGCTTTGTTGCCAAAATTGAAAACGATCAACATGGATTTATTAAAAGGTGATGCCCATATGGCTTGGATGGCCGATTTGAAAGTGCTCGAATCTAAATTAATAACAATAGTAGGAGAAAAGAATATTGATAAGCAAAGAACTGCCTTCGCACCTTTTAACCAAGCATTATACAAAAGTGTAAAGTCTTTTGGTTTGGATAAAGTAACGACATACTATCAGTTTTGTCCGATGGCTAATGGCGATAAAGGAGCTTATTGGTTCAGTAATTCTGAAGAAATTCAAAACCCATATTTTGGAGAAATGATGCTAGGATGTGGAGAAGTGAAGGAAACCATTAAGTAATGAGGTCGATATGAGGGAACGAGCAACTGTTCCTTCCAAAATTGCAATTTAAAAATAGTTGGTCATGAATATTATTAAAGGTGCAAATCTCCAAATTCGAAATAGAGAGTTACTAATCCACTCGTTGATTGGACTGTTAATTGGCTTTTTTATTCTGCATCCAATAAGTATGGTTATTTATTGGTTCGATACAAATGGAGCGGAGTATAGTTTGAGAAATCTGGGAAAGGTGACTACTGAAAGTATAATGCATGCTTTTAGCTTTCATATGATTGGAATGTCAATTGCTTTTTCTTTTCTGGGAGCCTTAATTGGTTTAGGATCGGGGTTATACTACAAATCACTGAGAAGAAAAGATGGTCTGTTGCACGGAAAAAGGAAGTTGCTGGAGCAGAGTATTCCCGTACTCATAAAAGAAGGTGAAAGCGAGTTTGTTGAATTCAAGTCTTCTTTAAGACATGATTATCGACAGGTTAAAACAAATAAGAATCTGGAAATGGTTATAATGAAATCAATTGCAGGATTTTTAAATGCCAAAGGGGGGACATTACTGATTGGAGTGAATGATTTTGGGGAATTGTTGGGTCTCGATAATGACTACTTTTCATTAAAGAAGAATGATAAAGATGGTTTTCAACAGAGGCTTATTACTTTGGTCTCAAATACTTTTGGGAAAAATATTTGTGCTTTATTAAACATTTCATTCCACAATATAAATAAAAAGGAAATATGTATCGTGGTCATTCAGCCATCTATGCGGCCAATTTATCTAAATGAAAATTCCCGTACAATTTTTTATTTGAGAACAGGCAATATCACGAATCCTCTGACTACTAGCGAAACAGTTAGGTATCTAGAATCAAGACAAATCATTAAAAACTAAAATCATGAAAGCAAATATATTAATAACTATTCTTCTGCTTTTTATGAGTACAATAGGTTTTACTCAGATTAAATATGAAGGAAAAATTAATTCAAAATACAAATCTATTAAACTGGATGATGGATCAATAAAGTATGTGAAATACGATAAAAAAAATCAAACAATATTCATTCATAATATAGATAACAGTTTGTGGAGAAGTGTTAAGCTTCCACTGCCTAAAAATCATCTTTTAGACGAAATCAAATTGATATCACAAACTACTTTTAATAAAGATGAGAAAGTTGAACTTGTATATTCTTGTGTAGAATATTTGGCACCTGAAAATTATGAAGATCCTTCAGAATCTTTTGTAAGTATCAATTTTACACTTAACGTAATTACCGAGACAGGGGAATCCTTGCTAAAGGTTGATAATAGTAATGAGATGGAAATAATCCATACAAAAGGACAAACCAAAATGCTTATTTACAAACATGTTGGAGAGAGTTTTAATAATAATGATGAAACTCTAATATATAACCTACCATAATTTATAGTTATGAGCGCCAATAGATGTTTTGAATTCCATGCTGATCGGGATTTGACTTTATTTGAGACGAATACAGTTTACGCCTTGTTTTATGGTGTAGAGGAGGTTATAGAGGTGGTTTGTTCAAAAAATATAATACAGTTATTCTACGATTCATCGGCAATTAGTATAATAGAAATGGAACAAATTATTTCAGATTTAGATATTAAAAAAGAAACCGTAATTGCTGAGTATCGTAACAAATATAGGCTGTTTAGCTTTATAAAGGAATTATTGTTTAAACTGTAAAAGTTAGGTTTTTCATAGTTTGGTAACGTGTTTAAATGAAGGTTTGGACACGTGGGTTTTTATTTTTGATCAGATGGGATCAGGCCTTGCGAGAGTATTTTATTCAAATCGGCTTGATCCCATCAATTAGCAACTAAACATTTAATCATTAAAAAAGGAAAGTTATGAAATCAAAAACAATAGTAGCGGTACTGGTTAGTTTGGTCATTTTTGTTGCTTGCGACAAAAATGATGATGAGCAGTTAAATGAAATTACAGGAAAATATACTGGTACTTTATCATTGAAAAGTGTTGTGAAATCGGGATCTTCTTCTGATGATCACGCATATGCAGATGTAATGATTATTGGTGAACAAATTCAGATTCATTGTTATGGAGGAGAATTAGACACAACATTTATGCTTGATTATTACCAGCATAGTGATAGTGTTTTCGTTTGCCACACAGGTGAGGAATTTGAACAAATCTATGGACATATGCTAGGTGAAAATCATATTCCTGGAGGAATGATGGGAGACTCCCATAGTGAAGAAACAGAATGGATGCATCATTTAAGTGATGAACACGAGGAAGGTGATGAGCATTTTGGAAATTTCGATATGCGACACAATACCTTTAACTATTTATTTAAAATGAGTGATGGAGATTACCAATTCATGGGCACTAAGTAAGTTTTAGTTCAATCTCTGGAATTACAAATGCTTTGCGTTTAGTAAGAGTTAATATTCATATAAAACAAAATAAAAGATGTCATACTATAATTCCAAAGTACTGAATTCAAATTTCGAAAAAGTAGAGATACAGGTTAGAGAATCGCTGCAAAATGTGGGATTTGGGGTTCTAACAGAAATTGACATTCAACAAAAACTCAATGAAAAGTTAGCTGTCGAATTTCATAAATACAAAATATTAGGTGCATGTAATCCCAAGTTTGCTTACGAGGCTCTAAAATTTGACAGTAGGATTGGAACAATGTTACCTTGTAATGTTATCATTCAGGAACTTAAAGACGGTAAAATTGAAGTTGCTGCAATCAATCCAATAGCTTCAATGAGTGCCGTTAATAATGAGGATATTGAAAGGGTAGCTACAGAAGTGTCAATACTTTTGAACAAATTTATAGCTTCTCTTACAGATTGAGCCAACTGTCAGAAGGAGTAATGGTAAAAGAGGAGAAATCATGAAAAAAATAAATAATAAGAATAAAACAAAGACTCGATTAGAAAGTAAAAGCAGAACGAGAGGATTGCTATTGTTGGGAGGAATAATAGTAATTGCAGCTATAGCTTTATATGGACCTCAATTGAATAGTAAATCTATTCCTGAAGTAATTAATTACTCATCTTTTGAGGGAGAAATTATACCTGATAGTATAATTTGTATGGTGAGAGGTGATATAAAAAGTAAAGGTAGTTTGCCAATTCAAATTGGAGGTAGAACTTATTATGGTTGTTGTGAGAAATGCTTGACGAAGTTGGAGCAAAATATAGATAATATTCAATATGCAGTTGATCCGGTATCAGGTCAAACGTTTAGCAAGGCAGATGCCATAGTAAGGCAAGATCCGCAAGATCATAAAAGAGTATTATTTTTTAAGTCAGATGAGACTTGCGATCAATATATGAAATTAATTAATAAAAAATAAGTGGACCTGTTATGGTTTTAATTCTAGTATCATATTGGATTATTTAGCCTGTTTTGCACTGCCGGATTGTTGCAAATATAAAAGAGAATCAGTAAAAAAAGATGTGGTAAGTAATAAATAATTTAAAAATTAGAGAAGATGAAAATTAAAGCAATTTATATTGTATTAGTAATGGCTTTTATGAGTTCAGGATCAGTGTTTGCACAAAATAATGCTGAGAAATTTAAAGTTTCCGGTAATTGCGGAATGTGTGAGACAAGAATTGAAAAAGCTGTATTAGCGGTGGATGGCGTATCTGTTGCAGATTGGAACAAAGAATCAAAAATGATTGATGTGACTTTTGATAGTTCTAAGACCGACATCCATAAAGTGCATATGGCTATAGCAAAAGCAGGTCACGACACTCAAATGCATAAAGCGAAAGATGAGGTTTACAACAAACTGCCAGGATGTTGTCAGTACGAAAGAGGTGCTCTTACACAGGTAACTAGTCATGAAGGGCATGATCATTCAACTTGCAGTCATAAATTAGAAAAGAAGGAATCAGATCATTCAGAGTGCACTCGTCCCAATAAAAAGAAAAGTGGCTCTTGTTGTAAAAAATAATTGAATTAGTAATCAATAGTAAAAGAAAACATTATGAAATTAAAATTAGTAGGATTAATCGGTTTGTTTTTTGTTAGCACTTTGAGCTTATCTGCTCAAGCAAAGAACGTTAAATTTAAAGTTTTTGGTAATTGCAGTATGTGCGAGAAGCGAATAGAAAAAGCTGCTCTAGCCATAGATGGTGTGACTATGGCAGATTGGAATAAAGAGACTAAGATGATCGAAGTTGCTTTTGAAAGTTCTAAAACTGACATTCATAAAGTGCATATGGCTATTGCCAAAGCTGGGCATGATACGATGATGCATAAAGCGAAAGATGAAACTTATAATAAGTTGCCAGGATGTTGTCAATATGAAAGAGCAAAGTCTGACACTAAAGGTCATAAAGGACATCAACATCATTAATCAAATACAAGCCCTAAGGTTTGACCTGTGAATGTTGAGCCTTAGGACAAATACTGTTCTGTTGATTTTTGAATCGGTTAGTTTATGAAATAAAAGCACTCTCAAAGTGCTTTTGTTTTGATAGTATTAAAATTAAGAATTTGCCTTAAAATGGGAAAAATAAGGAGCGATTTGGGGATACAGATTAGGCAAGCAAGGATGTCAAAAAAGATGACACAATCTAAATTGGCTGAACTTTTGGGATGTAATCAGGAATACATTTCAAGGCTTGAAAATGGATTAGTGAATACGACAATTGAGTACCTTATTCACATAGCCAATGTGCTAGATCAAGATCTAAATTGTAATTTTATACACAAGAGTGATGTATAATGGGGTGAAAATAACGGAATGTTTTCTTGGTTAGATATAAAATAATGACACTTTGGATACCGAAACGAAACAAGTGTCCCAATTGGTTTTGCTTTATTTTCCCCCATCCAAGTTTATTTCCATTGGTGTTTTTATCCTAATAACTAGTCTTGACGGCGAAAGTGAACTTATGGAGGTTTTCTTATCCCTGTTTGCCCTCTTTTATGGATGGAGTGTGTTATTGAATAATAAACACATTCATTTGAGGGAAATATGTATGAAAATGTAAAGATGGTTAATGTTCCACGAATTGTGATTTTTGAAAACTAAATATGATGGATATTGTTAAGCTAGTGATATGGGATTTGGATGATACGTTTTGGTCTGGAACGCTATCAGAGGAAGAGATTACTCCTATACAGTTCAATATAGATTTGGTGAAAGAATTGGTGGAGCGGGGAATAATGAACTCGATTTCTTCAAAAAACAACCAATATGAAGCAAAAAAGAAACTTCAGGAATTAGGGGTTTGGGATTATTTTATATTTCCTCGAATAAATTGGCAACCTAAAGGGAAGAGTGTTAATAGTATCATAGAGTTGGCACAGTTACGACCTCAAAATGTGTTGTTTTTGGATGATAACCATTTGAATTTAAAAGAAGTTAAATTTTATAATGATGCCGTGTGGGTTGAGGATCCTAATTTCATTTTTAAGATTACCGATCATGATGCTTTTATTGGGAAAGAGGATAAAGAACATAGTCGTCTTCATTATTATAGAATCTTAGAGAGAAAAAATCAGGAACGAACTAATTATTCTGATAATAAGGAATTTCTTCAAACGTCAGGGATTCAACTTGCTTTTATCAGCGAAGTTTTATCTGGTAAGGGCCGAATATTCGAATTGATTCAAAGAACAAATCAAATCAACTATACTAAAAAGAGGATTGCCGAACATGAGCTTGATGAGCTGCTTGAAAATACAGATTACGAATGCAAAATGATTCGGGTAAAAGATCGTTTTGGAGAATATGGTGTTGTCGGTTTTTATGCACTCCAATTATCTACCAACAGACTGGAACACTTTCTCTTCTCATGCCGTGCAATGAATATTGGATTAGAACAATTTGTTTATGCACATTTAAGTTATCCTGAAATTATTAGAGTTGGGGCGGTTACTGCAGAACTGACCAAAGAACCTAAGCCTAATTGGATAACAGTATCGGAGGATTGGAATCAGATTATTGATGAGGATAATGAAACGAAACCTATTCGCTTATTACTGAAAGGAGCTTGCGATCTGAATCAAATGCTGCATTATTTGAATTATAAGAATTTGAACTTACAGTCGGAATTCAATTTTGTGAATGTAAATAATCATCCTGTACCCCAAGCTCATTCATTCATATTATTACAATCGGGAATTGTTAGTGATACTACAAAGTCATACCTGATTGATAAATTGCCTTTTTGGGATGAATCTATTTTTTCCACAAAAGTATTTGAACAGGAGTATGATGTACTGGTATATAGTCTGCTCTTAGACTACACAATGGATCTGTACAACTCAAAAAGAACCAATGTGCTTGTACCTTATGAAAGTTATTCTGATTTTATAAATGAAACGAAAGAACAGTTTGTTTCACGTTGTAAAAGGCATGGTTTTATAGGTATGGATGAAGAGTTTTACGATGATTTTAAAAGTGATTTTACATTTCAGGGACAGATTATTCCTGAGGATCTCAGGAATAATTTGGAAAGTTTGAGGAGTCAAATAAGCAAACCAATCATTTTTATTAATGGAGCGGAAATAAGGAGTCCGAAAAATAATGTATCAGAATTCGGAAAGGCACAAGATCGACACAGAATACTAAATAAAGTATTGGATGATTTTTGTGCTGAACATGACAATGCATTCTTGTTAGATGTAAGAAAGTTTGTAAATGATGAAGGTATTAATCATAGCATCCGACATTACAAAAGACATGTGTACGAGGAAATGGCTCAGGAGCTTATTCGAATTGTAGGAGAAATAAGCAAGGTTGAATATAAAAGGGATGAATTTAGGTTTAAATTAAAAAAAATATCAAAAATCCTTTATGAAAATGCCAAGGATATTTTTTTTAAACTTAAAAGGGTATTATTGGCTAAATGAAATTTAAGGTTCTACAAATTAATTAACTGATATTATACAATGACAAGTATAATTTGCATTAAAAACATGGTTTGTCCTCGCTGTATTGAAACCGTGAGAGAGATATTCAATGAATTGAATATTAAAACGTCCTATATACAGCTTGGTGAAGTAAGCATCAGTGAAAATATAAATGATTCTCAAAGAAAGCAATTAGAGGAAAAGTTGGCCTCAAGAGGGTTCGGATTACTCCAAGACCAAAAATCAAAACTTATTGGCCAAATTAAGGCCATTATTGTTGAGCAAATTCACTACAAAGAAGATGCACTTAAGGTAAATTTTTCGACTGTTATAAGCGAAAAAACAAACCATGAATACTCTTCTCTAAGCAGACTTTTCTCGGAAGTAGAAGGTATCACTATCGAACGATTTATTTTGAAGCAGAAAATTGAAAGAGTAAAAGAGCTTATTTTTTATAATGAGTTAACGCTTTCTGAAATAGCCTTTCAGATGGATTATAGTAGTGTGGCACATCTTTCTGCTCAGTTTAAAAAAGAAACAGGTATGCCACCAACTGAATTTAAAAAACTGAAAAAACCAGGACACCAAGCCCTAGATTCCTTTTAAATACAAAATTCTATAAAGGATTCTCAGAATTCTGTAAAGAATAAGTTTGCTTCCATGCTCATCTTTGTAGTCTAAACTAGAAAGTCATGGAAGAAGTCACAGCATTAAATCAAAGGTTCAGTGTAATTAAAGATAGTCACAAGGTGTCAGGAATGACTTGCGCATCTTGTGCAGTTAATCTGGAATCCTATCTTAATCACGTTAAGGGAGTTAGGCAAGTTGCAGTTAACTACCCCAATCAGTCCGTAGCATTGGAATATGATTCAGGTATCGTTTCCATAGAAACACTCCAGCAAAAAGCACTGGGAATTGGTTATACCATTCTAATTGGAGAAGCAAAGGAAGCACAAAAAGCCTTTAAAGAGATAGAAGAAAAGAGACTGGATAGTCTTAAATCAAAGCTGATAATATCAGCCATTTTTTCAATACCAGTCTTCATTATGGCTATGTTTTTTATGGGACAAATTCCCTATGAAAACTGGATAATGATGATGCTTTCAGTTCCTGCGTTATTTTGGAGTGGTTCCGAATTCTTTGTCATTGCATGGAACAAACTGAAACACTTTTCAGCGAATATGGATACACTCGTTGCACTAAGTACAGGAACTGCCTTTGTGTTTAGTGTTTTTAATACTGTATATCCACAATACTTTCTAAGCCGAGGTGTATCTCCACATGTCTATTATGAATCCGCTGTCATTATCGTAACGCTTATTTTATTGGGACGATTTTTGGAAGAGAAGGCGAAAAGTAAAACCTCTTCGGCCATCAAAAAGCTAATGGATTTGAAACCAAAGCAGGTAATTGTGATTAGAAATGGGGAAGAAAAGACTATTTCTTTTGATGAGATCTTAAAAGGTGAACTTATTATCTTGAAACCGGGAGACAAAGTATCTGTGGATGGTATAGTGAAGAAGGGTAAATCATTTATTGATGAAAGTATGATTTCCGGAGAGCCTATTCCTGTTTCAAAAACAAAGGGAGATAAGGTATTTGCAGGTACAATCAATCAAAAAGGTTCGCTAAGAATCATTGCTAATAAAGTTGGTAATGAAACTTTACTCTCTCAAATTATTCAATTGGTAGAGCAAGCTCAAGCGAGCAAGCCAGCCATTCAAAAATTGGTTGATAAAATTGCGGGCATATTCGTTCCAATAGTAATAGGAATCGCTATACTCACCTTTTTTATTTGGTACATGATCGGCCCTGAGCCATCATTCACCTATGCACTATTAACATTAATTACAGTCTTGATTATTGCTTGTCCATGTGCTTTGGGTTTAGCAACCCCAACGGCTTTGATGGTTGGTATCGGTAAAGGAGCACAACAAGGAATATTAATTAAAGATGCCCAATCATTAGAAACAGCTTTTAAAATTGACACCTTAATTCTTGATAAAACAGGTACCATAACAGAAGGTAAACCCAAAGTAACTGAGTTAGTTTGGGCAGAAGGTGCTCGTGTCGGTGAATTGAAACAAATTCTATTAGCCATAGAGTCCCAATCTGAACATCCTATTGCAGAAGCAATTGTCCAGCACCTCAAAAAAGAAGATACTCCGATTATTCATACAGATTCTTTTGAGAGTATAACAGGAATGGGTGCTAAATCAAGTTTTCAGCAGACAACCTTTATGGCAGGAAATGAAAGACTAATGCTTGTCAATGACATCGATATTCCAAGCGAGTTATCTCAAAAGGCAGCAGCCTTAAAATTAGCTGCTCAAACAGTAATTTATTTCAGTGCTAAAAACAAAGTGGAAGGAGTTATTGCTGTTGCTGACCAAGTCAAGGAAAGCTCCCATTCAGCCATTGAGCAGATTCAGCAAATGGGTATTGAGATTTATATGCTTACGGGTGACAATGAGCAAACAGCTTCGGCAATAGCAAGTCAGGTTGGAATTGAGAACTTTAGAGCAAATGTAATGCCTGCCGATAAAGGAAACTTTGTGAAACAACTTCAAGAAGATGGCAAAACTGTAGCAATGGTTGGTGATGGCATAAATGATTCGCATGCTTTGGCGCAATCCGATGTAGGAATTGCTATGGGAAGCGGAACTGATATCGCTATGGAAAGTGCTGGTATTACTTTAATACATTCCAATCTAAAGCAAATTGCAAAAGCCATAAAGCTATCCAAAGCAACAATGCGTACTATTCGTCAAAATCTGTTTTGGGCATTCATTTACAATGCAATAGCCATTCCCATTGCTGCAGGAGTACTGTACCCTTTCAATGAATTTCTTTTGAATCCAATGATAGCTGGAGCGGCCATGTCTCTAAGTTCCACCTCAGTACTCATTAATAGTTTAAGATTAAGAAAACGCTCAATCCTTTAAAAAAAGGGAGTAATGGATTTAAATAAAATAATGGAATTTTCTCTGAATTATTAATCTTTTAGTTTTTGTTTGAGATAACAAGTTTGACATCAAAGTCGATCATTTAAACAACTTAAAAAACGACTTTCATATCAAATTGTTCTTCATTTGATTTCGAACATTGGGGTTCCGAATAAATTTCAATATCAGCTCCATAATTCCCGCAACCCTGTCACAATTTTCGGGCTCAACCACTTGTCGTTCACAGTAATTCTCAGTTTCTTTAGCTATCGTCGTTAAGCCACTGCCGAAAGCTAAAAAACCTCCATTGCTCATTTTAGGCTCGCCTGCTAGGTCGGCCGCTATCGGTTTTTGTCATCTTTTTTGAGAGGCCACGGGTATTACTTTTCCATGGTAAAAATTTTGCATCCTACATTTAAAATAAAAGTATGTGCCAAAAGAGAAGGAGAGAGGCATTTTGAGATAAGTGATATTTACTCGCAAAATTTTCTACCTGGTTAAATCCCTTTCCCTACACACCTGGGTCAAGCACCACAACCCAATTATTTTCTCATACATTCTAAACAGAAGCATTCAAAAATAAACATACCCAGTGCTTCACCCGGCAACATCCACCACAGCTTCAAAAAAGCCGCCAAAAACCGCTGGCTGTCAATCACAAGTACCTTGTTTTACTTGCCAGTCACAGCCTCCCACTCGCAGACGGCTCGCAACTCAGTAAGGCACAGTAGCTCCAAACCTCCACCACCACCTTTTATACCATTTTAGCATTCAGTTGTTCCCACAGCTAGTTCGAGCGTTTCGCTCGTATTCTGCGAAGGCAGGAAATGGCAAAACAAAATATTACCCACTTGCATTTAAAATGTGAGTGGGTAATATTTTGTTTTTATGACTTATTCGGCTCAAATATGACCTAAAAGGTACAAATATGAGATGTTAGGTCTTTCTTTAATTTAGAATAATTCTATAGAGTTACTATATTTTTGTTGAAGAAGTCTTTGAATTTTTTCTTTGTAAGGAATGTCTCAATTATTTTAAAGACCATGCTTTTCATTTCCTAGTCTAGTTCCTGAATAAGCTTTACTTGCTCAGCAGTGGTTTTGTCTCCAACGTTTACTTCTTTGGGCAAATCTTCGCCCATGTGCACCAGCTCGTCAAGAGTAATATCAAAATAAGCAGCAATTTTATCAAGAGCAGAAATGGAAATCTCTCTTTGTCCATTATCTATTTTGTTGTAGTTAGAACGGTGCATACCAATTAAGTCAGCAATCTCATGCTGTTTAATGCTTCTGTCCTCCTTTAATCGCTTTCTGTTTTGACCTATATGTTGTGTGTGTGTACTTCTTTGTACATCCATGGAAAGTCTATGTCTGTCGTTTTATATATTTTTTTCATAAATAATCAGATGGGAATCACATAGGTTTGTCTGAATAAAAAGACTGATCATTTGCAATCAAATGATTGATTCTGTTTAATTCTTTAATCAAAACTTCAAATTTATGTCAGAATTAATTTTTATAACTAAGCAAGAGAGGAAAACTCCGGAAAGAAAATTAAATGCTGTTATTTAGAAAATTATAATTAACAGGTAGATGTTAATATAATATTCTGGTTGTAAAACACATAACAAACAAAATAATTTATATTTCTCTTAAAATATTCGTTCGATTCAATTGAGATTTCATAAATTTATAATAACAGTATTAATTTTATGGTAGAGGATGTTGGTTGAATAACATCCTCAGCTTCATTCATAAAAGAAGATATGGAGGATTTGTTTATGATTCAGGAAGACAATTTTTTAAACCTAAAAGCCGAATTGTGCAATGCAACAATTGCATTGGAGAAAATTGAAAGTGGATACAAAATCTACTTTAATAATTATTCAGATTATCGAGATTTTGAATGTCATTTAGGCACTTTGTATTATGAATTTATTAATGAAGTTCGAAATAATTTAATCAGTTTCAAAATAGATAAAGAGGCCGAAATATATTTGGAAATGCTGTTGCATGTTTTTGAAATATTGGATGAACAAATAAAAGTATGTCCTGATTTAGTATCTCCACATACTAATGTGAAAATAGTTTCTAAGAGCAATTCTAAACTATCATGCATTCACTCTAGTTTCGATTATTTTTCAGAGATGATGGCTTATTTTCAGTTTCAAAAGAAGATCATTAACAAGTCCAGAAAATTCATTCTAACTTATCAGAAAAAATGCAAGAAATCTTTTAATAAAGTGAAGAAATACCAGTCATGGAAAGATGAATTAAAAGAATTTTACCCAGAAATGGCGAGAGTAAAAGATAAGACTAATAAATTTTCATTATTACCAGAAAAGATTAAATATCTACAAAAGGAAAAAAGAAATCTTTCAAAACAATTCCAAAAAGAAGGAAAGAATTTATATTCATCACCTTTAAATTTTTTCTTTGAATCTCGAATTGAATGTCTTAAGGATTTATTGCTAGATCAAGATGATATTTCAAAGCTTAATCAAAACTTAAGGTTAAATGAGGATTCTCAAATCGAAAAATCAAACTCTCATCAGTTGAAGTGGACGGAAAGTAAAACAGCCTTAGTGGAATTGATTTATGGTTTACACAGCTCAAAGTCCATTAATGATGGAAAGGAAGGCATTAAAAGGATTGCTCAATTGTTTGAGAGTATGTTTGATATTGATTTGGGCGATGTCTATCATACTTTTTCAGAAGTTCGAAATCGAAAAATAGAACAAACTAAGTTTCTTGATCTTCTAAAAGATTCACTTTTAACTAAGATGAAAGAAATTGATGAAAAAATAACACTGTAATATTTAGAAAGTGAATAAATTTCCATGAAAATTTCTTTCCCAAGTTGGGAACAACTTGGGGGAAAATATTTAGAGAATATTGCAATTTGAGGGCTAAGTTATTTTGTGTCATTTAAAACAGAATCTTATGCCAACAGAAATTGTAACCACAGATGATTTGAGAGAATTCAAAATCGAACTATTGGATGAATTCAAAACGATTTTAAAAGAGCACCATGGTCAACCGGCCAAGAAATGGCTAAAATCTTACGAGGTGCGTGAACTACTGGGGATTTCACCAGGAACCCTACAAACCATGAGATCCAACGGAACTCTTCCTTACACAAAAATTGGAGGCATGATGTTTTATAATTTTGAAGACATCAAAAAAATGCTAGATAAGAACCAAGTCAAGTGTCGATTTCCAATTAATGGCCATTGATGAACTACATCCGACATCTCAATAGATTCTTCCAAAAACTGGAACAGGATCAGCGAATGAAAGCTTATCACATCAGTCTGTATTTGTCCTGCTTCCAGATTTGGAACATGAATCGCTTCAAAAATCCTTTTTCGGTAAACCGCTTTGAGATGATGAAGCTCTCCAGAATAGGATCCGTAAACACCTATGCCCGTTGTATAAAAGAATTGAATCAATGGGGCTATATTGAGTATTTTCCTTCAGCCAATTTACATTCCGGCAGTCACATTAGCTGTATCAGATTTGATATCGCAACAGATACTGGATCTGATACAGCAAGTGATACACTTTTAATAAACATTACAAACAAAAACAAAGAAGGGTATCCGGATAATTTGAAAAAGGAAAGAGGAAAAAATGGAAACGGAAAAAACCGATTGAATGCCAGTCTCGACAAAGATTATTCAGAACCCTTATGAGGATGTAGCCAAGTTGATTGGGAATAACTATCAGTTTGATTTTCCATCCTGTTTGAATTGGTTGGAGCGGGTGGGCAAAAAGCAGTTTGGGGCTCATTTTACCATTCACAAGGAAGATGTGGGCTTGATTTATAAACTGCTGGTTTATGCCATTGGAGATGAGGACAGCTGCAAAAAGAAAGGGCTGAGATTACACAAAGGAATTTTATTAACAGGGCCAATTGGCTGTGGGAAAACTTCCCTAATGAGGCTCATCAACCAATTTTTTCCTCCGCTCAGACAATTTCAAATGAAATCTTCTCGAGAAGTAAGCTTTGAGTTCGAACGAGAAGGATTCAAGGTGATCAGTCGGTATGGAAATACCTACTTGCATAGCATAGGAAAAGTTATTAAAACTGGAATTATCTGTTTTGATGATTTGGGCATAGAACAAAGTCAGAAGTACTATGGGAATGAGTGCAATGTGATGGCTGAAATTCTGCTTAGTCGCTATGACTTATTCATTCAAAAGAAAATTATTACCCACCTGACTACAAATTTATCTGCCTCAGAGCTAGAGGTGCTTTATGGAAACCGTGTTCGCAGTAGAATGCGTGAACTGTTCAATCTCATTGCATTTGAGAAGACTTCCAAAGATAAAAGAGTATAGATACCCCTTTATGTGAGCGGCCTGTTTCTTCTATTTATTCCAACCAAGATCATCCTCATTCGCATGCTCCATCATGTGATGTAAGTGTTTTCATTTCATATTGAAACAAGCCTCCCACATCCCTGCATGAAGAGCATCCCCTTCATTTCATTACGGCTCTGCACTTGCTTTTTCCTGCCCTAGGAAGAAGTTTTTTGTGCTGGTAAAGGAAATAGATATCTGCTAAGAAGATGAGTCCTGTGTGTCGGCCAGTATGGCTCAGCCATTTGTCAGCTTCCAGGCTGTTTGCTACGCTCAGCTTCGGGATTCTGATTGCACTGCTTCTCCCAACAAGCCTTGGACACTCGCAGGCAAGAGTATCTCCTTCATTTCATTCCAGAGCTACACTTGCTTTTCCCAAAGTTGTAAAGAAATTGTATTGGTTTAAAAATCAGCCAAAGGAAAGACAAAAAGAAAGCCCAATATAGCCGATTGTCCCGCAGGCTTGCCCGTTAAAAATACAAGGCCAGGCTTTGTGCCACAAATAAATCAAGCTTTTACCTGGTTTCATATTTTTTATTGAGCTGTGGCAGCCTTGTATTTTAGCCTGTCATCGGCTGGTCAGTTGACTTTCTTTTCTTTTTTTGACCGTTTTTTCTCTTCTTTTTTTTTAAAACCAAAGCAAAATCTAGCAAACAGAAACAAATTAAATGCTTTAACAAGCCAACTTGGGATAAAAGATCATTTTTTGAGGTCAATTCATGTGAAAATAGATCAAATTACTACAAATCATCTGGTTTTTACTAAACAATAAAAAACACCCAAGTTGGGAACAACTTGGGAAATTCCTGTTTTTGGATTTTGGACATTTGCTTTATCGAAACAGAGACTACTGTCATGTATTCGATTAGATAATAGAACGTTTACTAAAACCCCAAGAACTTATGTTTGGATTCGATCACATTAGCTGGGCCAACTTTTTAAAACTCACGGCCTTTGTTTTGATTCCATGGTATCTGGGATTGATGGTGCTTGCCTGGTTGAAAAGCAAGTACAAGGATCAGCCGATTCAGTTTGAAGATCAATCAGAAGATGATTTTCAAAAGCAAGAGTTTCAGCCGATACTGGTTTCTGCAAAAGATTTTACCTCAGAATTGATCCCGCCTCTTTCCCTGTTAGGGATCTTGCCAGATATTTCTTTTCAGGAAGAAATGGGTATGGATAAAGCTTTTGAGCTGGATGCCTTTTTACAGCCTGATGAACCAAGATTTAAAGAAATTTTGAGTCAAATTCAATATCAACAATAAGTACTAAAAATTAATTTCCATGAAGAAAAACAGATTGAGAATTTATCAAAAGGGGATGGCTCTTTTGATTGGGATGCTCTGCATAGCATCACTTGCTTTAGGACAAAGTGCAACTGGAATTGATCAAGCTACCAGTGAAATCAATTCCTATGTTGATCCGGTATCTAATTTGATCATTGCCATTGGAGCAGTGGTTGGATTAATTGGAGGAGTCAGGGTCTACATCAAATGGCAAAGTGGAGATCAGGACACCCAAAAAGCCATCATGGGCTGGTTTGGTGCCTGCCTGTTTTTAATTTTGGTAGGTGTTGTCATCAAGGCATTTTTTTCCTGATGGATAACTATCAAATCCAAAAGATAGACACCAGCTTGTATGTGAAAGGTTTTTCAGGTGAATTGGTTTATTTAGCTCTGTACAGTATCATCGGTACTTTTATCCTGTTTGTTTTGCTCTACATACTCGCTGGTGTTTTTTCTGCTGTAGCCATCTGTGTCCCCTCATTTTTTGCCATACTCTATCGTCTCAGTCGAATTCAGAAAAAATACGGTCACAAAGGCTGGAGTAAAAAGAAGCATGCTAAAAAACTACCTCAGTTTATCTCTGTGAAAAGAAGAATCTGTCAAAGCTAAATCATGAATGTAAAATCAATAGAAAAAAGTTTGTCGATACTTGGTTTTCAAGGAGATTTTTTGATTTCCAATAACCTGGATGTAAGCTTTGGTTTAAAGCTGAAGTTGCCAGAACTTCTTTCTTGTAGTCAGGAGAAATTGTATCTGTTGCATGATAGCTTTCAGCGTGTAGTGAACCTACTGCCCGAAGACAGCTTTTTGCACAAACAGGATTTCTTTTTTGTTGAGCAATTTGAAGAAGGAAAAGCAAGTGCTGCTGACAAACAATCCAAACTAGATGAAAGCTATGGAAATCATTTCAAAGGAAGGGAGATGCTCAGACATGAATGCTATCTCTATATCAGCCTACTGAACAAAGGTCTTTTGAAAAATTACCTGAGTTCTTCTCTGATTTTTTCTGCGAAAGTAAAGCAGGCAGAACAGTGTCGGAGTGAAAAAGCGCTAGAGCTCAGATCCAACCTGATGGCCCTGTTTTCTCAATCAGGTATTTCTTGTGAGCCAATCAGCCGAGAGCAGGCCGTGGGAACGGAACAGTCTACTGGGCTCATAGAATCTTATCTGACCCTTAATTTTCAAAAAGAAAACAGCTTGCTGGGCGGTATTGATTTTCGGGATCGGCTACGCGTGATGGATCAGTTTGTGGAAATCTTAAGTCTGAGTGATTATTCTCACATGCCTTCCAGGGTAAAACCTGTGGGTGGACATCCGGGGACCGGCTTGCCTTGTTCTTTTGTTTATCCACTGACTTATCATTTGCCATTTTCCCATATCACCAATCAGTTTATTTACATGCCGGGGCAACAGCAGGTGAAAGCCAATCTGGAGAGCAATTACAAGAAAATTTACAGTTTGTCTCGATTCTCATCTGAGAATAAAATCAATTCAGGATTGATCGAAAATTTTCTGGATACAGTACAGACTTCAGGAGAGAAAATCGTGAAAACGCATTTCAATGTGATGGTAATGGATGAATCCATCAAGAAGCTCAAGCAAAACAAAAGCGAATGCAGTTCTGCTTTTTCACTGATGAACTGTTTTCCCTATCAGCATACTTTTGATTTGCCGCTTCTGTTTTTTTCTTGTGTGCCATTTTCTACTCAATTGCCCGAAACGGAACTTTTCATTACTCAGGTGCCTCAGGCTTGTTGCCTGTGTAATTTTGAAGGAGAAGTGAGAAATTCCAATTCAGAATTTACTCTTCAGTTTTCCAATCGTCAGGAGGGCTGCCCGGTGAAAATAGATCTTTCGGATGAACCCATGGAAAAACACTTGATTCACAATCGAAACAAACTTATTATTGGGGGATCAGGTTCTGGGAAATCATTTTTCACCAACCATCTTTTGAGACAATACGCAGAAAGTGGCAATTGCCATGTGGTGCTTTTGGATGTGGGGCGCAGCTATGAGATGCTGACCCGATACCTCAATGAGAGTTTGAAGGAGCAGGGAGGAGCCATGATGGTGGAATTCACTACGGAAAGTCCCATTTCTTTTAATCCATTTGTATTGGAAGGGGAACTCAGTGTAGAGCGCAAACAGACCATTCTATCGGTCATTTACACCATTTATAAGGAAGAGCTTTCAGACATGGAAAAAGACGTGATTGCTCATTCAGTTACAGATTTTTTGCAAACACCAGGCTTGGAACGATCTTTTAATGGCTATTACAGCTTTTGCAAGGACTACATTCCTGATTTGGTCGAAAAGCAAAGCCTGGAATTCAACACACATGAGTATTTTTTTATTCTCAGTAAATATTTTGAAGGGGGAGAGTATGACTATTTGTTAAATAAACCCATGCAGACGGATGAGTTTTTCAATTGTCCATTTCTGGTATTTGAGTTGGACAATATCAAAGATCATCCAGTGATCTTTCCAGTAGCTACCTTGATCATTATGGACATTTTTCTTCAGAAAATGAGAAGACTTAGTGGGGTAAGAAAGGTAATCTGCATCGAAGAAGCTTGGAAGGCAATTGCCACTCCTCAAATGGCGTCTTATTTGAAATACTTTTTCAAGACCATCCGCAAGTTCTTTGGAGAGGCCATGGTGGTGACTCAGGAGGTAGATGATATCATTTCGTCCCCCATTATTCGAGATGCCATTATCAATAATGCTGATACCAGAATTTTGCTGGACATGAGCAAGTTTAAAAACAAGTTTGGTCAGATCAGCCAGCTCCTGGGTTTGTCAGATTTTCAGAAAGAACAAATTCTCTCCATCAACAAGAACCTGCCGGGCGACCGGAAACTCAAAGAGGTATTCATCGCACTGGGTTCCTATTCCAGAGTCTTTGCTCTTGAGGTTAGTCGTGCGGAATACTTCTGTTACACAACCGAGCAGAAAGAAAAAGAAATAATTCTGGAAAAACTCTCTGGGGAAAATTCCCTGATTGAAATACTAACAAACATGTAATCAAAAAATAAACGAAGATGAAAACAAAATTAATGGTACTGATAGTGATGTTTTTGCTTTTTGGAAGCCTATTTCAACAAGCAATAGCACAAGCAGCTGTCACCGACGTGGGAGCTGGAATTCAAAGGGAAGCCCTTTGGACGAAGGAAAAAGGCATACTCTCGAAAATCAATTGGTACAATGTGCTGATCAAAGCCTTGAACGGAGACATCAAAGGCCTGACTGGTGAGATGCTGGGCATAGACCAGAAGATGCTGGAAAGTCTGGAGAAAGTATCCGCTTTGATCAAGGATTACAAAAGGGTACAGGAAACCCGAAAGATGCTGGATAAAGTCATGAATATTTATACCGATAAATTGCCCCAGCTCATACAGGATGAGAATTTCACCAATGAGCAGGCTGTGGCCATCGTTCAATCTTTTGATCTGATTCTGGACGACAGCAGACAACTGGTGAACACCATCCTAAAAACCATTCTGGAAGACAATCTTCTGATGATGGATGACAAACAGCGCTACGACACCATCAATGGTGTGTATCTAAGTGTAAAACAACATTACGGGACCATCTGTTACCTCTACAACAAGCTACTTTATGCTTCCTATCTGAAAAGCTATGAAAGCAATACGCTGGAAGGTTTTGCTATGTATTATTCTTTGTACAAATAAATTTTAATCATGAATAAAATAAAAAACTACTTGCTGATCATTTTCATTTTGTTGGGATCAGTAATGACAATCAATGGGCAAGCTGTTGCCATCAAAAAATGGAAAGGGAGATACCCTCAAATGAAAAATAAATACCCCATGTCTTTTATTGCTTTTAAAGGATGGTTGCCTCCTGTTCCTCACTTGTTTGTAAAAACGCCATTCACACATTACTACTGGAAGGTGACGTCCGTGCCGGTAACGGATTCTAAGGAGATCACAGGGAAAATAAAAACGGGATTAATGCGATTGGCTGCCAAATTCATGGAACGTTCTCAGTTCAAAGGAAGGTATCAGGAAACAGGCTGGATCAAAATGATGAATGCCTTGCAAAAACAGA
Source organism: Labilibaculum sp. DW002 (assembly GCF_029029525.1). NCBI lineage: Bacteria > Pseudomonadati > Bacteroidota > Bacteroidia > Marinilabiliales > Marinifilaceae > Paralabilibaculum > Paralabilibaculum antarcticum. Next base: position 1,644,514 of record NZ_JAKJSC010000001.1, on the reverse strand, counting down.
TCGATCAAAAATTGTATAACAGCCGTTTTGATCAATTGGAAGATCTCTATGGCCTCACCGAATCTTTTATCAGTTTGTATGCAAAACTGGATGGTCTGGAACATTTGGAAAAGGGAGGGGAAGTAAAGAAGTTACTCAAACAGGAAGCCAACCAGATGCTGGAACAATTTCTGATGGTCAACTTTCTGGAATCGGAACAGGGTGAGAAATTACATGCTTTCACAGATCTGAAAATGTCGGTTCACAAATTCAATGGCGAGTTGGATTATACTTATAACAAGTTGAAATTCTTCCATTCATTTACCCCGAAGCAGACAGGTTCCTATGCCTTTTTAACCCATTAAAACCAAGCTCATGATCTTACAAGTACTTACAACAGATGACTTTTTTGCCTTTACAGATACTTTGATTGCCAGCGGAATCTCCCATGCCCGGCTTTTGGTGGATATGGCCAGAGCCATTGGGGGAATCGCGGCCTTCTTTTACATTTCCAAGCGGATTTATGAGGAGCTCATTGCAGACAATCCCATTTCACTTTTGCCACTATTGCGTCCTTTTGCCTTTGTGTTGGTGCTAAGTTTTTGGGGCGTTTTTGTGAATTTGCTAATGGTGCCGACCAAAGGCCTGGCTTCACTTTCAGAAAGCATCTACGCCAATAAAAAACTGGAGGTGGCTCAATTGCTGGAGGAAAAGCAGGATGCCATGCTGGCATCAGATTTACCCATTTTCTATGAAAATGAGGAGAAGGAAGCGGCCCTTTGGGACAAGGGCGTTAATCTGCTGCTGACCACCTACAACATCTTCACCGGAAGGGCCATTCAAAACCAGATCAATTTTTACATCATGGATGCCATCCGTCAGGTGCTGGAATCACTGTTTGAAGCCATTGTCTATTTGATTGCCTTTTTGCGAACAGTTTTTTGTGTCCTGCTGGTGATCTTTGGCCCTCTGGTTTTTGCCCTTTCAATTTTTGATGGATTTCAAGACAACTACCTGCAATGGATTGCCCGTTTTATCAATGTAAATCTCTATCTGCCCATTGCTCTTTTGATTCTCTCATTGGATCAGGAGGTACTGATCTATATGCTGGAATGGGAGATCAATCAGATCAACAGCATGATGATCTATCAGCCTCAAATGTTCTATGTTTCCAGCCTGATTGTTCCGGTTTGTGGAATCATAGGCTTGAGTTTAGTTCCTAAGATTGCCTCCTGGATTGTACAAGCTTCGGGAACAGGTTCCGGAGGAGGAAGAATGGTCAGAACTGCGGCCACCATGGCAATTACCAAAGGGATGTTGAAATAAAATACGCATCATGAAAAAACTATTTGATATCCAAAGAAAATTTAGGTTTACAGTTTATGTACTGCTCATTACCAGTCTTTCTATGATTGGGCTAAGTGTCTATGTGTTTACTATTTCCTTGAATCTGGTGGAGCGGTCCAAACAAAAAATCTATGTGCTGGATAATGGGAAATCTCTTTTGGTAGCGCTTCGGGAAGACATCACCGAGAACAGAAATGCGGAAGCCAGGGATCATGTCAAACGCTTTCATGAGTTGTTTTTCACTTTGGAACCTGACAAACAATACATCGAAAATAATGTCCGGGAAGCACTTCATTTGTCAGATCGTTCCGCCATGGATCAATATCAGTCTTTCAAGGAGAACAATGTCTACAATCAGGTGATCGCCTCAGATATTAGCATGACTGTGCAGACCGATTCCATAGAGCTGGATTTTTCAGCCTATCCTTACCGCTTTCATTTTTTTGGAAAGCAGAAAATTGTGCGCAAGTCCAACATTACGATTCGGAATTTAAGTACTTCCGGAGCTATGCGAAACATCTCCAGAACGGATAACAATCCCCATGGCTTTTTATTGGAGAACTGGAGGATAGAGGACAATAAGGACATTGAAACCATCAGAAGAAAACAATTCTAAAAAAAAACATCATTATGGAAAAGAAGCGATCTCCACAACAAAGCAAAAGTCTTCCAATGCTTTTTGATGCCTGGCTGAGTAGAGCCGATGAGAAGGACAAGGCCTTGGCTCCGAATGTGAGAAAAGGAAAATGGGCACTGATTGTGATTGCATTTCTGCTTCTGTTTGGAAGCTCTTTTATCTGGTTGCCAGTGGCAAAGTTTGTAGGGCATCAGCTTGAATCACCTACTGGAAATGTCAGTGAAACAAACAAGATACAAACTGGTACGTCAACATTTGCGATGCCGGTGGATACATTTGAAAACCAACTTAAACGAAATTTACATGAGAACTTATCTACAAAAAAATAAGGCCTTACTCATACTTCCTATAGTACTGCTTCCCTTTGTGATACTCATTTTCTACATTTTAGGAGGTGGAGAGAAGGCTTTAAAGCAAAATGCTCTTGCGAATAATAAGGCTGAAAAAGAAGGAGCTAATTACTTCCTGCCTGAAGCAGAAAAGAGCATAGAGATCTTTGATAAAATGGAAGCCTATCAACAGCAAGATTTGGCTGTTCAATTGGGAAATGAAAACGCTCAGCAAGAGCATGTTTTAAAGGAAGGAGAACAAGAAGGAAGTGACTCAGTTGTGGGAACAGACAGTCTTTTGGTCCTTTTGCAAAAAAATCAGAAGGAAGATGTTTCTGCTCAACTGCTGGCACACATTCGACAAAAGGAAATACTGGTTAGAAATGATTTGGAAAAGGAAGCTTCTCCATGTCAAAAGAAAATCCAGAAAAGTCCAGTTAAAAAAGCGGTAAGGCCAATACCTCAAGAAAAACAAGGGAGAAGCAAATTGGTAGATTCCGAAACAGGATTGGAAGAATTGGAGGAGGTCTTTGATGAAAATATCAGCCTGAATCAGGAAAATGATTCTTTGAAATTTTATCTGGAGCAAACAAAGAGTCAACTATTTCAGCTGAAAAAGCAAAGATTAAGGAGCTTCACATTGGAAAAGAAAGAGAAGGTGAGTTTCAATGGGAAGATTACTTCCAACTCCATGATTAGAGCTGAAATTTATGAAAGCAGCAAGGTGCTGAATGGGAACAGGATCAAAATGCGTTTACTCGAAGATGCCTGGCTGGACGGACGAAAAGTACTAGAAAATTCATTTTTATACGGGATATGTAAGATCAATAATGAGCGTCTGTACATACGAGTTTCCAATTTTCCTGTTGCAGATTATTTTTTGCCTGTGAACTTGGAAATTCATGATTTGGATGGTTTGCCAGGTTTGTACATCCCCGATAATGTGTCTAGAAGAGTGAGCAAAGAAGTGGGGAGCAGAACCAATGCTTCAAGCCTATGGGGAATGAGTAATGATCCAATAGCTAATATGGGCATTTCAGCAGCTGATCAAACAACACGAAGCCTTCTGAAAAGAGTAAGGCTGAAAAAAGTCAGTATCAAGAAAAATACCCTTGTTTATTTAATCAGTAAAAAGCAATAGAGATGAAAAAATACAATATTACCTTTTTCCTTTTGTTCCCATTAATACTGTTTGCAGAAAATCAGATTAAGGTCTGTGAGAACAAAGTTATTCATCTGATTTCAGAAGAGGAAATTACCTATTTACAGCTAGGTAATCAAGATTTACTTTTGGCTGGAATTGTACCTGAACATCCGAATTTGGTTCGCATCAAAGCTTTGGTCGAATTTGAAGGAGAAAGCTCCATTACTTTAGTTTCAGCTGGGCAGCTCTATACACTAATTCTGACATATGGGACAGACCCGGAAAATGCATATTTACTTCAGGATTTTGAATCCAGAGAAGCAGATTTATACTTGGGTCAGCTAATGAGTAAGGAAGCATTGGATGATAATTGCAGAAGAATTTTAGCCCGCCAAAAACGCAGTGGGAGAAGGCACAAAATGGCAAAAGACGGCATCAGTTTGGAGTTAAGGAACATTTATTTGAGCAATGATGTTTTGTTTTTTGAAGTTGGAATCAAAAACGACACGGACATGGGCTATGATTTGGAGAGCTTTCAATGGTGGATTGCTGATAAAAGACAGTTTCGGGCCAGTAATGCTCAGGAATACCAGTTGCGCCCCCGCTTTCAATATTACTCCCTAGCTTATGTTCCAGCCAAAAGCTCTGTCCGAGAAATTTTTGTTCTGCCCAAGCTGAATGTTCCCGATCAGCGGGTACTGCGAATTGAAATGCTGGAAAAAGCGCTGGGTAACACCGGAAGAAAGCTTAGTCTGGAATTGGAGAACGGAGATATTCTTAAGGCCGAAAATTTATAAGTCAAAAAGGATAGGAAAAGATGAGTGATGAATCCAGAGAATTGGTAAGGTTGCATGAGGGATTTCGATTTTTTTCCTACTTCCTTTTGATCCTGTCTTTGTACTTGAGCCAAATGGCTTTTTTCAAAGCAATAGGGATTTACCAGCTGGAATTGGAAGCTCTGTTCGCCAAATTGATAAATATTGAGTTTTTGAGTTCACCACTTTACTCAAAGACGGTCTGTATGATTTTTTTAATCATTACCTGCATTGGAACCAAAGCCAAAAAGGACAGGGAATTGAAAATTTCCACTCTGATCTTTCAGGTTCTCTTTAGCTTGGTCCTTTACTGGGGAAGCTTACTGCTAGTCAAATGTCAGGCAGGCCTTTATCTTCTGTTTTCCTTTTGGGGCTTTGTGATTCTGAACATTGCCTTTGATAATATCTCTAAACTGATTAATGTGAACCTGATGAAAGATCGTTTCAACAGTGAGAATGAAAGTTTTCCACAACTTCAGAAGCTGCAAGAGAATGAGTATTCGGTCAATCTGCCCACTCAGTTTCAGAACAAAGGAGAAGCGAAGCAGGGGTGGATCAATGTGATCAATCCATTTCGAGGAAGCATGGTAATTGGAACACCTGGCTCTGGAAAATCCTTTTCCGTGGTACTGCCTTTTATCAAACAACACCTGAACAAAGGGTTTTGCATGTGCGTGTATGATTTTAAATTTCCGGATCTGTCCCAAGTGGCCTACAATCATTTTTTGAAGGCAAAAAAGAACAAGAAACTGCCAGCGGCTTCAGCCTTTTACATCATTAATTTTGATGACATCCAAAAATCCTATCGTTGCAATCCTTTGGCACCGGAACTGATGGAATCACCCATTGATGCCTTTGAATCTTCCAGAACGGTTCTTTACAATTTGAACCGGGAGTGGATCCGAAAGCAAGGAGAGTTCTTTTCCGAATCTGCCGTCTCCTTTTTTGCAGCGGTCATCTGGTTTTTGAAGCGCTACCAAAATGGGCAGTATTGCACACTGCCTCATGCCATAGAACTCTTGCAACTGGACTATGATGATCTTTTTGAAGTGCTTTCCCAGGAAAAAGATGTAGTGAACATCATCAACCCTTTTCTGAATGCACACCAAAGAGGAGCCAGTGAACAGCTGGAAGGACAGTTGGGGAGTTTAAAGATTGCCATTTCCAAGATCATCAGTAAGGAGATTTACTGGATTTGTTCAGGAAATGATTTCTCTTTGGATATCAATGATCCCAAACAGCCAAAGGTGATTTGTCTGGCTAACAATCCCCTTCGAATTGAGATGTACGGAGCCGTACTTTCCCTGTACATCACCAGAATGCTCAAGGTGATGAACCGAAAGGGGCAGCGCAAATCTTCTTTGATCTTTGATGAGCTGCCCACCATTTATTTTCGGGGTTTGGATACTCTGATCGCAACGGCCCGAAGCAATCGAATTTCAACCTTGCTGGGCATGCAGACAATTGATCAGTTGATTCGGGACTATGGGAAGGAACAGGCCAATGCCATTTTGACCAATATAGGGAATGTGTTTGCGGGTCAATCGGTTGGCGATACGGCCAAGTTCATTCAGAGCAGAATGGGGAAAATCCTGCAGGAGAGACAGTCCGTTACGATCAACAGAAACACACAATCCACTTCCTTTTCAACACAGATGGATTATCTGGTTCCGGAAGGGAAAATTGCCACCCTGCCGCAAGGAGTGATGGTGGGACAGATCGCCGACAATTTTGGAGAGGAGATCGCCCAAAAGAATTTCAACGCTTTGATTCAGGTGGATCCCCATCAGGTGAAAAGGGAAGAAAAGCGCTATCAGTCCATCCCTGATATTTATCAGTTTGATGATGTGCAGGAAGTGCTTGAAAACAATCGCAGCCGAATCTGCGAGGATATTCAGAAGATTTTGATTGAATGCAAAATCAGCAAGCAATAAGCTTGGCCCATTTATGCAGAATACTAACTAGTAAAATTTGAAATGATGGAACAAACAACAAGAATTACCAAGGAAGAGATCCCTTTTGAAAAGCTGGAGAAAGCCGGGATCAAAAAAGACTTTGTAGATCGAATGGAAAGTCAGGAATTGAAAGATTTTTTAAATGGCTTTCGATCTGCTAAACTATACACGATCAATGCCAAAATTAATGATGAGCAATATCGGATTCCTACTAAAATCAGATTGCAGAAAGAGGAAGATGGCAGCGTGAAAGTAAAGGTGCATCCCATTCAACGCCTGCATATTCCTGATGAATATTTGGGACACAAATTTACCAAGGAAGAAAAAACAGCTCTTTTGGAAGACAAACACTTAGGAAAGACCATTGAGATGACCAATCAGAAGGGAGAAAAGGATAATTATTACCTCTCTTTGGATGCCAAAACCAATGAGCTGATTCCACTTCGTTCTAAGCATATTAATATCCCTGAAAAAATCAAGGGAGCAAGTCTTTCCGAAGAACAAAAACAGCAATTGGCAGCTGGAAAGAAAATCCATCTGGATGGAATGACCGGGAAAAATGGAAAGAAATTTTCAGCATCTCTTCAGGTAGATGCAGCCAATCGCAGCATCAACTTTTCCGGTTTTAAAAAGGAGAAAGAAAAGGAACAGGAGAAGGAGCAGAAGACCGAAAAAAAGAAAGGAATAAAACAGAAAGTAGGATAAGATAATCGTGGTTGAGTTAAGGTGAGGGAAGACATTTCCGCAGGTTGGGAGTTCTTCCCTTTTTGGAAAAAATAAGTTGAATCAAGGACTGGATTTAAAATTTAAAGAGGGGAATGCAAGATGTGTTTTTGTTCCACAAAAACGCTTGTGCCTTCCGGCAGGGACTTTTCATCCCCGAATGAAAAGCTTGATTGTCCAACGGACAAGGAGGAATAGATATGAGACCCAAGACAGAAAAACATGAGAAGCTAGAACATGGAGTTCGGATTCGTTTGACCAAACTAGAAAAGAGACTTCTTCTAAAAAGATGCCAGAAGGAAGGCTATCGAACGATGAGTGATTTTTGCAGGGCAAAGCTTGTGAAGAATAGGGAGATTCGAAAAATTGAAGTGAGTGAAGACTTTGTTCAGATTACTAAAAAGCTGGACTATGAACTCAACAAAATTGGAGTGAACCTCAATCAGGTATCTAAGAATATCAATGCTCAGCAAGTTCATCAATTTGGTCCTTCAGATCGTGAGGTCTTTTTAAAAGTTTTGAAAGAGCTCCGAAATTGTTTTTCCGTTTTGCAAAAGTATATGGATGTCATTGAATAAAAAACAAAAGCTCCCTTCATGGTTATCGTTATCCATCAAACAGCCAATACTGAAAATGCTTTTCTCTATAATGAAAAGAAAGTGGAGCAGAAGGCAGCTAGTTATTTCTATAGCAAGAACACCAAAGCCATTAATCCCTTTTTTTACGACAAAAGTCATCGTTTAAAAGAGCTTACGGACATCGAAAAGCTCAATGCCCGAGTGAAAAACAAATGCCTTCACATCTCTGTAAATCCATCTGTAGAAGATTCCCAGAAATTAAATGATAAGATGATTCTAAAGGAAATTGACAATTTTATGCAACACATGGGCTATGGGGATCAGACTTACTTTATCTACAAGCACAAAGATTTGGAGAGGACGCATTTCCATATTGTATCTACTAGGATTGATAAGCTAACAGGCAAGAAAATAAAAGACAATCATGAGCGGCAGAAGGCTCAGAATTACATTAAAGAATTAGAGTTAAGGCATCAGTTGGATAATCGTAAAAGATGCGAGAAGCCAGTTTTTAAATTTTCTGCCAAAAGCCGAAACATCAAGCAAGGTCTGGAGAGTCTTTTCTATCATATCAACCAGTTGGAAGAAGTAAATTCAAAAGCAATTTATGATGAGACCTTGAAACTTTTCAATGTCGAAATCAGCAGATCAGGGAGAGGTCATGTTGTATTTGTGACCGATGGGAAAGGTAAAGTGATTCGCTACCCGATTCGACTGTCGAAGTTTAAAGAGAAGCCGAATTTTTACCAATTGGAGAAAAAGACATCAATAAAAGAAAGAGTTTCTATAAGTAAAGATGAAAGAATTAGTATTGGATTAAAAAGGGAGTTTGTAAAAGAATTATTGTGGCAGATTCGAATAAAGGGGATGAATGAAAATAATACTAAGCAGTATCGTTTAAAGAGAAAATCCAAAAGAAAATAAAGTTCATGCTACCAAATAAGGACTACCGATTGAATACACCTGATTTGTACAATGTCAATTTATTTTATGTGGTTTTATAAGAGTACACTCTAAAAAGAATACAAACACGAAAAAAACAGAATTCAGGAATAACCAAACTGCAAAAATTTAAAAATGGAATACAGAACAATGAACAGAAAAGAGCTTGCAATGGAATTAGACATTTCCATTTCAACTCTTGGCCGAAGAATGAAAAAATTGAATCCTGTCTTTTTGGAACACATCAAAGGACATTACCTCTTACTTGAAAACGAAGTCAAATACATTCATGAAAATGTGGAATGGAGAACCAAATGGGAAATTGGCATACTTGAAAGAAAATAGAATTATTAAAATAAACCAACAACTAAAAAAGAACCAGAAAATGGAATGTGAAATTTGTGGAAACCCGATTGAAAAGAAAAGACCCGATAGTAGATATTGTTCTACATCTTGTATCAACAAAGCAAAACGAATGCGGGCAAAAGAAAGAGAGCTAGATGAATTTGGTGCTTATCCGCTCATCGATATAGACAGCAGAAAAAATCACCAAATGAATCAGAATGCTTCGGCAGAATTAAGAACCGTAGAACGGGAACATTTTAATACAATCCTAAGCTTAAGTACAGAGTACGGGGATAAGATCAGAACTTTGGAAGATACGAATCTAAAGCATGAATTTACGATTGAAAAGCTAAATGATAAAATAAGCGACCTAAAGGACAAACACACCAGAGATATTGCCGAGGCAAGTACTAGCACAACCAAGGATACTGTAACAGCAATTACTCAAATGCCTGCAATTCAATCGGTATTAGGGGCTTTTGCGAACAATCTGATTCCTAGTAAAACAAATGCTTTAGGCGGTGTAGAAGATCAATTTAATGTACAGGAAAAACAAATTATTGATGCCATTCGAAGAATGCAACCCGATGCACAAGGCTATCTGGTTCAAATGCTCTATGTACTGTTTGCAAAATCTCATGAAGAGCAACTGGAAATATTCAGCACCTTACAAACTTACATGATGCAATCCGAGCAAAGCTCGGATGTGTAATTGCCAGGCAATTTGTATTCGAGCCAAATAATATTTTAGACTTCGGGAAATTGAGACCTGAATCACTAAAATATTAATTGGCTTTTTTCATATCCTCCGAAACGGATAAGCGATCTAGATAAGATCGGGATAGAAACTATTTAAGACCTAGATAAACACCCTTAAAACCCCTTTATTATAGCTCTATTTGTAGCCTTTATTCTCTGCAAAGGCTTATTTTACTAGAGAAATAGAAATTTCCATCAAATTAATTTGTTTTGCTATCAGAAAGATCGTTTAAGTAGGATAAACGATCGAGATAGAAGCGGGATAGGTGATCGATAGGAACAGATAAGATCTGGATAAATACCCCTTAAAAACTCTTTACAAATAGCTCCATTATTACGTTTCACATTCTGTTTATGCCTATTAATCTACAGAGGTAGTTTTTATTACCGAATAAAAACACATCGTTTCTTGATTCAATATTTAGCTTATCCAGTTTTCAAAATAGCGACTTATTTAAAATGTGATTTCCCATGTCGGAAAGTTGACAGGTTTGACAATATGAATCTTAGTTTAGATTTAATACTTTAGTAAAAGTATTAGTGCCGTTTTATTGATGATTTTTAATATTAAAAACATAATAAGTGTACACTCCCGCTCTATATAGGTCTGGAAATAAACTTTTACTATAAATATGAACGCCATTGCGTTTATTTAGAAGTTGTGCTTAATGCCGAAAAACAGAATGCCAGAAATTGAGAACATAAAATATTTTGCGCTTTTAGAGGAATTTGAAACCTCTGACAAGTTGATTAAATTAGGTTTTGGCGAACTTCAAAATATCAATCTCAACAACGATTTTTACTTTCTTCCTTTTCAACTTTTATCGCAAGGATTTGAGAGATTTATGAAAGCCTACATTTGCTTGGGTTACTTCCACAAACACGAAGAACTTCCGAACTTTAGGTATCTTAAAAACTTAGGACACGATTTAGAAAAATTACTAAAGGAAATAATCGACAATTATTACTTCGATTTCGACAGCCCCCAGTTTGATTTAGACAATGAGTTTATCCAAACAAATTCGGATTTAAAAGAACTTCTATTTATACTTTCTGAGTTCGGTAAATTGGCAAGATATCACAATTTCGATTTGATTACTGACAATGCGCAAATTGGAATTAATACAAAAAAACTATGGGAAGAGTTTGAAAACAAGGCTCTTGACTCAAAAGATTATCAAAAGCTGATGGATTTTAATTTAAGTCACGAAGTTTATCAAAAAATATCCACTTACATAATTGTAGTCTTTGAAAAGTATATTTCCGCAATTTCGAGACAGTTTATTTTTAAATGTTTAGGTCAAAAAGGTTTACAATTATCATCATCAACGTTTTTTGATTTTGGAATATTATATGAAAAAGATTTCGGGAAAAAGGATTATCGAAGTCAAACCACAAAATATAAAGAGACACCGAAAAAGGTTCATAAGAGAACAATGCTTGACGAAGTTGAGCGAAAAGTAAATCCTGAATATAAATCAAAGAAAATTTTGAAATCGGAATATAAGGGAGATTGGCCTTTTTATGCTGAAGAAGTAATTATTGAGTGTAGGCGAAGTCATTGGTGTATAGTAATAATTGATGGATTCGACTATGCTTTAAATGGTTCGGCAAAAGGACGCTATAAATTGGAAAATCCTCACGATGCAGGAATGGCAGTTTTAGGAAAAAGCATATCTGATTTTATAAAAATGACTTTGGAATTAAGTAAAGCGGAAAAGCACTAAACACTAAGCATAACGTGTATAAAATATAGCTAATATAGGCTTTTCGAGAGGTTTGTGTATATTTACGAAGTTCGCCAAATTTTTAAATTTGGCTTTTAAGATTGATAAATTAAAAACAAAATATAAAAATTCGGCTCTGTGTTTATCCGAAAAGTTAGCGTCTTTTTATACGCTACGTTTCATACACAAGACCGTACCTGTAAATACAATTTTTGACATAGAAACATAGCCGCGTTTCTTCAACCTTTCCAATGTAATTGTAGTAATAAGAATTGGACTCTGAGCAACCGCCCATCCACCCTTTTGAGTTCTACTCCAAGCATAGACTTGCCCAGCTTCAATTCCCAATCTGATAAGGCTTCGCCTTTTCTTTTCAAAGAAGAGAAGTTTGGTCAAATTTTCAGTTTGCCTGCCATTATCTAAATTCAAAATAAATAAAGATTTTTAGTTTATTTATTTTAATGCATGAAGATCTTGTTTTTTTTTACTTAAAATCGGTGCTAATACAGGGGGGTGCTGCATTGGTGAGCTAGCATGGTTGACTAGAATCCTTAACTATAAGTGGATTTCGATTCATCATTAAATTGTTATGAATTTGGAAAGACGGTGAAAGCACTTTATGTTTGTGTCGTCAAATTCAATTAGAAATAGTTGATTTATACAGAAGAGTGGAGAGACAGGTTCGATGAAACTCTAGCAACCTGACACCAGTTAAGGTGCTAAGTCCTGATCCGATAGCTTATGGAAAATATAAATTAAATTAGAGATAAAAAACACATTCAACACTTTCGATCGCAACACTTTATTTAAACTCTGGGAATTATACCTGAAATCATAAAAAAAGATTTGCATTCCGAAAACATTAACATATTGTTGCTAAAACAACATAAGACACCTTTGAAAAGATGAGAAAAGAAAAATTACATATCGTGAAATCAAAGCAGAACAATTGTTGCTGCTGTATGTACATACCTATCGACAAAGGATGAGCTCATCACGTGTAATTTAAATAATTATATACTAAGCCTTTCTGTGTCATCAGAAAGGCTTTTTTTTATAGTTAGATTTCAAAAAAACATCCGCTAAATAAAAATTAAGATGAAAAGCACAATACAAAACATAGTTAAAAACCGTATAGATTCTTCTAACACAATGATGTGCTGCATTTGCTGTATGTGCTGTTGTATGCGCATTATTTTGACCTATCCGGGATATTATAACTATGATTGTACTATGTTCTAAAATCAAAACATATCACTTATAGTAAAGCCTTCCGGATACTCGGAAGGCTTTTTTTTTGCATAAAATCAAACATCCAAATATTCTTTTAATAAATTAAAAACATGACTATTCTAAATTCGACTAATCCATCCCAATCAGTAAAAAATGATATAAAAGAACTGGAATCAAAAATCCAATTATTTAAAAACGGCAGTATTGACCAAGAGAGCTTCAAAGGATTTCACTCCATAAGAGGTATTCATGGTCAGCGTCAAAAAGGAGTACAGATGGTTCGAATTAAGATTCCTTATGGAAGAATAACCGGACAACAGCTGACTAAAATCGCTGAACTTGTAGACCAATTCGCTAATGGCATGTTACATATCACCACAAGACAGGATATTCAGATTTATTCAGTAAAAATTAAAGATACTCCAGCTATTTGGAGTGAACTTGATAAAGTTGGATTAACAATTAGAGAAGCCTGTGGTCATACTGTTCGAAACATAACAGCCTCCCCTTTTTCCGGAATTGATCCAAAAGAAACATTCGACGTTTCACCCTATGCTCAGGCGCTTTACGAATACATATTGTGGAATCCTTTTGGGCAAAAACTGGGAAGAAAATTAAAATTCTCTTTTTCATCAAATGAAGAAGACGAGGGACTGAGTTTTATTCATGACCTTGGGTTTATTCCGAAAATTAAGATTATTTCAGGAGAAGAAAAAAGAGGTTTCAAGGTCATGATTGGTGGCGGGCTGGGAGTCTCTCCAAAACTAGCCGATGTTGCGACAGAATTTATTCCAGAAGACGAACTGATACCCTTCACTGAAGCTGTTATTCGTGTATTCGACAGATATGGAGAAAGAAACAACAGAGCAAAATCGAGATTGAAATTTCTAATTAAAGAGCTTGGTCTTTCGCTTGTAATTCAATTAATAAATGAGGAAAAAATAGCCGTTAAACATGAGAAATTCGTTATTAGCAGAGAATCTTACAATCAAATTGTTCCCAATTTAAAAGCGGGCAATACAAAAGATATCGAAATTTTAAATGAAGACAAATATTTATTGTGGTTACAAACGAATGTATCGAAACAAAAGCAGGAAGGATTTAATGCCATTCAAATTAAGCTAACGATAGGAAACATCGATAGCGATACAGCTAGAAAATTAGCCGGTATTGTAAAGCTATACGCGGCTGATGATATCAGACTAAGCATTACTCAGGGACTTATTCTGAAGTTTGTAACTAATGAGAATTTAAAAGGAATTTTCAATTTGCTAAACGAGATTGGATTGGCTGAGCCTGGAGCCGATAGCACTGCAGATGTGACATCATGTCCGGGTACAGACACTTGTGTCAGAGCCATAACAAACACAAGCAAATTATCTGCAGAAATTGAAAGAGTGATTATTGATGAATTTCCTGAGCTTATCGGAGATAAGAATTTAAGGATTAAACTAAGCGGATGTCCAAACTCTTGTGGGCAACAGTCAATAGCATCAATTGGTTTTCACGGAACAATATTTTCTGTTGATGGTAGACAAGCTCCGGGAAGCCAAATAATGTTAGGCGGAGGTATAACAGGTGACGGCAATGGTGTCTTTAGTGAAAAAGTAATTAAAATACCTGCCAAGAGGGTACCTGATGCACTTAGGATAATACTTTCAGATTTCACTAAGAATAATTTGGACGATAAAACATTTAATGAATACTATAACGAAAAAACTAAGACGTTTTATTTTGACCTTCTTACTCCCTTAACAAATAAAACAAATCTTATTGAAAGTGATTTTTATGACTGGGGAAACGATAAAAAGTTTGAAACTAATAAGATTGCAACTGCCCCAGTAGTTGATATCAATTGGGCAGAAAGATTTACGAATGAGGCAAAAAATAGATTTGAAGAGTCTGATATTGCTTACGAAAACGAAGAATACGCAGATGCAATATTTCATAATTATGCCGCTCTTATTTCAATCGCAAAATCGATTCTTATAAAAAACAAGATTGCTGTAAACACGGAGATTGAAGTAATAAATGACTTTGATAATTTAATTACAAGTAAAAAGATAACAAGCAAGGAAAATAGCTTTAAAGACACAATTCTTCTAATTAATAAACAAAGACCAGCCAAAGCGTTTGCAGACAAGTATATAAGCAAAACAAGAAAATTTATTGAAATCGACTTTTAAGATAAAGACATGGAAGCCAAAACAAATAAATATGACAAACCGGTTCTGACATTAGTAGGTGCAGGACCGGGAGATCCTGAACTAATAAGTATAAAAGGAGCAAATGCACTTAAAAGAGCTAAAGTAGTCCTTTACGACGCTTTGGTTAATCCTGAAATTCTGGAATATGCACCGAAAAACAGCCTGAAAGTATATGTAGGTAAGCGAGCCAATAATCATAGTCACACTCAGGATGAGATAAACAAATTAATTGTTGACTACTCATATAAATATGGCAATGTAGTCCGATTAAAAGGAGGAGATCCTTTTATTTTTGGTCGTGGCAAAGAAGAGGCTGAATATGCTGAGTTGCATGGAATAAAGGTCGCCGTAATCCCAGGCCTTTCATCAGCAACAACACTACCTGCACTTAAGGGCATTTCTTTAACCAGCAGGGGAATCAGCGAAAGCTTCTGGGTTTTAAGCGGGACAACACAAAATAATCAACTGGCTAGTGATATTAAACTGGCAGCAAAATCATCTGCAACTATAGTTATACTAATGGGAAGAAATAAACTTTCCGAGATCGTTGAAATTTTTAAGAATAATAACAAATCAGGAGTTCCGGTTGCTGTAATACAAAACGGTTCGTTAGCAAATGAGAAAACGGCCATTTCTACAATAGAAAATATTGAAAAGCTTGTAGAACAAAAGAATGTGGGAACGCCAAGTATTATAATTATTGGAGAGGTTGTAAGGCAACATACCGAATACGTGTGTGAATATCTGCATAGCAATTTACTTCAGAACCAAATTAAAGAAAATGAAACGAGCCATGTCTAGTGCTTTCGACACACAGGGAGATACTTATTGGCGACTTTCATATGGCCTTAACTAGAAAATTATAAACATATGAAAATGACGGATAAAATAAATATAAATCCCCTGTTGCCCATATTTATAAACCCGCTAAAGGTTAAATATTTAATTATTGGTGGGGGAAAAGCAGGAACAGAAAAATTATTTTTTTTATTAAAAAACAGTCCTGACGCAAATATTACGATTGTCTCTCTTGAGGTTTCACTTAAGATTTATGAACTGTCAAATAAACATTCAAATGTTAAAATTCAAAATAAGAAATTTGATCGTTCAGACCTCATTGATAAAGATATTGTGATAATTGCGACAAACCATTCAGACTTAAACCGCGAAATCAGACTTGAAGCTAAACAAATGCGACTATTGGTAAATGTTGTCGACAAGCCGTTGTTATCCGATTTTTATTTCGGATCTGTTGTTACCAAAGGAAATCTAAAGGTAGGTATCTCCACAAATGGGAAATCGCCAACATTCTCAAAAAGATTCAGAGAAATTCTTGAAAGCATTTTACCCGATGAAGTGGAGAGTGTTCTTGATAATCTCAATAAGCTTAGAAACAGTCTAAAATCGGATTTCACTGTAAAAGTGAGAGAATTAAATAAAATAACTTCAAATCTTATCATAGACAATGAAAGAATCTAAACAAAGAAGTATAATAAAGGGGCTTTCGTATCGCTTTATGGCAACATTCGCAACCATGAGTGTTACCTACGCGTTCACTTCAGATATCAGTTCAGCCTTTCATATTGGTCTTGCCGATTTTGTTGTGAAGCTTATTCTTTATTTCACAAATGAAAGAATATGGGCACGCGTTCGCTGGGGGTATTAAGCTACCAAAGGATATAGTCAAATGCAAAAACGGCTTTTAAAATCATAAACAATATTATAACTAATCCCAGAACAAATGAAAGCTAATATTAAAGAATTAAATGCAAAATATTCCCCACTGACGCCTGATGAAAGGATTCATGAGTTATATAAAGATTTTAGTCCCAATGAAATAATGATTACATCATCGTTTGGAACGTCTTCAATTCTGCTCTTGCATATTATTAATAGTATTAACCCACAACAAAAAGTTCATTTTCTGGATACTTCGTTTCACTTTCCTGAAACATTGAAGTACAAAGAGACATTAAAACAGCTATATAAGCTTGATGTTGTTGATATAAAACCTGATGAATATCAGATTAGTTTTACCAAAAAGGAGAAAGTATGGAAAAGTGATCCCGACCTGTGTTGTGCTGTAAATAAAGTTGGTCCACTTGCCTCTGTAAAATCGGGATATAAAATCTGGATTTCAGGACTTATGCAGAATCAAAATAATGTAAGAGAAGACTTTGGAATTTTTCAGGAGGCTGACGGAATAATAAAATTTCATCCTTTAATAGACCTGACAGAGGAAGAAAAGAATAAGATAATTAAAGAAAACAATCTTCCTGAACATCCCCTTTTTGCCAGTGGTTATGAATCTGTTGGCTGTACACACTGTACAATAAAAGGGAAAGGACGTTCAGGCAGATGGTCAGGAAAATTAAAAACAGAATGCGGTTTACATTCTAAACCATCAAAACCAAAAGAGTAAATCACAAAATTGGAGGTAATCGTGAAAAAAGCAACAAATATATTCCCCATATTCGAAAAAACGGTCCCTCGTACTTACAAGGAATCTGTTCTGAATCAGAGGGCAAAAGCAATCTGGTTTACCGGACTATCGGGGTCAGGAAAATCGACAATTGCCATTGAACTGGAAAAAGAACTTTTCAAACTTGGCTATTTTGCCAACATTCTTGATGGTGACAATATAAGAAGCGGTATTAACCAAAATCTCGGTTTCTCCGAGAACGACAGACTTGAAAACATTATACGTATCTCTGAAATTTCAAAATTATTTGTTGAATCAGGTATTATTACAATAAACTGTTTTGTCAGTCCAACTGAGGATGTTCGGGATCTTGCCAAAAATATCATAGGCGATGATTTTATAGAAGTATTTATCGACACGCCACTACATATTTGCGAACAGCGCGATATAAAAGGATTATACAAAAGGGCCCGAAATGGAGATGTTAAAAACTTTCCAGGCATCAACTCTCCTTTTATCAGCCCGAAGAATCCTGACATCGTGATAAAAACTGAAGACAGGAGTGTCAAAGAATTGGCAGAAGAAATACTTGAACATATCATAGATAAAATAATCGAAAAAAGATGTTGAACCCCTTGATAATTAGCTGAGTTTTAAGATCGAATACTGCTGTTCTGAAATTTCAATTTATATTAAAACGATACAAGATTTACAGAATAAGAAGCTGAATCGTTTTTGAATTGATCCCCTTATTATTTAACAAACTAAAAAAGAATACAACATGAAAAAATATAAGCTATCCAATTTACAGGAATTAGAATCCGAAGCCATATATGTCATCCGGGAGGTGGCCTCTCAATTCGAAAACCCAGCCCTTCTTTTCTCAGGAGGAAAAGATTCTATTGTCATAGCACATCTTACACGAAAGGCTTTTTGGCCAGCGAAGATCCCTTTTACATTGGCACATATTGATACAGGCCACAACTTTGAAGAGACCATTAGCTTTAGAGATAATTATATTAAAGATATTGGAGCCCGACTAGTTGTAGGTTCAGTTCAGGAGTCAATAAATTTAGGACATGCTGTTGAGGAGAAGGGATTTAATGCCAGCCGGAATGCGCTTCAAACGGTTACTTTGCTTGACACGATCGACAAATATAAATTTGATGCCTGTATCGGTGGTGCTCGTCGTGACGAAGAGAAAGCAAGGGCAAAAGAACGTTTCTTCTCACATAGAGATGAATTTGGCCAATGGGATCCAAAAAATCAGCGTCCAGAGTTATGGAATATTTTTAATGGCAAAAAAAACATAGGCGAAACGTTTAGAGTATTCCCTATAAGCAACTGGACAGAAGCCGACATATGGCAATATATCCAACAGGAGCAAATTAATTTGCCATCGCTGTACTTTGCCCATGAGCGGGAGATTTTCGAAAGAAACGGCATATTACTGGCAAAAAGCGAATATAACTTAACCAGAGATACCGAACCAATTACAACAAAGAAAATACGTTTCAGAACCATAGGAGATATCACCTGTACCGGAGCTTTTCTATCTGATGCCGAAAGCATTGATGATATAATCAAGGAGGTTGAAGTTTCGAGAGTGACCGAACGAAAAACACGTAGCGATGATAAACGATCAGAAGGAGCCATGGAAGACAGAAAAAAACTGGGTTACTTTTAATCGATATCAAAAGCCCTTTATTGTTATTTTCAATAAAGATGATTTCAAGACATATTGTTTAACAGAAAAATTAAAAAACACGAAATAGATGGAATTATTAAGATTCACAACAGCTGGAAGCGTTGATGACGGAAAAAGCACACTTATAGGACGTTTGCTCTACGACACGAAATCAATTTTTGAGGACCAATACGAGGAGATAGAGAATTCATCTAAACGGCGGGGAGAAGAAAATGTCAATTTAGCACTTTTGACTGATGGTTTAAGGGCTGAAAGAGAACAGGGCATCACAATTGATGTTGCATACCGATATTTTGCAACGCCAAAACGCAAGTTTATTATTGCAGACACACCCGGACATATTCAATACACCAGAAACATGGTTACCGGAGCTTCAACAGCTAACCTTGCCATTATTCTGGTAGATGCACGAAAGGGTGTTTCCGAACAAACCAAAAGACACTCCTTTATCGCCTCTTTATTGCAGATACCTCATGTCGTATTTGCGATTAATAAAATGGATCTAATAGATTATGATGAAGAAAAATTTGAACAGATAAAGGAGGACATCACCAATTTCGCATCAAAACTTGAGGTTAAGGATATTCACTTTATTCCAATAAGTGCTTTAAATGGCGATAACGTCGTAAATCAGTCAGAAAAAATGCCTTGGTACAAAGGTTCAACCCTGCTATACCTTTTGGAGAATTTACACTTAAGTAGCGACCATAACCACACCGATGCCAGATTCCCTGTTCAAAATGTAATACGCCCTCAAAGTGAAAAGTATCATGACTATAGAAGCTTCGCGGGGCGAATAGCAGGCGGGGTATTCAGAAAAGGAGAAGAAGTGATTGTCTATCCTTCAGGATTTACTTCCAGGATTAAAGCGATTGATACCTTTAATGGCGAAATAGATGAGGCTTATGCCCCGATGTCCGTATCATTTCAACTCGAAGATGAAATTGATATCAGCAGAGGTGACCTTATTGCTAAACCGAATAATAGCCCTACAGCAAGTCAGGATATCGATTTAATGGTGTCGTGGTTAGGTGACACACCCCTGAATCCTTCGGCAAAATATTTAGTAAAACATACAACTAGTGATGTCAGGGCAATAGTCAAGGAAATAAAATATAAAATAGATATCAGCACGCTGGATAAAAATTTTGAAGATAAATCGATTGGCACAAACGATATTGCAAGAATCAGGATAAGAACAACTAAACCCCTGTTTTTCGATAAATACAGCCGAAATAGAATATCAGGGAGTCTTATAATAATTGATGAAGCGACTAATGTCACCGTTGGAGCTGGTATGATAATCTAAGAAGGAATTTTAAAGTTTTAATTTCAGTATACGTCAGAAAATAAATGATTTAAGATCAATTGATTCCTTTTCCGTTTTTCTCGGATGAAAACCGCGACAGGATGAAAAGAGACGTAAGCAATTGAAAAGCTGTTAAGATATTGTGAAATTATTGATACCAGAAAAGAACAGTCTCGTTCTTTTCTGGTATTAGTTTCAATGGTTTGTTAAGTTTTTATTTAACGTTGATTAGCAGCAGGTTAAGGCTATCACATCTCTAACTCTAAATAACTAACAATAAGCGATTTGTGAATCAGACTAACTGCTAATTACTAGAATCTAACGGACTATTGAGTTTAGAATAAGTATAAAATCAATAAGCAAGTAAGGAAATTGTCCGCATTAAAAAAATGAAGATGGACTTATTCCCTGTATGGGTTCATTTAAATAGGTAGATGGGGAATATCACTAAGTAGAGATGATTAATTCTTTAGTTCAAAATCCAGCTTATCCAGTTACCGAGATAAATACCCCTTTAAGCAGTCTGAAGAATTAAGGCTTTATCTTCCTGTATATGTTTGTTTTTCTAGTAGGATGAATGGGTATACAAAAATAAATTAATCATAGGGAAAATCCACCTCAGTTCGGTATACAAGTAATAGCTACAATTAAAATATTGCATCAGGAATTACAGAAAGATCCTAAGATGTTTTATATAAATCTTTTAAGTAAATTACGCTTGTACTTCTAATGATTTATTTTAAATCGAATTATTTTGACAGAGAAAGAATTTAAGCAGTTTTATGATAAAATTTTTGACGGGCTTCGTAGTTATTTATACTACAGGTCGGGTAATTTGGAATTGGCCACAGATTTGGCTCAGGACACATTGCTTGAACTCTGGGAGAAACAGACGAAAAACGAAGGTGAAAAAACGGTTGGATTTGCCTATAAAATTGCCAATGACCTTTTTATAAGCCGATATAGAAAGAGTCTCGTCGAGGCTAAATACATCAACTCATTGGAATTTGAATTCATGGACATATCTCCTGAAAAGGTCTTAGAATTTAAAGAACTGAAAGAGAAATACGAGCAAACATTAGCCGAAATGGACGAAAGGCAACGGGTGGTTTTTCTTATGAGCCGTTTAGAAGGTCTCAAATATCGAGAAATTGCTGAACGATTGGATATCAGTATAAAGACCGTTGAGAAAAGGATGACTGGGGCACTTTTCACATTTAGAGAGGTTCTAAAAGTACTTTATTATTTTCTGATTTTTTCAAGTTCTTTTGAAAGTCTAAAACTCGTTGGTAATTACATTAAAATGCACGTAGGATGAGAATGAGCAATGCAAACTATAAAAATTTAGATAACGATTCCAGTGAATTGTTTTCGATGCTTCGGGTACCTTGGCCTAAAGCCAAAAGTGAAATATGGGAAGACACGCTTGTTAAAATGAAGCCCCGTTCAGTCATTTCATTTAAACCCCGTTCTCTGTTTTGGCAAGTATCTGTTGCTGCTGCTGTTGTAATCACATTCGGACTTGGTTTATTTATGAAAACCTATACAACAAGCGTTCAAACATTATCAGCACAACACTTAAGCACTCAATTACCCGATGGTTCAAGCATTGATTTAAATGCAGGTAGCGAAATTTCATATCATCCCTATTGGTGGATGGTAAACCGAAAAGTAAATTTGAAAGGAGAAGCATTTTTTGAAGTAGAAAAAGGAAAAAAATTTAGGGTAGAATCTTCTGTTGGAATTACTGAAGTCCTTGGAACAAGCTTTAATATTTTTGCTCGCAATGAACGTTATGAAGTCACCTGTTTTACCGGAGCAGTAAGAGTACAGTCTGTTTCAACTTCAAACAGCGTTATTTTGCATCCAAAAGAAAAAGCTATACTTCGAACAGGTCAACTTGAAGTTGATGAAGTGACTAATATTGAAGATACAAGGGCATGGTTGTCAAATAAAATTGTTTTTACTTCGGTTTTGTTAAAAGAGGTATTCCAGGAAATTGAACGTCAATATTCAGTGAAAATCAGTGTGCCCAAAGGTCTTAATCAAGTATATACGGGTAGCTTCGACAAAAATGAATCTTTAGACAATATTCTTAAAATAATTTGTCGCCCTTTTGAGCTTATCGTTCAGAAGAGTTCTGCTACTGAATATCGAATCGATAAAAAGTAAAAGTTCAATTAATTCATAATTTTACCAAGTATCAAATTTAAACAGATAGTAAATTTTTGTACTGCCGATTTAGATATGAATAAATGGACCTTTAATAAAATATCAGCTCTAAGGAAGAAATATTTGATCTTCCTTTTTTTCCTTTTTTGGGGAAGTGTTTCACATGCGCAAGGAATTGATATTCAGGCAAACAACATGGCTTTAAACAAGTTGTTAATCGAAATTCGCGATACCTACAATTTGAATCTGTCTTTTAATGATCAGGATCTCGCTAACTACAAAATTACCTTACACCAACATTTTGATACACCGGGTGATGCCTTTCTTATTTTAACACAAAACTTGCCCATCTCATTTGAAAAAACAGGTAATGTATATCTCTTTTATCCAAGAAATAAAGTTGAGTCTCCATCGGTAAATTATCGATTATCGGGTAGGATACATGATGGTGAAAGTGGCGAAAGTTTGCCTTATACCCATATTGTTATCAATCAGATGGGAGGTATTTCTGATGAACAAGGTAACTTCAACTTTACTTCTGCCATTGATAGTATGTTTCATCTTAAAATTTCATATCTCGGTTACCAGAAACTCGACACAATAGTTTCGCATGGAAGCAATTATAGATTTGATCTTTCTGCTGGGAATGTCAATCTGAATGAGATTATTGTAACAGCTAATCCAATTTCCTATTCACAACAAGTGGGGACTCAGGCTGGTCTTATGCGAATAAACCATAAAGTTGCCTTACTAATTCCTGGGAGTGGTGACAACTCTGTTTTTAATTTACTACGACTGCAACCCGGGATTATGGCCGCAGGTGATCAATCAAACGATTTAATTATATGGGGAAGTTATGCCGGGCAGAGTCAGGTGAATTTTGATGGGATGACCTTGTTTGGTCTCAAAAATTACAACGATAATATCAGTGCGGTAAACCCCTATATGGCCAAAGATATTCGGGTACACAAAGGAGGATTCGACGCCCAACTTGGCGAGCGTGTTGGCGGTATTGTAGACATTACAGGAATAGATGGAAGTAAGCAAAGATCAGGAATGAATTTCAACCTGAATAACATGACGATGAACGTACTCGCAACAACACCCATCGGGCCAGAAATGTCTGTTGTTGCTGCATATCGACAAACCTATTACAACCTTTATTCTCCTAACGATGTAAAATGGGAAGATGCTAGTCAAACTCATTTTAATGGTAATAGCATTCTGACAAATCCAGATTATAATTTTCGTGATGGCAACCTGAAATTTTCAGGACAAACCAAAAAGGGCAATACCTATCACATCAGCAGTTTTTGGGGACAGGATCATTTCTCCTATTCCATAGAACAAGCACATCAAAATACAGTTATCGAACAAAAATTGGATGAAAAGAATCGACGCTATGGAATTGGTGCTAAGTATACCATGCTTTGGGAAGGAAAAGGAAGTTCATCATTTAATATAGCTTATTCTGGTCTGCAAGCTGAAGTTAGTGATGTCCAAAATAGCTCTCAATCAATGATGGGGCATAGTATGCACAGCAAAAATGAACAGACTCAAAACGATATCACCGAACTAAAGGCCCACCTCTCCGGAAATATGAGGATATCGCCACGGCAGGTAATTGATTATGGTGCTGGATTAATTAGAAATACAACTCTTCTAAAAGATAATATGTTAGCTGAAAGTCAATTACAAAATAATGAGCATGGAGCACAAGTCATGGCTTATTTACAAAATCGTTATTCTCCTACTAACCAAATCGATCTTAGTTATGGAATACGAACAGATTATTCATTAGAGCTTAAAAAAATATATCTGCAACCTCGCCTGAACATGTCGTTTAAACCTTCTTCAGAAGTACAGTTTAACGCATCGTGGGGACTTTACAATCAATTTATAGTTTACGATTCGGAGATTGATCAATATGACAATTACCGATATAGATGGATGATTAGTAATGGAGCTGATATTCCGGTTATTTCTTCCCAGCATATAATTGTTGGAGGAGTCTATCGTCAAAATGGAATTAGTTTTAGTGTGGAAGGGTTTTATAAAAACACACAAGATATTTCACGCTTGGTTCAGAACGGAACTCTCAATACACGATATCAAGGGAAAAATAAAACAAAAGGGATCGATGTATTTCTGAAGAAAGACTATAAGGGTCATGCAGCATGGATCTCCTATTCGCTTTCACAATCCTTAGAATGGTTTCCTTACTTTCAGGATACTCAATACCAAAATGCGCTTCAAGATCAACTTCATGAATTCAAAATTTCAGGTTTATTTAACTTATCACCCTTTTACTTATCGGCCAACTATGTTTATGGCTCAGGTTATTTACAAAACACCAATATATCATCAACAGATCATCCCTATAAAAGATTCGATGTTTCAGGAATTTACCGCTTTCCCTTAAAAAACATAAAGATTGAAACCGGTTTTTCGATACTAAACCTCTTCAATACTAAAAACATAAAATACTCCAACCTGACCCAAATTCCTGATGAAGGAGATGAACTTGTCAGCATTTACTCAGAGGCGGTTCCATTTACGCCTTCAGTTTTTATGAATATTACTTTTTAATTTAAAAGTATAAACGACTAGAATTCGGGAGTTATAACCAATTTTATTTTTTTTAAATACTTCCAAAAAACCATAGGGCATATTCATTCGATTTCGGTATACAATCAAACAAGATAATCACGAAGAAACAAGTGATATAGATTTGAAAATAATTGTATATAATAAAACAAAAAGATGAAAAATTTAAAATTAGTTTTGAGCTTAGCTGTAATGGCATCATTGGGTTTTACTTCATGCGAGGATTCTAATATCTCTCCATCTAATTCAATTGAGGGAACATATGTTGGCACCCTTACAATCAAAGATGGATTGAAAAGCACGTCTAATAATACATTTGATGCAAGCCAGGATGGGACAGCGGTTGTAAGCGATTTGGGTAATGGGCAGGTCGAAATTCATTGTTTTGGAAGTGAACTGGATACAACATTCATTATGAATTATTATGAGAATAACGATAGTATCATGCTGTGTCATGATGACGCTGCTTTCGAAGAGATGTATGGCCATATGATGGGTTCAAACGGTGGCATGATGGGAAGTGGAGCAATGATGGGTGGAACAAGCACTGTCCACTCAGAATGGATGAAGAACATGCTTCTGATGATTTACACTTTGGAGGTTTTGATATGAGAAACCAGACATTCGATTACACAATTAAAGGGAAAAACAGAGATTATCATTTCCAGGGATCCAGAGAGCAAACAGACATGTAACTTAAGGAATTAATTTATAACAAGAATTCACTCTTAAATTTGTTAAGGGTGTTTTTTTATACCCGGAACTAGCAATCAAATTTGGAGCAGAATAACAATTGATGAATCGAAAGTTGAGAGATTAAGTTTTAAGAGCATTGTGGAAATTGCCCAATATCTGAATCCAATGATTCGATGATGGGTTAATTACTATGGCCGTTTTAGAGGATGAACTCTCAAAAGTCTTTCAATTATTACGAAAACGTATTGTGCGATGGGCAAGAAAACGGTATAAACGCTATAGAACAAGTTTAACCAAAGCCTACTAATGGTTAGGTCGAGTAAGGAAACAGTATCCTTATTTATTTTACCATTGGCAAGTTGGATATTCTAGTTAAATTAGCATTGATTTGTATAACAAGAGCCGTATGATGGGAGACTATCACGTACGGTTCTGTGAGAGGTTTTGGGTGAAATTCCCCTTATCTACTCATACAATTTACCGTTAAATCCTATAATCAACTAATATTAATAAGGGGGACAAATAAGGGTATATTCACTCATTTAAAGTATTATAAGTAGCAGGTAGTCAATGAGTTGAGTGTTTTGGATTGGGCTCTATTGGGGCTTCTATCTCAATTAATATTCTGTATCAGATTACTTTAAGGCCTTCATTGATAATTGAAATCTGAGCCGATGAAATATTGATTGGTTTTATTTATCCGTCTTATAAGTAGCTTACGGTCGGGTATGATTATCTGTAAACCCACTGTTTTAAGGGCATAAGAGCTTTTTCACAACCAGAGACGACCTATTTATCCGTCTAAACGGGATATATTCATGGAACTGTGTCTGACCAATTTTTTTAGTGTTTTCTATTAAAAGCCCTTAAGTTATCTTAACAGGTTCAGTCAAGATCGATCTGTGTTGCGCCTGCGGCAGATCGCTTGTCTTGGTCTTGACAGGTTCTGGTAAGATGAGTACCTTCGCTTTTATCTTGAAAATACTCAATCATATCTAGCTATTCTCTTCTCAAATTTTATTTCTAACTGGGCTAATACAAGTCCCCAGTTAGGTTGTTTTCCTTTCCAGCCTTTTGTTATCACTTTTATTCTAAGGTAAATTAATTTTTTCAGACCCATTTCTGAAGTAAAAGCGCCTTTAGTTTTTGTGACAGATCTCATTTGGCGATGAATGCCTTCAATAGCATTGGTGGTGTACATTATTCGTCGGATATCTTTAGAGAAGCCATAAAATGCAGATAGCTTATACCAATTTGTTCTCCAGGATTTGAAGGCTACCGCATATTTATCCTTCCATTTATTTTCTGCCTTAGATAATGCTATCTCTGCTGATTCTATTGAGGATGCTTTGTAAATACTCACGCCACAAAACTTCTCGTGTTGATCCAGGTCGCATCAACTCTTTTTTGAAATAGGGGAAATATTGAATAAGAATCTGATAACGATCAGTATCAGAGTTTGAGCTAATTGGAAATAGTTCTAATAAATCGACATCTGAAAAATCTAACAGCTCAGTATAGCTAAGTTCACAGGCATTTAATAGCCTAATATAGGGATCAATAGTATTGCGGTGAATACTTAAAATTTTAGAGCAAGAACGATTACTCTCTCCTTTGATCTTTAATAGTAGTAATTGACGTATGTCCATAATTTCTATCCTTTTGGCAGCCATATTTCTGTAGTGATTAGTGTATACAGAAATAAGATAGAAATCATTCTTTTGGTGGCACAAGTTCGACCGATATACTTTCAAAATTATGCCAGTATTATACTGGCACAACTTGAACCGATATCAGTGGCACACTTTGCTCCGAAATGGGTGGCACATAATGGAGCGATTTATCCAGTATTTGTTCTAATGAAAGGAAAAACGGCATGTTAATCTATTGAGATTGCTAGGAGATATCGATTTTATTTAAGATTGAGGTAAGGTTCTTTAATAATTGCAACCATTTAATATCTTTGCCAAAAGTATAGCCTATGCATTTATTTAAATTATCAAAATGAAAAATATCCTTCCAACTTTATCTTATGAAATATTAAAAATTGCTAATCGTGAGATACCAAGGTCTATTTTTCTGAACGAAATGTCGAATATTCTTATTGACTCGTTAAAGTTTTCAGAACTAACGCTTTTATTTCACAAACGGGAAAATAAATCCCAATTCGAATTTGTACATTGCACTAAGGATAGTTTTGAATACAAAATCATAAGTTTAAATGACTTATTACACCATCTGCCTGAAGACGAAACTACAATTCTTTGGGAACCAATATTAACTAATAATTTCGATCCTACTTCAACTTTTTTTACTGAAAAAGGAACGTTTTGGACCATAGATTTTAATAATTTCTCCATTCCTTATCGTAGGAAATTGGGCTTAGTTGAAAATAATAATCTTCTGAAGCCAAAGAGTAGTTGCTCACTTTTAATTATCCCATTTTTATATGGAAATGAAAGAGTTGGGCTTGTGCAACTTAAAAATATTAAGCGAGAGTTATTTTCGAGTTTAGGTACTAATTTATTCGAAGAATTTGCTCAAACTTTAAGTGCCATTCTTATTAACCAGTATACACAAGCACTTTTACTGGAACGTGTAAAAGAGTTAGCTTTCTTGTATGAGATGTCAAATATTACTAAACAAAGTTCAATTTCACTGAAAGATAGTATACATCAGATTATTAAACTAATACCACCTGCTTGGCAATACCCAGAAATAACACAAGCTCGAATTACACTAAATGGCATTGACTATTCAAATACTCCTATAACTAGTTGTGAGCATAAACTTGTAGCTGATATTATTGTTGAAAAAGAAAAATGTGGAGTCGTAGAAGTTATTTATACTGAAAAATGTCCAGATATGAACGAGGGCCCCTTTTTTACGGAAGAAAGAAGTTTACTTAATAATATTGCGGCAGAATTGGCAATTATTATTAGTAAAAAGAGTAATGAAACAAATAGTTAAACGATTGATTTATTGTTATTGTGTTTTTTGACTAATATTAGTTTCACGTTTGAATCTGTGCTACGAAGTTGTTATCTTTACAATAGCAAAGAGAAGGAATAGAATATTTAGAGAGACTAAATCGAGAACAAAAATTATTGGCTTTTGTATTTCGTTGATATTTAAATAGTAAGAAAAATTTGGTTGCCCTTTTTCTGGGCACATTACTCTAATAAAACCAAAAGCGCTTCATTCGAAAGAATGAAGCGCTTTTTTTTGTTCTCATCGTATTTGCAATAGCATAAAAGCTTGTGGGAGTAGTTTTTAACTCTCTTGGGCTGTGTTTATTGCATGATCTATTCTTTTGAATATGGATGTTTTACTTTCCTTCTTTTGTGGAATGTACAATTGAATTCTTTGTAATATTTTCGAAAAAAAAAGGAATGCACTCTAGCAGGGAATATTGGTTTAAGCTGTATTTCTCTTCTTGCTTTTGAAGGTAAAACGAATAAACAAATTGCCTTTTTCAAATCATGTGCTGTGATTTGAATGCAAAAATAGCTTTTTAGGGAAATGAATTGCTTTGTTATTTGATGACCTGCCTTGCAAGGGACCATATGCATAAAATTGCGGGCATAAAAAAAGCGCCATGGATGAATTTTCCATGGCGCTTTGTATTTTATATTTTGTGTCGAAAAGACAAGCTGATTGCTATCTTTTTACTTTTAAAGGTTTTCCATTCTTAAACAGAACAATAAAAGCACCCTCAATGCCACATGTGTTTTTAAATGCTTCGGCTTCACGGTAAGTCTTGAATTTACCAATTGCATACTTGTGCCATTCCTCTAGAAATTGTTGTTCAATCACTTCTTTTCCATTGTATATTTTGTACAATTCCTCAACACTAGCTTCCTTTTTACAAGCTAAAATTTGCACTCGGTAAATCAGTTCAGGAACAATTTCTTTGTTTGCTTTTTTAACAGGCGCTTGCTCTGCTGGGCTCGCACTTGTTTTTGGAGCTTGTGGTTTCGCTTTCACTACTTCCTTTTCAACAACTTTCCCGATGGAATAGATATCGAATCCTCCAGCGCCACCATTTCGTTCCGAAGAAAAGTATTCAGCACCTTTTGCCGATTTGAAATATTGAATGTCGTTAAAAGGACTGTTTACAGGAATACCCATATTTACGGGTTTACTCCATTTTCCATCAGATGAGCGCACACATTTGAAAATATCGTATCCACCCATGCTGTTGTGTCCTTTAGAGTTAAAGTACATCTCTTTTCCATCAGGTGTAACAAATACATCTGCTTCATCAAATACCGTATTAATTTCAGCGCCTATGTTTTTTGCTTTCGACCATCTTCCATTTTTCTCTTTGCTGCAATAGTAAATATCACATTCTCCAAGAGTTCCTTGGCGATCGCTCACAAAGTAAAATTCATCACCAGCAATGCATGCCGATGCTTCTCTCGATGAGGCAGAGTTGATGGTTGGTAAGCTTCCTTTGCTAATCCATTTGCCATTTTTATATTCTGCAGGAATAAAATCACCACCGCCATTAAGACCCGAGTAAAAAATATACTCATCGTCACTAAAGGCTACCAAGGCTAAATTCGAATACGTACGGAAAGGAATGTTTTCTTTCTTTACACCTTGATTTTGATCCGTAGATACAGAATAAACTTTCTCAAGTAGTTTTCCTTTTGCACTGGCTTCTCTTTGCGAGCTAAAATAGAAAGTACTTCCTTTTTCGATAGGATTTAAGTCGTTGTATTTCGAGTTAACGGTATTGTCGAGTGGGTAAACCGTTTGCTTGCGATCCAATGCTTGTAAATTAAGACCGCTTTTGCATTCGTCGATGCTTTTTTCGCAGATCTCGATTAAGCCTTGGTTTTTGTTCGCTTTTTTAGAGTTGACTAAAATCTCAATGTTCTTTTGAAACATCTTAAGTGCCTTTAGGAACTCATATTGGTATTGGTGGCTTCGTCCAATTTGATAACAGATATCTTTACTTACCGTAGGTTTTAAATCGTAAGCTTCCAGAAGATATTTGCTTGCCTTTATTTTAGAATCGCTATTGAGGTAACAAACCCCAATGTTGTAGTTGAGTACGGCATTGGTTTTTTTGTATTGATAAGCCTGCAATAATAAAGCAAGACATTTGTCTGTACTATTAGGTGCTTGCTCATACATTGTCAGCGCCTCTGTAATTTTAGAATAGGCATTGACTGATTTTTCACTCTTATCCACAAAACTACTTTTTTTCACTCCTAGTAAGGCTTGAGCATTGGCCTGCGATATACATAATAGAGAAAAAACGAATAAAACAATGATGTTCTTACAATTCATAGAAACTAAGATTAGGTTTATAGATCTAGATCTCGCGAAAATAATCAAAATAATACTTATAAATGAGCATTATTGATTAATGATAGTAAAAATAACATGTATTATCTGTTTTCTGAGGTAAAAATGTAGCCGTCAAAGCTTTTGAAGGGTTTTTGTGATGTAAAAAAGATTTGAGAAATCATTTTACAGGACTCCTTATTGCCCAAATTTCCACCTTATTTTTTCAGAATTCTATTTTTTCATAAAAGGAAGCAGCTAAGAATGCATTCCTAAAATTATGGATAAATATGTGCTGTGAAATGGATAGCGCTTTTTGATCTGTTTTTTTTTCTGGATGTAAAAAACTGACGTTTTCATTGAATAGTATAAATAGGAGATCTCTTACTCTTTTATTGCTGATATTGTCTTTTTATGTTAGTAATCTAAGACTTATTTTACAAGATATAGTTAATCGATGAAAATAGATATGATGGGTATTTGGTTAGGCCTTGGTACGATAAGTGTAAAATAATGTTAAATAAAGTAAATTTTTCAATTGCTAACTTATGGTGAAATGGGATAAAAATTATATTCAGAAACAGATATCTATTAAAAAAGTACGCTGACACCCATAGGAAAGGTTTTTAATCGATAGCGTAGGTCTTTCCATCAATAATAAATAGCATTTCGTATAATTTTTTATGCAGTGTTTATCTTTGTAAGCGATCCTTGTAAAAAGGATGGATGAAGTTAAATAGTCCTATAACTAATGGGACTGAAGGGGCGAAGCTGTATCTAGACGTGATGTTTTTATGAATTGAGAAAATTCTTTTTATAGCTAATCCTTTCTATGAATATTGTTAAGAATGATACAAAGCCTTATTTGGAATTAGAATTGTTGATTGATAGTAAATGTGCGAAGAGAGAAAAATACAAAAACCGATACGAGAATACTTTTGGTATGCGATCTATACCAAGTCGCGTTCGGAAAGAAAATTGTACGATGAACTTTGCCAAAAAAACATTGATTGTTACCTGCCCATGCAAAAGAAACTTCGGGTTTGGAGCGATCGAAAAAAATGGGTCGAAACACCTCTTTTTAACTCCTATGTTTTTGTACGTGTAAGTACAAAAGAATACCACGAAGCAATCAATTCTTTTTATGGTGTTTGTTACGTTACCATTCGCGGAAAAGCAGTCGCAATTCCTGAAAAACAAATCGAAGCGCTGCGTTGCTTTTTAAGCGATGAGGCAAGAAAAATAGAAATAACGACCGCCGATATGGCAACAGGCGATCGGGTTGAAGTAATTGCTGGCCCACTAAAAGGAGTTTCTGGTGAAATTCAAGAAATTCGTGGAAAGCATCGTTTGGCCATCCGTTTTGAGTCCTTGGGAACTTGCGTGCTTACCGAAATTAAATTCGAAGATGTAAAGCCAGGTACAAAAGCCATAAAGAAAAGCGAAACAAAGAAGAAAAAGCAGAAAACTGCGAAATAGGAATCCTTCAATTAAGCCATTAGGCTTAATTTTTTTTGTGTCTAACTCTCGATCAACACTGGCTCAAGCTCGGATGAGAAATGGCAATAAACTGGATCACATAGTGCTTGAAACTGCCGTATTATATAGGTTATGACAAAATTAAGTAAAAGCCTTTTGAGGGACATGATGGATGAGGTGATTATTTCGCACAGAAATGGAAAACCTTACCTGAAAAGAAGACCCAAAAAGGTAAACAACCCCAAAACGGAACAACAAACCAGTCAGAGGGGAAAGTTTAAGGCCGCGAGCACCTTTGTTAGTCGTAACCTAAACGAGTTAATTCGCCCTTACTGGAATCCTGAAGCAAAACGCCAGGGAATGACAGGCCAAAATCTTTTTTGCAAAACCAACACCCAGGCTTTCGATGCCGATGGAAATGCCGATTTCGACAAACTAAAATTGGTAGTTGGCAATCTGGATGGCTTAGCAGACTTTCAAATTGAAAAGAAGGACGACAATACTTTTTGCTTTAGCTGGAAAAACAAAGCGAAAGGAAACAAAGCCAAAGAAGCGTGCCTCTTAAAAATATTCGGATTGGATGAGCTTTTGCACGCAGAAGAAATTCCCTGCATTGCCACCCGAAAAGAAGAAAGCTTTACCACTAAGATTGAAATAGAAAGCTACACTTGTTTGTACCTCTTTTTTTGGTGTGAAGATTTAGCATTGGCTTCCGAAGCAAATAGGCTGAATTTCGAAAATGTAGTATCGTAGAGAAAAAAACTAAGGTGAAAGGATAAGAGCTTAGACTCCGACGTAAATTAATTATGAATTAATAATTACGATTTACGACAAAATATTGCAGCGACCAATTCCCCCATTGAGGGGGAAAACAGGGGGGTGTTCAAAGGAAAATAAATTACGAAATACCTCATCCTATCCTTCTTCCCGAATATCGGGACAGGCTCCAAAGGAGAAGAGAAAACATCTTTGAAAAAGCAGTCCACTCGAATAGGGATTTCGGAATATAGTCCGGAGAACTTGAAAAAATTACGAAATAACCTCATTCTATCTTTCTCCTAAAGGAGAAAAGAACACAGCTTTGAAAACGCAGTTCGCTCGAATAGGAATTTCGGAATATAGTCCGGAGACCGGGACCCGATGTTTAATTACTAATTACGAATTAAAAATTATTAATTAAAAGGCAGTTCACTCGAATCGAACCCCCGAAATGGACAAGGCAGGTGGGGCCCCATAGGAGAAAAAAGCGTTAAAAACAGAATCCCATGAGCGGAGCGAATATTATTCTGTTTAGCTTTTAATCCGTAATGGGTCACCGATTGTCGAGGTCTTGATTTTTTGTAACTTTTTTATCAAGAAAAAAGTTTGAATGCCCGTCTGGCTAGAAGACAAGAACAATAATTACGAATTACGACAAAAAATATAGCAGCGACCAAATCCCCCATCGAGGGGGGAAACAGGGGGGTGTTCAAAGGGAAATAAATTACGAAATAACCTCATTCTATCTTTCTTCCCGAATATCGGGACAGGCTCCAAAGGAGAAGAGAAAACATCTTTGAAAACGCAGTTCGCTCGAATAGGAATTTCGGAATATAGTCCGGAGAGCTTGAAAATAATTACGAATTAGTAATGTAATTTGAGCGTGATTTGTCAGCCTGCCGCGAGGCGTGATAATGCGTAACAACAAAGAGGAGACAAGGATCAGGCTGACTTGATTCTTTTGTTTACTTTTCTCATTTAAGGAGAAAAGTAAAAGCCAGTCCGGCTTGAGGACAAGAGAAATAATTATTAGTGATTAATTATTAGTGATTAATTATTAGTGATTAATTATTAATGATGAATTAGGACGCAGATAACACAGATGATTATGATTTACTAAGATTAATCCTTTTCTTAGATTGCTACTAACTTGAGACAGATTGCCACGTTCCCGATAATCGGGACAGGCTGTACCTCCTCGCAATGACAGGAGAAATAATTAATAATTAGGACGCAGATAACACAGATGATTATGATTTACTAAGATTCATCCTATTTCTGCTTAAGCCCACAAAAGCAACAAACAAAAAAAATATAACATAATTTTAATCAATGAATTCAAGATATTGACATGTTTGAATTTGCAGATGACATAAGATAAATGAATGTTGATCTGTTTTCTACTTTACACTTAAGGAATATTTTGTTAACGAAATGTTTTTAGTTGAATCTAAATCATTGTATTTTAGTTCTGTATTATTGTTAATACGCAAAAGAACTTCAGACAGTGGTTTTAACTTAAAAACAAGAACAAAATGATTACTAAAAATCAAGTTTCAGTAGAAATTCCAGAGGCAGACTTAGTTGCCGTTAAGGATGCCATTCAAATATTGAATGAGAAATTATTACCTCATTTAAAGAATCTTTCGGCAGAGGATCGTCGCGAGATTCCTAAAATGGGAGACAAAACTTTTGCTTTCGTAAGCAAAGCTCATGCACACATGATCTCCAATCCAAATTTAGTACCTCCTTATGTGGAAGTAGAAGAACTTAAAGAGGATTTGGAAGCTGTGCAAACCCTTAAGCAAGTGTACGGACCACTTCGACAATTGGCCGACCTGTTGGACGATACCATGCTATTATCAGGAAGTGAAGCTTACATTGGTGCACTTGCATTTTACAATTACGTGAAGGGAGCTGGAAAAGCTGGCGTGCCCGGAACAGATATGATCTACGGAGATTTACAAAAAAGATTTCCCGGTAACTCTAAAAAGTAAGAAAATAGAAATAAATTAATATTTACCCACTGTCTGGGTTTTAAAAAGTCTAATAGTCCAATAGTCCAATAGTCCAATAGTCCAAAAGTCAATCCCGATCCCGAAAGCTTTCGAGGACGGGGCCAGTAGAGCAGGAAAGTTAAAAAATCAAACAGTTGTCATTTCGAAGGAGCCTATGCGACTGTGGCAATCTCCTGGAATACATACTTAGGCAAATAAAAAACACACTTTTCTATTTAACAGGGTGGGGGGGTACCTCAGAAGTACCAAACCGGAGAAAATAAGTACCAACTCGGAGCAAAAAGCTACCAAGCCGATGCTCAAAAGTACCAAGCCGAAGCAAATAAGTACCAAAGCGCACCTTTTTGGTATTAAGAGCTAGCTCAGAAGTACCAAGCCGAAGCAAATTAGTACTAAGCCAATAAAGTAGAAGACCAATTTTTAGAATTATACATTACGCCCTGCCGATAACTATCGGGATACACATTAAACAACATGAACAACAAACAAATCTCTAATATCTGCTGTATAGGAGCAGGATACGTAGGCGGACCAACCATGGCAATGATTGCCCAGAAATGTCCACACATTAAGGTGACAGTAGTGGATTTAAATGAACAACGAATTGCCGATTGGAACGATGCTGATTTGGATAAGCTACCCATTTACGAGCCAGGATTGGCCGATGTAGTTGCTGAAGCACGAAACCGCAACTTGTTTTTTTCTACAGAGGTAGATCAAGCCATAGCAGATGCACAAATGATTTTTATCTCGGTAAACACCCCAACCAAAACTTATGGTGTTGGAAAAGGAATGGCTGCCGATCTAAAATATATTGAGTTATGTGCTCGCCAGATTGCTAGAGTAGCCAAAGACGATAAAATTATTGTTGAGAAATCGACTTTACCGGTTCGTACTGCTGAGGCATTAAGTACCATACTAAATTCTACGGGAAATGGAGTGGAGTTTGACATCCTCTCAAGCCCTGAGTTTTTAGCGGAAGGAACAGCGATTAATGATTTACAGG
Organism: Labilibaculum sp. DW002; assembly: GCF_029029525.1. Classification (NCBI taxonomy): domain Bacteria; kingdom Pseudomonadati; phylum Bacteroidota; class Bacteroidia; order Marinilabiliales; family Marinifilaceae; genus Paralabilibaculum; species Paralabilibaculum antarcticum. Next base: position 1,608,320 of record NZ_JAKJSC010000001.1, on the reverse strand, counting down.
TGCCAGACCGCGTTTTAATTGGAGGTAAAGATACAGAGAGAGGAAAAGCAGCTATGCAGGCTTTGGTTGATGTGTATGCCAATTGGGTGCCACTAGAAAATATATTAACAACCCGTGTTTGGTCTTCCGAATTATCAAAGTTAACCGCTAATGCATTTCTAGCGCAGCGAGTTTCATCTATTAATGCAATTTCTGCACTTTGTGAAAAAACAGGAGCCGATGTAGATGAGATTTCACGAGCAATAGGTGCCGATAGCCGTATTGGTTCTAAGTTTTTAAAAGCCTCGGTTGGTTTTGGAGGTTCTTGTTTCCAGAAAGATATTTTGAACTTAGTGTACTTGTGCCAACATTTTAATTTGCCAGAAGTAGCAGCTTATTGGGAGCAAGTAATTAAAATGAACGATTACCAAAAACACCGCTTTGCAAAAAATATAATTGACAAACTATTTAACACCGTTTCAGGAAAGAAAATTGCCTTTTTGGGTTGGGCATTTAAAAAAGATACCAACGATACAAGAGAATCTGCAGCAATATACGTAGCCGACGAATTATTACAAGACCGTGCCGAAATACACATCTACGACCCGAAAGTAACAAAAGAGCAGATCATAAAAGACATCTGTCATTGCGAGGAGGAACGACGCGGCAATCTGCCCGAAAGCGAAACGACGAAGGAGCTGTTAAAAAGAGTAACGATTCACAGCACACCCTACGCCGCTATGGAAAACGCACACGCCATTGCCATACTAACCGAATGGGACGAGTTCAAAACTTACGACTGGCAAAAGGTCTACAGCGAAATGTTGAAACCTGCCTTTGTGTTCGATGGTAGAAACATTGCAGATAAAGAAGAGTTGACAACAGTTGGCTTTGATGTTTATAATATTGGAAAAGGGAAATAATTGGTGCATTTGAAAAACTATAAAGCGAAAATGCAGGCTCATCCTCAATATGCCAAGGTTTTACATTGGGGAAAACTGATTAGTATTACGGGTCTAGCACAAGTATTGGTGCAAGCGGTTGGTTTTATAAGTGGAATTTTAGTTATTCGCCTACTCCCTGTAGAAGAGTATGCCCTTTACACCTTAGCCAATACCATGCTGGGAACCATGACTGTGTTGGCTGATGGAGGAATATCTTCTGGTGTAATGGCACAAGGGGGAAAAGTATGGCAGGATAAAGAAAAGTTAGGAGCCGTTTTGGCAACGGGTTTAGACTTGCGAAAAAAATTCGCTATAGTTAGTTTACTTGTTTCTATTCCTATTTTGCTATACTTATTACTAGATCACGGAGCTTCCTGGTTAACCGCTACATTAATTGTTATTTCTTTAATTCCTGCATTTTTTGCAGCACTGTCTGATTCCTTACTGCAAATTGTGCCGAAATTGCATCAAAATATTGGACCACTGCAAAGAAACCAAGTTGAGGTGGGAGTGGGCCGCTTGGCGCTAACAGGATTAACCATTTTTATTTTTCCATTTACTTTTGTTGCCTTGTTGGCAAGTGGATTACCGCGCATTTATGGAAATATACAACTAAAAAAAATTACAGCACCCTTTGTAATTAGCGCAACAAAACCGGACCCAGTAATTCGTAAGGAAATATTAGCCATCGTAAAACGAATTTTACCAAGTGCTATTTATTATTGTTTGTCTGGTCAGATTACTATTTGGTTGATCTCCATATTTGGAGATACTGCCGCCATTGCTCAACTTGGTGCTCTAGGTCGATTTTTAATGCTTTTTGTACTACTAGGCGTTTTGATAGATACTCTTTTTGTTCCACGGTTTGCACGCATGCCTAATAATAAAAAAAAGATTATAAATAGCTTTCTTAAAATAAACCTATTTCTTTTTTTTATATGTATAGTATTTGGACTAATATTTATTGTTTTAAAAGATCAATTACTTTGGATCTTAGGACCCGATTACGCTAACCTGAGTAAAGAGTTTGTTTTAATGATGATAAGTGGGTGTATGGCATTTACAAGTAGCGCCATAAATAAAATATTGTCCTCGAGAGGTATTGTAATCCCAGCATTACTATTTATTATATCAGCAATTGGAGTTCAGTTAATCACAGCTTTTTTTGTTCCATTGGGAGAGGTGTATGGGGTAATTTTATTTAGTTTATACACTACACTCGTCATTTATTTGATTAGAATAATTTATTTTTTCAATTATATTAAGAATGTTCAATTTGATAAAGAAAGCTAAGAATTATTATAGAAGAGCCTATACAATGGGACATTTCCCGTCATTGTTGAATGTGCTTTTTAATAAACATAAATTATTTGCTTACTATGGTTTTTTAGGGGATGGTAATTTTGGTGATGAGCTAGTCTATGAGGCTACAAAATCTGTTTGTTATCCAAATAAACTGATCCCTCTGCAAAAACATATGCCAATCTTATTAAAATTCTATTGTTTATTTTTTAGTAATAGAATATCAGGTATTATTGTAGGTGGAGGAACTTTGTTTAGAAAATTTGGGGGTAATAAAAAATATTATTTGAGGTTGATTGAGGAAGGAAAATCAGTTTTTATTCATGGGACTGGAGCTGATAAAAATATTGTTGATGATTTTTTTTGGAAATCTATTTTAGCAACAAATGAAGTAGGGGGGGTAAGGGGCCCGTTATCTCAAAAAAATATGCGTAAAATTGGACTTGAATTACCTATTGTTGGTGATGCTGCATTTAGTTTACATAATAAAAGGGTAGAGAAAAGGGAGAACCACTTAAAAAAAAGTATAATTATAAATTTTGGCACGCATACAAAGGATTCTAATCTTTTAGAAAGTAGAAACGAGATTTTAAATTTTATTGCTGAAAAGACTGAAGAAGGTTATCTAATTAAATTTTTACCATTTCATTATATAGATTTAGAATTAAGTATTGATTTGGTAAAAGATAGAAACCAAGTTATTGTTCTAGATATTCCTAATAATTATGAAGAAGCATTGAGTCACTTTGAAGATTGTACTTTTGCTTTAGGGGAAAGGCTTCATTTTAACATAATGGCTGCGTTAGCGGCGTGTCCTTTTATATCAATAAACTACGACTTAAAGCATGTTGATTTTCTAGAAAGCCTTGGGTTAAGTGAAGCAGGTTTATCTATTCATGAGGTTTCTAAGGAAAAACTCCATAAATGTTTTTTGAAACGTAATACATCTTTTGATTGGAGAATAATTGATCAGCGTATTAATGATTTAAAAAGAGAACAATTTCAAAGTGCTAACACATTTAATTCTAATATAAAAGCCTAATGAAGATAATATTTCTTTGTGGTTCTTTGGAGCCAGGGCGTGATGGTGTGGGTGATTATTCAAGGCGATTAGCTGGAGAATTAATACGTCAAGGTCATCAAAGCGCATTGCTTGCTTTATACGATAAAAATGTTCCTAAAATATTAGAAGAGGAGCAAGAGTCTGAAGGTATTTCCATTCCTGTTTTACGCATTTCGACACAGCTGGCTGCAAATAGTAGATTTACTAAGGCTAAAACTTGGATTGACCAGTTTGACCCAGAATGGTTGAGTTTGCAATACGTGCCATTTTCATTTCAGAAAAAAGGATTACCCTTTGGGTTAGCTTCCAAATTGAAAAAAATAGGAATTGGTCGTAAATGGCAGATCATGTTTCATGAGTTATGGGTAGGAATGGATTCAGAATCACCCTTTAAATATAAGGTTTGGGGAGAGGTACAAAAAATCATCATTCATAATATAATTGCTATTGTTAAACCTGTGAAAATACATACCCAAACAAGGCTTTATCAAGCTCAATTGTCGAGGCTTGGATATAAGGCGAATTACTTACCCTTATTTGGAAATATTCCAGTAATTATTCAAAAAGAGAAAAAATCAAGTATAAATGAGCAACTGACATTTCTTCTTTTTGGATCTATTCACCCAGGAGCACCCATTGTACCTTTTGTAAAAGAATTGGCTGTTTATGGCCAAAATAACAATAAAACGATCCATTTTCAATTTATTGGCCGTTGTGGAACCGAACTTGAAAATTGGTGTACTGCCTGTGAAAATGCAGGTCTTAAGACGGAGGTTTTAGGAGAACAAAGTATTGAGAAGATATCTGATGTACTAAGTATGGCAGATTGGGGGATCAGTTCAACCCCCCTATTATTGATAGAGAAGAGTGGAACCGCTGCTGCTATGCAGGAACACAAACTACCTATAATATGCGTTTCACGTAATTGGGAAGTGAAGAATGCAGAAAAAACACTTAATTATATTCCTTATTATAAAAAAGGCAAATTAGAAAAAACACTTGCTAGAGAGGAACAGGAAAGTGTATTGAATTCATTGGCTGAAATATCTCAGCAATTATCTAATTCTTTAATTAAGATATAGTTAATATGGCAAGTTTTACATACCTCTGGCAATCACGTGCTAAAAATTCAATTTATTCTATTTTATTCTATAAAGCTTGGGCTAAGCGATTAATATTATTGCCAGGACTTGTTAAGCGTAATTATCGTCGACAGAAACTTACAGGAAAAGGAGCTTTTATTCATGAGACTGCAGAAATAGGAGAGGTAACTATTGAAGGGAAAAATAGGTATTTAAAAATTGACGCATTTACCTTTGTTGGCAAAGCTACTATAGCTTTACATGATCATTTAAGTATAGGTGCGAATGTTTGTATTAATGATGGAGTGCAGATATTAACTGCATCGCACGATATCAAAGATCCTCTTTGGAAGCATATAAAGAAAGAGGTAATAATTGATGATTATGTTTGGATCGCCACAAATGCCATCATTCTTCCTGGGGTGCATATAGGTAAAGGTGCTGTTGTAGGTGCTGGCGCAGTTGTTAGTAAAGATATACTATCTGGCCAAATCGTAGTAGGGAATCCTGCACTTCCTATATCAAAATCGAGATGTGAAGAATTAGATTACAATCCCTGCGAATTTTTAGCAGCGAATAATGCCTGGTTGAAGGGCTAATAAAATTACCAAATGAAAATAATATTATCTCATCCAACAGGAAATGCTAATTCGAGAGCAGCTGTTCAAGCTTGTGCAAAAGCTGGTCTTTTGTATCGATTTTATACTGCTATAGCAGTTTTTTCTGGAACTGTTCTTTATAAAATAGGGTTTGTAAAACCAATGGCGGAACTTCATAAAAGAGAATTTAACTCACTTCTTAAGGGGGTAACTTATACACATCCTTGGAGAGAAATTGGACGATTGTTGGTTTCGAAGTTTGGTTTTAAAAAACTGATAAAGCACGAAAAAGGTATGTTTTGTGTCGATCAGGTGTATAAAAGCTTAGACGAAAAAATTGCTTCTAGTTTGGAGCAAGCCATGAAACAGGGCAGTACGGGAGTCTATGCTTATGAAGATGGCGCTGCAGCCACTTTTCAGGAAGCTACAAAATTAGGTTTGGATTGTTTGTACGATTTACCAATTGGTTATTGGAGAAGTGCCCGTAAATTATTGTTAGAGGAAAAAGAACAAAGACCGGAATGGGCAGCTACATTAACTGGTTTTTTAGATTCTGATGAAAAACTTGCGCGAAAGGATAAAGAGTTAGAGTTGGCAACACACATTTTTGTGGCTAGTAGTTTTACAGCTCAAACACTAAACGATTATCCTGGAGAATTACCTCCTGTTTCTGTTATTCCTTATGGGTTTCCAAAGCCCATTAAAAAAAGAGAATATTCAAATTTAACAGGACCTTTAAAGGTCCTGTTTGTTGGAGGATTATCACAACGCAAAGGAATCGCAAATTTGTTTGAAGTTGCTGAAAATCTTGGAACGCAAATTGATTTGACCCTAGTTGGTAAAAAACCTGTTGACAATTGCACAGCTTTGAATGATAATTTATTAAAACATAGATGGATTCCTAGCCTTACTCATCAAGAAGTTCTGGCATTAATGAGAACAAAGGATATTTTGGTTTTCCCTTCTCTTTTTGAAGGATTTGGTTTGGTGGTTACCGAAGCTATGTCGCAAGGAACACCTGTAATTACAACAGATCGTACATGCGGTCCAGACCTTATAAGCCATGGGAAAAATGGATGGATCGTAGAGGCTGGTTCATCGGAAGCCCTCCAAAATCAAATAGAAGAAATTTTACAAAATAGACCATATATAAAACAGGTTGGTGAAGCTGCTTTAATGACTGCTAAGAGTAGGCCATGGAAAGTATATGGACAGGAGCTAACTGAAACAATCCTTAGTTTAGAGCATAAAATATCAGAATGAATATAGATTCAAATTTAGATTTTAAAAATACGATCACGTTTTTTTATTCACTAATTGAGCAAAAGAAGAGTGCTCAGCTAAGCTCTTTAAAAAAAGGGATCTGGTTGTATTTTTTTTTATTGATTTTTGAAGGAGCTTTACGTAAGTGGTTTTTACCAGGTTTAGCAACTCCTTTGTTAATTGTGCGTGATCCTTTGGCTGTTTGGATGTTGCTGAAAGCCTGGGAAAAAGGGTTGTTTAAGTTGAATTTCTATATTTTAATAATGTGGATTTGCGCTGGTGTGGCATTTGTAATAGCCATGCTTTTTGGGCATCGAAATTTGTTTGTAGCCATTTTTGGTGTGCGTATTTTGCTCTTTCATTTTCCCTTGATGTTTGTGATTGGTAAAGTGTTTTCCCGAGATGATGTGATTAAAATGGGAAAAATATGTCTCTACATCGCAATTCCTATGTTGATATTAATAGGTCTCCAGTTCTTGAGCCCTCAAGCGGCTTGGGTAAACCGAGGTGTGGGGGGCGATCTTTCGGGAGCTGGTTTTTCCGGCGCAATGGGTTACTTTCGACCACCAGGAACATTTTCTTTTACTAATGGAAATTCAATGTTCTGGGGACTTCTTGCACCCTTTGTTATTTTTTTTTGGCTGAATTCGAAAAGAATTAATCGATTTGTTTTATTGATGGCTGCAACTGCACTTTTGGTATCTATTCCTTTATCAATCAGCAGGAGTTTGCTTTTCGGGGTTTTGCTCAGTATAGGATTTGCATTTTTTATTATCGTTAGGAAACCAGAGTATTTCAAGCAGGCTTTATTAGTTATATTTGGTTTGTTTCTTTTGATTCTTGTCTTGCAATACATTCCAGTATTTCAGAAAGGAGTGGAGGTGTTCACGGATCGTTTCACTTCAGCTAATGAAAATGAAGGGGGAGTGAAAGGAGTTTTGCTTGATCGGTTTCTGGGAGGAATGCTTGGGGCAATTGCTAATTCAGGCGAACTGCCCGTTTCGGGTTATGGTATTGGTATGGGTACCAATGTTGGCAGTATGTTATTAACTGGAGATAGAACATTTTTGATTTCGGAAGGAGAATGGGGGAGGTTGATTGGAGAAATGGGAATTATTCTAGGAATGTTTGTGATTCTGACTCGTTTGTTTTTCGTTTTAAAATTGACAATTGCCTCTTTTGCAGAATTAAACCGTGGCAATGGTCTTCCTTGGTTGTTGTTAAGTTTTGGTTTTATAATCATACTGCAGGGGCAATGGGCGCAACCCACAGCTTTGGGCTTTAGTACCCTAATTGGAGGTCTTATTTTGGCAAGCCTGAAGCACAAACCAAAATTGATAAGAAATCGCATTTCTAAAAGAGTAGGCAAAATATAGTTTTTACATCTTATCCCTTATATATTAGAACTAATGATCACCTTTTTTTATCGCAATCCCAAGGTGGGTTTTTCCATTGGTAAAGTATTTAAAACCATAACCGATGAAATGCGCCAGAACGAAAAGATGCATGAGGTATTTATGCCTTCGGAAGGCTCGATGCCTTGGGATCTTGTGAAAAATTCATGGTTTACCTTCAAGCATCGGAATAAAGCAGGGATCAATCACATTACTGGTCACATACACGATGTGGTATTGGGTTTGTTTGGTTGTAAGATTGTGCTCACGATTCACGATTTGGTTTTTTTAGACAATGTGAAAAATCCGATTAAGAGATTTTACAAATGGTTGTTCTGGCTCTATTTGCCTATCAAATTAGCCAATAAAGTGGTTTGCATTTCAAATCAAACCAAAAACAACATTTTAGCTCACATTAAAACGGATAAACTTTTTGTAATAGAAAACCCTATTGATCCGATGTTTAAATATTTACCCAAAGAATTCAATAAAGAAAAACCTGTGATTCTTCATATTGGAACTGGGTGGAATAAAAATTTATTACGAGTTGTTGAAGCCTTAATAGATATTCCTTGCCATCTTCGGATTGTTGGAAAATTGTCAGTCGAGCAGAATTTTGCGTTGAAGAAAAGTGGTATAGAGTACTCTACTATTTTCAATATTTCGGATCTAGAAATAAAAGAAGAATATGTGAATTGTGATATTGTCTCCTTTCCTTCCGAATATGAGGGATTTGGGATGCCAATTATAGAAGGTCAAAAAACAGGGCGAGTAGTTGTTACTTCCCAAATAGAACCTTTAATCGAAGTTTCAGGTGATGCAGTGGAATATGTAAAACCTCTTGATGTTAATTCTATTCGAGAAGGGTTTTTAAGCGTTATCAAGAATAATGATTCCCGAAATAGCAAAATTGCCTTAGGGCAAAAAAATGTGGAACGATATGCAGTCAGCAAAATTGCAGAGGAATATAAGAATGTCTACAAATCTATAATTTAATGAAAGTAATTCATATTGTTGGTTCTCTAGATAAAGGTGCAGGAGGGCCATCTCGTAGTGTTCCACAAACTTGTCAGCAGCTTTCGAATTCGGAAATTCAAATAGAATTAGTTGCCAGAGGGAGTGAAAATCCTGTAGAGGTAAATACCAATTCTTTTTTTAAGCTTACTTTTCGATCGATGAAGCAATTGCTTTTGTTTGGATTGAAACTTTCTAATAAAGAGGTTGATTTAATTCATTTGCAACATGTTTGGGATCCGTACATACATGTCATGGCAAGGATTTCTAGGTTCAAAGGCATTCCTTACGTCATAACACCGCGAGGAATGTTAGAGCCTTGGATTATGCAGCACAATCCTTGGAAAAAAAAGTTAGGAATGTTTTTGTATCAAAGGCGAGATTTAAAAAAGGCTCTTGCCATTCATGCCACATGCGAAGCGGAAACAGAAAGTGTTTGTCAGCTTGGTTTCACCAATCCCATCACCATAATTCCCAATGGTATTGACTTGTCAACAGTTCCAGAACCTAAAATTGATTACGGAACAAAAAAAATGGTTTTTTTGTCTCGAATTCATGAGAAAAAAGGGATTGAACTTTTGTTAGAAGCATGGAAAATTTTAAATGTAATGGAGTGGGTTTTGGAGATTGCAGGCGAAGGGGATGCTGACTACATTTCAGAATTAAAGGAAAAAATTAAATCTGAAAATATTCCTAATGTTCAATTGGTTGGTGCTCAGTATGGAGATTCAAAATGGTCCTTTTTAAAAAGTGCGGATGTTTTTGTTCTACCTACCTACAGTGAGAATTTTGGGATTGTTGTAGCTGAAGCTTTGGTAATGGGTGTTCCTGTAATTACCACGCATGGTACGCCATGGCAAGAATTGGAAAGCAATAAATGTGGCTGGTGGATCGATTTGTCAGTAAAGAATTTGGCACAAGCTTTACAGGAGGCTATTACTAAGAGTCCTGAAGAACTAAATAAAATGGGCTTATGTGGTAAGCAATTGGTGGCAGAGAAGTACGACATTAAAGCTGTGGCTAAGAATATGAAAGAATTTTATACTTCAATCGTAAATAATAAAATCTAAAACTTTTTTTATCAAACCATATGAGCGAATCAAATGTTGATTTATCACAATACGATCACAGCTTTAGTCTTGCCAATAAAATAGGACGATTAGCTTGGAATATTTGTTATTGGATCTTATTTCGTCCTTTTAACTTGGGGCTATTTCGCACTTGGCGAATTTTATTGCTTCGTTTATTTGGTGCAAAAGTCAATTCTAAAGCAAATATCTACGCTAGTGCTAAGATATGGGCTCCATGGAATTTAGAAATGGGTGAATATGCCTGTTTAGGGCCGCAAGTTGATTGTTACAATCAAGGCCATATAAAAATTGGAAAACATTCAATTGTATCACAAAAATCTTATTTGTGTGCCTCCTCTCATGATTATAATACTTTGAATTTCCCTTTGCTTCCTAAGCCCATAACAATAGAAGATCAGGTATGGATTGCCGCAGACGCTTTTATTGGTCCAGGTGTAATTATTGGATCAGGTGCCGTTGTAGGTGCTCGTTCTGCAGTTTTTAAGAATGTTGATGCTTGGGATATAGTTGGTGGAAATCCTGCCAAATTGATAAAAAAAAGAAGTTATGAATAGTAGATTCAGTATTGTCATTTTAACTTACAATGAAGAAGATAACATTCCGAGTTGTTTAAAATCTATAGGATGGTGTGATGACATCGTAGTTATTGATAGCTATAGTAAGGATAAAACTATTGATATAGCTGAAAAACATGGAGCGCGAGTTTTTCAAAATAAATTTATTGACTTTGCACAACAACGTAATTTTGCAAATGAGACTGTTGCCTTTAAATATGAATGGGTTTTTCATTTGGATGCAGACGAACATTTTACAGAGGCTTTAAGACAAGAGTGCAATAAGACCATTTTGGATTATAAATATGGAGCTTTTTTAGTCCCTGCAAAAGAAATGCTTTGGGCAACTTGGTTGAAATACTCGGCTGGTACGGTATATCAGATGCGTTTTCATAAGTTGAAGGATGCGCGGTTTGAACAATATGGTCATGGCCAACGTGAATGTGATCTAATGAAAGGTATGGGAAAATTGAAAGAACCTTATGTGCATTATTTTATGAGCAAAGGGATCAATCAATGGTTTGTGAAACATTTAAAATATGCCAGTGATGAGTGTAGTAATGAGGAAAATATAAGTTTGAATAATGTGCCTTTTCTGAAGCTCATAAATGGAAAATCACATGAGAAACGACGTGTGTTAAAAGCGATTAGTTATAAACTACCTTTACGTCCCTTTTTTAAGTTTATATATATGTATGTCATTAAACTAGGATTTTTAGATGGCATGGTAGGTTTTCGATTTTGCGTGATGAAGGCTATATATGAGCAATTTATTATTCTAAAAAAAAATGAATCCATAAAATAATAAAATAACAAGCATTCTAGTAAAAGGAATGCATGAATCCTTACGCCTTAAAAGTTCTTTGAAAACAAAATATTGTTCTATGAAAGTATCTGTTATCACCATTGTGTATAACAATCAGGCTTGTATTGCCGATTGTATTGAGTCTGTATTGGCTCAAACTTACCCAAATATTGAGCACATTGTAATGGATGGAGGTTCTACCGATGGCACTCAGGCAGTAATTGAGGGTTATCGAAATTCTTTGGCCCATTATCAGTCGGAAAAAGACAAGGGTTTGTACGATGCCTTAAACAAAGGCATACAAAAAGCTACGGGAGATGTAATTGGGATACTTCATTCGGATGATTTGTTTTTTGAGAAGGATACCATTGCCAAGGTGGTGGAAGCATTTGAGTACTCGCAATCGGATTTGGTTTATGCCAATGGTTTGTATGTAGATCAGCATGATATCAGCCAGGTAAAAAGAATTTATGGCGCCAAGCCTTTTAAGAAACGTTACCTGCCTTTTGGTTGGATTCCTTTGCACACTACCATTTATGCAAAAAAGGAAGTTTTCCAAAACTTAGGTTTGTACAATCAGGATTATTCCATTGCCAGCGATTATGAAATTTCGCTGCGTTGGTTCATTAATCCAGATGTAAGAACTCATTTTTTAGATGCTTATGTGGTAAAAATGCGCCTGGGTGGTAAGAGTACTACAGCAAGCTTGCAAAAGAAAAAATCATCGGAAGATTTAAAAATCATGCGTTTGTATGGTTTTCCGGCTTGGTTTACACTGGGCTGTAAAATTGGTCGGAAAATACCGCAATACTTGCTTCCGCGAATGGTTCCGCAAAGAGTGTTTCTGGAGAACAAGCCGATTAATTTATCGCTAAGAAGGAAATTGCAGAAGGTTTAGCCAGCAGAGCTGGAGGGTTTTAACAGTCTAAAGGTCTAACAGTCCAAAAGTCGAATCCCGATGAATCGGGACCAGCAAGCTGGAAGTCAGACACCTCTAATTTTAAGTATTCTCCCTTTTTTAGGGGAGATCCCGAAAGCTTTCGAGGACGGGACCAGCAAAGCTGGCAGAGGGATGGGATCGCAAAGACAAATAATAGAATCAAAAAAACAATATAAAATGACACAAAAAGTTGCCTTAATTACCGGAGTTACCGGACAGGACGGAGCCTATTTATCCGAGTATTTACTGAAGATGGGTTATATCGTACACGGAATTAAACGCAGAACTTCTTTGTTTAATACCGATCGTATTGATCATTTGTATCAGGACCCACATGTTGAGAATCGCAATTTTATCTTGCACTATGGCGATTTAACCGATAGTATGAACATTACTCGTATAATTCAGGAGGTACAACCCGATGAAATATACAATTTGGCGGCCATGAGTCATGTGGCAGTTAGTTTTGATACGCCAGAGTACACAGCCAATGCTGATGGATTGGGAACCTTGAGAATTTTAGAGGCAGTACGCTTTTTGGGCTTGAGTGAAAAAACCCGTATTTATCAGGCATCAACATCGGAGTTGTATGGTTTGGTGCAGGAAGTACCACAAAAGGAAACGACACCATTTTATCCTCGCTCGCCCTACGCAGTTGCCAAAATGTATGCTTACTGGATTACGGTAAACTATCGAGAAGCTTACAACATGCATGCATCGAACGGTATTTTATTCAATCACGAGTCGCCTTATCGAGGAGAAACTTTCGTAACTCGTAAAATTACACGTGCTGCAGCTCGTATTGCTATGGGCATGCAAGAGCAATTGTTTTTGGGGAACCTGTCGGCAAAAAGAGATTGGGGTCATGCCAAAGATTACATCCGCGCGATGCACCTGGTATTGCAGCAAGAAAAAGCCGATGATTACGTAATTGCAACAGGAATTACAACAACAGTACGCGATTTTGTGAAGTTTGCCTTTGCCGAATGTGGTATTACGGTTGAGTTTCGTGGCGAAGGAGTAGAGGAGAAAGCTTATTTGGCTTCTATCGATACAGCTATGTTTATTGAAAAAGTAGGATTGGAATACCTGGAAAAGATTAGCAAGCGAATTGGTGAATGTCTACTAGAGGTTGATCCTCAATATTTCCGTCCTACCGAAGTAGAATTGCTAATTGGTGATCCTACCAAAGCGAAAACTGTATTGGGATGGGAGCCAGAATATGATTTACCTGCTTTGGTAAAAGACATGGTAGATGCAGATATTGTCTTGTTTAAAAAGGATGCATTCTTAAAAGGTGCTGGATACCAAGTGTTGAATTATTTTGAATAATAGTAAACTAATTTACGCGAATTAAAAACGAATTAACACGAAGATGTCGACTGATATTTTATTTAAAGACGAAAGCTATGCTATCGTGGGAGCTTGTATGAAAGTGCATACAGAATTAGGTGCAGGTTTTCTAGAGGCAGTTTATCAGGAAGCATTGGAAAAGGAATTTGAAAAAAAGAAAGATTCCATTTGAGCGTCAGAAAAAGTTATCTATATTTTTTGATGGTTAGAAGTTAAGCAAATATTATATTGCTGACTTCATTTGTTATGATTCGATTATACTAGAATTAAAAGTAGTTAACAATTTAGGTGATTCGCAATACAAGCAATTGCAAAATTATTTGAAAGCGACGAATAAGGAGTTGGGGGTTCTAATAAATTTTGGAACTCAATCTCTCACCTATAAACGCATTATCAACCTTTCGCGTTAATTCGTTAAAATTCGTTTTGAAATTCGTAATTCTATGAACATAGATAGTAAGATATATATTGCAGGTCATAAAGGGCTGGTTGGTTCGGCTCTTTGGAAGACCTTAGAAAATAAAGGATATACCAATTTAATAGGTCGCTCGTTTGAGGAGTTGGATTTATTGAATCAGGCAGCTGTAGAAGCTTTTTTTGAAGCTGAGAAACCAGAATATGTGATTTTGGCAGCTGCTAAAGTAGGAGGGATTGTTGCGAACAATACTTATCGTGGGCAGTTCATTTACGAGAACATGCAAATTCAGAACAATGTAATTCACCAAAGCTATGTGCATGGGGTGAAGAAGTTGTTGTTTTTAGGATCGACATGTATTTATCCGAAAATGGCTCCACAGCCAATGCCCGAAGATTGTTTGTTAACCGATACTTTGGAATACACCAACGAGCCTTATGCAATCGCGAAAATTGCAGGCCTAAAAATGTGTGAAGCTTACAACCTACAATATGGCACCAACTTTATTTCGGTAATGCCTACCAATTTGTATGGTCCGAACGACAATTTCAATTTGGAAACCTCGCACGTATTGCCAGCCATGCTTCGAAAGATCCATTTGGCAAAAGCACTGGAAGAGAACAATTGGGATGTTATTCGTGAAGACCTAAGCCGCCGACCAGTTGAAGGAGTGGATGGAAATGCGAGTGAAGAAGAGATTCTTGCTATCCTAAACAAATACGGTATTGAAAGTCAAAAGGTCGAAAAGTCAAAAGGTCAAAAAGTCAAATTGGATTTATGGGGAAGTGGTAAGCCAATGCGCGAATTCCTTTGGTCGGAAGACATGGCAGCGGCTTGTGTGTTCTTATTAGAGAATAGAAACTTTGATGAAGTAGTCAAAGAGTCTAAAGGTCAAAGAGTCGAAACGTCAGAAGTAAAGAACACGCATATCAACATAGGGACCGGAAAAGAGATCAGCATTCGTGAATTGTCGGAATGCATTCAAAAAGAGATTGGTTTTAAAGGCATCATCGATTTTGATACAACAAAACCAGATGGCACCATGCGCAAATTAACCGATCCATCGAAATTGCACGGTCTGGGTTGGAAGCACAGCATCGAATTGGAAGAGGGCATTCGCTTGATGTATGAGCATTATTTTCAATAATGAATAATTATAAATTAATAATGAGGAATTAAAAAGGGTTTGTTTGCATTAGAGATTGTCATTACGATCCCGATAGCTATCGGGAGGAGGAACGACAACCAAGTAATCTCTTCGAATATGGTAGTGTTATTAATTAAAGGAACTACAAGTTATAAACAGATAGCCACGTCGCTGCGCTCCTCGCTATGACAGATTAAAATGGAATACCGCACTTATCAAGTTTATATTCTTACGAATAAGAACCATACGGTTTTGTATACAGGTGTTACATCAAATTTGAAGTTACGGGTAGTACAGCACAAAGAAAAGACGAACCCTAAATCTTTTACGGCTCGCTATAATGTTGATGAACTGGTTTATTATGAGCAGTTTTTTGACATCGGTGAAGCCATTGAGAGGGAGAAACAAATAAAAGCAGGATCGAGACAAAAGAAAATAGACTTGATTAATGAGTATAATCCTGAGTGGAGAGATTTGTTCGAAACCCTGTAATGTCATTACGATCCCGATAGCTATCGGGAGGAGGAACGACAACGAAGTAATCTTCTCGTCAATTACGTTTGTCATTACGAGGCGGAGGTACGACAACGAAGTAATCTCTTCGAATACAGTAGTGCGTTTTTTTATAGTGACTACAAGTTATAAACAGATAGCCACGTCGCTTCGCTCCTCGCTATGACAGCGATTATTTTACTTTTTTCAATCCGTTGGCTAAAGCCAAATGGTAATGCATGATTCACATTTGGACTTTTACGACTGTTAAGACTGTTTAGACCATTCGACTCTTCGACTATTGGACTGTTAAGACCCTTTGACTGTTCGACTGTTAAGACTGTTAGACAATTTCACTTTTACACGCACAGCAGTGCGCATCTACCAAACACTTTAAATCTGCACAGCAGTGTGCATTTACGTCCGATTATTATCGGAAAAACACTTTTAACCACATTATTTACCCCTATCATGATTAGAGAACGCGAACCTGCACTGGAGAAATTCAGTGTTGCATTTCAAACCATTATTTCGGTGGCCTGTTTTGTTGCAGCCATGTGGCTCTGCGAACAATTTATTAAACCCATTGGCGGGAATATGAAAGAATACAAAGTTGTACTTCTTTTGATTATTCCGATATGGTCTTTTTTGTTGGGACAATTTAGCTTGGGACGTATGGTGCGTGTCAAGATGTACTCTGCGCTTATTGTTGAATACATAACCGTTGTATTCATAGGGATTGCGCTTTTAATGGCTTCTATTGTGATGCTCGATTTCGATACCATTTCGAGAGTTGTTTTGTTGCAGTTTTCGGCTCTTAATTTCATTGTCTTGGCAAGCTATAAGTTGTTGTTCTATAGAATAATGAAAAAGTTTCGTGGGAAAGGTTACAACACCCGTTCGGTTTTAATTATTGCTGATAAAGATTCTTACTATTTTATTGATCGCTTGCTGGGGACCAAAGATTGGGGCTATCAGGTATATGCGATCATGACAGACAGTACCTACATCAAAGCAAAATATGGAAAGCGTTATACCATCCTGTCAGCACAAGAAGACATGACCGATTTGGTAGATGGGAAATCCATTGATGAGGTGATGTATTGCAAAAGTAATTTGAATCAGGATGAGGTAAAAAGTTTGATTTATACTTGTGCTGAGGTGGGCGTTGTTTTTCGAATGCAATCGGAATTTTTGAGTGTTTTAAGTTTACGCTCGCAGCATTCCTATTTTCATCAGTTGCCATTCTTATCTTTCATGAATACCCCAGGGAATTATTTGGCACTAAAAATGAAATCGGTACTCGATTACCTTGCGGCATCTTTTATACTAATCCTGATTTCGCCCGTGATGTTGATCATCACTTTGGCCATAAAATTAGATGATGGAGGCCCAATCTTTTTTGCACAGAAACGAGTAGGCCGAAACGGTCGTCGCTTTCCATGCTTAAAATTCAGAACCATGGTTACCAATGCCGAAGCCTTAAAGGCAAGTTTAATGGCACAAAACGAACAAGAAGGACCGGTATTCAAGATAAAGAAGGATCCGAGGGTAACTCGCATCGGTCATTTTTTAAGAAGAACCTCTTTGGATGAATTGCCGCAGTTCATTAACGTATTGCGTGGCGAAATGTCTATCGTAGGTCCTCGACCACCAGTTCCTGCCGAGGTAACACAATACGAGCGATGGCAAAGAAGAAGATTGAGCATGAAACCGGGGATCACTTGCATTTGGCAAGTATCTGGTCGCAACAACATTCCTTTCGAGCAGTGGATGAAAATGGACATGCAGTACATCGATTCCTGGTCTTTAAAACTCGATCTAATCCTTTTCCTAAAAACCTTTAAGGTAATGCTAACGGGAGATGGGCAGTAAATAATTATTAATGATGAATTATTAATTAAAAACACTCCCCCTTACCCTCGAAAGCTTTCGGGGCCCTCTCATCCACGATAGTAATCGGGAGGGAGTTTGGATCATGAGTTTTTAACTTTTGTATTAAAAAGTGAAGTTTCGACGAAGGTTATTTAAGAAAACAAAAGATTAAAAGAGAAAATTAAGCAGCGACCAAGTCCCCCTTGCAGGGGGGATACAGGGGGGTGTAAAGGATCAGTTATCAGTGAACAGTTATCAGTTTCGACTATTCAACTTCCAGCTTTGCTGGTCCCGATTCATCGTGATACACCATTCGACTGTTAAGACTTTTTTACTTTCGCATTTATCATTACTATTTAAAAAGAAGATATATTTTTGCATTTCATATCATTACATAGGCAATCAATGAAACGACTACTATTTATCCTACTTGCAACGGGTTTGTTTTTCTCCTCTTGCAGAACCAATAAAGATTTGGTGTACTTAAGCAATACGACTGATGATGAACTTTTAGAAGGGATTCCTGCAAAAACGGCAGAGTACATTATAAAAACCAACGACAATTTGTATGTGGATATCCAATCCATGAGTCCAGAGGTAAATGCCATGTTTAATCCTACGCAGGCAGCTGGAGCAACGGGAGGTACCTCTCAAAACTACGGACAGCCATCTTCTCAGTATTTAAATGGTTTTCATGTCGATTTAGTTGGAAATATTAAGTTACCCGTAATTGGAGACGTTGCAGTTGCAGGAATGACTTTGAATAATGCTCGAAATGCTATTCAGCTGAGAGCAGATGAATACTTGAAAGATGCTACGGTAAAAGTAAAATTGCTAAGTTTCAAGATCACCGTATTGGGAGAAGTTAAAAGCCCAGGAGTATATTACAATTACAACAACAACATGACCGTATTGGATGGGATCAGCATGGCTAGTGGTGTTACCGATTATGGTCGCATTCAAAAAGTATTGGTTCTTCGTCCAACAGATAAGGGCAGCAAAACTTTTCGTCTGGATCTAAGTAATAAAAAATTCCTATCATCAGATGCCTTTTTTCTACAGCCCAACGATGTGGTGTACGTAGAGCCCGACAAATACAAAAACGTAAAACTGAATTCACCGCTCTATTCGCTTTTCTTATCGACACTATCGACTTTGATATTGGTGCTTAATATCTTGTAGACAGATAAAGTGCACGCAGCGGCCAAGTCCCCCTTCGAAGGGGGAAACAGGGGGATATGTTGATACAGTTTAATTGAATAGTGATTGAACACTCCCCTTAGTCCCCTCTCAAGAGGGGAGTTTGGTCCGATAATTCTGAACAGTTTGGTTGAGGTATTAATTTTTGAATAAGTAATTAAGGAAATTAATTCGTAGCGGCCAAGTCCCCCTTCGAAGGGGGAAACAGGGGGATGTTGATACAGTTTAATTGAATAGTGATTGAACACTCCCCTTAGTCCCCTCTCAAGAGGGGAGTTTGGACCGATAAACCTTAATAGTTTGGTTGAGATATTAATTATTGAATAAGTAATTAAGGAAATTAATTCGCAGCGGCCAAGTCCCCCTTCGAAGGGGGAAACAGGGGGATGTTGATACAGTTTAATTGAATAGTGATTGAACACTCCCCTTAGTCCCCTCTCAAGAGGGGAGTTTGGACCGATAAACCTTAATAGTTTGGTTGAGGAATTAATTTTTGAATAAGTAATTAAGGAAATTAATTCGTAGCGGCCAAGTCCCCCTTCGAAGGGGGAAACAGGGGGATGTTGATACAGTTTAATTGAATAGTGATTGAACACTCCCCATAGTCCCCTCTCAAGAGGGGAGTTTGGTCCGATAATTCTTAACAGTTTGGTTGAGGTATTAATTTTTGAATAAGTAATTAAGGAAATTAATTCGTAGCGGCCAAGTCCCCCTTCGAAGGGGGAAACAGGGGGATGTAATAAAAGAATAATAAAATGGTAAGCTTTGAAAGATGAGCCGAAATAAAATTATACCCTATCGAAAGGATTTAAAAATACTAGCAAGGAAGTTGAGAAAGAACAGTACTCTTTCGGAAATTCTTCTTTGGTCAGACTTGAGACAAAAGCAGATATTAGGCTTTCAATTCCATCGACAAGTGCCAATGTTGGATTACATTGTTGATTTTTATTGTCATGAATTACATTTAGCGATAGAAATTGATGGAGAGAGTCATTCTAATGAAGCTATAGCTGATAATGATGAGATTAGACAAAAAAGATTAGAGGAGAAGGGGATTCATTTTTTAAGATTTGATGACTTGGAAGTAAAGCAAAATAGAGAGGTGATTATTAATGATATTATAAGTTGGATTGAGCAAAACCATAATTTGGCTTGAAAACACTCCCCTTAGTCCCCTCTCAAGAGGGGAATTTGGTCCGAGATATTCTTATTATCTGGAGGATTAGGGAAATTCATCGCTTATCTGAGTAAAAAATAATTTTAGGCCCTTGGATAGTTAAGGCTTTTAAAGACCTTTTGACTCTTGGACTCTTGGACTCTTCGACTATTAAGACTATTAAAGACTGATTTAAAAAAATAAAACTTCTACTTCAAAGTAGGTAAAATAAAATACGCGTTGACTATGCAAAACATGAATGAAATGATGGAATATTTCGAAATGGAAGAAGGAACTAATGTAAAAGAGTTCATTTTTCGTTTGCTTTCGAAATGGCACTGGTTTGTTCTTTTCGGATTTTTAGGTTTATCAGGTGGTTACTTAATCAGTAAATACACCCAGCCTACGTACAAGATGACAAGTACTGTTTTGGTACATGAAGAGTCTGCAGGCATGGGAATGGATCAATTGTTTGAAGGATTTGATATGGGGAGTAAAACCAATATCGAAAACCACATCCTGATGCTAAAATCTTATACTTTGAATCGTCAGGCATTGGAAAATATGGACCGAACGATTTCATGGTTTCAGAAGGGGAATTTTACAGATGTAAGTTTGTACAAACAATCGCCTTATTTGATAGAAGAGTATAGCGCCGAAAACAATTTAACGGGTATTGCTTTGCATGTTTTACCTCTTGGAGGGAATCGTTATGAGCTGGAAGCCGTAGGAGAAGTTGTTAAGCATGGTGTGAGTCAGGAAGTTGAGTTTTCTCAGAAAGGGACTTACGGTCAGATATTTGCAAACGAATATTTCAATTTTACGCTACGAAAGAACGAAATATTTTTAGGGTCGAATGATCGGAAATTTTATTTTGTGTTCAATGATTTGAATCAGCTGACAAAATCATATATGAATCGTTTATCGGTAAGTTTGGCAACGAAAAAGGCAGATGGAATTAACCTGAACCTGGAAGGAAACAATCCTGCTCGTGAGGTTGATTACATGAACGAATTGATTCGTGTGTACATGAATTATGGCTTGGCAGAAAAGAACAGAACTTCGGAAAATACGGTTCGTTTTATCGATGAACAATTGGGACAAATTGTAGATTCTTTGAGTTTGGCTGGGCAAAACTTTTCTGATTTCCGTTCAAAAAATGGGATTGTAGATTTGGGACAGGAAGCTGGTTTGGTTGTGCAAAAATTGGAAGAACTGGAATCGGAGAAAGCATTGGCCGAGCGTCGATTGGATTATTTCCGTAACCTAAAAGCCTATATGGGCGATGCAGAGCAAATGAAATTAATGGTGTCGCCATCGGTAGTAGGAATTGTAGATGCAGGATTAAATGCTCAGGTGGTTAAATTGGCCGAAATGTATTCGCGAAAATCGAAGCTTTCCTTTATCGCCAAAGAAAAAAACCCAAGTTTGTTAATGGTGAACAACGAAATCACCAATACCTTGGCTTCCTTAGACGAAAATCTGAAAAACTTATTGAGCAATGCAGAGGTAGAATTGAAGTCTTTGTCGAACCGCATGGACAAGATTAATCTGGAATTGGCAGGCTTGCCAAAAACAGAACAGAAGCTGATCAACATCAAGCGTCGTTTCGATTTGAACAACGAATTGTATACTTTCTTATTACAGAAACGTGCCGAAGCAGCCATAACAACGGCTTCGAATGTGTCGGATGCTCAAATACTCGATCCTGCTCGTGTTGATACAGCCGTAAAGGTTGGTCCCAAAACAGTAATTAACTTATTGGTTGGTTTAATTTTAGGTTTGGCTCTTCCATTTTTAGTGATTGTGGTGGGCGATTATTTTAACGATACCATAAAATCGAAAGAAGATATTGAGAAGGAAAGCAAGTTGCCGATAATGGGCGAGATTGCGCACAATAATTATTACGAAGAGTTGCCAATTGCCAAACATCCTCGTTCGGGAATTGCAGAATCTTTCCGTGGTTTGCGTACCAATTTGCAATACCTGTTCAAACAAAAAGACGGTTGCAAAGTTTTGGCCATTCACTCTATGATTCCTGGGGAAGGAAAGACCTTTAGCTCGTTGAATTTGGCCAGTATCATTGCCATGGACAATAAAAAAGTATTGCTGGTAGGTTGTGATCTGCGTAAGCCTCGTTTGCACTCCATTTTTGAGGTGGATAATAAGTTTGGTTTATCTACTTACTTAATTGGCAATCATACTTTAAAGGAAATTATTCAACCAACCAGAACAAAGAACCTGCATTTTGTAAATTCAGGTCCAATACCGCCAAATCCTGCTGAACTGTTGGGAACCACAGCTTTTGGGGAGTTTATGGCCGAAGCCAAAAAAGAGTTCGATTACATTGTCATGGATAATGCCCCAGTTACTTTGGTTACCGACGGTTTACTAACGGGCAAGCATGCCGATGCGAATTTGTTTGTTTTGCGTCAGGGCTATTCAAATAAGAACCAAATCAAGTTCATTAATCAGTTAGCCGAAAAAGAGAACATCTCTCAATTGGGAATTGTTTTGAACGATGCTGTTTACAATGGCTATGGCTATGGTTACGGAAAAAACTACAACAGTTATGGCTATGGCAACGGCTATTATGACGAAGAGAACTCAAAGAAAAATTGGGGGCAAAGATTGTTACGTAACTTTTCGAAAAATTAAACTGACAGTGAACAGTGAACAGTAATCAGTGAGCAGTTATCAGTGAGCAGTAATCAGTAAAAAAAAAATGCAGCGGCCCAGTCCCCCTTAGAGGGGGGATATAGGGGGGTGTAAGAGAGTGGAAGAGTGAATCCCGATCCCGAAAGCTTTCGAGGACGGGACCAGCAAAGCTGGAAGTCAAAAGGTCGAAGAGTCAAAAGGTCGAAGAGTCGAAAAGTCGAAAAGCCGAAGAGTCAAAAAAACGCAGTTCGCTCGAATCGGTTCCTCGACATGGACAATGCAGGTGGGGCCCCATAGGAGAAAAAAGCGTTAAGAACAGAATTCCATGAGTGAGGAACGAGGGAATATTATTCTGTTTAGCTTTTGAGCCGTTATGGGTCACCGATTGTCGAGGTCTAGCCTTTTTGGTTCTTTTATGGTAATGATAAAAGAACAGCCCGTCCGGCTAGAGGACAGGAAATAATTATTAGTGATAAATTGTTAATGATGAATTCAGACGCAAATAGCGCAGAAAAAAATGATTTTTTAAGATTTCGCAATTCGCTCGAATCGGTTCACCGACATGGACAATGCAGGTGGGGCCCCATAGGAGAAGAAAGCGTTAAAAACAGAATCCCATGAGCGAAGCGAATATTATTCTGTTTAGCTTTTAAGCCGTAATGGGTCACCGATTGTCGAGGTCTTGATTCTTTTGTTTCTTTTCTCATTAAGGAGCATTGAAAATCATGAATACCTTAATTTAAAATTGTTATATGAATAAAATGAAAAGCCCGTCTGGCTTGAGGACAAGAGAAATAATTAATAATGAGTAATTAAGAATTAATGGTTAGGACGCAGATAGCGCAGAAAAAAATGATTAAATAAGATTCACCCTTTTCTTGGATTACTACTAACCTGAGACAGATTGCCACGTTCCCGTCCTGATAACTATCGCGGACTCGGGACAGGCTGCTCCTCCTCGCAATGACAGGAGGTAATAACGAATTACGAGGAGGTTCGCTCGAATCGGTTCCCCGACATGGACAATCCCGATTCTCGGGACCAGCAAAGCTGGAAATGTAAGAGTCCATCCGGCTTGAGGACAAGAGAAATGATTAATAATGAGTAATTAAGACGCAGATAACACAAATAATTATGATTTTTTACCTATTCACTCTTAGATTATTTGTTCAATTTATCAAAATGTGAATAGTTGTTTTGATTTTATTCTTAGTTTGTAATGATAATGATCAGCAATGTTTACTCGTTTTTTTATGTGTAAATGAGGAAGAGTCTCTCATTTAGTCATTTCTTATAAATACTAATGCATTGATAATACAGGATTGAATTGTCTTTTATTAGTTTGTGTATTAAAAAAAATATTGTTAACAACTGGTTGATGCATTGCCAATTATTAATGAGAACTTCCTATATTTGTTGCTTTGTCATAATGTAATGATAATCTTGAGTTTGTAATGTCAAATATTATTTTGTGAAACATCTAATTAAGCTATTTCTGATCAGCCTTTGCTTGCTGACCAATTTTCAGGTAAATGCGCAAGGAAATCTGGACGATTTAAGTGAAAAACTATGCGTTATTGGCTTTGAGAATGTAAAAGTTCTTGCTATTGATCATCAGGTTTTGGTAAGCTTGGAAAACAATGTATACTCTTGGGATGTAGAGGCCATAAGCATAGCTTTGGATTGCATTGCAGCAAATGTGACAGAGAATAATAATTTGACACTTTATGTGCTGAACCATGCCATTCCGCAAGTGCAGTTGCAAGTTTCAGCTCGCAATTGGGAAGCCTTCCGAAAAGGAGAATTGCCAAAGTCGAAAATGAAGACTGTTTTGCATATCGAATCAAAAATCGATTCCAATTATCAATTATTGGAAGAGCAACTGTTCTGGAATCCAAATACAAATAAAGTAGACTTGGTGATCTATCCGCAAATGTATTTGCAAAATACAGGCTTTCACCAGATTTACGAAACACAGATTAATCTAAATCCAGTTGTTGAAGTGGACCTTTGGAAAGGAATGCAATTTACTGGACAAGTAATTGTTCCACTAGTTAACGACTATGGAAAGGAAGGAGATGAGGTTCGTCCTGGTTTTGTTACACTAAATCAAAACCTGCGATTTGGAGAATCCTATTTTGGGAAATTGTCGGTGGGTAATTTTAATACCAATCGTTATGGTGCTCATGCAAGTGTTTTTCGTCCAGTTTTGAAAAATAGAGTGGAAGTGGAAGCTAATATTGGACTTACCGGAGCCTCTCATTTTTATCAAGGGAGGTGGATGAACGAAGACATAAATGAATTCAATTGGTTTGTTAAAAGCCGTTATTTTCATCACGAATATGGTTTAGAGTTAGCCCTTAGTTATGGGAAATACATTTATGGAGATAAAGGAATTAGAGCAGATGTAATTCGTCATTTTGGTCGGGTTAGCATTAGCTTTTTTGCCATATATACTGGTGGGGAATCCAATGGCGGATTTAATTTTACCATTCCCTTGCCTACAAAGAAAAGAAAGAGAAAAAGAAGCTTCCGTGTTATGCCAGCAAATTATTTCGATTGGGAATATGATGCAGGGACAGAGTTCGTAAAAGGACAGCTTTACGAAACCAAACCGAATGCCAATAGAACTGAAGATATTTATAATCCAATTTATTTAAAATCACAATTATTGACTTTATGAAAAAAAATCGAGTGTTTAAATCCTTATTCTTCTTAATTGCCATTGGCATTCTTGGAGGAATGAGCATGCACAGTTGTAAAAAGGATGTAGAGCCGATTCACTTTTATACGCCTGATGCAGTAGAAACGATTACGATTACAGTAATTGATAGTTACTTGAAGAATAAGCTTGCCGATGTTTCTGTATTGGTAACTTATCCGGATCAATCATCGGAAACTGTTGAAATTGAAGATGGAGTCTTAATTGTTGATATTGACAACAGAGATGACGGAGATTTAATTCTAAAGTTTGAAAAAATTGGTTTTATCTCAAAAGAAAAGACCATTAGCATCGACAGAAGCAATATGTTGGATGGAGGAGACTGGGTCTTTGCTTCAAAAGTAATGTTGACCGAAGCGAACAAACCATTTTCGGTAACCAAAGGGGTTGAGTTTAATACCCCAATTGTAGGATCGGATGCAACCGTTAAATTTCCTGCAAATTGTTTGGCAGAAGATGCGATGATCGCCATTACAGAAACACCTGCCGCAGCTGATATTGCAGCGGAAAGTAGTCAAGTGGAAATTTTGAAAGGACGAATTGCGTTAAAATCCCTTAATTTTTTACCTGAAGGACAAACTTTTGTTGAGCCTATTGAAGTAAGCTTCCCAATTCCAAATACAACGGAGGATTTAGTGTTTGCAACTTTGGTAAATGGAGAATGGGAAACCGTTACGGTAGCAAAAAATGGGGATGGCACAGGAACTGCATTGGTATCTCACTTTTCAGATTATATTTTAACGACAATAAATGTTTGGTCTTACGAGGGAACAGTAATGTCTACTCCAGTTCAATTTGTTGGAGATTGTGATGAGCCTTTGGTGGCAACTTTGATTAAAACCTTCGATTCCAACGAAACAGAAGCCAAGGATGATTTGCCTATTCGAATCGAAATGACTTTTTATTCGACTAAAGAAGTTGATGGGCTAAAAGGTTTTCAAAGAACCATTAGTGCACAATATGCCATTAGTACTTTGAGAAATGTTACTAAAAATTACAGCATCGAGATTCCAAGCATACCTGTAATATGGTCTCCTGCAGGTCAGCAGGCTTGTCATCATGGGGGTGGATCAGGAAATTAATTTGTTTAGCTAAAAATCAACGTAATGTCAAAAAAAATATTCATAATATTGTTGTTCCTGGGAGCAGGAATAGCCTTGCAAGCTCAGACTTTTAACCCGTATACTAGTCATTCACCAAAGGTAAAGAACAAAGGTTCTATTGTGCACAGTATTAACTTAACTGGTGGATTGTATGCACCTGAAATGGACTATTGGAACGATAGCTATTTGCCTTCATCAGGAAATAGTGATGAATTTGGTTCCAGTCTTGTTTTTGGTGGTAATATTAACTTTATCATTTTACCATCAATTAGAGCAAGAGTTGGCGCTTCTTATTGGTCAGATAAGGTAAGTGGGAGTGGTGCTGGCTTGAGTGAATTAAAGGTTTCCTTTACTCGTTTCTCCTTTGGTGGTTTGTATACTCCAGAATTCGCTACGTTTGATGGTTTTCAGGTATATACAGGAGTTGAATTGTACCTTTACGATATCAACAACAAAGTAGACATGAAATCAGAATCGGGAACGATAAGTTCTGAAGATCAAAATGGTCATGATTATTCATTTGCCCCATTGCTTGGGATCGAAAGATTGGTTAGTGATCATTTTCTGGTAGGAGCTGAGTTTTCTTATATGATTGGGGATTATAATCAGGGAGAAATCGTTGAGTCGATAAAGAATAAAGTGTCTATCAATGGACCACAATTGACCCTTTCTTTTGGTTATAAATTTTAATTGGATTGATATAAAGGCTGTCTTTCGTGATTGGGACAGCCTCTTTTTTTAGAAGATTTTTAAGCCTTTACAAATGCCTAATTTAACACTTGAAGTGAGACGATTTTTAAGCATCCTATTTTTTGTTTGTTTGCCTGCATGGCTTTGTGCACAGGCGACTTCTGGTAGTATTGGTTTGTTGAATATTCCAAGTGCGGAAATGCAGAAGGATGGAACCTTTTTATTTGGGGCAAATTATTTACCACAAGAATTTACACCTAGTAGATTGTCTTATGATTCTGGAAATTATTATTTGAATCTTACCTTTCTACCTTTTATGGAAGTAAATTACCGGATGGTATTGTTGCAAAATGCAAAGACTTCAAAATATACAGAGCAGGACAGAACCTTTGGTCTTAAATTAAAATTGTTTAAAGAGAAAAAGATATTACCTGCCATTGCCATTGGGGGAGGTGATATCTATTCAGAACATGGTGATGATGTCAACAAAACCTTTGGTTCTTATTACGCAGTTTCGAGTAAAAATTTGAAACTGAAAGCCTGCAATGTTGGAGTTACGATGGGATTTGGGTTTAATGATAGTCCAGCTAGTGAAAATACACAAGTACATGGTTTTTTCGGAGGGGTTTCAGTAACACCTTCTTGTTTACAACAAGTTTCTTTTGTTGCAGAATACGATAGCAATACGCTTAATGTAGGAGCTACGGCCTTACTTTTTAAGCATCTCTATCTTCATGCTTTTGTGCACGATTTTGAAAATGTGGTAGGCGGTTTTGCTTATAAAATTTACCTGAAAAAATAATCGATTCTTAATTTATGTCATTGCGAGGAGGAACGACGCGGCAATCTGTTTCAAGTTCATGTGATGTTTAAAACACCCATCTGTCCTGTGGACTCCGCGAAAGCTTTCGGGATCCCCTCAAAAAGGGAGAATTTCTAAAACTGAATTTATTAGATTTTTGAAGTAATTATTTATCGACTTCCTTTTTTAAATCCCTTGGCTAAAGCCAAACGGCAATGGATATTTTACCTTTACAGGTAGGATTTTTGACTTTTAAGACCCTTTGACCTTTAAGACTTTTCCACTTTCCACCTCCAGCTTGCTGGTCCCGATTCATCGAGATTATACTTTTCCACTTTTCACCTTTACACTTTAACCTTATTCCCATGATTATTGCCATAGATTTCGACGGAACCATTGTTGAGCAACGCTACCCAAAAGTAGGGAAGGAAATTCCATTTGCTTGTGCTACCTTAAGTATGCTGCAAGAAGATGGTCATCAGTTAATTTTGTGGACTTATCGAGCAGGAAGAGAGTTGGAGGATGCAGTTGAGTTTTGTCGTTCTAAAGGGGTCGAGTTTTATGCCGTCAACAAAAACTACCCTGAAGAAGTGTTCGACGAGAGCATTAGCCGTAAAATTAAAGCAGACCTATACATCGACGACATGAATTATGGCGGTTTGCCCGATTGGGGCGAGATTTACGCAGGAATTAATGGATTAGAAAGAAAGCTTTCTCAAAGAACCAGAAAGAAAGGTTTTGCTCGCTTGTTCAGATAATAGAAGTCTATTTCTGATAAAAATGCCTCTTGTATTGCACAAGGGGCATTTTTGTTATCCAGCCATTTCTGACACAAGCATTTTAAAGGTGTGAGGTGCTTATTAAAAACAAAACGAGCTTACTTTTAAGAAGTAAGCTCGTTTTTTTTTGGGAAGGTATTTAAATCTTATTTTTTAGTGTTTAAAACAATTTCCTGAGCTTGTAAACCATTCGAACTGGCCGTAATTCTTATTTTCCCTGCCTTATCGGTCGATTTTACAATTAACAAGCACAAACCATTAAAAGCATTTCTGTAATTGGCTTGATACGGTTCTGTTGATGTTGCATCTCCATTTCCTACTGCAGCAATACTTCCTTTTCCATCAACTGTAAAGTTGATAAGATCATTTGCCTTAGGACACAAATTGCCATCTTTGTCTTCTACTCTCACGCTGATGAAGGATAGATCCATAGCATCTGCTTTTATATTTGATCGATCGGCAATTAATTTGATTTGGTAAGGCTTTCCTGCAGTTTTAATTGTTTTCTCTGCTTGTTTTTTGCCATTTTGATAGCCAACAACTTTCAACTCACCAGCATGGTATGGCACATTCCACGATAGTCGGTATTTCGAGTAGTAAGTTCCTTTTTCAAAGAAATGAAACTCTGCAGGAATTGGTGTTAAATCCACACCTTTAACTTTTTTTCCATACGATTTACCATTCACAAAAAGTTCTACTTCATCGCAGTTGGTGTAGGCCATAACAGGAATTGTATCTCCAGTTTTGTTTTCCCAATTCCAGTGCGGTAAAACATGAACCATTGGCTTTTTTGTCCACTGACTTTGATACAAGAAATACCTGTCTTTCGGGAAACCGCACAAGTCAACGGGAGCAAAATAAGACGACCGGGAAGGCCAATCCGCATTCCAGTAACCATTTGTCGAATTGTCTTTGCCACCATAAGGCGTAGGTTCTCCTAAATAGTCAAAACCAGTCCACATAAATTCTCCTAAGGAACGTGTTTCCTTTTCTTGCTGCTCAAACTCAACATCTGGAGGGTAAGCCCAAGGAGGTCCAACGGTCACATCGTAACTTGAAACCTGATTGGTTTCATGCTTCTCTTTTGCTTCAATTGGAAAATGGTATACACCTCGGCTACTGGTTTGAGACGAGGTTTCGGAACCATAAACTATCATGTCTGGATTTTTCTCTAAAATCTCAGTATAATTTAAAGGCCAATAGTTCATTCCTACGATATCAACATATTTTGCCAATTTATTGGTGAAAGGAGCAGGGTAATAATTAAAGCCTGCTGTGCTTGGTCTAGTTGAATCTTCATCGTGACAGATATCGGTAAGTTTTTTGGCTATTTTCCATCCATCTTTTCTCGACTGTTCTAATATTTCATTTCCAATGCTCCACATGATCACCGAAGGATGATTGCGATCTCTTTTAATCATATCGCGAAGATCTTTTTCGTGCCATTGATCGAAGTATTTGTTGTAGCCATTGGGTACTTTTCCCATTTGCCATTCATCAAATGCTTCTACTTGCACTACAATTCCTAGTTTATCACAAATCTGAAGAATTTCAGGAGACGGAGGATTATGACTTGTTCGCAGTGCATTAACACCCATGCTTTTCATGATCTGCATTTGTCTTTCCGTAGCTCTGTAATTTACAGCAGCTCCTAAAGGACCTAAATCGTGATGCATGCATACCCCATTTAGTTTTACCGTACGACCATTTAGTTGAAAGCCATGTTCTGAAGAAAACTGGATCGATCTTACCCCAAAATTAGTCTCAAAGCGATCAATCAATTTCCCCTTCAGGTAAATGTTGCTGACAGCTTTGTATAGGTGTGGTGTTTCAAGATCCCATTTTAGTGGATTTTCAATGTTCATTTTCTGATCCACATAACCGGTCGTTTCAGCTTGTATAATGATATCGCTATTGGTTGTGCAAACTTCATTTCCTTTCGCATCTATCAGAATGGTTTCCAATTTTGCTGTTTGTTGGCTTTTGGATTGATTGCAAACCGATGTTGTAATTTCAACACTAGCATTCTTTTCGGTAATGTGTGGTGTACGTATTTTTGTTCCCCACTGCGGAATATGAAGTTTGTTGTTAATCTTGATCCTAACATTCCTATAGATCCCAGCTCCAGGATACCATCTGGCAGAAAGATCTTCTGGAGATAATCTTACAGCAATCACATTGTCTTCTCCGAACTTAATGAAAGGAGTGATGTTCAGCTCAAATCCGATGTATCCATAAGGACGATTTCCGGCAAATTCCCCATTAACCCATACATGAGCATTGTTCATTGCTCCATCGAATTCTATGGCAATTTCTTTATCCGAAAATTTTTCTTCCACCTGGAAGTGTTTTCGATACCAACCTGTTCCATGAACCGGTAATCCTCCAGTTCTGGCGTTATTTTCATTGCTAAATGGCCCTTCAATTGCCCAGTCGTGCGGTAAATTTAGTTTGCGCCATGCTGA
The DNA here is from genome assembly GCF_029029525.1 of Labilibaculum sp. DW002. Lineage (NCBI taxonomy): Bacteria > Pseudomonadati > Bacteroidota > Bacteroidia > Marinilabiliales > Marinifilaceae > Paralabilibaculum > Paralabilibaculum antarcticum. Next base: position 1,577,433 of record NZ_JAKJSC010000001.1, on the reverse strand, counting down.
ATCATCAAGATCGGCTTTCTCAGCTTTTTCATATTCTCCTTTAAAGAACAACCAATCCTTGTTGAAATCTTGGTCGGGAATAGATGAGCTTTGCTGACACGCTCCCAATCCAAATGCAAAAACTGCAATTGTTAGAAGGCGAAGAGCTTCCATGAATTTTGCTTTGCCTGTTTTTTTAATCATCCGTTTTTCTTTTAAAAACTTGTATACACTCTCCGTATTGGAGTAATCAATTGTCGCTTTACTTCCTATATCATTACAGATATAATTTGTATTACAAAGATAAAGTACTCATTGTAGAAGTGAGGGGAGATTTACGGACAGACTTGGGGGTAGTTTCTTGAATTAATTTACGCTTGATGAAGCAGAGAAATGCAATTGTTTTGTGAACAGAGCGGTAATGGATTTGCATACTGAAAAGCAACTAAATCCTCTGTATATTAAGGTAGTATGGGTTTTGCTTGTACGATATTACACATCGAAAAGAAAAAGCCCCCCTGAAAATTTATTAATATACACCCTCTTGTTTTTATTTAATGATATTAGGTTTGAAAGTCTATTAAAAGCTTATTTTTGATAGGCAATAAACTTGAATTTTAATTTTTTACACAATAATATGAGAAACGTAAAATTATTACTTCTAGCAGTGTTGGTCTGTTGTGCTAATATTTCCATACTTAGTGCGCAAAATGAAAACTATGAGTGGTTCAATTCCGAGCTATCCATCGACTCAAGAATTGATGCGCTTATCGACGCAATGACGCTAGAGGAAAAAGTTTCTCAGTTGACTGATGTAAGTGTGGCGATTCCAAGATTATCGGTGCCAAGATACAATTGGTGGAACGAGTGTTTGCATGGTGTAGCACGAAATGGGCGATCTACGGTTTTCCCTCAGGCAATTGGTCTGGCTGCAACCTTTGATCCGGACTTAGCAAAAAGAGTATCAACGGCAATATCCGATGAGGCTCGTGCAAAATTCAATATTTCCATTAAGAATGACAACAGAGCAAAATATGCAGGACTTACCTTTTGGACTCCAAACATTAATATTTTTAGAGATGCAAGATGGGGAAGAGGTCAGGAAACTTATGGAGAGGATCCTTACTTAACGTCAAGAATAGGGGTTGCTTTTGTGAATGGATTGCAAGGAGATGATCCAAAATACCTTAAAGCAGCGGCCTGTGCAAAGCATTATGCTGTACATTCAGGTCCAGAGGCATTAAGACATGAGTTTGATGCCATCGTGTCGAAGAAAGATTTGTATGAGACTTACCTGCCAGCTTTTGAAGCTTTGGTGAAAGAAGCGAATGTAGAATCGGTAATGGGTGCATACAATCGTGTGCTAGGAGAGCCTGCTTGTGGTAGTCCTTTTCTTTTGCAAGAGATTTTAAGAGATGATTGGGGTTTTAAAGGTCATGTTGTTTCTGATTGTGGTGCTATTTCTGACTTTCATTTGTTTCATAAGGTTACCAAAAATGCTGTAGAATCTGCTGCTTTGGCAATTAACAGTGGTGTCGATTTAAATTGTGGTAAGGTATATCCAAAATTGGTTGACGCAGTGCAACAAGGATTGGTAAAAGAGGAAACCATTGACAAAAGTTTAAGAGCTTTATTAAATACGAGATTTAAGTTAGGATTCTTTGATCCGGAAGAAAACAATCCGTACAGTAAATTAGGTGAAGAAGTTATTTGTAGCAAGAAACATAGCGATTTAGCATTGGAAGTAGCAAGGAAATCAATTGTATTGCTAACAAATAAGAACAATGCATTGCCTTTGTCTCCAGCGATTAAGAATTTATATGTTACAGGGCCTCAGGCTAATAATTCAGAGGTGTTATTAGGGAATTATTACGGGATGAGTAATCGTCTGGTTAATGTTTTGGAAGGCATAACTGCTGCAGTAAGTTCGAGTACAACAATTAATTACAAAAAAGGATGTTTGCCATATCGCAAAAATGTTAATCCTATCGATTGGACAACTGGAGAAGCGAAAAATGCTGATGCAATAATTGCAGTATTGGGAATTTCAAGTGCCATGGAAGGTGAAGAAGGAGATGCGATTGCATCAGAAACAATGGGAGACCGTTTGCAGCCATTCTTACCTGCAAATCAACTTGAGTTTTTGCGTAAACTGAAAAAAGACAATAAGAAACCTGTTATTGTTGTAATGACCGGTGGAAGTCCAATGATTATTCCAGAGGTAGCGGACTTAGCAGATGCTATTGTATGGGCTTGGTATCCTGGGCAAGAAGGGGGAACCGCTGTTGCTGATGTTGTATTTGGTAAGATTTCTCCTTCAGGAAAATTGCCATTAACATTTCCGAAGAGCATGGATCAATTGCCAGCTTATGAAGATTATAGTATGAAGGGGCGAACCTATAAATACATGAAGGAAGATCCATTATTTCCTTTTGGTTTTGGCTTGAGCTATAGCAAATTTAAATATGATGATTTCAGTTTAAGTTCAGCGAAATTGAAGAAAAATGAAGATTTAGAAATAGCGATAAAGCTTTCAAATGTTGGTGAGATGATGGCTGATGAAGTAGTTCAAATCTATTTAGCTCAGCCTGGAGCTGGAGAAACAGCACCATTAAGAAAATTAGTGGCATTTAAGAGACTTAGCCTAAAGGTAGGAGAAAACAAAAACTTGAAGTTTACGATTGGTGCTAAGGAATTTGCGCAGGTAACAGAAAAAGGGAATAGTGAAATTCGTAAAGGAAAATATACTCTTTTCATTGGGGGCAGTTCTCCAGTTAAGGATCTAGAAAATAAAGGTGTCTCAGCTCTTCAAAGCATGGATTTTGAAATAAGATAAGCTGAAAAAATAGTGTGAATGGAATGTATTATATGCTTGTAAAATTAAATTTTCTCGATATCTGATGTCGGGAAAGTTTTTTTTTATACATTATGCAGTTATAAAGAAAATTCAGTAAACCCTAGTACTGCTTATTTCTTATTTGAAATTGAAAATCGGTTAATAATTAAGTTGATATGCGTTTATTTCTCTCTACTCTACTGTTATTTGTATTTTTTTCTTCCTATTCTCAAACGGATTTTGAGCGATTAAGTACTCTTGATGGTCTTTCCCAAAATGATATCAATTTTATTTTTCAGGATTCTAAGGGATTTATGTGGTTTGGAACCGTTGATGGACTGAATCGATTTGATGGAATGAAATTCATCACTTACCAGAGAACCACACCAATGGAACACCCTATTGGCAGTAACTTGCCATTTTGTATGGTTGAAGATTCAAAAGGTAATTTTTGGATAGGAACTTCTGATAATGGGGTTTGGTTTTTCGATAGAAAGAAGGAGGAGTTTCATAAGGTTCCGGAAATTATGAACGGCAAGCGTATCTTAATGGATCTGAAAGTGGGTAACATTTTTCTGGATAGAGATGGTATTTTATGGATAAGCTCATCAAATGGTGTGAGCCTTATTGATACCAAAACATATAATACTTCAGATGTTAAAGGCGTAATTTTTGATGCAGCTTCAGATAGAGAAAATAAATTTTACTCATTGCGTTCTGCAAATTTATTTTTTCAAGATTCAAAAGGACAAATTTGGCTCGGTAATACTAATGGGCTCTATAAGGTAGGCCTTACCAAGGATTTGAAATTGAAGATTGAACGGATTCCTATATTAGCGGCGAGAACTTTCCATTCAATTATTGAAACAGAAAGAGGATATATCGCCTCGTGCGGTGATGGTGCATACTATATTAAAGAGCAAGGCGGAGAATTCACAGCTAAAATGATAGCACCCTACTTTTTTTCATCATGTTTAAAAACCAGTAAGGGCTTCGTGTTTGGAGCTAATAACTCTGGATTATTTCAATTTGTTTGGCATGAAGATGAGGAAAGTCTTGAGTTAATAAAACATTTCCAATACGAGTTTTATAATTCTAAAAGCCTAAGTGCGAATATTGTAATTGACCTGTACGAAGATAATTCAGGACTTTTGTGGGTTGGTACTAATGGAGGTGGTCTTAACCGGCTAGACTTAAATGAAAAGAAATTCCATCATATTAGTAGGACTAATGCCAAAGGAAGCTTGTCGTATAATAAAGTTCGAGCTGTTTATGAAGATGGAAAATCTAACCTTTGGGTGGGTACTGAAGGTGGAGGAATTTCTTGTTTGCTGGCAAATAAGAAAGGTGAATATGAAACAGGATTTATTAATAAGGCTATAACCGAGATTGTAAACAATCAAAACTATGTATACTCTATTGCAGGTTTACCCGATGAACCTAAAGGAGTGATATTTGGAGCTGGATATCCTGTGAGACTTGGTCTGGCGAAAATAAATAGGAGTGGTGAAATTGAAATAGAATCTTTATCTCATTTAGTTGAAAATTCGGTATTTACAATATTAGTTGATAAAGATGGATATATCTGGCTTGGCACCTATGGTACTGGACTATATAGAACAAAGTACGATAGCGTAAAAAATGAGTTTATTGTCCTAAATAATTATAGAGCTAATGGGGAAGGTTCATTGTGTTCCGATATTGTAAGGAGTCTACTTGAGGATGGTGATGGGAACATATTGGTGGGTACCGATATGGGCTTAAATATTTTGCCGAAAAGGGAAAAGGAAAACTCAAGTCCTTCCTTTATAACAGTCGTAAATGATCCAGAGAATGACACGTCGTTAACGCATAATTATGTGCTGGCCATGCATCTCGATAGTAAGAATAGAGTATGGGTTGGAACTATGGGAGGTGGACTTTGTCTGCTAGAAGGAGGATCAGGTAGTACGACTAAGTTTAAAGCATATACTTCAGAACATGGATTGCCAAATGATGTTATTAAGGGAATTGAAGAGGATCGCGAAGGAAATTTATGGATTTCAACAAATCGAGGATTAACAAGGTTTAATATCAATACGGAAGAGATCAGGAATTATACAATGTCTGATGGATTACAGGATTATGAATTTAGTGAACTAGCCTCTTTTACAAGAAAAAATGGAGAAATGGTATTTGGTGGTGTTAATGGTATTAATGTATTTACTCCAAGTGAAATTGAAGATAATCCATATGCATCTCATGTTGAGTTTACAGAGCTGTTTATACTTAATGAACAAATTTTAACGGGAAAAGAGTATCACGGGAGAATTCTTCTTGAAAACGAAATGCCATCTACCGATTCTGTTTCAATAAAATATTCCGAAAATAGTTTTTCAGTTGGCTTTACTGCACTCCATTATGTTGCACCTGAGAAAATCAAGTATAAGTATATGCTGGAAGGTTTTGACAATGGTTGGAATATGGTAAATAGTGTTGAACCAAGAGCTAAGTACACAAATATACCTCCTGGGGAATATACTTTAAAGGTTTTAGCTACAAATAACGATGGAGTATGGACAACTATTCCTTCGATGTTGACGATTGAGGTCGTTCCTCCATTTTGGAGAACAATTTATGCCCTTTTTATCTATGTATTTATTTTTGTAGTACTTCTGATTTTCTTCAGAAGGTATTCGGTTATCGCTGTTACCAAGAAGAATGAGCTGATGATGGAGCATTTTGAACAAGAAAAAATGGAAGAGCTAGTTCAAATGAAATTACAGTTTTTTACGAATATTTCTCATGAATTTAGAACCCCTTTAACCTTAATTCAAAGTCCTTTGGAGCGTTTGATTTCTGGTAATGATAAGATTAGTGGAGAGGATCGACAACAGAATTATTCTTTGATGATGAAGAATGTTCGAATGTTGAATCGATTAATTAACCAATTAATGGAATTCAGAAAATTGGAGAAAGGCAAGATGCCATTGGCAGTGAATAGAGGCAATGTGATGGAACTTGTTAATGAGGTTTTTGATGCGTTTAATGAAATTGCTCAATCAAAAAACATACGTTTCGAACTAAAGAATTCTTACCCTTCGGTAGAGTTATGGTTCGATTACGATAAACTGGAAAAAGTACTGTATAACCTATTGTCTAATGCTTTTAAATTTACGCCACAAGGTGGAGAGGTAGCGATTATTGTAGAAGAGGAAGAAATTGACGGTAAAGAATGGGTGAAAATAAGCGTTAAGGATAATGGTCCTGGTATCGCTAAGGAGAAAGTACAATATCTATTTGATAGATTTTACCAGACAGGTAGTCATAAATTGTCAAAAGTTTCTGGAACAGGAATTGGACTGGCTTTTGCAAAGAATTTGGTTAACCTTCATCAAGGTAAAATTTCAGTATCAAGTAATCCAAACATAGCAACACTATTTTCAATCCAAATTCCAAAGGGTAAATTGCATTTTAAAAAGGAGGATTTCTCAGTTCAGGCGAATCAATCCGTTAGCGAAGTACCAACAATCGTTAAGGATTATCAGCATGAAGAAGCAATGTCTGATATCTCTAGGGAGCTAGAGATAGACGAAAAAAAACCAGTTGTATTAATTGTTGAGGACAATTTCGATGTGCAAGCATTGATAAAGGGTAATCTAAAAGAGGAATTTAATTGTATACAAGGATATAATGGTAAAGAGGGAATTGAACTTTGTAGAAAGTACAATCCAGATTTAATTATTTCTGATGTGATGATGCCAGAAATGGATGGATTTGAAATGTGTAATATTATCAAAAAAGATGAGTTGACTTGTCACATTCCAATTGTTGTACTTACGGCAAAATCAACCGATGAAGATAAATTAACAGGCTTAACGGAAGGCGCTGTTGCATATATGTCTAAACCTTTTAATATCGATGTTTTAATTGCTCAAATTAAATCAATTCTAGAAGCTAGAAGACAGGTAAAGAGAGACTTTAATCAGAAAGTAGAAGTTGAGCCCAAAGAGGTCACTTTTACATCCATTGATGAAAAATTACTCGAAAGGCTATTAAAAGTAGTAGAAGAAAATATAAGTAATCCTGAATTTACAGTTGTGCAGTTAGGGCGTGAAGTAGGAATAAGCCAATCGATATTGAATAAGAAATTAAAAGCATTGCTTGGTCAAACTGCAAACGTGTTTATACGAACAATTCGTTTAAAAAGAGCTGCTCAATTGTTGAAATTAGATCGATTATCTGTTACCGATGTTGTTTATGAAGTTGGTTTTAATGATATGAAGTATTTTAGAGAGTGTTTTAGAAAACAATTTGATACGACTCCTTCAGACTACATTCGCCAATATCGAAAAGATCATCTTGAAGAATAATATTTAAGATATAAAAGTAAAGAGAACCTATTTTAGGTTCTCTTTTTTATTTAATGAAATTCGGCTTCTTTCCTTTCTTTATTTTCAAATCCCCCCTTCTTAAACTAATATTTTGTAGCCTTTACTTGTGGTCTGACCATATATATTTGTAATGTGCTTTATACATTTTTTTAGTAATCAATTTATTCCAGTAAGGACATTCTTAACTCGAACTGGTTTTATTACAATTAAAACAAATAAGAATCCGCAGTAGAAGAAAGTAGTATTGCTTTTTTAAACTGAAATATTCTTGTGAAAATTAAAATTACTTGAGAAGGACAATTGAATTTATTTGTTACCTCTTTACGATGTAACAATGGCTAAATTTTATTGTTATTAAAACGACTATTGTTAAAATAAAAAAAACATATGAAAAGACTACTATTAAGTATGTTGTTGGTAGGCTTGTTATTTAGTTCTTGTATGGATCGTAAAGGTTCTACAATGGTTAATAATGAACCTTTTGAGGAGGATTGGAACTCATTAGCTAAATACCAAACACCAGATTGGTTTAGAGATGCCAAACTTGGTATTTTTATTCATTGGGGACCATATAGTGTTCCTGCTTTTCAATCAGAGTGGTATCCTCGTTTAATGTATATGGATTCTGTTATATGGAGTCCAACAGGAGAGCTACAAGACAAGAATGGGTCTTCTGTTAATACTCATCATGTTGAGAAGTATGGTGATCTAGGTGAATTTGGATACAAAGATTTTATCCCGATGTTCAAAGCAGAAAAATTTAATGCTGTAGAATGGGTCGATTTATTTAAAAAAGCAGGAGCTAAGTATGTTGTGCCAGTTGCAGAGCATCACGATGGTTTTGCAATGTATAAATCGAATTTTACTCGTTGGAATTCTGCAGATATGGGGCCTAAGCGTGATATCTTAGGAGAAATGTCGAAAGCAACAAAGGATGCTGGTTTGTATTTGGGAGCTTCGTCTCATTTTGCTTTTAATTGGAATTACTTTACTCATAAAGAGGGATTTGATACAGCAGATCCAGAGTATGCTGATTTGTATGCACGTGCACATGATCACTATGCTCCAGCTGATAAAGAATTTCTTGAGTTATGGTGGAATAGAACACAGGATATCATTGATAATTATCAGCCTGATATTCTTTGGTTCGATTTTGTTTTAGATCATGAGGAGTTTGTACCCTATCATGCTAAACTTGCTTCTTATTACTATAATAAGGGGATAGATTGGAATAAAGATGTGGTTCTTCAAACAAAGAATTTCAATTATGAGACTTTTCCAGAAGGAACAAATGTCTTGGATATAGAACGTGGGAAATCTGCCGATATTCGAAAATTCCCTTGGCAAACTGATACATCAATTGGAACCAATAGCTGGTGCCATACTGTTGATTGGAACTCTAAAGATGCAAATACGCTTATTGATGATTTAATTGACATTGTAAGTAAAAATGGTAATATGCTTCTTAACGTAGGACCAAAAGCTGATGGTACAATTCCTCAAGATCAAGCAGATATTTTACTTGAAATTGGTAATTGGTTAAGTGTTAATGGTGATGCTATTTATGGCACTCGCCCTTGGAGTATTTTTGGAGAAGGACCTACTGAAGTTAAAACGGGTCATCATACTGAAGGTAAAAACAAGAAATTAACTGCAAATGATTTCAGATTTACTCAAAAAGATGGTAAGATTTACGTGATTGCTATGGATATAGCTGAAAATGGTAAGTATTTAGTTAAATCTTTTGCAAAAGGAAGTGACCTTTGCAAAGGTGAAATCAAATCTGTAAAAATGGTAGGAATGGATAAAGCTTGCGAATGGCAAGTTGGAGAATCTGGTCTTACAATTAAAGCAGAGGGTAATGGAGATGCTAATTATGCATGTGCATTCGAAATTGTAATGATTTAATTTGTTGTTAGTGTGATAATAAGTTGGTTAAGTTGTGTAAAGAGGTGCCCCAGGGCACCTCTTTTTTGTTTTATCTAATGTATCGTAAAACAGGTTTTATTGTCGTCGGTTATTTTTAATTCACATATGTTTCAAGTATTTTGTTCGAGCTTGTAGATTATAATTTGTTGCCGTAGTTATTCATATAATTATTAGGGGGAATAAAGTAAATTAAGAGGGGTATTTAAAACTCTTAAGATTTATTGCATTGAAAATTAGCTTGTTGTGTTTTTTTGATTGATTGTTAATAAATGAGCTATAGATCTATTGTTTTAGAGGGGATTAGGCTTCAATGACTGGTATTTTTACATTATTTAACAAATATCCCCCTCCTATTGAAACTAATTTTTTCCAACGATTGCATGAATGAAAAGTACATTTGTTACAAGAAATGTATAAAGCGCATATAATTGTAAAAACTAATCTATTTTTAAATTTTATGAAGGACACAAGGTACAGAAGTTCATGGAAGGCGAGAGGAATAATCTTATCCCTCTTGTTGATGTTGACCTTTAATATGTATGGTCAAGAAATTCAAGTCCGAGGTAAAGTTATTTCTTCGGAAGATAACTTGGGAATACCTGGAGTTAGCGTTGTTATTAAAGGAAAAACCGTTGGTACAATAACCGATATTGATGGAATCTATAGTATTAATGCTACTAAAGGAGAAACTTTGGTTTTTAGCTTTATGGGAATGGAAACCTTAGAGCAGGTAATAACAAGTGCAAACATTGATGTTGCTTTGCAAGCGCAATCGTTTAATATTAATGAGATCGTGGCAATTGGTTACGGTACACAAAGAAAAAAAGAAGTGTCAGGTGCTGTTGTGCAGGTTAAATCAGAACAGTTGACAAAAATGGCGACTTCCGATTTAGGTTCTGCTCTACAAGGTCAAGTAGCCGGAGTTAGTGTTCAAGCTAGTTCAGGAGCTCCTGGAGCTGCTGCTAACATCCAAATTAGAGGACTAAGTTCTGTTAATGGTGCAAATGCTCCTTTATTTGTTGTTGATGGAATTCCTCAAGATGGCGATCCTCGTTTAAGTAACAATGAGATTGAAACCATTGATATTTTGAAAGATGCTGCATCAGCTTCTATTTACGGTACCAGAGGTTCTGGTGGTGTTGTATTGATTACAACAAAACAAGGAAAGAAAGGTCAAATGCGTATTGCATTAGATAGTTATATGGGAGTTCAGAAAATTACATCAGGAATTGAATTGATGAATTTTGACGAATACTGGTATAATAGTCTTACTCAAACTCAAACAATAAAAGGGACTACCACTGATGGAATCTGGACTGAGTTAGAGACTAGTAAAGATGACTTTACGAACAATACCAATTTGATGGGGACGATTCAGAATGATAATGCTGTAATCCAAAATCATAGTTTAAATATCTCAGGTGGAACAAAAGATTTAACTTACAGTCTTGTTGGTTCATTTTTTAAGCAAGATGGTGTATTGATCAATTCTGGATATGAAAGATATAATGTTCGTAGTAATACAACATTTAAAAAGAATAAATGGACCATTAGATCAGGTTTAGGTTTTAGAGTAGAAGAACAGTCAGATGTACCTTGGAATTTTCTTTATGATGCCTACAAGTATAAGCCATACGCTGCACCTATTGATCCAAGTCAAGATATATCGGTAGCTTCAGGTGGAAAGGATAGTAATGATGCTATGAATTTAGGTAATATGATGTCTAAATTTAAGCAATCAAATGTTCGCAATGGAGAACAATTCAATGCTAATATTGATCTTAACTATGAAATTCTAAAGAATTTCAATTTGACTACAAGAGCTGGAGTTAGCTTTAATAACAATACTAGAATCGAAATTAAACCTAAATTCGAAGTGTACACGGATGAAGGAGAATTGGTTGTGAATACCAATACTCGCTCTTCGGTAAAGAACACTAGTGATAGAGCAACAAGTTTTACTTGGGAAAGTGGTCTGAATTACATGAAAGAATTAGGAGATCATAAAATAAAACTATTAGGGGTATTTTCAACTGAAAAGTATACCTATACTAGGTTTTATGGAGAGAAGAAAGACTTGTTTAGTAATGAAGTTACTGTTTTAAATGGTGCATCTTCTGAACCAAACGCAGGCTCAGGTATTACTCAGTGGGAGAGAGATAGAACCAATACACTCGTTGGAATGTTAGGTCGTGTGCAGTATGATTATAAGGGTAGATATATACTTAGTGCAAGTGTACGACGCGATGGATCATCAAGATTTGGAGAAGAAAATAGATGGGGTACATTTCCATCAGCTTCTGTAGCATGGAATGTTGCAGATGAAAATTTTTGGTCTCCTCTTGCAGATGTTGCAAATTCTTTAAAAATCCGTGCTAGTTATGGTACAACAGGTAATCAGAATTTTGCTGATTATGCTTTTGCTCCTACCATTAGCTTAAATTATGATTATCCTTTCGGAGCTGAAGGTGACGGAATGTTAGCAATTGGAGCTATCCAAACTGCTTATTCAAATGAGGATGTTAAATGGGAAACAACAGTACAGCAAAATGTTGGTTTTGACTTAGGAATGTTTAATAACAAAATGACTTTTACAGCTGATTTTTATAATTCAGATAAAAAAGACATGTTATTTCCATTGTTGATTCCTACTTCTGGTGGTGCTGGTGAAGGGAAAACGGTTGTTTTGAATGTTGGAGATATGAACAATAAAGGAATGGAATTTGCTTTAGGATATCGTCATTCAGGAAAACTATCGTGGTCTGTTAATGCTACTTACTCTAAGAATGTTAATGAAATTACCAAAATGAGTGGTAGTGCAGATATTGCTTATTTCACTGAAGGCTACGCTCTTAATGAACCAAGTAATAGAGATAAAATTACTGCATTAAAAGAAGGTTATGCAGCGGGATCATTCTTTGTAATGAAAACCAATGGAATTGTAAATACTGAAGCTAAGTTAGCTAATTATCAGAAGATTGATCCTGAAGCGAAAATGGGTGATTTGATTTATGTGGATTCCAATGGGAATGGCAAAATTGAAGAAGGTGATCGAGTTTATGGCGGATCAGGTGCCCCAGAGTATGAGTTAGGTTTAAATGCTTCTGTAGACTACAAAGGCTTTGATTTAGCAATGGTTTGGTTTGCTTCTGTTGGTAATGAAGTGGTAAATGGTTCTCGTGCTTATGCAATGATATCAGGAACTCACAAAGATTTACTGTATCAACACACGATAAAAAATCCATATGGTGTTATCCCAACAAATAGAGGTAGCGGACATATGAATTATAGAGGTTGGTCTGATATGTGGATTGAAGATGGCTCATTTGTTAGACTTAGAAATATAACTCTTGGATATTCTTTACCAAAAAGTATGTTGACTCGTTTAAAATTATCGAAATTAAGAGTCTACGCTGCTGCAGACAATCCATTAACCTTAACAAAATATCAAGGATATGATCCAGAAGTTGGAGGAAATGGTCTAGCTACTCGTGGATTAGATAGAGGTAATTATCCTGTAAGTGCTCAATACAGAATGGGTATTCAGCTAGATTTTTAATGTATAAAAGTTGATATAATGAAGAAATATATTTATAAATGTTTAGTAGGCTTAATGATGTTATTTTCATTAAGTAGCTGCGACGATTATCTTACGGAAGTTAATCCAAACGAAGTTACCACAGGTAGTTTCTGGAAAACTTTAAATGATTGTGAAATTGGTTTAGTTGGAACGTACAATCAATTTTCTGATGGTAATATTATGCTATTATCAGATGAGACCAATAGAAGTGATTTATCCTTCCCAGGTTATGGGCGTCCTTCGCCTCCAACCCCTAATCCAGCTTATTTGCAAATTTTTAATTCTGGTTATAATGGAGTTAATAAAAAATGGGATGCCTTGTACAAAGGGATTTTCAGAGCAAATCAGGTGATTGAAGGTTTAGAAGGTATTAAATCAGGAATGGATACCACAGAAGAAGACGAACAATGGAAGCGTATTATGGCGCAGGCTCGTTTTTTTAGAGGATTATTCCATTTTTATCTTCATAATTCTTATAATAAGGGAAGCGTAATTATTTATGATTTTGTTCCTAAATCAGAAGAGGATTTTTACCAAACGTTAAGCTCTGCAGAAGATGTGAAAGCATTTTATACTGCTGATTTGGAATATGCGTTAGAGCATTTACCAGCAACACTAAGTGGTTATGCGGCTGATGGCAATACAAATCTTAAGAATTTTAAAGGTAGAATTATTAAAGGGGCTGCGGCGGCTGTTCTAGGTAAGTCTTACTTGTATGCCGGTGATTACTCAACTGCTGCTGTTTATTTTAAAGCTATTATTGATAGTGGAGTATATGCTTTGGCTGATGTTAGTGAAAACTCTACAACCAATGGTGAGTTTAATTCAGAGTCTATTTTAGAAGTTTCTTACGACGCTAATTACAAGCCAGAGTACGATCAATATTCACCTTTTGGAACGACTAATAATAATGCCAATTTAATTGCTGCTCCTCAAACTGGAGGATGGAGAGGTATTTATCCAAGTTGTTGGTTAATAATGACCTATAGACAAGATTCTATTGATATTAATGACCCACGTAATTTAGTGACGGAAGAGGACGGAAGTACTCGTTATAGAAAGTTTTCTCTTCGTACATCTCATTCTATAGCAGTAGCTGATGATGAAGATTTGTTGTATTATCAAAGAAGACCTTCTGTTGTATCTTATTTTAACAATGGAGAAACAGCTTACTGGAGAAAGAATACCAATTGGGATATTACGGATCATGAGAAGAACCTAGCCCCTCCGGGACGTTCAGGGATTAACTATCGCGTAATTCGTCTAGCAGATGTATATCTTATGTATGCTGAGTGTTTAATTGAAGGTGGTAGCAATGAAGCTGGTGTTACCGAAGCTTTAATGTATATTAATAGAGTTAGACAAAGAGCAGCATTACAATTGTTAGGAGCAACACCTGCACCAGAATTTGCAGCTGCAGATTATGACAAAAAATCGTATATGTCTACTGATGTAATGAATCATTTAATGTATGTAGAGCGTCCACTTGAATTAAGTGCAGAGGGACATGCTATTCGTCATTTAGATTTAAGAAGATGGGGATTGAAAAAGCAAAGGTTAGACGAGTTAGCTGCTAAAACATTCTATATTGGGAATTATAAAACAGTGGATGAAAAAGGGAAAGACATTAGCAGAGATATCTTATTTGATGTTAAAAGTGATGCAGAGGCGACTTTAGATGATCCTGTAAAATATCCACCAAAAGAGTTATTTGGTTTTCAACAATCTGCTATAAATTATATTGAAAACTTGCATAGCTATTGGCCAATACCAAATAGTGAAACTACAGCTAATCCTAATGTAAACTAACAAGAGAGAAAAGTATGAAAAATATAAATTTAATCTTCGGTTTATTCATGTTGCTCCTAGTAGTAGGATGTGATGATGAATACGAACCGCTGAATGATTATTCAGATGTTAATTGGTATACAGATATGTCTCACGCAAGACCTAATTCCATTGGTCTCGATAAATATATGTCATTTGCGGATCTTTCTCAAAATGCATTAACTCATGAATGGCAGTTAGATCCTAATTTTGATGATAAATTTTTGACAGGAAGAATTATACGTCAGGATTCAAATTATGTTGATTTTATTGATGAAAATGCAGGTAGTGTTAGTTATGATAATACTGTTCATGTCCTGTTTACTAGTCCTGGATTGCATAATTTAAGATTGTACAATACGTTTAAGGAATATGTTGAGTTTATCGGAAATGATACTCTGGCTGCAGTTAAACAAGGTGATGTTTGGGTTATTGATACAACATTTGTTTTGGATGTTTATGATACTTTACAACCTGCATTAAAATTGTTTCTTGATGGTAATGAAGTTCTAGATTTACCAGCAAATTCAGCAGTTAATGAGTTGGATTCAGCTTCTTGGCCTACATTGGAAATTGAAGCAGGTAAGGCTATTAATTTCGTTGACATGACAACAATTGATAGACCAACAGGAAGAACATGGATAATTCCTGGAGGAACAGGTGGTAAATCTGATTCTACAGAATTAAATTATTTTTATCGATTAGGAACATTTAAACCTGTAATGGTTTCAAGCCGAAACAGTAAAAATGTACCTTATGGTTATAAACGTCAGCCAATTCCTTTAAAAATAAAGGTGATAAAGTCAACTCTTCCTTTCGAAGTTGCTGGAAATGCAATGGAATTAGAAGATGAAACGATTCAATTTAGTTTAACTGGGGAAATTGTTCCATTCTTTAATCAAGAAGAGTTCTTTACTGTTCATGTAACAAATCCTAATACTGGATTTGATGAAGAAATTGAAGTACAAGCAGCTAAAGTAAATTCAGAACTAGGAAATGTAATTGATTTGACTTTAAGTCAACCAATTTATTCTTATGATGATGTTGTGACTATTTCTTATTCTGGTGGAGAAATCATTTCGTTAGATGAGAGAAATTTAGTGGATATTGTAGATGCTCCTGTAGTAATGTACAATCCAAATGTACTAAGTGACCCAGCTTATGGCTTCGAGGATGCTGGTGCAGGATGGGTTCCAATGTGGGATAATACTGCAACCATTGAGTATACAACAGAAAAAGCCGCTAGTGGTTCATATAGTATGAAAATGACCCAATTTGGAGGTAAAGGTAAGATTGAAAGTAAAAATGCTCCAGCAACAATGAAGGTAGGCAAGAGTTATGTCTATACATACAAAGTTTGGGTTGATGCTTCAACAACTGCTGGAAGTATGAGTACATGGTTCTTCCCTGAATGGAAGCAAAACTGGGTTGGTCTTAATGATAAACCTAAAGGAGAGTGGGTTACAATTGAGAAAACATTTGATTACAATCTTGGTGGCACTTTAATTATCATGTTCACATTGAACGGTGAAGGTGTTATTTATGTTGATGATTTCTCCATGATTGAACGTGATGCTAGACCATAAGTAAACAAATTTATAATTATCCGGCTCTATTCGTAGAGCCGGAAATAAATAGAAAATCACTATGAAAAATATTGTAAAACTTTTAAGTTTTATTATGGTATTTGGATTTTTTGCCTGTGAGGCAGATGAGTATCCTGTACCTGATATAGAAAAAGTACCGGTTTATGCTATCACAGAGACCGGTAGTAATGATTTGTTTGAGTTAAATGTATATCAAAACAATTCTTTGCTAAGCATCTGGACAAAAAATGGAAAAGTAAAAGTTCTTGCAACTTCGGCTTACTCAGATACTTCGGATGAAATTAATTATATGGTATCTTTTACAGCAACAGAAAATGTAACTGTTTCAGATTCAGAAGGTGTAGAATCGGTAGTTGTTAGAAGCTACGATTATGTCATTGATGCTAGTAAAGACACTGGTGTAGGAACGCTATCTATTACGACTGTTGTTGATGAAGTTTCTGAAACTATTGAGTACAATAATGTGATGATTAAAGTTGATTCAGTATATAACTAAATCATGTTAGTTTTTAGTTAGTATTTAGGGCTGCCGATTGGCAGCCCTTTTTATTTGCATGGAACTAAAGGCGATTCTTTGTAAGATGGATTATTTAGGCATTCGAAAAGCTGGCTATTTTCATTCTTCATTAGCCTTATCTGTAATCAGATTGAGGTAATATCTTCTTGTTAATAGAACTCTGAATGAAGCTATTTGATTTAACTGTGAATTAGCTTTCGAGACAAGCCGAAAGTTTATTTGTTACATCTGTGTAAGTATTTAATTACAAGGCGTTAGATGTGTTAAGGGTAAATAAAAAAGGCGTTGATTACTCAACGCCTTTCTTGTTTTATTCTTGCTAACTATTACTTTTCTGAAGAAATTGTAAATGAATATTGATATTCACCGGAATATAGCCTGTACTTTTCAATAGGTTCAGCTTTTGGTGACCATGTATCACAACCACCAACTCCAGTTTGAAGCAAATCAATATTAACAGTGTAGAAATTCTCTTTCTTCAATTCGTTGGTATGTCTTGCTTGTTCTAAGGATTCGGCTGTCCATGGCCAAACAGAAGTACTTAATGCTTGTGCTCCCTCGAATCGTAAACCTGCTCCGTTTTTATTCTCAAGCTGCAACCATCTAACATCAGTTCTGTTACTGCATTCCTGTGGTTGAGCATATTCAAACACAAAATCAGCAACATTTCCTTTGTAAACATTCACTTCTGCAGCTTCGGCACGATCACTGTAGTTTTCCCATGGCCCTTTTCCGTAATAACTCATTTTAGACAAGTTTACAGGTACTTTTGTACTCATCCCAACTCTTAATAGTTTAGGAAGAGATTTGTCTGCATTTAAACTGTAATCTACTTTTACAGATCCATCACCAGTAACAGTATAGTTTAGCTTCAAATTAAGTTTGTCTTCAATTTTTAGCACAGCAGTAAAGCTAACAGAGCCTTCTTGATTTTTAACTACATCGAAAGATTCTAATTTTAGGTTTTGAACAGCTGTTTTCCAAAATGCAGATTGTAACTCAGGTTTCCATCCTCGTTCGTCGTTATCTGTTTTTGGACGCCAAAAATTTGGTGTCATTGCTCCATCAATAAGTGTATTCCCGTTTGAAATTAATTGTTGGATATATCCGTCTTTTTCTGAAATTTTCAAGTTGAAATTCTTGTTGGAAAGAACAATTATTCCGTTCTCTCTTTTTTCTGATATTTCAGGAAAATTTTGTTTTCGGGAATCTTTCTTTTCAATACCAATTGGAAGTTTGAATTGTTGCTTAGCAATTTCAAATCCTTTATCAGCCCACAGATTGGCTTTTGTGCTATTCATGCTCACCCGAAGCCAGTATTCGGCACCTGGAATTACCTTAGGTGTTTTGAATGGAATGCGAATCTCCTTTGAAGCTTCTGGATTAATTATTTGCATTGGCAAATTACCTTCCTGTAGTTTTTTTCCATCCTGATACAATTCCCATTTGAATAATTTATCGGAAGTATTGGAAAACCATTGACGATTACGTATTCTAATTAAACCTTGGTCTAAGTTAACCGCTTTAAAAGTTACTGGTTGGTACACATATTTGCATTCTTCAATTTCAGGTTTTGGCGTTCTATCGGAAGCAATAATACCATTCAAACAGAAATTTCCTGCATTAATCGTATCACCGTAATCACCACCAACAGCATAGTATGGCTTACCATTTTCATCATGCCTTAAAATTCCTTGATCAATCCAATCCCAGATAAAAGCACCCATTAGGTTGTCATATTTATGAATCAAATCCCAGTATTCCATCATGTTTCCTAGTGAATTTCCCATTGCATGTGCATATTCACATGGCATTATTGGACGATGGATGTATGGGCTATTGGCCAAATTCTGAAACTGTTCCAAGCTTGGATACATTCTGCTGATTACATCAACATAGGCTGGATCTGTTGGGTTTGCATAATTAATATTTTCCCAATTACGCCATTCGTCAGAAAATACTTTTTTGTAATGTTCATGATTCTGATCACCTTGAGCACCTTCGTAATGTAAAAATCTTGTAGGATCATAGTCTTTAATCCAAGCAGCCATAGCGGCATGATTTGGACCTGATCCGGATTCATTTCCGAGGGACCATGAAATGATACTAGCATGGTTTTTATCTCTTTCAACCATACGAATGGCTCTGTCAACATAAGCTCCTGCCCAAGTTGGCTGGTTCGAGAGTAAACCTCTTACGGCGTGAGTTTCCAAATTGGCTTCGTCCATCACATAAATACCGTATTTGTCGCATAATTCATAGAAATACGGATCGTTAGGATAATGTGAGGTTCGAACAGCATTAAAATTATATTGTTTTAGCAGTTGTACATCCTTTTCCATTGCTGCGCGAGAAATTACTTTTCCGCCTGTTTGATCATGATCGTGACGGTTAACTCCGTAAAGTTTTACTTTTTTACCATTGATCAGCATAACATTACCATCAATCGTAACATCTCTAAAACCTACTTTTTGAGAACGATGATCAATTTGGTTGCCATTCTTATCTTTTAAACTTAATACCAAAGTATACAGGTATGGATCTTCTGCTGACCATTTGCGTGGACTTTCAATATTTTGTTCTAATAATCCGAAATACACATTATCTCTTTGAGGATAATATTCATTCGCAATCTTGTTAGCGTTTAGCTCAATTTGTTTCATCACCTTATTTCCATTGGCATCAAATAAATTGGCTTCAATCTTAAGATCATTAAAATTCACCTTGTCAATTGATGTCAATCGAGGTCTAATTTGTAATAGTGCATCATCGAGATTAGAGTCAAATTTAGTTCGAACGAAAAAGTCGTTAATAGCAATTTTGGGCTGTGTAAGAATCATTACCTCTCGGTGAATACCACTTAAACGCCAATGGTCTTGATCTTCAAGAAAACTACCGCTTGTCCATCTGTAAACTTCAACAGCAAGAGTATTTTTTCCTTCATTTAGAAATTCGGTAATATCAAATTCAGCAGGCAAACAACTGTCTTCACTATATCCAACTTTTTGGCCATTAACCCATACATAAAAAGCCGATGTTACACCACCAAAATGCAGGATGACTTGCTGATCATTCCAATTAGGATTCCATTCAAAATTTGTAATGTATGATCCAACTTCATTTGCCCAAGGATAGTGTGGCGGATTTAGATTTACTTTAAAATTGGAATTCACATAAACAGGATTGCCATATCCTTTCAATTCCCAATTTGATGGAACATCTATTTCATCCCATTTGGAGCTATCAAATTTTCTATCGGCAAAATTTACTGGTCTATTTTCAACTTCTTTAGAGTAATTGAATTTCCATTTTCCATTTAGAAATAGTATTTCAGAATTTTCACGATTACCTCCAAGAGCATCTTTCACATTTTTGAAAGAATAACTAGTTGCTCGGGCAGGCATTTTATTAACGCTATAAACAGTAGGATTTTCCCAGTCGTTAATTGGTTTTTGAGCTTGTGAATTAGCAAGCAAGCTACACATCATTATTAAAAAGAATAACTTCTTCATTTGTTAAAAATTTGCCATTATGAAATTGATAATTTTCCTTATAAGTATAAGTGTAAAAATAGGTCGAAATATTTTATTCATCAGTCTGTTTTCGATGTAATATAAGGGGGCATTTAAGGTTTATGCTTGGTTTTTAAAGTATATATCCCCCAAATACACGCGCTTTTATTCCTGTTAATTAGATTAATTCAGCGTAATATTGTTTAGTAATTGGAAGAACAATCTAATTTGATAAGCTGGTCTTCCGAACTAATGTTTTGTACTGTAAATTGAATATTTTAGATATATGAAGAAAGTTGTATTATTGTTATTATTGTGTTGTTCCATTGGACTACAATTAATGGCAGATCCACCGATTCCACCAAAGGGATTTAGATGGGTTCTCAATCAAGAATTCTCTGATGAATTTAATGGATCCGAATTGGATCAAAAGAAATGGAACAATTACTTCCCAGGTTGGGAGGGAAGACAGCCGGCAATGTTTAATCCAGAGGCTGTATTTGTGAAAAATGGAAACTTGGAAATTAAAAGTGGCATTTTAAAGAAGGCATATAAGGGTTATAAGTACTATGGTGGTGCCGTTACATCAAAATCTAAAAAGGCTCATTTTGGTTACTATGAATGCAAAGCAAAGGCATCAAAAATTCAGATGTCTACAACATTCTGGATGTCGAACGACAAAGTGGCATTTGAACCAACCGATTATCGAGGAGATTCATACAGTCAGGAATTGGATATTCAGGAATGCGTTGGTGGTGGAACTACTGATGAGAGATTTAGAATGGGCATGAATTCCAATACTCATTTTCGATATGTAGAAAAAAGAGGGGAAAGAGAAAAGTTTATCTCTAAAGGTTTACAAACAAAGGTTAAATCAGAAGTTTCGGAAGAATATCATATTTATGGTGCCTGGTGGAAAAATGCTAATGAGGTTTTATTTTATGCAGATAATGAATTTTCTGATACTGTAAAAGTTAGAACCGATGTTTCAGAAAAACCTTTTGATCGTCCTATGCAAATAAATATGGTAACCGAGACTTACGATTGGCAACCAATTACAAATGTTAATGATTTGGAAGATGAATCGATTAATACCGCACGTTACGATTGGATCAGATCCTATAAATTAGTTCCAATATCACAGGTTTCAGGTGCAGTTGGTGATCTCTTTACTGAAAATGTAACTGTAAGCACTCTTGTTAAAGAAGAGACTTTACTAATCAATTGCATCGTGAAATCTAATAGTCAGAGAAAACTATATATTAAAGTTAAAGATAAGGATGGAAATTTGGTGAAGGAGATCGTAAAGGATGTTTATCCTGGATTTGGACAGGATGAAATTAAATTGCAATGTGACGGTAAATTTTGCACATCCAAACAATATTTTGTTGAGGCGAATTTTTAGTCTCTCGTTACTAGAAACCAGTGTAATCATTTAGTTTACAATAAGAATTAAAAAATGAAAATTAAAAATTTATTTGGGGGAATTGCTATAGCACTTTCCATTTTTGGGTGCGAGGCAACGACTACTCTTGAAAAGCCTAATGTTATTATAGTGATTACTGATGATCAAGGGTATGGGGATCTTGCTTGTCATGGAAATCCGATTATTAAGACTCCAAATATTGATCAATTGCATTCAGAAAGTGTGCGTTTTACAAACTTTCATACTGGAACAACTTGTACTCCTACGCGTGGAGGTTTGCTAACTGGACGTAATTCCAATCGGAATGGAACCTGGCATACCATTGGAGGTTGTTCTTTACTGAACGAAAAGGAAACGACGATTGCTGATGTGTTTTCTGAGAATGGATATGCAACAGGAATGGTTGGGAAATGGCATTTAGGAGATATGTATCCGTTTCGCCCGCAAGATAGAGGCTTTGATATGGCTTACTATCACGGTGGTGGTGGTGTAGGGCAAACACCAGATTATTGGAACAATGATTATTTCGACGATACCTATTTTAGAAATGGAACTCCAGAGAAAGCTGAAGGATATTGTACTGATGTTTGGTTTAATGAAGCAGGTAAGTTTGTTAAAGAAAATAAAGACAAACCATTTTTCCTTTATGTGTCGTTAAATGCACCACACAGTCCTTTTAATGTGCCTGAGAAGTATTACGATTTGTATGAAAATGCAAATCTTAAACCAACACAAAAGCGTTTTTATGGTATGATTACTGAGTTGGACGAGCAGTTGGGAAAATTCAGAAAAAAATTAGAAGAACAAGGAGTGTCTAAAAATACAATCTTGATTTTTATGACTGATAATGGAACTGCTGCTGGTTACTATTACGATAAAAAAACAGGTGAATATACAGGTTATAATGCAGGTATGAGAGGAACTAAGGGCAGTCATTATGATGGTGGACATAGAGTGCCATGCTTTATTAGCTGGCCTGATGCAATGCCAGAAGAAGGACGAGATATTAATTCTTTAACTGCTCATGTTGATTTATTGCCAACATTAGTTGATTTATGCGATTTGGAACATACCTATCTATCGGAAATGGATGGAAAATCTGTAAAAGGTATGATTTTGGATAAGCCTACTGAAACAGATTTTGATAAAAGAATGTTGGTGACAGATACGCAACGAATTCAATGGCCTAAAAAAGGTAGAAACTCTTGTGTGATGACAACTCGTTGGCGTTTGATTGATGGAGATAAATTGTACGATATTAATGATGATCCAGGACAGAAAGTGAATGTTGCGAATGCCTACCCTGATGTTGTTGTTGAAATGAATGCATTCTACGATAATTGGTGGACAAGTACCGAAAAAGATTTTGAGTATTCGGTTATTAAAATAGGTTCGGATAATGAGAACCCGATGCATCTAACTTGTCACGATATGCATAGCGAACAAAATATTCCTTGGAATCAGAACATGATTCGCAATGGTATATCCTTTGATGAAGGAATTTTTGTAACGGAAGTTATGCAGCAAGGGAAGTATAAATTTACAATTTCCCGTTATCCACAAGAAAGTGGATTGGCTATTGATGCTTCAGTTGAAGGAGAGAAAGCTACAGATTATACAGAATGGATTGCACTGGGTAAATCACTTGATTTGAAAGATCCGGTAATTCGAATTAATGGTAAGAAATACTCGTGTGCATTAACTGATGATAATGCATCAGCAGAAGTTGTAGTTGAACTGTCGGCAGGAAAAATGGAGTTTGACGGTGGTTTTACCAACAAGGATAATAAACATGAAATGGCTTATTATTTTGTTGTTGAGCGGTTATAGACAATGAATTTAAAAGTTAAAAAACCCGAAATAGAGCGATACTATTTCGGGTTTTTTGTTGTGTTTTTCCTTTTTAAATGGTACCGCTTTAATCGGTTCTATTTTAAGTCAGGAGTGTTGAGAAGAAGAAATCTGTAGTTTTAATTACCATTTTTAATTTCGTTTTGTTAATCTGGCGTAGTATTCGTCAAGGCTATGGATCATGGAATAAATTTAATAATTGTGCTTAAATTTGTGTAAGTATTCTGAAAATTAGCTGATAGACTATTTCTTTGTTAATGAAATCAGTAAATAGAAAACCCGGAATTGTGATTGCACACATTCCGGGTTTTGTATTTTTAAAACAAAGAGTAATTATCAGTAGAACATTATTTTATTGATTTTTCGAGAAGAATACTGAACGCCCATTTTTAAGAATTTTGGCATCACCCTTTATATTAATTGTTCCGCTTAAACGGATATCAGTGCAAGATGCTGCTAGCTTAAAATCATATTTTCCTGGTACTACAATCCATTGGTCATTTTTGTATTGAACCAATTGCTCAGGTGAAACAAGGAATTTTATGGATTTTTCTTCACCTGCTTTTAAATCTACACGCTGAAAACCTTTTAATTGTATTGGTTTCATACTTGAATTTTCATCGGTAGGAGAGACATACAACTGAACGATCTCAGTACCGTCCTTTTCACCCGTATTTTTCACTTTACAGGCTATTTCGAAACGATCATCTGTAATTTTAGTGCTAGAGTTCAATTGCAAATCACTATAAGTATAATTGGTATATGACAAACCGTATCCGAAAGGATATTGAGGTTCTTCATTTGTGTATTCATTTTTGTAGTTCACCTCTGTTTTGTCTTCCGATTTAGGGTAAGTGATACACAATTTAGCAGACGGGTTAACTTTACCGATCATGATATCAGCAATTGCTTGGCCACCTTCTTCTCCAGGGAACCAAGCTTGAACAATAGCAGCACAACCTTTTTCCAACTCATTTACTACTTGCGGACGACCACCGTACATAACCAAAATTACCGGTTTTCCAGTTGCAATTAATTGCTTTACGAAAGCTTCTTGTTCTCCTGGTAAACGAATTCCTTTTCTTTCACGCCCTTCACCGCACAAGTAAATGTTTTCTCCCATTACGGCGATAATCACATCACTTTCCTTAGATATTTTAATAGCATTATCAAGATTTGGTTGAGGTACATCTTTAATGGTTAGCATTTTTACTTTTGCCAAACGACTATCGCCTAATCCATCTTTTTTGATCATTGATTCTAAAGGTGCACTCCAGTCACAGCCACGTTCATGTGCAATGCTAACATCATCTCCAAGAACATTGTGTAAACCTTCGCTAAGACTAATTAGTTTAGGATTGTTAGGGTCGAAAGATTTACCCCACCAAAACGAAATCATAGATTGGTATGTGTAATCACCTAATAAACCATGCACTGTAGCTGCATTTGGTCCAACCAAAGCAATCTTTTTCACATCCTTTTTAAGGGGTAGAATACCATTGTTCTTTAATAAAACGATAGACTGACAAGCAGATTCATAAGCCAATTTACGGTTTGCAGGAGGATCAAAATCCAGCTCTCCATCAACACCAATTGCTGGATTTTCATCCAATAAGTCCAAACGAGCCTTCATGATTAATGAGCGTTTTACTGCATCGTCAATTTTTTCTTGGCTTACCAATCCTTCTTTCAATGCTTCAGGTAAATATGGAAAAGCAATTGGTTTTGCAAGTTCAATATCTGTACCAGCATTTAAAGCCATAACTGCAGCTTCCTTCGATGAAGATGCCAGTTTGTGTCCAGTATAGGTAAGGTTAATTGCGCCATAATCGCTCACGACAACACCGTCAAATCCCAACTTTTCTCGTAAAATTGTAGTTAGCATTTCTTTACTGGTCACTACAGCTTTACCTTTGAATCTACCGTAAGAAGGCATTACACTTTTTACGTTTCCTTTTTTGATTACTACTTCGTGTGGCATCAAATATTCTTCATGAAATTCCTTAGAATTATTGTTTTGAGTACCATATCCTGCAAAGTGTTTCGTTGTAGCTGCAACTCCATTACTGATGTCTTCTCCTTGCAATCCATTTACAAACGCCAAACCTAATGCAGAAGTCAAATAGGCATCTTCACCATAACTTTCTTCAATTCGTTCCCAATGAGCGGTGCGACTAAGGTCGAGCATAGGAGACAGGGCATAAGTTGCTCCAGCAGCTCTCATATTTCTTCTTGTAGAAGCTGAATTTTTGATAATTTGATCTTCATTCCATGAACAACCCATGCCAATTTGCTGTGGGAATGTTGTTGCTCCCTGAGTTGCAAATCCAGTGATTGCTTCCTCGTGAAAAATAGCTGGAATTTTGGTTCTGGTTTCGGTCATTAGATAATGCTGAATCTCACGAACAAAGTCTCTTAACTCCGATGGACTCATGGTCAAGGAAGATGAAAATTGACAGAAATGTCCTATTCCATGAGGAATGATTTCTCTGCATTTTTCAAGAGATAATTTGCCATCAATCATGAGATCATTTGGCCGAATTCCTTCTATTTGCGCTAATTTTTCCTCCAGAGTCATTCGACTCATTATTACTTTAACTTTTGCATCGATTTCTTTATTTGAGAAAGAATTCGATTTTTCAGGCTTACTGGAGTCTGAACCGCATCCAAAAAAAATCAGTAGGATAAAAAGAATTGAAAATTGGAATCTTATGGATTTTAAAATCATATCAATACTAGTAATTATTATTTGATGTAATCAACATTGTTTAAAACACTTAATTTGACTGAACTAACTCGTCCTCCATTTCCATTAAATGAAATTTCGATAGTGTTATCCTCTTTCACAATTTCACTTGGAATATTTACTTCCATAACTCCAAAGAAGCCAGTCTTAGTTCTATCAGATTGATCATATCCTTTCCAATCACTCGGGAAATTGATGTTTTTTCCATTAAATACTAAGCTTGCATTAAGCGACTTATCTAATGGTCGGGCAATACCTATTTTTAAACTTGCTCTTTGAACATTTGCGTCTATTCCTTTTATGTGAAACTTGATCGCTTGTTGATCTTCGATCGGCAATAGATATTCATCAGCAAAGTAATTTTTGTTCTGTAGTGTTTCAGATTGAGTAATATTATCCTCAAATGTATACTCTAGAATTACCGCTTCATCTTTCGCGAGACTTAGTTGTCTTAACTTCGGATCCAGTATTTTCACATCTAAATTCGGCTTGTTTTCTGATAGGTATAGTCTTCTTATTTTTAGTGATTTGACCTTAGGTAGTTTAGTGAAATTTAAATTTATTTTTTTTTCATTGTGTTCCAGGTTGCTTAAAGCAATAAATGCCTTGTTTTCATGGATAAAGCTATGCGCTAGAATATCTGGATCTGAAACTTGAATGTCACTATATGAACCTTGAACACCTTTCCAGAATTCATAGAATTTGGTTAGGTGAGTCCACTCATATTTACCATTTACTTTTCGCATACTTACCCATGGATATGGATGGCTTCCAGGTGTTTTGAACCATTTAGCTTTAGCAGTAATGAATGATACAACTTTTGCAATCTGATCAGGGCGATCCATAAACTGCATCATTTGATGATTGATGGATCTAATGTTTTTCCAATCTCTAAGTTCACTATATGGAGATCCAATCCAATCTGGTCGTGTTATTCCATGTTCCGACATTAAAATGGGCTTTGTTTTCCCCCATTTAATTGTAGCATATGCATCAATTAGATCCATTATTGCTTCTGCATTACTTCCAGATCTGAATGAATCACCTCCGGTTACATTTTTCCCATCATAAATGTGATAGGATAAAAAATCCATATCCTCGCCAGCCAAGTCCATGAATAATTTCATTCGCTCGTTCCAATGTCTAAAATCCCATAATTCAAATGATGGCCATGCAGAGGCAAATCCACCTATCATTACTTTCGGAACTTTCGCATGTAATTTTTCTGCGAGACTTTTATGGAATCGACACATTTCTACGCGTACATCTTCTGAATCAATTCCTTTGATATCCTTTGCATGAACAAAGGGTTCATTCATTGGTTCATAGTACTTAGGAAAGGGTAATTCTCCATTCGCACTATTACCGTATAGATTTTTAAACTCACGTGCAATGTATTCCGCCTCCTGAGAATAGTCTGCATTTTTCCCTTTCCATTGAAAAGCATACCTACTATGTTTGTGAGTAGGATGAGATGTGAATATCATACTTCGATCCAGTTCGATTGGAGTTTTCATCCATTGTAATGATTTTCTGCGTGAAGACTTAATTCGCTTCAGGTGATCAGCTTTTGAAGGAGTTTCATTAGCCATAAATTGTCCAACAGTTGGAGCACTGAAAGATCTTCCAAAACCAACACCTAATTCTTGCAGATATGCCAATTCTTCTGAATTAAAGCTTTTGGCTTGCGCGTGCATGTTGAAGAATTTTGATCTGTCAAGCTCGGCAACTTTTCCATACATTTTCTTTGTTTGAAGATCAATATCCACTTGTACTTGAGATATTGATGAAAAACTAGTGAAAATGATTAGTCCAGAACAAACTAATATGTCTTTAATTTTCATGTCTATTTTGATTCAAGTTGTAAATTGGAACTTTCAAGTCCTTTAGAATGAGCTGAGAATAAGATTTGACCTTTTTCTTTAGTCGATTTTATAATGACTAAACATTTGCCCTTAAATGCCTTTCGGTATGAAGCCTGAAATGGTTCATGGCTCATGTTGTTCCCATTTCCTACACCTACAATCGTGGCTGGACCTTCAATTGAAAAATTAATTTTATTACTTGCGTTTGGAACGATATTTCCTTCAGCATCAAAAATTGTACATTCCACATATATTAAATCTTGACTATCTGATTTCATTTCTGTTCTTCGAACGCTTAGTGATATTTTCTTTTCTTTTCCAGCTGTCTTGAGTGTTTTTTCTGCAACTTTCTCACCGTTTAAATAAGAAATAGCCTTAAGCTCCCCAGCCTTGTATTTTACTTTCCATGTTTGATATTCAACACCCTTTTTGTCGTTTGATTTTTTACCTAAGGATTTTCCATCTTGAAATAGTTCAACTTCATCACCATTTGTAAATGCAAAAACATCAACAAGTTTACCTTCCATACCATTTAGGTTCCAGTTCGGGAAAATATGAACCATTGGTTCATCACTCCATTGAGATTGATAGAAATAATACCCATCTTTTGGAAAACCACATAGGTCTAATGGAGCAAAAGAGGACGATCGCGCAGGCCATCCAAAAGGAATTACTTCTCCTAAATAATCAAATCCTGTCCAAATAAATTGTCCCATGACATGAGGTCGTTTTTTTACCGCTCTCCACGCTTCCATGCCACTATCACCTGTAATACCTCTTTTCTCAGTCCATTCGTAGGCTTCTTGACTTTCGTATTGTAATGCGTTCCACCATTGTTTTTTCGCATCATCGTATAAATAAGTTGATCTAGGGTAGAAAGATTGAGCTGATTCACATTCTGTTACAATTGCTAAGGCCGATGGAAATAATGATCTTTCCTTATCAAATCCGTCATCTTTGATATAGTTATAGCCCTTAATATCGCTATGAGATACGGCCGAATCATTTGGCCAACGATCCCAACCATACCCATAAACACCATTAGTAACAGGACGATAGTCCAATTCATGAACAATCTCAGCAAGTCTTTTCGCAATTGGAGCTCCTTCATCACTCATCATTTGTTCAATTTCATTTCCAACGCTCCACATAATAACTGAAGGATGATTTCTATCTCGAAGCACAAAATCTTTTAAATCGATATCTGCCCATTTTTTGAATTCTTTGGCATAAAAATCTACCGGAATTCGAATCTTTTTTCCGTTTTGAGTTGTGGCTGGAGATTTAGCTTGTTCCCACTCGTCGAACATTTCGTTCATCACCAAAAATCCCATTCTGTCACAAACATTCATAAATTCTTCTGAGAAAGGATTATGCGCAGTTCGAACTGCATTACATCCCATTTCTCTTAAAATTTCTAATTGTCGCTCAATCGTTCGCTCATAAACTGCAGCACCTAAAGGACCACCATCGTGATGCAGGCAAACACCTTTTAGTTTGATGTTTTTTCCATTTAGTAAGAATCCGTTTTGAGCATTAAATTCCAATTTTCGTATTCCCGTTTTATTCGTCTCAGAATAGATTGTTTTACCATCTTCAATAAGCTCTGTTTTAATTGAATAAAGGTTTGGAGTAGAAGGATTCCATAATGATGGACTTTCAATATTCAGTTCGGAATTAATGATTTTATTCTCTTTTGATAATAAAGTTTCTTGCAGATCAATTGAATTGACTGCCTGCCCATCAGGATTAAAAGCTGTATGGCGTATTATAATGTCCTTTTTAGCATCAGAATCATTTTGAACCTTTGTTTCCAGTTTAATTGTTGCGCTTTCATCGTTATAGTCATTTGCAACAATGTAATTTCCCCGAACAGGAACGTATAATTTGTTAGTTGTAATGAGGTGTACATGACGATAGATTCCGGTGCCACTATACCAACGAGAACCGGGTTGTGAAGAATTATCAATTATAACAGTTATAATATTGTTAGCGTCAAAATTAATATACTTGGTAAGATCATAATGGAATGCAATATAACCTAATGACCTTTTGCCTAAGAAATGTCCATTTATCCAAACTTCAGAATTTCGATATACACCATCGAAATAAATTACAAATCGTTTATCTAATTTGCTTTTGGATACCTTGAAGGATTTGCGATATGCACATTTTCCAGCGGGAAGCCATCCTCCTCGCGAAAATGAAGCATTCTCTTTACTAAATGGACCTTCAATACTATAATCGTGAGGCAGGTCTACATCTTGCCAGGAAGTGTCATCAAAATCAGGATTTTCAGAATCTATCGCCTCACCTTTTGAGAATTTCCAATTGAAATCGAATAATTCTTTGGTATTTGTAGGCTGATTTGCTTGGCAACTCGCCAGAAAAATGATTATCAATAATAGAATAGATATTTGTAGTTTTTGCATCCTAGTTGGTTTTAGATCAAATGTTTAAGGTGTAGTTTTGAGCTTGTATACGATTTTTGTAGAATTATTAGCTAGCAGATAAATAAAGCAGCCTATCCATGGCTATGAATAGGCTATCTGTAATGTGGTCTTTGTAAGTCATTTAAATATGACAAACGTTGTTTTACCAATTTGTTTTCTAAAACAGACTTTTGAATTTTATTCTCTTTAAGATCAAAAGAATACTTTTGTCGTCCATCTTGTAATAAAGTAACCGAGTTAAGAATTAACAATGCTTCAGCACTATCAGTCGATTCGTAAAGGGCTTTGCTAATTGCTTTTACAGGATTTTCTATTTTCGTTAACCCCAAGTATTCAGCAGCACGAACTCTATTAATCAATTCAGAATCATTCATATAAATCTCTTTAGTTAAGGCGATTAGCTTAGTATCCTTTTTCTGAAATCCACTACAAACAATTAAAGCCCAGTATCTTTCCCATGGATCATTAGACTTCAAGTACGATTTGATTTCACTTTCAACCGAATCAAAATCAGAAAGTGATAGGTTGGCGATGTGACGATAAGTACTAAGTTCCTTTTTGTGTGTTTGTCCAAAACTTGCAGGATCGCTAATTGCATTTTTAAGCAAGTAATGTTCTGGATAGAAAGATAGATCGGGCATGCTGTTTTCCCAATTTTCCAACTTTGCTCTTAGCTCCAATAATTTGTCTGAGTATTTTGAATCTGTAGCTAGATTATTTGTTTCAAATGGATCTTTTTCAATATCATATAAAGCCTCAGCTTGTTTTGGTTCAAAAAAGGCCGATTGTACAGTGTTTAATTTCTTAGCTTCGTATAACTCTCTCCATTCTTTATACGCCAACTGCTTGTACCTATAGTTGTTCATCAAGCCATCGAAATTGAATGGTTGGTAATTTCTGATGTATTTGAAATTCCCTTTTCTGACGGCTCTAACCATGTCATATTTTTCATCAAAACGATCCGCGTAAGAGTAGGTCTCATCTCTCGATTCCAAGTCTTCTTTGCTTACACCTTTACCAAGGAATGGTTTGCCATCCATATTCTTCGGCACTTCTATTCCTGCAAGGTTTAGTACAGTAGCTCCAAAATCAACAAAACTTACAAAGCCATTTGTTTTACTGCCTTTTTCTAGGGTAACAAGCTCTTTGTATTTTTCTGGAATATGTACTACAAGTGGCACGTGCAAACCTGTTTCATACAAATATCCTTTACTTCCAGGTAAAACTCCACCGTGATCGCCATAATAGAAAATAAAGGTATTCTCTAATAAGCCATCTTCCTTAAGTTTGCTTACAATATCGCCTACTTCTTGATCCATGTTTACGATTTCATCGCGATAGAGAGCATTTGAGTATTTGAATAGGTCGGTTTGAGGATGATTTGGCTGAACAAAGCATGAGTTCGGATCACACTTTGTCTTTTCTGTACGATACTGTTCTTCGGTAAAATGCAAGCGTCCTTCATGAGTTGTACCAATGTTTTGAACATGAAAAAATGGCTGACCATCTTTTCTATTTCTCCAACTGGCTTTCTTCGAAGAGTTATCCCAAACATTGTCTGCTTTAATGATATTATAATCTTCTTTAGAATTGTTGGTTGTATAGTAACCTGCTTTTCGAAGATAGGCAGGAAACATTTCCATCGAATCCTGAAGGATAATGCATCCCATTTTACGATGGTAATGCGAAGCCATTCTAGGACCATAACAGCTAGAAATAAGAGTTGATCGAGCGGCACTACAAACTGCAGCATTCGAAAATGCGCGATTGAATATTACACCGCTATTTGCTAGCTTTTCAATATTTGGAGTTTCAATTCCATTTTCGTCAAACAAGCTCATGTAATGTTTAGAGTTGTCTTCCGATACGATCCACACAATATTGGGAGGAGTCGCTGTTTTGTTTGTGCTACACAAAGTCTGAATAGAGATCAATGCAAGAAGGGCAAGGCTTACAAAACGTAATTTCATCTAATTGATTTTACTAATTAAAATTTCCGGTTACTTCTTTATTTTTTCGAATCGTATTGTACTTTGTAAACATCGATTTAATACGATTTTGCTGTTTTTTAGAGTTGATCAGATTATTAACTTGTTTCTCTGTTGGATCCTTTTTAAGATTATACAAAGCGATTGGTTTTCTTTTTTGATCGGTTTTATCTTTTTTATCGACTTGTATAATTAGTTTCCAATCATTTTCAATTAAAATGACCTCTTTACCTGTGCCTCCTTGTAACATTAAAAAAGCATGGGAATCTGCATTTTTTTTATTTTTAAGAATTGGCAGAAGGTTGTAAGAATCCATTGCTTGATCTTTTGCAATTTCTTGTCCTGTTACGGAAGCAAGTGTTGCCATTATATCTAGCCCCAAAATTGGTTCATTCGAAGTTTTGTTCCCTTTAAATTGTTCAGGCCAAACAGCAATAAATGGAACGCGGTGTCCACCTTCAAAGGCAGAATTTTTACCACCTCTATAAATATCACTAGGTTGATGACCTGATTTTAATGTGTTCTGCTTTAATAAGCCACCATTATCCGAGGTGAAAATGAAAATAGTGTTTTCATAAATATCTTGAGCTTTTAGTGCATCCGTCAGCATTCCCATTTGTACATCAAGCTCCTTAATCATGTCCATGTGTTTCGATGGAGTTGTTCCTGCAATTTTAATTCCGTTTAGCTCTTTCGATGGAGTGTGTGGTAAATGGACAGCCTGCGAGCAGTAATACATGAAAAAAGGCTTTTCTCTATTGGCATGATTGTTAATGTAATCAACAGCCTTATTGGCTAAAAGTGGTCCCATATCATGTGGATCCCAGTTTGAATCACCTAAACCTTCCGACTTATCCAGTTTTACACCGATTTTAGTCATGTTTTCTTGAGAAATATAGGTGATTTCTGAGTTGCTATGTAAGGGCATCCAATTTTCATTCTCGTAAACAGCATAAGGAACATCTTGAATTCCTGCAGGGAAAGTTAGACTGTAATCAAATCCTTGCTGTTTTGGCCCATTTCCGATTATTTTACTGATGTCGACATCTAATTCTGGCTTGTAGCGAGGACCTCTGTAAATTGTATTTTTATCATCTTTCTTAAGATAGTCTCCTCCCAAATGCCATTTACCTAAGAAAGCCGTGGAATATCCTGATTGTTTCATCAGTTTTCCTAAGGTCAACTGGTCTGCTTTTATTGGTGATTCTTCGTAAGCTCCCCAAACGCCCCATGGTTTTGGGCTTCGATAACAACTATTGCCAGTCATAATCGCATATCGAGAAGGAGCACAAAGCGCTGCAGGAGCATGAGCGTTTGTAAATACAACTCCTTCATTGGCTAGCTTATCAATATTTGGTGTTTCAAGAATGATATTGTTCGAGTGCATTCGTCGATAATGCGAGATGTCTCCAACACCTATATCATCAGCTAAAACAACAATTACGTTAGGGGGATTTATTGCAAACAGACAAGTTGTAAATAATAGTAATCCTAAGGCCAGAGAATATTTTTTCATGTTATTATTTATTGATGAAAATTGCATTTTGCTTAAAAAATAATTCTTTCAAAGAAACAAATGTGAAGAATATTCATTTGTTCCATGTTGAAAATATCATTAGAATTAGGACTAATTGAATTTGCCTTCTCCTCTTGTTGCAGCATCAATGTAGTTCTGACGCTTTTTCTCTTCTTTCGAAAGATTTTGTGCATGTGGATCTTGCCATAATGCAGGAACTGTTTCCTTGTTCCATTCTGCATATAATCCTTTTAATTCTTCCAGTTTTACCGGTAATTTCGAGCTTAAATTTGTATGCTCATAAGGATCATTTTTAATGTCAAACAAAAAGAATTCTTTTTTGTATCCTGACATCACCATTTTGTATTTGCCTTTGCGCACTGCATAACCCGCACCATCAGAATATCGCCAGAATAGTACCTTATGAGGTGCTTTTTTGTTATCCCCTTTGATATAAGGTAAAAGATCTACGCCATCTAATTTAACAGGATTTGGATGTTTTACTCCAGTTGCCTTTAGGATTGTTGGATAAATATCTAAGGCTGAAATTATTTCGGTGTATTTCTTTTCTGACTTAATTTTACTAGGCCATGAAACAAGAAATGGAACATGAATTCCACCTTCGAATAACATTCCTTTGTGTCCACGATATGGAGCACTGCTAGCACCGTGTAAATGACCACCATTATCGCTATAAAAGAAGATTAATGTGTTATCATAATCACCAGTTTCTTTTAATTTTTGAATTACTTTTCCAATTCCAGCATCCATACCAACAACCATAGCTGCATAACCAGCACGCTTACCATCTTCAATATGTTTAACCTTGTCAGTATATTCCTTGGTTGCTTGAATTGGAGCATGAGGTGCGTTGTAAGCTAAATACATAAAGAAAGGTTTGTCTTCTTTATTGTATTCTTCAATATATTCTACTGCTGCATTGGTAAAATCATCCGTTAGGTATGTTAATTCCGATCGAGGAACAATTTTACCGTTACGAAGAACTCCTGCTGTCGCTGGTTTTTTTCCTGTATCTCCCCAATAGCTCATTCCACCACCCCAGAACCCAAACCAATCGTCGAAGCCTCTTTTATTTGGCCAGAACTGCGTGGAGTCACCAAGGTGCCACTTTCCAATAGCGCAAGTTCGGTAATCATTTTTTTGCAATAGCTCAGATAACATTAGCTCATTCAACGGAAGGCCATCATCAGCTTTAGCATCGGTGTAAGGCAAATTGTTTTCGTGTCCGAATCTTTGTTGGTAACGCCCTGTTAGCAATCCAGCTCTGCTTGGGCTACAGTATGGATGAGAAGCATATCCTTGAGAAAAAACGACGCCGCTATTTGCTAGTTGATCTAAGTTTGGAGTTGGAATATCTGTACAACCATTAAATCCAACATCGCCAAATCCTTGATCATCGGAAAGAATTATTATCACGTTAGGTTTATCTTTTATTTGAGTGAATCCACTTAAAAAAAGAAGGGATAATAGAATGGCAATTGTTATTTTTTTCATGTCAATACTGATTTAGTTTTTGCTCAGAGGCTTACTATATACACTGAGTATATTTGCCTAATACAAAAATACAATTTCAGAGGCGGTCAATTGGAGGTATATTAGTTGAATATAGGGGGGCTGTATGCAAGTTTTAAATTGAGTTGGCATATTATTATCCATTCCCAAATAAATAGGATGGGGTAGGTTTGGGTGGCTTGATTAGATCTCTCGTAATCAGTTGTTTGTGGTGAGGTGTTGTTAGTGCTGTCAGTATCTTAATTTCAATCTAAAAAAGTTTTTGTCTAGTTTTTATTAAGTGTTTTGTCTATCATTTTCTTAGTATAATTCTATTTCACCCCTTTATGTAGAATAATTTCTCACTAATTTCTTCTATTAGTATGCTACTTTTAATGATTCGTAAACGAGTAGAGGAAGATCGCAATTATAATCAATGGAAATAGGATTTACTGATGTTATTTAATGAATGAAAAAAGATCTCCTTTGCTTTTGCAGAAAACTAAAAAAAGAATAATGAAAACAATTATGATTGGCATCTTAGTGGCCACATTGGGCTTGATATCGGCTAGCTGTTCTCAAATAGATGAGAAGCAAAAGCCAAATATTATCTACATCATGTCGGATGATCACACCTCGCAGGCAATTGGAGCTTATGGTGGTCGTTTGGCAAAATTAAATCCAACTCCAAATTTGGATCATTTAGCTGATGATGGAATTGTTTTTACCAATGCATTTTGCACGAACTCTATTTGTACTCCAAGTCGAGCATGCATTATTACAGGACAATATTCTCAAACTAATGGTGTACTGGATTTAGATGGTGAATTAGCCGCTGATAAACAATATTTGCCAAAGGAGATGAGTAAATTAGGCTATTCTACAGCAATGATTGGGAAATGGCACCTTCATGATGAACCAACAGCATTTGATTATTATAAAGTTTTACCAGGTCAAGGAAAATATTTTAATACAAAGTTTCGTGAGAAAGGAAAAGGTGAATGGCCAAATAATATAGTGCAATATGAGGGGCATTCAACAGATATTATAACTGATCAGTCAATAGACTACCTGAAAAATAGAGATAAGACAAAGCCTTTTTTCTTGATGCATCATTACAAAGCACCTCATGACATGTTTGAGTATGCTCCAAGATATAAGGAGTATTTGGCAAATACAAAAATACCAGAACCAGAAAGTCTTTATAGCCAGCCTAATTGGGGATCGGAAGGAACCAAAGGGAAGAATGATAGTTTAATCAACTATATCGGGACATCTGTTTCGAAAAGGAATATGCATAGAAACTACGTTCAACACTACCTAAAGGATAGTATTTCTGGTGATGATGCAACTAGTCTCGCATATCAAACCTATTTAAAAGATTATTTGCGCTGTGTAAAAGGTGTTGATGATAATCTTGGGAGGTTATTTGATTATCTGAAGGAAGAAGGATTGTGGGAAAATACGGTTATTATTTACACGGGAGATCAAGGAATGATGTTGGGAGAACATGATTTGCAAGATAAAAGATGGATGTATGACGAAAGCATGAGAATGCCATTCATAGTGCACTATCCAAAAGGAATTAAGCCTAATGTGAAAAGTGATATACTTATTAATAATACCGATTACGCACCAACGATGATCGAGTTGGCTGGAGGAAGCAAGCCGGATTACATGCAAGGCGAGAGTTTTATAAATACTCTTCAAGGAAAAGCTGAAGATAGTTGGAGAGAGGCGACCTATTATCGTTATTGGATGCATATTATTCATCACTACGTGCCAGCTCATTTTGGTCTTAGAACCAAAGATTACAAGTTGATTTTTTACTATGGGAAAATGTATCGCGATACATCTGAGTTTAAGGATTTTTATTGGTCTTCTCAGTATGAGGGAATTGATAGAGAAACGCCTGCAAGTTGGGAATTTTACGATTTAAGAACAGATCCTCAAGAATTAAATAACAGATACAATGATCCTGAGTACAAGGAGATCATTTCCAAGTTGAAGCTTGATTTGAAAACTCAAAGAGAGGAATTAAATGAAACAGATAAGAACTTTCCAGAAATCAATGCAATAGTTGAAGCAAACTGGAACAAATAATTTAATACACCAAGCATAAAATTGAACATGAAGAAATTAGGACTAAGCTTATTAACAATTATACTTTTTGCAGCAAATTTTGCCATTGCAGATAATCCTTTGGTAAGACATATGTATACTGCAGATCCTACTGCAAGGGTAATGAATGGGAAGCTATTTGTATTTCCGTCAACAGATATTAAGTGCGAAGAAGGTAAAGGGAACAATGGATTTTGCATGCCAAATTATCATGTGTTCTCATCTGAAAATCTTTTTGATTGGACTGACCACGGAGTGATCATTGATCAAGCTGATGTAAAATGGGGTGTTTTTGATGGTTTTGGAATGTGGGCTCCGGACTGCATTGAAAAGGAAGGTAAATATTATTACTATTTCCCAGATATGCCAAAGGATACGACTGCATTTAGAAGAATTGGAGTAGCTGTTGCGGACAATCCAGAAGGCCCATATACACTAGAGAATGATTACATGAAAGGTTTAGATGGCATCGATCCAAATGTGTTTATTGATACTGATGGTCAGGCATACCTATATTGGGGTGGTGGCGAAAAATTGTATGGGGCAAAGTTGAAAGCTAATATGAAAGAATTGGCTTCAGAACCTGTTGTTATTAACGATTTACCTTCAAAGTATAAAGAAGGATCTTTTGTTTTCGAAAGAAATGGAATTTACTATTTCACTTTTCCACATTCTCCTCACGGAACGGAAGAATTGGCGTATGCAACAGGAGATAATCCTCTTGGACCATTTGAGTATCAAGGATTCTTTATGAAACGTTGGACAAATGGATGTTGGACAAATCATCATTCAATAGTTGAATACAAAGGTCAATGGATGGTGTTTTATCATCATAAAGACATTAGTAACAATGAACATTTACGCTCGATGTGTGCTGATAATCTGAATTTTAATGAAGATGGTAGCATTCAAGAAGTGATTCCAACTTTACGCGGTATTGGAGTTTGTCCTGCAACTAACGAAATACAAATTGATAGATATAGCAGAATTGGTGAAAAAGAGATTCAAGTGAATAGAATTGGAAGTGGACTTCCTGCTAACTGGCAGTTGGATTACATTACTAATGATTCATGGGTTGCTTACGATCGTGTAAACTTTAGAGATGGAAACTTAACTGAAGTTGAGATGAATTGTGCTTCGGCAGCAAAAGGTGGAAGCGTTGAAGTTCGAATTGGTGGCGCAACGGGTAAATTATTGGCAGTTGTCAAAATTACAAATACTGGTGGGTGGAATCAATGGAAGACATTCAATGTAAAATTAGACAAAAAGGTTTCTGGTATTCAAAATTTGGTATGTGTTTTTAAGGGCGAAGAGGGAAACTTGTTTAATGTTGATTGGATAAAATTTAAATAATAATTATTAATCGAATAAT
This sequence comes from Labilibaculum sp. DW002, assembly GCF_029029525.1. Taxonomy (NCBI): domain Bacteria; kingdom Pseudomonadati; phylum Bacteroidota; class Bacteroidia; order Marinilabiliales; family Marinifilaceae; genus Paralabilibaculum; species Paralabilibaculum antarcticum. The sequence goes on along the minus strand of NZ_JAKJSC010000001.1, from coordinate 1,538,423 downwards.
AATCATGAACAAATTAATTTTACTTGCATTTAGCTTGGCTTTATTTTCTTGCAGTTCTAAACCAAAGCAGGAAAAGATCGTGAAGATCGATTATCAGCCTGAATGGGAATCTTTAAAGCAAAAAGAAGTGCCAGAATGGTATCAGGATACAAAATTCGGCATCTACTTTCATTGGGGACCATATTCTGTTCCTGCTCACGAAACAGAATGGTATGCAATTCATATGTACACCAAAGGACATCCTATTCGTAAGCATCACGAAGAAACTTACGGACCACTAGATGAATTTGGTTATAAGGATTTTATTCCAATGTTTACTGCAGATAAATTTGATGCTGATGAATGGGCTGAATTGTTCAAGAAATCGGGAGCACAATTTGCTGGTCCAGTAGCAGAACATGCAGATGGTTTTGCAATGTGGGATAGTGAACTAACAAAGTGGGATGCAATGGATATGGGGCCAAAACGAGATGTTGTTGGTGAAATGGCCAAAGCTGTTCGTAAGCAAGGTATGAAGTTCATTGCCACTTATCACCGTCATTGGTTATATGCATGGTACCCAACGTGGGATAAAGAGACAGATGCTTCTAATCCTGAATATGCAGGATTATATGGACCATATGTTCCTGAAGGTTCTTTTGTAATGGCTACCGGTGATTATCCTAATCCTCCAGAAGATGCTTTTCATCAGGAGTGGCTTGATCGATTGAATGAATTAATGGATAAATATCAACCAGATATCATTTGGTTTGACAACAAAATGGATATCATTAAGGAAGAGTATCGTAAGCAATTCTTGGCAAACTATTATAACAAAGGACAAGAGTGGGGAAAAGAAGTAGTTTGCACCTACAAATTTGAAGATATGGCTGTTGGTTCGGCTGTACTGGATTTGGAAAGATCACGTATGAGTGAGAAGAAGGATTTTACATGGCTTACGGATGATTCTATTGATTGGAAAGCATGGTGTGATATTAGTGATCCAAAATATAAGTCGACAAACCGTTTAATTGATTTCCTAGTAGATGTAGTGAGTAAGAACGGAGCAGTTCTATTAAATATTACACCTAAAGCGAACGGAGAAATTCCAGAAGGAGTTAAAACTCGTTTGTTGGAAATGGGTGATTGGTTCTATGTGAATAAGGAAGCAATTTATGGCACGCGTACTTGGAAAGCTTATGGTGAAGGTCCACAAGAAATTGTAGAAGGACATTTAAGTGAAGATAAGAATGCAGACGCAGTTGCTGAGGATATTCGATTTACAACAAGGGATGGTAATTTGTATGCGATTGCATTGGATTGGCCAAAAGATAAGATGGTAATTAGATCTTTTGCAAAGAAAGAAGGATTACTAACCAATGAAATTGTTAAGGTGAGTATGTTGGGTTCTAAGGAAAAATTGAATTGGAAAATGACTGAAGCTGGTTTAGAAGTTGAAATGCCAACAGAAAAACCGTGTGAACATGCTTTTACTTTGAAGATAGAATTGAAATAGAAATAACTTAAAGGGAAGAGCTTACAATATTTTGTAAGCTCTTTTTTTGGCTTAAACTTAAATGAGTTAATTCAAAATCAAGGAGCAAAATGAATAAATACGTCTATTTTATTATTTTATGTCTTTTGTTTGGATGTAACCGTCCGAAAAAAGAGGTTAGAACAAGTTTAGATTTTAATTTTGATTGGAAGTTTAATCTGGGCAATGTTGAAAAGGCCCAAAAAACAGGATTGGATGATTCTTCTTGGCGTGACGTTCGCTTACCACATGATTGGAGTGTAGAGCATTCGTTTACACAAAAAAATACCGGAGGTGCAACTGCATTTTTGCCAGGAGGAATTGGTTGGTATCGAAAAACATTTATCATGCCAAATGAAGCTGTAGATAAAAATACAAGAATAGAATTTGATGGTGTTTATACCAATTCAGAGGTCTGGATCAATGGAGAATATTTAGGTAAGAGGCCATTTGGTTATGCTCCTTTTGCTTACGATTTAACTCCTTATTTGAATTATGGTGATAAAAAGAATTTGATTGCTGTTAAGGTCGATCGATCGGCATATTTGGATTCCCGTTGGTATCCAGGTTCAGGGATTTATCGAAATGTTAAGTTGGTAACTTGCGGCAAGGTATACATCCCTCAATGGGGAACCCAAATTACAACACCGGAGGTTTCAGAAGAAAAAGCAAAGATCTGTATTACTACAGATCTAAGTAATGATTTTGAGGAAGACAAGCCGGTTGTTTTGAAAACAAGGATCTTTTTTCAGAATAAAGAGGTCGGTTTTGTTGAATCTGCTTTGCTTGTGAAGGCAAAAAATGCTCAAAAGGAAAATCAAAATATTGTAGTACTTTCTCCAAACCTTTGGGATACAGAAAAACCAAACTTGTACAGATTGGTTACGGAAGTATTTGTTGAAGGAGAGAAGATTGATGAGGTTTCAAGTACTTTTGGTATCAGAAGCTTTAAGTTTGATAAGGACTTAGGCTTTTTCTTAAATGGAAAGAACATGCTTTTAAAAGGTGTTTGTTTGCATCACGATGGTGGTTTGGTTGGTGCAGCTGTGCCAAGAGGAGTATGGGAACGACGTTTAAAAGCCTTAAAAGAGGCTGGTTGTAATGCAATTCGCACCGCTCATAATCCAGCATCTTCAGAGTTTTTGGACATTTGCGATGAGATGGGTTTTTTGGTTCAGGAAGAAGCCTTTGATGAGTGGCAAAACCCTAAAGACAAGCGAAACAACTACAATCAGGAAACTGAAGAGGATATTACCAAAGGTTATACGCATAGTTTCGAAGAATGGGCAGAGCGAGACATCAAGGATATGGTGAAGCGTGATATAAACCATCCGTCAATTATCATGTGGAGTATTGGGAACGAAATAGAGTGGACTTTCCCTAATTATGGAGCTGTAACTGGGTATTGGGGAAGTAATAAAGTGGGAGATGTAAACTATTATTGGGATGAACCTCCTTTGTCTTTAGAGAAGGTGAAGTCTAATTTCAAGAATCATCCTAAACAAAAATATCATGTAGCAGAGACTGCTCACAAATTATCGAAATGGGTTAAAGAGGTTGATTTATCAAGACCTGTAACCGCAAATTTGGTGATTCCTACAGTGAGTAATTTTTCGGGTTATGCAGATGCTTTAGATATTGTGGGTTTGTCGTATCGACAAGCTGTGTATGACTATTGCAAAAAGAATTATCCTGATAAAGTATTTTTAGGAACAGAGAATTGGACCCGATGGCACGATTGGAAACCAGTTGTTGAGAAGGAATTTATTGCTGGTATTTTTCTTTGGACGGGAATCAATTATATGGGTGAATCGAGAGCTTGGCCGAAAAAAGGTAGTGGTAGTGGTTTGCTCGATTTTGCGGGCTTCAAAAAGCCATCTTACCAAATGTTCAAAGTGCTTTGGAATGATGAACCTCACGTTTACATTGCTACTCAGTTATTGTCTAAATCGCCATATAAGTGGGATGCTAAACAAAATTTATTAGTAGAGAAAGAAAAAGATTGGGCAAGTCATCAAAAATGGGGATGGCAAGATGTGAATGAGCATTGGAATTATTCGCATGGAGATAGTATTGCCGTAGAAGTATATACCAATCAAAAGAAGATAGAATTATTTTTAAATGATAAATCTGTGGGTGTTCAATCTTTATCGGATAATGAAGATCACATTGTAAAATTCATGTTACCTTATCAAGAAGGGAAACTTACAGCCAAAGCTGTCGATGGACAAGCGACTTATTGCTTACAAACGGCTAAGAAAGCTCAAAACCTCTCGCTTGTCGCTGATCAAGAAAAAATAAAAGCTAATGCTTATGATGTAGTTCATTATACGTTACAGTTAACTGATGAAAATGGGATTCCAGTGAAAAATCAGGAGATGGAAGTTGAGTTTGAAATTACAGGACCAGCTCGATTACTTGGTGTTGATAATGGTTCGCCATCGAATATTCAAGATTATCAGTCAAATAAGATTAAAACATCGGGCGGAAAATGTTTACTAATACTACAATCTACCTTCAAAACGGGGAAAATTACAGTGAAAGCCAAAACAAAAGAATTGACTAGTTCCGAGTTAGAAGTGTTAGTTAATTAAAGAGATAAGGGAATGATTTTAACCTAAACAAGCTAAAGTAATGAATCAATTTCGTAGATTTTTATTTCAAATATCATTGCTAGTAGGCCTATTGGCCGCAAGTAATAGTTCTTTAGGACAAATTAAATTGCCTGCAGTAATTGGAAGCAATATGGTATTGCAGCAACAGTCGAATGTGCCTATTTGGGGTTGGGCAAATAAGAACCAAAAAATACAACTTAGTGCCAGCTGGAGCAACGAAAGTTTTGAGGTAAAAGCTAATAAATTAGGAAAATGGATGATTACTATTCCTACCCCTGAAGCTGGCGGACCTTATTCGCTGACGATCTCTGCTGATAAAAAGATTGTTTTATCGAACGTAATGATAGGAGAGGTTTGGTTGTGCTCTGGGCAATCGAATATGGAAATGCCTTTTAAGGGTTTTAACAACCAGCCAGTTTACGGATCGAATGATTATATCGCGGCAGGAAATAATTCATCCATTCGCTTGTTCAACATGAAGAATGCTTTTGCGGAATTTCCTCAAGAAGATTGTAAGGGCGCATGGGCAGTGTCTTCACCTGAAGGGGTGGCTAATTTTAGTGCGGTTGCATATAGTTTTGCGAAGTATCTACAAGATAAATTAGGTGTTCCGATTGGTGTAATAAATAGTACTTGGGGTGGTACTCGTGTTGAAGCATGGATGAATAAAGAAACGTTAAGCGAGTTTGGTGCTGATATGACAGTATTGGGAACTGATAAAATGAAATTTCAATCGCCAACGGTTTTGTATAATGCCATGATTAATCCGATTATTCCTTTTGGAATAAAAGGTGCTATTTGGTATCAAGGAGAATCCAATTCAAATCAACCAAAAGGGTATACTGATTTGTTTGCAGCCATGATTAAGAGTTGGAGAGGTTTATGGAATCAGGGTGATTTCCCATTTTACTATGTGCAAATTTGTCCTATGCAAAATTATGGCAAGACAGAAGGAAAAAATACTGCAGAAATAAGAGAAGCGCAGCTACAAACAATGAAATATGTGCCAAACACAGGAATGGTTTCGACTTTGGATATTGGACATCAATGGATGATCCATCCTCCTGAAAAAATCACAATTGGAAAGCGTTTGGCTTATTGGGCATTGGCTAAAGATTATGGGTTTAAGGGAATTCAATATGGTGGTCCTGTATATAAATCAATGGAAATTGAAGAGAACAAGGCTTACTTGAAATTTGATAATGCACCATTGGGTTTAAGCAATATGGGAAAAGAATTGAACGACTTTTTAATTGCTGGAGAAGATAAAGTATTCTATCCTGCCAAAGCACTAATCGTATTAAGAAAAGGATTGGTTGTTTGGAGTGATGAGGTAAAGAATCCGGTTGCTGTACGTTACGGATGGTCAAATTGGGTCGTAGGGAGCTTGTTCGATACGGCAGGTAATCCTGCTTCCTCATTCAGAACAGATGATTGGGAAAAATAATAGTTTCAACGAAACTAGAAAGGGAATTGCCGATTTTAGCAATTCCCTTTTTTATTGTTTAAAATTAAGAGTCTATTCTTCTAAATTATTAATCCAAGTGCAAAACAAATCAGTCCATGAATTAACATGCCCTTGTTTGTGTCCAAACGAAAAGCCATGACCTCCTTTTGGGTAAATGTGCATTTCGGTGCTTACGCTATTTTTAATTAGCGAACTATACATTAACATACTGTTTTGAACTGGCACGGCTTTGTCATCCGATGCATGAATCAAAAAAGTAGGTGGTGTGTCTGTAGTTACTTGTAATTCATTGGAGAATTTGTCAATTAATTCTGCATTAGCATCCTTTCCCAGTAAATGGTTTTTTGATCCATTATGAGTTACACCATTTTGCATGCTAATTACCGGATAAATAAGAGCCATAAAGTCAGGTCGAGCACTTTCTTGGTCGATACGATCACTTGGAGTATACATTACTTCATTGAAATGAGTTCCAAGTGTTGAAGCTAAATGTCCTCCGGCCGAAAAGCCCATTACACCTATTTGACTTTTATGAATATTGTATTTCTTTGCATTGTAGCGAATTGTTCTTAATGCTCGAATAGCATCTTGTAAAGGAGCTTTGTAGCTTTCAATTACCGATTTTGAATCCGGCAAGCGATATTTTAATACAAAAGCTGCAATTCCTTTAGAATTCAACCATTTTGCGATATCAGTTCCTTCCCAATCGTAAGCCAAAATACCATAACCACCACCCGGACAAATAAGTGCAGCTTGACCTGTTGCATTGTTTTTCGCAGGCAAAAACACTTCAATTGTTGGGTTTTGGACCTTTGATATTCTGATAATTCCGGTTGATTCTACAAGCTCAACTTCATCAGTAATTTGTTGATTTGGAACTTGATTTAGCCAAAGAGGAACAATAGTTTCTTGGCTAAACGAAGTTGCGACCGATATCAGCATAATAAATGAAAGGATAATTGATTTTTTCATACTAGAATAATAGCTTTTTTATGACTTGCTAAAATACAGATAAAATCTTAATCTTATTTAAGTAATAACCAATTCAAATTAACCGATTTGGTATTACCCCAATCAGATTTAAAGACAACAACTAGGTTATGCGTCCCTGTAATCGGCTCTTTAAGTTCTGTTTCTATAGTTTCCCATGTGTTCCATCCACCAGTATAGTTTATAGGGAATTCTGCAATTAATTTACCTTTTGGATTGTTCAATCTTATTTCGAAACTACCATTTCTTTGACCGCTTGCTATACGAGCTTGGATTTTTTTTGCTCCATCAAATTTTACTCGATCAAATCTCACAGAACTCATCATTTTAGCATCACAAACCATCCATCCGTTAGGTTCGTTACCACCAACAAAAGCTGTTTTTGCACCTGATATTTCGTTGCAACGATCAACCTGAATTGTATCATTTACCTGAGGAGTACCAATTCCACGAAGCGTAGGCTTAACCTTTTTAATGGTCCCATCTTTTTTGAACGTCATGTAATCTGCTCTCATCGAACGTAGCTTGTTGTATCCGCTAATATCCCACGAATGGTAAAATAAAATCCATTGATCATTGTATTTAACAACAGAATGATGATTGGTACCATTGTAAATATTGTCCATTATTTTCCCTTGGTAAGTATAAGGTCCCATTGGTTTATCACTGGTAGCATAGCCAATTGTATATCCTTCATCAGGAAAAACATGAGCAAAAGTTAAATAGTAAATGCCATCTTTCTTAAATGGGAACGATCCTTCCTTATATCCAGCAGGCAATCCATCAATTAGAATAGGTTTGGCCGCTACTTCTTTCATGTTGTCTTTAAGGGGTGCAGCATACAATTCGTGCCCACCACCAAAGAATAAGTAAGCTTTATTGTCATCGTCCAATAGTAGTCCAGGATCAATTCCAGTAACATCTTTTATGAAACTTTTTTCCCACTTAAATGGTCCTGTTGGCTTATCAGAAACCCCAACGCCAATTCTTCTAAAAGCTCTATCATTTTTTGGTTTCGCTGGGTAGTAATAATAGTATTTTCCATCTTTTTCAATACAATCTGGAGCCCACATAGCGTAAGTGTCTTTTTCACCCCAAGGCACATCATTTTCTTTCAATACCCAACCATGATCTTTCCAAGTGGAGCCATTCTCTAGAGAAAAGGCATGATAACCTGGCATGCAAAAGCGTGGAAATTCTGCTTCTCGTCCATTAGGAGGATAGGTATCGCTTGATGGAAATACATATAATTTCCCATTAAAAACACGAGCCGTAGGATCGGCAGTAAACATGTGCGTAACAAGTGGGTTTTGTGAATACCCAAGAGAGTATTGCATTGCCAATAGTAAAAAGAGAATACCTCTTAATAGGATAGATTTGTTCATCAGTTGATCATTTAAAGTATAGCTCAAATGTAAAGCTAAAACTTTATATGCATAGGGGGAATATAATTGATTATCTGTGGTGTATTTCTATATTGGACTTGTAATTGGCACTTTAGAAACCAATGGAATTGCTTCTTTTTATAAAAATTGATTTGATATTTGTGAATTTACTTACTCTGTAGGGGTAATTGTTATTTACAAGAAGTGATACTACTAAGTAAATAGAATTGTTAATTTCCCCCTATAATCATTTGGAATTATTCCCCGTAATATTGACGAAAAATAAGTCTATTTGTAGTGTAACTTTCATTTATTGATTTGTAGACTGGAGAAAAGGACTGCTTGAGTTGATGATGATACAAACTTGTTATTTTAGAATGAGAAGTAAATATTTTTTAAGCATAGCCTTAGGATTAGTAACAATTTTTAGTGCAAATGCTAAATCTATAAAAAAGGAAACAAAACCGAATGTAATTTTTATCCTTACGGATGATCAGCAATTTGATTTGTTAGGATGTAATGGGAATGAATTACTTCAGACACCACATTTTGATAAGATGGCTGAACAAGGCGTAAGATTTACGAATGCCCATGTTACCAGTGCAATTTGTACACCAAGTCGAGTTTCAATGCTTTTAAGTCAGTTTGAGCGCAAGCATGGTGTCAATTTTAATTCAGGAACAAGTGTTTCTCCTGAGGCATGGAAAGAATCTTATCCTGTTGTACTGAAGGAGAATGGATATTATACTGGATACATTGGGAAAAATCATTCTCCAATAGGTAATGGTGGATATCAAAGTGGATTAATGGATAAATCTTTTGATTATTGGTATTCAGGTCATGGTCATCTTAGTTTTTATCCTAAGAAAAGACACAAGATTTTTAAATCGGCAAAGCACGATACTCAAGTTGAGATCATTAATGAAGGCATAGAGGATTTCTTGGATAATAATGAATATCGTTTGGATGGAGCTGTTCATTTTTTGGAGTCAAGACCAGATGATAAGCCATTTTGCTTAAGTATCTGTTTTAATTTACCGCATGGTGCAAGTACTGGAACCATGAAACAATTGCCAACAGATTCAGTAATTTACCGTGAATTGTATCGTGATCTTGATATTCCTTTAGTTCCAAATTATATTGCTAAAAAAGATATCATAACGCCAAAATTACCTTCGGATTTATTGAGAGCAGAAGATCGTCAAGTTGGTTATAATTATACTGATACACCAGAAGATCTAAAAGAAAGAGAAATAAGGCAAATGCAAGCCATGACAGGAATTGATGGTTTGTTAGGGAAATTGAGAGCTAATTTAAAGAAACAAGGTTTAGATAAAAACACAATCATTATTTATACTTCTGATCATGGTTTGTTCATGGGACAGCAAGGCTTAGGAGGAAAAGCCTTGTGCTACGAACAATGTACTCATGTTCCAATGATTGTTTATAATCCAATGACATCGCGAAAAGCGAGGGGTAGAGTTGTTAATGAATTGATTCAAACAATTGATATTGCACCAACCATTTTGTCTTATGCTGGTGTAGATACTCCTAAAAGTTATCAAGGAAAAGATATTTCTGGTATCGTAGATGATTCGAATGAGAAGGTGAGAGATTTCTTGTACACAGAAAATTTATGGTCTACTCAATTTGGAAATCCTCGATGCGAATCCGTTCAAAATAAAGAATGGAAATACATCCGTTATTATAAGAATGAGAACCTTTCGGCAAGTGTGAAAATTGCAACAGCAAAAGAGTTAGGTATCAAACTAAATAAAATGCTGTATGCGGTTCACGATCCCGATATTGCTTTGTATCGCTCTTTTGTAGAAGGTCCTTTAATGGGAGAGCAGGCTGTTTACGAAGAGCTTTACAATTTAAAAGATGATCCTCAGGAACTAACTAATTTAATTGAGAACTCACAACATACCGATAAGTTAGAGATGCTTAAAGAACAGTGGGAAATTTTAATTAAAGAGGCAAGAGGAACAGAAAAACCAAAGGTCGTGAGATATACAGCTGACAGTATGATGGAGGAATATGGTATTGTTAAGCATGAATAGGAGCATTCTGGATATTAGATGATTTTTTTATAGTTGGATAAATTAGTAGCCGCTTCTTAATTTTAAGAGGTGGTTATTTTTTATGCTTTAGATTACTGAATAAGTGGAGGTTTAGGATTCTTATATTTAAAATCCCCCCGTATTTAATTGGCTTTTCTTTCCGTGATATTATTTTTTTTTCGACCTCTTTGTGTAATCGAAACCGATTTAAATGAAACCTATGAAAAGAATTTTTACTCTTTGTACTCTTTTAACTGTATTTGCTTGCATTACCTCAGGTAATGCACAAAATAAAATAACGGTAGATCCATCTATGCAACGTTATATTGGTGATGTATCTGAGATTGATAGAAGCAAATATTTCAATTTGCATGGAGGATGGGCTGACGGAAATGTAACAGATGATGAATACAATCATTTAACAGAAGAGTTGGGTGTTAATTACGGACGAAGCTTTTGGGGGCCATTTGCATGGGCAAAAAATAATGCAGGAGGAGAAGTAGGTGTATATCCTGAGGATGAGCAAACAATTATTAGTAAAGGTACTAATACAGTCAATTATTCAAAATCGCAACCATATTATTGGAGAAAATCCAATAGACTTATTGTTACAGCACATCCTGAGTCGGTTGTAAGATGGAGTATAGATACGGATAAAGCCGCAATATGGGCTGCTGAATATTTTAAGCATTTTTATACCGATGAGGATCGTCCGATGTGGTACGAGCCAATGAATGAGCCATTTGTTCATGCAGGAGATGCAGATTTTTCCGCAGAACAGCCTGATGATGCTAAAATGCGTCAAAGAATGGCAGAATGGTTTGGAGCGATTGGTAAAAAATTCGATGAAACACCAGAATTGGAAAATGTAAATGTAATTGGTTATTCAAGTGCATGGCCATCTATGGAACTTTGGGATTTTGGATATTGGGATTCTCGAATGAAAATGTTTATGGATGTTGCAGGTGATCACATGGATGCTTTTGCAACTCACCTGTACGATGGAATTAATGTGACAGGTGGAGATAATAAGAGATCTGGTTCTAATTCAGAAGCAATTTTAGATCTAATTGAAACCTATAGCTATGCAAAGTGGGGCGTTGTTAAACCTCATGCAATATCAGAATTTGGAGGAATTGAGAAGGGTTACCCTGATGGTTATAGTGATTTGAAAAGTATACAATCGGTAAAAGCTATAAACCATATCATATTCAATTTGCTTGATAGAGAAAATGATTTGCAAATTGCAATACCATTTATTACATCAAAAGCAACATGGCATATTAATGCAAGTAATAACTACGAGCCATACGGAGCAGTTTTATGGCGTCCAAGTGTTACAGGTGTTCCAATAGATTCTAATACAGAATGGGTGTATACACCACGAGTACATTTTTATGAATTATGGCAAGATGTAAAAGGGAAAAGAGTTTTTGTGTCTTCAGAAGATCCAGATATTCAGAGTCATGCTTTTGTTGATGAGAATAGATTGTATTTGGCATTGAGTAATTTAGAAGAGTCTACAAGCACTGTAAATTTGGAATCATTTGAAGAATTGAATGATTTGACTTCAGTACGAATTAAGAGTTTGAAAATTTGGAATGATAAAGATCCTGAATACACAGATAAAACCCAGAATACTGCTCCAACGAGTATAAAATTAATTGCTGATGAAACAGTTGTTTTGGAATACTCCTTCAATAAGAATATCGTTTTTACCAATGCAATTCGTTCGAAAAAGTATTATACAAGTGAGCATTTGAAAAAAATTACGGGCGCATTAACATTTCATATTAACGGTGTTGATGTTGGTGATAATGGCGGAACAGCCAGTCTTCGTATGTCTATTGGTAGAAAGCATAATCGCTCTAAAAGACCAACTGTTCGTGTTAATGGTAATGCGCTTACTCCTCCTTCAGATTGGGCAGGATACGATCAGGCTAGTCGCGATGATTTCTTTGGTATGATTGAGATTCCAGTTCCAATTGAGTATCTAAAGGAAGATAATGAAGTGTCTATTCAGTTTTCTGATAATGATGGCCGAGTAAGTTCGGTAATAATGCAGGTTAATTTACATGATACCAGATTGGCTGTTGGAATAAAAGATGCAAAAGAATATGGGGTTAAGGTGTATCCAACTTTAATTACAGAAGGATGGATGAAAGTGATGATGATCGAAAATACTTTTAGAACAATGGACCTTGTTTCTATGAATGGGAAAGTAATAAAATCAGAAAATATTAACAGAGGACAATCGGAAATACATATTTCTGATATGCCAACAAGAAAAGGTCTTTATATTTTGAGATTAACTGGCGAAAATGCTGTTTATACTCAAAAGGTTATTGTGAATTAGAGTTAGTTGGTTAGAGACTCATTTCTTGAGTCTGAAATTAAAACCTCACGTCTTCGACCGCGTGGGGTTTTTATATGCACGATTTTTTTACCAACCAATAGTTTCTTCTATGTGTTGGATTAATGCTTCACCCATTCGTTTTTGATCTGCTATTTGAGGATGCCCTTTGCTTTTTTTATAAGGCATAAAAAAGCTTGAGATTTTATCATCCTTTAAAGTTTTAACAGCTTCTTTTACGTATCCAGGCCATAAAGAACCCTCTTGAGTTACATCCATATTACCTAGCATACAAACAATATCAGCATCTGGATAATGACCTCTAATTTTGCTTACAAAATTAGCGTATGATTTAATGATGTATTCTTTGTCTGGTGAATTGTTGGAAAATCTTCTTTTGTACTCTTCATGTTCTGGGTAATTTACAATCCACGAATCATTTTGAAACAAGTTAACAACTACCACATCAACAGGATTTGAGTTAAAATCCCACTTCGAATTACTATCTGTTGGATCGTGACGATAATACAAGTCGGGCATAATTTGGTTGAACCAACTCACCATGATTCCAATTCCACCTCTTGCTATACATGAATACTGAGCATCAAAATGTCGAGCTGTTACCGAAGCGTATGTATTGTAATTATTGGAGTAGATGCTATCCCAACGATCTTGTTCAGTTGGATCATCGGTTCCGTGACCCGCAGTTATAGAATTGCCATAAAATTCAATGCTTCGTTTCTTTATTGCTGAAGCAGGCAAAAGTTTTGCATCTCCTTTAATGCTAAATCCATAAAATTGAGTTTTTCCAAAGGTCCATTCTGTTCTTCTAAATAGTTGAATGTTGTGTTTTCCTTTGGGTAAATTTTTGGCTAAAATATATTCCTTTCTTAGGGTATCAATGCGTAAAATTGTGTCCATTACACCATCAATAAGCACATTATAATAATTGTCGCGCAGGTTATTTTTTAAACTTGCTCGTAGCTCTTGGCCTTCAAAGTTAATTTCAACCGAAGCTCCCGACCAGCACAATTCAGTGGCTGAAGAATCTGAAAGAGTAATGGTTCTTCCCATATAACTTAATGCCTCGGAATTTGGGGAGACTGTAATGTTTTCCGTGCTCGTATTGCACGAAATCAGAATTTGTGCGAAGAGTAGAATTCCAATAAAGTACTTCATAATGTGTTTATTTTTTATGAATTAAGATGAAACTAGATTTTAAATTTATTTGCAATTTCTATTTTTTTCATGACAATATCTAAGCTTTAATCCAATAATTATATGTTGATTACATTGAGCAGGAATGAGACAGGTAAGCTTTTGTTGTCAGATAATGAGTGTGTTGAGTGCATTGTAGGGATTTGTGTGTTATTTACCCCCCTCTTTTGTTGTTAATCTATCCCAATAAGCAGTATAAGCTTATGTAATTTTGAATTGAAGGAGAGGAGTTAAGGAAATACTTATTCCAAGCATGGAAAAAAACCTATATAATAAAATTTTATGTCGTCAGTAAGGAAATTGTTATTGATCGTATTTTGCATTAGTGTTTTTACAATATCTAAGGCAGAGATTAAAAAAGAAAAATACACTAAGAGTTTAATTGCGATTCAAAAATGGGAAGTTGTGGATATTTCCTTTAAAGCAAAGAGTAAACTTAAAAATCCTTTTGTTGTAGATTTTTCGGCCAAGTTTATTAGTCCGCAAGGTAAGGAGCAAATTGTTCCCGGATTTTATAATGGAGAAAATGAGTGGCTAATTCGTTTTTCAACTGCTGAAGCTGGAAAATGGTCTTATACTACAAGTTCTGAGATAAAAGCATTAAATGCTAAAAAAGGAGTGTTGCTTATTGATGAGAAGGGAAGAGAGGGACAAAAAGGTGGAATCGTTTTGAATCCAGAAAAACCAAGAAATTTCTTTTACGAGAGCGGGAAATCTTATTTCTTAACTGCATTTGAGTGTGATTGGCTTTACGCCTTGGATTACCATAATGAAGATGGTTTACCAAAAACAGAGCACTTATTGGATTTATTAAATGAGAATGGTTTCAATCAGGTAGTGATGAATGTTTTTTCATATGATGTAAGTTGGAATAAAGATAAAAAGTTAGCAAAGCATCCGGAACATGAATATGGTGGACCTAAAGATATTTTTCCATTCCTAGGAAATAATGATAAACCTGATTATTCAGCTTTAAATGTTGAATTCTTTAAAAAGTTAGACCGTACCATCGAATTGATGAATGAGAAAGATATTGTCTCTCATTTAATGATATATGTGTGGAATAAGTTGGTTGCTTGGCCTGAAATGTATTCAGATGCCGACAACATGTATTACGATTATGTGGTGAAACGATACGGAGCCTTTCCAAATGTAATGTGGGATGTTTCAAAAGAAGCATTGTATTACGGTAGAGCCGATGATGCTTATATTTTGGAGCGAATTAAAAGGTTACGAGAAGGAAATGCGTTTAATCGATTGGTAACAGTTCATGATTATGGATTTTGTAAGCGTCATCCTGAATCTGTTGATTTTATTTCTCGTCAGGATTGGACTTTTTCTTTGTATCACAACATGCTTGATGATTACAATAATTACAAAACGAAGCCGGTTTTCAATATAGAACACGGTGGCTACGAAGCGTCGCCATATGAAGTATTTGTAGGAAGTTATATCGATCCGGAAGTTTGCTTGAGAAGAAATTACCAATGCGTGTTTGCTGGTGTATATTCAACTTATTATTGGCAGGCTGCCAGTTGGAATGTGGTAATTCACAATCCTTACGAACAAACGGAAGATTTTATCAAACCAAAGTTTGAGTATTTCAAACA
The DNA here is from genome assembly GCF_029029525.1 of Labilibaculum sp. DW002. Classification (NCBI taxonomy): domain Bacteria; kingdom Pseudomonadati; phylum Bacteroidota; class Bacteroidia; order Marinilabiliales; family Marinifilaceae; genus Paralabilibaculum; species Paralabilibaculum antarcticum. The sequence goes on along the minus strand of NZ_JAKJSC010000001.1, from coordinate 1,523,208 downwards.
CATGACCAATTTGTTTTCAAAATTCGATTTCAGCAAGTTTAAACCAACACCTTGGCGCAATCAGGCAGGATATTGCTTAAAAAGTGACGATACTTACCTGTTTTATGTGCCGAATGAAACCTATCAATTTAGAGCGGAATTTCTCTTCCATGAATATGAATCAGTAGAGTTTCAATGGATGAATACATTAACAGGAGAATACAGCCAAAACATGGTGATAAATAAAAAACAAGATTTTGAATCACCATGGTACAACAATGCCGATGCTGTTCTAATAATCAAACCACAAAACAAGAAGAACTAATGAAACGATACCAAATTATATTTTTATGCTTGCTTTTAGCTGCTAATTTATTTCCTGTTGCAGGATGTAATGCAGAAAAGAAGACAGAAGGTGATCAACCCAATATTGTTGTCATTTATGTTGATGACTTGGGTTATGGAGACCTTTCATGTACCGGAGCAACGAGAGTGAAAACGCCAAATGTTGATAAATTGGCCAAAGGAGGTGTATTGTTTACCGATTCGCATTGTTCATCGGCAACTTGTACACCTTCGCGATACTCATTACTAACCGGAAGTTACGCATTTAGACAAAATGCTGCTGTGTTGCAGGGAGATGCTCCTTTGTTGATTAAACCAGGAACACCAACCTTGCCAGCAATGCTGCAAAAGAAAGGATACAAAACTGCGGTAATTGGAAAATGGCACTTAGGATTGGGAGATGGTAGTTTGGATTGGAATAAGGATGTGAAACCCGGTCCACTTGAGATAGGCTTCGATTATTCTTTTTTAATCCCGGCAACAGGAGATCGAGTGCCTTGCGTACTAGTTGAAAATCATACAGTTTTAGGTTTGGATCAGAGCGATCCGATTAGAGTAAGCTATGATGGGAAAATAGGAACAGATCCTACTGGAATAGAAAACCCTGATTTATTGCGTTACGGAGCCGATAAACAGCATGGCAAAACAATTGTGAATGGTGTTAGCCGAATTGGTTACATGACGGGTGGTAACTCGGCACGATGGAGAGATGAGACTGTTCCTTATCAAATGTTACACAAGGCAAGAAATTTTATTGATGAAAATGAGGATGGACCATTCTTCATGTATTTTGCATTTCATGATATTCACGTACCACGTTTGCCCGATCATCAGTTTCAGGGAGCTACAGAAATGGGACCAAGAGGAGATGCAATTGTTCAGATGGATTACATTACAGGACAGTTGGTAGATTACCTGGAATCAAAAGGAATATTAGAGAATACTTTGATCGTTTTCTCTTCAGATAACGGGCCTGTATTGACTGATGGATATGATGATCAGGCAATGGAATTATTGGGAGATCACAAACCGGGAGGAATTTACCGAGGTGGAAAATACTCTTGTTATGAAGCCGGCACACGAGTTCCAACAATTACTCATTGGCCTAAACGAATTAAAGCAGGGCAAACGAATAACGCTCTGGTATCTCATGTTGATTTGTATGCATCTATTGCCTCTTTACTTAATTATGAATTGGACGAAACAGAAGCACCAGATAGCTTCAATACGATTTCTGCTTTTTTAGGTGAAGACTCAAATGGCCGGGAAAGTGTAATTGAGGAAGCTTATGCTTTATCAATCCGCCAAGGGAAATGGAAATATATTGAACCTTCAACACGTGTTGCAGATTGGATTACTAATGATAAAAACATTGAAGCAGGTTTAATGAATGAAGCACAGTTGTTCGATTTAGAAAAAGATCCTCAAGAGAAAAATAACATTGCAAAAGGCAACAAAAAAATAGTGAACAAACTTGATGCTAAAATTAAGAAAATCCGAAGCGAAAGCAGAAGTAGATAGTAAGGTTTGATATAAAGAAGAAACTCAAAATAAGGAACTAATCGTTGCTTTAATCAACAAAAAATCAAAACATGAAACTAAAACTTGGTATAATAGGATTGTTAGTTTGTTTGGCATTTACAAATATTCAGGGACAAGAGGCAATATTAACAGGTAAGGTAATCACTTTTAAAGGATATCCCGTGGCTAACGCAACTATTAGCGCTTCAAAAAGTAAGCAAACTACCACAACTGATTCATTAGGATATTACAGCATATCATGTAGAGCTAAAAAGGATAATATTAAAGTTAAAGTTGCTGGCTTTGTTGGTCAAAACTTCCGCTACAGGGGCGAGAAAGAACATGCCGTGAATTTAATTTATATTCATAACGAAAGTTCTTATTACAAAGTTATTAAGAATAAAATAATGACTAAGGAAAATCTTGATTATTGTATTGAAAACTTGTTGTATGAAAATAACAATTTCGATAGAATGGCAAACATCTACCAAATCATTCAGTTTGTTCACACTACAGCAAAAGTTGAAACTGTAAATGGAACTAAACAAGTATTTCTTACCTCAAGAGGTCCTAGCTCTATAAGTTCAGGGCAACAGGCTTTAATTGTAGTGGATGGAATTGTAACTGATGACATTAACTCGGTTAGTCCAAAGCAGGTTAAATCTGTTGAAGTACTAATTGGGAATGAAGCTGCCGAATATGGAGTGAGAGCTGCCAATGGTGTTGTTAAAATAAACTTAAAAGATAATTAGTACTGGATGAAGAAATTATTGTATTTATTGTTATTTATATTCGTAGTTAGTTGTGCTACCAATAAAAAATATGCTAGTTCTTTGGAATCACCAAACGAACAAAATAAGTTTGAGTTTGACTTGAATGAATCAGGCCAATTGTTCTATACAGTGAATCATGGCGATTTGCAATTCATAACTAAATCGGCATTAGGCTTCGAGTTAAAAACGAAATCTTTAAAGCAAGGGTTTGAAATTTTAGCTTCGGAGACGAGATCCAATGATAGTGAATGGACCACAGTATGGGGACAGAGCGAGAAGGTTCGTGATCATTATAATGAATTAACGATTCATTTGAAGCAATCGAAAACTGGATTGTTGCTTGATGTTGTGGCAAGAGCTTATGACGATGGTGTTGCATTTCGATATGTTTTTCCAAAACAAAATAACTTGGCTGATTTTATTATCGTGGATGAGTTAACGGAGTTTACTTTTGCAGATGATTACAAAGCTTGGTGGAATTTTGCTGATTACGACAACTACGAGAAAGTGTATTACAATTCTCCAATTAGTGCTGTTGGTGATTCATTAAATTTCGAAAGACGTCCAGATAAAGAGGAGAGAGCCAATATGGCCAATACTCCAACTACGATAGAGGTGAATGATAAATTGGTGATTAGTATTCATGAAGCCGATTTAACAGATTATGCAGGAATGAATTTGTTAAATACGCACAATGGAGTACAATTAAAAGCTCATTTAACACCATGGAAGAATTGTGATTTAGTGAGAGCAAAGGCACCTTTTCAAACTCCTTGGAGAACCATTCAGATTTCTGAAAATGCAGGAGGTTTGGTTGAATCAGATTTAATCATGAATTTGAATCCACCAGTGGCTTATGAGAATACCGATTGGATTGAAACCTATAAGTACATCGGTATCTGGTGGGAATTGCATATCGGGAAAACTGCCTGGGCTGAAAAAACACAATTTGGCAAACCAATTTCTCATCCGCATGGTGCAACTACCGAAAATGCAAAAAAACATATTGATTTTGCTGCTAAACATGGAGTTCCAGATGTTTTAATTGAAGGTTGGGATAAAGGTTGGGATAATATGGAAGGTTCTTGGACTGGATATGGAATATTTGACTGGAAAACCTCAACTGATGATTTTGACATAAAGGAAGTATGTCGATATGGTAAAGAAAAAGGTGTTCGCATGATGATGTATCATGAGACTATTTCTGATATCGATCATTACGAACCGGCAATGGATGAATTGTATCAAATGTGTAGTGATTTAGGTATTAAAACTGTGAAAATGGGGTACACGGGTGATGTAAATTACGATTACGACACCAAAACATACAAGCAACACCATCATGGGCAGTATATGGTTCGCCATTACAAAAAAATGGTACAAACAGCTGCTAAATATAAATTGATGATTGTAAATCATGAACCAATTAAATTTACCGGAGAACAACGTACTTATCCAAATTTAATGGCTCGTGAAGGTGTGCGTGGACAAGAATACAATGCATGGAGTAAAGGAAATTCGCCAGAACATGGTGTAGTACTTCCGTTTACAAGAATTCTTGGTGGTCCGATAGATTATACACCAGGGATTTTTAAGATGTTTCTTCCTGAGAAACCGTGGAGTAAAGATACTTTTCGTGTACGAAGTACAATTTGCAAGCAATTAGCCTACTATTTAACGATGTACAGCCCAATGCCCATGGCAGCAGATTTACCAGAAAACTACGAAGGAGTTCCTGCATTTCAGTTCATTAAGGATGTTCCTACCGACTGGAGCAACTCTAAGGTATTGCATGCGAAAATTGGTGATTACTATACTGTAGTTCGACAGGAAAGAGGAACCGACAACTGGTATTTGGGAAGTATTACCGATGAGAATGCCAGAGTGTTGAGCACTGATTTATCATTTCTTGCAAAAGGGAAAAAATACGAAGCCACAATTTATGCTGATGGCAAAGGCGCGGATTGGAAAACAAATCCGGAAGTTGTAGAAATTAAGAAGATGCAGGTGACCTCTGAAAGTAAAATGGATTTGGTTTTAGCAGCAGGAGGAGGTCAGGCAATACAGTTCAAGCTGATCAAATAAAATTACTGCACCTCGAGAGGGGAATAATAACCTTAAATTACGCTCATGAAATTAAAATTAGTAACATTATTAATATTGGTATTCGCAATTGGAGGTTCTGTTTTTTCTCAGAATTTAACGATTCCGCCAAAGAACTATGTCGATTCGGTGAATTTAGAACATGCACCGGCAAGAACGAATGCAGACTACCCACTTTCCGATCAATCCAATTCTAAAGATTGGAAGAAATTGGAAAAATATTCAGACGAATTCAATGCAAATCAAATAAATGAAACACTTTGGTATCCTAATAATCCAGGTTGGAAAGGCAGACAACCAACTTATTTTCATGGATCGAATGTGAGTTTGGAAAATGGAAATGTAGTATTTCGTGTAAACAAACATGGAGATGAAAAACTTCCAGAAGGTTTTACCCATTCTACAGGTTTTATTAAAAGTAAAAATAAATTTCTGTATGGATATTTCGAGGCAGAAGTGAAATTGATGGATGCTCCTTGGGTTTCCGGGTTTTGGATGACTAATGTGGGTAAAGACTGGTGGACAGAGATAGACATTTGTGAAAATGCACCTGGCTTGTCATACAATCGTCACGATTTGAATTCTAATATTCATGTTTTTAAAACACCAAAAGACAAAGGAGATATTAAGAAGCATTTTTCGAGAACTAAGAAGTTTTATTTTCCTGAAGAATTGCAGGCCAATTTTCATACGTGGGGATTAGAATGGACACCTGAATACATTCGCTTTTATATTGATGGTATTTTATTTAGGGAAGCAGAAAATACACATTGGCATCAACCACTGGAAGTCAACTTTAATTGCGAATCGAATAAATGGTTTGGTGCATTGCCAGATGATAATAGATTAGATGGTGAATACAAGGTAAATTACTTTAGAGTTTGGGAAGAGAAGTAAATACATTGTGCAACAATTTTGTAAAATTACATTGAAAAAATAAATGAAACACTGTTGAAATGGTGATTCTATTATTATAGATAATCCAGTGAGGGGGGCTTCACTGGATTTTTTTTAAAAAGAACGCTTATTATCAGACACATAAAGAAGATCGTTTGAATGCTATGGAGAGTGATTTTAAGTATGATGTTAATTTATCACATTATAAATAATAATTAAATTAGATAATGTTATACTTTTGTGTTTGCAATAGCATTAGAATATGGAAAGAAAAAAAGTAACTCTACAAGATATAGCAAAGGCTTTGAATATAACTCCTTCTGCAGTATCAAAAGCCTTAAGTGATCACCCTCGAATGAGTCAAAAGACGAAAGATGCGGTGAATAAGATGGCTGAAGAGTTAAATTACAAGCCTAATCAAATTGCCGCTGCTTTGCGAAGTGGGCAAAGTAAATTGATTGGTGTTATTGTTCCTGCAGCAAATATTTCTTTCTTCTCTTCTGTAATTCGCGGTATTGAAGAAACAGTAAACAAAGCTGGCTATAGTGTAATCCTTACACAATCCGATGATTCCGTAAAAAAAGAAAAGGATATTATTAATACTTTATTGGCAACTAGAGTTGATGGGGTAATTGCAGCTCTGGGGCTTAAAACTAAAAAGTATCAACATTTCGAAAAATTAAAAGAGGAGAATGTGCCTTTGGTATTTTTCGATAGAATTATTAAAGATTTTGGGGTAAGTACGGTTGAGGTTGATGATTACAAGGGAGCCTATAATGCGGTTAGTCATTTGATAGAGCAGGGATGTAAACGAATTGCTCATTTGGCTGGACATTCTCATATGGAACTATATAAGAATAGACTAAAGGGATACAAATCAGCCTTACGTGATGCTTCTTTGCCAGTTGAAAAAGAACTAATTATTCAAAGCGATTTGCATTTGGAAGATGGACGAAATGGAATGCTTCAATTGTTAGCAATGAAGGACAGACCAGATGCAATTTTTTGTTCGAGTGATTATACGGCTGTAGGGGCTTTACAAATTGCACGAGAACAGAATATTATTGTTCCAGATGAGGTTATGATTTTTGGTTTTAGTAACGAACCTTTTACTTCTTACTTAGATCCAGGAATTAGTTCTGTTGACCAGTCTAGTATTATCATGGGGCACACAGCAGGAGAATTGGTTCTTGAACATATAAAGTCCACAAATTCAGATTTTACAGCAAAAAATATCGTTCTAAACCCAACCTTGATTATTCGAAATTCATCGAAAAATTTTTAATTGATCTAATTTTTTTCTTACTTTGTGTTCAATCGTTTGAACAGTTTGGTGAATTAATTCATCTTGGCTAAAAAAACTTGGTAGTAATTGTCGCTTAATTATCTATTTGTTTGATATTTTTTTACTGATTTGTTCAATCGATTGAATTGTTAATAATATTACATATCCAATTATAAAATTTGTTTTAAGCTTAATTACATTTTTTTTCAAGTGTAGTTCAATCGATAGAACAAGCCAATGCTTATGAAAGAGAAGTTGATAAAAATTAGTCAGAAAGATAATTTACTGGTTGCTTTGGTAGATATTGCTGCAGGTGAAACCGTAACTTATCAGAATGAAGAATACCTGGTAAAAAATGGTGTTCAGGTGAAGCACAAAATTGCAGAACTAGATTTTAACGAAGGTGATGTAATTGTAATGTATGGTCTTCCGGTTGGTAAAGCACTCAAGTTTATTGGTAAAGGAGAGGTAATTACAACTGATAATATTGTGCATCACACAGGTGGATTTAGTAATACAGCATCAGAATATACTTGGACTGCGCCTGATGTAAGCGAGTTTGAAAATAGAACTTTTAAAGGATACAAACGCAAAGATGGCAAAGTAGGAACTGCAAACCATTGGTTAGTAATTCCATTGGTGTTTTGTCAGAATCGTAACATAAAAGTACTTCAGGAAGAATTGGAATCTCAATTAGGCTATAAGCATGAGACTTCTCACAAAATCAACCTAGATGTATTAAAAGAAGCATCTGCAAAAGGAGCTAGTGCTGAAGAAATTCTAAAAATGGATGTTTTGAACTTGAACAGTGAAAAACAATTTTCTCCATTTTTTCCAAATGTTGATGGCATTCGCTTCCTAACTCACGAAGGTGGATGCGGTGGCACAAGAGAAGATGCAATTGTGTTAAGCAAACTTTTAGCGGGTTATATCGCTAATTCGAATGTTGCTGGGGCAACAATTATCGGATTGGGTTGCCAGAATGCAGAAGTGAAATATATTAAGGGCTTTTTAGAAGAGTTTGGTGTGTTAGGAAAGAAGCCTGTTCATATTTTGGAACAACAACAAAGTACTTCGGAACGTGATTTTATCGCGGAAGCAATTAAGTTGACTTATGCTGGCTTAATGGAAGCAAACGAATACAAAAGAGAAGATACACCGCTTAGTGAATTGTTAATTGGCCTTGAATGTGGCGGATCTGATGGTTTTTCAGGTATTTCTTCAAATCCATTATTGGGTTATGTGAGCGATATGATCGTGACTTTAGGTGGAGGTGCAATTCTTTCTGAATTCCCGGAATTGAATGGAGTAGAGCAGAATATTGTTGACCGTTGTGTAAATCCAGAAGATGCCGAAAAGTTCTCAGATTTAATCAAAACTTACGCTAAGCGTGCTGTTGAAGCAGGTTCTGGCTTCGAAGCGAATCCTTCTCCAGGAAATATTAAAGATGGTTTGATTACAGATGCAATGAAATCTGCAGGAGCAGCTTTAAAAGGCGGTGCTTCTCCAGTTGTTGATGTGTTAGATTATACCGAATTGGTAAGCAAAAAAGGATTGAGTCTACTTTGCACACCAGGTAACGATGTTGAATCAACAACTGGTCTTGCATCATCAGGAGCAAATGTAATTTTGTTTAGTACAGGATTGGGTACGCCAACCGGTAACCCAGCTGTTCCCGTTGTTAAGGTTTCTAGTAATACTATGCTTGCCGATAAAATGGGTGATATCATCGATTTTAATGCCGGTACTATTGTAACAGGCGAACATTCTATTCGTGAAAAAGCAATTGAATTGTTAGAGCAAATTATTAGAGTCGCATCTGGTGAAGAATTGGTAAAAGCAGAAGAGCTTCGTCAGTTTGACTTCATTCCTTGGAAACGTGGAGTTTCTTTATAATAAATCAGAAATTGAATAGTAAGAATAATAGATCGTAATGATGAAATTAAATAGAACTAATAACGACGTTGCCATTGCTTCACTTCCAACTAAAGTGTTACAGTTTGGCGAAGGAAATTTTTTAAGAGCTTTTGTTGATTGGATGATTGATACCATGAACAAAAAGCAAAATTTTGAAGCTGGTATTAAAGTAGTTCAGCCTATCGATCGTGGTATGGTTGACATGTTGAATGATCAAGATGGATTGTACACACTTTATCTTCGTGGAATTCAAAATGGTGAAGCAAAAAGTGAACACACTCTTATTGATGCTATTCAGGGAGGTATTAATCCTTATACTCAGAATGATGAGTACATGGCTCAGGCCGAAGAGGACAGTCTTCGTTTTGTGATTTCGAATACAACAGAGGCAGGTATTGCTTTCGATGCAAATGACAAATTGGAAGACAAGCCTCAGAATTCTTATCCTGGAAAATTAACTGCTTTACTTTATCGTCGTTTTACTCATTTTAAAGGTGAAGCTGCTAAAGGTTTAATTATTATTCCATGTGAATTGATTGATGCCAATGCAGATCGATTGAAAGAAATCGTATTAAAATATGCTGAGCTTTGGAAGTTAGAAGCTGATTTTGTGAAGTGGATCAATGAAGCAAACTACTTCTGCAATACTTTGGTTGACCGTATTGTTCCTGGTTATCCAAAAGATAGAATGCCAGAAATTAAAGAAGAACTAGGATACGAAGATAACTTGGTTGTTGAAGGTGAATTTTTCCACTTATGGGTAATTCAAGCTCCAGAGCAAGTACAAAAAGAATTTCCAGCTCCAGCAGCGGGTTTAAATGTGATTTTTACTGATGATATTACTCCGTACAAAAAGCGTAAAGTGAGAATTTTGAACGGTTTGCATACCATTCTAGTTCCTGTAGCCTACTTATATGGAATTGATGCAGTAAGGCAAGCTGTTGAAGATGAGGTTTGTGGTCGTTTCCTTAAAAAAGCATTGGAAGAAGAAATCATTCCATCTTTAGATATGGATAAGCAAGAGTTAGAAACTTTTGCAGCTGACGTTTTAGATCGCTTTAGAAATCCTTACATCCACCATTTATTATTGTCAATTTCATTGAATTCATTCTCGAAATTCGAAACTCGTGTATTGCCTACTTTATTGGCTTATCAAGAGCAAAATAATGAAATTCCTCAGCGTTTAAGTTTTGCATTAGCAGCTATGTTGTACTTCTATCGTGGAAAACGTAACCTAGAAGAAATTCCAGTTAACGATTCTCAAGATGTGATGGACTTAATGAAAACAGAATGGGCTGCTATGAAGTCTGAATTAGAGTTTGGTTCTCTTGTGAAGAATGTTTTGGCATACGATAAAGTATGGAAAAGAGACTTGAATGAAGTTCCTGGATTGTGTGAAGCAGTTACAGAATCACTTCAGTCGATTCACGAAAAAGGTATGAATAAGGCAATTGAATCAATGTTGTAATAGTTGATAAAAGAAATATAAGATGAATAAGAAAGTAGTATGTTTTGGTGAGATAATGTTGCGTTTATCAACTCCCGGTTATGAGCGTTTTAGTCAAGTTTCTGAATTTAAAGCTACCTATGGTGGTGGAGAAGCTAATGTTGCTGTATCCTTGGCTAATTACGGTTTGCAACCTGATTTTGTAACTCGCTTGCCTAAAAATGATATTGCACGTGCTTGCGAAATGGATTTGAAGCAGTATGGTGTATCAACAGATAATATTGTTTACGGTGGAGATCGTTTGGGAATCTATTTTTTAGAAACCGGAGCAGTTACTCGTGGTAGTAAAGTTGTTTACGATAGAGCTAATTCGGCAATTTCTGAAATCGAATCAGGTATGATCGATTGGGATCAGGTATTCGAAGGTGCAACATGGTTTCACTGGACAGGTATTACGCCAGCTATTTCTCAAGGAGCTGCTGATGTTTGTTTAGAAGCAATTAAGAAAGCAAACGAAAAAGGAATTACTGTTTCTTGTGATTTGAATTTCCGTAAGAATCTTTGGAAGTATGGTAAAACAGCAGGAGAAGTTATGCCAGAATTAGTTGCAGGAACAGATATCATTTTGGGTAATGAAGAAGATGCTGCTATGGTTTTAGGAATCCATCCTGATGGTTTGGATGTAACTTCTGGACACGTAACTGCTGAGGCTTATCTTTCGGTTTCTGAGAAAATCATGAAGGAATACCCACGGTGCAAAAAAGTAATTACTACGCTACGTGGTTCTATCAATGCAAACCACAATTCATGGGCAGGTGTTCTTTATGATGGTAAAACTTTGTTCAAGTCAAATAATACCTACCAAATTACGCACATTGTTGATCGTGTTGGTGGTGGTGATTCATTTATGGGTGGGTTAATCTACGGATTATTAACCTATGCTGATGATGATCAAAAAGCCTTAAATTTTGCCGTTGCAGCATCTTGCTTAAAGCACACCATTTATGGCGATTACAATCAAGTTACTGTAGAGGACGTTGCTAAATTAATGGATGGTGATGCTTCAGGACGTGTAGCGCGATAAATGAATTATGAATGAGGAATTATAAGTTATGAATTTGTAAAGCAGGCCTAAATTAATAACAGGTATTAGGTATTTATAATTCATAACTCGTAATTCATAATTGAAAAACTAATGGCAAGATTTTCCAGAATAGAAGTTGCTTTGAAAATGAAAGAAACAGGAATGATTCCCGTTTTTTTCCATAAAGATATTGATATCTGCAAGGATGTCGTAAAAGCTTGTTACGATGGTGGCGCTCGTTTGTTCGAGTTTGTAAATCGAGGTGATTATGCACATCAAATCTTCGATGAATTAAATAAATGGGCAGCAAAAGAATGTCCTGATATGATGTTGGGAGTTGGATCTGTTATTGATGCGGGAACAACATCTTTATACATTCAATTGGGAACTAATTTTGTTGTTTCTCCAATTTTAAATGCTGAAATGGCTAAGGTCTGTAATAGACGAAAAGTAGCCTGGTCTCCGGGCTGTGGTTCACTTACTGAGATTTCCTATGCTGAAGAGCTGGGAGCTGAGGTTGTGAAAATATTCCCTGGAGCTCAGGTAGGAGGTCCAGAATTTGTAAAAGCAGTTAAAGGCCCATTTCCATGGTCATCTATTATGCCAACAGGAGGTGTAAAACCAGATGAAGAGAACTTAAGAGCATGGTTTAATGCCGGTGTTCACTGTGTGGGTATGGGCTCGCAATTGATGGTGAAAAATACAGATGGTACATTCAACTACAAAGCTATTGAAGAGGCAACAGAAAATGCGATTTCAATTATAAAAGAAATTAGAAATCAGTAAGAATATAAGCTTATGAAAGTACAAAAAATTGACTCCCATCAGCATTTCTGGAATTACTGTCCTGAAAAACATAGCTGGATATCGGATGAAATGGCTGTTCTTCAAAATGATTTTGCACCTAAGGATTTGCAAATCAATTTGAAGGCTATTGATTTTGATGGATGCGTTGCTGTACAAGCAGATCAAACCGAAGCAGAAACCGATTTTTTAATTGGTTTAGCAGAGAAGAACCAATTCATAAAAGGAGTTGTAGGTTGGATTGATTTGAGAGCAGATAATTTACGCGAAAGATTAGAATATTATAGCAAGTTTCCTGTCTTAAAAGGATTTCGTCACGTTGTTCAGGATGAGCAGGATGATAATTTCATATTAGGGGAGAAATTTTGCAATGGCATCGCCTTATTAGAAGAGTTCGGCTTTACTTACGACATTCTAATTTTTGCAAAACACTTGAAGCCAAGTGCTGAGTTTGCAGCTAAATTTCCAAATCAGAAGTTTGTATTGGATCACATTGCGAAGCCTGAAATTAAAGATCAAAAGATGGATGATTGGGCTGATGGGATTCGCAAAATTGCTGCTTTGCCAAATGTTTCTTGTAAGTTATCCGGAATCGTTACCGAAGCAGATTGGACGAATTGGACAGAAGAAGACATAAATCCCTATTTGGATGTTGTGTTGGAAGCTTTTGGTCCTGATCGATTAATGATCGGATCGGATTGGCCAGTTTGTACTTTGGCTGGTTCTTACCAGAAGGTAATGAACTTGATTATCAGAAAAATTAAGAAATATACTACCGCAGAACAGGAAGCTATTCTTGGAGGTAATGCAATTGAATTTTATCAACTAAAAAATTAAAACAAAATGAATACAAAACCGACATATATAAAAGGAGATTATAAGAACAGTAGTTTTTTCTCAGGTCAGAGCCGCTTGGTATGTGGATGTTCTGGTTTGGGTGGTGTGTGGAGTCCTGTTGAAGAAAGTGTTGCTGTTGACGCTATGATGTACGCTTTGGAAAGAGGTGTTCGTGTTTTTGACACAGCTCCATCTTATAACATGTCTCAAACTTATCTAGGAAAAGCTTTGCGTCAATGGGAAGGTGATAAGCCATTTATCAGTACTAAAGTTGGTCGTTTAAGAGCTGAAAAAGCTGATGATTGCATCGTAGACTATTCTCCAGAGACAATGAAAAGAAGTGTTCATGAGAGTCTTGAGGTTTTAGGTATTGATAGAATTGATCTGTTATTTTTACATGAGCCACATTTGGTTCCAGTTGAAAAAATGGATGAGATTATGGATTGTTTACAGTCTTTCAAGAAAGAAGGAATTGTTGGTATGTTAGGAATTGGAGGAAACCCAATTGATCGTTTTTACCCACACATGATCAAAGATAATTTTGATGTATTGTCTGGATTTTTGAAAATGGATGCTTGTAACCTAGCTGGTTTCGAAAAAGATATTCCTCAAATCCGTGAAGAAAATATTGCATACTATGCAGCTTCTGCTTTGCACATGGGCTTATTAGGAAGACGTTTGGATATGTATAACGAAGACAGACCAAACAATGAGTGGATCACGAATTTGGATGTTGATACTGCAATGAAAACAAACGAGATTGCGAAGAAACACAACATACCATTGTCAAGATTGGCATTGCGTTACTTATTCTCTATGGAAGAGGCTGATCGTGTAGTTGTTGGTCCTCATACAAAGGCTCAATTGGCTGATTTACTTGATGCTTGGGACGAAGGAGTATTGAGCGAAGAAATCTTTAACGAGATTACTGATAATGTAGTTGCTTCGCGTAACGTACTTGTTAAATAAGCAAGCATTAGGATAAGTAGAGAGAATTAACCGAATTTAAACCTAAAAATACAACAGTGAGCACAAAAGATAAAGTAGTTTCGAGGGCAGTATTAATCCCGTTTGTTTTAATAACATTCTGTTTTGCACTTTGGGGATTTGCCAATGATATTACCAACCCAATGGTAGAAGCTTTTTCCCGAATTTTTAACATGGGAGCAAGTGGAGGTACTTGGGTACAAGTAGTTTTTTACGGTGGATATGGAGCAATGGCTTTTCCAGCAGCTTTATTCATCAGAAAGTACACTTATAAGGCAGGTATTCTTGTCGGATTAGGATTATATGCAACAGGTGGATTGTTATTTCTTCCAGCAAGTGCTTTAGGAATGTATTATCCATTTTTGATTGCTTATTTCGTAATGACTTGTGGTTTGTCATTCTTGGAAACCAGTGCAAATCCATACATTCTATCTATGGGAGCTGACTCTACAGCTACTCGTCGTTTAAATTTAGCACAGGCTTTTAATCCAATGGGTTCTTTAACAGGAATGTTTATTGCGACTACAGTGATTCAGGCTCGTCTTGATCCTCGTGGTGCTGAAGCAAGAACTGCCTTATCTCCAGCAGAATTTGAAGCGGTAAAAATGAGTGATCTTAGTATTTTAAGTACTCCTTATATTGCTATTGGATTGGTAATTATTGCCATGTTCATCATTATTGCATTGGTAAAAATGCCAAAGAATGAAGATGCAGATCATAGCTTGAATCTTTTTGGAACGTTAGCGAAACTATTCAAAATCCGTAAGTATCGCGAGGGTGTTATTGCTCAGATGTTTTATGTTGGAGCACAGATTATGTGTTGGACATTCATCGTTCAGTACGGTCAGCGTATTTTCGTTAAAGGTGGTTTAACGCCTCACGATCTTGAATCGGGTTGGTTAAGTATTGTTAACTCATTAGGATTTCTTTCCGATAGTGTAAGAGATATTATTGTTTCAGGAAAAGGAGCTAATGGACTAACCGAAGGAGCTGCTGCGCACATTGCTCAGTTGTATAACATTCTAGCGATGTTCTTTTTCTTAGTTGCTCGTTTCGTATGTACTTTCATGTTAAAATATATCAAACCAGGAAGATTGCTACAGTATTTAGCAATTGGTGGAGTTGTTTTAGCAACAGGAACAATTATGTTGCAAGGAATCTCTGGATTGTATTGTCTAATTGGTGTTTCAGCTTGTATGTCACTAATGTTCCCTACCATTTATGGTATTGCTTTAGAAGGAATGGGCGATGATGCCAAATTTGGAGCTGCAGGATTAATCATGTCAATTGTTGGTGGTACTTTCTTACCAAAAATTCAGGCTGCTATTATCGATATGGAAACTGTTTTCGATATGCCAGCAGTTAACTTCTCATTTATTTTACCACTAATCTGTTTTGTTTTAATCGCTTTTTACGGATACAGAACAGTGAAAATTCACATGGCTTAATTTAAAGGAAATGTCGAATACAAATAACTATAAAAGATATTGTAAATCACTTTGTTTGAAAAATGATGACAAACTGATTAAAGAATACAAAGAGGTTCATGCAGCTGGTGCTGCATGGCCTGAAATTACTCAAGGAATGTTAGATGTTGGTATCATTGATATGGAAATCTACATTGTTAAAAACCAATTGTTCATGATTATGGACACACTTGCTGATTTTGATCACGACATAGCAATGACTGAATTGGCTACCAAGCCACGCCAGTCAGAATGGGAAGCTTATGTTGCTCGTTTTCAGAATACATCAGCCGATGCCAGTGCCGATGAAAAATGGCAGTTAATGGAACGTATTTATAAATTAGGACTTTAAAAAATATAAAAATGAAGCAATTAGTATGTTTAGAACCAGGTAAGTTCGAGATGCAAGATCAATCTCAACCCGAAAGAAAAGAGGGGAATGCTTTATTAAAAATAAAGAGAATAGGTATTTGTGGAACCGATTTACATGCTTTTGAAGGAACACAGCCATTCTTTTCTTACCCAAGAGTACTAGGACATGAATTAGCTGGAGATATCGTTGATATTGCAGCTAACGATAAAGGTTTCGAAAATGGTGAAGCTGTTACTTTTATTCCCTATTTTCCTTGTGGAGATTGTGTTGCTTGTAGAGCTGGTAAGCCAAACTGTTGTACTACTATCGAAGTTGCCGGAGTTCATATTGATGGCGGAATGGGAGAGTATATGAATGTACCTGAATATGCTTTGATTCATGGTCAGGGAATGAGTTACGACGAGTTGGCTATGGTTGAGCCAATGGCTGTTGGTGCGCATTCAATTCGCATTACAGAAATCAAAAAAGATGAATTTGTTTTGGTAACAGGTGCTGGTCCAATTGGATTAGGAGCTATGGCTTTTGCAAAGATTCAAGGAGCTAAAGTAATTGCTTTGGATGTTCAGGATAATCGTCTTGAGTTCGCAAAAGAACACTTTGGTGTTGATTATACAGTTAATGCACTAAACAATCCTTTAGAAGTTATTAAAGAGATTACTGGTGGCGATATGGTAACTGCTATCATCGATGCTACTGGAAACAAAAGAGCTATTGAAGGTAATCTAAACTTCCTTGCTCATAGTGGAAGAATCACTATGGTAGGATTACAGTTGGATACTTTTAGTTTCTCACATCCTGAATTTCACAAAAGAGAGACAACTCTAAGAAGTAGTAGAAATGCGACTCGTGAGGATTTCGATCACGTAGTGGATTCGATGAAAGCTGGTAAGGTAAATGTAAATTCTTTAATTACGCACAGAGCGAAATTTGAGAATATGATTGAAGATTTTAAAACGTGGCTTGATCCTAAGACAGGTGTTGTGAAAGCCGTTGTTTCTCTAGACTAGATTTGTTGATGTAAATCTATAGTTGCGTATATAATAGTAGATTGAAGGCTGTCCATTTGGACAGCCTTTTTTGTATTTCTAGTTCGAATATTGATCGATAATGAGTTTGATAGCACGTTGACAAGCTGGACAAAATTCATCGTGACGTGTAAACATGATACAATTGGCAGCACTTCTGTATAAGCCGGTTGCCTTATACTGCGCACCTTCGAATGCACCAACTTCACCACTATGTTTCATGTTTGATAAAAGCTTATCATCCCACGTTCTTTTTTTGATAAAGAATTCTTCCATAACTTTCTCTTCAACTTTGGCTTTACGCATTTCTACACGTTTTTTCTGAATAGCAATACTGTGCTCATCATACTTTTCTTTTTCCCAAGGTGTTGGGATAGGTGTGCCTTCAGTTACAATATCTTTCCACTTGATGGTTTCTGGATCAGGATTAGCTGTTACATTTAACTCCCATGGTTCCATGTGTTCTGCATCCATTTCATATGAGGTAGCAGAAGTATAATATTCATCAGCTAAGTCAGCAAAATGATGTCCGAATTCATGAACAAATAAGTATTCCTGAAAAGCATTATTAACCGCAGCAGTAATATAAAGGTTGTAAATACCGCCTCCGCCATAAATAGAGTCATTCATTAAAATAGCAGTAAATTCGTAAGGAACAGCAGCGGCAGCATTACGAATTGTCTTGTTGTCGTAACCTAATGCATAACGCTCAGAATCGAAAGCACCGTAAGTAACAGATAGTGCAGAACGTGTGTGAATATCCTGATGTGGGTGATTTACCCCTGAATCGGGTGATGGCGTTTCAACTGCTCTGATTGAAAACTTGTTCTTAAAAGAAGCATATGGCTCTGTGTTTAAAAGAACCTCTGCGAATCGTTGAGCATCCTTTTTGAATTTGCCCATATCTTCTTTGGCGTAACCTTCACCAAGAACCACAATATCAACTTGTTTCTCAGGTTTTCCGTTTACAACAATATCAATCGTATTATAATGATCTTTAACTGGACTAATAAATGCTCGGTGGTGTTTTGGATTTACTTTGTATGTCCAAACAGGATCGAAGCCATTCTTGATATTACGTTTTGAAATAGTGACATTAACCTCAGCTTTGGGCCATGGAAAACGAAGTGATTCGTGGAAACTAGCCCATTCTTTATCAGCTTCAGGAGTTGTTTCCCATTCGCCGTAAATACTTGCAAATCCACGTGAATATAGTAGTTCGCCAGATTTTGCATCTTTCACTTCGAAAAAATACTTTCCTAATTTAAGTTCATCAATCAAGACTGTTTTACTACCTGCCCATTCGCCATCGTTCACCATTTGATCGAATGCAAAATGTTCTTCTCCTGAATTTCCAACATGATTGTAGTCCAATCGCATGGTTGCTGAAGTAAAATAATCAGCATATTGTGCCTTTGCAAAAAGCGAAATGCCCACAAGCATTAAGGCAAATACAAAAAATCTTTTCATAGTATTTGAGTTTTTCTAGGTGTTTGTTTAGAGCCACAAGATAAGGAATATCTCGGTTTGGAAATATGCTATTCGTCATATCCGGATAGAGAAAATTAATACTGATTTGTGCAAAAGCTTTTTCATAGATTAAGGGCAGCTTTCGATAATTTCTGTATTTTTAGCTTTTTAGTAAATTTAATCTTTTATGATAGGAACACTCGTAAATGTTATAGCAATAATCATAGGTGGTAGTATAGGCCTTTTGTTTCGTACAAAGATTCCAGAACGAATGTTTAAGATTGTTTTTCAGGCAATTGGAGTTTTTACTTTGTATCTTGGTGTGAGCATGGCTTTAAAGGCTAACGAACTTTTATTAATGGTATTCAGCCTTGTCGTTGGATCCTTAATTGGAGAAGGATTACGTTTAGAAGAACGAGTTGAAAACTTGAGCGAACTATTAAAAAGGAAGATTGGTAGTAAGGAAGATAAATTTTCGACTGGTTTCGTAACGGCTTTTATGCTTTTCTGTTTGGGAACTTTAACCATTTTAGGAAGTATTGAAGAAGGAATGGGAAAGGAGCCAACTTTATTAATGACTAAATCTGTAATGGATGGATTTTCAGCCATTGCATTAGCAGCAGTGATGGGCGTTGGTGTAATTTTTTCAGTTATTCCATTGCTGATTTATCAAGGAGGTTTAACTTTGTTAGCTGCCTTGTTTGGTGAAGTGATTCCAGAAGTAATTATTAATGAGATAGCTGGAGTTGGAGGAATATTAATTATAGGTTTGGGAATAAGTATTCTTGAAATAAAAAAGATAAAAGTCTTAAATATGCTTCCAGCACTTTTGATTGAAGTACTATTGTGCTATATCTTTTTGTAAATTTGATGATCAGTAAAAAAAATAGGAACCTTAAAATATATTAGATTTGAAAGAGGAAACAAAAAATGCTCTAATTCAACTATTTGAAGAGTGGGCAGACGACAAAGTTGTGGAGACAGAAATCTTACCACAATCAGGTTCTTATCGTGAATACATTCGATTAATTGGAGAGAAAAGAACTGTTTTGGGTGCGTATAACGCCGATAAAAAAGAGAATAATGCATTTATCAGTTTCAGCAAGCATTTCGCATCGAAAGGTTTATCTGTTCCTGAAATATATCATGAAAATGCAGAACAAGATATTTACCTTTTGCAGGATTTAGGAAATACAACCTTATTCGATTACATCTTACACCTACGAATTGGTGAAGGATTTGCGACCGATTTGGTTTTGATTTACAAGAAAATCATTACTCAATTGGTTCGTTTTCAGACGGAGGGAAGTGACGGTTTAGATTATAGTGCCTGTTATCCTAGAGATAGTTTCGATAAACAATCAATGATTTGGGATTTACATTACTTCAAATATTATTTTCTGAAATTGGCTAAAATTCCTTTTGATGAACAATTGTTGGAAGACGATTTTCAGAAATTTTCAGATTATTTATTAGATGCTCCACGAGATTACTTTTTGTATCGCGATTTTCAATCAAGAAATATCATGTTGGTAAACGGTGAACCTTGGTTTATTGATTATCAGGGAGGAAGAAAAGGGGCGCTACAATACGATTTAGCTTCTTTATTATACGATGCAAAGGCAGATTTGCCACAAGAGGTTCGCGATGAGTTGTTTGATTTTTATTTGCAAGAGATTCAGAAAGTTCAGGATGTAGATCCGAAAGCATTTGGATCATTTTTCCAAGGCTACGTTCTGGTAAGAATCATGCAAGCAATGGGAGCGTATGGTTTTAGAGGTTTCTACGAAAGAAAAGAACATTTCTTAAAGTCGATTCCATTTGCCTTACGCAATTTGGAAACCATATTGAATCGTATGGATATTCCTGTTGAATTGCCGGAATTGGTAAAAGCACTAAAATCTGTTATTGCTTCTGATTTTTTAAAAGAAGTTGGGAAAGAAGAGAAGCCAAAATTACATGTTGAAATAAATAGCTTTTCGTACCGTAGAGGGATTCCTTTGGATAAAACGACTAACGGTGGAGGATTTGTTTTCGATTGTAGAGCAATTCACAATCCAGGAAGGTATCAGGAATATGTTGAAATGACAGGGAAAGATCAGCCAGTAATTGACTTTTTTAAAGAAAAGAGCGAAATGGATGAGTTTTTAACTTCGGTTTTTTCTATTGTTGATATGAGTGTAGATAAATATATCGCACGCAATTTTGCTAATTTACAGGTGAGCTTTGGTTGTACCGGAGGAAGACATCGATCCGTATTTTCAGCAGATAGTTTAGCAAAACATCTACAAGAGAAATTCGATGTGAATATCAGTTTAAGACATATTGAAAGAGAAATAGAAGGAAGTTAATTATGGCCAAGAAACGTTGTAAATTGTCTCCTGAGGAGTACGCAGAAAAAATTTGCAATGCGGAGAATTTTATCTGCAAAAAATGCAATCGTGTCGCAAAAAATGTAAAACGATTGTGCGATGCAAAAAAGAAAAAGCAATAAGAAAATCCAGTAATGTGTTTACTAATAGTGATTTAATGTGGTTTTCACAGTTCACTGATAACCGTTCACTGAAAACTGATATAGATGTTAAACGCCATGATATTTGCTGCAGGTTTAGGGACTCGCCTTAAACCTTTCACCGATAACAAGCCTAAGGCTTTGGTTGAATTAGCAGGAAAACCTCTTTTGGAAAGAGCCATTTTAAAATTGATTGAATTAAAGGTCGATCGAATTGTAATCAACGTTCATCATTATGCCGACCTTATCGAGGAATTTCTTCGTGTAAATAGGAACTTTGGCATTGATATTCGCATATCCGATGAAAGAGATGAGTTATTGGATACAGGTGGGGGATTAAAAAAAGCAGCTGATTTATTTATTCCGAATGCTCCCGTATTAATCTATAATGTTGATGTTTTATCTTCCTTAGATTTGAATGAACTGATTGATCAACATACAAAAAGCGATGCTTTAGTGAGTATGGTAATGCGCGAGAGAACGAGCAGTCGATATTTGTATTTTAATACTAAAAATCAGCTTACAGGCTGGAAGAATTGCAAGACTGGAGAAATAAAAGAAGCAAGAGATGACATGAATAAATCCCAGCCAATGGCATTTAGTGGAATCCATCTAATTGACCCAAATCTTTTCTCATTAATAACAGAGAATGGGAAGTTCTCGATTATTGATTTGTATTTGCGATTGGCAAAAGAAGAGAAAATTCTGGCCTATAAGGATTGTTCAGAAATATGGACAGATCTCGGAAAACCTGAGGATTTAGCTTGGGCACAAGAGCATCTTAAATAATTTACTTATTTTTGGACACAACAATTAAAATGGCATTATCTACAAGTTAATGTACAGATGAATTACTTGTTGTGACAGATCAAAACTAAAAACGAAATTCATGTTAGAATGGTTAATTAACCTTGATAAAGAATTGTTATTGTTACTAAATGGGCAACAACATTATTTTTGGGATTATTTAATGAGGCTAATTTCTGAAAAGGAAATGTGGTATGTGTTTTACATTGTGCTTATTGGTTGTATTTTAAACACTTATGGCTGGAGAAAAGGTGGTTTGATTCTTATCAGTTTAGTTTTGGTAATCGTAGTAAGCGATCAAATAGCTTCTGGAATTTTTAAACCACTGTTTAAAAGGTTTAGACCATCAAGAGATCCAGATTTTAGTCATATGGTTAATTTGGTACAAGGATATACAGGAGGTAAATATGGTTTTGTTTCCTCGCATGCAGCAAATTCATTTGGATTAGCTGTGCTTGCCAGCTTGATTATAAAGAATAGAATTACCAGTGTTTTTCTGATATTTTGGGCAATAATCGTTTCTTATTCTCGAATTTATTTGGGGGTTCATTACCCGGCAGATATTCTTGTTGGCTCTTTAATTGGAATTGGAATGGCGTATTTAGGCTATTTTTTACTGCAAAAGTATTTTAAATCAAGTTTGATTAAAAAACCAGTAGAACGAACCCATCCAATGGGCAGAATTTATCAAATTAGTTTGATAGGAACCTTGCAATTTGTAATGATGGCTTTCTCTGTCTACTTTTGTTTTAATCGTTAATCAATCGATATTTGTGATACGATCAGGAAAAATATTAATAAAAACTATTTCATAAATATATTATAAGAATGAATCTAAAACCAATTATTTACGCTGCTGTTCGAGTAGTATTGTATGCTATTCCTGTTGTGGCTTCTGCATTAGTTATCAAAAGCGATGCAGGAATTCTTGTCGATGGTATTAAGTTTGGAGAAGGATCTTCAACAGAGTGGATGCAACAATTGTTTTTGTTGCTAACTAGTTTAACTTTTATATTGGCTGGTATTCGTTCGAAATCACATAAGGCAATATCTTACCTTTTTGGAGGTGGTGCTTTGGTTGCTCTAATCAGAGAATTAGATGTTTATTTCGATCAACTTTACCATGGCGCTTGGTTTCCTTTTGCTATGCTTGTTTTGGCTATTGCTGTATTTTTGGCTTATCGTCAGAAAAAGCAAATATGGGAGAATTTGGAAGAGTTTTTCACAACACCGGCATTTGGAACTTTTATTGCTGGTTTTCTGAGTGTATTTGTTTTCTCTCGTTTGTTTGGAACCAAAAAGGTTTGGAGAGCTTTATTTGATGTTGAGAAATTAGAGCCAGTACAACGTTGGGTAAAAAATGCTGTGGAAGAAGGAAGTGAATTGTTCGGTTATACCTTACTGTTTATAGCTGCAGTCGAGTTTTTTGTTTATGTTTCGAGAAAATTGAAGCAGTAAATGCTTAAGATATATGAATAAAAAAAGGCATCCAACAGGATGCCTTTTTTTATTTATATGTTTTTGAGATTAGTCAATTACTCCAGAACCAATTAGCTCATCTCCATCGTACCAGGCAGCAAATTGGCCTGCAACAACAGCACGTTGCGGTTCATCAAATAGAATATACAAGCCATCTTTCTTAAAGTAAATGGTTCCCTTTTGTAAAGGCTGACGGTAACGAATTCGAATATCGTAACGTCTCTCACATTCTTCATTTGGCATTAAATCTTCACGAATCCAGTGAATTTCTTTCTTTGGAATAAACAAAGCTTTTCTTTCAAGTAAAGGATGTCCATGCCCCATGCCAACGTAAATAATGTTTTTCACAACATCAGTACCAATTACAAATAATGGTTCTTTTTTCCCGCCAACATTTAAACCTTTTCTCTGACCAACAGTAAAGAAATGGGCACCATTGTGATCGCCAACAACATTTCCATGTTCTGGTTTAAATTCATAAGGCATTGATATAGCTTCCAATGAATCTGATTTCGGAACTATTTCATCTGCTTTTTCAGGCAAGATTTCAATGATCTTACCTTTCTTAGCCTTAAGTTTCTGTTGCAAGAAAACAGGCAAATCTACTTTCCCAACAAAACAAATACCTTGAGAATCTTTCTTCTCTGCAGATGCTAGTTTAGCTTTTCTGGCGATTTCTCTTACTTCAGGCTTCTCAATTTCTCCAATTGGAAACATAGCTTTTGATAACTGTTCCTGCGAAAGCTGACAAAGAAAATAACTTTGATCTTTATTGTTATCTACACCTGCTAACAGACTATAAACTTCCTTACCATCAACAATTTTTGTTTCTTTTCGACAATAATGTCCTGTTGCAACGTAATCAGCACCAAGTTCAAGAGCTTTCTTCAAGAATACATCAAACTTAATTTCACGATTACAGAGAACATCTGGATTAGGCGTACGTCCCTGCTCATATTCCGAAAACATATAGTCGATCACCTGAGCACGATATTCTGTGCTTAAATCGACAAAATGGAATGGAATACCTAATTTTTTAGCAACCATTTGAGCAAAAAGAACATCCTCTTCAAAAGGGCATTCTTCAGATTTAAGCCCAACTGTATCATTCCAGTTTTGCATAAATAAAGCCTCAACTTCGTAGCCTTGCTCTTTAAGTAAATAGGCTGCTACGCTTGAGTCAACACCACCCGACAACCCAATTACAACTTTTTTTGTCATTTCTAATTCTCCTTCGTTTCAGATTGCAAAAGTATTCAAATTTTGGCTTAGTGCCAATTGTCCCTGACGAATTGGGAATAATTTAACATGTAAAGTTACTTATGTATTTTTTTAGAATCGAAAAATGACTTAACTTCGATAATGTTTTATGTAGGGTGATTTTATTATGCCACCCTAAATCATTAGTTTATTAAATACAATAAAAATGAAAAAACTTAGTTTTACATTGCTACTTTCTTTTGTAGCTATATTTGTTTCCGCACAGGAAAAACAGGATACCTCATACTGGAAAAAGGGCGGTACGGCTGCTTTAACATTTTCACAGACTTCTTTAAGTAATTGGTCTGGTGGTGGTGACAATGCCATTTCGACCAATGCTATTTTAGATGTTTTTGCAAATTTTAACAAAGGGAAAAATAGTTGGGAGAATGTAATGAAACTTGAATACGGCTTGGTGAAGCAAGGCGATGAAGGTGTTCGAAAAAGTATCGATAAAATTGATTTTACATCGAAATATGGATATAAAAATGGTGGACATTGGTTCTACACAGCCTTACTGGATTTTAAAACACAATTTGCTAAAGGCTATAACTATGCAAAAAATGAGGATGAATCGGATGTGAAAGTGTCTAATTTTATGGCTCCTGCTTATATTTTACTATCACTGGGTATGGATTATAAGCCAAATGAAACATTCTCAGCATATATTTCTCCTATCACAGGAAAAACAACAGTTGTAAACGATGATGACTTATCAGATGCTGGCGCTTTTACAAAATTGGCTGTGAATAAGGATATCATGAAAAATGTGAATTTTAAATCTACTTTAGATTTATTTTCTAATTATTCTGAGACGTTTGGAAATATTGATGTGAATTGGGACTTGATGATTAACATGAAAGTTAATAAGTTCCTAACAGCTTCTATCAATACCACGTTAGTATATGACGATGATGTTGAGTATATTGATGATGAAGGAATGAACAAGGGACCAAAAATTCAGTTTAAGGAAATTGTAGGACTTGGATTAGCTTATAAATTCTAATTGAATTTTTGAACTAGTAAAGCAGTCCTAGATATTATAAAAGGGAAGAATCAATTATTTGATTCTTCCCTTTTTTTATCTTCTAACCAGAGATATTCCTGTTTTTTCTTCTACAAATAGAAAGTAATTGTAAAGTTTATAATTGATATCAAATCCATAATCTTCAAAAGGATCATAACTTATGTAATTCTCGAAATAAGGATGACCTTGAAGGTGCTTTTGGTTCCATTCTGTCACGTAAATATGATTCCAATTTTTATAATAGGTATTGGAATGTGCCGTGGCGATAGAACTTCTAGTAGCCAACCATGATTCAAAACCAATATCTAGAATTAGTAGCTCATATTCAGTACTATCTTCTGCCAGTATTTCAGAATTGGTATCATTAATAGGAATCGGTTTTTTAAATGCTGATTGAGTAGCACAGCCATACAGAAATAAGCTTGTTATGGCGAAAAAAAGAATCTTTTTCATGATCAAACAAATTTATAAATTGAACTTTGTCTTTGCAGTCTTGAATGAATCAAATGATAAGAGTTTGTAATAGAGAAACGTTTAGGTAATGAAAAGGTTACAGGTTGGACCATAAAAAAAACGGACCGGTTATGTTACCGGTCCGTTTTAATTCTGATTAATTGATTTTATAATTTAATTAATTTTTTAGAGATGATTTCTTCTCCATCTTCGATTGAAATAAAATACATTCCAGATGGAAGATTAGAAACATCAATTCGGTTATCCTCTTGGTCAAGAGTTAAAATTCGAATTGTCTTTCCTGTTAAAGAGCTAATTCTAACTTTTGATTGAATATTACCTTGAATATAAAGACTTACATAATCTTTAGCTGGATTTGGATACAATTTCAACTCTTCGATTGGAGGAGTTTGACTAAGTGGACTTGTAAATCCAAAAGATGAAGATTTTGTAGCCATAGCAGGAGCAGAATTACTGATGTTGATCGTGTAATCTTCTACTTCTCCCTGACTGAAAATATCACAAGCTGTTCTAGCTGCTCTTCTGTGTTTAAGAATAACCCTCATTCTTGTTTGACCTAAAGCGGCACCAGCTGGAACGGAAACATTAGAACTTGATACTCCTGAACTAGCGGAATAACCTGAAACAACTCTTTCGTTGGTTGTGAATTCACCATCGCGGTTAAAATCAATATAGATTTTCCAGTTAGTTGTATACGTTCTCGATTTGTAAGCTGAAGAGAAATTTAAAGTGTAACTATTTCCTGGAGCTACGTTTGCTACCATTCCAGTATAATCACCATAACCTCCATCATCTCCAGAAGGATTGCTCATATCTGCAAATTCTACTAAATCGATATATTCATAACGAGTTGCCTTACCATAAGAATCACAATAGTCTGGAGTTGATGCTTCGGCAAGAGTAGTTAAAGATTGTAAAGCCGAATAATCACTAGAACCACTTGTATTACTTGCTAGTACTTGGAATTCATAAGTAGTTTCAGCCATAGCTGTATTGTAACTTAAATCCGTTGCTGAAGTAGTAAAAGTTTCCCAATTTCCGCCTTGTTCTCTAATTTGAACATCGTAGTTGTTTGCGAACTCTGCACTGTTCCATGAAATTGTGAAAGAGTTGGATGTAATGTCAGAAGCAAGAACTCCTGTTGGTATAGCAGGAACAGGAATGTCTTCAGTAGTAAGTAATCCTACTGCAGAATAAGCTCCCGATCCTATGCTATTATTAGATCTTACTTTAAATTCATAGTTAGTGGAAGCCAAAGCTGAGCTGAAATCATAAGTTGTTGCGCTTGTGTTTACGCTAGACCAGTTACCACCTTCTTCACGAATATCAAGATCGTAATTATCTGCATCAGCTGCTACATCCCAAGAAATTGTGAACGAATTGTATGTAATATTAGATGCCATCACATTAGCAGGAGCATCTGGTGGCGTTGGAGCTTCTAAAGTAGTTGCACTTATAGCAACAGAATAACTACTTGACCCAATTCCATTATTTGCTCTTACTTGAAATTCGTATGTTGTTTCTGCATCTAGTCCAGTTAAATCATAAGTTGTTGCACTTACGTTAACAGCAGTCCATGTACCACCACTAACTCTCATGTTTACGTCATAGTCATCAGCATCAGTCGTTGCATCCCATGAAATGGTTAAAGAGTTATAAGTGATGTTAGATGCCATTACATTTGTTGGCACTTCTGGTGCAGTAGGTCCTACAAGAGTTGTTGCACTGGAAATGTTAGAGTAATCACTTGAACCAATTCCATTATTTGCTCTAACTTGAAATTCATATGTAGTTTCTGCATCAAGTCCACTGTAATCGTAACTAGTAGCAAGAGTATTAATAGTTGTCCAAGATCCACCGCTAGCTCTTACATTTACATCATAATCTTCTGTGTCGGCCATTGCATCCCAACTGATTGTGAAGGAATTGAATGTAATGCTTGAAGCAATGATATTAGTTGGTACTTCAGGAGCTGTAGGAGCAACTAATGTAGTTGCACTAACAAGAGATGAATTAGCACTTGCACCAATGCTATTATTAGCTCGTACTTGAAATTCATAAGTTGTTTCAGCATCAAGACCTGTATAATCATAACTTGTTGTAGCTAAAGCAACAGTAGTCCAAGAACCGCCAGCAGGTCTAACATCAAGATCGTAATCATTAGCATCAGTTACAGCATCCCAAGTTACCGTTAAGGAGTTATAAGTAATGTTGGATGCACTAAGATTTACTGGAGCATCAGGAGCAGTTGGTGCAGCAAGGGTAGTTGCACTAGCAAGGTCTGAATTCGCACTTGCACCAATGCTATTATTAGCTCGTACTTGAAATTCATATGTTGTTTCTGCATCAAGTCCTGAATAATCATAGCTTGTAGTAGTTAAAGCAACAGTAGTCCAAGAACCACCAGAAGGTCTAACATCAAGATCGTAATCGTCAGCATCCGCAACTGCATCCCAGGTTATTGTTATTGAGTTATAAGTAATGTTGGATGCGCTAAGATTAACTGGAGCATCAGGCACAGTTGGAGCTGCTTCTGTAATAACTGAAGCCATTGCCGAATAACCACTTGAACCAGCATCATTATTTGCTCTAACTTGAAATTCATAAGTTGTTTCTGCTGTTGCACCAGAATAGTCATAAGTTAATTCTGAAGTGTTAATGGTTTGCCAAGTTCCTCCTTCTTCACGAACCTGAAGATCATAAGAGGTAGCACCACTTACTGCAGTCCAACCTACTGTAAAACTAGTTTGTGTTACATTTGTAGCAGTTAAGCCAGAAGGAACAGAAGGTAAGTTATCATCGCTAAGTGCTTTGAATGCATTTAATCGACCACTACCTAATTTTCCTGCATATCGAGAATCGTTAAGATCATCTATTGGGTCAGTATTATCAACAAGTTTATTCCAAAGTTCTGTAGGTGTAATATTACCCGCATATTTAGAAATAACTAATGCAGCAACTCCTGAAACATGTGGGCAAGCCATAGATGTCCCTTGCATAACTCCATAGTTATCATTAGGATATGTGCTATGGATAGCAGTTGGATCTTCATTGGTAGTTTCTAATTCTCCACCTGGAGCTGCAATATCAACCCAAGTTCCATAATTGGAATAATAAGATCTTTCATCATTCTTATTGGTAGCAGCTACAGATAATACATTATCATAATAAGCTGGATAATATCTACTTTCTGAGTTGTCGTTACCTGCGGCAAAAATAACAATACCACCGTTCATTGGAGCATTAGGTCCACCAGCATTGGCAATAAAGTAATCGATACCATCTAATACAGCTTGATCGTATTGGTAAGGATAGCTATAACTCCAACTGTTTTGAGAAATAACAGCACCATTATCAGCAGCATAAGAATAAGCCTCAGCAAAACCGCCTGTTGATGCACTAAATACATTACATGACATTAAGCGAACACCATCATTGTTTCCGCTTCCTCCTGCGATACCACTAACACCAACACCATTGTTAGATACAGCAGCAACAGTTCCAGCAACGTGTGTTCCATGATCACCAACATAAATATCACCAGTATCATCTCCAAAGTTGTACCCGTAAATATCATCAACGTAACCATTGTTGTCATCATCGATTCCATTTCCAGCAATTTCACCTGGGTTTACCCACATATTTGCAGCTAAATCAATATGGTCAAAATCAATACCACCATCTTCAATAGCGACAATTACATTTGGATTTCCTGTTTCAATTTGCCAAGCTTCTAACAGGCTAATATCTTTACCAGCTGTTCCATCATTTTGTCCTGTGTTTTCATAATGCCACTGATCTCCAAAAAGAGGATCATTGGTACCTGATGGCAAGGCTGCAGGGGCTACAGATAGGTTCGTTGCTGTACTAGGAACACCTGTTATTTGTCTAGTAGCATTAATTCCTTCAGCAATAGAGATTTCCGCAACGCCTTCATACGATTTTAATAACTGTGTAACAGGAGTTGTAGTACTAAATTCAACTTCGTACCATAAATGTAAGCCATGTTTTTTATGTCTAGCTTCAAATTTTCCAGCATCGCGGAATACTCGTCGCATTTTATTTGCCTTAAATCTTTGGTTTACTTTGTCCAGATTAGGAATGTTAGTTCTTACAAAATCTTCAGTACTTTTTACTTTTAGTTTTTTTCTTTCAACAAGCAGTTGGTTAAGTGCTGTTGCTTTTTGATCTGATTTTACATCAAATTTAATTCTGATAATTCCTTTGTATTTACCATTCTCGTTTATTTCTCGCTTTTGAGAATAAGAAGATGGGATAAATAAAATACAACAAAGAATAAGAGTAAAAATTCTATTCATAATTAATGGTTATAAGTGAATATTTTGATAACAAGACAGAAGTTAAGATATTTTATGGAAGATATCAATACTAGTTGGTTAAGTCAATTTTATGTCGGTACTAATTTGAATAATTATGTTATCCATGATGTAATTCTTAGTGTTTACTATTATAGCCTTTGTTTATGGGGGTTTTCAATTTTAGACAAAGTGAAATCATTTTATGAAAAATTAAACTTTATAAATTATTAAGTAAAATGATTTTTTTTTCATAAATAAGTAATTTTTCTACTTTGAAATAGAAAATATGAAGTGTGCATACTTTATTATCTGTTAGATTACTTCCTAAAATATATTATTGTTATTTTCGGATTAAATTAAAAAGAGCATATGTCCGAATTATCCATTTATCGAGCTTCTGCTGGATCAGGGAAAACCTATACACTTACAAGAGAATACCTTAAGCTTGTTTTCGAGGAGGCTATAAACTATAGAAGTATTCTGGCTGTAACCTTTACCAATAAGGCTACTGACGAAATGAAGTCTAGGATTATTAAAGAGATTCATTTGCTATCCAAATCGGATAAGTCTCCTTATGCTAAGGAATTATGCGAAAAGAATGGATTCAGTCCGGAGGAATTAATGCTACGGGCAAAAGAAATTCTTAATCGATTATTACATGATTACAGCCGGTTTTCAGTGACAACCATTGATAGTTTTTTTCAAAAAGTTGTTCGCTCTTTTACCCGAGAAATTGGTTTGCAAATGGGCTTTAATATTGAGCTCGATCAACGTAAAGTCTTAAATGAAGTTGTTGATTTATTGTTTCTCGATGTAGATGAAGATGCACAGTTGAGAGCCTGGCTTTCAGATTTTGCTGAATCGAAAATAAAAGAGGGAAAGACCTGGAATTTTAAACAAGAAATTTTAGGAGTAGGGAATGAGATTTTTAAAGAGGATTTTAAAAATTTTTCGGATAAATTGGTTGAGAAATTATCAGATAAGAAGTTTTTAAGTTCCTATCGTAAAATTTTGAAGGAGATTAAAGATGAATTTGAACAGTTCTATTCTCAAATAGGAGAAGATGTTCGTAGAATTATTTCACAGCACGGATTGGATGTGTCTGAATTTGCTTACGGAAAATCAGGTGTAGCTGGCTATTTGTCAAATTTGGGTAAAGGTGGCAAAATGGAACCGGGAAGTAGAGCTCGAACGGCGATCGATACGCCTAAGAAATGGACTACTGGCAAGGCAAGTTCAGAAACTAAAAAGGCTGTAGAAACTGCATGCTCTGCAGGTTTAAATGATTTATTGAAAAAGGCTGTTTCCCATTACGATGAACAGTCGATGCTCTACAAATCGACAGATAAAACCCTTAGTTATATTTATACACTTGGCATTCTAACAGATCTTTCAAAAAAGGTGCAAGAATATGCAGAGGGTGAAAATATTTTTCTTTTATCAGACGCCAGTCGTTTACTTAGAAATATAATTGGAGATAATGATTCTCCATTTATTTACGAGAAAATTGGAAATGTATATCAACATTTTATGATTGATGAGTTTCAAGATACATCATCTATGCAATGGGATAATTTTAGGCCATTGGTTGCAAACTCATTGGCCGAAGATAAGCATTCATTAGTTGTAGGGGATGTTAAACAGTCTATTTATAGATGGAGAAATGGGGATTGGAAAATTCTCTCGGAGCAATTGGATCAGGACTTTGAAAGTTTTGGAGTTAATGGATTAACATTGAATTACAATTGGCGTAGTTCCAGAAATGTTATCAATTTTAACAATGCCCTTTTTGCAATTGGAGCGCAAGCATTGCAAAACAATTACAATGGATCAATTCCTGCAGAAATTGCAGATGGCTTAAAAGAGGAGCAAGAAAAAATTACAGGAGCTTATCAGGATGTATATCAGCATTTCCCCGGAGATGAGAAGAAATATCCAGGTTATGTTAGAGCCAATTTTATAGAAAAAGACAATGAATCAGATTGGATTGAGAAGGTTCTTGAGGATTTGCCTTTAAAGATTGAAGAGTTCCAGGAAAAAGGTTATGAAGCAAGAGATATTTGCATTTTAGTAAGAAATGGAAAAGAAGGAGGCCTTGTTGCTGATACCTTAATGGCTTATCGCGCAAGCAGTCTGGCTAAGGAAGGTGTAAATTACGATGTGATTTCGAATGATTCTCTTTACTTAAAGAATTCTTCAGTAATTAATTTTTTGGTACATCTATTAAATTTTTTTGTTTCTCCAGATGATAAAATCAACTTAGGCTTTTTGCAACAAGAATATCAAGTTTATATTCAAAGGCAAGAAAATGAGGATCAAGATAAATTATACGCAATCTCGCATGAGGAAAAATCATTCGAATCAATTTTTCCGGAAGAATTTACTGCGAATGTAGAAGAATTAAAAAGGCAAGCATTGTATGACTTAGTTGAAAAGCTAATTCAGATTTTCAAGTTGAATGAACATGCGGAGGATTTTCCTTTTTTGGAGGCTTTTCAAGATTTAGTATTGGGATTTACAAAGACCGATGCACCTGATTTGAATTCTTTCGTCACTTATTGGGGGGAAAGAAAAGACAAGGAAGTAATTTCAGTTTCGGATCAACAGGATGCCATTCGAATCATGACAATTCACAAATCGAAAGGACTAGAATTTAAAGTTGTTTTATTGCCATTTTGTAGTTGGGAAATAGACAGTACCAAGCATGCAAATATTTTATGGTGTCAGCCGAAAGTAGAAGGCTTTGATGTGCTTGATGTTCTTCCGGTACGTTATAGCAGCACATTGAAAGAAACCATCTATTACCAAGAATATTTTACGGAAAAGCTACAATCGTATATTGATAATTTGAATTTACTCTATGTTGCTTTAACGAGAGCCGAGGATGCTTTTGTGAGTTATTCTCCTCTTGCCGCAAAAAGAGATTTGAAAAATATTGCTGATGTAATGCTTCATGCATTTGAAAATTCAGATAATTATTCTTCAGACTTTAATGGAGATAATATTATTTCATTAAGCGATAATTGGAATAAAGAAACGTTTTGTTTTGAGTTGGGAGAACTTGAATTGAGACCGTCTAATGCAATTCAAATAGAAAAAGAGAAGCGCAAAGAATACCCAGCTTTTTTACTAGATGATCGATTAAAGTTAAGAGCACATTCTGCAGATTATTTTGATTTTTCGGAAGCTGAATCGGTAGAAACTTTTTCACCAGTTAGTAGAGGAAATATTCTGCATCAGCTATTTCAATTGATTGAATATAAGGAAGATGTTACAAAAGCAGTGAGTTTATTGCAATTTGAAGGGAAGCTTGATCAGAAACAAGCTGATGAAGTTTTAGAATTTGCAAAGGAGTTACTGGAAAATCCAATGGTAGAAGAATGGTTTTCTAAAGATTGGACCGTTGTTAACGAACGGGATATTTTATTGGGAAAAGGTGGTGTGCAGCGACCAGATAGAGTTATTTACAAAGGAAAAGAAGCGATTGTTATCGATTTTAAATTTGGGAAGAAAAAGGAAAATTCACACAAGAAGCAGGTTTTGACTTATAAAAAGTTAATTCAAAAGCTTGGTTTTGAGCATGTGAAAGCCTTCGTTTTATATGGAAAACTAGCAGAAATTGATGAGGTGTAGTTTCGATTGAATCCAAATGGAATTCCTATTACCTTTCATCATCAAAAAAATACAAATAAATGAAGAATCTTACTTACTTATTAATACTTCTGTTTGCTTTTAATTCTTGCGATTTTATAAAGCAGATGACTGAAAAAAAACAAGAGAAAGCGGTAGAAGAAAATGCTATTGCATCAAAACCTAAGATAAAAAATGGTGTTAAAAAGTATTATTTTGATACTGGAGAGTTGAAGTCTATCGTAAATTATAAGAATAATAAAAAAGTGGGTATTAGCGAGACTTTCTATAAGTCTGGTGAAAAACAGTACGACATTCCTTATGTTGATGGCATGAAGCATGGTGTTGTGAAATGGTATTACAAGGATGGGAAAGTATACCGTGAAACAGATTATATAAAAGGAAAGAAATCTGGTTATCAAAGAAAGTTTTGGGAGAACGGAAAGTTAAAATCAGAAGCTTTTTACAAAGATAACCTAGCAAGCATAGGGCTAAAAGAAATCAGTAAAACAGATAAGAAGAAATCAACGCCTACTATCGAAGTACAAAAAATCAATTTACTAAAAACGAAACAAGAATATGTTTTAAAATTTAAATTGAGTACTGGTCGTAAAAAGGTGAAATTTTATCAGGCTAAATTAATTGATGGAAAATTCTTTCCTGAAAATGGCGGAAAAGGAATTAAAGAGCTGAAAACAGTTGCAGGTGTTGGAGAATTGAGAATACCTGTTGGGAAAGGTTTTAATATCGATAAGGATATTAATATAGTAGCTGTTGAATCTACAGCTTATCAGAACAAAAGAATTATCAGTAAAAAAGTACATGTTTCTGTACAAAACCCCTTATAGATATTCTGTAATATGACATTGAAAAAGGCTCCATTTTGGAGCCTTTTTTGTTGTCAAAAAAAAACAAATTTTATTTCTAAATAAATCAGTTGTAAATTGTTGTAAGAAGAGGAATGTGGCGATGGATTAACTTGTGAAATCTAAAGTTATGAGTAAAAGAACCATAGTAGCTATGCCTGGAGATGGTATTGGTCGTGTTGTTCTCGACGAAACCATAAGAATTTTAACGGCTGCCGGATTCGAAGCCAATTATGTGGAGGCCGACATTGGATGGGAATTTTGGTGTAAAGAAGGAAATCCACTGCCAAAACGCACCATCGATTTGCTTGAGAAACACAAAATTGGCTTGTTTGGAGCAATAACTTCTAAACCGAAAGACGATGCAGCAAGTGAATTGACTCCTGAATTGAAAAATAAAGGATATGTTTATTCTAGCCCGATTGTTGGCTTACGTCAGTATTTCAAGTTAGATATTTGTATTCGACCATGTAAAACTTACAAAGGAAATCCGCTCAATTTTATTCGAAGAGGAAAAGAAGGCAAAATTGAAGAGCCAATTGTTGATGTTGTAATTTTTAGACAAAATACCGAAGGCTTGTATGGAGGTGTTGAATGGTCGAATCCTGATAATACAGTTTATGCAGCTCTAACTAGTCATCCGAAATTTGTGAAGAATTTTGGAGATGTTCCTAGAGATGAATTGTCTATTTCCACAAGAATTTTCACTAAAAATGGTACCAGTAGAATACTTACTGCTGCCTTTGAATATGCCAGAAAGAATTCTTACAAATCAGTAACAGTATGTGAGAAACCAAATGTAATTCGAGAAACTTCAGGGATGATGTTTAAGTTGGCTCAGGAGATTCAAAGAAAACAATTTCCGGAAATTGAATTGTGGAATACCAATATCGATGCTCAAATGATGTGGTTGACAAAAAATCCTGAGTATTATGGCGTTATTGTTGCGGGAAATATGTTTGGAGATATTGTATCGGATGGTTTTGCTGGATTGATTGGAGGTCTGGGCTTTGCTTGTAGTGCACAAATGTCGGAAGATGGAATCGCTGTTTTTGAGCCAACCCATGGTTCAGCACCAAAATATGCTGATTTTAAAACCTCAATTGTTAATCCCATTGCAATGGTAGAATCGGCTTGTATGATGTTAGATTATTTAGGAGAGACAGAAATATCAAGAAGAATTCGTGAGGTAGTTGCTGAAGTTATTTTGGAAGGAAAAGTTCAAACATATGATATGAAGAAAATGTCGGGAAAACCTGATGTTATTCAAAAAGGAGCTGCTTCAACCTATCAAATGGCAGATGAAATTATAGCAAAACTGAAAACCAAACATTCTAGCTATGGGTATGAGAAAAGTTGTTAAAGAATTATGGCCCGAATTGGAGTGGATTCAAGACGACATACTAAAAGAGAAAACTACAAAAGTTTGGGAAATTGCCTTGGAAAGAAGCGTGCTTACTGCACAAGATTTAGAAAATATACCTTTTACATTGCTTTGTGGTCCAGATTTAAAGGTGAGTTTTATGGATCATAAACAATGCGTTGTACATATTGCTAAAGCGAGTGGTAAGAAAATGAATTCCTTTTTTAAAAAGGAACTTCCTGTTGATTTAGATGTTGTAGTTGCAGGTGCAATACTATGTGATGTTGGGAAATTATTGGAGTATGTGTTGGATGAAAAAAACAATGCAATTCAAGGAAGCTATGGGAAATATATTAGACATCCTTTCTCTGGTGTTTCTCTTGCCGAAGAGTGTGGAATTCCACCAGAGGTTTGTCATATTATTGCGACACATGCAGGGGAAGGTGATATGGTAAAAAGAAGCACCGAAGCTTACATTGTTCACCATGCAGATTTTATGACATTTCTGCCTTTCAAGGAGCGTTTAAAATAGCACCAACACTGCTAACCATATTTGGTACTTTATTTTCTTTGGCCCATTCAATTTTGTGCTGAAATAAATCAGTCATTATTGCACGAACATCAAAACCAAAGGCAACCAAATTGTAACGTATTTTCTCAGGAATATGGCATGCTTTGCCTTCTGCAACTTTGCAAGTTTTGCAAAATTCACAGCTATTTGCAGCAATCATTTTTTCATTTGGCAATTCTTTTTTTCTTAAAAAAGATTGTAGTTCCTCTTTAATAAAATTGTAAGCAGATAGTGACCTGTCTTTTTCATCAAATTGAATGGATTGCTTAGGAGAAGTGTAAAATAAGTACAAGGAAATACTAGTATGATTTTTAGAATATTCTTCAAATGGAGGGCAAAAAGGAGGACAAGTCCATTTTTGTGAATGATTTGGACAACCGTTTTTACAATAAGAATTAAATAGATTAGGATTCAAATACTTAGATAGATGCTCTTTGTTTAGTTTTATTTGCTTGTAATGAATCTTTACGGCAGTATTATGAAGTGTTTTTTCAAAACTGCCAATTTGCTGATTATTCATATCTCTCTTTCTGAATTGAGCACAAATTTAACTTTTTTAAGCTTGCATATATAGAAGAGAATAAGTTTATGGCTATGAATTAAATTTGTTTAACAATTCATAATCGGAAAGGATTGTATTTTTCGCTTTCAGATGCTAGTATTTTTGTATCTTCGTCTCTTAATCTATATCCAAATCCTAGTCTATGCTCTCATTTGATGCGATCGTTGTTTTAATCGTATTGGTTTTTATTCTAATTTCATTCTATAAAGAGTGGGTTGGACCTGCTTTTACTTTCCTTATTGGAGTGGTTGTTTTAGGGATTTTTGGAATTCTTACACCATCGGAAATTTTGAGTGGTTTTGCTAACGATCAGATGGTTGTGATCTTAATGCTTCTGCTGATTGGTGATGTGATTAGAGATTTAGGAATTGTAGAAACACTATTCGATAAGGTTTTTCGGAAGGCAAAATCATACCGACAATTTATGGCTCGGATGATATTTCTTGTGGCAAGTTTTTCTGCCTTTTTGAATAATACGCCTTTGGTTGCTGTTATGATGCCATACGTGCATAGTTGGAGCAAACGAAATAAAATATCTCCTTCAAAATTATTAATACCTCTTTCGTATGCTGCCATTCTAGGAGGTTGTATAACACTTATTGGAACATCAACAAACCTGATTGTGAATGGCATGGTTGTCGACCAAAAGATCATACCTGGTTTGGAATCTCTCGATATGTTTAGTTTTGCATATGTAGGAATTCCAATGATGTTTATTGGTTCAATTTATTTGCTTCTTGTCAGTAAAAAATGGTTGCCCGAAAAGGAGGATGTTTTAGGTGAATTTTCTGAAAATACTAGAAAATATATTGTTGAAGCACATGTAAAACCAAATTCGATTTTAATTGGGAAATCAATTGAGGAGGCAGATCTTAGAAATTTAAAAGGCCTTTATCTTTTTCAAATAAATAGAGGAGAAACTCGAATTTCTGCTGTTTCTCATGAATACCGACTGCAAGAAGCAGATCGATTGCTTTTTGCTGGGGATACCGAAACAATTGCCGATTTAGTGCTTCCGAATTCAGGATTGACATTGCCTACCGTTGGAATGTTAACACATAAAAAACACATTGAGGTTGTCGAAATTGTAATTTCTCATAATTCAACACTGATATCTAAAACGGTAAAAGAAGCTAATTTTAGAGGCCAATACGATGCTGCTATCATTGGAATCCATAGAAATGGAGGCCGAGTAAATGGTAAAATTGGGGAAGTGAAATTACGAGCAGGTGATGTTCTCTTATTATTAGGAGGTGATGATTTTGTTGATCGTTCTCACTTGGTACAGGATTTCTATTTTATCTCGAAAGTAAAAGAGTTTAGAAAGCAAGAAGGATATAAAATTGGATTATTGTTAGGTGGAACAGTCTTAGCAGTTTTACTTTCTGCCTGTAATATCGTTCCGTTATTTATGACATTGGTGGTAATGATTATTATCATTTTAGGCTTAAAAATTACTAATCCAAAGGATATTGCAGGACGAGTCGATTTTAACTTGGCACTTATCATTTCCTTAGCCTTGGCTTTTGGTACTGCAATGATTAAATCTGGTTTGGCTCAGATTCTCGCCGACCTTTTAATTTCGGTTTTTATTCCTTTAGGTAGAGTTGGTGTTTTGTTTGGTGTATATTTAATAACATCGGTATTAGCAGCTTACATTACCAATAAAGCAGCAGTAGCTATCCTGTTTCCGATATCTTTAACCATGGCCTTAAATCTTCATTTAAATCCTGAGCCTTTTGTTCTGGTTGTTGCATTTGCCGCTGCGGCTAATTTTATGACTCCTATTGGATATCAAACCAATTTAATGGTTTATGGACCAGGAGGTTATACCTTTAAGGATTTCTTTAAGATTGGTTTTCCGCTCACGATTATTTATATGATTGTTACCGTTACCATACTGTCTTATATTTATTTTTATTAATTGATAATTCTACAATCCAAAAGGGTTGAAAAGCATATTTACACATGAATTTTAGTAAAAGAAAAGAGCTTCTTTTAGCCGCAATTTCTGCTTCATTAAAGGCGGGTAAAGAAATAATCGAAGTATATAATTCTACCGATTTCGAAATCCAAATTAAATCCGATAACAGTCCTTTAACCATTGCTGATCAGAGAGCGCACAATGCAATTGTCTCTGTTTTAGATGAATTGGGAGTGCCTGTTTTAAGTGAAGAAGGCGAGAAGCTAGATTACACAACTCGTAAAGCTTGGGATTACTGTTGGATCGTTGATCCATTGGATGGGACAAAGGAATTCATCAAACGAAATGATGAGTTTACGGTTAATGTTGCTTTAATAGAAAATGGAAAAGCAATTGCTGGCGTAATTTATGTTCCGGTATATCAACAATTGTATTTTTCGGATAAGGAATTAGGTGCTTTCCTAATAAATAATATTGAAGATTGGACTGGCACTTTGGATCAATTGGTTTTAGAATCTGAAAAGCTACCATTAAAGCAAAACAGATCTACTGTGCGTGTTGTTGGTTCTCGTTCGCACATGAGTCAGGAAACAACCGATTTTATTGAGAAACTAAAACAAGAACACGGTGAGGTTGAGTTGATTTCTAAAGGAAGTTCTTTGAAATTATGCATGATTGCAGAAGGGGAAGCTGATGTGTACCCAAGATATGCTCCAACAATGGAGTGGGATATTGCTGCTGGGCATGCGATTGTAACAGCTTCTGGAGGAAAAGTTCTACACTTAAATTCGGAGGAGGAGATTTCATATAATAAAGAGGATTTATTAAATCCTTGGTTCATTTGTAAGAGAGACAACTAAACACTATAAAGGATAATTATTCGAGTCATGAGAAAGTCATTACTATTCATTTTGCTATGCCTTTTTGTAGGCAGTGCAATGGCGCAAAATTCAAAGCAGTCATTAAAACATTCTGATTACGACCATTGGAAGAATTTGAAAAATCAAAAAATATCGAACAATGGAGAATGGGTTAGTTATGAAGTAAATCCACAAAAAGGAGATGGATATTTGTATTTGTATGAAGTAAATACAGGAAAGTTAGATTCTATTTCTCGTGGTTATAAGGCTGTGTTTACGCCTAATTCGGATGTGTTGTGTTTTCAAATTAAAGCTCAGTTTGATACCATTCGAAAAGCTAAAATGGATAAGGTTGAAAAAGAGAAACAACCCAAAGATTCTTTGGTAGTATGGAATTTAAATAAGAATTCTATTCAGCGTTTTGCAGAATTTAAATCTGTGAAAACACCAGAAGAAAAAGGAGAATGGCTGGCTTTTTTATTGGAAATGCCAAAGGCGAAAAAGGATAGTTTGGCAAATGATTCCATTAAGGATAAGGGCAAAGAAGAAAAGAAAAAAGGCTCGAAAGGAAAGTACGATGTTAAAAAAGGAGAATTGGTGATTCTAAATTTTCTATCAGGAAAAGAGCATAGATACAAGGATGTGGCAGATTACAATTTGTCAGAAAATGGAAATGCAGTTTCTTTTGTGCAAGTTGTAGGAGATAGTATTCAAAATTCAAAAGTAAATTGGTTTTTAGCTAAAAATGAAGAAGTAAAAACTGTTTTCGAAAAAGAAGGTTTAGCTAAGAATACCGCATTGGCAAACAATGGCGATCAGTTGGCATTTCTTTTTTCTGCAGATACAGTTGAGAATAAAACCTTTGACTTGTATTATCAAGACTTGAAGATGGATCAGCTAAATCGATTAGTTGATACGAATACTGTTGAAATTCAAGACAAGTGGACAGCTAGTGAAAATGGTGAGATATACTTCTCTAAAAATGGGAATAAATTATATTTTGGAGTAGCTCCAAAACCAATAAATGAGCCAAAAGACACCTTATTAGATGAGGAAAAATATAAAGTTGATGTTTGGAATTGGAAAGATCCTTTATTGCAACCACAACAAAAATTGCAGGCAGAGAAGGAAAAGAAAAGAACTTGGTTAGCGGTATATAATATTGCTGATAACAAGTTGGTTCAGTTAGCTGATAAAGAAATGCCAAAGGTAAAGTTATTTGATCATGGAAATAAACAGTTTGCTTTAGGTTCTTCAAATTTACCCTACCAGCAATTAACTTCTTGGGATGATTGGTATTCAGATTATTATTTGCTTGATACAAAATCCGGAAAGAGGGAATTGGTTTTGGAAAAAATGAATTCCAGGGTTAATCTTTCTCCAGCTCAGAATTACATGTATTGGTACGAATCGCGAGATAGTGTGTGGTACTCTTACCAGATTGACACTAAAAAAACAATTGCATTAACGGCTAAAATAAAAACAAATTTCTACAATGAAACTCACGATACACCTAGTGATCCTAGTCCGTATGGGATTGTTGGCTGGACAAAGGATGACAAGTATGTGATTGTACAGGATCGTTATGATTTTTGGAAGCTAGATCCGAAAGGAGTGAAGGGTGCTGAAAACATTACCAATGGATTCGGACGTAGAAATCATATCCGCTTCGATTACGAAAAGTTGGATGAAGATGAGTTGTTTGTTGATTTGAATGTGACAGTATTATTAAGTGCCTTTCATGAATTTTCAAAAAAATCAGGATATT
Organism: Labilibaculum sp. DW002; assembly: GCF_029029525.1. Classification (NCBI taxonomy): domain Bacteria; kingdom Pseudomonadati; phylum Bacteroidota; class Bacteroidia; order Marinilabiliales; family Marinifilaceae; genus Paralabilibaculum; species Paralabilibaculum antarcticum. The sequence goes on along the minus strand of NZ_JAKJSC010000001.1, from coordinate 1,481,473 downwards.
TTCAGTTAAAGAAGGATGATGATCCAAAACAGTTGGTGTTCGAAGATGTTAGCTATCGAAAAACATTAAAAGCAAAGAAGGCAAATCGATTACTTTGGACGAAATCAACTTTTAAGGAGTATCCGAACTTGTGGACAAGTAAGCTTGATTTATCAGAGCTAAAGCAAATATCTGATGCAAACCCACAACAGAAAAATTACTTGTGGGGAGATGTTGAATTGGTGAAATGGACTTCGGGAGATGGAGAAGAGTTGCAAGGAATGCTCTTCAAACCTGAAAATTTCGATCCTAATAAGAAATACCCAATGCTTGTCTATTTTTACGAACGAGTTAGTGATCGTTTACACAAGCATTATGTGCCTCAGCCTAATTGGTCTATAATTAACCCAACATACTGCGTAAGTAATGATTACTTGATTTTCATGCCAGACATTACCTATCCTAAAGTTGGTCATCCCGGAGAAAGTGCATACAGTTCAATAGTTACCGGAACTCTTGCAATGATGGATCGTTTTGATTTTATCGATAAAGAAAACGTTGCTTTACAAGGACAAAGTTGGGGAGGTTATCAAATTGCTCACTTGGTGACAAAAACAAACCTTTACAAATGTGCTATGGCCGGAGCTCCTGTGAGTAATATGACCTCTGCATATGGAGGAATCAGATGGAAAAGTGGCAGAAGTAGAATGTTCCAATATGAGCATACACAAAGTAGAATAGGTGGTACCCTTTGGGAGAAACCATTACATTATCTAGAGAACTCGCCTATTTTCTCGGTTCCAAAAATTAAAACACCATTGCTTATTATGCACAACGATCATGATGGTGCAGTGCCATGGTACCAAGGAATTGAATTTTTCGTGGCAATGCGACGTTTGCAAAAACCATGTTGGATGCTTTCATATAATAACGAAGCACATAACTTGAAAAAACGTCCTAACCGAATGGACTTATCCATCAGAATGATGCAATTCTTCGATTACTATCTAAAAGGGAAAACTGCTCCTGCTTGGATGGTTGATGGTATACCTGCAGTGAAGAAAGGCAAAACGGATGCTTATGAATTAACGAAATAAGATAAAACAAATAAAGCAAGAGGAATGCGTCCATACGGGCGCATTTTTTTTTTTTTGAGTTGGTGGAATAAAAAAAACCTCGATCCAGGAAGGGAAAGAGGTGTTTTTGTAGTGTGTTGTTGTGTTTGTTGTTGTGTTTGTTTTTGGTTGCAAGCAACCTATATGTTTGTTGTGTTGTTCCGTACTATTTGCTAGCAAAGTAACGACCTTTCCGTTATATTTCATACATTCCCATTGTAATTAAGTAATAATTACCGAAATTAGCGCCAAGTAAAGTGTTTTTCACTTTCAAATGTTATGCAAACGTTATAAATGGAGTAATTTTTTCTGATATGGAAAGTTTAGATCAAACCGATAAGACGATTTTAAGGATATTACAGACCGATTCAAAAAAGACAGCAAAAGAAATTGCAAGCATGCTGAGTCTAACAGTTTCACCAGTTTATGAAAGAATAAGAAGACTGGAGAATCAAGGCTTTATTAAAAAGTATGTAGCAATTTTAGATAAAACAAGAATTGGTAGAACTGTTACTGCCATGTGCCAAGTTTCCATGCGATATCATAACGAGGCTTTTATTGATGAGTTTGAGGAGCAAATTCAAGATTTAAAGGAAGTTCAGGAATGTTACCACGTTGCAGGGCAAGTCGATTTTATTCTTAAAATTCATGTTCGAAGTTTAGAAGAGTATCATGAATTTGTTCGTTACAAATTGTCTAAAATCAAAAATATTGGCGTATTAAATAGCACTTTCGTGATAAAAGAGATTAAGCAATCATCGGAATATGATATTTAGTATGCAGATAAATAAATATATCAAGATATAAATATCCGAATATAATTTGTAACTTATTCACATGTAATGTTGTATAGTATATATACGTGTGAAAAAGTGACATATGCCAAAGGAAAATCATAAAAATTCATCAAAAGATTCTAAGAATAATCTTGAAGAATATCAGGAAAGAATAGTAACTCTTGAAAAGCAAGTAAAAAAAATCCAAGAAGAAAAGGAGAACTATGCTAAAGAATTAGAGTTATCAAAATCGGTTGGAAAGTATGAACTGTTATTCAAATCTACAGGACTTGGTGTGATTCATCGGAATAGGCAAGGCAAGATTATTTACGCAAATCCGGCTGCTACAACGATTCTAGGTGTTACCAATGAGAAACTTTTAAATATTGAACGTTTTGAACCTCCGGTAAAAAATATTTATCAGGATGGAAAAGAAATGACCGCAAGTATGCATCCTGCAAAAAAGGTCTTTAAAACAGGCAAGGAGATAGCAAATACAATTATTGGGGTTTATAATTCTCGAAAAAAAGATTATGTGTGGATTAATTTGACAGCTATTCCATTAATCGATCACTCAGGGGATGTTGATATCGTATATACTGTTTTTGAGGATATTTCGGAAAGACTTGAAAAGGATGAACTGCTGATAAATAGCATTGCACGATCAAAAGCACTTCTGACAACTATTCCTGATCGTATTTTAAGAGTAGATAAGGATGGTGTAATTTTAGATTTTCATGGGGAGAATCAAGAATTATTCTTTAAAGAGAAAATTATTATTGGCAAGAAGATTGAACACGTTTTTGAAACAGGTTTTTACCAGCTCTTCTTAGAAAAACAAAAGCAGTTTAAATACGTTGGAGAGCTTATTCTTTTTGAATATCAGATAACATCACAAAAAAATAAGAAGTATTTTTTTGAAGTTAGAGTGAGTAACAATGAATTGGGTGAAGTCACGTCAATCATAAGAGATGTAACAAATTCGAAAAAATCAGAAAAAAAAATAAATGAAGCAAAGAGGCAACTTTCAACCTTGATGGGGAATTTAGAAGGTATGGTTTATAGATGCTTGGCTGATGAGAGATGGACGATGCTTTTTATTAGTGACGGAGTGTATGATTTATCTGGTTATAGAGTGGATGAGATTATTGAAAATGCAAGAATTTCATTCAGTGATATTATTTTCCCTGATGATAGAAAGCTTGTAGTAGATGCTGTTAATAAAGCAAGTGAAACGGATGAACGTTTTAGTGTAGAATATAGAATAGTTGCTAAAAATGGAACTATTAAATGGGTGATTGAACAAGGAATTACCATCAAAGATTCATCGAATAAAACTTTATTTATTGAAGGTTATATAAGCGATATTACAGAGAGAAAATTAGCACAACAGCAGATTGAGTCGCGCGAAGCCAGGTACCGTTTACTGTTTAACTCACTTAATGAAGCAGTTTTTGTTCATCCATGGAAAGAATCAGCATTTCAGACTTTTATTGAGGTGAATGATATAGCAATACAACGCTATGGTTATACGAGAGAGGAATTTCTGAATTTATCTCCTCCTAATTTGTCAGGAAAAGGAGAATGGGATATTGTAGAGTTGGATCGTATAAGAGAATCACTTAAAAATTTTGGAAGGGTTCGTTTCGAAACCGAACACATTACTAAAACGGGGAAAGTATTTCCTGTGGTTATCAATGCAAATGTCATTGAGATTAATGGAAAATATTTCATTCAGTCTATTGTTAGGGATGTTAGTGAGCAAAAAATAGCCGCAGAGAAACTAGATCATAAATCACAAATAGAAAAATTAATTAGTAATATTTCTGCTGAATTTGTTAGTTCAAGAGGAAGTGAATTTGATAAAGTAATTAGTCTTGCTCTGCAAAATATTTCTAAGATGATTCATGCAGATCGAACTTACATATTTCTTATCGATGAAATGAGATCAAAAGTGGTTAACTCTCATGAATGGTGTGCTAAGAATGTTCCAAGTTTACTAAAAGGACAAAAAGAGATACCTAAAGAGCAACTAAATTGGTGGATTGATAAGTTTCAGAAACACGAACAAATTTACATTGCGTCATTAGCTGATTTGCCAGCAGAAGCCTTTCGTTCTGCGGATTTTGGGATTCAAATTGAGGAAAAGTCAGGATTGTATTTGCCCCTTTTTTATCGTGAGCATTTACTCGGATTTATTGGCTTTGATGTACTTGAGGGTAGCCCAAATTTGAATAAAAGTGACTTTTATCTTCTTTACACCCTTGCTGATATGTTGGCAGGAGTTTTTTATAGAAGGAATTTTGAAGAGCAATTGATACTAGCGAAGGAAAAGGCAGAGGAGAGTGATCGACTTAAATCAACTTTTTTAGCCACAATGTCGCATGAGTTAAGGACTCCATTAAACGCAATTATTGGGTTTAGCGGCTTGGGAGAGGCGAGTACAAAGAAAGAAAGTTATGAGAGATGGAATAAAATTATCAATTCGAGTGGAAAACATTTGTTGAACATTATTGAGTCCATTTTTGATGTTTCCTTATTGCAAGCAAAGGAAGCCAAATTAGAAGAAGAAGAATTCTCCTTATCGGATTTTTATCTAACCTTACAGCAATATGTAAAGGCTGAGATAAAGAAACATGGTAAGTCTAATCTTACTACTCAGATGTTTAGTTTTGCAAATTCTGAAGTGTTTATTACTGCAGATAAAACGAAGTTAATGCAACTAATAACTAATTTGCTTAACAATGCAATTAAGTATACCAACAAAGGGGAAATTGAGTATGGTTATAGGGTGATTGATAATGATGTTTTGTTTAGTGTGTCGGATTCTGGTATTGGAATAAAGGATGAGGATGTAGATATTATTTTCGATGTTTTTCGTCAAGTAGAAGATCCTTTGGTATGTAGTCAGTCAGGAGTTGGTTTAGGATTAGCAATATGTAAAGAGATTTCGGAATTAATGAATGGAGAATTGTGTCTGGAATCGAAAGAAGGTGAAGGAACAACTTTCTACTTTAAGCTTTCGGATGTTGTTGTAGGTGAGCAAGAGCAGTCTCAAAAAATAGAAGTGTTGCCACCTAAGTTAGCTGGAGAAACTATTTTAGTTGTAGAAGATATTGAATACAATTACTTGTTAATTAATGAGATGTTGAGCCCAACTGCAGCTCGCGTAATTTGGGCAAAAAATGGACAAGAGAGTATTCATCTGGTGAATTCGGAATCGTCTATCTCCTTAATCTTAATGGATATTAAAATGCCATTAATGGATGGATATGAGGCATCACGAAAAATACTAAATGCAAAACCAAATATTCCTATCATTGCGCAAACAGCATATGCGTTAAAGAGTTATAAGAAGCTAATAAAAGAAGCTGGCTTTAAGGATTATATTCCAAAACCAATTAATGAAGATTTATTGTATCAATTATTAAGCCTTTACCTACCGCAGAATACTGCCTAATTGATTGTTCAATTGGGATTGGTTGTGAGATTGGATGTATATAAATAAATTGATTATCATATTGTGAATGATTGATAATATCAATTTATTTGTTCAGATTTGTGCTGTATCTAAATCATAAACTGTGAAAAATCTGATCGTTTTAAGTCTATTGACCATACTTTTTGGCCTCTTTTCTTGCAATTATTGTTCTCGTAATTCAGTTTCTGAACCAAATATTAAGGGGGAAGGAGTTGATTTAGAGTCAATTGTTTATCAACCTGTATTAGTAACGGATTCTTTATCAGCAAAAGTGAATGAACAATCAGGTTTGGTTTGGTATCAAGATTTGTTTTGGGTGAATAACGATAGCGACTGTGCAGCGAGTTTATATGCATACAACAAAGCAGGAGTTATAAAGAAGGAACTTGCAATTTCCAATTTTAAGAACCTGGATTGGGAAGATGTAACGGATGATAAGGATTATATTTATATCGGTGATTTTGGAAATAATTTTGGTGTTCGAAAAAATTTAAGAGTGCTTCGGATTCGTAAATCAAGTTTCAGCTCACAAGATAGTTCTTCAATTGAGGCCGAGGAAATGCCACTTGCTTGGGCAGATCAAGATGTGTTTGTCCCACGAAAGCAAAATCATGATTACGATTGTGAAGCTTTTGTTGCTTTTCGTGATTCCTTGTATTTCTTTTCAAAAAATTGGGCTGACTATAAAACTCGAATGTATGTGGCGTCGAAAGATTTTAAAAATCAAAGCTTGAAGGTGAAAGCGGAGTTTGATGCAGATTTATTGATTACAGGTGCCGATCTTAGCTCAGATGGTAAGGTATTGGCATTGGTTGGTTACAAAGACTATCGCACTTATGTGTTGCTATTTTCATCCTATAAAGGAACAGATTTCTTTTCAGGGAAAAGTTTGCGTTTGGATCTAAGCTCGCTTGGTGGAGCACAAACAGAAGCAATTGTTTTTGATGACAATGATTCTTTGTATATATCCACAGAAGAGACAAATATTCCTCATGCCGTATATGAAATTGAGTGGAGAAAATGGGCTGATATATTAAAATGATCAAAACGTAAATAGCCTTGATCATTTTAATATTCATTGGTTAATTCATTCTAAAATAACGATCGCAAATAGGGTAATCTACTTGATTTGAAGTTTCTTCTAAATAACTAATAATCGTTTCTGCATCAGTCATTGACTGTATTTGTGCATTGTCTGGAAAGTAACTATCATGAACCGCAGGAATATAATCATTTAGTCCTACTGTTAGAGTCGTTTCATCGTCCAGTACATTGTTTTGAAGATCTCTTATTTCAACATCTCGATCAACCTGTTCAATTTTTATTCCAGAATAGTAGAAGCCAGATCCCGATCCTCGCAGAAATTTTTTGATGTCAAGAACAGACATCGTGTAAATTACCGTCCCATTATTAAAAGGAGTTATTTCGTAAATTTCCCTTTTTGTAATATTTCCCTCGTTTAAGCTTGAGCGAATACCTCCTGTATTTTGAAAGCAAACATCAACATTCATTTTAATTCGTAAAGCATCGGTGTAGAAACAACCAACCATACCCCCATCATGGTATCTGCTGGAATAACCAATCACATCTGTTAAATATTCCTGATTATTGTATTCGTCGATAAGCGTTTTTAAATCTGAGTCATATTCATTAATATCGTTTAGCTCGATTAATTCGTAGGAAATTGATTCGATTTTTTTGTTTGTGACTGTAAGCGAAATTTTACCTAAATAGTTAAGATTGCTACCTGCCTGAAAGATTGGAATGCCATTTACTTCAGTAGATAATTTTGAATGCGAGTGACCACCTATTATTAAATCAAAATAGGGGAAGTTGTTTGCTAAGTTACTATCGCCATTTTTCCCTAAATGACTTAGGGCGATGTATAAGTCCGATTTTTCCTCTTCTTTTACCTTGGAAAAAAGTGAAGCGATGTCTTCTGCTCTTTCGAATAGAATGTCTTTAACTCTCCATGGATGAGTTGAAGGAATGATCCCATCATCTTTTCCGTTGGTTTCAACTAAGCCGAGTAGAGATATTTTTATGTTTTCTTTTGTTATTGTTTTGTATTCAAATGGTTCTGGTACGTCTGAATTTTGCATATCTACATTTGCACATACCCATGCAAAATCTGATTGCTCCATTCGTTTCTTGAGAAATTGAGTGCCATAGTCAAATTCATGATTACCGATTACAGCTGCATCAAATCCAATTCGATTCATTAGGTCTATCATTGGATATCCTTTCTCAGGATGATTGTCGACAACGGGATTGCCAGAAAATAGATCGCCGCCCGATACTACGAGTACATTTGTTGATTCTCTTTCTTTGTCGATAATGGATTTGATCTTAGAGAAATTATCTATTTGTCCATGAACATCATTAACACTGAAAATTGTAAGGTGTTTTGGATTTAAATCTTCTGGTATTTCGGGGGAATTAGGCGCATCACTGCTTTTTGAGCAGGATGCCAGTATTGAAATAAATAAGAGTAAGTAAAGGAATTTAAGTTTGTTCATGCTGTGATTCGATAAGTTTGATTTTGTGAAATTATCAAAAAACATTCCATAATCATAATATGTTGTTGTAGATTTTATTTCTTTTTTATTACCTCAATTTGGAGCTAAAGAATGGAATCATTTTAAATAATCTTTCATTTTGATTTTGAAATGCTTAAAAAGAAAGTATTTTTGTAGCCCAGTTTACTGAGCAACCAAAGTTTAGGATTTTAATTGGTTAAGAAGAACGATTTGAGAGATAAGTACAAAGAAATATTCGAAGCCGGAACCGATTTACCTTTGGTTGAGGACTTCTACACCATACAGGGCGAGGGTTTCCATACAGGAAAACCTGCTTACTTTATACGTATTGGCGGTTGCGATATAGGCTGCCGTTGGTGCGATTCTAAAATTTCGTGGAACCCTAAGGAGCACCGTTTAATCTCGGTTGAAGAGGTTGTTCGCAAGGCTGTTGAATCACCTGCCAAGTCGGTGGTGGTGACAGGTGGTGAGCCATCGCTATACAATTTGGAGCCTTTGTGTTCGGAATTGAAAAAACACAATATTGAGAATTTCCTTGAAACCTCGGGGGCATACGAAATTACGGGCGAATGGGATTGGATTTGCTTATCGCCAAAGGAGAATAAAGCACCCGTAGCCAGCTCATACAAAAAAGCCAACGAACTTAAGGTTATCATTTTCGATATTGAGAAGGATTTTGCCATTGCCGAGGAACATGCCAAATTGGTTGGTGACGACTGTTTGCTTTTCCTACAATCAGAATGGAGTCAGTACGTGCACAACGTGAAGCCTATTGTGGAGTATGTGAAGAATAATCCGAAGTGGAATATCTCCTTGCAGTCGCATAAGTTTATGCGTATTCCGTAGGGAAATTGAAAATACAATAGAAAAAGCTGAATCTAAATAGATTCAGCTTTTTTTTTTTAGCCTCAAAAGAAGCTTCAATCGGAGAGGTTAGTGTTGCTTAGAAGGATACTCCAAAAACAAGGAATAAATTCTCAGCCATAGGGTTAGCAATTACAGATGCTGATAGTGGTAATGAAAAATTTTCTGTGATAACAACTTCTTTAGATGCAGTAAATCCCATGTTTACAAATCCTGCAGTGTCACCATAAAATCCTGATTCTCCTTTGTCTTCGTCTGCATCGATAGGTGTGAAACCTGCAAATAAATCAATGGCTACTTCTTTGTATTCAAAACCATATCCTAATTCGATGTAAAGAGAATTTTGCTGATCGCCATTGGCGTCTTGATCAGCACCCCAGAAATTCATGGCAGCTAAAATGCTAATTGGAAATCCGTCACTCCCATTAAAAGCAAGCGTAGCTTCCATGATATGTCCTGTAGATGCTTTTTTATAATCGAAGTAGCTGTTGTTTACAGCAATTCCATCTGTTGGGAAAAAATAATCGGTTACAGTAGCTGTGAATAAATCATCAGCAAAAGTGTATGAAGCATATAGATCGGCTTCAGCTCCATCAGAACCATCTTGTGCATAAGATCCCCAGGCTCCTAATGCGAATCCTCCTTTGCTGTACTCAACTGCTGGTTGTATTACAGGACCTGTAGAAAATTGTGTTCCTCTCCATACGTATCTACTCATAAGGTCAGCTCCAAATGTAACATCTCCTTTTTCTTGTGCAAATAGATTTCCTGTTACTACAAGAGTACATATAAGTATTGCGAAAAATTTTCTTGCTTTCAACATAGTAATAGATTTTAGATTAAAAAAAAATGGTAAACGGTTAATATTATATAAATGCAATAATGTGGTTTCTTGTTTTTTTTAGTTAAAAAACCAAACCACCCCCTTTTTGAAAGGGGGTAGTTGTGGAATAAATCAACTAATTTCTATCCTAACCCTAATGTGAAGGGGTTTCGATTTCAAAAGTATGAAAAAAAATGAATAATACTATTAAATTTAGGGGGTATACCTTTAAAAAATGCATTTTTTTTAATGCAAAGGTTTTAAATAGGGGGGGAGTGAAAAAAATAATTTTTCTTCTAAGAATGTGTTGTTGCTTGTTGAGGTGAAATTAATTTTCTGAAAAAAATACATTTTCATTATTATATAAATAAAGGCTTGTTTGGATTTACCAATAAGGATTTGTTTTTCTGCTTCTTTTGAGTTGGCCGTTGTTGGATGTCAAACTGATTTCCTTTGTTGGAATGTTATTGATGTGTAAAAGTGAGATTATTCTCGTTTTCTTTATTGAATATAAATTGTTGAAAATTTCTCTTTATTGTGATAATCTCTTCGAAAAATGAGGATATTTGTAATGGAATCAAAAAAAATAAAATAATGGAGAAAAGTATAAAAGGAACTGAAACTGAAAAGAATTTATTGAAGTCTTTCGCAGGTGAGTCTCAAGCAAGAGCAAGATATACTTATTTTGCAAAGCAAGCTAAAAAAGAAGGCTATGAGCAAATTGCAGCCATTTTTGTAGAGACTGCTGAGCAGGAAATGCAGCATGCTAAACGATTTTTTAAATTTTTAGAAGGTGGTGATGTTGAAATTACAGCCGCTTTTCCAGCAGGCAAAATTGGAACAACAATCGAGAATTTGAAAGCTGCAGCAAGTGGGGAGAATGAGGAGTATACTGAATTGTATCCAGAGTTTGCGCGTATTGCTGAAGAAGAAGGATTCAAAAAAGTGGCAACTGCATTTAAATTGATCGCTAAGGTTGAGAAAATGCATGAGCAACGATATTTAAAGCTGCTTAGCAACTTGGAGGAGGAGAAGGTTTTTGTTTCTGAAGAGAAAGAAGAGTGGTATTGCAGAAATTGTGGTTATGTGCATGAAGGAACTAAGGCTCCTAATATGTGCGCTGCTTGCGAGCATCCACAGTCTTATTTTGAAAAGAAATCAACAAACTATTAATTGTTGGTAAAAAAAAGAGCTTCAATACAGAAGCTCTTTTTTTTTATTCGTCCAATAAATCAGGACGTAATCGTTTTGTTCTTTCGTAGGCTTGTTCTTCCTGCCATTTTTCAATTTTTTTATGATCTCCAGATAGTAGTATTTCTGGAACTTTCCATCCTCTGAATTCTGCAGGGCGTGTGTAAAGAGGTGGCGATAAAAGATCATCTTGAAAGGAATCTGTTAAAGCAGAAGTTTCGTCTCCCATTCCACCTGGTATAAGTCTAACAACGCTATCTGCAATAATAGCTGCGGCTAACTCTCCTCCAGTTAAAACAAAATCCCCAATTGAAATTTCTTTGGTGATAAAATGATCACGAATGCGTTGGTCAATTCCTTTGTAGTGTCCACATAGAATCATGATATTTTCTTGAATCGATAAGGTGTTTGCAGTCCTCTGATCATATTGGTCTCCATCTGGAGTCGTAAAAATGATTTCGTCGTAAGTTCTTTCTGCAGTCAGTGATTCAATTACTTTAACGA